>NZ_OBEG01000009.1:0-266208 GCF_900215415.1 Nocardia amikacinitolerans | reverse complement strand
CTAATCGGCCGAGGACTTACCAACGAAGAAGCTACGCGTCCACTGTGCGGTATCTGAAACAACACACAGACACCGAGTGATCGAACCACAACAGCCCACGGTTGTTGTGATTCGGTCGAGAATTCGAGGGTTCGCCCTCGGAATCTTCCCTTTGTCGGGAGCTCGAGGGTATGGCCCTCGAATCACCCGACGTGGGTACGCGGTGTGTGGATAGTTTCATAGAGTTACGGCGGCTATAGCGGTGGGGAAACGCCCGGTCCCATTCCGAACCCGGAAGCTAAGGCCACCTGCGCCGATGGTACTGCACTCGACAGGGTGTGGGAGAGTAGGACACCGCCGGAACATCCTTTCACGATAGGGGACCCAATTCTGGGTCCCCTATCGTCGTTTGGGGTGCTTTCGCGCCCCTGGCGCCGTCGAGTCCGAGCCCCGCCGACGGCACGTGATTCAATTTGATGGGGCCCTGAACAACCTCAGCGGAACCTAGAGAGGGATCACCGTGTCCGAAGACAACGACGGTCGGAAGCCATTCCGACGTAGCGCTTCCGCCTCCGGTCAGCGCGACGCCGGTTCTGACCGGCCGTCCCGCGGCACGGGTGGCTCCTACGGATCGTCGCGCGGCGGGTTCGACCGCAAGGGCGGGTCCGGTGAACGCGGTGAGTCCGGTGGACGCGGCGGCTTCCAGCGCCGCGAGGACTCCGGCGGCCGTGGTGGTGCCGGACGACACGAGGGCTCAGAAGGTCGCGGCGGTTTCCGGCGAGGTGAAGGCTCCGGCGAGCGCGGCGGTTACGGTTCGCGCGGTTCTTCCGAAGAGCGCGGTGGTTTCCAGCGTCGGGGCGAATCGAGCGAACGCGGCGGTTTCAAACCGCGCCGCGACTCCGATGACAAAGGTTTCAAGCCACGCGGCGGTTCCGAGGATCGCGGCGGCTATGGCCGCGGCGGCTCGGGCGAGCGCGGTGGATTCCAGCGTGGCGGTTCAGGGGAGCGTGGCGGTTTCGACCGTCGTGGCGGATCCGGTGAACGCGGCGGTTTCAACCGTGGTGGCTCGGGCGAGCGCGGCAAGTTCAACCGTGGCGATTCCGGTGAGCGCGGCGGTTCCGAGCGTGGTGGATACCAGCGTGGCGGTTCCGAGGATCGCGGCGGTTTCGGCCGCGGTGGCTCGGGCGAGCGCGGTGGATTCAGCCGCGGCGGTGGCGGCGAGCGCGGTGGTTTCGATCGTGGCAGTTCCGAGCGTGGTGGATACCAGCGCGGTAGCTCCGAGGATCGCGGCGGGTTCAACCGCGGCGGCTCGGGTGAGCGCGGTGGGTACGAGCGGCGCGGCGATTCCGGTGAGCGCGGTGGCTTCAAGCCGCGGCGTGACTCCGATGACAGAGGCTTCAAGCCGCGCGGCGAACGTGGTGGTTTCGATCGCGGCGGGGATTCCAGCGAGCGGCGCGGCTTCTCCGGGCGCGGCGAAAGTGAGCGTGGCGGATACGAGCGTCGCGGTGACTCCGGTGAGCGCGGTGGCTTCCAGCGGCGTGGTGACCGTCCCGATTACGCGCGGCGCGAAGGCGGACGCGGGGACGCCGAGGATCGCGGTTTCGATCGCGGCGAGAGCGGCGAACGCGGCGGCTTCAAGCGCCGGAGCGAATCGGGGGACTACGACCGCGGACAGCAGGATCGTCGACGCGGCGGTGAGGGCGCTCGCGCCGGCGGCGGCCGGTCCATGGACCGGCGCCCGCCGCGTCCCGAGGAACCGGATCTCCCTGAAGACGTGCAGGCGTCCGATCTCGACACCGCCATCCGTCGCGATCTGCTGAGCCTGGACAAGGGCAACGCCGAGACCGTGGCGCGGCACCTGGTGATGGCGGTCCGCCTCGTCGAGGACGATCCGCGCCTCGCGCTCGCGCACGCACGCGCGGCCAGACAGCGCGCGGGCCGGATCGCGGTCGTGCGCGAGACCGCCGGCGTCGTCGCGTACCACGCGGGTGAGTGGGCGGAGGCGCTGTCCGAGCTGCGCACCGCGCGGCGCATGTCCGGCGGTTCCGGTCTGCTCGCCGTGATGGCCGACTGCGAGCGCGGTCTCGGTCGTCCCGAGCGCGCGATCGAGCTGGGTCGTAGCGAGGAGGCTCGCGCGCTGAGCGGTGACGAGGCCACCGAGCTGCGCATCGTCGTGGCTGGCGCGCGCATGGATCTCGGTCAGTACGACCAAGCCGTGGTGACGCTGCAAACGTCCGACCTCGACCCGGAGCGCACCGGTTCCGCCGCGGCGCGCCTCTTCTACGCCTACGCTGACGCCCTGGTCGCCGCGGGCCGCACCGACGAGGGCCTGACCTGGTTCCTCAACGCGGCCTCCGCCGACCTCGACGGCGACACCGACGCCGAGGAACGCGCCGACGAACTGACCGGCGACACCGACCTGTAGTTCGAGTCGAGCCCGGCGATCGCCGGGCTGTCTCACCGACCCGACTCTGCGATTGTTCGATCGCCGAATCAGCGAAGGCCTCGCCGCGCAGGTAGGCACGAGTGTTGGTGGATGGAAGTCCCAGGTCGTCGTCGAGGTCGGAGGCGGTCCCGCATTCGCGACGACGAACCGTCGACGCCGGCGATCCGGGCTCGCATCTCGTGCCTGATTCGGTGAATGCAGTGGTTGGTCAGACCCTGCGGACGTCGTGAGTGTTGGACGCGCCCGCCGCTGAGACACTCGGATGTCGCTGTGAGGTATCCGTCCGGGCGCGCCTGAGGGGGATCGAACTGCGTTACTCGAGGTCTACACCGCGCGTCGGTCACGAACGAACAGGGCGCACCGGCCCCTGAGACGCTCGGCCGCCGCTGTGAGCTGTCGGCCGGTGTCGGTCCGAGGTTGCGCTGATGAGCAGCGGTCTGCTCGTTGTCCCTGAAGCGGCGGCGCGATCGTGTGCGAGATCGCCGGGGCCTCCCTTCAGCACCCCGCGTCAGCATTCGTAACCGACTGTGAAGCGTGGGCGCGGAACGGGTTTCGGGCTCGGGTAGACGGCCGGAACCGGGGTTCTACCGAGCGACGAGGCCACCGCGCGTGGCTGTGGAGTCGGCAACGCGATGCCGTACCTGTCGGCCGCCTGACGTAGGGTCTTAGGTCTCGGCGTGTTGTCGAGGCGGCTCGGATCGGCGGGCGTGCACGGCGACTCGGCCGCGGAGATCGGGCCGTGAGAGCGCCGCGACCCGACTACTGCTGGGCTCGCACGGAATTCGGTACGGCGCCGGAGGGTGACACGAAGTGAGAGTGGTGTGAAGCGGCTACGAGATCGCTACGAAGCCCTGCTGCTGGACCTGGACGGCACGCTGTACCGCGGTCCCGCGGTGATCGAGGGTGCGCCGGAAGCGTTGGCGGGCAACGGCGAGTCGGAGCAGCGGCTCGTGTACGTGACCAACAACGCCAGCCGCGGCCCGGAGGTGGTGGCCGAGCATCTGGCGGACCTGGGCTTCCCCGCGACCGCCGAGGACGTGGTGACCAGCGCCCAGGCGGCCGCGCGGCTGCTGGCCGAACGCCTGCGCCCCGGCGCCGAAGTGCTCGTCGTCGGCACCGATGATCTGGTCGCCGAAGTCGACGCGGTCGGCCTGCGCGGCATCCGCCGGTTCGACGGTACCGTGCCCGCCGCCGTGGTGCAGGGGCATTCCCCGCAGACGGCTTGGCCGGATCTGGCCGAGGCCGCCTACGCGCTGCGCGCCGACGCGCTCTGGGTGGCGGCCAACACCGACAAGACACTGCCGAACGAGCGCGGTCTCGCACCGGGCAACGGCGCGATGGTCGCCGCGCTGCGCGCCGCGTCGGACCGCGAGCCGATCGTCGCGGGCAAACCGTACGCGCCGCTGCTGGAGGACGCGCTGGTGCGCGCGGGAACCCGCAGCGCGCTGGTCGTCGGCGACCGGATGGACACCGACATCGAGGGTGCGCAGCGCGTCGGACTCGAATCGCTGCTCGTGCTGACCGGCGTGAGCACCCTGGACGAGCTGCGCACCGCACCCGAGGCGCGCATCCCCACCTACGTCGCGGATTCGCTGGACGCGCTGAACCATCCGCCGGTCGACGACGACTCGACCGACGACCTGTCCGAGCGGCTCCGTCGCAACCCCGGTCGGGCGGTGACGGTGCGCGCGTCCGGTTCGGAAATCCGATAGCGTTGGCAGCACGATGACTACTCCGACGCCCCGCCCGCAGGGACCCGGCGTGCCCGGTCCCGGACCGAACGCGCCCCGCCCCGGCATCCCGCTGCCCGGCAGGCATCTGCCCGGCGCGCAGGGCCGCCCGGAGCCCGCCGACCCGGACCGGATCCGCAGCGAGATCGACAGCCTGCTCGCCGAGCTCGACGCGCGCGGCGCTGCCTTCGGGGCGGCAGCGGAGAGCGCGGAATCCGGCGTCGACATCACCCGGCGCGCTCGCATCCTGGAGCAGGCACACGACGTGCTGGTCCAGGCCCTGGCTACGGTGGACAAGATCTGAGGTGGCCAGGCGGGCACGAGTGGACGCCGAACTCGTTCGCCGCGGGTTGGCGCGATCGCGGGAGCACGCGGTCGAGCTGATCGGCGCGGGTCGGGTCCTGATTGCTGGATCGGTCGCCACGAAACCGGCGACCGCGGTGGAGGCGGGCACCCCGCTGCTGGTGCGGGAGGAACCCGACGAGGTGCAGTGGGCCTCGCGCGGCGCGCACAAACTCCTCGGCGCGCTGGAGCGTTTCGAGGCCGAGGGCGTGCGTGTCGCTGGCAAGCGCTGTCTCGACGCGGGCGCGTCCACCGGCGGGTTCACCGACGTGCTGCTCAGCAGGGGCGCGCGCGAGGTGGTGGCCGTCGACGTCGGGTACGGCCAGCTGATCTGGCGGTTGCAGAACGACGACCGGGTGCGCGTGTACGACCGCACCAACGTCCGCAACCTGACACCCGAACTCATCGACGGCACGGTCGAACTCGTCGTCGGTGACCTGTCCTTCATCTCGCTCGGCTTGGTGCTTCCCGCACTCGCCGCCTGCGCCGCCGATGGCGCCGACCTGCTGCCCATGGTGAAACCGCAGTTCGAGGTGGGCAAGGAACGGGTCGGCTCCGGCGGTGTGGTGCGTGATCCGGCGTTGCGCGCGGAGGCCGTGCGGACGGTCGCCGCGGCGGCCGCCGAGCACGGGCTGCGCACGCTCGGCGCGGTGGCCAGCCCGCTGCCGGGTCCGTCGGGCAATGTCGAATACTTTCTGTGGCTGCGCAAGGACGGGCAGTTCGAATACGACGCGGAACAGGTCGCTGCTCTCGTCGAGCGTGCGGTTGAGGAGGGTCCACAGTGAACGCGGTGGCGCCGGTATCCGGCGGCCGGGAGATCCTGCTCGTCTCGCATCCGGGCCGGGCCGAGATCATCGAGACCGCCCACCGGGTGGCGAAGATCTTCACCGAGGCGGGAATCGGGCTGCGGGTTCTGGACGACGAGGCCGACAGCACCCGCTTCGACGTCGAGGCCGGGCCGGACGCGGTGGCCCTCGCGGCCCCGGGCGGCTATCCGGTGCGGGTGGTCGAGCACGGCCCCGACGCCGCGGTCGGCTGCGAGATGGTGCTTGTGCTCGGCGGTGACGGCACGTTCCTGCGCGCCGCCGAACTGGCGCGTCCCGCGGCGGTGCCGGTGCTGGGAATCAACCTGGGCCGCATCGGTTTTCTCACCGAGGCCGAGGCCGAGCACCTGGACGAGGCATTGGGTCAGGTGGTGCGCGGCGACTACCGCATCGAACACCGGATGACGATCGACCTGTCGGTCCGGGTGGACGACGAGGTGGTGGAGACCGGCTGGGCGTTGAACGAGGCCAGCATCGAGAACGCTTCGCGGATGGGCGTGTTGGAGGTGGTGCTCGAGGTCGACGGGCGTCCCGTCTCGGCGTTCGGCTGCGACGGCATCCTGCTCTCCACGCCGACCGGTTCCACGGCCTACGCTTTCTCGGCGGGCGGGCCGGTGGTGTGGCCGGAGCTGGAGGCGCTGCTGGTGATCCCGAGCAACGCGCACGCGCTGTTCGCGCGGCCGCTGGTGACCAGCCCGGAGTCCAGGATCGCGGTGGAATCCGTTGCCACGGGCCACGATGCGATAGTTTTCCTGGACGGCAGGCGCACCATGGCGCTGCCGAAGGGCGGCCGCGTCGAGGCCGTCCGCGGCGCCGAGCCGGTGCGCTGGGTGCGGTTGGACTCCGCGCCGTTCGCGGACCGGATGGTGCGCAAGTTCCAGTTGCCTGTGACCGGCTGGCGAGGCCGACGGCGAACGGAGAGCACACGTGCTGACAGAGATCAGGATTGACAGCCTCGGCGTCATATCCACCGCCACGGCGCAGTTCCACGAGGGTCTCACCGTCCTGACCGGTGAGACCGGCGCGGGCAAGACCATGGTGGTGACCAGCCTGCACCTGCTGAGCGGGGCCCGCGCCGACGCGGGCCGGGTGCGGCTCGGCGCGGCGCGCGCGGTGGTGGAGGGCCGGTTCACCGTCGAGGACGTGAACGAGGCCGCCCGCATCGAGGTCGGACAGGTGCTGGAGTCGGCGGCGGCCGAGGCCGACGACGACGGCAGCATCATCGCGATCCGCACGGTCGGCAGCGACGGACGCTCCCGCGCGCACCTCGGCGGGCGCGGCGTGCCCGCCTCGGTGCTCGCCGATTTCACCGCGCCGCTGTTGACCGTGCACGGCCAGAACGACCAGCTGCGCCTGCAACGCCCGGAACAGCAGCTCAACGCGCTCGACCAGTTCGCGTCCGAGACCGTCGGCCCGCTGCTGCGTAAGTATCAGGTGCACCGCCGCTCCTGGCTGGACGCACGCAACGAACTGCTCGAACGCACCGCGCGCAGCAGGGAATTGGCGCTGGAGGCCGATCGGCTCAAGCACTCGCTCGCCGAGATCGACGCCATCGCACCGGAACCCGGCGAGGACGCGCGGATCGTCGGCGAGGTGCGCAGGCTCAGCGACCTGGATTCGCTGCGCGAGGCCGCGGCGACCGCGCACGACGCGCTGGCCGGTCCGGCCGACGCGCCCGAAGACGGTTCCGGCGCACTGGAATTGCTCGGCGCCGCGCG
Source organism: Nocardia amikacinitolerans (assembly GCF_900215415.1). Taxonomy (NCBI): domain Bacteria; kingdom Bacillati; phylum Actinomycetota; class Actinomycetes; order Mycobacteriales; family Nocardiaceae; genus Nocardia; species Nocardia amikacinitolerans. Next base: position 259,169 of record NZ_OBEG01000009.1, on the reverse strand, counting down.
CTCGCGGCTGGAATCGGCCGACGACCCGGCGCTGTCCGCGCTCGCGCCCCGGCTCGGTGAGGCCATCGCGGTGGTCGTCGACCTGACCACCGAGCTCAGCGGCTACCTCTCCGATCTGCCGTCGGATCCCGGCGCGCTCGATTCGCTGCTGACCAGGCAGGCCGAACTCAAGAGCCTGACACGTAAGTACGCGCCCGACATCGACGGTGTCATCGGGTGGGCCGACGAGGCGCGCGCCCGGCTGGACTCGCTGGACGTCTCCGAGGAGGCGCTCACCAAGCTGGCCGCGGAGGTCGACATCGCCGCCGAACGCGTGCGCGCGGCGGCTCGCAAGCTCACCGCGGCCCGTACCAAGGCGGCGGGCAAGCTCGCGGCGGCGGTCAGCGCCGAGCTCGGCGGTCTGGCGATGGGGAAGGCGCGGCTGGAGGTCGAGGTGCGCCCGGTGCCCGCGGGGGCTCAGGATTCCGCGCCGCTGACCGTCGACGGCGCCGAACTGCACGCGGGTTCGTCCGGTGTGGACGAGGTCGAGTTCCGGCTCTCCGCGCATTCGGGCGCGCAGTCGCTGCCGCTGAGCAAGAGCGCATCCGGTGGCGAGCTGTCGCGGGTGATGCTCGCGCTCGAGGTGGTGCTCGCCAGTTCCGATCACGGCGCGACGATGGTGTTCGACGAGGTCGACGCCGGTGTCGGCGGCCGGGCCGCGGTGGAGATCGGCCGCAGGCTGGCCAGGCTCGCGCGCACCCACCAGGTCATCGTGGTGACCCACCTGCCCCAGGTCGCGGCGTTCGCCGACACGCATCTGGTGGTGGACAAGTCCGACGACGGCAAGGGCAAGGTCAACAGCGGTGTTCGTGCGCTCACCAAGGACGAGCGCGTCATCGAGCTGGCCCGCATGCTCGCCGGTCTGGACGACACCGAGACCGGTCGCGCGCACGCCGAGGAACTCTTGGAGACCGCCCGCGCGGAGCGCGCCACCGCCTGAGTTCTCGAAAACGCGAAAGGCCCTCGCCCCGAATCGCTTCGGAGCGAGGGCCTCGTCACGTACGCCTCAGCGGAACGCCTTCTGCGCGCCCTTGATGAACTGGTTGATCAGGACCCGCAGGCCGGCCTCGACCGCCTTGGCGGGCACCGGAAGGCTCGGTTCCGATTCCATCGTGTACGTCACCCGGGTGCCGCCGTCGGCGTCGGCGAAGGTCACGATGCCGACGTGGCGCTTCACCGGGACGCCCTTGACGATCTTGTATTCCATCCGCTCGCCGGGCACCAGCTTGGTGGTCTCCTCGATGAAGCCGAGGCTGCCGCGGCCTACCACGTACTGAGCGCCCACGCCGGAGGGCGTCGGAGAACCCGGCTTCTTCAGGGTGAACTGCACGCCGGGGAGGTGGCCGTTGATGCCGTCCCGTTCGGCGAAGAACTTGTAGACGGCCTCGCGCGGGGCGGGGATTACGGCGTCGACGGTGCTGGTGGCCATGCGTGTCTCCTCTTCGAGCTGTCTGTGACGGAAGTGTATAGGTACCACGTCACGCCCCGGGGTGCCGTGTAGGCGCGGTCACATTCCGTCGATTCGGTTTCGGCGCGCGCTGACGGGCAACTGCGGGTACATCGACAGACGAACTTCAGGAGGACGACGATGTTCCGAACGGGTCTTCGCTTGGCGTTCATCACCGCGGCCGCCGCCTCGGCGGTCGTGCTCGGCGGCGGGCTCGCCGCCGCGGCCCCGACGCTCACCGCCGACACCGCGGAGGAAGGCAGCATCGCGGTCGGCAGCAACCCGGCGGGTGAGCAGTGGACATGCGTGCTCGTCGGCTCGGCCGAGGAGGCGGGGAGCCGCTTCGACATGGCGCGCGCCGGAGAGAGCCGCGGCGGGTTCGCCGCGGGCAGCACGGTGACCGCGGGATGCCTCAACACCCAGTCGTTCGCCATCACCGTCGTCACGGGCGTGACCTCGCTCGACGACGCCGACTGACGCGGTCCGGCCGCCGAGGAGTTTCGGTAGGCGGCCCGGCTCGGTCGTTCGAAGACCAAGGCGGGCCGTCTGCGACAGCACTCGCGTCGGAGCGCCTGATTTCGAGATAGGCAGGCCGGAGCGCGCTCCCGGCCTCGACAAAGACTTGGTCCGACGGCGCGTCAGGGCCGCCGGTATTCGAACACTCGGCGAGGAGACCGCATGAAGGCCGTGACGTGGCAGGGCAGGCGCAAGATATCGGTCGATTCCGTGCCGGATCCGCGCATCGAATCGCCCACGGACGCGATCGTGCGGGTGACGTCCTCGGGCATCTGCGGTTCCGATCTGCACCTCTACGAAGTGCTCGGCGCGTACATGAGCGAAGGCGACGTGCTCGGGCACGAGCCGATGGGCATCGTCGAGGAGGTCGGCTCGGAGGTGACCGCTCTGTCCAGGGGCGACCGGGTGGTGGTGCCCTTCCAGATCAGCTGCGGTCGCTGCGTGATGTGCGCGGCGGGTCTGCCGACCCAGTGCGAGACCACGCAGGTCCGCGACTACGGCAGCGGCGCCGCATTGTTCGGCTATTCCAAGCTCTACGGCCAGGTGCCGGGCGGGCAGGCCGAGTATCTGCGTGTGCCGTACGCCGACCACACGCACATCAAGGTGCCCGAAGGTCCCGGTGACGACCGCTTCCTCTACCTTTCCGACGTGCTGCCCACGGCGTGGCAGGCCGTCGAGTACGCCGGGGTGCCGGACGGGGGTTCGGTCACCGTGCTCGGCCTCGGCCCGATCGGTGATATGGCGTGCCGGGTCGCCGCGCAGCACGGTTACCGCGTGATCGGCGTCGATCGCGTGCCCGAGCGCTTGGCGCGGGTCGCCGCGCGCGGTATCGAGGTGCTCGACTTCGAGGCGGTCGGTCAGCCGCTCGGCGATGTGATCAGGGCACTGACCGAGGGCCGAGGCACCGACGCGGTGATCGACGCTGTCGGAATGGAGGCGCACGGCTCGCCGTTCGCCTCGATCGCCCAGCGCTCCGCGGCCTACCTGCCGGACGCCGTGGCGCAAAAGCTGATGGACAACGCGGGCATCGATCGTCTCGCCGCGCTGCACTCGGCGATCGACATCGTGCGCAGGGGCGGGACGATCTCGCTGGTCGGCGTGTACGGCGGGATGGTCGATCCGATACCGATGCGGGTGCTCTTCGACAAGCAGATCCAGCTGCGGATGGGCCAGGCCAACGTCACCCGCTGGGTCGACGACATCATGCCGCTGCTGGTGGACGGCGATCCGCTCGGCGTGGAATCCTTTGCCACGCACCGTCTTCCGCTGTCCGCCGCGCCCGAGGCCTACGCGATGTTCCAGCAGAAGTCCGACGGTGCGGTGAAGATTGTGCTGGAACCGAGCGCCTGAGCTAGCGCCGCTTGCGCATGGTCAGCACGCCGGCGATCCAGCCGACGGCGAACATGACGAGCAGGATCAGCCACATCGGCGACTGCACGCTGATCAGCAGGAATTCGATCGTCACCTTGGTGCGGTTCTCGAAGACGAACACCACCGCGAGCACCGTCAAAGCCAGTGCCGCCCACTGCGTGGGCGAGATCCGCGACAAGAACGAACGGGATTCGGTGGCCATCGGTCGATCCTCTCTGCCCGGGTGCCTGCCGTGCCGTCGCCGCCCCCGCGGCTACACCGCGAACGTGCTCGGCAGTGAGAAGTCGCTCCAATGTAGCCGAGTCCCTCGAATGGTGGTGACGATGACACGGAACTACCGCATCGACCTCAGTCATTGGCGATATAGGCGTCGGTCTCGGAAAGGTAGCTGTCCAGTGCCGCCGAAGGCGCTGCCCCGCCGACCCTTCGAAGCCTCATCCGGCGGCGTCGGTGAGTTGGGTGAGCACGCACAGCCAGCGGCCGTCGCGGCGCGCGAACACATCGGTGGTCCATTCGTCGGCGTCGACGCGCTTGCCCTCGTAGTGCGCCGTGTTACGTACCCGCACAGTCAGCGTCGCGGCCTCCCCGTAGACCCGAATCCGAGGTTCGCCGACCCTCTCCATCATCGAATGGCTCAGTGTTCCTTCGCGCACCAGCTCCAGGAATCCGGACCCCTCGAACACTCCGCTTGCTGATACGAAAACCCAGTCGTCGGAGACGAATTCGGCGATACGCTCGGCGTCGTTGGCCACCAGCGCCGCCAACCACTCGTCATACCGCCGAAGCAGATGCTCCGCGACGATCCCTGAATCAGCCATACCGAGAACGGTAGATCCGGCCGGCGCGGCCCGGCTTGGACGAAAGGAATCGCGCCTACTCGCGAATCATGCCTTGGAGCGGCCCCGCTGTCCGAGACGCCCGCGAGCGTGAAGACAACGGTCCGGTCGGTTCGATTATGGGACTGGCTTGTATCACTGTGACGAATGGGGCGGGTGGTTCCGGCGCGCCTCCACCAGTGGTTGAGGGTTTGCGGCCATCATCGGGCCATGAGGATGCTGGCGTTGTTGTCGAAGAACACCGAAACGCTGCCCGGTCTGACCGGGACGGCCCGGGTGGATCGCAACACCCGGCGCCTGCTGCGGCGGGTCGGTCCCGGCGATGTTGTCGTACTCGACGAGATGGACCTGGATCGGATCACCGCCGATCGGCTGGTGCAAGCGGGGGTGGCCGCGGTGATCAACACCTCGCCCTCGATCTCCGGCCGCTATCCCAACCTCGGTCCGGAAGTATTGGTGGCCAACGGCATTCCGCTGCTGGACACCGTCAGCTCCGACGCCTTCACCAAGATCAAGGACGGCAGCCGGGTCCGCATCGACGGTGGCGTCGTCTACGCGGACAAGCTGACCAAGAAGGAGCCGGAGGTCCTGGTCGAGGCCATCGAGCTCACCGAGGCCGCGGTCGCGGAGCGGATGATCGAGGCGCGCAACGGCCTGGCCGATCACCTCGAGGCCTTCGCGGGCAACACCATCGAGTTCGTCCGCACCGAGAGCGCGCTGCTCATCGACGGCATCGGGGTTCCGGAGCTGGATCTCGACATGAAGCGCAGACACGTGGTCGTGGTGGCCGACGGCCCCGACCACGTCGACGACCTGAAGCGGCTCAAGCCGTTCGTCAAGGAGTACGCGCCGATCATGGTCGGCGTCGGCCGCGGCGCGGACACCCTGATGAAGCAGGGATACAAGCCCGATCTCATCGTCGGCGATCCGGAGGAGATCACCTCGGCGACCATGAAGTGCGGCGCGGAGGTCATCCTGCCCGCGGACACCGACGGACACGCCAAGGGTCTGGAACGCATCCAGGATCTGGGTATCGGCGCGACCACCTTCCCGTCCTCCGGCTCGCCCGCCGACCTCGCGCTGCTGCTGGCCCATCACCACGGCGCCGCGCTGATCGTGACCGTCGGCGCGGCGGCCTCGCTGGACGACTTCTTCGACCGCGGCCGCCGCGACAGCAATCCGGCTACCTTCCTGACCAGACTCAAGCTCGGCACCAAGCTGATGGACGCCAAGGCCGTCGCCACCCTGTACCGCAACCGGGTGTCGGGCGTGGCGATCGCGATGGTGGTGCTTGCCGCGCTGATCGCGGTCATCGTGGTGCTGCTCGCCTCCAACTCCGGCGGCGAACTGCTCGACTGGGGCGTGGCCACCTGGAACCGCCTCACGATCCGGGCCGAGGGCCTCCTACAAGACTTGTCGAACACTCAGGGGCGGTAATGATCTCACTGCGCCAGCACGCGACATCGCTCGTGGCCGTCTTCCTCGCACTCGCCATCGGCGTGGTGCTCGGCTCGCAGACGCTCGCCGCCGACCTGCTGTCCGGACTGCGCGCGGACAAGACCGAGCTGGGTCAGCAGGTCGACGCGCTCGGCGCACAGCACCGCCATCTCACCGACCAGCTCGACGCCGCCGACCGATTCATCGCGGGCTCCGCCGACCGCATTCTCGGCGGAGTACTCGGCGGCCGCTCGGCCGTGGTCTTCACCACTCCGGACGCGGACGCCGCCGACGTCGAGGCGGTGTCGAAGGGCGTGGAGACCGCGGGCGCGACCGTGGCAGGCCGGATCGCGCTGACCAACGCGTTCACCGACGCGACCGAGGGCGACCGGCTGCGCACCGCGATCACCAACGTCATCCCGGCGGGCGCGCAGCTGCGCACCGGCGGCGTCGATCAGGGCAGCATGGCGGGCGATCTGCTCGGTCTGGTGCTGCTGCTCGATCCGGCCAACGCGCAACCGCGCAGCACCCCGCAGGAGCTGAGCCTGGTGCTGGAGACCCTGCGCGGCGGCGGCTTCCTCGCCTACGGCGACACCCCGGTGCAGCCCGCGCAGCTCGCGGTGGTGGTGACCGGCAACGGCGCGAAAGCCGAGGAGAACAGCCAAGGTTCGAATCTGGCCCGGTTCGCGGGCGGACTGCGCGGGCGCGGCGCGGGCGTCGTGCTCGCGGGCCGTTCTGGCGCGGCGGAGGGCGCGGGCCCGATCGCGTCCGCCAGGTCCGACGCGACACTGGCCACCACCCTGACCACCGTCGACAATCTGGATCGGGAGATCGGCAGGGTTACCGCCGTCCTCGGGCTCACCGAGCAGCTCCACGGCGGCGCGGGGCGATACGGCACCGGTGCGAAGGCGACCTCGCTCACCCTCGCCGCGCTGCCGGGCTGAGCCCGCGGACCGCCGCTATCCCTCGGTAGGTGCGGCCGCCGCCGGGCGATCCCGCTCACAGTCGAAGACCCGGCGCTCTGACCGACTTCTGGCGATCGGTCAGCAAACGTGCGTGGCGTTCGTTTCACCGGGCCTGGACGTGTTACCGTGAAGACCCGTGGGTCAAACACGGATTCAGACGCGAACCGCTACCAAACACATCTTCGTCAGCGGTGGTGTCGCCTCCTCATTGGGTAAAGGCCTTACCGCTTCCAGCCTCGGTCAGCTGCTGACGGCGCGCGGTCTGCGCGTCACCATGCAGAAACTCGACCCCTATCTGAACGTCGATCCGGGCACCATGAATCCGTTCCAGCACGGAGAGGTGTTCGTGACGGAGGACGGCGCCGAGACCGATCTCGACGTCGGCCACTACGAGCGGTTCCTCGACCGGGACCTGTCCCGCGACGCGAATGTGACCACGGGGCAAATCTATTCGTCGGTCATCGCCAAGGAGCGCCGCGGCGAGTACCTGGGCGACACGGTGCAGGTGATCCCGCACATCACCGACGAGATCAAGAGCCGCATCCTCGCGATGAGCGGACCCGATCTGCAGGGGCAGACCCCCGACGTGGTGATCACCGAGATCGGCGGCACCGTCGGCGACATCGAGTCGCAGCCCTTCCTCGAGGCCGCCCGGCAGATCCGCCACGACGTGGGCCGCGACAACGTCTTCTTCCTGCACGTCTCGCTGGTGCCGTACCTGGCGCCCTCGGGTGAGCTGAAGACCAAGCCGACCCAGCACTCGGTGGCCGCGCTGCGCAACATCGGTATCCAGCCCGACGCGCTGATCCTGCGCTGCGACCGCGAGGTGCCGCAGGCGCTCAAGAGCAAGATCGCGCTCATGTGCGACGTCGACGTGGACGCCTGCATCTCCACCCCCGACGCGCCCTCCATCTACGACATCCCGAAGGTGCTGCACCGCGAGGGCCTTGACGCGTACGTGGTGCGCAGGCTCGGTCTGCCGTTCCGCGACGTGGACTGGACCGTGTGGGGCGACCTGCTCGATCGCGTGCACTCGCCGCGCGAGGAGGTCGAGGTCGCGCTGGTCGGCAAGTACGTCGACCTGCCCGACGCCTACCTGTCGGTGACCGAGGCACTGCGCGCCGGCGGATTCGCCTCGCGCGCCAAGGTGAAGATCCGCTGGGTGCCGTCCGACGAATGCGAGACCGAGTCCGGCGCGGCGGCCGCGCTGCGCGACGTGGACGCGGTGCTGATCCCCGGCGGCTTCGGCATCCGCGGTATCGAGGGCAAGGTCGGCGCCATCCGCTTCGCCAAGACCAGGAAGATCCCGCTGCTCGGGCTCTGCCTCGGGCTGCAGTGCGTGGTGATCGAGGCGGCCCGCTCGGTCGGCCTGACCGAGGCCAACTCCGCCGAGTTCGAGCCCGACACCCCGCATCCCGTCATCTCCACCATGGCCGACCAGGAGCAGGCCGTGGCGGGCGAGGCCGATCTCGGCGGCACCATGCGCCTCGGCGCGTACCCGGCCACCCTGACCAAGGGTTCGGTCGTCGCGCAGGCCTACGGCGCCGAGCACGTGTCCGAGCGGCACCGGCACCGCTACGAGGTGAACAACGCCTACCGCGACAAGGTCGCCTCCAGCGGTCTGAAGTTCAGCGGCACCTCGCCCGACGGACACCTGGTCGAGTTCGTCGAGCTGCCCGCCGACGTGCACCCGTTCTTCGTCGCGACCCAGGCGCACCCGGAGCTCAAGAGCCGCCCGACCCGCCCGCACCCGCTGTTCGCGGCGCTCATCGCGGCGGCGCTGAAATACAAGCTGGCCGAACGACTTCCGGTGGACATCCCCGGCGAGGAACTGGCGAACGCGGAATAGGCATCGAATGAGCGACAGAGGGGGAGATGTGCCGGGCCGTCACGAATTCGAGACCGTCGCGAGCAAGACGCTGTACACCGGGGCGATCCTGGCGCTGCGCCAGGATCGGGTGGCGATGCCCGGCGGGCACGTGGTCGAACGCGAGGTCGTCGAGCACCACGCCGCCGTCGCGGTGGCCGCGATCGACGACGACGACAACATCGTGCTGATCCGCCAGTACCGGCACCCGCTCGGCACCCGGCTGCTCGAGCTGCCCGCGGGACTGCTCGACATTCCCGGCGAGGATCCGCTCGAAGCCGCCAAGCGCGAGCTCGCCGAGGAGACCGGGCTCGCCGCGCGGGAGTGGGCGGTGCTCGTCGACGTGGCGCTCTCGCCGGGCTTCACCGACGAGGCGCTGCGGGTCTACCTGGCGAGCGGGCTGTACGACACCGAGCGGCCGGACCCGGAGTTCGAAGAGGCGGACCTGGAATTGGTCCGCATGCCGGTCACCGAGGCGGTGCGCGCGGCGCTGGCCGGGGAGGTCACCAACGCCACCGCGGTGGCGGGCGTGCTCGCCCTCGTCGCGGCGCGATCCGGCGACACGCCGCTGCGACCCGCCGATGCGCCGTGGCCGGGGCAACCCACCGCGCTGCTGCGGCGTCAAGCGGCGCCACCGCAGGAAACCTGACAGTATTCCAGGGTGGTTGCGCGCGAGATCGACTCCTACCTCGACCATCTCGCGGTCGAGCGCGGAGCCGCGCGCAACACCCTCGGCGCCTATCGCCGCGATCTCGAGCGCTATCGCGATTTCCTGATCGGGCGCGGTGTCACGGAATTGGATCGGGTGGCGGAATCCGATGTCGCCGACTTCACCGTCGCCCTGCGCTCGGGCGGTGAACAGCATCCGCCGCTGGCCGCGAGTTCGGTGGCGCGCGCGTTGATCGCGGTGCGCGGACTGCACCGCTTCGCCGCGGCCGAGGGCCTCACCAGGACCGACGTCGCGCACGCGGTGAAGCCGCCCGCGCCGGGCAGGCGGCTGCCCAAAGCGCTGCCCTACGACAAGGTGCTGCGTCTGCTTGAGGCGGCGGGCGGCGCCATCGCGGCCGAGAACTCGGTCGACGGCGGACCGCGCGGGTTGCGCGACCGCGCCCTGCTGGAACTGCTCTACTCCACAGGCGCGCGCATCTCCGAGATGGTCGGCCTCGACGTCGACGATCTCGACACCGAGGACCGCGCCGTCGTCCTGCGCGGCAAGGGCGGCAAACAACGCATGGTGCCGATCGGCCGACCCGCGCTGTCCGCGGTGGAGGCCTATCTGGTGCGCGGGCGTCCGACGCTGGCCGCCGCGGGCAAGAATGCCGCGGGCGCGTTGTTCCTGAACGCGCGCGGCGGGCGGCTGTCGCGTCAGAGTGCTTGGCAAGTCCTGCAAACCGCCGCCGAACGCGCGGGAATCGGCGCGGCGGTCTCGCCGCACACCTTGCGGCACTCGTTCGCGACGCACCTGCTCGACGGCGGCGCCGACGTGCGCGTGGTGCAGGAACTGCTCGGCCACGCCTCGGTCACCACCACCCAGATCTACACGCTGGTCACCGTGAACACGCTGCGCGAGGTGTGGGCGACCGCCCATCCGCGCGCCCGCTGAGCCGCGCGCGTCGGCGTCGATCGCTCGTCGCCGACCCGGACAGCGGGTATCGTCCGAAATCGAAGTGCTTCCGGCAGCTCGGTCGCGACACGTGCGGCGAGTCGGGGTGGGAGAGCATCGCGACAGCAACGCGGGTGTCGCGTGTCCGAGCGCGGGTCTCGCGCGGTCAAGCGGTAGCGTCTACCGAGAGCTGGACCGTACGAAAGCGAGGTCGGGCCTGATCGGCCTCGCTAGGCTCGGCGAGGCAACGGGCAGGGAACGTCTAAGGAGCAGCGGATCGTGACGACAGCCGGCGCGGCGGAGCCGCCGATGGGTGCTGGGGCGCAGCCGCTTACGGGGCCCCGGTCGGACGGGTACTCGGACGCCGCGGCGGAAACGCTGTGGGGCAGCGGGGCCGAGCCCGTTCCGGACAGCCCGGAATTGGGACCGACCGGACGCCCACTGCGCCTGGTGCCCGACCCGCCGCCGGTCGCCCGGCACGGCGAGGCGCTCATCGTGGCCATGTGCAACCAGAAGGGCGGGGTCGGCAAGACGACCTCCACCATCAATCTCGGCGCGGCACTTGCCGAATACGGCCGACGCGTGCTGCTGGTCGATCTGGATCCGCAGGGCGCGCTCTCGGCCGGACTCGGTGTGGCCCACCACGATCTCGACCTCACGGTGCACAACCTGCTCGTCGGCAGCCGCACCTCCATCGACGACGTGCTGATGCGGACCAAGGTCGAGAACATGGACCTGCTGCCGAGCAACATCGATCTCTCGGCCGCGGAGATCCAGCTCGTCAACGAGGTCGGCAGGGAGCAGACCCTCGGCCGCGCACTGGAACCCGTGCGCGACCGCTACGACTACATCCTCATCGACTGCCAACCCTCGCTCGGCCTGCTCACCGTCAACGCGCTGGCCTGCTCCGACGGCGTCATCATTCCGATGGAGTGCGAGTACTTCTCGCTGCGCGGGCTCGCGCTGCTCAACGACACCGTGGAGAAGGTGCGCGACCGGCTGAACCCGCGGCTGAGCCTGTACGGCATCGTGGTCACCATGTTCGATGCCCGCCTACTACATTCGCGCCAGGTGATGGCGCGCGTCGTCGAGGTCTTCGGCGATCTGGTCTACGACACGGCCATCGCGCGCACCGTCCGCTTCCCGGACGCCAGCGTGGCCGGTGAACCCATTACCACGTGGGCGCCGAAATCCGGTGGTGCCGAAGCATATCGGTCGATGGCGCGGGAAGTCATCCACCGGTCCGGCCGGTGAGCGACGCAACCGACCCCGCACGACAGAGGACGACCACGCAGACGATCGGCCCGCACGTTGTCGAAGCGCGGGGCGATTCGAGTGAGCCGCGGGAAGGTGCGGCATCAGGGGATGCGGTGGCATCGGGCGATGCCGCGGAGCCGCGCGATTCGGCGACGTCCGGCGATCCGGCGGCGCCGGGCGATGCCGAACCCAGCGAGCAGGCCGAAACCGGATTCCGCCTCAAGCTCAGCAATTTCGAGGGACCGTTCGATCTGCTGCTCACCCTGATCAGCTCGCGCAAGCTGGACGTCACCGAGGTGGCGTTGCATCAGGTCACCGACGAGTTCATCGCCTACACCAAGGCGTTGACCGCGAGCATGAACGAGCAGAGCGGGCTGCGCGCGGACAAGATCCTCGATCAGACCACCGAATTCCTGGTCGTCGCCGCGACCCTGCTCGACCTGAAGGCCGCGCGGCTGCTGCCCTCCGGTGAGGTCACCGACGCCGAGGATCTCGAGCTGCTGGAGGCGCGCGACCTGCTGTTCGCCCGGCTGCTCCAGTACCGCGCGTTCAAGCAGGTCGCCGAGTTGCTCGGCGAGCTGGAGGCGGTCGCGCTGCGGCGCTATCCGCGCTCGGTCGGCCTGGAGGAGCGGTTCGCCGGCCTGCTGCCCGAGGTTACGCTGGGAGTCGACGCGGCCGGATTCGCCGATATCGCCGCCGCGGCGTTCCGTCCGCGCCCGACGCCGAAGGTCGGGCTGGACCACCTGCACGCGCACGCGATCTCGGTCGCCGAGCAGGCCGCGCTGGTGCTGGAACGACTGAAGGCGCGCGGCGCGGGCGGGTGGACGACGTTCGCCGAGCTGGTCGCCGACTGTGAGGTGCCGGTGCAGATCGTGGCGCGCTTCCTCGCGCTGCTCGAGCTGTACCGGGGCAAGACCATCGAGTTCGACCAGCCCGATCCGCTCGGCCCGCTCGCGATCAGCTGGATCGGCGACCCAGAGGACGGAGCACCGGCGCAGGCCGTGACGATCGAGGAGGACTACGGGTGACGGACTCGACCATCGACACCACGGCCGACAACATTGCGGCCGACGAAGCCGCCGCCATGGACGGCGACTTGGCCGTTGCCGACACCGAGGACACCGCAGCACCGAGTTTCCAGGCGAGTGCGGCGGATACCGAGAACACCGGAGCGCCCGGGGCGGCGACGAGCGCGGCGGATGCGGTGGTGCGAGTACCGGACGTGGCGGAAAACACGTCGGGCGCCGCTCGCACGGAAGCAGTGGCGGGGTTCACCCCCGAGACCCTCGACGACGCCGAATTCCGCTCCGCGCTCGAGGCGATGCTGCTCGTCGTCGACGCTCCCGCCCCGGTAGAACAGCTGGCCGCGGCCCTGGACGACACCACCGAACGGGTGGATGCGGTCTTGCGCGCGATGTCGGCGGAGCTGACCGCGCGCGGCAGCGGCATCGATCTGCGTTTCGTCGGCGACGGGTGGCGCTTCTATACTCGCAGCGAGTACGCACCGTATGTGGAGCGCGTACTGCTCGACGGCGCCAGGACCAAATTGACGCGGGCGGCGTTGGAGACATTGGCGGTGGTGGCCTACCGCCAACCGGTGACCAGGACCAGGGTGAGCGCCGTTCGCGGCGTGAACGTCGACGGCGTGATGCGCACGCTGCTCGCCCGCGGGCTGATCGCCGAGGCCGGGGTCGACCCGGAGACGAACGGCACGCAGTACTGCACGACCGAACTGTTCCTGGAACGGATCGGACTTGCCTCGCTGTCCGACTTGCCACCGCTGGCGCCCCTGCTCCCGGGCGTCGACCTGATCGATGAGATCAACGAGAGCCTGGACACGGACCCCCGTTACACCAGGCTGAAGAAACCCGCCGAGGCCGACCTGGATCTCGGCACCGAGGATTGACAGGACAGATGAATACTTCCGCTCGCCGAGATGGCACACCGGATCGCAGGAAGACAAGCGGCCAGCCCGCCAGGGGCGGCGCGAGCCGCAACGTAGGCGCTCGCGGCGCGAGGGCCGCCCAGCGGGGAGGCACCTCCCGCGCTGCCACGCCGTGGGGGTCGGACGAGAGCGGCGGTGCGCGCCGCGGCGCCGGCGGTGCGAGCAGGGGCGGTGAATTCCAGCGGGGCTCGGGCCAGGGCGGCTCGGGCCAGCGTAATTCGCCCCAGCGCGGCGGTTCGGCTCAGCGTGGTTCCGCGCAAGGGGGTTCGGCCCAGCGTGGTTCCGCCCACGGCGGTTCGGCCCAGCGCGGCTTCGATCGCGGCGGCTCCGGCCATGGCGCTTCGGCCCAGCGGTCCTCGTGGGGCCAAACCGGGTCCAAGACTCCGGCCGCACGCAAGTCGAAGAATCCCAAGCCGCAGCGCCAGATCCCGGCGCAGCCGCTGCTGAGCAACGCCAAGCCGGCCCGCCGCCAGAACGTCGAGCCCGCGCACACCGATGGCCCCGTCAAGCTGCCGTGGGGCGAGGGCGAGCGGTTGCAGAAGGTGCTCGCCAAGGCGGGCGTGGCTTCGCGGCGCGCGGCCGAGGAGATGATCGACCAGGGCCGGGTCGAGGTCGACGGCGCGATCGTGCGCGAGCAAGGCCTGCGCATCGACCCGCAGACGGCGGTGGTCCGGGTCGACGGAACCCGCGTCGTTGTCCGCGACGAACTCGTGCACGTCGCCCTCAACAAGCCCAAGGGCTGGCAGTCCACCATGTCCGACGATCTCGGCAGGCCCTGCGTCGGCGATATCGTCGCCGAGCGGATCGCGGCCGGACAGCGGCTGTTCCACGTCGGACGGCTGGACGCCGACACCGAGGGCCTGCTGCTGCTGACCAACGACGGCGACCTGGCGCACCGGCTCATGCACCCCTCCTTCGAGGTGTCCAAGACCTACCTCGCGACCGTCAACGGCGAGGTCAACAACAAGATCATCGGCAAGCGGCTGCGCGACGGCGTCGAGCTCGAGGACGGCCCGGCCAAGGTGGACCGCTTCCAGGTGCTCGAACTCGGCGAGGGACGCTCGCTGGTGAAGATCGTGTTGCACGAAGGGCGCAAGCACATCGTGCGCCGTCTGCTCGACGCGGTCGGCCATCCGGTGACCCGGCTGGTGCGCACCCATATCGGCCCGGTGGCGCTGGGCGATCAACGGCCGGGCACGCTGCGTGTCCTCGGTCGCGATGAAATCGGCAAACTCTACGAGGCGGTGTCGTTGTGAACGGTGTGGAGATTCCGGTCGAGGTTCCCGGCGCGCTGGCCGGGCAGGCTCCGCTGGTGGTCGCCATGGACGGGCCTTCGGGCACCGGTAAGTCCAGCGTCTCCCGGCGCCTCGCCACCCGGCTCGGCGCCCGCTACCTCGACACCGGCGCCATGTACCGTGTCGCCACCCTGCGGGTGCTGCGGACGGGCATCGAGCTCACCGACAGCGCGGCGATCGGCGCCGCGGTCAAGGAGCTGCCGTTGACGATCGGCACCGATCCCAGCCAGGAGGTGATCGAACTCGACGGCGAGGACGTTTCCGCCGAGATCCGCGGCGACGCCGTCACCAAGGCGGTCTCGGCCGTGTCCGCGGTGGCCGAGGTGCGCGAGCTGCTCGTCGCGTTGCAGCGCGAGATCACCGCGACGGCGCAGCGCATCGTCGTGGAGGGCCGCGACATCGGCACCGTCGTGCTGCCCGACGCGGACGCCAAGATCTATCTGACCGCCTCCGCGGAGGCGCGCGCCGAACGGCGCAACCAGCAGAACATCCGGGAAGGCCGCGGCGACGACTACGCGGCCGTGCTCGCCGACGTGCAGCGTCGCGACAACCTCGACTCCACCCGCAAGGTGTCCCCGCTGCGTCCCGCCGCGGACGCGGTGCTCGTGGACACCAGCGAGCTGAACATGGACGAGGTCATCGACGAGCTGTACCGCGTTGTCGCGCAGCAGATTTCGACAACGGGAGGGAATCGGTGACCGAGGACGTACTGGCCGGTGACGGCGTATGGAGCGACGAAACCGACTGGGAGATCGCCGATCTCGAGGGTGAGCAGGAGGGCGAGGAGCATCTCGCCATGCCGACGCTCGCGGTGGTCGGGCGTCCGAACGTGGGCAAGTCCACGCTGGTGAACCGGATCCTCGGCCGCCGCGAGGCGGTCGTCGAGGACATCCCCGGCGTCACCCGCGACCGCATCTCCTACGAGGCGAGCTGGGCCGGCCGGCGATTCCTGGTGCAGGACACCGGCGGCTGGGAGCCCGACGCCAAGGGCCTGCAACAGCATGTCGCGCGTCAGGCCGAGGTGGCCATGGCGACCGCCGACGCGATCCTCCTCGTGGTCGACGCGACCGTCGGCGCGACCGCGACCGACGAGGCCGCGGTGAAGAAGCTGCGCCGGTCGAAGATCCCGGTCATCCTGGTCGCCAACAAGGTCGACGACCAGCGCGTCGAGTCCGAGGCCGCGACGCTGTGGTCGCTCGGGCTCGGTGAGCCGCGCATGGTCTCGGCCGCGCACGGCCGAGGCACCGGCGACCTGCTCGACGACGTGCTCAATGTGCTGCCCGAGACGCCGCGCGAGGGCACCGGCGGCGCAGGACCGCGCCGCGTCGCGTTGGTCGGCAAGCCCAATGTCGGCAAGTCCAGCCTGCTCAACAAGCTCTCCGACGAGGAGCGCTCGGTGGTGCACGATGTGGCGGGCACCACCGTCGACCCGGTCGACTCGCTCGTCGAACTGGGCGGCAAGATCTGGAAGTTCGTCGACACCGCGGGCCTGCGCCGGAAGGTCTCCAACGCCAGCGGCACCGAGTTCTACGCCTCGCTGCGCACCAAGTCGGCGCTGGAGGCCTCCGAGGTGGCGATCATGCTGATCGATGCCTCGCAGCCGATCACCGAGCAGGACCTGCGGGTGATCAGCCTGGTCGCCGACTCCGGACGGGCGCTGGTGCTCGCCTTCAACAAGTGGGACCTGGTCGACGAGGACCGCCGCCTCCAGCTGGAGAAGGAAGTCGACCGCGAACTGGTGCGCGTGCCGTGGGCCCAGCGCGTCAACATCTCCGCGCACACCGGCCGCGCCGTGCAGAAGCTGGTGCCCGCCATGGAGACCGCGCTGGAATCCTGGGACAAACGCATTCCCACCGGCCGGCTGAACACCTGGCTCAAGGAAGTCGTCGCCGCGACGCCGCCGCCGATGCGCGGCGGTCGGCTGCCGCGCATCCTGTTCGCGACGCAGGCCTCCACCCGGCCGCCGACCTTCGTGCTGTTCACCACCGGCTTCCTGGAGGCGGGCTACCGTCGCTTCCTGGAACGCCGCCTGCGCGAGGAATTCGGTTTCGACGGGTCGCCGGTGCGGATCTCGGTGCGCGTGCGGGAGAAGCGCGAGCGGAGGAAATAGGCGGAATGTCGCGGGCCCCGGGAGGACGTCGTCCACCCGGGGCCCGTGGCATAGGTGTCACGGCGAGCGCGTAGCCTGCTCGGCTTCTCTGCGAATGCCGCTCCGACGGGCGCTGCTCGCGTGGGCGCTGAGTGTGCGGGTCGTGTGGGCGCTGAGTGTGCGGGTCGAGTGTGCGGGTCGTGTGGGCGCCGAGTGTCCGGGTTGCGTGGGCGCCGACCGTACGGGTCGCGCGGACGCCGAGTGTGTGCGGGTTGCGTGGGCGTCGAGCGTGGGGGTGTGGGCGCCGAGCGGGGTCGCTTGATCGCCGAGCGTGCGGGCTGCGTGACTGCCGAGCGTGCGGGTCGTGTGGGCGCCGAGTGTGCGGGTTGCGTGGGCGTTGAGTGCGCGGGTCGCTTGATCGCTGAGCGTGTGGGTCGGGTGGGCGCCGTGTGTGCGGGTTGTGTGGCTGCCGAGTGTGCGGGTTGCGTGGGCGCCGATCGCGCGGACGCCGAGTGCGCAGGTGTGGGCGCCGAGCGGGGTCGCTTGATCGCCGAGTGTGCGGCTTGCGTGACTGCCGAGCGCACGGGTCGTGTGGGCGCTGAGTGTGCGGGTCGTGTGGGCGCCGTGTGCGCGGGTCGTGTGGGCGCCGTGTGCGCGGGTTGCGTGGGCGCCGAGCGTACGGGCCACTTGAACGTCGACCGTACGGATCGCGCCGTCGGTCCCGTACGGTCGGTGAGTGGACGCGGGTGACTCCGGGGAGATGGCGGACGGCGGTGATACACGGCGCTGGCGGGGCATTGCCGCGCTCAGCCCTGGGCGACTGGTGATCGTCGGCCGGATCGGCACCGCCGCTTTGCACGCGCACCACTCCGTGCAGATCATCGTCTCCGACGCGAACATGGTGCTCGCCGACGCCACGGGGGAGCAGGTGGTCTGCCGCGCGGCGGTGGTTCCGCCTGACGTCGCCCACGCGGTGATCCGCGGTGCGCCGCATGGAGCGGTGGTGCACCTGGATCCGGAGTCGGCACCGGGTGCGCGGTGGACGGCGGTGGCGCGGCCGCGCGAGTCGGTGCGCGGATGGGCTCGCGCGGCAGTGGAGTTGGGGTTGGACTTCGCCGCACCCTGGTTACGGCCCGAGCAGTGCTCAGGCGAACCCTTGCCCGCCGAATCAGCTGCTGCCGAACGGTCGCTCAGTGAACCGAGTGCCGGTGCGGGCGCGTCACCACAGCGAACTGGTGAAGCGTCACCTGGCGAATCGGTCGCTGGCGCTTCGCGGCTCGGCGAGGTCGGGTCGGATGCGGTGCGGCATGTGGCCGGTTGCTGGCCCGGTGAACCGGATGGGGGTGGACGGTCACCCGGTGAGGCGGGTGCTGGTGCGGAGGTGTCGCCGCGGGGATCTGGTGAAGTGTCATCTGGCGAATCGGCTGCTGGCGCTTCGCGGCTCGGCGAGGTCGGGTCGGATGCGGTGCGGCATGTGGCCGGTTGCTGGCCCGGCGAACCGGATGCGGGTGAACGGTCACCCGGTGAGTGCGGCGCTCGTGAGCTGTCGTCGGGTGAGGCGGGTACCGGTGAGCTTTCGTCGGGCGAGGTGGCTGCTGGTGAGCCGTCGTCGGGTGAGGTGGGTGCTGGTGATCCGTCGTCCGGTGAGGCGAGGATTGGTGAGGCGTCCTCCGGCGAGGCGGACGCTGGTGGACTGTCGCGGGTGCCGCTGACCGAGGAAGCGGCCGCCTTCGTCGGTTGGGTGCGGGCGGCGCTCGAGTCGGGGTCGGAGGCGGAGTGGTTGCGTGTCGGCGCGGGCGAGGGGGTGCGCCATCCGGCGGTGGCGGAGGTGCTGCGGTTGTTGCCGGAGCGAATCGCCGAGGGACCGGTTCGGTTGGCCGACTTGGCTCGCGCCGTCCATCTGTCGGAAAGCCGTCTGGCGCATGTCTTCTCGGCCGAACTCGGCTTGCCGTTCCGCCCTTACCTGCGCTGGCTCCGTGTGCAGCGCGCCGTCGAACTGCTCGCCGCGGGCCACACACTCACCGAGGTCGCGCACGGAGCGGGCTTCGCCGACAGCGCACACCTGAC
The DNA here is from genome assembly GCF_900215415.1 of Nocardia amikacinitolerans. Lineage (NCBI taxonomy): Bacteria > Bacillati > Actinomycetota > Actinomycetes > Mycobacteriales > Nocardiaceae > Nocardia > Nocardia amikacinitolerans. Next base: position 240,435 of record NZ_OBEG01000009.1, on the reverse strand, counting down.
CCGCGTCTGCCGCGCCATGTTCGGCGCTCCCCCTTCCCAATTCGGTGACCTGGACTGGCGAGGCGCACTCCACTGACAGCCCCCGCATCACGACGCGCATCGTTGCAATCCCGCTGAGCAGTGCGAAAGGTGGTGGTGTTTCGATGGCACACACCTTTCACACGCCTCACATAGCCATCGCCTATGTGAGGCGTGTGAAAGGTGTGTGGAAGGTGAGCCGCGCAAGCGGGGATCAGTCGCTCAGCGCTGATCGGAGGTGTTCGTAGCCGGGGGCGAGGCGGCGGAGTTGTGTTGCGAGTTCGGTGTCGTTGCCGGTGATCAGCGGCTGCTGGAGTCCGCCGATGACGCGTGACTGTTCGGCGGCGATGTGTGCCGCCCGATGTCGGCCCACCCTGGACAGGCTCGTCGCGGCGTCGGCCAGGCGGCGCGCGCCCAGACGTATACCGAAGACTCCCAGCAGATCTCGCGCGTCGGGCGTGAGTCCCGCGTCGACCAACTCCGCGATTCGCTCCGTGGATTCCGGCGCGCCGGTCAGCCAGCGGACCGCTCTCGGCATGGCGGCCTCGAGTGCCTCGTCGACCGAAACCGCACGGGCCCGCACGAATTCCGACCGCATGACGAAAGGCGCGTCGGCGTAGGCGATCTCGTCGGCTCGCCACGCCGCCGCGAGATCGGCGACGGGCAACGTCGCGTACGGATGACCCTGAGGATCGTGCAGGACAACGACATCCGCCTCCATGGCGAGCGCCACGACGTAGTGGTCCGCGCCGATGGCCACGCCTGAGCCGGGTCGATAACTCAGCAACCCCATGTCGAGCGGACCCAGCAGAACAGGGCCGTGGTCGAGCGCGACACGCAACCGGTCCACGGCCTCGGCGGCTGACCCGCCGTTGGTGCGCGCGCACCGCCATCCCAACAGATCGATCGCCGCGTCCAAGCCGATCTCCGGGTGCCAGCCGACCGGATCGAAGTACGGTCGTTCGCCCTCCACCTGCGCGCCGAACGGCGCTCCGGTCAGCGTTTCGATGACCCCGACCGGCGGTGCGTCCGCACCGAGCAGCATGGCGAGGGAGTTGCTGTAGCAGTAGGGACCGGAGCCGATGTAGGGGTGCATGGGCCCCAGCCAACGACCTGCCACGGTGGGAGAGTCAAGCAGCAGGTTTGTTCAAGACTCCGGCCCGGCGGATCGGCGACGCTCGATGACGAGACATTCCCGCCATCCCAGGAGGAAACCGTGGCTCCGATGCCGCCCACCGTCCGCACCGCCTTCGAGGACGAACTGCGTTCGGCAAGCGCCGCAACAGATCTCGACGACATGTGGCGCGCGTTGGAACGCGCGCACATTCTGTCCCAGCCGTGGCCGTGGCCGCACACCCGCTCGCACTGGCACATGCTGAAGCTGGCGCTGCGGTGCCGCGACAGGAAGGAGGCGCTGGGGCAGGTGGTCCGGCTGTCGGGCGCGGGTCTCGCCTCGTCGCTCGGCAGGGTGCCGATCGGCAATACCGGTCGCGCCACCGTCGGCATCTTCCAGCCCATGCCGATCCCGGCCGATCTGGCCGCGATCCTCGAGGCGGGCAAGAGCGCGCGCACGTAGCCGAATATCTACTACAGGCTGTCGTTTTGGGCGTAGGATGGCGGCAACAACTCGTCACGAGCTCAGGGGAGGCCGAACGATGCGAGCGGTAGAGCGTATTCGAAACCATGCGCGGGCGATGCGACGGGCCAAGCGCCATCGCATGGATCTGGTCGGCTGGCTGGCGCGCAGGCCGCAGCTGCTGGCGAGCACGGCGTTCTACGAGACGATGTCGATTTTCGCCAACCGCCTCGACCCACGTCTCAAAGACCTGGCCGAGCTGAAGACCGCGGGTCTGGTGAACTGCGAGTTCTGTCTCGACATCGGCTCGGCCATCGCGCAGACCAGCGGGCTCACCGAGCGGCAGATCACCGATCTGCCGCGCTACCGGACCAGCGACGCCTACACCGAACTGGAGAAACTGGTCATCGCCTACGCCGAGGCCGTCACCGCGACGCCCGCGATCGACCTGGACGAACTGCGCGAGCGACTGCTGAACCATCTCACCAAGGCGCAGCTCGCCGAGCTGGCCGCCGCCATCGCCTGGGAGAACCAGCGCGCCAGGCTCAACCAGGCGCTCGGTGTGCGGCCCACCGGCATGGCCGAGGGCATGGCGTGCGCGATTCCGGAGTCCAGACTGGGCTGACCGGAGTGCCGGACGGGCCGATCGGCCTCCGCCTGGCATCATCCGACCATGGTCATTCCCAGCTCGCTGCCGGAACGTCCGCCCATCGGGACCCCCTTTCGGACGGGATGGCCGGTCCGTCTCGCCGATACCGACAGGCAACAGCGACTTCGCCTCGACGCCGTCGCCCGCTACCTGCAGGACATCGGCTTCGAACACCTCGACGCGGTGGAGGACGGCGATACCCACCGCGGCTGGGTGGTGCGCCGCACGGTGATCGACGTGCTGAAGCCGGTGGTGTGGGGCGAGCGGGTCACCCTGCACCGCTGGTGCTCGGCGCTGTCGAACCGCTGGTGCAACATGCGCGTGCAGATCTGCGGCAGCGCGGGCGGTCTGATCGAGACCGAGGCCTTCCTGATCCACTTCGGCATCGAGAGCGGCGTGCCGACCAGGATGAGCGACCGCTTCATGGCGCCGATGCTGGCCAGCACCACCGAGCATCGCCTGCGCTGGCGGGCCGCGCTCACCGAGCCGATGCCGGACGTGGCGGCGGCCGATGTGGAGGTGCTGCCCTTCCCGCTTCGGGTGGCCGACATCGACGTGCTCGATCACGTGAACAACGCCGTCTACCTCGGTGCGCTCGAGGAGCTGTTGGCCGGACACGGCGAGCTGATCTCGGCCGCGCACCGGGTGATCATCGAGTACGCCAAGCCGCTCGAGTCGCGCGACGAGGTTCGGGTGATCGGCCGTCGAGCAGGCGACACTTTGGACGCCTGGCTCGCCGTGGGCGACGAAGCGCGCGCGGTCGCTCGCGTCACCCCGCTCTGAGCGGTCGGGAGGGACGCGGCGGTTTCCGGTGCCGTGGAACCTCGTGACCGAAATCCTTAGGTGAGCTAACGTGACGATGAGAGACCAGGTGACTCATCGTGGAGGCGTACCTATGGCGGACGTAGTGCGGGCCGCGCGACAGACCGAGCGAATCGCGCGGTTGTACGCCGAGCACCGGCAGATCCGGGACGCGAAACCGAGCGCGGAGATCAGCGCGGCGATCCGGCAGCCGGGGATGCGGTTACCGCGCATCGTCGAAACCCTCATGACCGGCTACGCCGATCGGCCCGCGCTCGGTCAGCGCGCGGTGGAGCTGACCACCGACCCGCGGACCGGCCGCCGGACGACGCGTCTGCTGCCGAGCTTCGACACCATCACCTACGGCGAGGTGTGGGCGCGCGTCGGCGTGGTGGCCGCCGACTGGCAGCACGAGATCGGCTTGCGCGCGGGCGATTTCGTCGCCGTCCTCGGCTTCACCAGCGCCGAGTACACCATCCTGGATCTGGCCTGCCTGCACGTCGGCGCCGTCGCGGTGCCCTTGCAAGCCAGTGCGCCCGTCGCGCAGCTGCGCCCCATCCTCGCCGAGACCGCGCCGCGGATTCTCGCCACCAGCCTGGATCTGCTCGACCACGCGGTGGACTGCGTGCTCGCCGGCCATGTTCCGGATCGTTTGATCGTCTTCGACTACCACCCCGGCGCCGATGATCAGCGCGCGGCGCTGGCATCGGCCCGCCGCCGACTGGCGGCCGCCCCGATCGTGATCGACACCCTCGACGACGTCATCGACCGCGGCCGCGGACACGCGCCCGCGCCCCTGCACGATCCCGACGACGATCCGCTGACCCTGCTCATCTACACCTCCGGCAGCACCGGAACGCCGAAGGGCGCCATGTACACCGGCAGTTTGGTGACCGCGATGTGGCTGGCCCAGCCATTGGTCGCGGCGATCAACCTCAACTACATGCCGATGAGTCACGTGGCGGGCCGGATGACGCTGCACGGCGTGCTCACCCGCGGCGGCACGGCGTATTTCGCCGCGGCGAGCGACATGTCGACGCTGTTCGAGGACATCGCGCTGGTGCGGCCGACCGAGTTGTTCTTCGTGCCGCGCGTGTGCGACATGGTCTTTCAGCGGTACCAGAGCGAACTCGACCGCAGGGCCGGGGGCGGCGTCGCGTCCGCCGAACTCGTGGAGGAGGTCAAAAGCGAACTGCGGCAAGACTTCTTCGGTGGTCGCTACATGACCGCGATCTGCGGCAGCGCCCCGCTCGCCGCCGAGATGAAGGCCTTCGTGGAGTCCGTGCTCGACCTGGACCTGCACGACGGCTACGGCTCCACCGAGGCGGGCGGCGGGCTGGTGATCGACACCCTGGTGCGCAGGCCGCCGGTGCTGGACTACAAGCTCGTCGACGTCCCGGAACTCGGCTATTTCCGGACCGATTCGCCGCACCCGCGCGGCGAGCTGCTGCTGAAGACGACCGCGATGATCTCCGGATACTACAAGCGGCCCGATCTGGACGCCGAGATCTTCGACGAGGACGGCTTCTACCGCACCGGCGACATCGTCGCCGAACTCGGCCCGGACCGTCTGGTCTACGTGGACCGCCGCAACAATGTGCTGAAGCTGTCCCAGGGCGAATTCGTGACGGTCGCCAAGCTGGAGGCCGTGTTCGCGGGCAGTCCGCTGGTGCGGCAGATCTTCGTGCACGGCAGCAGCGAACGCGCCTATCTGCTCGCGGTGATCGTGCCCACCGACGAAGCGCTGAACCGGTGGGAAGGCGCGGAACTGGCCGCGGCGCTGAGCGAATCGCTGCAACAGGTCGCCAAGGACGCGCAGCTGAACTCCTATGAGATCCCGCGCGACTTCCTGATCGAGACCGAGCCGTTCAGCGCGGCGAACGGACTGCTCTCCGGCATCGGAAAGCTGTTGCGCCCCAAGCTGAAGCAGCGCTACGGCGCGCGACTGGAGCAGTTGTACGCCAACCTCGCCGCGGCTCAGAACGACGAACTCCTCGCCCTGCGCCACGAGGCGGGTACGCGGCCGGTGCTGGAGATCGTCGGACGGGCGACCCGCGCTCTGCTCGGCTGCGCGGGCGCGGACATCCGTCCCGACGCGCATTTCACCGATCTCGGCGGCGACTCGCTGTCGGCCCTTTCCCTGTCGAATCTGCTCGGCGACATCTTCGGTGTCGAGGTGCCGGTGGGCGTGGTCACCAGTCCGGCGAACGACCTGCGCGGGCTCGCCGACTACATCGACGCCGCACGCGAAACCGAGGGGCACCGGCCGACATTCACCTCCGTGCACGGAGAAAGCTTGCGTGTCACCGCCGCTCAGTTGTCCCTGGAAGCTTTTGTGGATCCTGCGACACTGGCCGCCGCGACGGGTCTACCCCTGGCGGCGGGTCCGCCCCGGACGGTGTTGCTCACGGGCGCCAACGGCTACCTCGGCCGGTTCCTCTGCCTGGAATGGCTGGAACGGCTGAACAGCTCAGGGGGACAGCTGATCTGCCTGGTTCGTGGCGCCGACGCGTCCGCCGCACGCAAACGGCTCGAGGAGTCCTTCGACACCGGCGACGCCGACCTGCTCGACCGCTTTCACGAACTGGCCGACAGCAGCCTCGATGTCCTCGCCGGCGATATCGGTGAGCCGAACCTCGGTGTGGACGAGGCGACTTGGCGTCGGCTCGCCGCCGAGGTCGATCTGATCGTGCATCCGGCGGCGCTGGTCAATCACGTCCTGCCGTACCGGCAGTTGTTCGGCCCCAACGTGGTCGGCACGGCCGAGCTGATCCGACTGGCGCTCAGCACGCGTCGCAAGCCGATCACCTACCTGTCGACGGTGGCGGTCGCCGCGCAGATCGATCCGTCGAAGTTCGCCGAGGACGGCGATATTCGCGAGATGAGTCCCGTGCGCGTCCTCGACGACAGCTACGCCAACGGATACGGCACCAGCAAATGGGCGGGCGAAGTGCTGCTGCGCGAAGCCAACGACCGCTTCGGACTTCCGGTGGCGGTCTTCCGCTCGGACATGATCCTGGCGCACAGCCGATACACCGGTCAGCTCAACCTGCCGGACATGTTCACCCGGCTGCTGCTCAGCCTGCTCGCCACCGGCATCGCGCCGCGATCGTTCTACCAAACCGACGCCGACGGTCGGCCTCGTCGCGCCCACTACGACGGCCTCCCGGTGGATTTCACCGCCGCCGCCATCACCGCGCTCGGCGCCGCGGCCACCGACGGCTTCCGCACCTACGACGTGCTCAACCCGCACGACGACGGAATCTCCCTGGACACCTTCGTCGACTGGCTGATCGAGGCGGGCCACCCGATTCACCGCATCGCCGAATACGACGACTGGTTCACCCGTTTCGAATCCGCCCTGCGCGCCCTCCCCGAGCACCAGCGCGCCAACACCCTGCTGCCGCTGCTGCACGCGTTCCGGCGACCGGCTCGGCCGCTGCGCGGCGCGGCGCTGCCCGCCGAGAACTTCCGCGCCGCGGTCCGGTCCCTCGGACTTCCCGAAGCGCCGGACATCCCGCACCTGTCGCCCACGCTGATCGAGAAGTACGTGAGCGATCTGCGACAGCACCGGCTGCTCTAGTCCGGCGTCCATCCGCTCCGAACCTCGCCCGCCGCTACGTAGTCCAGCGGTCGACTGTGGACCTCAGGCGGTCCCGGGGCTTCAGGCGAATCGCCGAGCATGGCTCGTTCGCCGACGGCCTCGCGATCGGTTCGTGGCTCGAGCACCACTGTGCGCGCCCCGGCGCCTCGGTGCGCGGCTACGGCCGGACATCCTCGCGGTGGCCGACGCGGATCAGGAGTGGTTGCGCCACCGGGAGAAACGGCGTTCGAGGGCGACGAGGATCCCGTTGAAGGTCAGGCCGAGCAGCGAGATGGCGAGGATGCCCGCGTACATGTCGGGGATCTGGAAGTTCTGCTGCGCCGCGGTGATCAGGTAGCCGAGTCCCGCTCGCGCGCCGACCATCTCGGCGGCGATGAGCACCAGGATCGAGGACGCAGCCGCCATTCGGACGCCGGTGAAGATCGACGGGACCGCTGCGGGCAGCACTACCTTCTGGAACAGCCGCAGCGGGCCGAAGCCGAGGGAGACCGCCGATTTGATCAACAGTGGATCCACCGTGCGCACGCCGGTGATGGTGTTCAGCAGGATCGGGAAGAAGCTCGCGTAGAGCACCAGCGCGACCTTCGAGGTCTCCCCGATGCCGAGGATCAGGACGAACACCGGAAGCAGCGCCAGCGCGGCGGTGTTGCGGAACAGTTCCAGGATCGGATTCAGGAAGTCGGCCACCGGCTTGTACCAGGCGATGCCGATGCCGACCGGGATGGCGACGAGCAGCGCGAGGGTGAAGCCGATGAGCGAGCGGGTCAGGCTGGTGGACACGTGCTCCCACATCTCGCCGCTCGCCACCAGCTCGGCGAATGCCCGCGCCACCACCGAGAAACGCGGCAGGAACACCTCGTCGACCAGCCCGAGCCGCGGCGCGGTCTCCCACAGCGCCAGGAACAGCGCGATGACCACGGTCGGCTTCAGCACCCGCCAGGCGAGCCGAAGTGCCGGGGCGAGCAGCCGGGACGACTGCCGCTCGACCACTGGCGCGGCCGTCTCGAATTCCGCTGGCGCGGCGGACTTCTCCAGCACCTGCACTGCGCTAGTCATGGGCGTGCCTCCTGTCGTTGCCCGCGGAGCCGATCTCCGCGCGTTCGAGTCCTTGCGCGCGACTCACTTCGGTCCGCAACTGCTCCCAGATCGCGTGCCGATATTCGCGGAAACGCTCGCCGGAGCGGATGTCCGCGCCGGACGCGCGGTCGATATCGATCTCGAGAATCGACTTGACCCGCCCCGGTCGCGAGGTCAGCACCGCGACTCGCTGCCCGAGGTAGACCGCCTCGTCGATGCCGTGCGTGATGAACAGGATCGTCTTGCCGGTCGCCTTCCAGATGCGTAACAGCTCGTCCTGCAACGACTCTCGGGTCTGCGCGTCCAGCGCGGCGAACGGCTCGTCCATCAGCAGCACCTCGGGGTCGAAGGCGAGGCTGCGGGCGATGGCGACGCGCTGTTTCATGCCGCCGGACAACTCGTGCGGATAGCGGTCGCCGAAGCCCGCCAACCCGACCAGTTCCAGGTAGTGGTCGGCCAACTCCCGGCGCTGCGGTTTGCGCAGTCCCTTCGCCTCCAGCCCGAACTCGATGTTCGCCCGCGCGGTGCGCCAGGGCAACAGCGCGTACTGCTGGAACACGATGCCGCGATCCAGACCGGGCTTGGTGATCGGCTTGCCGTCCAGCAGGAGTCGGCCCTCGGTCGGCTTGCTCAGCCCGCCGAGCAGATCCAGCAGCGTCGACTTGCCCGAGCCGCTGGGACCGACCAGGACGAGGAACTCGCCCTCGCGCAGGTCGAGCGAGATGTCCGCGAGCGCGGTGAACTGCTCCTGCGAGCCGCGGACCGCGAACTGCTTGCGCACTCCTTCGAGGCGCAATTTCACCGCTGTGCCCGTCATTTCGCGATCACCTCTCCGGTCGGGCCGGTCGTCGGTCCGTAGGTCCCGTTGGCGTAGGGGTTGTCCTTGTTGGTGAACAGGTCCTTCGCCGACAGCTCGCCCTCGGACAGGTCGCCGTTGCGGACCAGCCAGTCGATCCAGATCTGGAGTTCCTGCTCCGCGATCGCCGCGCCCGGAACCGGAATGCCTGGGCTGCGCCAGTACTTCAGCAACTGGGTGTTCTCGTTGCGCCCGCGCCGGTTGATGATGGACTCGAAGCGCGCGAGCACCTCGTCGCGCGGTGTCACCTGGAGCCAGCGGGTGGCGCGTGCCGTGCCCTGGACGAAATCGCGGACCGCGGCCGGATGCTGCTCGATGTAGTCGTTGCGGAAGACGTAAGTGCCGTAGTCGAACTCGCCGAAGATCGCCTTGTCGGTGAAGAGCGGGTGGATGCCGCCGCGTTCGACGGCGGTCTCGCGGAACACCCCGCCGAGCGCGGCGACGTCGATCTGCCGGTTGCGCAGCGCCTCCTCGGTGTTCACCGGCGGCACCACCACGAGCTCGACCTGGTCGATCTCCTGCTCACTCAGGCCCTGCCGGTGCAGCCACTCGCGGGTGACGAACTCGTGGTGCGCGCCGAGGGTGTTGATCCCGACCTTCTTACCGATCAGGTCCCGTGCCGAGGCGATGCCGGAGTCGTCGCGGACGAAGTAGCCCGTGTACGAGAGCTCGTCGGCGCCATAGGAACTCAGGACCGAGGTGACCTGGGCGCCGCCGGACACCAGCTTCACGACGGCGCCGTTGAACGCGCTGCCGAATTCGATCTGCTTGGTGGCCGCGGCCTGGATATTGGCGGGCCCGCTGGTGGTGTCGCCTTCCCAGCGCAGCGCGATCTCCGAGAAGTAGCCGAGGTCGGCGGCCAATTCGAAGGCCGAGACCTGGCCGGTGGTCCCCTGATAGCGGAGCACGGTCTTGCCGTCGGCGGTGGTGGCGGGTTCGGACGAGCCGCACCCGGCCAGGACCGCCACGGCGGTGGGGATCGCGAAGGCGGCGGCGAGCGCGCGGATCACCCGCGGTCGTCGATTCAGGGACAACATCTTTCGGTTCTTTCGCTGAATGCGCCCACCGCCCGGAAATGGGCATGCCGGTACGGCAGGTGAGCTGGGAAGGGCTACCTGGTCGAAGGCGTGGCACGGCCGCCACCGTTCAGCGGCGACAGACTCCGTGCGGGACGCGCATGAGATCCACCGTGCGGCGGCGGATCAGCCGGGGACCGACCTCACCCATGCGGACCTCCTGCGTGTGCGGCGAATCGAACGTGCAAGCACTATCGCCGGGCAGGGGTCGTCGCGACAATGGTTCCGCGCAGGACGCGCAATACTGTGGTCCCGCCGTATCTTCGCCCGCGCTCCGGTGTGCGCGGGCATCCCACAGACTTGGTCCGGTGCTTCAGAGGTGGTACCGCACAACGGGACTCCACAGCACCCAACTGTCGATCTCAGCGGCCGCGGTCGCGTCGATCTGGGCCTGCACCTCGGCGTGGCCGTAGGTGACACCGAGGCTGAAGTCCTGCAACCACGGCACCACCTTCGCGCCGGTGCCCTCGGTGACCCGCCGGAAGTCTTGCAGCGAGCGAAGCACGATGTCGTAGGGCTGCCCGTTCGGGTTCGCGACGCCGTATTCGCCGGAGTTCCAGTGCGAGGGATAGACCATCGGCGCCACGTAGTCCAAGTGCGCGGCCATCATCGGGATGTCCTGGGCGATCTGGTCGGGACGGGTGACGGCGATGCCGAACACCGCCGCGCTCTGGAAGGCTCCCGCGTCGTGCACCGGGTCCAGGCTCTCGCGCAGGAACTCCGCGATGGAGACGATCGGGTCCACCGTCGCCCCGGGGAACGCCATGCTCGACAGGCTGCCGTCCGGGCGGCGGATGTAGTCGTACATGATCTCGTCGAAGCCGAGCGCGGCCGCTTCGACGGCGAGATCGATGTTGTACTTGCGTACCTCCGGGTGCGCGAAGTTGGTGAACGCGATCGCGCCGTAGTGGCTGGAATACGGCTGGCCGCCGGGATTCTGCACGACCCAGTCCGTGCGTCCGCCGCGCCATGCCCATTCGGCCAGCGTCGGGTCGCGGAACGCCACGATCCGGCCGATCACCCGCAGGCCCATGTCGTGCAGCTGGGTCAGCGCGGCACGCGCGTCGTAAATCGTCGTGGCGGCGCCGGATTCGCGCGCCAGCGGCACCTGCGAGTCGTAGCCGACGACGCCGTCCTCGTCCTTGATGTCGAGCTGAACGGTGTCGATGCGGCCGGAGCGGGCCAGGTCGAGCACGCCCTCGCGCAGCCCTTCGTGCGACCACGCGTGCGCGGTGACGTGCACCGCCCTGATCCTTGGCAGCTCGACGGTCGCCGTGAGGGGCGTTCGGCTCGCGTTGCCCGCCGCGTCGACCGCGACCAGCTCGTCGCCCTTCGGCGCGCGAGGCAGGGTGATCTCGAAGGCGCCGTCCTCGGCGACCGGCACCGAGACGGAGCCCACCGAGACCTGCTGCGCGCCGATCGCCCTGCCGCGCAGCGTGACCGGCTCGCGGTAGGAGCGCACCGGTCGGGGCGGGTCGAGCTGGACCGTGGGCGGCGTCGTGTCCACCGTGACGGCCACGGTGGCGCGCGGTTCGGAGCGCAAGAAGCCGAGCGGGCCGTCCGAGGGGATCTCGGCGGTGAATTCGTATGTCCCGTCGGGCAGTACACCAGGGCGATAGACGACATCGTCACCCTCGACCACACCCGTCACCGGCGAGCCGTCGAGCTTCATGCGGACGGCGTTCGGGTCGTGGCCCGCCGCGTCGACGCGCAGCGCCAGCTCCGGTGCGGCGGCGGCGCCGACGACACCGGCGGGTAGTCCTGTCACCGCCAGTCGCTCTCCCTCGGGCCGAAAAGCCGTGACCAGGACCGCGACGGCGAGAATCGACCCGACAACGGTCACCGCGATCGCAGCGAGCCGCCGAGCGCGGCTTTCCGGAACACGTTTGAGCAACGCGCACACCAACTTTCACCTCAGGTTCCCCTACTATCCACGGCGGCCCGCCCGATGTCGGGCATTTCGCCCATATGTCGGCGAATCGATACGGCGCCCGCGTACGGTGAGCCGATGGCGAGCACTGGCGCCTTCGCGTATCGATGGGCACTGTCGGCACTGGCTTCCGCACTGCTGCTTGGGTGCGGGACAACGGCGGAATCCGCGACACCCGAGCCTGTTTCCGCTCCGGCGCCTGCCGAGCCCGCGCCCGCGCGGGTGGACCCGGCCGCAGTCGGCGCGAACGAACTGGGGCTCGTCCCGGTGCTGATGTATCACCAGGTGACGCCGAATCCGGCGGGCGAATACGACCAGACGCCCGAGGAATTCCGCGCGGAACTCGAACGGCTGTACCGCGAGGGTTACCGCCCGGTCACGGCGGCGGCCTATATCTCGGGCGCCATCGACATCCCCGCAGGTACCCACCCCGTCGTGCTGACCTTCGACGATTCGACCGTCAGCCAGCTCACGCTGACCGGCGACGGCCGCCCAACGCCCGGCAGCGCGGTGGGCATTCTCGAGGAATTCGGCGCCAGCCACCCGGATTTCCGGCCGACCGCGACCTTCTACGTGAACAACGAGCCCTTCGGTGACGACCCGCGCGCACTGGCCTGGCTCACCGAGCACGGATACGACATCGGCGCGCACACCGCGTCTCACGCCAACCTCTCCGGATTGGACGCGGCGGGGGTGCAGCGCGAACTGGTGCAGAACCTGCGGGCCGTCGCCGCGGCCACGCCGGGCGCCCGGGTGCGCACGATGGCGTTGCCGCTCGGCATCTTTCCCGCCGACCGGCGGCTCGCCGCCGCGGGCGAATGGGACGGCGCGCCCTACACTTTCGAGGCCGTGATGCTTGTCGGCGCCGAACCCGCGCCATCACCCCACGGCCAGGTCGACCCGGCCGGTATTCCGCGGATCAGGTCAGGGCGCGGCGCGGTTCCGTTCGATTCGGCGCACTGGCTGGACCGGCTCGCCAAGGACCCCGGCCTGCGCTACACCTCCGACGGCGACCCGAGTCGCGTCTCCTTCCCGCGAAGCCTCGCGCCCGAACTCGGTGCGGCATGGGCGGATCGAGCGCAGCCCTACTGAGCGCACGCGTCGATCCGGGTATCACTCAGCGGTGCGACCGGTACTCGGCGAGCAGCCGTCGCACACTGTCGACCAGGTCGTCGCGCCACGGAAAGCCAAGGCGGGCGGCGACTTCCGCGCCGACATCGGCGAACAGGTCGACCGTTGCGTCCAGCGCGCGCCTGGCGTCGTCCGCGTCGAAGCGGCCGAACGTCTCGTGGACCCGCCGCCAGTGCTCGTCGGGCAGCCATTCGTCCATGTGGTGGCCGATGTACCAGGTGTAGCGCGGGCGTTCGGGATCGGTCGCGCCGTACCACTCCAGCATCTGGAGCAGGTACTCCTTCATGGTGTTGTCACGGAACTTCGCCACCCACAGCTCGCCGCGGTTCAGGTAGATCGGCACCTGGGTGGCCTCGAAGAAGAATTCCTCGGTGACCGTGGTGAATTCGTCGAGATCCGGCACGGTCGGCTTCGGGGTCTCGCCCGTGGGCGCGGGAAGTTTCGCGGCGAGGCCGGTGCGGTCCCAGTGCACGCGGAAGCCGCGCTGGTACAGCTCGTCGAGCCCGTGCTCGATCATGTCGGTGAGGCGTTCCTCGCCCGCGATCGTGACGTCGATCTTGCGCCCGCCCGTGAACACCACTAGCAGGGGAGCGGGCCACGGACGGTCCTCGTCCTCGTCTTCGAACGACACGTTGAGCAGGACGGCGCCGAAACGGTCCAGCCAGCTCTGGTCGGCGAAGAGTTCGCGCCACCGCGGAGTGATGATCTCCAAGTCGAGATCGGAGTAACGATCGATCCGGTCGCCGCGGCCGTGCGATCCGGTCTGTACGAGCGCGGTGATCCGCTCGTCCTGTCGCGCCCATGCGACGACGGCGGCGAGGAGTTCCTCGGCATCCTCCATGGGACGACCGTACCAAGAAGCGGAATTCCGGCGGGCCAGATGGGATTCGGGCTGAAGCCGGGACCCGACTCCCAGCTGACCTGCTCGGCGATGGTGGGCGCGTTTCGGGGGCACCGCGTCCCACCCTGCAACCTCGGGGCTACCGAGGTGATTCCAGCGTAAGCCAATGATTTGCTATGCCAGCTCGTTTCGAGCGAATGACGCCGTGTCGTTACCGAAAATTCGCAGACGGGGTGCGGTGATGGTCCTGATTCACCGGATGTCACGAGGTGTTGCGAGATGCCTGCGGGGCGGTCACGGTCGCGCCACGGACCGACGCGCCGTACGCCACGATGGGCAAGAGATGGACCGATCGGCTATGACAAGGCACACTTCGCCGTGTAAGACCGCGGATTCGGTGTATCCCTCAGTGGTCGAGTGTTTCGTGACCCCGCGCTTCTGGGCGGGACGTAGGAAAGGTCGTGGTCGATGATCCGGGAACGCGTGGACAAGGTCCTGCTGTCGGCGATCGACAAGGGCGCTCGCTTGCAGACGCCCTTGGTCGAACGCTACGGCGACTGGCTACGCGCCGCGCATCCGGACGAAACGCCCGAGCAGGTGCTCGAACGCGTGCAGCGGCACTACCTGACCGCGGTCACCGCGAGCGGCGTCACGGTCGGCATCTGCGCCGCGGTGCCCGGCATCGGCGTGCTCACCGGCTTGGCGGCGATGGGCGTGGAGACCGTCTTCTTCGTCGAGACATCGGTGCTCTACGCGCTCACGGCCGCGGCGATCCACGGCGTCGAGCCCGAGGAGGTGGCCCGCGAGACAGCGCTGGTATCCGGGATCGTTTTCGGACCCGGCGGCGTCGAGTTCGTCGGCAAGAACACCGCGAACTCGGCCAAGAACTGGGCGTCCGAACTCGCCAACCGCATTCCGCTGGTGTCGAGCCTCGGCGAGGGCCCGGTGAAGCGGATCGTCGTCCGGACCATCGCCAAACGCAGCGTGCTCGCCTTCGGCAGGGTGATTCCGGCAGGCATCGGCGCGATCATCGGCGCGACCGGCAACCGGGTGCTGGCCAGGACGGTGATCGCCAACGCGCGCAACGCATTCGGCCCCGCTCCGGCGAGCTGGACCGTTGTCGAGCTGGATGAGGGGCCGCGCGAGATACCGCTCCTCGACGCATGAGGAGCCGAAGCGATTCGGCTCCGGCGCGAGGCGGGGAGTGCTCGGAAGGCTACTGCTTCGTGGTCCCGTAACGGGTTTCGCGCGGAGTGGCCGGCCGGGCGCTCGAGCCGAACATGACGCGCTGCCACCATGGCTCGAGTCGGCTTGGTTCGGGCCAGATCACGATGGCGGGATCGGGTTCGGACTGCTCGGTTGCGGCGTTGTCGACCATGCTTGCCTCCTCGGCAGGTGGGCTGGGCGCCGACATGGTCGTGTCGCGATACACCGCGGCGTGCGACATTGCACCGGACCGACCGGCGAACCCAAAGACTTCCTGCCCCCAACGAGATGACGCGAACAGGACGCCGACCCACTTCGTATTCCAGGTAGCGACAATTTTAGCTGATGTCGGCGTTGCCGGGCCGAAACTTTTCGGACGGGGTCCCCGTACTCAGCCCGGTTTGCGAACGCCGAGACAGGTGCGGCTTCCGATTCCGGCCGGTAGGTAGCGTGATATCGGCCCGCGGTGGGAGTGTGGATTGATGGCGACGGAGGAGAATTTCCGGTCCGCGGGTAGTTCGTCGAGGCGGGCGATCAGGTCCTCGGCGGCGCTCGTGGCGGCGCTGGCGCTGCTGCTCGGCGGGCTCGTCGGGTGCGGTGCGCAGCGCGACGGCGTCACGCCCGCGCCCGGCGAGGTCGTCTCGGTGACGCAGGTGCTCGGCGCGACGACGGAGCAGACCGCCGCGTATCTGAACCAGTGGACGATCCAGACCCCGGTGCGCAACGGTGTGGACGCCTACCGGGTCGTCTACCGCACCTCGGCGCCCGACGGCGCCGATACCACCGCCAGCGGCCTCGTGGTACTGCCGCGCGGCGAGGCGCGCAGGCTCCCGGTCGTCAGCTACGCGCACGGCACGATCGTGCGCAAGGACGAGGCGCCGTCGGCCGACGCCGAGACCGATCGGGCGCGGACCGTCCTGTTCGCGGCCGCGGGCTACGCCGCGGTCGCACCGGACTACCTCGGTCTCGGCGAGGGCCCGGGCTCGCACCCGTACGCGCACGCGCCGACCGAGGCGAGCGCCTCGGCGGATCTGCTGCTGGCCGCCCGCGCGGTGGCCGAGCGGGAGGGGCGCGAACTCGACGGCACGCTGCTGGTCACCGGGTTCTCCCAGGGCGGCCAAGCCGCGATGGCCCTGGCCCAGCGGGTGGCCGCCGAGCCGAGTCTGGGGTTCACCCTGGCCGGTGTCGCGGCGGTGAGCGGTCCCTACGCCCTCCAGGAGGTGCAGAAGCCCGCCGCGTTCGACGGCCGGATCACCCCGCGTGCCGCGGTGCTCTACATCGCCTACTGGCTCACCGCGATGAACCGGATCTACCACCTCTACGACGATCCGAGCGAGGCGTTCCAGCCGCCCTACGCCGAGCGCGTCGAGCAGCTCTTCGACGGTCGGCACGACATCCTCGCCGTCTCCACGGGCCTGCCCGCCACCCCGCGCGAACTGCTGACGCCGCGGTTCCAGGAACTCGCGCTCGATCCGACCGGCGCGGCGCTGCGCGCCATGACCGACAGCGACGGCGTCTGCGACTGGACGCCCCGCGCACCGGTGCGACTCTATGTCTCCTCGGCCGACCGCAGCGTGCCCGCCGCCAACGCCGAGCTGTGCCGCGCGGACCTCGGCGACCGGGCGAGCGTCATCGATCTCGGGCCCGTCGACCACTCGGTGACGGTGCGCTTGGCGCTGCCGCAGGCACTCGCCTGGTTCGGCGAGCTGGCCCCCGCTCCGTAGCGGCTCGTGCGATCGACGAAACATCTTGCGGGGCAACGCCGCTGGTGAGACACGCGCGGGTGGCGCGAGCGGTGACCATCGGTATATTGACCGTCAGGTCGGGGCCTTTGATTGGAGTGATTCACTGATGCGTCAAAGATCGACGTTCGGCCTCGGACTCGGCGTCGCGTCCGTCGTCATGGCGGCGGCCGGGATGCTCGCGCCCCAAGCGGTCGCGCAGGAGCTCGCGCCCGGCGTCTCGTGCGAGGGTTACAGCTGTCGCAACGACACCGACGACACCTACCGGGTGGAGTCCGTGGTGACGTGCTCGGACGGGGCGGGCCAGCTCCCGGTCGTGACGTACGCGCTGCCGCGGTCCACCACCGAACTTCGGTTCGGCTGCCCGACCACGACCACTCCTGGCCAGTTGCAGCAGCAGCCGCCGGTCCTGAACCCGGACGGTCCGGGGTACGTCACCCCGCCGCCCACCATGGGGCCGCCGCAGGTGAAGATGACCCATCCGGTGCTCGTCGAGCACCGCAGCGCCGTGATCGACAACAACCCGCCGCAGGAGCCCACGGGGTCCGCGGGCTGATCGCCGGGAAAGGCGGGGTGCTCGGCGCCCCGCCTTGGTTCCAGCCGGGGACGATCAGAGGAGATTCGTCCGCGTGATCGGCATCGGCCGCTCGGGAGCGCGCGCCTGCTGAACGGTGGTCGCCAAGACATCGGTCGGCGGAAGTGGCGCGCGCCGGTATCGGCCGCGATTAGTGGCGGCGGCGATGCCCGCCGCGACGGCGATCAGCAAGGCCATCGCGGCGGCCAGCCAATTCCTGCGCGAGCGCCGCCGAGTTCGTCGGCGCGTTACGTCGTCGAGTGCGCGCATCAACCGGTCTTCCAGACCGGCGGGCGGGGGCAGCGCATCGAGAATGCTCAACGTGGCCAACGTTTCTCGCGTCGATCCGACCCGCGCGTCGAACTCCGCGGCGCGCGCCCGACCGGCGGCGGCCCTACGCCGCTCGATGAGTTTGCGCTCGAACTCGGTGACGGCGTGCATCGCATACGGGTAGGCCAGCTCGAGCAGGTCCGCCTCGGGCTGTTCTGGGGTGTTCATCGGGTGCCACTTCCTGTCGGGCATGCTCCGCCGTCCTCGCGCGCCGAGCCGGCCACGGTCTTGTTCGATAGAAAGGACTTCGGTCAGGTCCGGCGCGCGGATTGGTCTCGACGGGTCGATTTCTTCCTCCCCTGTGTGAAATTTGCGCGTTTCACCTCGCGGGTGTAGCGGTCGCTGGTGAAATGAGTTGGCGTTTATCGGGACTCGGCCGGGGCGGCAGGAGGTGTTCAGGTGAATCGATCCGACCGATCTGCCGCCGCAAGGGCTCGGGTGTCGGTCCTGCTGTTCTCCGCGGTGATCGCACTGGTCTCCGTGATCGTGCCCGGCTCGGTCGTCGCGCGTGCGGAGGCGGGCTGCCCGGCGGTCGCGGGGGTCTTCCTGCCGGGAACCTGGGAGACGAATCCCTGGGCGGACGAGTCGGCGCCGGTCGGCATGCTCGCGCCGCTGGCCACCGCGCTGTCGGCGGATCTGGGCGACGCGTTCGCCTTCCGGTTCCCGGCCTACGAAGCCGCGGCCTTCGATCGCATGCCCTACGGCGACAGCAAGGCGACCGGCGTCGACGCGGCGACGCGCGCCATCGACGACTTCGGGCGCGATTGTCCCGCAACGAAATTCGTCCTCGCCGGATACAGTCAGGGCGCCGACGCGATGGGTGACGTCGCCGCGACGATCGGCTGCACCGGCGCGCCGGTCGCCGCGGACCGGGTGCTCGCGGTCGGTTTGATCGCCGATCCGCGCCAGGGCACCGGCGGCGCGACTCTGGTCGGGCCGCCCGTTCCCGGGCATGGCATCGCCGGGCCGCGCCCGAGCGGATTCTGCGCGGTCTCGGCGGTGACGGCCCAGATCTGCGCGACCAAGGACCGGTACTGCTCGACCGACGCGGCGACCCATCCGCTGCTCACGTCCCTCGGCCTGCTGCTCGCCCAGCCGACCGACGCCGACCAGGCCACCGCGAACGACACGAACACCGCCGCGCTGAACAGCCTGCTCGCCTCCGACTTCGGCGACGTGCGACTGGCCGAGCTGCCCGCCGCGATCGACCGGCTCGGCGGATACGGCGCGGTGGGGCCGGGGGCGACCGCGCGGCTCGCGGCCGCGGCGGGCGGGCTGGTCGCGACGCTGCGCCCGTTGCGCGAACTGGCGGGCTGGATGGACGAACATCCCACGGCCCGAGACGAACTCGTCGAGGGCGATGAGCCCGAGCGGCTGGCGGCGGCCGTTCTGGACGGGGTGGCCCGATCCGATATCGGCGCCGCGCTGGCCGTGCTCGACGCTCTCGCGGAGCCCGACCGCGAGCCCGCCACCGCGGCGAGCCACGCCGTCGCTGTCGTCGCCGACGCGACCGCGCCGCTGCTCGAGCTGGTGCGCACCGAGTCCGAGCAGGCGTTGCGCGAGGCATGGCGGGTGCTCGCCGAGCTGTGGCCCTCGGTGCTGATCGGGCGGATCGCGTCGGTGGCCGCCGACACCGTCCATTTCGCGGCGCGGCTGCCCGCCGTCGGCGAAGCGCTGGCCCGGTTGGGCGCCATGATCGCGAACGGGCTCGACTTCGCGGCCGTCGCGCGCGAACTGTACGACATTGTCGCGCAGCTCAATTCGGCGTTCGCGCCGCTGGTGCGGACGGTGGGCGACGACCTGCGCGAGGTGTCGCGGCTGCTCGGCCTGATCCCGGACGACAGCGGCGCGGTCCACCTCGCGGCGCAGCTGGTGCGCGCGCTCGCGGAGATCGACGCGCCCGCGCTGGTCGCTCAGGCGACTCTGTTGCAGGACGATCTGTGGGACGTCGTCCAGGCGGCACGGTCCGGCGCGGCGCCGCTCGACATCGCGGCGCGGGCGCACGCCGTGCTCCCGACACTGCTCGGCTTCGTGACGCTGGCCGCGGACGACCTCGCCGGCGCGGCGGGCGCGGAACTGCACCGGCTCACCCGCGACGTACTCGGCGCGGTCGGCGGACAGGGACCGGACGCGGTCCTCCGACTGATCTCGGAAGCGTTGAGCGCAACCGCCTTCGTCACCTCGGGCGCGCACCAGAGCTACGGCCACTACGTCATCGACGCCGACGGCCGAACCGCCGTCGACTGGCTGGCACAGTGGTTCCTCGCCCGCGCAGGCGCCGGGTGAACGGTCAGGCCGCGGAAACCCCAGGCTGCCAATCGAAGTCGACCTCGGTGGGGTAGCCGTGTCTGGCGTGATCGAACGTGGAGCGGATCACCCGCGTGTCCTTGGTGAGCGCGTCCACGATCTGCCAGCCGACGGCGTGGCGATCCCGATGCAGTTCCGATCGGGTCGTCGCGGACATTCGCACCCGCGTCACGTCGTCGGTGCACGAGACGGTGCAGTCGAGCATCGAGTCGTCGGTGGCGGAGTCGAGGAGTCCGCGCGCGACCTCCTCCACGATCAGGCCGAGCTCGGCCGCGCCGTCGGCGTCGTCGTAGGCGACCACCGCCGTCGATTCCACGGTCGTGCGCAGCATCGTCAATCCGATGGGTCGCGCGGGTACCCGCACACTGACCGTTTCGGTGGCCGGTCGGAGTGCTCGAGTCGATGTCATCGTGTTCACCGCCTTGCGGGGCTGGGATGTGATCGTCATCGCCATGGGAGTACCCACGGGAGCGCTTTTGCCACATCGGGCCCGGTTTATTGTCCGCGCGGCGGGGCAGTCGGTGGTTGTCGACCGCCCCGATCGAAGGAGTCGCGATGACCGATCTCGCAGCGGATGCCGTGCGCGGTGTTTTCTCCGGAGTGGCGAGGTTGCGCCACGCTCGGGTCTTTCATCCCAACGGGCTGCGCCTGTCCGGGCGGCTGCACGCCGAACCCGAGTACGAGTACCTGTTCGGGGCGGGGGAGCGGGCGGTGCTCGCGAGGTTGTCCAAGGGCATCGGCACCCCGGCCGGACTGCCGGACGTGCTCGGCCTCGCGCTGCGGGTACTCGATCGCGACGACCACCCGTGGGACTTCGCGTTGGCGACCACCGGCACCGGTTCGCTCAGCCGCTTCGTCATCACACCGGCGCGCAGCTGGCGCACGGCCAGGTACGGCTGCCTGATGCCCTACCGGCTAGGCGACTCCGCAGCGACCTGGATCTTCGCCGAACCCGACGACGATCAGCCGCAGACCCCGTCGCTCGACGCCCTTGCCGACCACCTGCGTGCGGAGCCCGCCACCTTCGTCCTCTCGGCGAGCGAGATGGGCAAGCCGGAGCACCGGCTCGCCGAGGTCACGCTGCATCCGGCCGACCCGGGCGACTACCGCACCGACTTCTTCGACCCGATGACCAACCACCCCGACGAGGTCAAGATCCTGCCCGAGGTGATCGGGCGGGTCCGCGAACTCGCGTACGTCGGCAGCCGCAGCGGTCGCGGCGAACAGCCGTGAGAGCGGTGCGCGGGGTCGGACGGCCGATCC
The DNA here is from genome assembly GCF_900215415.1 of Nocardia amikacinitolerans. Taxonomy (NCBI): domain Bacteria; kingdom Bacillati; phylum Actinomycetota; class Actinomycetes; order Mycobacteriales; family Nocardiaceae; genus Nocardia; species Nocardia amikacinitolerans. Next base: position 219,454 of record NZ_OBEG01000009.1, on the reverse strand, counting down.
GGTTGGCCGCGGTGCTGCCGCTGATCGCGCTGGCAGCGGCGTGCGGCGATGAATCCGAAGAGGACCCCGCCGCATCAAGTCCACTGCCCGGCCCGCCGCCGATCCCCGCCGTCACCATCACGATCCAGGATCTGGCCTACACGCGAACACCGCCGATCACCCCCAACGCGAACATCACGGTGGTGAACAACGATCTGGTGGAGCACAGCATCACCAGCAAGCGGCCCGGCTTGTTCGACCACGACATCGATCCGGGACAGTCCGTCACCTTCCCCGCCCCCGCCGAGATCGGCTCGCACCCGTTCTATTGCCGCTACCACGGCCTGATGGACGGGTGGCTCAGCGTCCGGCAGTAGCCCACCACCTGCCACACACCCCGTGTACGCGTCACATAGCCGGTGCCTGTGTGCGGCGTGTGAAACCTGTGTGGCACCAACCGGGTCAGGCGCCGATGGCGCGGGCTAGGTGCGGCCAGGATTCGTGGAGGTCCATTTCGAACAAGCCCCAGGTGTGCGATCCGGTCGGCCGCTCCACGTGGATCGCGGGGATTTCGAGCTGGTCGAGCCGGCCAGCGAACGCCGCGGTGCAGGCGTTGGCGATGGCCTCGATGGGCGGGAAGGGCAGGCCGCGGTCGATCGTGCCCGGCACGCCGGATCCCGCGGAGAGGTAGACGGCCTTACCGGCCAACGCGCCCGCGCGGGCGAAGGCGTCGTGCGCGCGCCATCCCGCGTCGCCCGGCGGACCCCACATGTTGGCCGGGTTGGCGCCGCCGCGGACCACTTGCGCGGTGACGAAGGCGATACCGAGCGGATCCGACGTCCACGGGCATCCGCTGTAGGCGGCGACCGCGCTGTACAGGTCGGGCGCCTGGATGGCGAGGTCGACCGCGGAGGCCGCGCTCATCGAGACACCGGCGATGGCGTTGCGGCCGGTGGCGCCGAGCTGTTCGTCGACGACCGCGGGGAGCTCTTCGGTGAGGTAGGTCTGCCAGCGGTGGCGGCCGATCGACGGGTCGTCGGCGCGCCAATCGGTGTACATGCTGAACGCGCCGCCGACCGGCATCACCACGTTGACGTGCTTGTCGGCGAAGAACCGCACGACGTCGGTGTCGTCCCACCAGGAGATGCCGTCCTGGCCGCCGCCGATGCCGGTCAGCAGGTACAACGTCGGCGCGGGACCGCCGCCCGCGGCGCGGATCACGCGGTTGGTCACCACGGTGTCCATGGACGGCGAATACACGTCCATCCGCACCGCCGCCTCGCCGAGTGGCGCCTCACCGACCACGTACGCCGCCGGAGCCGCGGCAACCGACGCGAACAACGAGCCGACACTCACCGCGAGGACACCGAGAAGCGCGAACAGATATCTACGAGCCGTCACCTCAGAGGTCTACCCGCGCAAGATCACCTCTACCGCAACGACTTTCATCGACACCGACATTGGGGTCTTGCGCATTGTCCGCAGTCGGATCGAGACGATTCGCTCGACACCTGCCCGGGACCCGAGGAAAGGCGAGACGGTGCCCGCACTGTATCCCGCCGTAGGAGTGCGTGCGCTAGTCCTCGTCCCGATCGGGTTCGTCCCGCGGCGGCAGAATGGGTTCGCTGTCGGCGGGCTGCCCCTCTTCGATGCGGCGCCCGCGCGCGAGCTCGGCGTCGAACTCCGCCCCGAGCAAGATCGCGACGTTCGACAGCCACAACCACACCAGGAAGACGATCGCGCCGGCCAGCGAACCGTACACCTTGTTATAGGAGCCGAAATTGGTTGCGTAGAAGGCGAATCCGGCCGACGCGGCGATCCACAGCAGTACCGCGAGCATGCTGCCCGGCGTGAGCCAGCGGAAGCCGAGCTGACGAGCGTTGGGCGCGGCCCAGTACAAGAGCGCGAACACCAGACTGGCGAGCACCGCGAGCACCGGCCATTTCACGATGCTCCACACCGTCACCCCGGCCGATCCGAGCCCGAGCCACTGACCGACGGTGTCGGCGACGCGGCCGCTCACCAGGACGCCGATCGCGCACAGCGCCACGAGCAGCACGGTCACGGCCGTGAGCCCGAGGCGCAGCGGCAACGTCTTCCAGAGCGGCCGCCCCTCCTCGGTGTCGTAGACCGCGTTGGCGGCGCGCACGAATGCGCCGAGATACCCGGACGCCGTCCAGAGCGCCGTCGCCACACCGATGATCGCCAGCGGTCCGGCCAGCGAACGCGAGCGCTGTAGTTCCTCGACGGCCTGCACCACGACCGTGTTGCCGCTGCCAGGCCCGATGTCGTCGATGGTGTCGATCAGCGAACGGGTGGCATCGGGTCCGGCGAGGCTCAGCAGCGAGGAGAGCACGATGACGGCCGGGAACAGCGAGATGACGCTGTAGTAGGTCAGGGCGGCGGCCCAATCGGTCAGGTTGTCCGACCGGAATTCCGCGACGGTGCGGCGCAGCACGCCCCACCACGATCGCCACGGCAACGCCAGTGGGCCGCCGATATGGGCGCGCGCTCGCACCCGCTGAGCAGTCGTCGCTTCCGTCATCGCACCAACCTTCCGTCCGCTTGGCGCGTACCCGGCGAGCGGTGGGCGAAACGGGTCGCCGCCCGGCACCGCTCGGACGCCTTGCGCGGCAATAGTTTTCGTTTCGTGGAATAGGGATTTGGCCGGCGAGCACGCGCCGGGTCGACACGGCGCGCGAATTCTTTCGCCGGACCTCGGGCGAGTCTGCGCAGGCGTCGTGCGCGGTGCATTGCGGGGGCTGTACTTTCGACGGGGTGAGTGCGTGGTTGGGCCGGACGTTTCGCCGGGTGGAGCAGATGGATCGGGCGGTTACCGGTGCGGTGGCACGGCTTCCGATGACGGCCGTCGATCGCGGCATGCTGCGGTTGACCCGGGCGGCGGACCGGGGCGTGCTGTGGACGGTCGTCGCCGCGGCGCTGGCCACCCGCCAGGGTTCCACGCGCCGGGCGGCGCTGCGCGGCGTCGTCTCGGTGGCCGGGGCAAGCCTGACGGTCAACCTGGTGCTCAAGTCGTTGATCGCGCGCCGTAGGCCCGCGGCGCAACTGCTGCCGCCGCATCGGCGCCTGATCCGGGTGCCGACCTCCTCGTCGTTCCCCTCCGGGCACAGCGCGGGCGCCATCGCGTTCGCCACGGCGGTGGCGCTGGAGAGTCCGCGCACCGCGGTGGTGGTGGCGCCGCTGGCCGCCACGGTCGCCTACTCGCGGGTGCACACCGGAGTGCACTGGACCTCCGACGTGGTCGTCGGCGCGGCCGTCGGCGCCGGTGTCGCGATGGCCTCGCGCCGGTGGTGGCCGGTCCGTGAATCCGACGAGGCTGAGGCGCACGCGGTGCGCGAGGTGCCGATGCTCGTCGAGGGCAAAGGCCTTGTCCTGCTGGTGAATCCGGTGTCCGGCGATCCCGGCTACGACCCGACCGACGACATCGCCGCCGCGCTGCCCGCGGCCACCGTGCTGCGCACCGAGCCCGGCCGCGACTGCGTCGAGCAGCTGGAGGAGGCGCTGGCGGCGCGCACCGAGCGGGCGTTCGCGGTGGGTGCGGCGGGCGGTGACGGGACGATCGCCGCGGCGGCGGCCGTCGCGCTGCGCCACGAACTGCCGCTTGTCGTCGTTCCCACCGGAACCCTGAACCATTTCGCGCGCGATCTCGGGGTCTACGACCTGCGCGAGGTGGTCGACGCCACCGGTGCGGGCGAGGCGGTCGCCGTCGACATCGCGAGCGTGGAACTCGACACCGAGGACGGCGCGCGCACCCACTATCTGATCAACACCGCCAGCTTGGGCGCGTACCCGGATCTCGTTCGGCTGCGCGACAAATGGCAGCCGAGGTGGGGGAAATGGCCCGCCTTCGCGGCCGCCCTCGTGGTCGTCCTGCGGGACGCGCAGCCGGTCCGTATTCGCCTGAACGAGAGCTGGCACGACGTGTGGTTCCTGTTCATCGGCAACGGCGCCTACCATCCGCACGGCGCGGTGCCCGCCTTCCGCGCTCGCCTCGACGACGGCATGCTCGACGTCCGCTGGCTGCGCGCCGATCTGCGGTTCTCTCGCACCCGCGCGGTACTGGCCCTGCTCCTGGCCGCCATCGGCCGCAGCAAGGTGTACAACGAACTCCAAGTCCCCGAGCTGATCGTCCAGGTCCGCGAACCGGAAGCGGTGGCGGCGGACGGCGAGGTCCTCGGCGAGGCGCGGCGCCTGCGCTTCTCGGTCGCGGGCCAGGTCGCCGCCTACCGCCGCGACGAAGACAACCCCCGCTGGGCAGCCCGCCCCCGCCCCCACCACCGCCGCCCCTTCTTCCGCCGCTGGCTCTAACCCCGGCGACGCGGAACTTCGCAGACCCGCCACATGCTTCACAGCCCGTCTGCCCCGACCTGGCCGTGATGGCCGCGGGCGGTTCGATGCTCGGCCTGCTGCAACTGCTCGACGTCGAACCCGACGCCGACGCGGGCGCCCTCTCGGACGAGATGGCCTTCCGCGTGCTGCGCATGTTCGGCATGAACAAGCGCGCCGCGCAGAAACTCACCTCCACCGAGCTGCCGCCGCAGCTGTGATCCTCAGGGCCGGAAGGCGCGCAGGGTGAGGTCGACGAGCGAGTCGGCGTAGTCGGCGGTGAGCGGGCCGCCTAGAGCGCCTGCGGTCCGGCGAGCCCGATACTGCCCGCGAGGTCGGCGAGGGTGGCGTCGAACAGCGCGTCCGGATCGCTGACGGGCATCGGGTAGTTGCCGAACACCTCGAGGGTGACGTGCCCGTACAACCGCGCCCAGAGCGTCATCATCAGGTAGGCCACGCCCAAGTCGAGCTTCTCGGCGGGGAACTTCTGACTCGATTCGGCGAGCATGGCGAGCAATTCGGTCTGGAAACCGATCAGATCCTCGCGCAACGCGTCGGGAATCGTGTCGGTCGCAGGGGTCACCAGGTCGTAGGTGGTGAGCAGCCTGCCCGCTGCGCCGAGGAAGACCCGGCCGAACGGTTCGTCGAATTGCCTTATCCCGCCTGGGTTCTCGCCGTTCGGCGAGGCGAAGACGAGGGTGAACTCGTGCGGGTGGGCGAGGGCCCAGCGCCGAAAGCCCTTGCAGATGGCGAACAGCTGCACGACGCCGTCGTCGGGCAGCTCGGCGACCTGCCCCGCGAGCTCGTCCGCCAGGTCGACGCAGATGTCGCGGCGCAGCGCGGCGACCAAGTCCTCGCGGGAGCCGTAGTGGCGATACAGCGCGGGCGCGGTGATGCCGAGATCGCGCGCGATGGCGCGCAGGGTCAACGCCTCGGGCCCCTGCTCGGCCAGCACCATTCTGGCCACCCGCCGGATGTCCGCGTCGTGTACCGCGGGCATCCGGCCCCGTCGTGCGGGTTGTGTCATTCGTATGCGACCTGCCAGCTCTTGATGCCGTTCAACCAGCCCGAGCGTAGCCGGACCGGCTCGGAGATCTGACGCAGGTTCGGCATCACGTCCGCGATGGCGTTGAAGATCAGATCGAGTTGCAGCCGAGCGAGATTCGCGCCGACGCAGAAGTGCGTTCCGGTGCCGCCGAAACCCACGTGCGGGTTGGGGTTACGGGTGACGTCGAACTCGAAGGGCTTGTCGAAGCGCTCCTCGTCGAAGTTGGCCGAGCCGTAGAAGAGTCCGACGCGCTGGCCCTTGCGGATGGCCTGACCGCCGATCTCGGTGTCCTGCAACGCCGTCCGCTGGAAGGCGATCACCGGCGTCGCCCACCGGACGATCTCGTCGGGCGCGGTGCGCGGCCGCTCCGCCTTGTACAGCTCCCACTGCTCGGGGAAGTCGATGAACGCCTTCATGCCGTGCGTGGTGGCGTTGCGGGTGGTCTCGTTGCCCGCGACCGCCAAAAGGATGACGAACCAGGCGAATTCGTCCGATCCGAGCGCCTCGCCGTCGAGGTCGGCGGTGACGAGCTGGCTGACGATGTCGTCGGCCGGGCACTTGCGGCGCTCCTCGGCGAGGTTCCAGGAGTAGCCCATGATCTCCGCGGTGGCCAGCTTGTGGTTGCCGTCGAAGTCCGGATCGTCGTAGCCCATCATCTGATTCGACCAGTCGAACAGCTTGCCGCGGTCGGACTGCGGCACGCCGAGCAGCTCCGCGATGGCCTGCAGCGGCAGCTCGCATGCCACCTGCTGGACGAAGTCGCCGCCGCCGGTCTTCTTGGCCTCGTGGACGATTCGCTCGGCGCGCTCGTGCAGCGCGTCGCGCAGGCTCTGCACGGCGCGCGGGGTGAAGCCGCGGGAGATGATGCGCCGCAGCTTGTCGTGGATGGGCGGATCGGTGTTGACCAGCATGGCGCGCTGGATGTCGATCTCGTCGCGGGTGATGTCGCCGTTGAAGCGGATCACCGCGGTGTTGGCGTTGGTGGAGAACACCTCGGAGTTCTTGGAGATCTCCTTGATGTGGTCGAGCTTGCTGACCACCCAGTACCCGCCGTCGTCGAAGCCGCTGACGCCGTTGGGCTGGTCGACCCACCAGACCGGGGCGGTCCGGCGAAGCTCGGCCCATTCCTCGACGGGCAGACGGCTGGCGAGCAGGTCAGGGTCGGTGAAGTCGAAATCGTGCGAGATGGACGGTGCGGACACGGTACCTCCTTTGGAACACGTTCCACAGGAGTGAACCACACCACACCCTATTTGTGAACACCATTTAGTAAATCGGGTTCACTTGATTTTCGGATCAGTCCGACGGCGGTCCCGCGAGGATGGCGGTGACGACGTCGACGAGCTCGCTCATCACCTGCTCGGGGTTGAGCTGGACGCCGGAGATCGCGAGCAGGTCCTGTGTCTGGTGGACGTCGCCGAGAACTTGGAAGGTCAGGGTCATGGCCTGCGCCAGGCGGAATCGGATGGTGTGGCGAGGGAGGTCGGGGAAGGCTCGGCCGAGCAAGGTCATGAAACGGCGTGCTTGATCGGCGAACCCCTCGGCGACGGTGGACAGCGCGGGGTGGCCGCTGCCGAGAACGCTCGCGATGAACTTGACCCAGGATTCGCCCTCGCCGGTCGCCATCTCCCATACCGGCAGCACGAACGCCTCCGCCAAGCCGCGGGCGCTGACGACGCCCGACTGCTCCACGTCGTCGAGCAGGGCCGCGCGCCGGGTCGCGACCGCGTCGCTGCGCTGCCGGATCAGCGCCTCGATCAAGGCTTCCTTGGACCCGAAGTGGTAGTGCACCGCGGCGACATTCGCGCCGGCGGCCGACATCACGGCGCGCAGCGACACCGCGTCGATGCCGCGTTCGGCGAACAGCCGCTCGGCCGCGAGAATCAGCCGCCGGTCGGTCGGCATGGCTAGTTCTTCTTCGCTGATTCGAAGCTCGGCACGGTCCGCTGCGCTGGTCACCTGCTGCATTGTAATGACCGTTCGCCCAGCGCAGACGATATCTCTATCAACTGATGCAATCACTTGATAGAGTGCGGTTCGTGAGTACGCCGACCGTTCCCGCGCACGACTTCGCGGAACTGACCGCGCTGGTGACGGGCGATCCGTCCGACACCGTTCCGGTGGTGGAGGTCTTCACCGGAACGGTCGTCGCGCACCTGCCGCAATCCTCGCCCGCCGACGTCGCCGCGGCGTTCGACCGCGCCCGCGCCGCCCAGGCCGAATGGGCGCGCTGGCCGGTGCGGCGTCGCCTCGCCGTGTTCGAACGCTTTCACCGTCTGGTCCTGGAGAACCACCGGACGATCACCGACTTGATCCAGATCGAGACGGGCAAGGCGCGCCGCATGGCCTTCGAGGAGCTGTGCGACATCCCGATGGTCATCGGCCACTATCTGAAACGCGCTCCCCGGCTGCTGCGCCCCGTTCGGCATCCCGGTGCGATTCCGCTGGTCAGCACCTCGACCGAGATCCGAAAGCCGCGCGGGGTCGTCGGCGTCATCGCGCCGTGGAACTTTCCGTTCGCGATCGGCTACTGCGATGCGATTCCCGCACTCATGGCCGGGAACGGGATCGTGCTCAAGCCGGACAACCGGACTCCGCTCAGCCCGGCGTTCGGATTGCGGCTGCTGCGCGAGGCCGGGCTTCCGGAGGGACTCGTGCAGATCGTCTGCGGCGACGGGCCGGTAGTGGGGCCCGCGGTCGTGGACGGCGCGGACTTCGTGATGTTCACCGGCTCGGAGGCGACCGGTCGGCTGGTCGCGAAACAAGCGGGCGAGCGCCTGACCGAATCGTGTTTGGAGCTCGGCGGCAAGAACCCGATGATCGTCTTGGCCGACGCGGATCTGTCCGCGGCGGTGCACAGTGCGATCTCGGGGGTCTTCGACAACACCGGTCAGCTGTGTTTGCACATCGAGCGGATCTACGTGCACGAATCGGTGTACCCGGCGTTCCGCGACGAGTTCACCGCGCGCGTCGCGGCGCTGCGGGTCGGACCCGGCTACGACTTCGACACCGAGATGGGCGCTTTGGTCTCGGAAGATCAGTGCGCTCGGGTGGCGGCGCAGGTCGAACAGGCGAAAGCTGTTGGCGCGCGGGTCCTCACCGGCGGTCATGCCCTGCCGGAGCTCGGGCCGACCTTCTACGCACCGACGGTGCTCGAGGGCGTCACCGCGGAGATGGACGTCTTCGGGGCGGAGACCTTCGGACCCGTTGTGGCGCTGTACCCGTTCTCGACCGTCGACGAAGCGGTCGAGCTCGCGAACGACACCCGGTACGGGCTGAGCGCGAGCGTCTGGGGGCGCGATCTGGCGGCGGCGCGCGCGGTCGGTGCGCGGCTGGCGGCCGGACACGTGAACGTCAACGACTCCGCCGCGCTCGCCTACGCCGGAAAGAGCGCGCCCTCAGGCGGATTCAAGGCGTCGGGGATGGGTGTCCGCAACGGCGACGCGGGTCTGCTGAAATTCACCGAGTCGACCAATGTGGCGACGCTGAAGCGGCAGGTGCTCGGGCCGGAGCCGGGGCAGGCGTACGAGGAGTACCTCGAGCGCACCCTGACGACGCTGTCCCTGCTGCGCCGCTTGCGCCTGCGCTGACCGCCGATCCCGTTTCCTCGCGGCGCCTTCGAAGCCGCGACGAAACCTCCGTACCGACTGCTGCTCGCGGTCTATTTCCTCGGCGGGCCGATCGTCACCGTGACCGGGAGACGGGCCTGCTGCGTCACGGTGCGGGAGCCGGTGAAACCGGCTAGGGGACAGCCGGTTTCACCACTTCGTCCGCGACCGAGTTACGTCAGCGGTCGAGCCGCTCCGCCGCGAGGGCGCGCACGGCCTTCTTGTCGGGCTTGCCGAGCCCCGTGAGCGGCAGCTCGTCGATGACGAGCACGTGCTTGGGCACCTGGACCGATCCCTTGCGCTGCCGGACGGTCTCCTGAATCTCGGCGATCATCGTCTCCACCGCGGCCGAATCGCTCGGCGCTGTGGGATCGAGCACGACGACGGCGGTGACCGCCTCGCCCCAGCGCGGATCGGGCACCCCGACGACCGCGACGTGCGAGACCGACGGATGCTCGGCGACAACGTCTTCCACCTCGCGGGGGAAGACGTTGAAACCGCCGGTGACCACCATGTCCTTGCTGCGGCCGACGATGTGCAGGAAGCCGTCCGCATCCTGGCGCGCCAGATCGCCGGTGCGCAGCCAGCCGTCGCGGAAGGTCTCCGCGGTGGCCTCGGGCTTGTTCAGGTAACCCGCCGCGACCAGCGGTCCGGAGACACAGATCTCGCCGACCTCGCCGGGCTCGACGACCTTGTCGTCGGTATCCAGCAACGCGACTCGCAGCGCCGCCGAGGGTCGCCCGCACGAGGTGAGTCGCGCCGAATCGTGTTCGCGCTTACCGAGATAACTGATCGCCATCGGCGCCTCGGACTGCCCGAAGTACTGCGCGAAGATCGGCCCGAAACGGTCGATCGCCTGCGTCAACCGGGTCGGGTCGATGGCCGAGGCGCCGTAGTACACCGTCTCCAGCGACGAGACGTCGCGGGTCGCGAGATCCGGGTGGTCGAGCAGCGCGTAGAGCATCGACGGCACCAGCATGGTCGCGGTGATCTTGTGTTCCTCGATGGCGCGCAGCACCTCGCCCGGCTCGAAGCGGGGAAGCACCACGCACTGACCGCCGAGCAGGACGACCGGGAGGAAGAAGGCCGCGCCCGCGTGCGAGAGCGGCGTGCAGATGAGGAATCTCGGCCGCTGCGGCCATTCCCATTCCGACAGCTGGATCTGGGTCATCGTCGCCATGGTGAGCGCGGTTCCGATGACGCCCTTGGGTTTTCCGGTGGTGCCGCCGGTGTAGCTGACCGAGATGACGGCGTCGGGCGGCAGGTCGGTGGCCTCGATCGGCTCCGCGTCGAACGCCGCGGCGGCGGCGGTCAGATCGACGCCGACATCGGCCAGCTCCGGCGGCACGGCGCCGAGCACGAGAACCCGCTTCAGCTCCGGCACCCGGTCGACCAGCTCGCGGGCGCGTTGCACGAAGGCGGGCACCGGATCGAGCACCAGGGTGGTGATGCCCGCGTCGGCGAGCACGTAGGCGTGATCGTCGAGCCCGCCCATCGGGTGCAACGCGGTGCGCCGATGGCCGCGCACCTGCCCGGCGCCGATGGTGAACAGCACCTCGGGCCGGTTGAGCGCGAGGACGCCGACGGGCGTGCCGGTGTCGACGCCGTTGGCCGCGAACGCGGCGACGTAGCGGCTGATCGAGTCCAGCACGTCGGCGCCGGTGAGGACGGTGTCACCGAGGGTGAGGACCGGACTGTCGCGGTGCCTGCGCAGCCCGGCGAGCAGGCTGTGGCCGTTGTGCACCGGCAGGCGCAGGTGGGTGTCGTGATCGATTGTCGTCATAGGGTTTTCAGCTCCGAGCACTCGTTGATCGTCGTTCGGCACTATTCATGCGTGCGCTCGCGGACGCGTGGTTCCGGCGTGCGCGGCTCGCTCATGACGGCCCCGCGTACAGTGTGACGACGCAGGCGCCGCCGAGACCGAGATTGTGCGCCAAAGCGATTCGCGCGTCCGGCACTTGCCGGTCCGCGGCCAGCCCGCGCAGCTGCCAGCAGAGTTCGGCCGTCTGCGCGAGTCCGGTAGCGCCGAGCGGGTGACCCTTGGAGATCAATCCGCCGGACGGGTTGACCACCCAGGCGCCGCCGTAGGTGGTGGCGCCGGACTCCACCAGCGCGCCCGATTCGCCCTCGCCGCAGAGACCGAGTGCTTCGTAGGTGATGAGCTCGTTGATCGTGAAGCAGTCGTGCAGTTCGATCACGTCGGCCTCATCGATGGTGATCCCAGCGGCGTCGAGGGCGCGACCGGACGCGGCGCGGGTCATTGGCGCTCCGACGACATCGATCATCGACCCCGTGGCAAAGGCGGACGCGTCGTCGGTGACCAGCTCCTGGGCCAGGATCTCCACCGCCTGCGCCTCGAGCCCCAGTTCGCGCACGACGTCCTCGCTCACCAGCACGGCGGCCGCGGCGCCGTCCGACATGGGCGAGCACTGCGAGCGGGTCAGCGGACCGTGTACCGGCACGTCGGCCAGCACTTGATCCAGCGTGTAGGCATTCTGGAACTGCGCCAGGGGATTACGCGTCGAATGCTCGTGGTTCTTCACCGCGACGGCGGCCAACTGTTCGGGCGTCGTGCCGTAGCGCTTGGCATGCTCGAGCGCGGCGTTGCCGAAGAACTGGGTGGTCATCGGCGCGGCGCCGAAGTCGTAGTGCGCGGACATGATTCGCAGGTGCCCGTCGACCGTGGTGGTCTTCGGCGGTGTCGCGGGACCGGCCATGGCTTGCTTGGTCATTTGCTCGAACCCGACGGCCAGCGCCACGTCCGCGAGACCCGCGCCGATCCACTCGCGCGCCAGCATGATCGCGGTGGAACCGGTGGCGCAGTTGTTGTTCACGTTGACCACCGGAATGCCGGTCATCCCGACGTCGTACAGCGCGCGCTGACCGGCCGCCGACGGCTGGAAGACGTAGCCGACCGCGGCCCGCTGAACCCGGTCGTAGCCGATTCCCGCGTCGCCCAGCGCGCCGCGCACCGCTTGGGCGACCATCTCGGGGTAGGTCCATTCCCGGGACCCGATCTTGACGAATGGCGTCATCCCGACGCCAACGACGTACACCCGTCGCATCCTCGAACTCCCTTCTCGCTTCATGCCCGACCTCGCTTCTCGCGCAACGGCTCTCGTCGCCGCGCAACGGTTGTGTCCGGTACGAAGCGTGTGAAAGGGCCATTCACGTCGTCGGCCGTTCGTCGCCGACGACCCACAGGGCGTGGAACTGAGAGGCGCCGCCCATGGCGTGGCCGATGGCTCGTCGCGCGCCGGGGACCTGGTGCTCACCCGCCATGCCGCGGACCTGCAGCGCGGCTTCGAGGAAGCGGACCAAGCCGGTCGCCCCGGTCGGGTTGCCGGACAGCACGCCGCCGGACGGGTTGACCGGCAGGGACCCGCCGAATCGCGTCGTCCCGTCGTCCACGAGTTTCCACCCTTGGTGCAGCGGGGCGAGGCCGATGTTCTCCAGCCACATCGGTTCGTACCAGCTGTACGGGATGTACAGCTCCGCGACGTCGACTTCCCGTGCGGGATCGACGATTCCGGCCTGTCGGTAGGCATCGGCGGCGCACTCCGCGCCCGCGCGCGGGTTGACCTCGTCGCGTCCGGCGAAGTGGCCGGTCTCGGTGCGGAACGACATGCCGTGGATCCAGGCGGGCGGACGCGCCGTTTTCCCGGCCTGCGAGGCAGCGGCCAGCACGATCGCGGCGGCGCCGTCGGAGGACGGGCACGATTCGAGGTAGCGGATCGGGTCCCACAGCATGCGGGACTCCTTGACCTTCTCGACGGTGATGTCGGGCATGTGCACGTGCGCGTACGGATTGCGCAGCGCGTTGAGCCGGTGATTGACCGCGACTTGCCAGCCGATGTGTTCCGGCGCGCCGGAGCGGCGAATGTATTCGCGGATGACCGGCGCGAAATGGCCGCCCGCGCCCGCGCCGAGTTTGGCGCTGAAGGGCAGTCCGCGCGAGAGCGCCCAGGTGAAATTGCCCTCGGACTCTTTGGAATACGCCGCGACGAGCACCCGTCGCGCCAACCCCGCCTCGATGAGGTGCGCGCCGTAGATGGCGGCGTGCCCGCCGACGCTGCCGCCGGTGAAGACTCGCGTCACCGGTAGGCCGCGGGCGCCGAGCGCGTCGGCGAGGTAGAGCTCCGGGTTCATCACCCCGTCGAACAGGTCGGGCGTCTTCGACAGCACGATCGCGTCGACCTCGCCCAATTCCAGCTCGGCGTCGGCCATCGCGGCCGCGACCGCTTCGCGCACCATCGCGCCGATGGTCGTCTCGCGGCGCTTGGCCTGCTTGCCCTGACCGATGCCGATGACGGCGACGGGTTCACTCATGCCGGGTCTCCTTCCAGCAGGCAGACCATATTCTGTTGCAGCGCTTGACCATTGGTGGCGTGCGCGAGCGCTCGGCGGGCTCGACCGTTACGAATGCCCTTGGCCGCCTCGGCGATACGGATCAGGCCGGTGGCGGTGGTCGGTCTGCCCGCCAACGGACCACCCGACGGATTGATCGCCGTCGTCGCGCCGAGGCCGAGCTCGCGCACCAGAAGCGGTTCCTGCGCGGAGTATTCGATGTGCAGTTCGGCGATGTCGACCTCGCTCGCGGCGAAACCCGCGGACGCCGCCGCCCGCGCGGCGGCGAGGTTCGCCGACGGCGCCCTGGTCAGATCGCGCGAGCCAGGGTAGTGCCCGTCCATCCGGTGGTCGATGCCGCGGATCCAGGCGGGACGTTCGCACAGCGACCTGGCCACGTCACCGGCGGCCAGCACGACGACGCTCGCGGCATCGCCGACCGGTGACACATCGTGGTCGCGCAACGGCGCGGCCACATAGGGCGCGGCGAGCAGTTCGTCGACCTCGTACTCACCCGCCACCTGCGCGTGCGGGTTGGTCCTCGCGTCCGCCAGGCTGCGCGCGACGATCCGCGCCATCTCACGCTCCGTGGTCACCTCGGACTGGAGCAGCGCGCAGGCCTGGATGCCCGCGATCGCGTCGCGGTGCGGGCGCAGCGGCGTGAGGTAGTAGGGGTCCAGCTGGGTGGGCACGACCTGGTCGAGGTCGCGGGGCAGCGAACCGCGGCCGATCCCGTACACCAGCGCGATATCGCCGTGTCCCAGTTGCAGCCACGACCACGCCTCGTAGAACGCCCACGCGGCGTCCATCTCCACGTGCGACTCCGCGATCGGCGGCCAGGCGCCGACGGCGTCGAGCGAGTCGATGTAGGCGAAGGTTCGTCCCTCGTGGAAGTCGTGACTGCCGGAGCACACGAAATCGACACGGTCGCGGTCGAGTTGGATGCCGGAGAGCGCCTTCCGGATCACCGGGAGCAGGATGCCCGCCATGTCGTCGCGGCGGTTCGCGGCGAGGCAGGCGGACTGTGCGGAGCCGACGACGGCGATCTCACGCATGCCGAACCTCCTCGGTCGCGACGGGACGATAGTGGCGGATGCTCATCCACGACGGCTCGAGCTCGCCCTCTTGCCAGACCGGCTCGACCTCCATGCCGATGTGGACCTCGGCGATGTCGACCTCGCGGATCAGGTGCATCAGCCGGGTATCCGCGCCGTGCGGCTGGATGTAGGCCACCACGTACGGCGGCTCGATCTCCTGTCCGGGGAACGGGAAGCTGACGACGCAGAAGGTGGAAACGACTCCGCGCCCGTCGAGTTCGGTCGGTTCGTCGAGTTCGACGAGGCAGCGGGCGCAGAATTCCGGCGCGGGCAGATACACGTGGCGGCACGACGGGCAGGTGCTCGCCAGCAGGCGGCGCTCGGACAGGCCACGCAGGAATCGCGAGCGACCGACACCGGCGACGAACGTGTACTCCATCCGCAGCGGCGTCGGCATCAGCGAAACCGGTTCCGGCAGTGGCTTATTCATCGTCGTCCTCCGGCTCGAAACAGCGGAGATCCGACATCTCGCCGCGGCGTTCCTCCGCCCACCGCGCCCGCACCCGCAGGCCCCGCCGGATCCGCGCCGGATCGCCGCCGACGTCGAGGGCGTGGAAGAACGTGCCCTCCGTGCCGTCCACGGCGATGAGCGCCCAGGCGAAATCGGCGTCGACCGGATCGCCCGCCCGATGCCGAACCCAGGTCCACGACTCGACGGCGCCGACCGGCTTCAGCTCGACGAGCTCGCCCAGCTCCTTCCCGGTCACCGGATCGAACTCCGGCGGCGGGCACACCACGGTTCCGCGCTCGGTCCGCGCACCGAACAGCCGCTTCTCCCGCAGCCCGGCCAGGAACGTCCCGACCACCGGCCCCACCGTGCGCTCGAAGGGGAACTCGATCTCATACGGGGCCCGTAGCCCCTCGTCGACCTCAGCGGACATCGGCAGCTCCTTTCCCGTCCGGAGTCTGCCTCAATCACGTGATTGAAACAAGTGCTTGAGGCGACGTCCGCTGGGCGGACGCCTCCGGAGCGGTCACGTCACTCATCTAGAAAGACTGAAACCCAGCAGGACGTTCTCGGCTGCCCCGTCGGCAAGCCGGAGCAGGGCTTCGTGCATCCCTGGGACCAGGGGTACAGCCAGGACTTGGTAAACGACAGGGGACAGCAGTCGCGGCTGATGGCTACGGTCGCCGATCGAGTGATCGTGATGGCCGGCGACTCCTGGCACGACTACACCTACCCACACCGCCAGCATGCGGCCAGGATCCAGGGCTATCCCCAATCGGATCCCATCAGCTGTGGGACAGCGCGCATCGTCACCTTGGAGAAGGGCGAGCAGACGCCCGGCGCGATGATCACCAGCCCGACCAACAGGTTCGTGTGGTTGCCGCGCCGGGTCTGGTCGAAGTACCAGCAGATGGGCGGTCTCCCTGTGTTCGGACGTCCGCTCAACGCTCTCGGCCAAGCCATGACCGGTGTGATCGAGTTCGAACATGGTCGAATCGGTCTGTCCGACGGCCATGTGTACGCCGAACTCGACGCCCCTCAGCGGCAAACGGAGCCGGTCACCGAGCCCTGTCCGAGTTGAGTCGTTTCACCGCTCGAAAGACCGGTCGAGAAGCTCTGCCGCGCCGGAGCAGAGTTCGTCGATGACCTGGGCCGCCGGGGTGACCGCGGTAACCTGGCCGACCCCTTGGCCCGCGTCGACCGGTGCGGTGCGCGGGTCGTCGGCGGCGACGGCGGCCGCCAACTCAGCTTGGGCCGCCTCGTTCGTGCGCAGGGCGTCCTCGTGGCCTGTCCACCGGGTCGCGAAGTCGTTGCGCAGGACGCGTGCGGGAAACCTTGTCGGCCAAGGCAATCGCATCGCGACGTCGAATGCCGTGGTGGCGATCGTGTCGGTGCCGTCGGCCGCGAGCATCGCGCGGCGGCTCGCCTCCGGCAGCGACGACTCCGAGCAGGCGGCGAGGTGCGTGCCGAGCCACGCCCCGCTCGCGCCGGCGGCGAGCACGGCCGCGAGACTCGCGGGCGACCCGATGCCGCCCGCGGCGAGCACCGGCACCGTCACGGCGCCGAGCACCGCGTCAAGCAGCGGCAGCGTCGCCATTTCCACCGCGCCGTGACCGCCGCCCTCCGCGCCTCGCGCGACCAGGACGTCGATACCGGCATCCCCGGCTCGGCGCGCCTCGGTGGCGTTGTATACCTGTGTGGCCGTGCGTATTCCGTGGGCGCGCACGCGTTCGATCCAGGACGGGTCCATCCCGAAGCTCACCGCGATCAGGGTGGGCGCCGCGGCGATGGCCACCTCGAGCAGTTCCGGTTCGGCGGCGACGACCCAGTCGACCAGACCGATACCGAATCGCCCGTCGAGGGACTCCGTATACGGAAGTTCTCTGCGCAGCGCCGCCGCGGATCCGGCGCTGCCCATGCCGATCATCCCCAGTCCGCCCGCCGCGGTGACCGCCGCCGCCAGCCGACCGCCCGCCACCCCGCCCATCGGTGCGTTCACCACCGGCACGCGCAGTCCCATCGCCCGCGACCACTCCGTGCTCAGGGGCGGTCCGGCGACTCGATCGTCCGAAGAATGCGGTTCCCGTTGCGACGCGGCCATGCCTCCATGCCAGCACAGCGGCGGGATTGAAACGCGGCGGGGTGGGTAGATCGAAGCGACGACGAAGGAGGTCCGCCATGCCACGCGCGAAATACACCGACGACGAGAACAACGACAAGTCGAAGGCCGACAAGCCGCCGGGACCGACCGACCAGGGCCGCGACGGCGGAATGGCGACCAGGGAGGTCGCCCCGGAAATGGCCGCCACCGAGGACGCCCAGGAACCCCCGGACTGATCCGTCTGGCACTACGCCGGGAGCTGAACACCAGAACGGTGTCAGCTCCCGCACCCTGAACTCCGCGCCCGGACGGAGGTGGCTCACTCCAGGTCGAGGGCGAGCGCGGGGTCGAGGTGCAGGGTGCGGCGGGTTCCCCAGGGTGGGGGAGTGAGCATGGCGGTGAGCTGGGGTCGGGTCAGGGCGGCGCGGAGCTCGGGGGCGGCGCGCAGGTGAGTCATGGTGGAGTACAAGGAGTTCGGGCGGACACCCCACATGATCGGGGTGATCTTCCACGGGCCGTCCAGGCTGTCGGCGGGTGGGCGTAGGTGCGTCGGCGTCCTTCTCGGTGTCCGGCGGGTGGTCACCGCGTCACGGGGACATCGGATCTCGATGGTCTCGGCGCCCTTTGGATCGAAGCCCGCAGCGAAGTGTGCTGCGTCCCAAGGGAATTCCCAGTCGAAGTTGCGCGTCGTGATCCGGATGGCGTCCGGGGAGAAGGACAGTCGTGCGGTACGCCGGTAGGAGAGGGTCAAACCCGTCAAGAGGAGGAGCGCGACGAGGAGCGCGATCCCGCACAACGTCGACTCGAGCTCGCGCGCGAGGACGCCGAGCCACAGCGCCGCCACCGCCACCGCCGCGAGCCCGGCGAGCACGGGAGCCAAGCGAACCGGAAAATAGCGCAGCACGAAGGTGTTCTCCGCGTCGCCCGCGCGCACCTCGGGGCGATCCTCGATGCCCATGACGAAATAGGTGAGCGCGGCGATCCCACCGAGCAACAGCAGAAGACCGCCGATCCCCACGACGGACCGGTTGCCGAACACCATTCCCACGACCGAACACGCAGCCCCGCCGACCAACGCGGCCAACGACGCCACCGACCACCCGATGGCCCGAGACTCGGGCCACACGCACCGCCACGCGTACCCGGGCGGTGCGCCGGGATGGCCGGGAACTGTAGGTATGCTCATCGCCTTCCGTTCAGGGATCGTCGTCGCACCGAACCCCGTCGTCCGGCACCGCCCTGAAAGTAGTCGTAGACCCCGACCAACCCGAAGACCAACACGGTTTGCCACGGCTTTCTCGGCATTTGTGAAACACGCGTGTGAACCTACGGGTAGACCGGTCGGTTTCTGGCAAAGTGCATGGGTATGAGCGATCAGGACACCGAACTGATCTACCTCGTAGAGATCTCGCGACCCGGCCGGAGTGAGGAGCTGTGGTGGCGGGTCGGCAATGTCGGCACACCGGCGCAGACGTCGGCGGCGCTCGCCGAACTCGCCAGGCGCGTCTGCCGGGATCTGCTCTCGCCCGAGCCGCGGCGGTGCGACCGCGCGCGCCGCTGCTGGTATCACTGCCGAGTTTCCTGGCCGGACGGCGTGGTTCTCGACGAAGTCGAGGGACGCGTGCAGGCATTCTTGCTCGCCGTCGAGTTGTGGCGAGCCTCGGCGATAGCGGGGTCCGCGATCAAAGACGTGGACACCTAGAAATCCCGAGCGTCCGATCCGACTTTTCGGTTTTCGCGCACGCGCCATCGCCCGCCACTATCCTTGATGCGTCAGTTTCTCCAACACGGCTCGAAACCTGTCCTGTCGGGGCGGCATCCGCCACCCCGCCTAGAAGCTGGGAGAGAACCGAATGGATATTCAGGACATTCACGAGAAGTTCGACTCGCTGGACATCGACGGCGACGGCTACATCGACCGCGAGGAATTCATCCAGCACTACGAGCGCAGGGGCCAGGACATCGACATCCTGGCGTCCCGCTTCGACGAAGTCGACATCGACGGCGACGGCAGGATCAGCAGGGACGAATTCCTGACCGCCGCTCGCGCACCGCTCTGAACCGGCCTTATTGGAGCGTTTTCGCTCCGAGCCGAAGAGCGTTGCCGATCACTGGTTCCACCGGAACGCGCGAGGGCCCCTCCGCCGAGGGGTCCTCGTGTTCCCTTCGGCCCGCGCGAATTTCGTAGCGTTTCACCGGCGCCGAGCGGCTACTCGGCGATTCCCAAGGCCCGCCATGCCGCGGCGAGAACCTGCCGACGACGGGCGGGCGGCCACGGCGCGCCCTCGTCGAACCCGCCGACGACTAGCCCGTCCACGACGACGTTCAGCAGATCGGCGGCGTGCTCGAGCTCCGCGATTCCCGCCTGCGCCAACAGGTTTTCCAGCGCGGCGTCCCACCAGTCGTTGAACGCGTCGAGTTCGGCACGCAGGACCGGCTCGGTGGGCGCGCCGAGGATCAGCGCGAGCCAGAACCGGTGGGTCGCTTCGTCGGCCGTCAGCACGGCCCACTCGACCAGCGCGCGCAACGCGACCGCGCCGCCGTGGCCCGCCATGGCGTCCTCGGCTTGCCCGCGCCGCGCATCGACCTCGCGCCGTACCGCCATGCGCAGCATCTCGTCCCTGCTCCCGACGTAGTGCGTCACCACCGAGGTCGACGCGCCGACGCGTTCGGCTACCGAACGGATGGTCACGGCGGCGAACCCGGCCTCGGTGGCGATGCCGACGACGGCGTCGCTGACGGCCGTGAGTCGGGCGGTGCGATCGACGGTACGTGGCATGGCCACAGCCTAGCATTTGTGCAACACTTGTTTTACAACAAGCGTTGCACAAAGGAGCTGGCGATGGAACGAACGACGGTCGCGGTCATCGGCGCCGGATTCGCGGGACTCACCGCGGCCCGCGCCCTCCGCGCACACGGCATCGACGTACTCGTCCTGGAAGCGGCCGATCGCGTCGGCGGTCGCGCCAGGACCGAGCGTTCGGCCGCGGACACACCCGTGGATCTCGGCGGCCAGTGGATCGGCCACGACCACGCCCGAATGACCGCGCTCGCAACCGAATTCGGTATGACCCTGTTCCCGACGCCCAGCGTGGGCAAAGCTCTCGTCCTCGACGGCGGGCGCCGTGTGCGGATCGGCCCGCTCACCGCGGCGGCGACCGGGTGGGCGCTGCTGCGGCTGGAATTGTTGGCGCGCAGGGGTGCTCACCGCCGGTGGGACGAGGTGACGGCGTCGAACTGGGTCGGCCGGATTCCCGGGTCGCGTGCGCGTCGCCTGCTCGAGGTGATCCTGTCCGAAGCGCTGGCTTGCGATCTCGACACCGTCTCCGTCGCAGCGCTCGCGGTGGGTGTTCGGTCGGCGGGCGGTCTGCGCGTCATGCTCGGCACCGCGGGCGGTGCGCAGGAATCGCTGCTCTCGGGCGGAGCAGGCGCGCTGGCCGAAGCGCTCGCGGCCGAACTCGGCGACGTGGTTCGTCTCGCACGGCCGGTCACCGCGATCACGCGATCGGACGACGGCGTCACCCTCACCACGCCAACCGGTCCGGTGCACGCCGCGCGCGCGATCGTCACCGTGCCCGCGCCCGTCGCCGCCGCGATCCGGCACGACCCGCGACTGCCCGCCGAACGCCGACGCCTTCAGGACAACGTCCGAATGGGCACGATCTACAAGGCGATCGCCGTCTACGACCGGCCCTTCTGGCGCGAGCGTGGCCTCAGTGGCGAGATCGTCGCCCTGGACGGTCCGGTGCCCGCCTCGTTCGACATCTCACCGCCGACCGGCCCCGGCCACCTCTGTGTGCTCGTGCCCGGACGGGACGCAAGGGAACTGGATCGGCTCGCTCCCGCAGACCGGCGGGAGACCGTGCTGTCCGCCTTGGCGGACCATCTCGGTCCTGCCGTGCTGAACCCGCTCAGCTGGCACGAGAAGTCCTGGCACCGCGATCCGTTCGTCGGCGGCGGGTACTCCGGGATTCCGCTTCCCGGCACGCTCGATCTGCTCACCGACGCCGCGAAGCCAACCGGCCCGATCCACTGGGCGGGCACGGAAACCGCGCCGCGCTGGACCGGCTACCTCGAAGGCGCGGTCGTCTCCGGTGCGCGCGCGGCCGACGAAGTCGTGGCGTCGTTGCGCTCGACTTGCCTTGGAGTGCACTCCAAGTCGTAGCGTGAGGGTCTCGGGCTTGCCGATACACGAGGAGACCACACCATGGAACTCGGCTTTCACATTCCGATCTTCGACATCGACGGTGGAACCACCGCCATCGCGGGCGAACTGGCCAGGGTCGGCGCCGCGGCCGAAGCATCGGGTGCGACCTGGTTGTCGTTCATGGATCACTACTTCCAGATCGAGCCGACCGGCCTTCCCGCGGAAGCGAACATGCTGGAGGGCTACACCACGCTCGGCTTTCTCGCCGCGCACACCTCGACGATCGAGCTCGGCTTGCTCGTCACCGGTGTGACGTACCGGCATCCCGGCCTGCTCGCCAAGATCGTCACCACGCTCGACGTCCTGTCGGGCGGGCGGGCCGCGCTCGGTATCGGCGCCGCGTGGTTCGAGCGCGAGCACCGTGGGCTCGGCGTCGAGTTCCCCTCGGTCGCCGAACGATTCGAGCGACTCGAAGAAGCTCTGCGCATCTGCGACCAGATGTGGGACCCCCAGAACAACGGGCCATTCGAGGGCAAGCACTACCGGTTGGCCGAGACGCTGTGTTCGCCGCAGCCGATCCACCGCCCCACGGTGCTGATCGGTGGTGGCGGGGAACGCAAGACGCTGCGGTTGGTCGCGCAGTACGGCGACGCGTGCAACCTGTTCGGGACCTCGCCGCAGGACGTCGAACACAAGCTCGACGTCCTGCGCAGGCACTGCGACGATCTCGGCCGCGACTACGACCGGATTCGCAAGACGATCATGGCGAACAACCCGCGCCCCACCCCGGACACCCGCGACGAATTCGTCCGCTCGATGGCCGATTACGCGAAGCTCGGCGTGCACACCGTCATCATCGTCCCGACCAGCGGCTCGCCTGCCGCGTGGATCGATGAGATCGCGCCGGTCGTCCCGCAACTGGCCGACCTCGGCTGACCACCGCACTCGCTCCGGCCCAGCGCGGCTGGTGCTCACCGAGGTGACAGGCTCCCGGCGCATCTTCACTGATGCGCCGGGAGTCCGCTCACCGTGGCGTCACGCCGTCGGCGCGGGGCTGAAGACGCAGAAGAAGTTGCCGGAGGTGTCGAGCAGGTCGGCCGACACCAATCCGTCGTTGCTGGTGACCGGCGGCGTCACCACCTTGGCGCCCAGCGCCTCGGCCGCCGCCAGCGTGGCCGCGACGTCCTCCACGACCACCAGGAAAGTGGCGTGGTTGGCCGAGGTGTCCGTGGTGTGCGCGATGCCGCCGCTCGGCGCCTCGCTGCCGGGGTAGTGGATCAGTTCGTAGCCTTGGTCGCCGCTCGGGTAGGGGCTGAAGGTCCAGCCGAACAGCTCGCCGTAGAACTTCTTCACCAGTTCGGGCTTGTCGCTGCCGACCTGGAACCAGGCGACGGTGTTGTAGGCGGGAGTGGTCATGGGATTTCGCTCCGGAATCTCGGGGTCGTTGACTTGCCGGATCACGATCTCCCGCCGCGGCGACAACCCCCTGTCGGTGTTTTCGAATCGGTTCTACAGCGCGACGATCCGGAGTCTGGTGTCGGGAATGTCCAACGCCGGGCCGTCGAAATCGCGGTGCGGCGCGGGCTGTTCGGTCGCCGCCGCCGACGCGATCCGGTCCAGCCGGAAGCAACGCGGATTGCCGCGCAGCCTGCACCAGGCGGCCAGATACCAGCCGTTCGTCCCGTTCACCAAGGCGAACGGCTCGACGTCGCGCTCGGTGCGCGCGCCGAACCGGTCGAGATAGCCGATCCGCAAGACCCGCCCGACCTCGATGGCCCCCTCGATCACCGCGGGAATCGTGTTGATCTCTTGTGCGTCGAGCGGATCGATCAAACGGATGCGTCCGGCGAGCTCGCGCGCGGCGGCCGCGTTGCGTTCCGGTAGCACCGCCAAGATCTTGCGCAGCGCGCTGTGGCCCGCCTGCTCGAACGGACCGCCGCGATGACGGGCCAGCGCGACCGCCAGCGCGACGGTCTCCGCGGGCGTGAAGTTCAACGGCGGCAAGGACATGCTCTTCTCCAGCGCGTACCCACCGCGCCTGCCCACGTCGGCGTAGATCGGGATACCGGCCTGCTGTAGCGCGGCGATATCGCGTTCGATCGTTCGGACGCTCACCTCGTACCGTTCCGCCAACTCCCGCGCGGTGCGCAGCCGCGGGGAGATCGCCCGCAACTCCTCGACTATCGCGTACAGCCGATCCGTCCGGTTCACGCCGCCACCGTAGCGCCGCCCACCGACAGATCTCGGACCGCAATTCCGGCCCTCGGCCCGAATTCGACAGGCGGGTCAGACCCAGGTCGCCGAGTCGGGATCGACGCCGTTGGCGCGCGCGTTGGCGTCGATGATGTCGCGCAGCCAGCCGCTCAAACCGGTCTCGATGCCGTCGTAGAAGGCGGCGAATCCCGGGTCGGTGGCGTAGGTGCGCCCTAGGCAGACGTGCATCGAGTGGGTGCAGTCGAAGTACACGCCGAGCGAGGCCCGGTGCCGCTCGGCCAATGCGTTGGCCTGCTCGCTTCCCGGCATCACGCCGGCCCGAAGCGCCGCGCCCAGTTCCGCGTGCAGCGAGTCGACATCCTCCGCGATCTGTTGCCAATGCTCGGCGGTCCGACCCGCGGCGCGCTCGGCGTACTGCGCCCACTGGGCGGTGTCACCCCAGCGATCGCGTGCTTCCGCGGCCCAGGACGGTTGCCAGTGCTCGCCGAAGATCGCCACCTGCTCCTCGGCGGACAGCAGGATGCCGGACTCCCGCGCCTCGATCATGCGATCGAGCGCGTCGCCCATCCGGCGCAGGTGGGCGACGCGCTCGCGCAACTGGTCGCGCTGTGTGCGCAGCGCGGCGAGCGCGTCGGCCGCCTGCGCGTCCAACAGCGCCGCGATATCGCCGAGCGGCACGCCGAGCTCGCGGTAGACCAGCACCCGGTGAATGCGAGCGAGGTCGGCGGCCGTATAGCGCCGATAGCCTGCGTCGGTGCGCTCGGACGGATGGACGAGCCCGATCGAATCCCAGTGGTGCAGCGTTCGGATCGTCACGCCGACCAGCGACGCGACCGCGCCGACGGTGAGATCGCCGTCTTCGTCCATGGCTCGATTCGTCACGGCGATCAGTCTGGCAGCCGGTTCACTCGCTGGGCGGTTCGATCCCGATGCCTCGCAGATGCTCGGCCTCCGGACTGTCCGGATCCCACGGTCGCGCGGCCGTCATGATCACCCGGGTGTTCTCCGGTGTGCGGATCTCGAGTTCCATCGAGTTCCACGGCATCCGCCGGGGGCCGGTCGTGCAGCCGGGGACCAGCTCGTCGCACGCGGCGGCGATCGGGTCGAGCTGGCTCAGCACGCAGGCGAAGCTCACGGTGAGCGCGGGCGCCTCGGCGGGCCGCTCGCCGTACACGAGCAACACGTCCTGGAAGGCCCAGCGACGCAGGTGGGTGAGTCCGCCGGGGATCGAGAACAGGTCGAAGAACCCGAGGCCGCGGGTCCAGAAGTCGACCGATGCGGCCAGATCCGGCGTCGGCGCCGTGACGAACATCGGCATTCCGTACAGGCCGTGGAAGAGCTCCGGTGGTTCGGCGTTCAACTCGGGGGTGGGAACAGGGCTGATGTCGAAGGCGGGGAAGGTCTCTGTCATGACGCCATCGTCGACCCTCACGCGACGTGAGGGTCAAGTCGTGCGCCGTCGTGCCTCGGAGACCACCGAGGCACGACGGGGCGTGGGCGTCCGCTAGGCGATCGTGACGGTCTCCAGGTCGAGGTCGCGGAAAGGTGTGACGGTCACGTTCCGCAGCCGCTCCGACCAGCCGGTCTGCACGCCGGGCACGACGAGCGGGATCGCGGGCATGTCCTGCAGGACCAGGCGTTCGGCCTGCTGGTAGAGGCTCCAGGACTCCTGCTCGTTCGCCGTCGTGTCGGCCCGGGCGAGCAGCGCGTCGACCTGCGGGTTGCTGTAGCGGCCGGTGTTGGACGAACCACCGGTGCGGTAGAGCGGATTCAGGAAGTTCTCGATCGAGGGGTAGTCGGCGACCCAGCCGGTGCGGTAGATCGTCCGCATCTGGTGGGCGTTGATCTGGCGGCGGAACTCGCCGAGCGTCGCGACGGGCTGGAACCGGCATTCGCGGCCGAGCGCGGCGGTGATCGACGAGCACACTGCGGTCAGCCACTTCTCGTTGGCCGAATCGACGTTGGACGCGATCTCGATCGGGCCCTGGAATCCCGTGCTGTCGAACAGTTCTCGCGCCTGCTGCGGTCGATGCTCGCACAGTGCTCCGCACTGGCCCTCGGTGGCGCCGCGCACGGTGGACGGCACGAGTCCCGGTGCCGGGATGCGATCACCGGTGAACACCGTGTCGATGACGTGCTGACGATCGATCGACATCGAAATCGCCTGGCGCACCCGGGGATCGGCGAAGCGCGGATCGTAGAGCGGGAACGTGATCGACTGCAGACCCGTTCCGGCGCGGGTGAAGTGACGGCCGGCGAGATCCTGCTTGTAGCGTCCGCCGACGAGCGCGTCGCCGGGCAGCACCTCGAGGAAGTCGAGGCGGTTGGCGACGACGTCGGCGTAGGCCGCCTCCAGCGTCTTGTTGAAGCGGAACTCCGCGCGTTCGATGGCGGGCTTCTGCGGGCCGGAGTAGTTCTCGTTGCGCTCGATGGTCAGGCTGGAACCCGTTGCGTGCGAGACGAACTCGAAGGGGCCGTTGCCGATCGGGTGCGCCAGGTAGCCCGCGCGATCGGTGAAGAACCGCTTCGGCAGCGGCGCGTAGGCCAGGTAGCCGAGGCGGTTGACGAAGCTGGGCAGCGGAGCGGCGAGCGTGATCGTGAACCTGTGGTCGTCGAGGACACGCAGGCCGCTCATCGTGCGCGCCGCGGGGCTGCCGGAACTCGCGACGGGTGTGCCGCTCGGGTCGGGCGCGTTCACCGCGTCGAAACCCTCGATCACGGAGAGGAATCCGGCGCCCTGCTGCTGATTGGGCGCGTACGCGGTGTAGTTCCACGCGTCCACGAAGCTGTGCGCGGTCACCGGTGTGTCGTCGTGGAAGGTCCACCCGTGCTTCAGTGTGACGGTGAAGACCCGGGAGTCGGTGGTCTCGATGGATTCGGCGACGGCGTTACGCGGCGCGGCGGTGCGCGGGTCGTAGTCGACCAGACCCTTGAACAGGGTGCGAAGGATCTTCGAGCCACCGGCGTCGGTGGTGTCGCCGGGCACCAACGGGTTCTCCGGCTCGGTCGTATTGAGCGTGAGCGGACTGGCCGCCGGCTCGGGGGAAGTCGTGTCCGCGCCACAACCCACCGCACCGAGGGCCGTGAGACAGGCGGTGAGAACGCATAGCGCGAGTCGAGATTTTCGCATCGGGTGCTGCCTTTCCTGCGTGATGCCGAGCGTCCGACCGCGACGAGGATGTGGTCGGATGCCCAGAGTCAGTGCAACAGCGCCGTGCGTTGACCGTAATACGTTGCACGCCAGGACAATCAAAACCGGTCAATCGTTCAGGACTGTGTCGCGGTGAAGCCGATCCACATCGCCGTCCACCAACAGCCTTGGGAGACGAGAGCGGTCACGATGCCACGCAGGACGAGCGGAAAGCCGAGGTGGGGTCCCGCCGCGGCCATCCGCCGTTCGAGCGCCATCGCCTGTACTCCGTTGACCAGCAGGATCGCGACCAGCGCCAGCTTCACGCGCGTGGCGAGGACCCCGAATTCGGGTTCGAGCAGCATCCCGCTGCCCACCAGTCCCGCGAGGCCGACCCAGATCGGCAGGTGCAACCGGCCGATGTCGTGCAGCAGCTGTGCCGTCGTCACCCGCCTCGCCAGCCACAGCAGCGCCGCGTAGTCGCCGACCAGCACCGCGCCGAGCCCGACCACCAGCGCCGCCAGGTGGACGAACAGCGCGACGCGGTGCAGCTCCTCGCTCACCTCCAGGCGGCTCGACACCCAGATCGCGACCGCCAGGAACCCGCCCGCCGAGAGCGCCGCGAGCGCGGGCGCGACCGCGCCGCCGCGAGTTGCCGGTGTCACCTTCGCGACGTCGATGGACATGACGCCTCGTCCTCTCCCTCGGACAGATCCCTGCGTCTGCCAGTGGAACAGGCGCGCGCGTTGACCTCCGCGTATCGGTCAACCGTCCATCAATCGACCCGCCGGAACATCCATACGGTTTCGGCGCCGGAGGATTCGCCCGCTCGGCCCTGGGTACGCGGCGAAGATGGATGCCTCGAACACTCGGACCGGCATCACCCTGCGCGTCGACGGTGAACAGCGGTCCCTTCGGGTCGACAACCGCACCACGCTGCTCGACGCGCTGCGCGAGCAGCTCGGCGTGACGTCGCCGAAGAAGGGCTGCGATCACGGACAGTGTGGGTCGTGCACCGTACTGCTGGACGGCCGCCGAGCCACCACCTGCCTCACCTTCGCTGTCGCCCAGGACGGCGCCGATATCGTCACCGCTGCCGGGTTGGGCGAGGGCGGCGAGCTGCACCCCGTGCAGGAAGCATTCCTGGATCGTGACGGGTTCCAATGCGGTTACTGCACGCCCGGGCAGGTGTGCTCCGCGGTCGGGATGCTCGACGAAGCGAAGGCCGGTCACCCCAGCCACGTGACCGACGATCTCACCGCGGAGCCGGAACTGACCGACGACGAGATCAGGGAACGGATGAGCGGCAACCTCTGCCGCTGCGCCGCCTACCCCAACATTCTCGCCGCGATCCGAGCGGCGGCGGGACTGTGATCCCCTTCGAGTACCGCCGCGCCGCCACCGCCCACGATGCGGTGGCGACGGTGTCGGCCCGGCCGGATGCCGCGTACCTGGGCGGCGGCACGAACCTCGTCGACCATATGAAGCTGGGCGTGACCGGGCCGCGCCTGCTGGTGGACGTCAGCAGGCTCCCGCTCGCCGAGGTCGAGGAGACCGCCGACGGTGGTCTGCGGATAGGCGCGGCCGTGCGCAACAGCGATCTCGCCGCGCACCCGCTCGTGCGCACCCGCTATCCCGCGCTGTCCAGGGCGCTGCTCGCCGGTGCGTCCGGGCAGTTGCGCAACCTGGCGACCACGGCGGGAAATCTGTTGCAGCGCACCCGTTGTCCGTACTTCCAGGACGTCACGACGCCGTGCAACAAACGCGAACCGGGCAGCGGATGTTCGGCGATCGGCGGATACGTTCGCTACCACGCGATTCTGGGAGCGTCAGAGCAGTGCGTGGCGACCCATCCGTCGGATATGGCGGTGGCCATGACCATGCTCGACGCCCGCGTGGTGGTACAGGACGTCGACGGTACGAAACGCATCCCGATCGCGGACTTCTATCGCCTGCCGGGCGACCGTCCCGATCTCGACACCGTGCTGAGTCACGGCCAATTGATCACCGGGGTAGAGCTGCCCGCACCACCCACCGGTGCGCGCTCGACCTATCGCAAGGTACGCGACCGCGCCTCCTACGCCTTCGCACTGGTCTCGGTCGCCGCCGAACTCGTCCTCGAATCCGGCGAGATCGCTTCCGCCCGAATCGCTCTCGGCGGCGTCGCGCACAAGCCGTGGCGGGCCGAGCAGGCCGAGGCGGCGCTGGAAGGTGCCAAGGCGAGCGAAGAGATGTTCGTCCGGGCGGTGCGTGCCGAACTCGCGCACGCCAGGCCGCTCGACGGCAACGAGTTCAAAGTCGAACTGGCCCAACGGACTCTCGTCGCGACCTTGCGCACCCTCACCGAAGGGACGCGGCGATGACACTGATTCCGGCGACATCGATGGGCGCGCCGCTCGCCCGGCTCGACGGTCCGGCGAAGGTGACCGGCACCGCGCCTTACGCATTCGAGCATCGAGTCGAGCGGCCCGCCTACCTGCACCCCATCCAGGCCACGATCGCGCACGGCCGGGTTGTCGCGATGGACACCGCCGCCGCCGAGGCACTGGACGGTGTGGTCGCCGTGCTGACCGTCTTCGACGCGCCGAAGCTCGCGGATACCTCGGACGGCGAACTGAGCATCCTGCAAGACGATCGGGTGCACTTCCGCGGACAGCTGATCGGCGCGGTCGTCGCCGAGTCGTCCGAAATCGCGCGGCAGGCAGCATCTTTCGTGAGTGTCGACTATCGAGCCGAGCCGCACGACACCGAGCTGCGCATCGATCACCCCGGGTTGTACGCGCCGGAGAAGCTGCTCGAGACCGAGCCCTCGGACACCGACGAAGGCGACGTCGACGCCGCCATGGCCGCCGCGGCGGTGACGGTCGACCAGACCTACACCACCCCGATCGAACACAACAATCCGATGGAACCGCACGCCTGCATCGCGGTGTGGGACGAGACCTCGGGGCGCCCGCGGGTGACGCTCTACGACTCGACGCAGGGCGTGCACGCGGTCCGCAAGACGCTCGCGCCGTTGTTCGGCCTCGAGCCCGAACAAGTGCGGGTCATCGCACCGCACGTCGGCGGCGGGTTCGGTGCGAAGGGCGCGCCGCACGCCCACAATGTGCTCGCCGTCATGGCCGCGCGGCGCAGCGGCGGTCGTCCGGTGAAGGTCGCCGTCACCCGTCAGCAGATGTTCGCCCTCGTCGGCTACCGGACACCCACGATCCAGCGGATCCGGCTCGGCGCGGACCGGGACGGCACGTTGACGGCACTGTCGCACGAAGTCGTCGAACTCACCTCGGCGGTCAAGGAATTCGCGGAGCAGACCGCACTGGTGTCGCGCATGATGTACGCCACGCCGAACCGTCGGACCTCGCATCGCCTTGCGCCGCTGGACGTTCCGGTGCCGTTCTGGATGCGCGCGCCCGGCGAGTGTCCCGGGATGTTCGCCGCGGAGGTCGCGATGGACGAACTCGCGACCGCCTGCGGCATCGACCCGATCGAGTTGCGCGCGCGCAACGAACCCGATGTCGAACCGGCGTCGGGCAATCCGTGGTCGGGGCGGCACCTGATCGAATGTCTCCGCACCGGCGCCGAACGGTTCGGTTGGGCCGAGCGCGATCCGGCGCCCCGAAGCCGTCGACAGGGCGACTGGCTGCTCGGTACCGGCGTCGCCGCCGCGACCTATCCCGCCTCGTCCATGCCGGGCAACGTCGCCCGCATCGTCTACTGCTCCGACGGCCGGTACACGGTGCAGATCGGCGCGGCCGACCTCGGGACCGGCACTTGGACCGCGCTGACCCAGATCGCCGCCGACGCGCTCGGGTGTGACACCGCCACGGTCGATCTCCAGATCGGCGACACCGACCTGCCCGCCGCCTCGGTGGCCGGCGGGTCTTCGGGTATCAGCTCGTGGGGCACGGCGATCGTCGCGGCGGCGCGGGCCTTTCGTGAGGAGCACGGCGAAAAGCCTTCCGCCGGAGCGCAAACCATCGCGGAACCGCCGGAGAACCCCGACGCAGACAAGTTCGCCATGCATTCCTTCGGCGCCCACTTCGTCGAAGTCGCCGTCGATCGGGACACCGGCGAAATCCGCGTCCCCCGCATGCTCGGCGTCTTCTCGGTCGGCCGCGCCATCAACGCCCGCACCCTGCGCTCCCAGCTGATCGGCGGAATGACCATGGGCTTGTCGATGGCGCTGCACGAGGAAAGCGTGCGCGACCATCGATTCGGCCACGTCGTCACTCAAGACTTCGCCACCTACCACATCAGCGCCCACGCCGACGTCCGCGACATCGACGCGATCTGGCTCGACGAAGTCGACGAGCACGCCAATCCCATGGGCTCCAGGGGGGCGGGCGAGATCGGAATCGTCGGCGCCGCGGCGGCCGTCGCCAACGCCGTGTACCACGCCACGGGGGTGCGTGTCCGTGACCTGCCGATCACGCCCGACAAACTGCTGGTCTGACGATCGTCGATCGGACGACATCGAGGAAGTCGGCAGGCGGCGAGGACGGGCGCGCTCGAATGGCGTTGCGCGTCAGCGGTGTTGCTGCGAGGCGGCCGCGTCGGCGCTGAGGTCGGAGAGGGAGAGCGGATGGGAAGGGGGACGATCGAGGATGGGTGTGCGGTGGGCGTGGAGGTTCCGGTCGATGTGGAGGAGTTCGCCCGAGGGGAGCAGGCGCCAGTCGGGGTCGTCGTCCATCTCTTCGCTGGCTACGACGAAGGTGGGGACGCGGGCCGGCTCGGTCGACCGGACTCGGACGGTTCCCGCGGTGCCGCGGTGCTCGAGGTGTTCGCCCGGTTCGCGGTCCAATACGTAGAGGTCGTGGGTGGCGGGGTAGCGCAGCGCCCACAGCTCGGTGGCGGTGGTCAGCAGCATGTTGATCGCGAAGATCGGCAATCGGTCGGCGATCCAGTGCGTCGCTTCGGTGATGCCAGCGGTGACGTCGCCGATGTGGGCGTCGATGTGTTTGGTGATCAGGGCGAAGAAACGTTCCGAATCGGTGTCGCCCTCGACCAGCTCGCGGTATCGGCCGAGTTCCTCGTCGAGGCGGGGAAGATCCTCGATGACGCCGTTGTGCGCGAAGATTCGCCCGTCCTGGGTGAACGGGTGGGTGTTCTTCGTACTGAGGTCGCCGGTGGAGGCGTGCCGGATGTGGGCGAGGAATGTGGCCGACTCGCGGTGCTTGGCTTCCACGGCGAACTGCCGGTCCTCGTACGCGGCCAGCGGCTGCTTCTCGACAAGCGGCCGACCGGCGGTGTCGAACGTGCCGAGCCCGGTGCCGTCGGGATTCGCCTCGCTCTGGCGGTCCAAACTGTCGGCCGCGTCGAGTAGCCAGAAGCTTGCTTTCACCCGTCGCGGGGCGGCGGTCAGTCCGAACAGTCGACACATAGTGCATCACTCCTGCGCCGGTCGCACCGAATGATCTCGCCCGAGCCTATCCCGCGTTCGCCCGTGGAACCCCAACTCGGCTGCCCCTGACCGCTGGAAGCGAGCACGCAGCGACGCGCGCCGGAATCCTGTCGACTCCGGCGCGCGTCGCACTCGCAACGGTCCGCCGACTATCGGCGGGACGGCTCCCTGACCTCGCGATTTCGCACTCGTGCCCGACGATTACCGCGAGCGCCGATCAACGCAGAGCGAGACCGACCAGACGCTGACGCAACCAGGTGAGCGGGGTCGCGCCCCCGGCGGCGACCCGGTAGGTCGGGTAGCACTGGTGGGCGCCGGAGGCCAGGAAGTCATCGATCTGCTTCTTGCGCTCCTCGTAGGCCGAGTTGTTGAGCTGGTCGTGCAAAAGCCCGAACCCGCCCGCGGCCATGGCGTCATTGATGAGTTCGCCCGCCTGCTGCTGGTACTTGTCGAACAGCGCGGGGTCCGGGTTGGAGATCTGCGCGAAGAATCCGGCGATTCGGGCGGCGTAGTCACCGTCCGGGGTCGCGCAGTACAGGTCGCCGGGGGCGCAGAACGTGAAGGTGTGCGGGGCCAGCCAGCCGAATCCACCCAGGCGCGGACCGCCCGCGCCCGCGCCGGGCACCGGCGGGCCGATGAGGGTGTCGGTGGGGGAGCGGCGCGGGTCGGCGATCAGGCCGACGAGTTCGACACGGTCGGGCGAGACCACGCCGAGTCCCGTGCCGATCTCGGCGGCGAGATCGCCTGCGGCGTCCGCGCCTTGGCTGTAGCCGAGCAGCGCGAACCGCGTCGTCGCGCAGCGCTGGGCCGTGTCCGCGATGAGCGCGCGGGCGGTGTCGATGGCTTCGCGCTTGGACCGGCCGTACACCTCGCCTTCCCAGGGGAACGCGGTCGCGGTGTAGGCGACGTAGTCGGTCCAGACGTCGCCGGGCAGGTCGTCGGCGACGGCGGCCAACATCCCCTTGCCCGGTTCGGTTTTCGAGGTCTCCCAGGTCCCAGGAACCGCCACGACGTGGATGTCGGGGCAGTGCGGCGGGCTGGCGTGTGCGGTGGTGGAAGTGACGGCGGGCGACAGGACTGCGGCGAGGGTCGCCACCGCGCAGGCGGCTGTGTTCGTCCATCGAGTAAACATCGCGTACTCCGTGTGTTCGCTGGTGGGCGAGGACGACGGCTCTCGGGTCGAGCGCCGGTGTCGTTGTCTTTCAGGTAGGCACGAGTGCGTCGGAAATCGTCCGGGGGGACAGACAATATTGTGGCGGAAAGTTTCGTTTGTGCACGGTGATGCTCGAGGATTGCCCCACCCGTGTCGGCGCGAGCGCGAGAACGGCGGTGTCGACCGGCGGTGAACGCCCCCTCGACGGTGCTCGGGCGGGGACCGTGCGGTGAGGTTTCGGGCAGACTGGGCGCGGGGATCCAGCCAACGATCCTCGGACCACGCCCGGCAGAGCACGATCGCGAACAGGAGTGCGCGCGATGACCGACGTCCGCATCGGCGAGCGTCCGGCGCCGGTCGTCTCCGCGCGCGGCCTACCGCCGGTCGGCGGGTGGTCGCGGCGGGCGCGGACGGCGCTCACCGCTTCGACCCCGCGCGCCGTGGTCCTCGTGGCGTGCTGTCTCGTCGTGGCGCAGGTGGCGCTGCGCGGCTGGATCGCCGGCCGCGGCTATTTCTATTGGGACGACCTCGTTCTGGTCGGGCGCGCCGGTCGCTACGAGTTGTTCTCCGCGGAACTGCTGCTCTACGACCACGACGGCCACTTCATGCCGCTGGCTTTCGCCACGGCGTGGCTGGTGACGAAGGCGGCGCCGCTGGCGTGGGCGGGGCCGGTGCTCTCGCTGATCGTGCTACAACTCGCGGCCTCGCTCGCGGTGCTGCGCATGCTGATCATCGTGGTGGGCAAACGCCGCGCGCTGCTGGTGCCGCTCGTGCTCTACCTGGTGTGTCCTCTGACGCTGCCCGCCTTCGCGTGGTGGGCGGCGGCGTTGAACGCGTTGCCGTTGCAGTTCGCCCTCGCCTGGGTGATCGGTGACGCGGTGCTGCTGGTGCGCACCGGGCGGCGCCGGTACGCGGTGTCGGGGATCGTCGTCCTGGTCGCGGCGCTGCTGTCCTTCGAGAAGTCGGTGGTCGTTCCGTTCGTGGCGTTCGCGGCCGCCGCGTCGACCCACCACGTGGACGGTCACGCCGGTGTCGTCCGAACGGTCGCCCGGCGCGGGGCGATGCTGTGGATCGGTTGCGGTGTGGCGCTGGTGGCGTGGCTCGGCGTGTATCTCAGCGTCATCGATGTCGCCGCCGTGCACGGCGACGGGCACGATGTCGGCGAGTTGCTGCGCAGCGCCACGTCGCTGGGTGTCGTGCCCGCGTTGTCGGGCGGGCCCTGGGTGTGGGAGCGGTGGTTGCCCGCCACGCCGTGGGCGGCACCGCCGGACTGGTCGGTCGCTTTCGCTTGGGTGGCGCTCGGTGTGCTCGCGGTGGTCGCCGTCTTCTTGCGTCGGCGGGTGACGGCGGTCTTGGTGACGGTCGCGGTCTACATCGTGGTGGCGCAGCTGCCGCTGGCGCTGATCCGCAGCGGACCGCACACCGCCACCGAGATCATGCAATCGCTCCGGTACCTGGCCGACGTCGCGGTGGTGATGGCGCTCGCCGGCGCGCTGGTGCTTCGGGCGCGGCCCCGCGACTCCGAGCTGTGGGCGCGGCGGTTCGTCGCGCCCGCGATGGTGGGGCTCACAGTGGCGTTCGTGGTGAGCAGCCTGTGGTCCTCGTGGACCTTCGCGCGGGCCTGGGCGATCGGCCCGACCCGCACCTACCTCACCAACGTCACGGCCGCGCTCGGCGAACAGGACGCGCCGCTGCTGGAGCAGGAAGTGCCATGGGCCGTCCTCGCGCCCTACGCCTATCCGCAGAACCTCGCCGAGAACGTGCTCGCACCGGTCGCGCCGCCCACCGCGTTCGCCGACTCGACACCGCGGCTGCGCATGATCACCGACACGGGCGAGATCGTGGACGCCGTCGTCTGGTGGAACCGGCACATCCGCCCCGGCCCCAACCCCGCCTGCGACTACCGGATCGCGGGCCCGACACCGGTCACGCTTCCGCTGGACGGTCCCATGCTCGACAACAACTGGACCGCGCAGCTGAACTACGTCGCCGACCGAGACGGGCGGATCACCGTCGGCCTCGAGCGCGGACGGCCGGTCGTCGTCCCGGTCCGAGCCGGGCAGCACACGGTGTACGTCCGCGTGGTCGGGGGCGGATCGTTCCTTCGAATAGGTTCCTACACAACAGGTCTCGGTGTGTGCGTCGGCGTGGGGCCGGTCGGTGTCGCCTCCTACGACCGCTGAGTGCTGGATGTCGTGTATTGCCGTCGCGATGTCGGCGGAGCTGGGCGGCGTTGCTGCGCAGAGCTTCCGCGGCTTTTCGAATAGGCGGGACGCCAATCACATTCGGGTGGGGCTGGCGCTGCACCTACGTCTGTTCTGGGCGGCTCTCGGCGACCAGTCGAAGCTCTGTTACCGGCCCGAACCCCGGATTGTTCAACCTACGCAGCCAGAGGCGGATCACTCTCGGGTGAGTGGTTCTGTCGAGCCTAGGTTCTGGCTGCCGAGGGATTGATTGAGCCCTGGTTCATGCGCTGCGGCGGCATGAAGATCGTCACCGAACTGTACAAGTGCGTGGCAGCCATGAGCGGCCGGTCGTGCACCGGTTGGATCCGGAGGTTCGAGTGAGCGAGATCGGTGCGACGAATCCATGGGAAGCACTGCGTGCTCAGGCGCAGGGTGGTGCGCTGGAATTCCATCCGCGAGCGGCGCTCGACGTTGTGGAGGTGGTGGTCGAACTCCTCGGCGGTGTACTGGCCATTCGTGAGAACGCGACGCAAGTGGAGCACTTCGAACCGCTGTCGAACTTGTCGTCGGGCGAAGCGCTTGCGGCGAAATTCGCGAACAAGGGCGTCGAACTCGGGCGGATCCTCGACGGGCATGTCGCTGTTCTCCGGAACATGATCGAAACTTTCGTCGACGCGGGCCGGCAGTACGCTCGTGTCGAGGATTTGAACGCGGAGGAACTCGGGCGCGTCACCACGCCCCGAGAAGCATCGACCGCGCTGGGACGTTCACCGGAATCCACGCCCATCGCCGGTGACATCGGCAGTGACGGACGTTATCGGGATCCGGGCGATTGGCTGGATCCGGTTGCCGCCCACGAGGTCGACCCCATGTCGGATGAGCTGCGGGAGCACGACGATTTCGAGCCGTCCACGATCAGGGACGACATCGAGAACCCCAACGCCCTGCTCTACGAGGACCTCTACGAGCTGGGTCAGAGCATCCGCGCCCAGCAGGTGGCCGACGCGGGCGGGCGTTGGGCGTGGATGAGTGCGCAACTCGACGCGATAACCGTCGAGTACGCCAATCGCGTCGATTCCATGACGGTGGGCCAGTGGCGCGGTGCGGGACGTGAGGCGGCCGTCGCGGCTGTGCGGGCGTACGCCGATGGTGTTCGGCACCTGTCGAACAGCATGGGGCTCATGGCGGACAACCTCGCCTACACCGCGGGGTGGTTGGAAGCGACTCGGGTGAGCATGCCGCAGGAACCGATGAATCCGGCCGGATCGACTCGTACCTTGCCCGCGAACATGGGTCCCTATGGCATGTATTCGATGTCTTACACCGTGGAGGATCCTACTGCTGAGTATCAGGAGGCGCTGCGGCAGACGTATGGGGTCGGCATCGATGTCTCGGCCGTCCGGGTGCCGATTCTGCCGCCGGTCGAGTCCGCGTTCGCCCAGGTGCCGATGCTCGAGCAGGGCGTGGAGGGCGGTGGCGGCGGACAGGGTTCCGGTGGCGCGAGTGCCGGCACCGACACGGTGACTGCCGCTGTCACACCGTCGCCGGTTACGGTCGCGGGCGCGGCGTTGCCGGTGGCGCCCGCTCGCGCCCCCGGAGGCGGGACGTCGCCTCTACCGACGGCGTACTCGGAACCGGACGCACGTCCGGCGCCGACGAGTCCCGTCATGGCGGGTTCGGCGCCGCACGGCGCCGGGCAGGGCGTGGACGGTACGCGGGGAGTCGTGCGATCACCATCGCGTGATCTCGGTCAGGGTCTGCCTGCGGCTCTGGGGCAAGCAGCTCAACAGGTCTCAGCTGCCCAACGCCCGCCGTCGGGTTCGGCGCCCTCCGCAGCCGCCCGCTCGTTGCCGCACCACGCGTCAGCGGAAGCCGGATCCGGTGCGCGCGGTGCGGGACACTCGACACCAACCGTCGCCCCTAAGCATGACCCGGCCCGCATAGCGAAATTGTTTCCACGCGCGGCCCTGCCTGTCGAACCCGGAGGTGTCGGCGCGGCGGATCGTTTGGCGGCCGCATCGAACTCACCCGGCGTGCCAGGGCCCGCCGGGATGGGTGGCGCCGCCAATAGTGGTGACAAGCGCGACTGGCATCGGCGCGCCGCGTACCTGGAATCGTCGCACCACTTCGAGGAGGCGCTGGGCGAGGCGCCTCGGGTGGTCAACACTCCGGTGATCGAACGATGACGACATGGACACTCGACGACTTCGAGTTCGTCGTCCTGTGGGAACGGTTGCGCGAGGGCTTGCTACCACGCCCTTTCACCTACATCAGCCGGATTCCGCTGGAACGCGACTATCAGCGGGCACGCCGCGAGATCCGGGAACGGTTGCGCACCACGGTATCCGCCGAACTCGAGCGGGCCATCGATGTGGTCGCCCGCCCGGATATCCGGGTGCTCGTCCGCGGCGTCGACGGCGACAACCCCGGCGATCCACGCGGCAGCATTCGGATGCTTGCGGTGCGTCGCGGTGCGAACGGCTATCTGCTGACCCAACGACCGGGTGAAACGATCCAGCACAGTGCGGGTTTCACGATCACCGACTGCGATCCACTGCGATTGGCCGATCGGGTGGTCGCCGCCCTGCCCGCCATGCCCGGGGGTGGGCACGACGTCGTGCTCCCGATTCCCGACGAGCCGAGCTGCTACGACGACCATGTCGCACTGCCGCGGATCTCGGCAGCCTGGCATGACACCCACGAGTCGCTCGGCAGGCAATTCCTGCAACAACAGCCGGCGCGAGTCGGCACGATCGAAATCATCCAGGGCATATCCGTTTTCGGTCCACGCGGTCGCTCCGCGAGACGACTCCACTGGCGAGACCTGCCCGACGACGGCCGATACGTGATCCCGAATCGCCAGCCCTATTCTGCCCATTCCGCCGACGAGGAACGCTTCGTCCGACTGATCAACCACGAGATCGCCGCCGTGGTCTCAGCTATCAAAGACCAGCGATCCTGACTCGGCGGTGTAGGGCGGGCCGCCATATTCGTCTTGGCGCCGCGTGGCGCGACTCCGGCAGTCGTAGGCTTCGGGGGCGGTTGAAGCCTGTCGAGCGGGGAGCATCGCCGCGCTGTGCGTATTCCGGGTGAAGCGTCGCCTACCGATGGCCGCCGCGCGAGACCAGATACGACCGCAGCACCACCCGCAGCTCGTCGACCAGGGTGGGCCGCTCATCGGCGTCGGCCTCGACGATGAGTGGCATCAGGCCGCGCAGGAGTTGGATGGCGATGGTGGTGACTCGGTGTCTGTTCGGCGGATCGAGGTCGGGGAAGACCGATCCCACCAGGGCCTCGAAGCGCTCGTGCAGCGCCGTGTGCGCTGGGCCGACGGCCTCGCGCAGCGGCTGGGGCATGTCGGTGCGGGCGAACAGGGCCTTGAATCCGGGGTGGGCGAGATTGAACTCGACCAGTGGGCCAAGCAGTCGATCCAGCAGGCCGTCCAGGTCGAGACCTTCGGACTCGTCGGGGACGTCGTCGCCGAAAAGTTCGAGCTGGCCGCGATAGTACTCGGCGAGAGCGGCAGCGATCTCATCTTTGTTGCGGAAGTACTGATAGAGGGATCCCGGTGAGATGCCCGCGGCCGCGGCGACCGCGTTCGTCGTGGTCCCCTCGTAACCACGTTCCGAGAGGACCGTCGCGGCGGCGCGCAGGATGTCTTCGATGCGACGGCGGCCTCGCTCCTGACGGCGCACCTCGGGCATGGTCCTCCTCTTGAAAATGCGAGCAACTACTCGTAATATCGGCGATTGCGAGTCTTTACTCGCATATCACGGAGCTTAGCAGAGGGGGCCGACCGTGCTCGCATCGTTCATCACCCGCCGTCCTCGCGGCCTGCTCGTCGCAGTGGTGGTGCTGTTCGGTCTGCTGACCGTAGTCGCCACCGGGACGCTGAACAGCCTGTCGCTCAACCGATACGAGAACGCGCACTCCGAATCCGCCTCGGTGCGTGCCGATCTGGCCGCGACGTTCGGCACGGGCAGTCCGAATGTCGCGGTGCTCGTGACGGCGGCCGACGGCGACGTGCGCGCACCCGCCGCAGCGACGGCCGCCGCGCGGCTCACCGATGAGCTCGCGGCCCATCCTGCGGTGGCAGAGGTCCGCTCGTTTTGGCAACCGGGATCTCCGGATACTCTGGCCAGCAAGGATTTTCGATACGGTCTGATCCTGGCTGTCGTCCCTGGCGACGCCAACCAGGTGCGCCGTGATGTGCTCCCTGGCATCGAAACCGATTTGCTCCGCGCGGCTGATCCCGCGATCACGCTGACGCTCGGCGGTGCCGACGAGGTCTTCCGAGATGTCGCCGCGCAGGCCGCCACCGATTTCCTGCGCGCCGAACTGATTGTGATTCCGCTGGTGCTGCTGCTTTTGTGGGTGGTGCTGCGACGGTGGGCGCTGGCGTTGGTGACGATCGGGATCGGCGTCTTCTGCGTGGTCGCCGCGCTGGCGTTGCTGCGTGTGGCGACCATGTTCGTCGAGATATCGACCTTCGCCGCGAACATCGCGCTGGTCTTGGGAATCGGGCTCGGCGTCGACTACGG
Source organism: Nocardia amikacinitolerans (assembly GCF_900215415.1). Taxonomy (NCBI): domain Bacteria; kingdom Bacillati; phylum Actinomycetota; class Actinomycetes; order Mycobacteriales; family Nocardiaceae; genus Nocardia; species Nocardia amikacinitolerans. Next base: position 179,707 of record NZ_OBEG01000009.1, on the reverse strand, counting down.
GTTGTTCATGATCTACCGGTTCCGCGAGGAACTCGGCGCGGGCGCGGCGACAGCCGACGCCGTGCGGTCAGCGGTGAGGGGAGCGGGTCGGACCATAGTGTTCAGCGCCGCGACAGTCGGTGCGAGCCTGGCCGTGCTGCTGGCCTTCCCGTTCCCGTTTCTGGCGTCGTTCGCCTACGCCGGGATCGCCGTCGCCGCGGTTTCGGTGCTCGCCGCGGTGGTGATCCTGCCCGCCGCGTTGCGGCTACTCGGCCACCGCGCAATGCCGCGGCGGCCCGCGGGCGGCCTCGAGACCGGGTTCTGGTTCCGCGCGGCACAACGGGTGATCCGCAGGCCGGTGCTGGCCAGCGCCGCGGCGCTACTCGTGCTGGCCGCGCTCGGCGCGCCCGCGCTCGGCGTGAACTTCGGCCCGCCCGACGACCGCGTGCTCCGCGCGCAGCATCCCGTGCGGTCGATGTACGACACGATCCGTGCCGACTTCGCGACGGAGGAGGCCGACGCACTCCAGGTGTACGCCGACGCGGCCGATCCCGGCGCGCTGCCCGGCTACGCCGCGGCGCTGTCCTCGATTCCCGGTGTATACCGGGTGGATTCGGCCGCGGGCTCGTTCGCGGGCGGCGTTGTGGATGGCCCGCCGTCGGTGGGGATGGCGTCCGACGCGGCGACGTGGCTACGCCTGGTGCCGACAGGCGAGCGGCTTGTGGCCGACCCAGTCGGGCTGGTCGCTGAGATTCGTTCGATGCAAGCGCCGTTCGAGGTGCGGGTCGGCGGCTATCCCGCAGAGCTGGCCGACTATCGCGACGGTGTGGCGGCCCGCCTGCCGCTCGTCGCGCTGCTCATCATGTTCGTCACCTACGCCGTGCTGTTCTTGATGACCGGCAGTGTGCTGGCCCCATTGAAGGCGGCGGTGCTGAACATGGTGTCGATGTCGGTGATGTTCGGCGTGCTCGTCTGGGGTTTTCAGAACGGTGCGCTGGCAGGCATTCTCGGCTTCACGCCCACCGGCAGCATCGAGCCGAGTATCCCGATCCTGATGTTCTGCGTCGCCTACGGCCTGTCGATGGACTACGAGGTCTTTCTGCTGTCGCGGATCAAGGAAGACTACGACCGCACCGCGGATCCGGTCGGCTCCATCCCGCGCGGCATCGCTCGCTCGGCTCCGCTGGTCACGGCCGCCGCGCTCATCATGGCCGTGTCGTTCGCCGTGTACGGCACCGGCGAGGTGGTCTTCCTCCAGCAGCTCGGACTCGGCATGGCACTCACTGTCGCTGTCGACGCCACTGTGGTGCGCGGCGTGCTCGCGCCCGCGCTGATGCGGCTGGCAGGCCGTGCGAACTGGTGGGCACCCAGACCGCTGCGCAAGTGGCACGACCGCATCGGCCTGCGTGAGCAGGTAGGTCCAGAACCCGCGGTTGGCCGGGAAGATCTGCTGGTGTGACCGACGCGGCACTTCTATCTTATACGCAAGCGATACGATATGAATACCGTACTTCCTAGCGGCTTGTGGAGGGGCAGGATGAACCGGTCCGCGATATCCGAGTTCTTACAGTCGCGACGGGCCCGAATCCGGCCGCAGGACATCGGCATCCGCGATGGGATCGGTCGGCGCCGAGTGCCGGGACTGCGACGCGAGGACGTCGCGCTATTGGCAGGCACGAGCGTGGACTACTACGTCCGGCTGGAACAGGGGCGGTGCGCGAACGTCTCCGACGCGGTGCTCGACGCGGTGGCCGGTGCGCTGCGGCTGGATCCCGATGAACGCGAACACCTGTTCCGCATCGCCCGACCGCGTCGTACGCTCGCCGGGGCGCGCCCATTGCCGGGTCCCGAGCTGTGGCGGCTGCTCGACTGGATCGCCGCGCCAGCGCTGGTGGCCGATCACCGGTTGGACGTGCTCGCCTGGAACCGGGCGATGAGCCGCCTTGTCGCCGAAGATAATGGGCCCGCCGCGCCTACGCCCAATCTCGCACGCATGCAATTGGTGGATGTGGGCATGCGTGAGCGCTATCCGGATCGGCGGGCCAACGCGGCGGTGCTCGTCGCTCACCTGAGGGTCGCGGCGGGCGAATTCGCCGACGACCAGCAGCTGACCGCGCTGATCGATGAATTGCGTGCTTGCAGTGCGGATTTCCGCCGTGAATGGGATGCCTATCCGGTGGGCGTCAGCGCGCACGGCGCGGTCACCGTGGCGCACCCGACGTTCGGCACCCTCGATTTCATCTACGAGGTCGTCAGTGCCGCCCCCGATCGGCGGCGGTCGCTGTGGGTCTATACCGCGGCGGCGGGGACGCGCGAGGAACAGGCGCTAAGAGAACTCGCCGCGGGATGAACATCGAGCTACTCCAGCCGTAGTCCGCAATGTTGTTTCGTAACAGCAGCTTGGCCCGGGTTATAAGCATCTGGTGGCGTCGTCGGTCGGGGTTGGAGCAGGCTTCCGGGCAGGTAGCGGACGGCGGGGGTAGGGCTCTCGTCGGAACCCAGTTGCGGTCGCGATCGTTTGTGCGCGGAGACTATTGGCGCCATTGCCGAGTAGGAACGGTATGGCCGCTGGCAGAGTCGGCCGGGGGCAAATTCAGCCCGTAGACCTCATCGGGCGCACCCTACAGGTGATCAGGATGATTCCGTGGGTCGGGCGTCGCCCCAGTACTCGTGTAGGGCGCTGACCCGGTCGTCGCGGATCTCGACGATGATGAGTTCGCGGTTGCGGTAGCCCGCGGTGGTGGGGGAGGTGCCGTGCGATTCGTATTCGTAGATTACTCGTGACCCGGCTACGTCGGTGCGTACGCGGTTGCCGGAGACGCGGTTGCCGGAGCGGGCGTGGAACATCACCCATTCCTCGATCTTGTGTCGACCCGCTGCGCCGGTGAAGAGACCTCGGGCGGGGTCTTCGGGGAAGAGGAAGCTGAATTCGTCGGTCAGTACGGCGAGGAAGGGCTGCCAGTCGCCGGTGCGCCAACCGGCATCGAAGCGGTCCATAGCGGCATCGGCGACGCGGCGAACGTGGTCCGAGGTGGTCGCCGAATGTCGAGTCGCGGGGTTCGCGGTTGTTGTGCAGGCGATCATCGTGGCGGCGGCCAAGACCGTGAGGCAAATCCGCGTGACCGCGTGCCGTGATCGTCTGGATCGGCGATACGCGGATGCGGGGTGGTGCGACATGCTGGACTCCTCGCTGACCGTCCACTGCTGAAGCAACGCTTGCCCCCGGGCATGCTGCGCATTCGCGGGCAAGCCCGGTGCGCGAGCGCGCGCTACATGGTGTGACCTTCGGATGGGTTCTCTTGTCCGGTAACTCTATTGGGCGACCGGTGTGGAGCCAGGGCACGTAAGGACCTGGAAGCCGCGAGGTCCGCTGTGCTAGTCGAGACCGGTCGCACTACCCGACGCCTGCGAGGTGATCGAGTCACCGCGGGGTGCCGGGATACCGACCGCTAGCGACAACCGTTTCCTTCTCCTGAAGCCTGGACGAGACAGCCCTCGATGTTCATGTCCGCCCCTCGCAGTCGTCGTAGTGCATCACCGCGACAGGCATGCGGTCGCGGGTGCTTCGCTTCTGGCTCCACCACGATCGTTGTCGGTTGGCTGATCTCAGCAGTTCAGATTCTCGAGGGTTTGGCAGAGTGTGATGGGGTTGGCGTACTCGTCGGTGTGCACCATCAGGCCGTCCTTCCAGTCGAAACGATAGATGTAGACGTTGCGGTACGGGCGGCCGTCGGCCGTTACGAAGTCCCCGTTGGCCTGCGCGAAAGACGTTCCCCCTCGCTCGGCCACGCTGATTCGTAGATCGGTGAACCGCATGGACTGAAAGTTCGTAACGACTCCGCCGATGTAACCCAGAATCTCTTCCTTGTTGGCGAAATGAGCCGCAGGTTCCAACGCGCCGGAAAATGACATCGGGATGGTCAGTGTGGCGTTCTGATCGATCAGCACATCGATGGCGTCCAGGTCTTTTCGTTCGAATGCCTCGAGGAGTGCGCGGGTCGCGGCCTCGGTCTTCCGCTCCGGTCCCACATCGGCTGGTGCCGAGGGTGCGTTGCCGACCATCAGAGCCAGGGTGCCGGCGATGACGGCGACAAATGTGTGTAGGCGCATGATAGTTCCTTCGTGATACTGCGCCTCATATGAGACGCAGTATCAGCATAAGCGATCGTTGCGCTCTTGGCTAGAATGGCCCGGTGGATCGGTCGGATCAGCTGGAGACGTCGCTACGCGACCGCAAACAACAGCGTGCGCGGCAGGCGATCGTCGAGGCGGCACATGATCTGTTCGCCGAACGCGGTTTCGACCGAGTCACTGTCGCGGACATAGCCGCCAGGGCGGAGGTCGGCCGGGCGACGTTCTTCCGATACTTCGGCGACAAACAGGAAGTGGTCTTCGCCGACAGCGGCCGTGATCTGGAGGCGGCCCTGGCCGAAGTCGAGCCACCGCTGAACGGCGCCCCGATCGGCGACTCGTTCCCCGCTGCGCTGGCGTTTGTGCGCGCCCTCGTTTTGGCGTTTGTCGGCCAACTGGTCCAACGGCCAGGGGAATACCGCAAGTATGAACGGTTGATCGCCGAGCAGCCCGAACTGCGCGCCCGCAGCCTCGTCAAGCAGCGCGGCTATGTGGACCGGATCACCGCCGAGTTGACCGAACAGGGAGCCGATCCGGAGGTAGCGGCACTGGCCAGTGAGATCGGCATGGCCTGCTATTTCGCGGGCCGAGCGGTGACCGACAACGACCCACGTCACCTCCTCGCCGCGATAACAGCCGCCTTCGACCGGTTTTGGCGAGAGACGGAGTTCGGCGGCGGCGCGTCCGGTTGAGCGGTTGTTCGACCGTGCGGTCGGCGCGACGAATACGCGGTCCCGTCTGGCGTCGGCAGCGCCGCCCTTTCCGTCGGTTCGCCGTCGGCTGCGTGGTAGATCAGGTACCGGCTTGTGTAATGAGTTGACGCTCGAGCTCGGCGTTCACGGTATGGGAGAGGGGCGTGGAACGGAATCGGTCGTTTGGATGATCTGGCCGGTGACGAATCTGCTCCAGATGCCGAGTTCGAGTGGTTGGCCGGGAAGGGCAAAGGATTCGAGGTAGCTGTGGGTGCCGGTGTGGTCTGTGCGGGTGGTGCCGAAGGTGACTCGGAAGCGGGTGGTGGCGCTGCGTTGTTGCGGCGGTAGCGGTGACGGGAGTAGTTCGTCGAGGCCGACTCCGTAGGGGCTGCCAGGGTGGCCGGTGACCGGTTCGAGGGTGTTTTCGAGGATCGCGCCGGTGGCGGGGATGGTGATCAGGACTCCGTGGTCGCCATCGGAGTATCGGGTGTTGAAGACGAAAACGTCGGCGGTGGTGGCGGGATGGATCTGGGCGGTCCCTGAGCCGACTTGGGAACCGGTGGGGCAGCCGGCGATGCCGTGCGTGGCTAGTTCGGTACGGCTGCAGACAGGGAACCGGTCGGCGTTGATGCGAATCGATCTGTCGAACAGGAAGACAAATTGGGTTGCGGCAGAAGGCTTTTCGCCTGATTCGGTGCGGCTGGTGCGGTCGAATTCGACGGTGATGCCGGTGAAATACCCGTGATCAGGGGTGACGGTCGCGGTCAACGTGTCGAAATTCACGGGACCGTCGACGGCAGCGTCTGCCGGTGCGGCGGGACCGCCTGGAGTCGGTGGTCCGGGGCTTTCGCCACCGGCGGCTCCGGGTGCGACGGAGAGCAATGCGGTGCAGCCGATGACCGCGGCGATCGTTGTCGATGGCCTTCTCATGGAGTCCTCCTGGTGTTGTCGACCCGGCCCCGGGGTGTGGTGTTGTCAGGTGGGGCAGGTGTCGGCGCGGGGTGGTTGTAATGCGGTGATGGTGAATGGAAGTTCGGGATGTTGGCCGCGTTGCCCGGTGTTGTATTGGCTGTTGACGATCAGCAGGCGGCCTTCGGCCATGCGGGCGGTGCTGGGGTGGCGGAAGTCGGAATGCGTGGTCGCGCAACGCAGTTGGGCGCTGGTGTGGTCCGATGACAGGTGTAGCAGCGACACCTGTGGTCGCGGGTTCTGTGGTGACAATCCGCCCTGGACGACATACAGGTCGCTGCCGGAGACGACAAGCCCGTCTCCGCCGAACAACCGAGTGGGGCCGAGATCGACTTCGGTCACTTCTCTCGTGCGGGCGTCGATGCGGTACAGGCCGCCGGTCATCGAATGCACCGCCAGCAGCGTTGTTTCGTCGACCGCGGCGATGCCGTTGAGGTTGTGCCCATCCACCCGCGGCACCGTGGTGCCAGTCAGGTCGAGCCAGGTGTGCAGCTGCCATCGCCCGCTGGATTCGGTCACTCGGTAGATCACATGTGCCAGGGAGTCGGTAAGGAAGGCGGTGCCATCGGGTGTGATGGTGATGTCGTTGACGAATCCGCCGTCGATGCCGGTGAGAGTGGCGAGCAGGACTCCGGATCCGATGTCGTGGATCCACAGCTGGTTGGTCGGGCCACCGCCGATGAAAAGCCTGCCACGGTCATCGGAGACCAGCCCGCTTGTCGTTGTCCGGCCCTCGGCGCCGCCAGGAAGCCATTCATGCGCTTGCGGATCGTCCGGGTAGCCACGGAATACGGTGCCGTCGCGGGTGCTGCCGGTGAAGAACGACCCGCTCGCATGGTCATAGGCCAGCCCGCCGGGGAATGCGGAATCGCCGGGCACCACATACTGCTCAGGTCGCACCGGCTCCGCCTCGGTGCCACAGGATCCCAGCACGATGGCGAAAACCGCCATCACTGTCGCGACCCGGCCCCTGCGCAACCGTCGTGCAGGTGCCACCGAGCGAGTTCGAATCCTCATGTCCCGCAACGGTATGCCCGCGCTCCGGCGATATCCAGGACCGCGGCAGACCTGGTAGAACCAATCCGATTGTGCTAGACGCGCCGGAGTGTGACGCAGATCAGTGTGGCCGGGCCGGCGCCGTAACTGGTCACCATGATCCTGGGACAGCGAAAACCAGGATCGGCGAAACCTGGCACTGGTTACGTGCGCGTGCGATCCTCGCTCGCATGGAGCCGACGCCGACCGCTCTGACAACGGGAGGGCGCCGACACGACCATCCGAGCGGCGTCGGCCACCGCGGTAGGAGCCAGCGGCATTCTCATCGCTTGTGTGAGGAGTATGTCTCGTGGTGGCGGGCGCTCAGCGGTCCGCGCAAAGATGACTCGAACCCAGCCGCCCACAGCCGACTGCGGAGCTGTTATCGACACGGGGTTCGGTCGGCGCGGCTACCGCCGCGGTTGTGGTCCCGTGTAGCGCAGAATCCACAGGCCTTGGTTCTTGTCGGTGATATAGATGAAGCCGCGGCGGTCCACGACGACGTCCTCAGTTTGTGTAACCAGGGCGTCTTCGGGCATGGGTCCGTATCGGCGGGTAGGTTGCGGCGGCAGGAAGTACCCGGTCTCGCGAACCAGGCGGGGATTGGACACGTCGTAGATCCGCAGGCCGGCGTTGAAGTGAGCGATATAGAACAAATCGCCTTGCGGTTGCACATCGGGGTGGTGCTGGTTGTGGTTGATGTTGTGCGGACCACGCCACCCACCCCGGGTGGCGAAGTCGGCGTAGGGCGCACCGGGCGGCGGCACAGGCTCAGGGAACAGCGACAGCAAGTACGGACTGGTGGGGTCACGGATGTCGACCACCGAAGCGTGGTGCGTTGCGCCGTCGGCGTAGGTGGTGTGCTCGGAGTTGACGAACGCGATCCCGTGTTGCGGCAACGGCAATACGCTGTGGACGCCGAAGCGGGAGTGAAACGGCGGACTGAACGACAAGTGGCCGACTTGCCGGGGGCGCGCGATATCGGAGATATCGAGCACGATCATTCCCGCGCCCCCGTAGGGGAGGTAGGCGAGACGGCCGTCGATGTAGGCGGGACCATGCAGGGACACGTCGTGCCCGCTCGAGCAGCATGCCGTTGGGAAGTCGAGATGGCCGTCTTGCCGGTCGCGTGGTGCGCTGGCGGGTTCGCCGCCTGCGGCGTGCTGGCCGGGAACCCACCACCTCCCGGCCTCGGTGGGCGCGGCCGGATTCGAGATATCCACTGCGACATAGATATTGCCGCGGTAGCCAGGCATACCCGCGGCCAGATGCGCATACCTTCCACCCGGGTAGTGGTTGCGATGGGTGCCGCTACCGCCGGTGCGGAAATGCCCGAGCTGCTTCGGCCGGACCGGATCGGCGATGTCCCACAGGTAAATTCCTTCCTCGAACGCCGCGATCGGGTCGCCACCGAAGTTCGGGAACACCTTTTCCAGGGCTGTCACCATCAGATCGCCGGACAGATCGACCTGCAACGTCCACGTGTCGACCGGACCGGGCACGAAGGCCGCGACTTCCGGTCGAGTCGGATCGGTCACGTCCACCACACTCCACCCCGAATGCCACACATGCCCCATGTACAGATACCAGCGCCCACCTTTCTGCCGAATCGCCATCTTGAATCCGGGCCGGTGCTCGAGATCGCTGTATCCGACGGCCTCGACATTGTGAGCTGCGCCCCCCGGCGAGCCCGGAACCGTCGGACCGGAAAGCTGGTGTGTCCCGGCACCGAAAGCTCCGGCCATTACAGCCGAGCTGCGCAATACATTTCGCCGCGACAACTGAGAATCTGTCATGGGCGGACTCCTGCCGTTGTGCCGATGTGTCTTTCGACAGTCCCAGCGGGCAGTGCCGACACCCAGGCCGCGCCACTTCCTCGGATGAATCTACCGGGGGACCGGCGATACCACCCTGAACGTTTCCACAACCTGACCGAGGAGTGACGACATGGCTGCCCATCCGGATCTTGGAGCATTCCTGAAATCCCGGCGGGCCCGGATCACCCCCGCCGAGGCCGGACTCGCCGACGGACGCGGTCCCCGCCGGGTCGCGGGGCTACGCCGCGAAGAACTCGCGCAGCTGGCGTCGATCAGTGTCGACTACTACATCCGGTTCGAGCAGGGCCGCGCAGGCCGGGTCTCGGACAGCGTGCTCGACGTCATCGCCGATGTACTGCACCTCGATACCGACGAACGCGACCACCTGACCCACTTGGCCCGACCCATGGCCAGACCTGTTACGCCGCCGACTCCGCAGCGGCCGCATTCCGGGCTGCTGCGCGTGCTATCGGCCCTCGACGCCCGGCCGGCGTTCATCCTTGGACGCCGCATGGAAGTGCTGGCATGGAACGCCTTCGCGTGCCGACTGATCACCGACTTCGACACCCTTCCCGCCCGGCAACGCAACCTGGCGCGGCTGGTACTGCTCGACGAAAAGGTCCAGCGCCTATACCCCAATCGCGACCTGGCCGTATCCAACGCTGTTGGCTACCTACGGCGCGACCTCGGCCGTCACCCCGGCGATCTCGCGCTCGGCGCACTTGTCGACGAACTCTCCTCGCGCAGTGAGGAATTCCGCGAAAAGTGGGACCAGCACACCGTCCGGCGCAAGGGACACGGAATCAAGCAGTTCGATCATCCTCTCGTCGGAGAATTCGAACTCACCTACGAATCTGTCGAACTTCCCGGCGAGCACGACCAAGTACTCGTCCTCTACACCGCCGACACCGGCACCCTCGCGGCAACCAAACTCGAGCTGCTGGCCCCTCCGCCGCCCTGAGTTGTCGGACAAGCGGGCGGAGGCAAATGTGGCGGAGTTCAGTGCTGGTGACGCCGTGCGCCGGATTCCGGGCGAGGGTGGCCCTCAGGCCCTCGTCAGAGACGATCACGTCTTCTGGCCGAGGTAGTCGGAAGGTTCGGCGTGGTCGGCGGCGTAATCGGGGTGGAGCGAGGATGATGGGGAATCGTGTCCGAGAATCAGAAGGTCGATCTCAAACCGCGTAGCCGCGACGTCACCGACGGACTGGAGAGGGCCGCCGCGCGCGGGATGTTGCGTGCGGTCGGTATGGGGGATGCGGACTGGGAGAAGCCGCAGATCGGGGTGGCCTCGTCGTGGAACGAGATCACGCCGTGCAATCTGTCGCTGGACCGGCTCGCCCAGGGGTGCAAAGACGGTGTCTTCTCAGGCGGCGGCTACCCGATGCAGTTCGGCACCATCTCGGTGTCCGACGGCATTTCCATGGGACACGAGGGGATGCATTTCTCCTTGGTCTCCAGGGAGGTGATCGCCGACAGTGTCGAGACGGTGATGCAGGCCGAGCGGCTCGACGGCTCGGTGCTGCTCGCCGGCTGCGACAAGTCGCTGCCGGGGATGCTGATGGCGGCGGCCAGGTTGAACCTGTCCAGCGTGTTCCTTTACGCGGGTTCGATCCTGCCCGGCATCGCGAAACTCTCCGACGGCAGCGAGCGTGAGGTGACGATCATCGACGCGTTCGAAGCGGTCGGCGCCTGCGCGCGCGGGCTGATGAGCCGCGACGACGTCGACGCCATCGAGCGGGCCATCTGCCCCGGCGAGGGTGCCTGCGGCGGTATGTACACCGCCAACACCATGGCCAGCGCGGCCGAGGCGCTCGGCATGTCGCTGCCGGGCAGCGCGGCGCCGCCCGCGACCGACCGCCGCCGCGACGGCTACGCCCGGCGCAGCGGCGAGGCGGTGGTGGAGTTGATCCGGCAGGGCATCACCGCCTCCGACATCCTGACCAAACCCGCGTTCGAGAACGCGATCGCGGTCGTCATGGCTTTCGGCGGTTCCACCAATGCGGTGCTGCACCTGCTCGCCATCGCGCACGAGGCGAACGTCGACCTGTCGCTGGACGATTTCGCGCGGATCGGTCGCCGAGTGCCGCACCTGGCCGACGTCAAACCCTTCGGCAAGCATGTGATGACCGACGTGGACCGCATCGGCGGCGTGCCGGTGATGATGAAGGCGCTGCTCGACGCCGGTTTGCTGCACGGCGACTGCCTGACCGTGACGGGCCGGACGGTGGCGGAGAACCTGGCCGAGATCACCCCGCCGGACCCCGACGGCAAGGTGATCCGGGCGATGGCCTCGCCGATCCATCCCACCGGCGGCATCACCATCCTCACCGGGACCCTCGCGCCCGAGGGTGCCGTGGTCAAGTCGGCGGGCTTCGACTCGGATGTATTCGTCGGCACGGCAAGGGTTTTCGACCGCGAGCGCGCCGCGATGGACGCGCTGGAGGACGGCACGATCACCGCGGGCGACGTGGTCGTCATCCGGTACGAGGGGCCCAAGGGCGGGCCGGGGATGCGTGAGATGCTGGCCATCACCGCGGCCATCAAGGGCGCGGGCCTCGGCAAGGACGTGCTGCTGCTCACCGACGGGCGGTTCTCCGGCGGCACCACCGGTCTGTGCGTCGGGCACGTCGCCCCGGAAGCGGTCGACGGCGGCCCGATCGCGTTCGTGCGCGATGGCGACCGCATTCGCCTCGACGTCGCCGCGGGCAAACTCGATGTGCTGGTCGACGAAAGCGAACTCGTTCAGCGCGGCGAGGGTTGGAAGCCGTTGCCGCCCCGCTACACCCGAGGTGTTCTCGCGAAGTACACGAAGTTGGTCGGCTCGGCCTCCGGCGGTGCCGTCTGCGACTGACGGCTGAAGGCGCTGGGGCAGTAGGTGATTCCAGCGTGTGCAGCGGCCACCGCGAACTCGGCGATATCCGGTGGTGTTGCGCCGCCACCGACGACACGGCACCTCCGCCGACAGCGCGGCTGCCCCGGCTCACCGCAGGAGGTGACGCGGCGCCGGCGTACCGGTCTACGTGGTTGAACGCGGTCGGTGTCGGCGCCGATGGCGGAGGCCGCGGCTAACCGGCTGTGGGTGGGGGAGGATGGGAACGTGACTATTTCGCTTGACCAGGCCGACTCGGTGATCTCGGCCGCTCGGAAGGTGGCGGGGGAGTTGGGGGAGGCTGTGGCGGTTGCGGTTGTGGAGGTCGGCGGGAAGATGGTGGCCTTCGCGTGCATGGATGGTGCGGCGCGGTACACGACCGAGATCGCGAAACGTAAGGCGGAAGCGGCGATTGCGCTGGGGTTCGACACGGTGCACATGACCACCGCAACACCGGAGGGGCAGCCTTTGGTTGGTGGACCGCGGCAATCGGGGACACACTCATTGGTGCCCAATGGCGGGGGTGTGATCATCCGGGTCGGCGGCACAGTGCTCGGCGCGTTGGGCGTATCCGGTGCGGCCTCCTCGATCACCGACCACAGGATCGGCACGGCCGCTGTCGCCCAATGGGATTGACCGTTCACCGACAAACCGCGTCGAGCGGGAGTGCCGGAAGGCGAGGTGGTCGTGCAGCAGTTGTCGATCAGCCGGGTGTATGCCTGGGCGGGCGCGTCGGGGGAGGCTGATCGACAAGGTTCTCGCCTTGCTCGTGGGCGGTGGGGCCGAGGAAGCGTTGCGGGTCGATGAGGCGGGTCAGCCAGGCCGATGTGGCGCGGTGGTCGGCGAAGCCGCCGGGTAGTTCGTCGTAGGTCACCTGCCAGACCTGTCCTGGCGCGGGCCACCAGGTCGATGTGTGGTGCCAGCCAACAGCTTTCAGCGGCAGCAGATACCAGTCGATCTCGGCCAGGGCGAGGGGGAACTCGCCGCGGTGCACGTCGCCGAGGGAGGGGCGCTCGCCCGCCCGGATGACGACCCCGCCACCCTGTCCGCGGGTCACGGTGATGCCGGGGGTGGTGAAGACCGGCAGCGCTGCGCCCGAGAGATGTGTAAGGAACGCCGGGCCGAGGACGGTCAGCCAGCCGGCGCCCACCACCCGCTCGGTCGCCGCTTCGAGCCAGCCGTCGACCTGCCCGACGTCGAGGGCGAAAAAGCGGCGGCACCAAGAGAATACGCGCTGGTACGGGTCGTTGGTGGCGTCGTGGTCCCAGACGTAGGCGCTGTATCCGCCGTGGCCGGACCGTACCGGCAGCAGCTCGGTCAACTCGGCCGTCAGCCGTGCGAGCCGCTCCGGATCCTCGTCGACGGGAACGATGACTTCGCAGAACGAGGCCCGCGTGCGGTCGTCGTCGGTGGGCGGGATGCCGCGGACATTGAGGGTGTAGGAGCGCTCAGCCGTGGCCCCAGCCCGCACCGAGACTCGGATGCCGAAATGACCGCCGACATCGACGCGCATCTGCGCCGCCCACGACTCGTCGTCGGGATGTTCGGCGTCCTCGGGAAAGCCGCCGAACGCGTTCGGCACGGCCCAGACCATATCGCCATCGACGGGGAAATGACGGCGGAAGGCCCGGAAGCAGCCGATCACCTCGTCCGGCGACGGATAGGAGCCGAGGTAGAGCACCGAGTTGAGCATCACCGACGCCTTGGGTTCCTTCTTGCCCACCCTCAGATCGCCGGGCTCGACGACAGCAGGCATCGGGTCGTGCGCCTGCGGTGCCGGAGCAACCGGGACGGCCGCGCGAGGCCGGGTGGTCGACGCGGAGCGCAGTTCCTCGAGAAGCCGAGCCTCCTTCGCTTCGCGATGCGCCGGGGTCCAGTCGGCGCGCGCGTCCTGCTCACGCTGCACCAGCCGCGCCAGATAGGACTCCACCGCGGTCAGCCGGTCGGTCAGGAAAGCTCCGAAGCCGGGATACCTGGCACGCTCCTCGTACAGGAAATCGACCACCTCGCCGCTGCCGAGCAACAGCACCACGGAAGGATCGTTGTGCGAGGCGCCGACGATCAGGGCGTCCATCAACTCCTCGGGCGCCTCGCAGTCCTCCAGCGTCTCCTCGTAGTACGGGTAGGTCTCGTCGTCGGTCAGCTCCTTCGTGCCGAATAACGTGCTGCCCCAGGGGAATTCCGGCCAGCCGTCGTGCAGGAGCAAGAAGTCCAGGTACTCCGGCGAGAAACCGCCGCTCCGTGCCCGCCGGGCCTCGGCGACGGCGGGCGTCGATGCGGGCGGGCGCGGCCCTGGCCCCGGCTCGTCCCCCTCGCGCTCGGCAATCTCGGACAGCACGGTCAGAATCCGAGAGATGGTCGCCTCGAGCATCAGCCGCGAACCCGGTAGAACTGGCTGTCCTCCCGCAGCCCGCCCAGTCCATGTGCGTTATCCGAAAGCTGCATATCGATCTCCAGGTCTCTGCGGCCCCAACGAATTCGGGTGTCAACGGCATCGTAGAGGGGTCCTCCGACCGATAGCTCGATCTGCGAGCTCTGGTGGCGGTGAACACGGCGGTGAGCCCGAGGCGGCGGAGCACATCGCGGCGCGCGATCACGAGTGGGCCTCCTGGGATGCGGGTGGATGAGGAAAGGGCAGATCGGCCGGTTCGGTTTGCGGCGCCGCGAGGGGATCGGCCGCTGATTCGGGTGGCAGGCGTCGGTGGGCGGTCAGGCTCAGCGCGGCGGTGATGGCGGCGATTGCGACAACCTGGACCGCAGGGCCGAATTCGGTGATGCTCGGACCGCTCACTCCGCGCAGGGCGACCACGACCAGCGCGGCGATGAGCACCATGTTGCGGACCACGACCGGCCAGGAGATCAGGGTTCCTACCTTGCCGAGGCATCCGCACGAGACTTCTTGCCCGCGGATCAGCGCGATCACCACCGCGGCGGTCACCATGCCCAACGTCGCGATCGCGGCGATCGCGCCGGCGCGTCCGAAAGCGCCGAGCGCGAGCATCACGCCTACCACCACCTCGGTCAGCGGCATCAGCCACGCCATCGGGAGCAGGGAGGGACGCGGGAGCAGTTTGTAGGAGTCCAGCCAGTCCACTCGCCACGCCGCCGTGGTGGAGAACTTGGCGATCCCGGCCAGGACGAGCAGGCCCCCGATGGCCAGCCGGACGAAAAGCTCGACAACGATCCAGGTCATCGGCGGACACCACATCGACGCGGCGACCGACCATCCTGCCTACCGCACCGACCAGTCGCGGTGCTGACTCCCGAACATGAACTGCGCATGCGCCCTCCAACCAACATCGACTGCCGCCAGAGACCAATGGACCCGAGCTCGTGGACAACTCGGAGCGAAGACTTCGATCAGCCCGCGTAACGCGCAGGGCTGGAAACAACCCCGCAGAGATCAGCGGAATCGGTAGCTGCCGCACGGCATTCGAGGCCGCGTGTTCGGGCCGGGCCGAAATGCGATCGCGGCGCGGTAGTTCTGAGGTTTGCCGCTCGCTAGCGGTTCATGCGGTGCTCGCGCGCGAGGGACTCCAGGAGTTCGACCGGAGCGGGCAGCGGGATCGCGCCCTCTTCGCCGGGCGCGGTGAGCCGGGATTGCGCGACCCGCTCGTGCAGATGTTCCATCCGCATGTCGAGCCGGTTCGCGGCGTCGGCGGCGTCGGTCAGCTCGGTGAGCAGCTCGTCCGGGATCTCGCCGCCGTACTTGTAGTAGATCTTGTGCTCCAGGCTCGCCCAGAAGTCCATGGCGATGGTGCGGATCTGCAACTCGGCGGGCACGTGCTCGACGCGGTCGCTCATGAAGACCGGCAGTTCGAGCAGGATGTGCAGGCTCTTGTAGCCGTTGGGCTTGGGGTTGGCGATGTAGTCGCGCACCTCGTTGACGGTGACGTCGGACTGGCTGGTCAGCATGTCCGCGATCCGGTAGGTGTCCTGGATGAAGCTGCAGGTGATGCGCACGCCCGCGATGTCGACGATGTTCTTCCTGATGTCGGGCAGGGTGATCGGGATGTTCTTGCGCCGCAGCTTGTGCAGGATGCTCTCCGGCGACTTCAGCCGCGATCGGACGTGCTCGATCGGGCTGTACTTGTGGATATAGGTGAACTCGTCCTTGAGGATGTTGATCTTGGTCATCAACTCCGAGGTGACGAACTGGTACGACATCATGAATCGGGCGAATTCGGTGCGAAAGTGTGCCAGGTCGTCGTCGCGCACGGTGTTCGGTGAATCCATCAGTATCGCTATCCCGCCAATCCGGATCTGCCGTGTCCAGCCAGTCTGCCACCACGGGCTGAGACGTTGCTGAGGCGTCAGGCCGCGGTGCCGTCCTGGGGCGCGGCGTCGAGCGAGGGCAGCGGTCGGCGACAGATCTCGGCGGCCTCGTCGGCGGGCAGACCGAACATGCGCAGCAGGTCCTCGGTCACCTGATCGGCGGCCTCGGCGTCGTCGCGCTCGGGGTTGTCGTGCAGGAGCCTGCCGAGGCACAGCGCGGCGCCCGCGACGATGGTCATGGCCAGCTCCGAATCGCGGACCTGGAACCGTCCTGCGCTGGCCGCCGCTTCGATATCGCGACGGGCGCGGGGTGCGAGCCCCCGCTCGGAGCTCACGAGACCGAGCCCGTCGGCGAGCAGCACCTTGCTCAGCGTGGGGTTGCGTCGGTGCAGACGGCCGGTGAGGCGGAAGCTCTGGGCGAACACCTGGGCGGGGTCGTCCAGGTCCTCGCACAGCAGGTCGAGCAGCGCGCCGTGCCGGTCGAGCGCCTCCTCGACCGCGGCGTGGAACAGTTCCTCTCGGCTCTGGAAGTGGTTGTAGAACGAGCCCATGCCGACGTCCGCGGCCTGGGTGATCTCCAGGATCGGGACGTTGAGCCTGCCCTCGGCCAGCAGCGACTGGGCCGCGCCGACCAGCGCGGCGCGGGTGCGCGCCTTCCGGCGCTCCAAGCGGTTGGGTTCCGAACCGGTCATCGCAATCCACCTCTCCTGACGTCCTCGCACGTCATAGTAGCGCCCGGGTCAGTAGTGACGAATTTGTCAGAAGCTCTTGACTGAGTGTTTGGTCGTGAGTGACGATATCGTCAGTACTTGGAAGGGAGTGGTCGATGAGCGGCCAGCACGATGTGCACAGCGGTCTGCACAGCGAGCGCGGCGCGTTGGCGGGTGAGCATCCGGGCCGAGCGCGCAATCCGGTGGTGAAGGTGCTCGATCTCGCGTGGCTGGAGTTCGAGAAGCCCGATCTGGCGGGTGCCGAGACCTTCGGGCACGCCTTCGGCTTCACGACGGCGCACCGAACGGCCGACGAGGTGCGGTTGCGCGGCACCGACGCGGGCTCGCCCTGCGTGCTGATCCGCCGCGGCGCGCGGTCGCGGTTCGTCGGTCCGGCGTTCCAGGCCGCCGACGCCGCCGATCTGCTGCGCCTGGCGTCCGCGACGAACTCGAAGATGGCGCCGCTGCCGGAGTCGATCGGCGGATCGGCCGTCGATCTGGTCGATCCGAGCGGACTGCGAGTCCGGGTCGTCGCCGAGACGCATCGGCTGCCCGCGCTGCCCGTGCAGCAGCCGCATGTGCTGAATCTCGGGCACGAGGTGATGCGGGTGAACGCCACGCAGCGGCCGCCGCGTGTGCCCGCGCGGGTGCAGCGGCTCGGGCACGTGGTGGTCCAGTCGACAAGGTATCGGGAGACACTGGACTGGTACCTACGCCAGCTCGGCATGATCGTCAGCGATTTCCTGTACTACCCGGGGCAGCGGGAGCGCGGGCCGGTGATGAGCTTCATCCGCTGCGATCGAGGTTCGACTCCGGCCGACCACCACACGCTCGCGCTGACTTTGGGGCCGTCCAACCGGTACGTGCACTCGGCGTATCAGGTCGCCGATCTGGACGCGCTGGCCGCGGGTGGCGAGTACCTGCGCGAGCGTGGTTACCGCCGGTCGTGGGGGATCGGCCGCCATATCCAGGGCAGTCAGATCTTCGACTACTGGCGGGACCCGGATGGCTTGATGGTCGAGCACTTCAGCGACGGCGACATGTTCGACTGCACTGTGGAGCCGGGTTGGGCGCCGATGAGTGCGTCGGGTCTCGCGCAGTGGGGTCCGCCCGCCACCAAGGATTTCCTCGGCCTCTCGCCGGGCGCCGAGTCGCTGCGGGAGGTGCGCGCGGTCATCGACGCGCTGCGCGAGGACAACGAATTCGATCTCCGCCGCTTGGGCGGCCTGTTGAAAGTAGCCAAGTCATGAGTGTTTCCGTTCTCCGTACCGCCGACGCTTGGTGGGTGCGCACGCCCGCCGGTGCGGCCCGCATCGACACCGCCGCGACGACCACGCGGGAGCTGCTCGCCGACCGCGCGGCGATCGCCGCGGCGGCTACCAGCGCTGATGTTGTTGCGGTGGACAGCCTTTCGTTGATCTCGCCGGTCACGGCGCCGTGCCGTGTGGTGGCGCAGATGACGAACTTCGCCTCGCACGTGAAGGACTCGGGCATGGATCCGGAGACGGTGCCGTTGACGTTCTTCCGCAAGGCTTCCGGCTCGATCAGCGGCCCGCACGACGACGTGATCCGGCCCGCCCACGTGAACCTGCTCGATTACGAGGTGGAGATCGGCCTGGTCTTCGGTCGGGAGATGCCGGTCGGCTCGGAGATCGACGCGGAGAATCTGCCCGACTACATCGCGGGCCTGGTCGTCACCAATGACATCTCCGCTCGTGACGTGCAGTTGCCGAAAACACAGTTCTACGAGGCGAAGTCGTATCCGACGTTCACCCCGGTCGGTCCGGCGCTGGTCTTGCTGGAGGCCGACGAGTTGAAGCGGTTCACCGATCTGCGGTTGCGGCTGTGGGTCAACGGCGAGGTGCGCCAGGACATGACGGTCGCCGACATGATCTACCGGCCGGTCGACGCGCTGCGCGAATTGACCCGGTTCCAGCGAATGGACGCCGGTGATCTGCTGCTGACCGGAACACCGGTCGGCACGGCGATCAGCGCTCCTGCCAAGCCCATCGAGATCATCGGTTCGCTGTTGCCGCCGAAGGTCAAGTGGAAGATGTTCTTCAAGGGCCAGGCCAAGAATCCGAAGTACTTGAAAGACGGCGATGTCGTCGAGGCCGCGATCGGTACCGACGACGGTGTCCTCGATCTGGGTCGCCAGCGCACGGTCGTGAGGTACGCCCGGTGACCGAGACGACGCTCGAGACCTCCGCCGAAGACCTCCTCTGGCCTCGCTACGCCGATCCGGAGGATTTGGCCGCGATCGAATCGGTGCCCTTGGCGGCGCGCGGTCTGCCCGAATCCACCTACGCCCTGCTCGTCCGTGCCGCGGCACGGTGGCCGCGCCACGACGCGATCACCGTGCTGCCCGAGGCCGCGCGCTGGCGAGAACCGTTGCGCCGCAGCTACGGCGAACTACTCGCCGACGTGCACCGGTATGCGAACCTCCTGCACGAGCTCGGGGTTCGCCGGGGCGACGCGGTGGCGCTGATCGCACCGAATTGCGCCGAGCTGATCCCCGCAACCCTCGCCGCGCAGCTGGCGGGCATCGCCGCACCGATCAACGGCGGTCTCTCGCGTGATCACATCGCCGAGTTGCTCGGCCGATCAGGTGCTCGAATCCTGATCGTCGCCGGGCCCGAACTCGCCGCCGAGAGTTGGGCATGCGCGCGTGAGCTGGCCGCGCGAGGACTGGTGGACGCGCTGCTGGTGCTGCGACCCACCGCCGCTGCGGACCACGCTCCAGAGCTGCCCGCCATCGCCGGTGTGCGCGTCGGCTATCTCGATGCCTTCGCGGCCGAGCAAGATTCGTCGCGCTTCGTCGGAGTGCCGCCCACTGCCTCGGATCTGGCGGCCCTGTTCCACACCGGCGGCACCACCGGCGTGCCGAAGCTGGCCGCGCACCGGCATTCCGGTGAGGTCGCCAACGCGTGGATGATCGCCGCCAACTCACTGCTCGACGAGGACGCGGTCGTCTTCGCCGCGCTACCGCTGTTCCACGTCAACGCGCTCGTCGTCACCCTGCTCGCACCGCTGTTCCGCGGCCAATCGGTGGTCTGGGCGGGACCACTCGGCTACCGCGACTTCACCCTCTACGCCGAGTTCTGGAACATCGTGGCGCACTACAGGATCGCCGCGATGAGCGCGGTGCCGACCGTGTACGCCGTGCTCGCGCAGTGCCCGATCGATGCCGACATCTCCAGCCTGCGCTACGCGATGGTCGGCGCGTCACCGCTCCCGCCCGCGGTGCGCGAGAACTTCCAGACACACACCGGCGTGACCCTGGTGGAGGGCTACGGCCTCACCGAGGCGACCTGCGCGTCGGCGCGCAGCTTCCCGGACCGGCCTCGACCGGGCGCGGTCGGGCAACGCATGCCCTATCAGCACGTCGCGGTCGTCCGCGTCGCCGAGGACGGTACGTGGGAGACGCTGCCCGTGGGCGAGACGGGTGTTCTGATCATCAGCGGCCCAACGGTTTTCGCGGGCTACGTGACCGGACGTGACGAGCGCGGTCACCTCGTCGACGGTCTCGGCACACTGGTCGACGGCCGGCTGAACACCGGCGATCTGGCCCACATCGACGACGACGGCTTCATCCACCTGCACGGCCGCGCCAAGGACCTGATCATCCGTGGCGGCCACAACATCGACCCGGCCACCATCGAGGACGCGCTCCTGCGACACCCGCGGGTCACCGCCGCGGGTGCGGTCGGACGCCCGGACGCGCACTCCGGCGAGGTGCCCGTCGCCTATGTCGCCGTGACGGCGGGCGCGGACGTCTCCGAAGACGAGCTGGTCGCCTGGGCCGCCGAGCGGGTGCAGGAACGCGCCGCCGCACCGAAAACGGTCACCGTGCTCGACGCGCTGCCGGTCACCGACGTCGGCAAGCCGTACAAGCTGGGACTGCGCGCCGACGCGACCCGCCGCGAGCTGCTCGAGGCACTTGCGGACAGCGCCGGAGTGCGCGCCGTCACGGCTGCGGTCGAAGACGGTGCTGTCGTCGCGACGGTTGAACTCGATGCCGCCACGTACGAGCGGGAAGTCGCGGCGATCCTCGGCCGCTACGCGATCACCTGGAAAGTCCTGGTAGCGCAATGACAATCGTCCCGACTGTCCTCGCTGGCGTGCTGGCGGCGGGAACGGGTCCGACGCTGCTGATGGCCGGTGCCATCGCGGCGCACGTCCGCAACGGCGACGGTGCGGCCGACATCGCACCGGCGGCCGTGACCGGCCTCGCCGCCGTCGCGTACGTGCTCACGCTGGCCGGAGTCCAGCCGTGACCACGCCCATAATCCCCGTCGTGCTCGTCGGAGCGGGCCCGACCGGACTCACCGCGGCGACCCTGCTGGCCCGATACGGGATCGAATGCCTCGTGCTGGAGCGGTGGGACGGCGTTTATCCGCAGCCGCGGGCCGTGCACCTGGACGGCGAAATCCGCCGCCTCCTCGGGCATCTCGGCGTCGGCGACGAGTTCGACGCCATCTCCCGCCCGGTTCTCGGTCTGCGCCTGTTCGATCCGAGCCTGCGGGTGCTCGCGCAATTCGATCGCGATCCGGAGGGGGAGCGCAGCGGGCATCCGGAGGCGAACCTGTTCGACCAGCCGGAGCTGGAAGCGATCCTGCGCGCGAACCTTGCTCGATACCCCGTCGCGACACTGCGCGGCAACGCCGAAGTCACGGCTGTGACGGAGGAGGGTGCTTGCGTCCGCGTCGATTTCACCGACCGGACGACAGGTCGCGCCGAATCCGTGCGTGCGCGATACGTCCTCGGTTGCGACGGCGCCAACAGCCTCGTCCGCACAGCGGTGGGCGCGCGCATGCGCGATCTACGGTTCGAGCAGCGCTGGCTGGTCGTGGACATCGCCACGACCGCCGACCTCGGACACTGGGACGGGGTACACCAGATCTGCGATCCGGACCGCGCCGCGACCTACATGCGCATCGGAAAGACGCGCTACCGCTGGGAATTTCGGCTTCGCCCCAGCGAGACCGCCGACGACTACGCGGATATCGCCCGACTGTGTCCGCTGCTCGCACCGTGGACGGCGGGCGTCTCGGACGCGGACCTCGAACTGGTGCGGGTGGCCGCGTACACCTTTCGCGCCCAGCTCGCCGACCGCTGGCGCGACGGTCGCATTTTCCTGCTAGGAGACGCCGCCCACCTCACACCGCCGTTCATCGGTCAGGGCATGGGCGCGGGGTTACGCGACGCCGCCAACCTCTCCTGGAAACTGGCCGGCGTCCTACGCGGTGAGCTGCCCGAGCGTGTGCTCGACACCTACGAGACCGAGCGAAAGCCACACGCGCGGGCCATGATTCGACTGGCCAAGCTCACCGGCGCGATCATGACCCAGGGCGGCGAACTCGGCAATCGCCTGCGCGGCCTGATCGCGCCGCGACTGCACCGCCTACCCGGCTTCACCCGCATGCTCACCAGCGGCGAATCCCCGCCCCTGCGCCGCTCCGGCCTTGTCGACGCTTCGCCGCTGCGACGCGGCCCGGTCGGTCGGCTGACGCCGAACGATCGGCTCCCCGATGGGCGAGCGGTCGACGAGATCATCGCCGGACGGTTCGCGATCGTCACCGCGGTCGACCTGTCGCCCGAGGATCGGGCGCGGGTCGAAGAACGCGGCGGTGTCGTGCTCGCCGCCGCGCCGGGGACGGACCTGCACCGCTGGCTGCGCCGCGGTCGAGTGACCGCGCTTGTCCGACCGGACGGCGCCGTGCAGCGCTGCGGCAGAAACCCGTCGACCCTGTGCGCGGCGCAGCCACGGTTCGCGCCCAGCGCAACGCCCACCCACGTCGCCGAATGATTGCTGACCTTTCGCCGTCGATCCGCTGTTGCCGCCCGTGCGCTGGTCTCCGGCGATACGCTGGATCGGGGAGGTTTCGCGGAAAGGAGTCACCGTGGAGCAACTACCGCAGGGCCGGATCGCGCGCATGATCCGCGCGATCGCCCGAGGCTGATTCCGGACCACCGATGCACGAGCCGCTCGACCTGGTCGATTCCGCCGAACGAACCCGCACGGCACTGACCAACGCCGTCGCGCTGTTCACCGAGGCATGGGCGTCCGGTTCACCACCCGATCTGGCGGCGTACCTACCGAGCGAACCGGCCGCGCGGCGCTTGGTGCTGATCGAACTGATCAAGATCGATCTCGACTACCGGTTCCTGCGTCATCGCATCCCCAAACGGCTGACCGAGTACCGCGCGGAGTTCCCGGAGCTGCGCGAGGGTCCGATGCCCGACGAACTCGTCTACGAGGAATTCCACGCCCTGCGCCGCAGCGCGCTCGCCGGTACGCCCCGCACGGTCGCCGCTGACGCACCGGCCATCCCCGAGACCGCCCAGGCGAGCGACTACCACAGCACGATGATCGCCCGCCCGAACGCGCAAGCGCTGCTCGATGCCTTCGACGTCGGCGACCACGTGGACGACTTCGACCTGCTGATGCGCATCGGCGCGGGCGCGTTCGCCCAGGTCTATCTGGCTCGGCAGCAATCGATGCAGCGCCTGGTCGCGGTCAAGATCTCGCACAACCACGGCAGCGAACCGCAGACCCTCGCTCAGCTGGACCACGAGTACATCGTGCGGATCTTCGACCAGCGGCTCATCGCCGACGGCGAGCTGAAGCTGCTCTACATGCAGTACCTCCCCGGCGGAACGCTGCTCGACGTGCTGCGCTTGCGGCGCTCGACACCCGAGGCGCAGCACAGCGGGCAACTCCTGCTCGACGCGGTCGACGCCGTGCTCGCGGAGAAGGGCGAGGTGCGGCCCGCCGAATCGGCTATCCGGGAACGAACCGCCGAGTTGACCTGGCCGGAGACGGTCGCCTGGCTGGGCCGCCGACTCGCGGACGCGCTACAGCACGCGTCCGAACGAGGAGTGCTGCACCGCGACATCAAACCGGCGAACGTGCTGCTCAGCGCCGAGGGCATCCCGAAGCTGGCCGATTTCAACGTCAGCTTCAGCAAACGCGTCAAGGGCACAAGCCCGCTGGCGTACTTCGGCGGGTCGCTGTCGTACATGTCGCCCGAACAGCTCGAGGCCTGCCATCCCGAGCTGCCCGCGACCGCCGCCGACCTCGACACGCGAAGCGACATCTTCGCGCTGGCCGTCATGCTGTGGGAACTGCTGACCGGACGGCGTCCCTTCGCGGACGAGGCGTACGCGGGCGAGTCGGAGACGTCGCTCGCCCGCATGCTCGAACTGCGCCGCCGGCCCATCGACTCGCGATTCCTCTCCGATCTTCCGCCGGACTGCCCGCCTGCTCTGTGCCGGGTGCTGCTGAAGTGCCTCTCGCCCGACCCCGCGGACCGGTACTCATGCGGTTCGGAATTGGCGCAGCAGCTCGATCTGTGCCTCGAGGCACGGGCCCGCGACCTCGTCTACCCGCCGCCGAACAGTTGGCGGGCGCGTCTTTCGCGGTGGCCGACTCCGATCCTCTGGTTGTCTTCGCTGTTCGGCATCGGCCTGGCTACGGCCTACCTGGCTGTACACGCGCAGAAACTGATCAGGGAGCGGGTCCCCGACGTGGTCAACGCGCAGATGAACAGGGGCGTGATCGCATGCATCCTGGGTGTCTTGCCGTTGGCGATCGTCATCTACGTGTACATATCCCGCGAGGTGCTCGCGGTCTTGCGCGGCTTGCGTGAGGGCAGGCGCTACGACGAGGCCACGCTCGCGCGGGTGCGCAAGCGAACACTGGTCTGGGGCGACCTGTGCGCGCTGAACACCCTGCTCGGCGCGCTGATCGCCACCGTGACGGGCGTGCTGATGCTGCGCTGGATGACCGACCTGCCGCTGCGGTTGCAGATCCACGCCGCGATGACCGTGCTGGTGGCAGGCACCATCTCCGTCGCCTACACGTTCTTCCTCTCCACGTTCTACATCGTCCGCTGCGTCTATCCCAGCTACCTGCGCCACGGCCGGAGCACCGCGCGCGACTCCGCCGGTCTGCACTCGCTGCGCCGAAGAACCACGGTATATCTCGCGATATCGGCCTCGGTCCCGGTGATCGGCGTGCTGGCCGGATTCAGCGCCCTCGAATCCGACGAGCTCTACCTCGTGCGCGATTCGGTCCTCGGCTTGTGCGCGGGCGGCGGCCTCGCGTTCGTCGCCGCCTATTGGTTGTACCGAAAACTGGATGCCGACCTCCGCGCGCTGGACCGGGTGATCTGACCGAGCGCGTGTGATATCGGTGCGGCTCAGTGCAATACGTACCGGCTGGTGGGGACGACGTCGATGTCGCGGTCGGCGCCGAAAGTCGCCACGCTGGCCATCATGCGTTGGATGCGCCGGTTCAGTTCGGCGGGGTCGCCGCCGGTGCCGTAGAAGGCGTGCGGGTCGTGCAGCGCGGCCGAGGGGAACAGTTCCTCGACGACCGCGGCGACGTCCGGCGCCGCGTCGGTGACCGGTTCGAGGACGCGGTTCTGGACGTAACCGAAGGTGGCCTGGGTGGTGATGGCGACCTCGGTGTGGTGATTGCGCCACCGGGCGAGCCATTCGTCGTACGGCAGTTCCGGCGGCCTGCGCAGGAACGCGACGTTGGCCAAGCCGGGGGTGCGCTCGCCGATCGCCACCGACGGCGGCGGGAGCGGCGTCCTGACCTCGACCCGCCAACCCTCGTGGCGCTCGGAAACGTGGCCGAGTGCGTCCAGCACCGCGTTCAGGTCGCAGGCGGTCGGGGACGACAGGGCGAGCACGGCTTCGATCGGT
Organism: Nocardia amikacinitolerans; assembly: GCF_900215415.1. Classification (NCBI taxonomy): domain Bacteria; kingdom Bacillati; phylum Actinomycetota; class Actinomycetes; order Mycobacteriales; family Nocardiaceae; genus Nocardia; species Nocardia amikacinitolerans. Next base: position 154,515 of record NZ_OBEG01000009.1, on the reverse strand, counting down.
GCGTCGAAGGTCGTCAACCGGAGCATCGCGTCGGCCACGTCGGCGTCGGAGACGTTCAGCCGCACGGACTCGGCGCCCGCCGCGACCAGCCGCTGTGTCAGCTGCGCGTCGTGCAAATCGCCGATACCCCAGAGCGCGAAGATCAGCTCCTCCGCCACACCGCCTCCTAGAACAGGTTCTAATACGGTGAGTCTAACCAGCGGAACCGGCGGTGCGGGCGATGTGGGTCAGCGGTGCCGGAGGGTGATTCGGGCGTTGTCCGCCGGGCTGAGCCCGGTGTGGTACCGGCGCGGTGGTTCGACGGGTCCGGGAACGACTTCGATGCGGCGCTGCTCGAGCACGGTGCGGAACAGGATGCGGGCCTCGACAAGGGCGAACTGCGCGCCGAGGCAGCGGTGTGCTCCGGCGCCGAAGGTCAGCCAGGTGTGGCTGTTCGGTCGCTCGTCGAGGAAGCGTTCGGGGCGGAAGACCATCGGATCCGGGTAGTGCCTCGGTGATTCGTGGATGAGCAGGATCGGGACGATGACGATGGCGCCCTTCGGAATACGGATGCCGTTGACCACGGTGTCGCGGATCGCCCGCCGTCCGGTGAACGGGGACACCGGGCGCAGCCGCATCGTCTCGGCGACCACGGCGTCGAGGTAGGCGTCGAGCCGCGCGCTGTCGCCCGCGTCGACGGCGGCATCGAGTTCGGCCATCGCCTCCGGGTGCGCCGCCAGCATGGCGGCGATCCAGCCGAGCGTGATCGCGGTGGTTTCGTACGCGCCCAACAGGACTCCGCGCATATTGCGGGCCAGCGCCGCGTCGTCGTGCTGATCGAGTTCGGTGCCGACATACCGGGACAGCACGTCTTTCCGCGGCCCGCCGTCACCAGGCGCTGCGCGGCGCGCGGCGATTTCCTCGATGATGACGGCGTCGACCTCGGCCTGGCGGCGAGTGAGCGGCGGATAGGGCAGCGTGAGTCCGCCGACCAGCGGGGTGAGCAGCGTGACGGCGAGGAACCCGCGACTCTCGATCTCACCGAACCACGCGCTGACCGCCTGCTTCAGCCGCCCACGCCGGGGCTCCGCCACGTCACCGAAGACGACGCCGAGCAGCACGCCGATGGCCAGATCGTAACCGGCCTTCAGGAATTCGAACGGTTCGCCGACCGGCCAGGTGGGCAGTTCGCGCCGGACGACCTCCACCATGAGCTCCTCGTAGGAGCGCAGAGCCTTGCTCTGGAAGGGCGGGGCGAACAGCTTGCGTTCGCGGCGGTGCTCCTCGCCGTCGAGGAAGATCAACGTCTGCTTGCCGAACATCACGTCGTGGCTGGAGAACCGGCTCAGCACCTGGCCGATCGAGAAGTCGTCGTTGTTCGCGAAAAGCGCTCGCACATCGCCCATCTCGTGGGTAACGAGCATGGTCGGGAAGCCCGGCGGCGATACGACGAATCGTTCCCCGAGTTCCAGCAGGGGAGAACGATGCGTACCTGGCCGCATCAGTCCACCGATCTGCCCGAGGTGGCGGTTGCGGAGCCGGGGGAGTTCGCGGAGTGCTACCGGGGCTTGTGACACGTGGCTATCCTCACCGCTGGCTCGACGACTGGCAAACCCGAAATGGCTGCGGCAGCAGCGTACTTCGGCAGGTCACTGCCCCTATTTTTCGGGGCGTGGGCCGGTCGCTCGCACCCGGCGAGAGGCGCGACGGTGGCTATATTGTGGAGCGCTGTCAGTCACAACGCACGGCCTGCCTCTCCTCGTTCCTCGGGGAATCAGACCGGCTGAATCTCGGTTACCGGCAAGAGGAAGTAGTTCGTGCTCAACACTTTCGTCGACACACTGTTCGCTCAGGTCGAGAACCGGCCCGCCGAGTTGGTGTATCGGTTCTTGGACAGTGGTGACGTCGACGGCGTCGTCCGCGAGATGTCGTACGCGGACCTGGGTCTTCGCGCCAGGGCGATCGCCGCGGCGCTGGGTGATTCGGGGGCGCTGGGTGATTCGGCACCGGAGCGCGCGCTGTTGCTGTATCCGGCGGGCCCCGAGTTCGCCGAGGCGTTCTTCGGTTGTCTCGCCGCGGGCGTGGTCGCCGTTCCCGCGCCGCTGCCCGAATGGGAGAACCGTTCGCTGCGCAGGCTGCGGCGGATGGTGGCGCACGCGGAAGTCGGTGTGGTGCTCGCTCCGAGCCGGGTCGTCGCGGAGTCCGCCGCGTTGTGCGCCGAGATCCCGGAGCTTGCGGGTGTGCGCTGGCTGGCGACCGACGAGGTCCCCGATGATCTGGCATCGTCGTGGCGGGAGCCGGATCTCGGACCGGATTCGGTCGCGTTCATCCAGTACACCTCCGGCTCGACGAGCGCGCCGCGCGGCGTGCTGCTCACGCACCGGAACCTGCTGCACAACCAGGACGCCATCGCCGCGGGCCTCGGCCACGACCGCGCCATGGTCGAGTCGTGGGACGGCGCGCTGTTCGCCAGCTGGCTGCCGATGTACCACGACATGGGACTCATCGCGCCACTGCTGCACACGGTCCACCTCGGCGCGAATTCGGTGCTGATGTCGCCGCTGCATTTCCTCCAGCGGCCCGAGCGCTGGCTGCAAGCGATCTCGACCTACCGCGCCCACACCAGCGGCGGCCCCAATTTCGCTTACGAGTTGTGTACCCGCCGGATCGCGCCGGAACAGATCGATCGCCTCGATCTGAGCCACTGGCGGGTGGCGTTCAACGGCTCGGAACCGGTGCGGGCTGCGACGGTGCGGCGGTTCACCGAGACCTTCGGCCGGGCCGGGTTCCGTGCCGAATCCCACCAGCCGGTCTACGGTTTGGCCGAAGCGACGCTGATCGTGACCGCACCGTCCACCACCGCGCTACCGACATTCCTGGAGGTTCCGGGGCGAGACGTCGTCGGAAACCGTGCTCGCGGTGCGGAGTTGGTCGGTGTCGGCGGTGCGGCCCAGGGGATGTCGATCGCGGTCGTCGATCCCGAGACCGGTGTCGAACGCGGCGACGGGGACGAAGGCGAGATATGGGTCGCCGGAAACAGCGTGGCCGCAGGGTATTTCCGTGACCAGCAGGCAACGGCCGAGGTCTTCGGTGCGACCCTGCCCGGCGACGATCGCCGCTTCCTCCGCACCGGTGACCTCGGATTCGTCTCCGGCGGGGAGCTTTTCGTCACCGGCAGGCGCAAGGATCTGTTGATCGTCGACGGACGCAATCATTATCCGCAGGACATCGAGCAGACCGTCGAAGCCGCGCACGACGAGGTCCGGGCCGGATGTGTCGCGGCCTTCTCCGTGGACGTCGGGGCGGACGACGAACAGCCGGTCGTGGTGGCCGAGGTGCGCGGCGAGGAACCCGGCGAGCTGGCCGAGATCGAGGGCGCGGTACGTGCCGCGGTGGCGACCGACCACGGCCTCACCCTCGCGGCGGTGCTGCTGATCCGGCCCGGCGCCATCTTCAAGACCAGCAGCGGGAAGATCCAGCGTGCGGCATGCCGGGCGGCGTATCTGTCCGGCGAGCTGCTCGCGCTGTTGGCGGGACCGGTGCGCTCGCCAGAAGACGAGCTGGACGACTACGAAAATGATTCGGAGAGCGAGGAATCCGCGGAAGCGTCCGGCTCGGAGCCGTCCGCGGCCGCGATCCGATCCTGGCTGGTGACGGCGATCGCACGGCAGGCGGCGCTGGATCCGGAACGCATCGACGTGCACCGGCCGATGGTCGAATTCGGCTTGGGTTCGGCGGATCTGGTCGAGATGGTTGTCGACCTGTCGGACTTCGTCGGGCGTTTCCTCGACACCAATCTGCTGTTCGACCATCCCACGATCGACGGAGTGGCCACCGCGCTGGCCCCGACCACGCCCGACGAGCCAGCGGATTCCGGTGCGGAGGAGCTGGACTCGGCCGCGGACGACGAGGCCGACGACGACGCGATTGCCATCCTGTCGATGTCCTGCCGATTCCCCGGCGCGGCGGATTCACCCGAGGCGCTGTGGCGCCTGCTGGACAGCAACCGCGACGCGCTGACCGAGGTCCCGGCGGGCCGCTGGGATATCGACGGCCTGTACGACCCGGACACCACCGCGACCGGTAAGGCGTACACCTTCCGCGGCGGATACGTCGACGGCATCGACCGTTTCGACGCCGCGTTCTTCGGCATCGGCCCGCGCGAGGCCGCTGTGATGGACCCGCAGCAGCGCATGATGTTGCAGCTCAGCTGGGAGGCGATCGAGCGTTCGGGTCGCGATCCGCGCACCCTGCACGGCAGTGCGACCGGTGTCTATCTCGGCGTCTACAGCACCGGCTATCTGAACGACCCCGCGCCGGAGCAGTTGAACGGCCAGGTCGGCACCGGGTTGTCGCCGAGCGTCGCCTCCGGCCGGATCGCCTACACGCTCGGATTGCACGGTCCCGCAGTCACTTTGGACACGGCATGTTCCTCGTCCATCGTCGCGGTGCACATGGCGACGCAGGCGCTGCGCGCCGGGGAGTGCGACCTCGCCTTGGCGGGCGGCGCGACGCTGCTGATGTCGCCGACCGCCCATATCGAGCTGTGCCGGTTGGGTGTGCTGTCACCGACGGGCCGGTGCGCGCCGTTCTCGGCCGACGCGGACGGGACGGTGTGGGCCGAAGGCGCCGGTCTGCTGCTGCTGAAGCGGCTCGGCGACGCCCGCCGCGACGGGGACAAGGTCCTCGCGGTCATTCGCGGTTCCGCCGTCAACCAGGACGGCCGCAGCCAGGGCCTGAGCGCGCCGAACGGCGCCGCCCAAGAGCAGGTGCTGCGGTCGGCGCTGCGCGTCTCGGATCTGGCGCCGCACGATATCGACTACGTCGAGGCGCACGGCACCGGCACGGCGCTCGGCGATCCGATCGAGGCGCGTGCGCTGGCCCGGGTGTTCGGGCCGGGTCGTGATCCCGGGCGACCGCTCGGCATTGGATCGCTGAAATCCAATGTGGGCCATACCCAGGCCGCGGCGGGTGTGGGCAGCATCGTCAAACTGGTGCTCGCGTTGCAACACGAGCGCATCCCCGCAACCCTCGGCGCGAGCGAGCCGTCGCCGCAGATCGACTGGGAGAGCAGCGGTTTGGCGGTGTGCTCCGAGCCGATGCCGTGGCCGAAGGGCGATCGGCCGCGTCGCGCCGGTGTGAGCGCCTTCGGTCTCAGCGGCACGAACGCGCACCTGATCCTCGAGGAGGGCCAGCCCGAGCCGACGGCGGCGGAACCGACCGCCGAGGACCCAAGCGTCGTGTTGTTGCCGATCTCGGCCCGCAGCCGGGAATCGCTGTACGGTCAGGCGCGACGGCTGCTCGACCTGGTGGTCGCCGATCCAGGGCTGCGGCCAGGTCCGGTCTCGCGCGCATTGGCGTTGCAGCGCACCCAGTTCGAGCGCCGCGCTGTCGTGGTGGCGAGCGACCGAGACGAGATGATCGGCGCGCTGGGCGATCTGGCCGACGGACGGTCCTCGGCGAATGCCGTCGCCGGAGCCGGTCCGGTGCTCACCAACGGCAAGACCGCGTTCGTCTTCCCCGGACAGGGGATGCAGTGGGTCGGCATGGCACGCGACATGCTCGCCTCCTCCGCGGAGTTCCGCGCCGAATTCGAGCAGTGCGACAAGGCTTTCGGCGCGCATATCGGATGGTCGCTGGTGGACAGGCTGGCCACGATGACCGATGCGGATCTCGTCGATTTCCCGGTCGTGCAGCCGCTGCTGTTCGCGACCATGGCCGCGCTCGCGGCCACCTGGCGAGCGGCGGGCGTCAGCCCGGACGCGGTGATCGGCCACAGCCAAGGCGAGATCGCCGCCGCCTACTGGGCCGGTGTCATCGACTTGGGCGATGCCGCACGGATCGTCCTCACGCGCAGCCGCCTGATGCAGGCCATCGTCGAACCCGGCGCGATGGCGATGATCGGCCTGCCCGAGGACGAGGTGAGTCAACGATTGGCGAAGTTCGACGGCCGGGTGTCCGTCGCCGCGGTCAACGTGCGTCGCTCGACGATCGTGGCGGGCGAGCAGGCCGCGGTGGCGGAACTGCTCGCCGAGATGGAGCGGGCGGGAATCTACACGCGGCTGGGCGCCTCCGGTCCCGGTTTCGCCGGGCACTGCCGGTTGATCGAGTCCATCCGCGATCCGCTGCTCGCCGAGCTCGCGGGCATGGCGTCGGATTCGCCCGTGACACAGTGGTATTCGACTGTTTCGGGCGCGCCGATGACCGACGAACCGATCGGACCGGACTATTGGTATCGGAACGCGCGCGAGACCGTGCGATTCGCCGCCACGATCGAGCGCATGATCGCCGACGGGTTCCGGTATTTCGTCGAACTCGGCGTGCACCCGTCGCTGACCGCGGCCGTCAAGACGGTGTCGGAGGAACTCGCGCGCGAGGTCGTCGCCGTCGGATCGCTGGTCAGGGACCAGGACGGACCAACCTGTTTGGCCAGGGCGCAGGCCGAACTGTATGTCGCCGGTCACGAACTCGACTGGACCCGGCTGGTTCCCGAACACGGCCGGGTGGATCTGCCGACCTATGCCTTCGACGAGCGGCGGTTCTGGACCGACTCCGCGAGCCGCGACACCGCCTCGCTCGGGCTCGCGGATGTCGGGCATCCCATCCTGGGCAGCGCTGTGCCGCAGCCGGATTCGGGCGGCGTGACACTGACCGGGCGGATGTCGCGCAGGCAGCAGCCGTGGGTGATCGATCACGCGGGACCGAACGCGGTGCTGTTGCCCGGTGCGGCGTTGGTCGACCTCGCGATTCGGGCCGGTGACGAGGTGGACGCTCCGGTCCTGCGCGAGCTCGTGCTGCGCGCGCCCGTGCCCGTCCCCGAGCGCGGATCGTGGCGGATCCAGACGGTGGTCGGCGGCCCCGACGCCGACAACCGCCGGACCGTGCGGGTCTACGCGCGCGACGAACACGAACCGGATGCCCAGTGGACTCTGCACGCCGAGGGTGCACTGGGTGAGGAGGCAGAACCTCCTCCCCCGCAGGTGGATTCGTCGGTGTGGCCGCCCGCCGGAGCGATGCGCGTCGATGTCGACGATCTGTACGCGAAGCTGTTCGCGCGCGGGCACCACTACGGTCCGCTGTTCCGGGCGATGCGTGCGGCATGGCGACGCGACGACGAGATCTTCGTCGAGGTCGAGCTCCCCGAATCCGCGCACGGTGACGCCGCGAAGTTCGGCATCCATCCGGCGCTGCTGGATGCCGCGCTGCACGCCACCGCGCTGTTCGCCGCCGACGGCGCGAACGCCCTGCTGCCCTTCGTGTGGACGGATGTCGCGCTGTGGGCCTCCGGCGCGACCGCCCTGCGCGTCCGGCTCACCAGGTCGGGCTCCGACGCCGTCACCATGTCCGCGACCGATCGCGCCGGGCAGCCTGTGGTTTCCGTGGGTTCGGTCCTGTCGCGTCCGGTGGCCGCCGCGCAGTGGGACGCCGCCTCGCTCGCGCCCGCGTACCGTCGGCTGTTCCGGATGGAGTGGTCGCGGGTATCGCTGCCCGAGCCCAACCGGACGATCACGGTGCGCGAGTGGAATCTCGGCGATCCGGAGGTCGCCGACGCGATCGTTCTGCCGGTGCCCGAGGGTGATTCGCCCAGCGAGGTACACGGCGCGGCACAGCGGACACTTTCCGCGCTCCAAAAGCTGTTGGCGGACAACAGCTTCGAACAGACGACAGTGATCGTGCGTACCCGCGGGGCGGTGGCGCTGCCCGGCGAGGGCAGCCCGGATCCGGCGGGCGCGGTCGTGTGGGGACTGGTCCGCTCGGCGCAGTCGGAGAATCCGGGCCGGATCGTGCTGCTCGATACGGCCGACGCCGCGGTGGATGTCGCCGCGCTCCTCGCCGCGGGCGAACACCAGCTCGCCGTGCGCGACGGTGTGGCGTTCGTGCCGCGGCTGGCTCGGTTGCCGGAGGCGCGAGTGCCCGAAGGTCGGGTGACGCTTGGCGAGGGCGCGGTGCTGATCACCGGTGCCCCGGGTCGGCTCGGTTCGGCGCTGGCCCGCCATCTGGCCGACGCCTACGCTGCCCGAGACCTGGTGCTGGTCAGTCGTCGCGGCATCGACGGCCCCGGCGGCGCGGAATTGCGGAACGATCTTGAAAGCCGCGGCGTCCGTGTGCGTTTCGCGCGCTGCGATATCACCGACCGGTCCGCTCTGGCGCAGCTGCTCGACGGTATGCCACTAGCGGGTGTGGTCCACGCGGCGACCGTACTCGAAGACAGCACACTGGGCGCGTTGACGCCCGATCGACTGGCCGCCGTGCTGCGCCCGAAAGTCGATGCGGCCCATCACCTGCACGAGCTGACCGCGGACCGGAACCTGTCGATGTTCGTGCTCTTCTCCGCGGCGGGTGGTCTGTTCGGCACACCGGGCCAAGCCAATTACGTGGCGGCCAACGCCTACCTCGACGCGCTGGCGCTGCATCGCCGGTCGCTCGGTCTGCCCGCGCAGTCGCTGGCCTGGGGCGCGTGGGAGGTCGACATGCACGACCACATGGCGCAGGCCGACATCCGGCGTATCGCGCGGGCGGGTATCCGCGCGTTCTCGGTGCCCGAGGGCATGGCCTGTTTCGATGCCGCGCTGCGGCTCGGCGATCCGATGCTGGTTCCCCTGCTGCTCGATACCGACGTGCTGCGCCGCGCGTCGGTCGTCCCGCCGCTGCTGCGCGGACTCGTGCGTCGTGCGCCCCGGCGGGCCGCGGCCGACCGCGCGCCCGTCGACGCGGCGGCGGGATCGCGTTTCGCCGAACGGCTTCGGGCGGTGCCGCGCGTGGAGGCGACCACCCTGGCGCTGGCCGCGGTCACCGAGTGGACCGGGGAGGTGCTCGGCCACACCGACGCCGGAACGGTCGCGGCCGCGCAGAGCTTCCAGAGCTTGGGGCTCGACTCCTTGATGGCGGTCGAATTGCGCAACAAGGTGCGCGAGCACACCGGGATCGCCGTGCCGCTCGGCACCATTCTGGCCGAGCGGAGTCTCGCCGACCTCGCCGACTTCCTCGTCGAAGAGGTGCTGCGCCAGGCGGATTCCGCGGGAACGAACGTCGTCGCCGAGGTGCCGGAGCTCGAAGTGCTGCCGGTGACCAGGGACATGATGCGGCTGCTGCGGACCGAGCAGCTCGGCATCCCGAGCGCCGCGCAGACCGGCGGTGCCGCCGTGCGGCTGGCCGCGCCGGTCACCCGGCCGCGGCTGGAGCAAGCGCTGGCGCGGCTCGCTCGTCGACATGCCGCGCTGCGCACCACCATTCGGCCCAGCGCCGAGCACGGACGCCAGCTCGAGGTCCATCGCGAGCCTGGCGAGCTGGCGGCCTGGCGGGATCTCGATCGACTCGACGACGCCGTGATAGAGCGGTGTTTCCGAGAGCTGATGGCGCGGCCGTTCGACCTGGAGACGGGCCCGCTGTGGCGCTTCGAACTTCTGAACGCCGAAACAGGTGGCCAAGCAGTGGTTTTCGGGGCGCATCACAGCATGAGCGATGTGCAGTCGATGCTGCTCGTCGCAGGCGAACTCGCCGCGGAGTTGTCCGGCGTCGAGCTCGGCGACACCGTGACGAACCGCGACATGCACCAACTGCTCGCCGCCCAGTCGAGCGGCCGCGCCGACGCGGATCCTGCGATCGCTCGGTGGCGCGACGCGTTCTCCGGATCTCGCAGGCTGGAACTGACTTTCGCGCACCCGCGTCCGGACCGGCGCAGCTACCGCGCGGAATCGCTCGCGCTCGACATGCCCGCCGGACTACACGACCGGGTCGCGGACCGGGCCAGAGACCTCGGGATCACCCCGGCCGCGGTGTTCCTCGGCGCGCTGACCATTCTGCTGGCTCGTCGGCAGCAGGTGGACCGGTTCGCCTTGGCGGTTCCGGTGGACACGCGCATGCACGCCGACGCGACGGACGCCGTCGGGTATTTCGGTGTGCCAGTGCCTTTCCCGGCCGCCGCGGCGGCGGGTGACCTCGTCACCGACGTGCTGCGGCGCACCGGTGAGCGGCTGCGGAATCTGCTCGCACCCGGCGCGGGCTTCGCCGAAGTGCTCGCCGCGCTGGCCGGCGAGGGGCTGCACCGTGACAACGCGCCGATGATCGAGGTGTACTTCAACTACCTGCGCGCCAATTCGGCCGTCGCGCCCGCCGCGATCGTTCCGGTGAGTACGGGATACTCCGATCTCGACCTCATGGTCGCGGTGCTGCCCGACACCGGCCAGGTGTGGTTCACCTACAACAACGACATCATCGACGCGCGGACCTGCGCCGAATTCGGCAGGAAGTATCTGGAGACGGTCGCGGCGGTGGTCGCCGACCCCGGTGCGGCGGCTCGGCCGGAAACGGCTGGGCAGCAGTCTGTCTCCGGCGTTCGCGCGGCGCTGGGCGCGACCTTCGCGCTCGGCAGGCTGCCCGAGCTGGTTCAGGCCGCCTCCGAAACGGCGATCACCGTCGCGGAGGCGCCGTATCACCATGTGCTGTCCAGCCTGCGCGACCCGTCGGGCGTCTTCGCGCAGCCGTCGACGGACGTAGGCATCGTGCTGCTACGCGCGGCGGACCTGGAACGTTTCGGCGAGATCTCCGACGACCTGCTCGCCGAGCTCGCCGCCGAGTATCCGGCGGCCGTGCTGGAGGTAGTCGAACGCACCCGTCGGCCGATCATCGTCGGCATCCTGCCGTCGGCCGAGTCGGCGGAACGGCTGCTCGAGTGGGAGCGGTCGGTCGCCGAACGTCTGCGCGATCGTCCCGGCGTCGCGGTGCTGGAAGCGCGCGAGTGGACGCGAAACCACCCGGTGGACAACCCCTTCGACGACAGGACCGAGATCCTGGCGCACCTGCCCTTCACCCCCGAATTCCAAGCGGCGGTGGCGCTCACCCTGGTCGCGACCGCGACCGCCGTGACGGAACCCGCGCCGAAGGTCGTCGTCGTGGACGGCGACGACACTCTGTGGAGTGGTACGGCAGGCGAGATCGGCTCCGCCGCTGTCGTCTTCGACGAGCCGCGCCGAGCGCTGGCCCGGCGGCTGCTGCACTGGCGTGCGGCGGGCACACTGCTGGCGCTGGTGTCCAACAACGACGAGGACGTCGTCCGCGCGATCCTGGACCGGCCCGACAGCCCGCTGCGCCGCGAGCATTTCGCCGCCGTGTCCGCGGGCTGGGACGGCAAACCCGAGCGGCTCGAAGAGATCGCCCGCACACTGCGGCTGGGGCTCGACAGCTTCTGCTACCTCGACGACAACCCGGTCGAGGTGGCGCGGATGCGCGCGTCGCTGCCCGAGGTGCTGTCGGTGACGTGTCCGCCCGCCGACGACCTGGAATCGTTCCTTGCGCGACTGTGGCCGATGGTTCCGATCGCGGCGACGGCCGAGGACCGCGCGCGTTCCGACTTCTATCGCCAAGAGAGCGAACGCGACAGTGCCCGCGCCACCACGGAATTCGCGGAATTCCTCGCGGGGCTGAACCTCGAGGTCGATATCGAACCGCTGAACGACACCACCCTGGCGCGTGCCCGACAACTCGTCCGGCGGACCAATCAGTTCACCCTCGCCGAGGTGACCACCGACGATCTCGACCGGTGGCGCGCCGAAGGCGAGGTGTGGACGGCGACGGCGCGCGACCGCTTCGGTGACTACGGCTTGATCTCGGTGCTCGCCCTCCGGCCGGATACCGACGCGCTGCGTATTCGCGGCTGGCAGCTCAGCTGCCGCGCTCTCGGCCGCGGCGTCGAGGAGCGGCTGCTGGCTTGGATCGCGGATCGGGCCGACGCACTCGGCCATTCGTCGGTGCGCGTGTCCGTCGAGCGCACCGCCCGTAACGAACCCGCTCGGCGGTTGGCCGCACGGCTGATCGGTGGATCCGCCGACCGACGGCTGGATGTGTCGGTGACTCCTCAGCGCCTGCGGGAGTTCCGGTCCTGGGATGCCACGGCGCAAGGAGAGGATGTGGCCCGGTGACCGATTCCGACGAGCGGACGACGGTGCGCAATCCGGCCGTCGATCGTCGTGGGCGCGGCGAAGCACTCGAACGGGGCGTCGGCGGGTTGGACGTCGCCGCCTTGCTCGCGCGTACCGGCGGCCCTTCGGCGATCGAAATACTCAGCCCCGCAACGGACGTTGCCACGCTACCCACGAACGCTGCCGCGCCGACTACTGACGCCGAAGCGGTGGTCGCGGCGGTGACCGCCCTGGCGAACCGGTTCACCGAAACGACCATCGACGCCGACACCGACTTCTTCGACGCGGGCGGCACCTCCATCGCGGCGGTGGAATTCGTCGCCGCGCTGGCGCGTGAGCTGGATATCCACCTGGATCTCGACACGGTGTTCTTCGACGCGCGCCCGCGCAGGCTGGCGCACCGCTGGCTGGCCGACCATCCGGAAACCGGCGCGCCGCAGCCGGATAGGGAAGACGAGGCCGATACCGACGATCTGGCTCAGCTCTTCGCCGATCTCGCGGGTGCCGACCTACTGCCGGTGGTGGCACCGCCGGAGCGGGTCGCGCCGCGCCGCATCCTGCTGACCGGTGCGACCGGCTTCCTCGGCAGTCACTTGCTACTGGATCTGTTGCGGCACAGCGAGGCTCACGTGGTGTGCCTGGTCCGCGCCGCCGACGATCAGGCCGCCACCGAAAGGTTGGAGCACGCCGTGCGGCGCTTCATGCTGCCGTGGTCGCGGGAGGTGCTGCGGCGCGTAACACCACTGGCCGGGGATCTGCGCGAACCGCGACTGGGTCTGTCCGACGAACGCTGGGCAACCCTCGCCGCGGAGGTGGATTCGATCGTCAACGCCGGTGCCGCGGTGGACTTCCTGCGCGGCTACCCGTCCCTGCGCCGGACCAACGTACTCGGCCCGCTGACCCTCGCCGAACTGGCCTGCACCGGCAAACCCAAACCGGTGCATCACATCTCCTCGCTGGCGGTGTTCAACGGAACCGACGCCAGCGCGTTGGGCGAGGACGATCCGACCGCCAACGTCGCCGCACTGCCCATCGGATACGACCGATCGAAATGGGCCGCCGAGGCCGTGCTGCGCCGGACGGGCGAACACGGGCTCGTGGTGACCGTTCTCCGGCCGGGTGGTATCGGCAGCCACCCGGAGACCGGCGCGCACAACTCGCGCGACCTCAATGCCGGAATCACCGCGGCGCTGATGCGTTTTCGCACTGCGCCGGGATTCCGATACCTCAACTCCGCGCCGGTGGATTGGGTCAGCCGGGTGGCCGCCGAGATCGTCGGCACGCCGAGCGCCTGGGGTCACACCTATCACCTCACCGGTGCGCCCACCACGCTCGATCGGATCGTCGCCGAAACGACGTTGGGCGGCATCGGTATTCGTGTGCAGCACTGGGAGCAGTGGTGCGACGACGTTGTCCGCCGGATCAGGGAGGAACCGGTACCGGAACTGGAGTCGCTGGCACAGGTGTTGCAGAGTCCGGTAGCCCGTCGGCAGCTGGCGGCGATGGTGACCGCGCCGCCCGCATCGGCCGCGCGCACCGAGGCCTTCGTGTCCGCCAACGGATTGCCCGCGCCCGCCACGCCGGGGCCGGCGGCGCGCGGCCGGATGCTCGCCGCCATGACGGGCCTCGGGCCGCGGGCGGATGAACAGCCCTACCTGCGGTTCAACGAGACACTCGCCGGTATGGTCGGCCCGATCGGCGAACCCGCCGACATCCCCTGCGAGCTGCGCCTGACACTGTCCGTCGCGAGCAGCGCGCAGGTGTTCACCGCGCGAACACTCGACGTCACCGGCGAACTCACCTGCGCCGGTTTGCACCCCGAGCCGCTCGCCGTCGAGGGCACCGCGACGGTGCGGCCGCACGACGGACTACCGCTGCGCCACGAAGTGCGGCACCCGATCATGCACTACCGCCTGACGCTGCGCGATGCGTCCGGAGGCGAATGGTGGCTGGCGGGATACAAGTTCGCCGCGGCGCGGCGACGTCTCGTGCGGCAGCTCGGCACGCAGGTGATCGAGCTGGGCCGCGCCGGAGAGGCCGCGTCCTACACCGGCGAGGTCGCCGTGCCGATGCACACCTACCTGCCCGACCAGATCGACGGTATCCAGATCGATCCCCGACTGCCCGAACGACAACGGCGTCTGGCGAAAATGTTGTGGCTCAGCTGGTTCGGCGGTCAGCTCGGCAAGAGCCTGGTCGAACCCTTCCTGCGGGTCGGGACCGATCTGCTCGATCTGCGCCGAGCCATGAAGGAGCACCGCCGATGACCGACCTACGCTCGACACCGGAACTTGTTGCCGCGGAGACGTTTTCCTTTCGTACCGCCGACGGCGTCGACCTGACATTGCGTCGCGTGGGTCCGTCCGACGCGCCCGCGGTGCTGCTGGTGCACGGGCACGGCGTGTCGTCGGAGATGTTCGCGCTGCCCGAGATTCGCAATATCACCGATGTGCTTGCCGATGCGGGCTACCAGTCGTGGCTGCTCGACTGGCGTGGCAGTTGCCGCCTGCCCTACAACGAATCCGGTTCGCCCTACACCTTCGACGACGTCGCGCTCTACGACCTGCCGGAGGCGGTCGCCCGGATCAAGGACCGGATCGGCGACCGTCCGCTGTTCGTCGTCGCGCACTGCATCGGCGCGCTTGCCCTCTCGCTGAGTATGACGGCCGGACTGCTACCGGGACTGGCGGGCGTCGTCGCGCAGGGTGTCTTCCTGACACCGAAGGTCAGCACGTCGGCGCGGGTGCGGGTGTTGCTCGGCAGTGAATTGCTCGGTTCGCGCGTCACCCACATCGAATCCGACTTCCGCAAGGTAGGGCTGTGGTCCCGGCGCACACTGCTGTACGCGGCGCTGTCGCGCAAGGGCGACTGCCCCGACCCCACCTGCCGCATGGTGCACCACGGGTGGGGGATGGGCGCCAAGCTGTTCGAGCACGACCACTTGGACCCGCGCACCCACGACAGGCTGGCCGAATTGTTCGGCGCGATACCGCTTTCGGTGCTGCCGCATCTGCGGCAGATGGAGTTGGCGCACGCCGTTGTCCGATGGAACGTCGACGACGACCGCTACGGCGCGCTGCCGGAGAACGCACTCGACCACGCCGACCGCATCGACTGTCCGGTGCTGCTGCTGTCCGGCAGCCGCAACGAGGCGTGGCTCGGTGCCAACAAGCTGTGCTACGACGTGCTTTCGGCGCGCAATCCGGGGATCGACGTCCGCTACACCGAGATTCCGTCCTACGGGCACCTGGACACGTTCATCGGCCGGGGCGCCGCGCTGGACGTGTTCGGGTACATCGTCGACTTCCTCGACGAGACCTCAGCTCGGTTGGCGTAGCCGAAGACCTGCGGACTGGTAGATGGCATCGATGACGGTCATGGTCGCCACGGCGTCGCCCGGCGTGGTCGGCACCGGCTCGCCGCGCAGCACGGCGGACGCGAAGGCGTCGAGTTGGTAGTCGTAGGAGGTCCGCTTGCCGAAGCGCCGCACCCGCCTGCCGCTTTCCGAACGGACGGTGAGCAGATGTCCCAGGTGCGGAAGCACGGGATTGATCAGCCGCATCCGGCCGCGTTCGCCGATGACGGTGGCGCCGATGCGCAGCACGTCGGCCGACCACATCGAGCACCGGATGCGGCCGGTGTGTCCGGACGGGAAGCGCAGTTCGGCGGTCATCGCTCGGTCGATGTCGGCGTCGCGCAACTTCGCCTGCGCGGCTACGACGTCCGGATCCTCGCCACCGAGCACGCGGGCAATGTGCACGGCGTAGCAGCCCGCGTCCATCAGGGCGCCGCCCGCGAGGGTGTAGTCGTAGCGGATGTCGGAGAACTTCGGCAGCGGGAAGGAGAGTGCGGCCTCCACACGCAGCAGCGTCCCCAACTCGCCGGAAGCGATGATCTTCTCGGCTGCCGAGATCATCGGATGGTAGCGGTAGTGGAACGCCTCCATGACCACACGATCGGAAGCGCTTGCCAGATCGGCGATCTCGCGTGCTTCGTCGGCGTTGGCGGTGAACGGCTTCTCGCACAGCACATGCTTTCCGGCCTGCACCGCGGCGCGCGTCCAGCGGCCGTGCAAGCCGTTGGGCAACGGTATGTAGACCGCGTCGAGATCCGGGGCGTCGATCAGCGCCTGGTAGCTGTCGTAGCTGCGCGGTATGCCGTGCTTGCGGGCGAAACTCTCCGCCCGCGACCGATCCCGTGCCGCCACCGCCGCGACGACGACCTCCGGGTTGCGGCCTGCCGGTTGGATCACCGCCGCGGGCGCGATGCGGGCAGCCCCGAGAATGCCGATCCGGAGCCGCGTGTCGTCGGTCATCAGCAGACACTAACATCGGCACCGCGCCGCGGCCGGGCCGCTCCGAGAGCCGGACGAACACCCAGCGCGGGCGTATCTCGCCCGTGGACGAACAACGAACGGAAGTCGAGAGTATGCGAATCGCGTTGCTGACGGCGGGAACCCGGGGCGATCACCAGCCATATCTGGCACTGGCCGACGAATTCGGTTCGCGCGGACATCATGTCGCGATGACCGCGACCGAGAACTACGCCGACGTGGTGCGACGCGCGGGTCTCCAGCCGCACGTCATCCCGTTCAACTCCGCCGAACTTCTGGAATCGCCCGAAGCCAAGCGCGCGCTCTCCTCAGGAAAGACGCTGCCATTCGTCCGGATCATGCTCGATACCGTCAAGATCATGGCAGGCGAGCGCGGCGATCGGATGCACGAAGTGCTCAGCGACGCTTGCGAATCGGCCGATGTGATCGTCTCGTGCGCCTCCACGTTGCCCTGGGCGATGGAGCGTGCCGAGAAGACCGGTCAGACCGTGGTGGGCTGTCTGCCGTATCCGCTGGAGCGCACCGGCGAGTTCCCGTCGTCGTTCATGGTCAAGCGCATGATCTCGTCGCGGCGACTACGGCTGGCCAGTTACTCCGCGTTCGAAATGGCCTACGGCCTGGCCTATCACCGGGTGGACCGGCGGGTGCGCGAGCTGATGGAGTTGCCGGGCAAGCCGCGAAATCCGTTCCGGCGCATCCGTGAGGACGGTATTCCGCTGGTGCACATGGTGAGTCCGGTGCTGCTGCCGAAACCGGCCGACTGGCCCGAGCGCTCGACCGTCGTCGGCGCGCCGATCATGCCCGCGCGGCTGCGCGAGGCGTGGGGTGAGGCGGTGGTCGATCCTGCGCTGACCGCATGGCTCGACGAGGGCGAGCCGCCGATCTACTTCTGCATGACCGGAATGCCGATCCTCGATCCCGCCGGTTGCTGCGAGCTCATCGCCGCCGTCTGCCGCAGGCTGGGAGCCCGCGCCCTGGTGACCGTGCGCGGCGACGGGTTCCCCCGTGGTGTCGGGTACGACCGAAAGCTGTTCGTCCTGGACTCGTTCGACTACGACCGGGTCCTGCCGCGGTGTCGCGCGGTCGTCCATCACGGCGGCAGCGGCAACACCCACGACGTGCTGCGCGCCGGTCTGCCCGCTGTGATCATCGGCGTGCACAGCGACCAGTTCTTCTACGGCTGGCGGATATCGGAGCTCGGCATCGGGGCCGACTTCCCGTACCCGTCGCTGACCGAGGACCGGCTGCACGACGCGCTGGTTCGGACGCTGACCCCCGAAGCGAGCAGGCGGGCCGCGGAACTCGGCCGCGCCGTCTCCGCGGAGAACGGTGTCCGCGCGACGGCGGACGCGGTCGAGCGTCTCGTCGTCTCGGCGTCGGCCTGAGACGTGGTCGATTCCGTGCACGTCGCGATCTTCACCGACTTCCACCCGCGTACGCTGGGCGGCGTCCAGACGGCGATGCGGTCGCTGTGTGACGGCCTTCGCCTGCTCGGCCATCGCGTGACCGTATTCTGCGCTCCCGCACCGGGATACGAGACCGCCGATGCCGATACCGTGCTGCTGCGCGCGCTGCCGATCTCGATGTCGAACGGGCTGCCCGTCGTCCTGCCGACTCGGGCCAACCAGCGCCTGATCGACGCCGCGTTCGCCGAGCGCGGCCCGATCGATCTCGTGCACGCGCTGACGACCTACGGCTGCGGAATCTCCGGCGCGCGCACCGCACGCAGGCACGGCATCCCGGTCGTCCAGACCATGCAGAGCCGCGACGACACCGTCATCGAAAAGTATTCACCGGCGCCGTATCTGTCCGCGTTGACCATGCGGTTGGCGCACGGCTGGTTCGTACCGTTGCGCGGGCGACCGGCGCACGACGGCGACAACCGAATCGCACGGCTGGCTTGGCGGCCGCTTGTCGCGCAAGCGCAGGCGGCCGACCGGGTGATCGTGCCCACCCACCACTTCGCCCGCCGCCTTGCCCGGCACGGCGTGGATCGCCCGATTCACGTGGTGTCCAACGGAATCGACGACGAACTGCTCGACAGCGTCCGCGGCGCGGCGAGCGCGGCGACGAATCCGGACGCGCCGCTGCGTGCGCTGTGGTGCGGCCGCCTGTCGGTGGAGAAACGTCCGCTCGAGGCGATCGAGGTGGCGCGCCTCGTCGAGGACTGCACCCTGACGGTCTACGGCAGCGGCCCACTCGCCGACCAGGCCCGCTCCGCGGTCGCCGAGGCGGATCTCGGCCACCGCGTGCACCTGCGCGGCGAGGTCGACCAGGCCGACTGCCTGCGCGCCATGCGCACCCACGACCTGCTGCTGCTCACCTCCGACTGCGACACCCAGGGCATGGTGCTGCTGGAGGCGATGGCGATGGGTCTGCCGGTCCTCTACTGCGACCCCGAGCTTTCCGAAACCGTGCCGGACGAGGGCGGCGTTCGCGCTCCCGACGCGTCGGTGGAATCGCTCGCCGCGGTGCTGAAATCCCTCACCCGCGACCGAATCCGGCTGCACGACATGCGCCGGGTGCTCGAGGCGCACGCCGACGAACCGCGCCAATCGAGACACACCAGCGGAATCGTCTCGGTCTACACCGAGGCCTTGGCCGCCGCGGTCCCGGGCGAATAGCCCTGCCGCACAGTGTCTACGGAGCGTGTAGTAGACATGTGCGGGTGGCTACCAGGTTCCTTTCCAAGCGCACGGTCCTGCTGCTCGTCCTCACCGCGGTGGTGTGCGTGGTACTTGGCGGCTGGCAGTGGTCTCGGACGGAATCGGTGCTCGGCGTCGATCAGAACATCGGCTACGTCCTGCTGTGGCCGCTGTTCGGGGGGTTCCTGATCTTCGCGGCCGTTCGGGCCCGGCGCTTGGAGCGGGAAACGATGGTCGCGCATCCCGAGAATTGCTGGGCCGCAGCGGAAACGGTGCGCAGGCCGCAACCACTGTCGAGTTCGCGGAGCGCCGACGACATCGAGTTGGCCGCCTACAACCGATACCTGGCCGAGTTGAACGCCCGGGAACTGCGGCACAAGCTGCGTGCCGCCGGTCTCGACATCAGCGCCGCCGACCGTTGACCTGAAACCAACGCGACGTCTCGCGTGGTTCCTCGACGCGTGGCCGTTCCACTCAGAATCCGTGGGCGGTGAGCCAGGTGTCGAGGTCGTCGCGGAAGCGCGCGGCGGCCGCGTAGCGCCTCGAACCGCCAGAACCATTCGTTCACGCCGCCAGGCCTTCGCATGTCGAACAGAACGCGCGTCGTTCGTCCGCCCGGTGCGCGCCGCCGGAAGGGGCTACAACAGTTCCGCGTACATACCCCCGTCCAAGACGCCGAATTCGATCTGGCGCGGGAACATCGGCGTGTCACCGGCCGAGAGGCAGGCGTGATGCTGGGCGATCACATCGATCGCCCAGTCACGAAGCGCCGTCGGGAGCAGAAAGACCCGCTCGTCGGTGCACTGTATATAGGGGCGTGTCGGTTCCTCGCCGATTGCCAGCGGGTTGACCAGCCCGACGGTAGCTACGTCGAGAACGAGTCCGGTGCGATTCGGTGCGGCCACAACCGGCGGATCCAGCTCCACGGTTTCCATGCCTTGTCACGGTAGCTCGGAATGTGCCATAGCGTGACCGAGATCGCGAACTCCGCTCGAAGATCGCGGGGAGCGGTCAGCTCGAGCCCGCCGTGGCGGCTGAGGTGCGCGTCCGCACCGTGGATCCGGACATGACGTCGGCCCACCAGGAGCTGAGGGGGCTGGGGTCGGGCCAGACGACCGGATCGAAGTCCTGGTCGTCGCCGCTTCGCACAGTGGGATTGTCCATCACGATGTCGTTCCTCCGCGATACAACAGCCATGCGCAGGGGCGCTCGCGACGTGTGCTTCTCGCCGAACATGGAAGTGCCCCTTCGCGGTTGATCTCCGGCCCGACCGCGCTGTCGGCCCGATACGCCCGGCGGGTACCACGGCGCGGAGGAATCAAACAAGCGCGGATCGCCTCTCCTGAGCGGCCGGCTATGACGGTGTGCGAACCAGTGCCGCGGTGAGCCTGCGGACCAGTGGAAGCATCAGCAGGAGGGTGGGAAAGGCGATAGGCCAGGACACAGCCCACGCGCGCAGCCACTGGCCGACCGCGAGGCCGTCGCTGATCACCGTACTGATCAGCGAGACCACGCAGGTCATGAGAATCGACAGCAGCATGGGCAGCAGCACCGCCGCGTAACGCGCGGGCAGCTTGCGGACTGGGCGAGAGGTGGTCGTCGTTTCGGACATGGGACGCTCCGTAAGGTCGTCAATGGCAGCGATCCCACCGGTCGGCGGGATCGGTGCGTTGATTGACGTGAACGCTTACGGCGACGAGTCGCGGCGTCGAGCATAGAGACGACGTCGTCCGCGGCGCAACCCCGCTGCGCCGACTCGGCCGCGCCTGAACCAGTTTCGCGGAACCCGTGGCCTCTGTCCAAGGAGTCCGCGGGAGCCCGGCACCAGCCCACGCTGACGTCGGACCCACATTTGTGTCAGGTTAGGCTAACCTCAGGTTCACGAGAGGTGACCCGAGAGGATGATTCCCATTTCCGACACGCCTGCCGATACCTCGGACCCCGCCTTTGTGCTGTCCCGCCCCTACCGCACCGTGGTCGCGCACGGCCGCGGTCGCACCTTCCGATCCGCGCGAGACGCGGTGACCGCGCTGCGGCGCGGCGAGGTCGGCCATATCGTCGGGGCGCTGCCGTTCCTGCCCGACGCACCCGCGGCGCTGTGGGCCCCGGAATCGTTGTCCACCAGCGACACCGGATATCGGCAGACGGCGACCCGCACACCGCGCTTCGATTTCGATGCCGCTGTTCCCCACCCGGAAACCCACGTGCGGCGCGTGGCCGAGGCGGTACGGATGCTCGCCGATCCCGAGCATCCGATTCGAAAGGTGGTGCTGGCCAGGGCGATCCGGGCCCGAAGCGCTGAACCGGCGCGGCCGCACGACATTCTGGCTCGCCTGGTGTCCACCGATCCGATGGGCAATGGATTCCTGGTCGATCTGTCCGCCGCGGGCGCGCCCTACACCGGTAGGCATCTGATCGGTTCCAGTCCCGAGGTACTCGTCCGGCGGGACGGCACCGAGGTGCTCAGCCATCCTCTCGCGGGGTCGGCGCGCCGCGTGCTCGACGACGAGGCGGCCGACCGCGAGGTGGCGCGGACGCTGCTCGGATCCGCCAAGGATCAGCACGAGCACCGGTACGTGGTCGATCAGGTCAGCGGCGTGCTGCGCGATCGCTGCGCCGAAGTCCGCACGCCCGCACCGGAACTCACCAGCACACCGGAGATGTGGCACCTCGGCACGCCGATCACCGCCGCGGTGCGCGCGGACGGACCCTCGGCGCTGGAGTTGGCGGCGGCGCTACATCCGACGCCCGCGGTCTGCGGGACGCCGACCGCGGCGGCCGCGCGCCTGATCGCCGAACTCGAGGGTGATCGCGGTTTCTACGCGGGTGCGGTCGGCTGGTGCGATGCCG
The DNA here is from genome assembly GCF_900215415.1 of Nocardia amikacinitolerans. NCBI lineage: Bacteria > Bacillati > Actinomycetota > Actinomycetes > Mycobacteriales > Nocardiaceae > Nocardia > Nocardia amikacinitolerans. The sequence continues at coordinate 132,790 of NZ_OBEG01000009.1, read as the reverse complement.
AGGGCAACGGTGAGTGGATGGTGAGCATCCGCTGCGCCGAACTGGCCGCCGACGGCCGGAGCTTGCTCGCGCACGCGGGCGGCGGCATCGTGGCGGAATCCGATCCAGCGGCCGAATTGGCCGAGACCACCGGCAAATTCCAGCGCATCCTCGCCCCGCTCGGTATCGCGGATCTGCCCGTCCCGGTGGCCTGACCCAGCGCGCCGAGTCCGACTGTCGGCCCCGGCTTCTGCGCAGCGCACCCGAAAACCGTTCGCGCCGACCGGCCTTACGTCCTGGGAACCGGATCGGATCGACGGCCGTCGAGTGAACCCGCGAGCACGCGCGTGAGGAATTCGAGTTGGTCGGCCAACATCGCCCGCTGCCACGGACCCTCGTAGACGTCGAAGTGGTCGACGGGGTATTCGCGCAGCGTCGCCCACCGCCCGGCCTTCGCGGCGGTCCGGCGTGCCGCGGCGGGCGGTGCGACGCTGTCGTTCGTGCCGACCTGCACCAGGATCGGGCAGGGCAGGTCGCCCGCGAAGGTGGTCGGCCGGTTCGCTCCGACCTCCAACGCGGCCCGCGCGCACACCTCGTTGCGCCAGGTCGGTCCGGCTATCGAGAGGCAGGCTTCCACAGCGCCGGGTGTGGTCATCATGGCCGCCGACCCGGGCGTCCCGACGATCGGAACGTGATGCGGCGTGCGCTTGGTGAGGGCGCGGGCGAGATCGCGCAAACCGTGTCCGGTGAGGCGCGCCAGGCGACTGAGTCCGGCGTGGCGCGCGATATGGGCCAGGGTGGCGAGCCCGTCCGGCGCGGGCGTGAGCGAGATGATCGCCGCGATGCGTCGGTCCCGCGCCGCGACGGCGACGACGTGACCGGCGGAATACGACGTCCCCCACAGCACGATCCGGTCCGGGTCGACGCCGGGTAGGTGGCGGGCGGCCGCGATGGCCGCGTGGTAGTCCTGCCGCTGACGTCGAAACGAAACATGCTGGCGTGGCGTGCCTTCCGAGCCGCCGAAGCCGCGGTAGTCGAAGAGGAACACGTCGAGCCCGGCGGCGGCGAAAGCCTCGGCGTAGCCGAGCAGCCCGGTGTCACGGGTACCGCCGAAGCCGTGCGCCATGACCACGCAGGGTCGACCGGCCGGTGCGTCGGCGTCCGCAGGAAGATGCCATGCGGCGCAACGGTTCCCGTGGCTGGTGAAGGTGATCTCGTTCCTCATGCGCTCTCCGAGGCGAATGCCGGCAGCGAAGGCTTGGTGGCGGTGAAGCGCAGCGCGCCGTCTTCGATCGGACCTTCGCGCAGCCGCTCGACGTCCTTCTCGTAAGCCATCTGGGCGGTCCACGGGCCGCTGGTCCCCGCCCTCGGAAACTTCCCGATGTCGCGCTGCACATAGCCCGAACTCAAGGTCATGAGCGGAAGCCGCTCCATCGACGGGTTGTCAAGCACCGGCTCGACGGTGTCGTGGCCGTGCGCGTCCATGTAGTCGAGCAGGCGGCAGAAGTGTTCGCAGACCAGGTCGACCTTGAGCGTCCAGGAGAGGTTCGTGTAGCCGATGGCGTACACGAAGTTGGGCATGCCCGAGAGCATCATCGCCTTGTAGGTCGTCGTATCCGGCAGATTCACCCGTTGTCCGTCGACGTCGAACTGGATCTTGCCGAAGGGCGACAAGGTCAAACCCGTTGCGGTCACGACGATGTCGGCGGCCAGTTCCTGACCGGACTCCAGCAGAATGCCGCGCTCGGTGAATCGGGCGATCCGGTCGGTGACGACCGAGGCATGCCCGGCCGAGATCGTCTTGAACAGATCTCCGTTGGGCACCATGCACACTCGCTGTTCCCAGGGGTTGTAGCGCGGGGTGAAGTGCGTGTCGACGTCGAAGTGCGCGGGCAACTGCCGCCGCACCGAGGCGATCAGCATCTTGCGCATCACCTTCGGCGCGCGCATGCACGCCTTGTAGATACCGCGGACGAGCATGATGTTCTTGCGCCGGATGATCCGGTAGGCGCGGTCGTGGCCGAGCGCCTTGTTGAGCACGTTGGCGATCGCGTCCTCGGCCGGAAGCGAGAACACGTAGCTCGGCGAGCGCTGCAACATCGTGACGTGGCTCGCCCTGCCTGCCATCGCCGGGATCAGCGTGACAGCCGTTGCGCCACTGCCGATCACGACGACGCGCTTGCCGGTGTAGTCCAGATCCCGCGGCCAGTGCTGCGGGTGAACGACCCGGCCCTCGAAGTCCTCGACGCCGCTGAACTCGGGGGTGAAGCCCGCATCGTGGTCGTAGTACCCGGTGCCGAGAAACAGGAATCGCGCGGTGAATCGGACCCGCTCGTCACTGCCGGTCCGCTGGGCGGTGACGGTCCACCGCCCTTCCGAGGAGGAGAACTCCGCGCCGACCACCCGGTAGCCGAACCGAATGTGTTCGCCCAGCCCGTTCTCGGCGACGGTCTCCCGGAGGTAGGTCAAGATGACGTCCCCGTCGGCGATCGACGTACGGTGTGTCCACGGCTTGAAGCCGAAACCGTAGGTGGGCATGTCCGAGTCCGAGCGGATGCCGGGGTACTGGAACAGACTCCATGTGCCGCCGATCGACTCGCGGCTCTCCAGGACCGCGAACGACGTGCCCGGTCGGCGAGTTTTGAGGTGATAGGCGGCGCCGATACCGGAAATTCCAGCGCCGATGATCAAGACATCGACATCGGTGCCCTGGGGTTTGCTGATGGTCGCGATCGTCACTGATCTCTCCTGGCGGCGGAAGCGGAGTTGCGGTGTGATGTGGTTCACGCTAGGGCCGTAATTGCGGGCGGGGTATGTCCGTTTGCCCAGGCTTTACGCGGAAATGTGGGCGGTGGCACACTGGGATCCATGACCGCTCCGACGCTGCCGCCGGAGATCGTCGAGCTGATGGGCGGCGTAGCCGAGTCGATGCTGGCCGATATCGACGAACTCGTCGCTGCCATGGACGCCGCGGCGATCGAACTGACGCCGACGGTGGGCGCCGACGCCGCGCTCGTCGCGGAGATGTCGGCGAGCAATCGCGCCAATGTCGTGCGGCTGATGACCGTGTTCGCCCGGCGCGACGCCAGACCGTCGCCGATCGACGTGCCGCCCGAGGCGCTCGACGTGGCGCGCACGGTCGCCCGGCGCGGTATCGACCTCGACGTGATCTTTCAGTCCTACCGCCGCGGGCAGAACATCGCCTGGCAGAGCTATATGGCGCACGCGACCCGTGTCGTCCCGCCCGGCCCGCAGCTCGTGCGGTTGCTGGAGATCTCCTCGCAGCGCATGTTCGAGTACGTCGACCACGTCATCGGACGGGTTATCGCCGCCGCGCAGCGCGAGCGTGAGGAGGTGCTCGGCGGTGCGCTCGCGCGGCGCACCGAAACGGTCCGGCTGATCCTCGACGGCGCACCGATCGACAGCCGCAGGGCCGGTGAACGGCTGGGCTACGAGCTCGCCCGCCGCCACACCGCCCTCATCCTGTGGGCGCCGCCGCCAGGGGAAATCCAGGGCGCTTTGGAAGCCGCCGCAGGCATGCTGGCGCGGGCCGCCGGTGCGCGGCTGCCGCTCACGCTCTCCGCCGGGAGTTCCACGCTCTGGGCCTGGTTGGGCACCGACTCCGAGCCCGCCGTCGAGGCACTGCGCGGCGCGCTCGAGCGGGCGCAACCCAACATCCGCGTCGCCGTCGGTCCCACGATTCGCGGCATCGCGGGTTTCCGTCGCTCGCACGAGGCGGCGCAAGCGGTGCACAATCTGCTCGCCGGGCACCCGGGCGGCGAGCGGCTCGCGCTCTACCGAGACCTCGAGGTGACCGCGCTGGCGGCGCAAAGTCCCGTTCGCGCAGCGGAATTCGTCGCTTCGACGCTCGGCCCGCTCGCCGAGGACACACCGAGCGCGGCGCGGTTGCGCGAGACCCTGCGGGTCTATCTCGACGAGGCCGAGAACGGGCCGCGCACCGCCGCTCGGCTGCACACGCACCGAAACACGGTGCTGCAACGGGTCGCTCGCGCGACCGAGCTGCTCGGACACCCGCCGGGGGAGCGCAGGTTGGCAATCGAGCTCGCGCTGGAACTCGCCCATCAGATCGGTCCCCGAGTGTTGGCCAGCGGCTGACGGCCACCGCGGGCTGTTACGATTTCGAATCGTGTTCGACAAGCAGGCGACGACTCGGACGTCGGCGCGTCCGGCCCCGGTGCAGCGCCGGGGAATCGAGCGCGTGCACGCGATCCTCGACGCGGCCGAGACACTGCTCGGCGAGCAGGGCTACGAGGCCGCCACGCTCAAGGCGATCGGCGAGCGGGCGGGCATTCCCATCGCGTCGGTCTACCACTACTTCGCCGACCGGCATCAAGTCGACGCTGAGCTCGTGCGGCGCCACGTGGGCGCGCTCGACGAACGTCTCACCGCGGCGCTCGGCCGCGCCGAGGCGCGCACCCTGCGCGAGGCCTGCGACTCGGTCGTCGACATGCTGCTCGCCTACTACCGCGAGCACCCGAGTTTCGTCGAGCTCTGGTACCGGGGCCGCAACTCGACGCTCAGCGAGATGGCGCGCGAATTCGATGTGTCGCAAGCGGAGCAGCTCTGGCGTTACCTGCTCGAGCGCGATCTGATCCGCGCCGACACCCCCCGATTCGTTCTGGAGCTGGCCTACGAAGCCGGTGACCGGCTCTTCGACGCGGCGTTCCGCCGCTCTCCGTCCGGTGATGCCGCCACGATCGATGAAGCGCGTCGGCTCGTCACCGCGTACCTGGAGACCTACGCGTCGAAAGGCTGACGCCGCCCCTTCTGTCGACAGCGTCACACTGCATGGTCGCAAAAATCGAATACGATTCGAATTCGTATATACTCGCTGGTGGCTCCGGCCACCCGGTTTCGAACACAGAGGATCAACGCATGAGCCGACTCGATCTGACCGGCCGGACCGCGATCGTCACCGGCGCCTCCCGCGGCATCGGGCTCGCGACGGCGCACGCGATCGCGGCGGCGGGTGGCAACGTCGTCCTGACGTCGCGCCGAAGCGAATCCGCGGAAGCCGCCGCTGCCGAAGTGCGCGGCAACGCGCTCGGCATCGCCGCGCACGCATTCGACGAGAAGGCCGCTCAACGGTGTGTCGATACGACGCTCGAAAAGTTCGGCAGCATAGACATTCTCGTCAACAACGTCGGCACGAACCGCTCCTACGGCCCGGTCATCGACCAGGACTACGCGCGCTTCACGAAGACCTTCGGGGTGAATCTCTGGGCGCCGATCCTGTGGACCTCCCTTGCCACGCGCGCGTGGATGGGGGAGCGCGGTGGCGTCGTGGTCAACACCGCCTCGATCGGTGGGTTGGGCTTCGAACCGAACTTCGGGCTGTACAACGCGTCGAAGGCCGCGTTGCTCCACCTCACCAAGCAGTTGGCGCTCGAACTGTCGCCGCGGGTGCGGGTCAACGCCGTCGCGCCCGGTGTGGTGCGAACCCAACTGGCCGAGCCGCTGTGGAAAAGCCGGGAGAACGAACGGAATTCGGCAACCGCGTTGTCGCGGATCGGTGAACCCGAAGACGTCGGTTCCGCCATCGCCTTCCTCGTCTCCGATGCCGCGAGCTGGGTGACGGGAGAGACCTTCGTGATCGACGGCGGGCAGCGCCTCGGCGACGCCGAGCTCTTCCGGCGAGGTACGACCGTTCCCGCTCGGTGAACAAGTCTCACATTCGGTCCGGCAGCTGGCGGCGGGAGGTGATGCCGAGTTTGCGGAAGATCTTGCGCAGGTGGTACTCCACGGTGGCGGTGCTGAGAAACAGTTCGGCGGCGATCTGCTGGTTGGTGATGCCCGTGGCGGCGAGGTGGGCGACCTGAAGTTCCCTGGGTGTCAGGTCGTAGGAACTGCTCGGGGTGCGTTCCCGCGCGCGTTCGCCCGCGCCTGCCAGTTCGGTGCGTGCTCGTTCCGCGAAGGCGGTGGCGCCCATGTCGAGGAAGAGTTCATGGGCGGTGTGCAATTGGTGGCGCGCGTCGCGGCGGCGACGCCGGCGGCGTAGCCATTCACCGTAGAGCAGGCGGGTGCGCGCCACTTCGGTGGTCAGCGGTGTGCGCTCGAGCAGTGACAGGGCTTCGAGATACAGCTCCTCGGCGGCGAAGTCGTCGGCCAACAGGGCGCGGCTGCGGGCCAGTACGCCCATGGCCCAGGGAGTTTCGCTCGCGCCCGCGCGTTCGGCCAATCGTTTCAGAGCCTGCTCTGCGGTGCCCGCGTCGTTGGTGCGGACGGCTGCTTCGACAAGATCCGGCAGCACGATATTGCCGAAATGCGGTGGGTCCTCGTCGAAGACGATCGCGGCCGTCCCACGATCGTGCTGGTGCACGGCGCCTTCGCCGACACAACCAGCTGGCACTGGGTCGCGGAACTACTGCGCGCGGACGGCTATCGCGTTGCGGTGCCGGACAATCCGCTGCGCGGACCGGGAACCGACGCCGCCGCCGTGCAGCGGACGTTGGACAGCGTTTCCGGTCCTGTGGTCCTGGTCGGCCACTCCTATGGCGGGTCGGTCATCACCCAGGTGCACGACCCGAAGGTGCGGGCGTTGGTGTTCGTCGCCGCCTTCGTGCCCGCGCAGGGTGAGATCAATCAGCTGGCCCTCGATCCGATCCGGTTCCCCGGCAGCCGCCTGATTCCGCCGGTGCTTCAGGTGAAGGTGGTCGACGACGCGACCGGGACGGCCGGGAAGGGTGTCGACGCCTACCTCGCGCCCGACGGTTTCCACGAGGCCTTCGCCCAAGACGTGAGCGATGCCACGGGGGCCGAGATGCTGACACACCAGCGCTCGCTCGCGGTATCGGCCAATCTGGAACCCTCCGGCGCTCCCGTGTGGGCGGCGACACCCAGTTGGTACCTGGTCTCCGCGCAGGACCGTGCCATTCCACCGGCCGCGCAGCGCTTCATGGCCCGATCGGATGAACGCCCGGACGCGGGAGATCGACGCCTCGCACGCGTCGCTGGTGTCCAAGCCAGAGGAGGTCGCCGACTTCGTGCGAGCCGCGGCACTGTGATCGGGGCGGCGGTATTTCCGTTGTTCGGTGGGGGCATCGGGTGTAGCGTCCGGGGCATGCAGCGCGCTCAGTCCACGACGACGCCGGACGACGTCCCGGCGCGCTGAACCCTGTTCTGATCGAAGCCCCGGGCGGATGCCCGGGGCTTTCGCACGTGGTCATTCGCCCTCGACCGGGAGGAGACCCCTGTGCACGACCATCGAAAACTCGGCCGCGAACTCGACCTGTTCGACACCGACCCGCTGATCGGAGCGGGATTGCCGTACTGGCTGCCCGACGGCGCGACCGTGCGCCATACCCTCGAGGAGTACATCCGCGCCGCGGAACGACGGGCGGGCTACCAGCATGTGTACTCGCCGGTGCTCGGGAAGCGCGAGCTGTACGAGATCTCCGGACACTGGGCGCATTACAACGACGACATGTACCCGCCGATGGACGTCGGCGGCGAGCAGGTGGTGTTGCGACCCAGCCTGTGCCCCGGCCATGCGGTGATCTACCGATCACGTTCGCACAGTTACCGCGAGCTGCCGCTACGGATCGCCGAACTCGGCGCGATGTACCGCTCCGAATTGTCCGGGGTGCTGGGCGGTTTGACCCGTGTGCGCGCCATTCAGCTCAACGACGCGCACATCTTCTGCACCCTGGACCAGGTTGCCGACGAGGTCGCCGACGCCTTGGCGCTGATCGGTTCCGCGTATCGCGCCATGGGGATCACCGCCGCACGCTACCGGTTGTCGCTGCCCGGTGCGACCGGGAAATACGTTGCGGCACCGGATATGTGGTCGCGGGCGAGCAAGTTGTTGCGCGAGGTGCTGGACGGGGCCGGATTGTCCTATCAGGCGGTCGAGGGTGAGGCGGCGTTCTACGGCCCGAAGATCGACGTCCAGGTCGCCGATCACGCCGGACGGGAATCCACCCTGTCCACCGTGCAGGTCGACTTCTACCAGCCCGAGCGATTCGACCTGCACTACATCGGCCCCGACGGCGGCAAACACCGACCGGTCATGGTGCACCGCAGCATCATCGGCAGCGTCGAACGCGCCGTCGCCCACCTGATCGAACACCACGGCGGCGCCTTCCCCGCCTGGCTGGCCCCCTCGCAGATCGCGGTGCTGCCGATCTCCGCCGCCGAACGAGCCGCCGCCGACGACCTCCGCGACCGGTGTATCGACGCAGGCTTGCGCGCCCGCGTGATCGGCCCCGAATCCGGCAGCCTGTCCGCACGCGTCCGCGAAACCCGCCTTACCCCATACCAATTCATCCTCGGCCCCGCCGAGACCTCCAACGACGAAGTGTCCGTCCGATTGCGAGACGGCCGCCGTCTACCCACCCAACCCACCACCACCGCCATCGCACACATCCGCACCCTGACCGCCCACCACAACACCCACTTGTGGACCGACTGACACCGAACCGCTCACTCGACCCGGACAGCGGTCGATCCGCCGACACCGGCTTCGATCGGCCCTCGGCGTGTGTGTCCGATCTTGTAGGCTTGGAATTTGCGATCGCTGAGGGGAGTGTCTTGGCGCGCAACGCTTTACGGCGATACGTGGTCGCCGCCGCGGCGGCACTGATGGTCGCCGTGAGCGCTGTCGGCGTCGCGGAAGCATCACCCGAGGCCCCGCCGGGCGACGCGGTGATTCTCGGTTCCCGCTCCGACCGGCCCCTATGCGGTCGGTGTCACCGAACTCCAGTTGACCGACCCGGACCGCGCCGACCCGTGGGAGGCCGGTCGACGCCGCGAACTGCTGGTTCAGATCTGGTATCCGGCCGACGGGAGCCGCGCCGCGCCGGCCGCGCCGTGGATGCCGCTCGGCGGCCAGGAGGCACAACGTTCCTATCTCACCGAACTCGGTGTCCCTGAGGGAAGTTGGTCCCTTGGGCCCAGTCACAGCCATCGGGATGAGCCCGCTGGTGTCGGCCGGTTTCCGGTCCTGTTGAATTCACCCGGGATGGGCGACACCACCGGCTGGAGCACCGCCCAAGCCGAGGACCTCGCCAGCCACGGCTACATCGTGGTCGCGATGAACCATATGCATGAAGCGTTCGCTGTCCACTTCCCGGATGGCCGGGTCCAACGCACGGTGGTTCCGCTGGATTCGCCCCAGGAGGTGCTGCGGGATCTTCTGCTGCCGACGCGGGTGGCGGATACCGAGTTCGTGCTCGATGAACTGACCGCGAACGCCGCAGGCCATCCGTTGCCAGAGCATCTGGTCGAAAGCATGGACTTGTCACGCGTCGGGATGTTCGGCCATTCGCTCGGTGGCTCGACCACGACCCAGGCTCTGCACGACGACCCCAGGATCCGCGCCGGTGTCAATTTGGACGGGCCCGTACTCGGTTCGGTCGCTGACGACGGGACCGATCGTCCGCTGCTGATGCTCGCGAGTGAATCATCTCCGTGGTTCGGCAAGCCCGGCTGGGAACCCTACTGGCGGAGAAACACCGGGCTGAAACTTCCCCTCCGCCTGCCGGGCACCCAGCACATGTCCTTTTGCGATCAGCAGGCGATTCTGTCGCAACTCGCCACCGCCGGCCTGCTGTCCACGGACACGAAAACCAAGGCGGTCGGCTCCATCGACGCCGACCGGTCGATCGAACTCCAGCGCACCTACTTGCGCGTCTACTTCGACGTCGTCTTCGGCCGACTCGATGCCGATGTATCCGATGCGCTCGAGCGCTTCGCCCAGCCCGCGACCGTTCCGTATCAGCAGCCGGAGTGAGCGCGAGCCGGTCCTGGCGGCCGCCGTCGGTGGATCGGGTGGGTGTTATTCATGACAACGCAACAAATGCGTGGGTGCACGATGGGGGATCGTGGTCGGGATTTTCACCACGGAGGTCTGGGGCGCTGTAAAATCGTGAGCGGCAGAGATCGGTACGGTTCGAGACGTGAAGGCGCGCAACGGTACTTGATCGGGTCGATTCACGGGATCTTCGTACCTCGGTTGTGTGGACCCTACGAGCAGGGGGCGCGGTATGGTCATCGGTAGGTCTCCGGCGATAGTGGACGTAGTGCGTACAGTTCGATTCCTCGAATAGTCATCGCTGTATTGGCAGTTCATCGCCATTTCTAAGCCCGGCTTGCCTTATGGGTAGCGCTGGGTGATTTCGGCTGTCTGCGAATCGGACTCTCCGACCGCGGAATTCGCATTATTCGTGATTCCGATATCCGCGCGCCCTCGTGAAACCGGCGGCGCGACATCAGGAAAACCCTTCGCACGGAAACGGAAAGGAACGACATGACACAGCCTCGCCAGGACCGACTGCGACTTCTTTCCCCCGATCAGGAGCACGACGTCGACGCGGTCGTGCACGATCTGCTCACCGGAGACGCGAGCCGGGTCCCCGCCGATCTCGTCGACGACATCGCCGCGGTCCGCACCCAGTGCCGCCTCGGCGCCGAGCAGATCCCCGGTGCGGACGGCGTGCCGCTCGACGCCTTCGCCGCATGGCCGCTCACCGGCGGCCCACACCCGCTCATCATCCTGCCCGCCGGACTGGACCCCGCCGGCTGGAAGATGTACGGCGGCGCCATCATCAGGTTGTTGATGCGCCGCTACGCCGTCGTCGCGTACACCGAACGCGGACTACCGGGTTCCGGAGGGGAACTGACGGTGGCCGGTCCCGAGGACGTCGCGGACGGACGCAAGGTCATCGATTGGGCGCTCGCCAAGACCGAACTCCGCGCGGACCCGGACCGCATCGGCATGCTCGGCATCTCCTACGGTTCCGGCATCAGCCAGCTGGTCGCCAACGCGGACGAACGGGTCGGGGCGGTGGTCGCGCTGAGCACGTGGGCGGACCTCGGCCAAGCGCTCTACGACAACCGGACCCGGCACATCGCGGCCGCGGAAGCCCTCGCCGCGATCAGCGACCGGCCAAGCCCCGGACTGGTGAAGGTCCTCGAAGACTTCCGGAACAACACCAACATCGAGGAGGTGCTCGAGTGGGCGGAACCTCGCTCGCCCGCGCATCTGGCCGAAATACGTCCCGTGCCAACCTTTTTCACCAGCTACTGGCACGAGACCATCTTTCCGCAGAACCAGCTGCTCGACTGGTTCGATCGCTACCCCGGCCCCAAGCGCCTCGACCTCGCCATCGGCGACCACGGCGCGGTGGAGATTCCCGGGCTCACCCTGGGCGTGTACACCCGGACCACGGAAGCCGCCTACGACTGGCTGGACCACCACCTGCGCGATGTGGACAACGGCATCGATCGCGACGGCATCGTGCACACCGAGACCATGTACAACTTCGCCATGGAAGCCAGCGCGGACCTGAAATCCTGGTCGAACTCGATGCTGCGCTACTACCTGAACTCGCCGAGCGGCGCATCCACCGACGGTGCGTTGACGACGGTTCCCGCGCGGACCTGTGACCAGAACATTCAGGCGGGCACCGAAGAGGTCAGGGCGGCCAGTGCACTGGTGTTCGATGGATTCCTGGAACGACTGCTCATGCCCAAGCGCCAGCTGCTCGATGACGTCGACCGCGGCGCCGCGGCGGTCTGGACCACCGAACCGTTCCCCGAGCCCCAGCGCATCGCCGGTGTCCCCGAAGTGCAGCTCACCGTCACCCCCTCCGACAAGACGGTGACCGTCGTCGCCTACCTGTTCGACCACAACCCGTTCACCGGTCACCTGCGGATCATCACCCATACCCCCGTCACCGTTCGGAATGCCGAGCCGGGCCGCCCGACCGCGGTGCACGTCCGAATGCAGGCCGCCGACTACCGCATCCCGGCGGGGCACAAGCTGACGATGATCATCGACACCAAGGACCACCTGTACGGGGACGAAACCGTCGCAGGTACCACGGTCGCGCTGTCCAACCAGCACGGTCCGGCCTACGTCGATGTACCCATGTCGGTCTGACCTACATTCCGCGCGATCGCACCCGCGACAGCTCGCCGCGGAGTAATTTGTGGTACGCCCTCATCACCGAGGGAAAACGGTTGCCCGCACGACGGTCGGCCCCGGGCCTTTACAACAGAACACGGGGCCGACCTCCGGGGAAAACCCACATATCCGATATTGCCCAAGTTTCCCGCGGGCATCGCTCTGGCGTTTCTGTGAAACGCACCTTTCACCCAGCGAGGACGACCATGGTGCCGGAGAAAGGAACAGGCGCGGAGGGGCTGGCTCCTTTCTACGCGGACGTCCAGTCCCACTACGACGTGTCCGACGAATTCTTCGCACTGTTCCTGGATCCGTCTCGCACCTACAGTTGCGCGTACTTCGAACGCGACGGGATGAGCCTCGAGGAAGCGCAGCTGGCCAAGATCGATCTGGCCCTTGGCAAATGTGATCTGCGCCCCGGCATGACATTGCTCGACGTCGGGTGCGGTTGGGGTGCGACGATGCTGCGCGCCATGCGGCACTACGACGTCGACGTGGTCGGTCTGACCCTCAGCCGCAACCAGTACGAGCACGTCGAAGGCCTGCTTGCGGCGCATCGTGGGCCCCGGCGCGGACGGGTGCTGTTGCGGGGGTGGGAGGAGTTCGACGAGCCGGTGGATCGCATCGTCAGCATCGGCGCGTTCGAGCATTTCCGGCGCGAGCGCTACGAATGGTTCTTCGACAAGTGTCACCGCATTCTGCCCGCCGACGGACGGATGCTGCTGCACACGATCGTGCAGTACAACCGGCACGAGCTTCGCGCGAAAGGGCTGCCGCTCGACCGCGAGGTACTCGCGTTCGCCAGATTCATCGCCCGCGAGATCTTCCCGGGTGGCCAGTTGCCGATGCCGGAATGGGTTCTCGACTATGCGCGCGCGGCGGGCTTCGATGTCGAGCGGGTACATCCGCTCGGCCCGAATTACGTGACCACACTGGAACATTGGGCGCACGCGCTGGAAGAGCATCGCGACGAGGCGATAGCGGTGACTTCGGCGGAAACCTACGACACCTATTCGAAGTACCTGAGCGGCTGCGGTCGTTTCTTCCGCGATGGTTATATCGACGTCATGCAATTCAGCCTCGCCAAGAAGTAGCGGATTCGCCACATCCGGCGGCTGACCGTCGAAAAAGCACAGAAGGCGCGGTTCCTGGCCAACCGTCCGGTTTGTAGGGCCGGATCGCCTTCGACCGAGGTGCCGCGACCGGACCGGGAGAGGTCGATTTTCCGTAACCGGGGTTTAGCCGGTCCCAAAATGTGCATTCGCGTTGTAGCTGTTTCCTCCCGCCCTCGACGGAACTGGAGACCACGATGCCGAATCGCGCTACGTCAACCAGGATCATCACCGCGGCAGTGGCAGGCGGCGCCTTGGCCGCCGCGCTGGGGCTCGGCCCGGACTGGTCCGCAGGCGCGACCCCGCCCGAGAACCACCCGGTGCCCGTGCACACGGGACCGGCAGACCCGGGCGGCGAATAGCCACGAGCTGCCGGTCTCGAGGCCGGGCCACACCACGACCTACTCTCGGTATCGGTCCCATACGGTGATCGCGAGAGACGGAGCCGTCCGCGTGGCCTGGCCCGGCCTTCGAGGAAAGGAAACAGCACGATGTGCCAACGAATCACTTGCCGACAGTGCGGCAAGCCCGGCTACAGCGGGTGCGGTGAGCATGTCGAGCAAGTGCTCGGCGATGTGCCGAAGACGCAGCGGTGTTCGTGCACCGAGCAGGCGGGACCGCGCAAGCGGTGGTTCTTCGGCGGTTGATGCCGCAGCGAGCCGCCCCTACATTGGCTGGCTCTCAGCTGTTCGTTCACACTCGACTCGGCGGTGCCTGACCGATCGATGCTGCGTCCGAACGGTTTTCGGCGTGCTCGCCCGAGGTCGTGGTGCAGGCGCCGTGGCGGGTGAAGGGTTCGGCGAGCTGGGCCAGGTAACCCACCGGGTAGTCGGGTTTGGCCGCCATACCGAGGTCGTCGGAGGTGAAGCGGCGGGCGGGGTCGTAGCTGTAGGTGCGCAGCAGGTGATCCCAGACGAGGGTGAACAAACCGAAGTTGACATCGCCGATGCCCGCCCACTTCAGGTGGTGGAAGCGGTGGCCCTCGTTGAGCGCCAAGATGTACTTCAACGGGCCGACACGGTAATCGGCGTTGGAGTGTTGCAGCAGTAGCTGCACCGCGACCGCCAACGACAACGCCGCCGCGACCGGCACCGGGATCCCCGCCAACAGCAGCGGGGTGACGCCCGCGGCCATCTCCAGCGTTTGGTGCAGGGGGTGTTTCATCAAGCCGTTGAGACCGTAGAAGCGGGTAACGCTGTGGTGCACAGCGTGAAACCGCCACAGCAGCCCGATCTTGTGACTGGCGTAGTGCGTCAGGGTGATGCCGAAGTCGGCGACCAGAATCGCGATCAGTACCTGAACGACGAACGGCCAATCGGTAGGCCAGATCCCGTCGCCGGCGACGAGCGCGGCCAAGGCCGGGACGACGGCGACACTGGTGAGGATGAGCGTCTCGTTGACGAAGGTATGCGCGGTGTCGCGCCCGACGTCGCCGTGCGAGCTGTTCCAGACACTCCGATACGGCAGCAGGCGCTCGGCGGCGAACGACAACGCGATAGCGGCGACCAGCAGAGCCAGCAGCCAGGCCTTGTCGACTCCGCTTGCGGCCAAAGCGATCCCGGCGCCGTTGACGCCGAGCAGCATGAGCGGTGCGTAGCCGTAGCGGACCAGAGGGTGAACGATTGTGGACATGGATTCAGCGTCGCCGCCGCATCCCCATGGAGGCTTGTAGAAATCAGCTGAGCCGCGCGGCCGGTGGCGGTCGCCAGCCGGTGGCGACGAGAGCTTCGGTCGGTGTGATGCCGAACAGGTCGCGGCAGGTTTTGGTGAGGTGAGCGCTGTCGGTGAAGCCCGCGGCGTGCGCGGCTTCGGTCAGCGAACCGCCCGCGCGCACGGTGCCGATGGCCAGCTGAAGCCGAGTCCACCGCCGCCACGCCGCATACGGCAGGCCGACGTGCTCGGTGAACAGATGCGACAGGCGGCTCGGCGACATCGCGACGGCTGCCGCGAGATCGCCCAGCGAGGGCGGGCCGCTCGCGGAAGCCGCCGCCACGCGCAGCGCCTCGCCCACCACCGGGTGCGTGGCTCGACGCGTCGGCCGCGACGCCGAATTCCGTTGCGGTGCCGCGGCTGTGGTGCGCGGGGTCGCCGCGGTGATCCAGCTGGTGACCTGATCGGCAGGAAGGTCACGCAGCCGAGCGAGTGCGGCGTGGCCGACGAGACCCGCGGAGTCGAGGTAGGCGATGAAACCTCTGGCTCCCTGCGTGGCACGCACTTCGTGCCGCACACCGGGCGGGATGATCGCCACCTCGGCGGCCGCGCTGCGCCCTGCGGCGTCGAGCACGGTCACCTCGCCCGCGGTGACGAGCAAGACCTGCACGGCGGCGTGGGAATGGGCAGCGGTGTCACCGATATCGCCGGTGAACGCCATCAGGCCGGGAGTGAACAGGACCCCGCCCAGCCAGCGCGGCGTCGTCGCGGTCACCGCGGCGCACTTCGGGTGGGAAAGCGAAGCGAAATGAGCGCAGCGGAGCTCGCGCTGACCGAGAACACCGACGGCATCGCGTGAGTGTAGGCCCAGCCCGCATCCGCTCGGCGATCTACCTCATTCGTGTAACTTCGTACTGCGACAGCCGTACCCGGACGTGCGGGATTCCGGGCTGTTCTGCTCGATCAGCTCGCGACAACGCTGGGAGTAGAGACATGACAGTTCTGGTGACCGGTGCGACCGGCAAGATCGGTTCGCAGGTCCGCACCGAACAGTCGCGCCCGTGATTCTCACCGACCGGGTCGCGCGCGGAATTGCCTCCGGTGAGGTCGTGCAGGTTTTCCGCCGCTGGGCCACAGCGCGGGTACGACCCGGCACCACCATGTACACCAGTGCCGGGATCGTCGCGATCGTGAGCGTGGAACCCATCGCGCCGCAAGACATTTCGGATGAGGACGCGCGGTCGGCGGGCGAGCGCGACGCCGCGGCCGTGCGCGCGGCGTTTCGAGGATCGGCGCACGACCCGGTGTTCAGAATCGCGGTCCGCTATGTGGGACCCGATGATCGCGTCGAGCTGAGCGGCCGTGCCGAGCTGTCTCGGCACGACATCGAGGAGATCGGTGCGGCGCTGGCCGGGTTGGATCGGGCCAGTCGCCGCGGACCGTGGACGGGTGAGGTCTTGCGAGCCGTGGCGGCCCATCCTGGTCGTCGCGCGGCCGATCTGGCCGCTTCGCTGGACCGGGACAAGGACTCCCTGAAACTCGATATCCGCAAGCTGAAGAACCTCGGTCTTACCCGCAGCCTGGAGACCGGGTACGAGATCGCACCGCGGGGCGCGGCCTACCTGCGTGCCGTCGAGGCCGAGTAGCCGCGCCGGATCCAACGAGATCCACACCCTCCGCGACGCCGCGCAGGCCGAGTCGGCCCAACTCGCCGACAGCGCGTCGATCGCCGACCGACGTCACCGACCGGTTCCACCATCCGGTTCGCTACGTCGTGGCCGCCGCCAGCTCGATCAGGCGGGCGCGGACCAGGTCGGGGCGTTCGTCGGCGATGAAATGTCCACAGCCGCTGACGGGTTCGAAGGTGTAGTCGTCGGCGCGGGCGGTTTCGGGGGCGGCAAGCGAAGGATGCAGAGCGGCATCGTCGACGCCGAACAGTGCGCGGATGGGGACGCTGGCCCGGCGGCGTTCGGGATGACGTGCGGCGCTGGGGATTTCGCGCAGCCAGAAGGTTCGGTAGGTGTCGGTGGCGGCGCGGGCGCAGACCGGATCGCGGAAGCGGTCGGCGAAGATTCGCACCGCCTCGGGGTCGACCGCGCTGCGATCGGTGATCGCGGCGGGGATGAGCCGTTCGAGGAGGCGGGTGCGCTGTTGCAGCGGCACGCCCGCGATGGCGAGCATCGGTTGATAGAGGAGGAAGCGCCAGACATGCCGCAACACCGTGGTCGCCGGTACCCAGGGATGCGCCATGTTCAGTGCGAGATAGCCGTCGAAACGTGCGGGCTCGCGCAGCACCATCAGGTATCCGACGTAACCGCCCCAGTCGTGTCCGACGAGCAGAACGCGGTCCAAGCCCAGCGCATCGAGCAGCGCGAGCACATCGGAGGCGACGTCGTCCTTCGCCCAACGATGCGGCGGTGGGCCCGACCAGCCGTAGCCCGGCAGATCGGGCGCGATGATCCGGAGTCCCTCGGGCGGGTCGGCGAGCAGATCCCGGTAGGCGTAGTGGTGCTGCGGCCAGCCGTGCAGCAGCACGACCGGACGACCGTCGACCGGCCCGGCTTCGGTGACGTGGAACCGAACGCCGCGGGCGGTGCTGAACGACCGGCGCACGCCGGGGATGACTGGCGGTTCGGCGGTGGCGGTACCGGCGGTAACGGGCATACCCTCACGATAGTTCGCCGGGCGGGGCACCGAACACCGTCCGCGGGTGGATCCAGCGGTCCGACCGTGGGTGGAGATGGGGGAGCGGCGGGCGGGCCGTCGGCGGATTCGGTTACGCCGAGGTGTTGTCGGCTTCCGTACTGGCGAAAATGCTCTGGAATTCCGGGCAGTCGACCAACGGTCGATGGGTGCAGGTCGCGGTGTGGCGGAGGCCGTCGCGCATTCGGGTGAGGCGCGCGATGTCCTCGTCGAGTCGATCGGCTCTCTCGGCCAAGTGGGATCGGAGGTCGGCGTCCTCCGGTGTGGCCGTCAGGAACCTGGCGATCTGCGCGAGGGTGAAGCCCGCCGAGCGGGCGCAGTTCACCAGGGCCAGTCGGGCGAGCACGTCCGGGTGGTAGGTGCGGCGTAGACCGTTGCGGCCGTCCGGCTCGATCAGGCCGCGCTTCTCGTAGAACCGCAATGCGGACGGAGCCAATCCGGCCCGCTCGGCGACCTCGGCGATATCCAACGATGTCATGCCCGGTTACTCCTTGACTTGAACTGCGCTTCAAGTTGCACCATAGGCGCATGACCGAACAAACAGAAGGCCGGATCTCGTTGCACCCGCAGGTCCAGGCGTATTTGGATCGGCTCGCCCAATTCAATTTCGGTGAGCTGCATACGTTTCCCCTCGAGCTGGCGCGCGAAGGGGTCCGCAGGGGAGTCGCTCTGCTAGGGGAGCCCGAAGCTGTTGCCGTCGTGCAGGACCGCTCGGTTTCCTTGGCGGAGGGGGACATTCGGGTCCGGGTCTACACCCCGGCCGGTGCTGGCCCCTTCCCGGTGCTGGTGTTCTTCCACGGTGGCGGGTTCGTGCTCGGCGATCTGGACACCCACGACGGCCTGTGCCGGAGTCTCGCGAACGGGGCCGAGTCCCTCGTGGTCTCCGTCGACTACCCGCGGGCGCCGGAGCACAAATTCCCGGCGGCGCCCGACGCCTGCTACGCCGCGACGCGATGGGTCGCCGAGAACGCGGCGGACCTGGGCGGGGATCCCACCCGGATCGCGGTCGGCGGTGACAGCGCGGGCGGCAACCTGGCGGCCGTTGTCGCGCTGATGGCGCGGGATCTCGGCGGGCCCGCCCTGGTCTTCCAGCTCTTGATCTATCCCGACCTCGATTTCCGGCGAACGAACTACTCGATCCGCGAGTTCGCGGGTAAGTACGGCAATATCAGCAGGGCCACCCAGCACTGGTTCATGGACAATTACCTGACCACCGAAGCGGAGAAGCTCGACCCCCGAGTCTCGCCCCTGCTCGCCCCCGACTTGTCCGGGCTCCCACCAACACTCGTCATCACCGCCGAGTACGACGCGTTGCGAGACGAGGGCGAACAGTACGGGCGGCGTCTCGAGGAGGCCGGCGTCCCGGTGACCGTCAGCCGCTATCCCGGGATGATCCACGAATTCGTCCGCCACCCCTTCGACGACAGCGCGCGGGCCCGATCCGAAGCGGCGACAGCGCTGCGCAAGGCGTTCATCCTGTACTGAGAACTGCGGCACGCCACCTCACCTCTGGACGGACACTCGAGATGCCCTTCTCCTTCTCGATCACACCCGCTACGAAGCCGTCCGGAACGGTCGCGGCTGCCCCGGACAGCGACCTGGACTACACCTCGCTCGTCATGATGGCGTGCGAGGTGCTCGCCGAAACCGATTGCGCGTTCACCATCGGCGGTTTCGGCAGCGACGACTGGGCGGTGGACGTCGCCTACGACCTGTCGACACTGGTCGAACAACTGCCCGATCTCCTCGACGATCTGCGCGCATACCGCGTTGGGGAGATCGACCTGTACGGTCAGGGAATCGAGCGCACTCTGTACTTCCACCCCACCGGCGGCGAAGTGCGGATCACCTGTACGTCCAGGACCACGTGGGCACCGGACCCTACGGTGGAATCGATCGACCGCGAGGAGTTGCAGGCGATGATCGCCCGGTTGATGTCAGCGTTCAGTACCTCGCTGCAAGCAACCGGTTCACCGCTCGCCGACATGGCACCGTTCCCGGCTTGGCGCTGACGCGCGCCGGCGGGCGACGCTGTGCTCATATCGATGTTCGTGGAGTGGACCGAGGGATATTTCGTGGACAGCGAGAGAAGACCTCGAAAGTCGATCAGGGGTTGCGCGGCGGCCGTTCCGGGTCGGCTCCCTGCTGCTTCTCGCGTGATGTCGAGTCCGGATCGACCTTGTCCGCGCGCTCCCACTCCTTGTCCAACTCGGTCCGCGATTCCGCCGCCTCGCTGCTGTGCGCCTGCGCTTGATGGGCAAGCTGCTCGGCTTGTGCCACCTTGGCCTCGCCTTCGGCCTTCGCCGCCCGGCTCCGTGCGGCGGTCTCCTCCGCCCGCGCCTCCCGCTGAGCGACCTCGACTTCCCGTTCGGCCGCGCGGTCACGGAGAGCCCGGGCTTCGGCTCGCTGGTGTTCCCGCCGTTTGCGCATCAAAGCCCATACGACGGCCAGCAAGACAACCACAGCGGCGACAATGATGATGATCAGAACGGTGGTGCTCATCTTTCGACTCCTCGCACTCACCCCCCTCTACCCTAGCGCCACTCGATTACCCCCTCGACTGCGAATGCACAGAACCGCCGCTGGTTCGCTGGGCGGCGAGCGGTCACCCGTTGTGAGCGGGGCCTGGTTCGTTGCTGTTGCCAGTCCGACTATCGCATCACTTATGAATCGTAAGTCGGATCCCTCCGGGCGGTGACCACCCATTTTCGGTGGCGATTCGGCGGCGGGCGGAAAGCGTTCGCAAACTATGCATCAATACTGCATCGTTTGACGTAAGATGGGCGAGAACGCTCTGAAGCTCTGCGGAGGGATGATGGCATGGGCCGTTGTTTACTGGCTGCCAGTCCGAGTACACGACGTGTGGCGTCCACGACGGCGATCGTTGCGGAGGCGCGAGTCGCTCCGGCCGCTCACAACCGCCCGCGGGCGACGCATTGCCTCGAACGTCCCAGAGGGGGAGACCGGTGAGCGCCGTCCTGTGGATGCCCGCGGGTTCGCCGCGCGAGGACGGGCGCTCTGATCTCGGCGAAGGATTCGAGCGCTGGCGCGTGGACGTGCGGGGGCGAGTACTCGCTGAGTTGAGCGGCTTCCTCCGCGATCTCCGAATTTCCGGGCTGGACGCATGGGCCGTCGAGGACATCCTGATGCAGTACGTCACCGGCGGGAAATGCCTCCGCTCGACGTTGATGTATCTGGGCTGGCTCTGCGGTGCCGGGCCGGATGGCGCCGCGTTGCGTGCGGCGGCAAGCTTGGAACTGCTGCACGCCTTCGCGCTGCTGCAAGACGACGTCATGGACGATGCCGTGCTGCGCCGCGGGGCGTCGGCGGCGCATGTGCGACTGGCCGAGCAGCACCGGCGCGACCACAACGCTGGCTCGGCGGCTCGCTTCGGCGCTTCGGCGGCGACGTTGCTCGGCGACATGTGCCTGGTGTGGGCCGAGCAGATGCTGCGCGACAGCGGCGTCGAGCCCGCCGCTCTGGCCCGTGTCTGGCCGGGCTACGACGCGATGCGCATCGAGCTGGCGGTCGGCCAGTTCGCCGACCTGATCAACGACGTGCGCGATCGGCCCGACCTCGACGACATCCTCGCCATCGCCCGCGCGAAGTCCGGCAACTACACCGTCCGGCGCCCACTGGAGTTGGGCGCCGCGATGGCCGGGTGCGGCCAGGACACGCTGAGCATGCTGGCCCGCTTCGGAACTCGCGTCGGCGAGGCGTTCCAATTGCGTGACGATCTGCTGGGAATCTTCGGCTCGGCGGCGGTCACCGGAAAGCCCGCCGACAGCGATCTCGGTCAGCACAAGGCCACAAGCGTCGTGGTCGTCGCGCTCGAATTCGCCGACCCCGTGGTGCGGGACGAGTTGCTGGAACTGATGAGCCGCCCGGTGCTCGATCGCGTCGCGATCGACCGCTGTCGTGCCCTGATCGCCGCATCCGGCGCTCCCGCGTACGTCGAGGCGATGATCGCCGATCGCGTCGAAGCGGCCATGCACGCGCTGAACGAGGGCTCGCTCGACGCCGGGCTGCGGGTGGCGCTGGAACAGATGGCGCTGTTGTGCACGGCGCGGAAGCTGTAGAGGAGATACACGATGCGCACTGTCAAAGGTCGTCCCGACCACATAGTGGTGGTAGGCGCAGGGCTGGCGGGCCTGTCGGCCGCCATCCACCTGGCCGGGCGAGGGCGGGCGGTGACGGTGATCGAACGCGCGGCGGTGCCGGGCGGGCGGATGGGCCGGCTGGATCTGAACGGCTGTCGAATCGACACCGGTCCGACAGTGTTGACGATGCCCGAGCTGATCGACGAGATCTTCGACGCGGTCGGGGAACAGACCGGAGATCGTCTGGAACTGATGCCGGTCGTGCCGGCCTATCGCGCCCAGTTCGCCGACGGGCGCACCCTCGACGTGCACAGCGACGAGCACACCATGGCGCACGCCATCACCGAGTTCGCGGGCGCCGACCAAGCCGAAGGCTATCGGCGACTCCGTGATTGGCTCACCCGGCTCTACCATGCCGAGTTCGACCGCTTCATCGCGACGAATTTCGATTCGCCGCTCTCGATGCTGACTCCGGCTCTCGCCAAATTGGCGGCACTCGGCGGCTTCGGCAACTGGGATCGGCGGGTCGCTCGGTTCATCACCGATCCCGACCTGCGACGCGTGTTCACCTTCCAGTCGCTGTATGCCGGTGTCGCACCCGACCGCGCACTGGCCGCCTACGCCGTGATCGCCTACATGGACACCGTGGCGGGCGTGTACTTTCCGCGAGGTGGCATGCGCGCAGTGCCCGACGCGCTCGCCGCTGCGGCCGAAGCCGCAGGCGTGCGATTCCACTACCAGACCACCGTCACGGCCTTGGCTCGCGAAGGGGCCCGCGTCCATGCCGTGCACACCGACCGGGGCGACCGAATCGCTTGTGACGCGGTGGTTCTGACTACCGAGCGGCATCGCACCTACGCGCTGCTCGGACACCGTTCACGGCGCCCGATCCCGGTGGTCGCAGCCCCCTCCGCGGCGGTACTGCACGTCTCGTGTGATCCGCTCGAGATCCCCCATCATTCTCTGCTGTTCGGCGCGGCCTGGCAGTCGGCCTTCCACGACATCATCGGTGACGGCCGGGTCCCGTCCGATCCATCACTGCTGGTGACTCGGCCGACGGCGGGTGACCCCACATTGGCGCCGGAGGGGCGCGATCTGCTCTACATTCTCGCGCCGGTACCGAATTTGGAACGGGGGCGGATCGATTGGCCGCGCTTCGGTATCGATTACGCCGAGCAGGTTCTCGATATCGTGCGAAAACGCCTGGGACCATCCGCGTTGCGCGGCGCCCAACTCCTGCGCGTGGTCACGCCGACGGACTGGGCCGCTCGAGACATGCTCTCGGGGAGTCCGTTCGCTCTGGCACATACCTTTGCCCAAACCGGACCTTTTCGGCCCGCCAACATGATTCGCGGTATCGACAACGCGGTGCTCGCGGGCGCATCCACCGTGCCGGGCGTTGGTATTCCACCGGTGCTGATCTCCGGGCGACTTGCCGCTGACCGTGTCACCGGGCCGGTGCGCTCCGGCGCGGCCCGCCGTCCGGGAAATCCCGCACACTCCTACCACTGATGGGACACCCGAGATGACACGTACGGAACTCGATGCGGCAGGTATCACCGATCGATCACTACGCCAGTCGTATGAACACTGTCGGGCACTCAACGCCCGGCACGGTAAGACGTTCTTTCTGGCCACGCGGTTGCTCGCCCCCGACCAGCGCCCCGGCGTGCACGCGCTCTACGGCTTCGCCCGCCGCGCGGACGACATCGTCGACGACCTCGATGCACGACTCGGGACATCCGACCGAGCCGCCCGATTGGACAGTTTGGCAGGGCAATTGAAAACCCGTGATGTCGGCGGCGATCCGGTGTTGGCCGCAGTGCTGCACACCGCCGACCGTTACCGCATACCGGACCATCTATTCGACGCATTCCTCACATCGATGCGGATGGATCTGTCGGTGACCACTTACCCGGACCGCGGTGCACTGGACCGCTATGTCTACGGATCGGCTGAGGTGATCGGTCTGCAGCTGCTGCCGATTCTGGGGACGACGGTACCCGGTCCAGAAGCCGAGCCGTACGCGGCGGCGCTGGGCAAGGCGTTCCAGCTCACCAATTTCCTCCGCGATGTCGACGAGGACCTGGCACGCGATCGCGTCTACTTGCCCGCCGACGAACTGGCCGTCCACGGCGTGGATCGGGAACTACTCGTGTGGTGTCGTAGATATGGCAAGGGGGAGCCCCGCGTGCGCCGCGCGCTTGCCGATCAGCACGAGATCGCCAGGCGGATATACGATTTCGCGCGCGGTGGCATCGAGCGGCTGGCACCACGCTCTCGTCCCTGCGTGGCGACCGCGCTGCTGTTGTACTCGGAAATCTTGGACCGCATCGAAGACAGCGATTTCGAAGTGTTCGGCCATCGTGCCACCGTCGGGACCCGGCGGCGTGTTCGTGTGGGCGCCGAGGGACTGGTGCGCGCGTGGTGGGCGCGCAGTGGGCGGCGCGCGGACTCGCTAAGTCCTCGACGCTCGGCCCGGCGTCACGGGAACACACTCAGGGAGGGATATGGCTCTCTGCCGACGTAATGCGGCGTGGCACGGCCCGAGTCACTAGGGTCCTTCGTCGTAGCGGTTCGTTGGTGCGGCCGGAGGGCCGGGGAGGAGTACTACCGATGGGGAATCCGATGCCGCCGGGTCAGGGTGGGTACGTGCCGGGTCAGTCGAATCCGTACCACGGGCAAGTGAATCCGCAGCAGAGTCCTCCGCCGCCCTATCTCGGTCAGCCGCATCCGTACGGCGCACCGCCGCCCGGCATGCCCGCTGCGGTGCCGCCCGGCTATGGTCCGGCGAGCCGACCGTCGAGCGGCGGTGCGATGGAGCGGGTCGCGGGCGGTCTACTGCTGGTCGCCGCGTTGCTCGCCATCGTCTTCCGTCTCGCCAACGCGTTCTCCTCGAGTTACCGCTTCCTGTGGTCCGACGTCATGCTCGCGCTGATGATCCTGCTCGCGATCCTCACCGGTATCTGCGCGCTCGCGGGGATGGGCGCGCGATATCCCGTGCTGCGCGCGCTCGCGGCGGTGGCCGCGGGCATGCTCCTGTCCGGCATGGTGGAAGCGGTGCTCGGCGCCGCACAGTTCGAATTCCTCTTCGAGGACACCTACTGGTTGTCCATCCCGTGCGCGCTCGCCGCATTCGCCGCCACCCTCGCGACGGTGGTCGCCGCTGCGGCGCGGACGGCGCCCGCTCCGAGAGGTCCTGTGCCGCACCAGTATCCGCCCCAGAACCAGCCGCCGCGCTAGATCCGAGCGTGCGCGTTGCCACTCCACTGAACGCCGCGTGGGGTACGAACCATGCGGCCCTGAAGGCCAGGAGCGTGCGGTGTTGCCAGGCCGGATTCGTAGGCCGAACCATGCGGTCCGGACGATCCGAGTCAGGCGGCCTCCAGAACGAAGAACAGGAAGTCGCCCGCTCGGGCAGCAGGTCCCGTGGGTGCGGGACCCAGGGCGAGCCGGTTTCGCGGCCCCATGGTTGGCGGGTCTCGGTGGCACGCTCTATGATCGACGCGATGATGATTCCTTCTGATCGCAGATTGGGGGTCCCGTTCGTCCAAGGTGAGTGCTGATGCTCACTGCGAAGACGAATGGGGACGATTCCCGCCTTTCCTTCTGGCCGCGCGTGCGTGAGTTCGCTGTGCCGCCCTCCATGATCGAGACCGCTACCGCTCTGCGTCGCGCCGGGGATTGGGCGGGGGCTTGTGCCGCTGCTGGTTTCGACGTCGGTATCGATTTACGTTCTGTGGCACGGACTTACGGCCGTGAGCTGGCGGCTGAAATCCGGTCCGATCTCCGGCATTTGGCTCCTGATCTGCTGCGCTGGCACCTGCCGAGGGTCGCTCCGGACGGCCTGCTCCGGCCGGGGTTGACGATCACGCTCGCTCGCTACGCCTGTGGCACAGGCG
The DNA here is from genome assembly GCF_900215415.1 of Nocardia amikacinitolerans. Taxonomy (NCBI): domain Bacteria; kingdom Bacillati; phylum Actinomycetota; class Actinomycetes; order Mycobacteriales; family Nocardiaceae; genus Nocardia; species Nocardia amikacinitolerans. Next base: position 107,418 of record NZ_OBEG01000009.1, on the reverse strand, counting down.
ATTTCGTGCACCTGGTGGTCCGTACGGCGCCGACGTGGGCGGATTCCGGGCAGCGGGTGGCACTCGCGCTGTGGGATGGATCCGGCTTCGAGAGTCCGCATCCGCATCCACGGCCGGACCGCCGTTTCCGGATGGACCTGCATCGTCACCTCTGGGACGCGCGCAGGTCCGACGAGCTGCGGCTGCGGTGCGGAGCCGGACCGGACGCCGACCGGTCGGCGCTGGACCCCGCTCTGCTGGAGATCGTGTCGCGGGATCGCGGGTACGCCGTTGATCGCTGGGCCGCCGAGGCCCGAATCCTGCTCGATGCCGAAGGGCGACAGGAGAATACCGTCCTGGTGCGGTTGGGCGCTCGGCAACGGGTGATCGCCGAACTGGGCACTGTCGGCTTGCGGATCGTGAGGACATATCCGGCCGGAGCTGTCTCGGCGCTTCCGGTGCTGCCCGACGCCGCGACCTGGCAACCACCCGACCTGGAACTGCTTCGCACCGGCGCGATCTCGCTCGAACGACTGCATCCGCTGGTCGCCGCCGCGCTGGCGCAGGACTGTTCGCCGAGCGAATCCGTCCGAGGGCCGACCCGGTGGGAGCGAACACATTTGGTGGAATGCGGCGGCGAGCAACACCGTATCGGCTTGGTCGACGGTGTGCTGTCCGCGCTGGACCACGACCCGGCCGAGATTCGGCGCGAGGAACTCCTGGCCGCCTTGAGCGGCACCCCGCTGCCCTGCCTGCAGGCGATCGATCGGGCACATCGCCAACCGGACTGCCTCACGGGCGTTCGCGAACGGCTCGCACACGGTGACACCGCGGGCGCGCTCGCCGTCGTCGAAGGCCTGCTCGGCCCCGAGGCGGTCCTGCGCGACGGCGCTCTCCGAGACGCATTGGAAGCCACCGCGCGACAGCGAATCACCTACGGGCTCTATCGATCCGGGCTATCCGAATCGCAGCTCGTCCCCAACTACCCCGGCGCTCGCCGTCCACGAGACCGCCGCGCGCACCCGCGCAACGCGACGACCTACTGAAACCGCCTCCGCCGTGCGCTGCGGCGCTGTGCGACCGCCTGGCGCTCCTGACCGCTTCACACGGGCGCGCGGCACTACCACCCGACGACCTGCGACCCGACCACGTCCCGCGTCGAATCAATCAATCCTTCTACAACACAAGGTGATTCACATGTCTGCTGCTGTCACGGACCTCGCTGCCCACACTTCCCAGCTCGATATCGCCGCCGATCTGCTGACCCTCCTCGGCGAGACCACCACCGAACCGCGAACCGACACCCAACTCGAGGCCCTCACCCTGGCGGTAGCCGCCGACCTGCCGGTGCTGCTCTGGGGCGAACCGGGAATCGGCAAGACCGCCGCCCTCACGCAGCTCGCCGAGACACTGGAGCTTCCGTTGACCACGGTGATCGCGAGCGTGCACGAGCCATCGGACTTTTCGGGCCTGCCGATCGTCGGCGACGACCCCGCGGAGCACGGTGTTCCGATGGCGCCACCGGACTGGGCGGTGCGCTTGGTCAAGGCGGGCCGGGGGCTGCTGTTCCTCGACGAGCTCTCCACCGCGCCGCCCGCCGTGCAGGCCGCCCTGCTGCGGCTCGTGCTGGAGCGGCGGATCGGTGCGCTGAAGCTGCCGCCGGGCGTCCGGATCGTCGCGGCAGCCAACCCGCGCTCGTCGGCGGCGGACGGCTGGGAGCTGAGCCCGCCGCTGGCCAATCGGTTCGTGCACCTGCAGTGGGTGCACGATCACGATGTGGTCGTGCGTGGTCTCGGCGGTACCTGGCCGCGCGCGACTCTGCCGCAGCTCGATCCGGGAAAGCTCACGGAGGCGGTGGCATTCGCGCGTCGCGCGGTGTGCGTGCTGCTCGCGGCGCGCCCGAAGCTCGTGCATCAGATGCCGAGCAGTGAAGCGCGACGGGGCGGTGCGTGGGCATCGCCTCGCAGCTGGGAGATGGCGCTGCGGCTGATCGCGTTCGCCACCGCCGCGGGCTCTTCCAAGGACGTGCTGTCGCTGTTGATTCGGGGGACGGTCGGGGACGGACCCGGTTTCGAGCTGCTGACCAGCATGGACCGAATGGACCTTCCGGACCCGGAGATGCTGCTGGCCGATCCGGCGGGCGCCGAGCTCCCCGAGCGCGGGGATCTGCGCCAGGCCGTGCTCGACGGTGTGGTTGCGGCGGTGCGCAAGCGCCCGGAGAAGTCCCGCTGGGATGCGGCGTGGGCGCTGCTGGTGCGGGCGATCGAAACCGGGCCGCCGGATCTGGTTGTCGTCGCCGCGACCACGCTCGCCACACTGCGCCAAGGCAATTGGGAGGTACCGGCGTCGATCGAGAAGCTGACGGGCGTGGTGTCGGTGTCGCGGCGCGCGGATCGCGCCGCCGACCTCGTGCGAGCGGGCCGATGACGGCGCGGGCAGCGGATCCGAAACTGGATCTGGAGAAGCTCTTCGCCGCAAGGCTGTACGCGGTGCGGGTCCGGCCCTACCTGGCGACCGCGCTGTTCGCGCTGCACATCGTCGAATCGCGCCGCGTCCCGACGATGAGTGTGGACCGGTACTGGCGCTGCTATGTTTCGCCCGCGTTCGTGGACGGCATGCCGGTCGAGGAACTGGCCGGCGTGCTGGTGCACGAGGTGTCGCACCTGCTGCGCGATCATCACGGCCGCGGTGAGCGCTTCGCCCGCGAGCACGAACTGAGCGGGCCGGGGGAACGGCTGCGCATGAACATCGCCGCCGACTTCGAGATCAACGACGACATCTTCGGCGACGGCCTGGTCCGCCCGGAAGGTGCGATCCTGCCCGCCGACATCGACTTGCCCGCGGGCAAACTCATGGAGGAGTACCTGCGGGAGTTCCGGTTCGGAACGTACACACCGGAGATGGCGTGGCTCGATTGCGGTAGCGGCGCCGACGGCTCGGAGCGCGAGTGGGAGCTGGGGCCGCTCGGCGCGGACGGACTCAGCGAACAGGAACGCGACGGCGTGCGCTTCCTGGTGGCGCAGGGCATCACCGGCCGCCCGGGCGACGCGCCCGAAGGATGGCGGCGCTGGGCGCGTGAAGTGTTCCATCCACCGCAGCCGTGGCGCGATCTGCTGGGTGCGGCACTGCGCGCGGCCGTCTCGGCGCCCGGCGTCGGGGAGGACTACACCTATCGCAGACCCGCGCGACGCTCAGCCGGCGTGCCGGGTGTCGTCCTGCCGAGCCTGCGGCGCACACCGCCCCGCGTCAGCGTGATCATCGATACCTCCGGTTCGGTCAGCGACACCGAACTCGGGAGCGCCCTGCTCGAAGTGACCGCCATCTGCCGCGCGGTGGGCGGTCGCCGCGACCTGGTCACCGTGTTGTCCTGCGACGCGGCCGCCCGGATCGCGCACCCGCTGTGCGCGGCCGAGGGTATCCCGCTGGTGGGCGGCGGCGGCACCGACCTCCGCACCGGTTTCGCCAAAGCCCTTCGTGCCCAACAACGCCCGGACGTCGTCGTGGTCCTCACCGACGGTCAGACACCATGGCCTGCGGCCAAGCCGGGGTGTCGCACCGTCGTTGGCCTGTTCCGCCGGGCTCCGTCGTGGAGTGAACGCGATTCCGATTACGTCCCGGACAGACCGCCCGACTGGGCGCGCGTCGTCGAAATCGGCTAGTGCCCCGTCCACAGGGTGGCCAAGCAACGCCGACCGAAGGTCACCATTGGTCGGCCAACCGTGCTGAAGGTCACCCTCGGTCGGTTCACCGGTGCACGCAGGCCGGATGAATGAAGGTCACGTCCAGTCGGTCTGGCGGGATGACGGCGGCCGTCGGTCGGTTACCGCGCCGACCATTCTGGACGCGGCGCTAGCGGCACCGTCCGATTGGTACGGCCGGAATGCTTTGGCGCCGAACGTCATCGACGGTGCCGGGCGAAGAACTGCGCGATGGTGGCGGTGGCGTCGATGGCCGTGCTCGGCGGGTCGGTGCCGAGGAGGCGTTCGCGCATCGGGGTGCGGTCGGCTCCTGGCCATTGGTGTCCGGCGCCGTCGATGGTGATCAGGGTGACTTCCCGGTCCTCGGGGCAGGTGGCGCGGGAGGTGGTGACCGGGCCCGCGGCGGTGATCACCGGGTCTGGGCAGCCCTGGTGGCGGCGCCATTCGGCGTGCAGTTCGGGCACGGGCGGTCCGTCGATGACGGTGCTTGTGTTGTCGCCGGGGGCGCCGTCGTAGCGGACGGCCTCGTCGGCGCTGCCGTGGATGTGCAGGACCGAGACCGGTGCCGGGGCGGGGCAGTCGGCGAGCCGAGTGGCGGCCACGGGGGCGACGGCGGCGAAGAGCGCGGTGCGGCAGGCGAGGGTGTAGGCCATGATGCCGCCGTTGCTCATACCGGTGAGATAGACACGGGCGGAATCGATTCCGTGCTCGCGGGTGATGGCGGCGACCATCGCGGAGATGAACGCGACGTCGTCGACGGAGCGGCGTTCGGCGGGTCCGCAACAATCGCCACCCTCGGTGTTCCACGCGCGCGACAGGCCGTCGGGATAGGCGACAACGAAACCGTCGGCGTCGGCCTGCTCGTTCCAACCGTAGGCGCGTTCGGCCTGAGCGCCGGAACCGTACCCGCCGTGCAGCACGACAACGAGCGGAGCGCCGTCGCGCGCGGCGGCGGGCCGGTAGACGCGGTAGTCGCGCGAGATTCCGCCGCTCTCCAGCGAGTGCTCGGTCGATGCCGCGGGTTCGGCGGCCGCGTCGCCGGGGTGGGCGGCGCAGCCAGCGGCGGTGAGCAGCAGAGTCGCGGTGGTGAGGACGGTCGACAGCGGTCGTGACAAAGACATACGGGATTATAGACAAGGGTCTTGTCTATTTGTCGAGGTGCGCCGAGGCCTGCCAGAGTGGCCGTCATGACCATCCGCTCGCACCGCACCGTTCCCGGCCTGGTCCAAGCCCTGGCCGAGGCGAACACCCGTACTTTGCGGGCTGTTTTCGCCGCCGAGGGACTGGACGGATTGCGTCCGGCGCATGTGCTGGTGCTGGTGCGTCTGCTCGGCGGCGGCAGGCGTGCGGTGGATTTGGCTGCCGACATCGGGGTGTCACCGCAGGCCGTGGCTCAGGTCGCGGTGACGCTCGAGCGCGCCGGATATGTGTCGCGCGTGAGCGACCCCGCCGACGCCCGCGCGAAACTTTTGTGTCTCACCGACCGCGGCAGGCACGCGCTGCGGGTGACGCGAGCAGCGGGCGAACAGGTCGAACAGCGATGGCGTCAGGCGCTCGGCGCGGACGACCTTGCCCGTCTCCGCCACCTGCTGACCGCCGTGCTCGATCTCGAAAGCGGCGAATAGACGGGCGTGATCAGTCTTGGCAGCGGGCTATGACGACCGGGCATGGCGCGGCGTGGAGGACGGCCTGGCTGACCGAGCCGAGTGTCATACCGACGAACCCGCCGCGTCCGTGGCTGCCGACGACGAGCAGTTGCGCACCTTCGGCTTCGCGCAGGAGTCGTCGGGCGGGCCGGTCCTCGACGACGACGCGGCGAACCGCCACGTCGGGGTAGCGGTCGCTGAAGCCCGCGAGGCTTTCGGCGAGCAGCGCGGAGTCTTCTTGCAGCATCTCCTCGCGCGGAATGTAGCGGTAGACCTCCGACCAGGTGTGCACGGCGACCAGCTCGACGTTGCGGACGGCCGCTTGGTCGTAGGCCACCCGGACGGCGTGGGCGCTACAGGCGGAGCCGTCCACACCGACAACCACCGCGCCGTCGGTGGGAACGGGATCTTCGTCGGGGATGACCGCGACCGGGCACTGCGCGTGGCGGGCCAGGGAGGTGCTGACCGAGCCGAGCAGTCCGCGCCGCAGTGCACCGTGGCCGCGGGTGCCGACCACGAGCAGACGGGCGTCCTTGGAGCTGTCCTTCAGCGCGGGAATCGGCGCGGATTCGACGAGCGCGGTGGTGATCTCGAGGCGCTGGTCGCCTACGGCTTGTTCGGCGAGTGCCCGGGCTTGTTCCAGGGTGCGTTCTCCGTCCTGGCGGATTTCCTGGAAGTCGATGGCGGCGGGGCCGAGCGCGGCGCCGAACTCGATCATCGAACCGATGGCGGTGACGATGTGGAGCGGTGTGCGGTGGGCGGCCGCGTCCCGGGCGGCCCAGCGCACGGCGTACGCGGCCGAGTCCGAGCCGTCGGTGCCGACGACGACGGTGGAAGAGGAAGCGGTGGTGTTCACGGGTTCTCCTCGAAGAGGTTGTTCAGCGGGGTCGATCAGGGGTGTGACCAATGTCCTCCCTCGCCGAAGCGGCTGTCTGATTCCAGGCTAAGAACCCGCTGCGGCGTGTCGCGGGGGTCGGAAGTCCTCCGCGCACGGGCCCAAGGCCCCCGACTCGTCCTTTGCCGGGCAGGCGGTGGCGCCTGTTGGGCCGGCGAGGACGAAGGTCCTTGTCCCACGGTCTGTTCGGCACTACGGGACCGGTGCGTACGCGACTAGCGTTGGGTCGAGGGTATGACCGGGTCGCGGCGAACTCGAGCGGGCCCGGTCCTGCGCCTCTCGGCACGCAGCGAACGGCAACGGCCTTCCCGCCAGGATCGACCGAAGGAGCCTCCATTGCGATATCAGGTAGGCGTCGACCAGCAAACACCGCAGACCGTCCTCGAGCTGCGCCGCCGCGTGCGCGCCGAGCATGCGGGCGAGGACATCGGCGCAGGCCTGCGGGCCCTGCAGGAGTTCGCCGCGGTCACCGGGCTGGCACCGGCCGGACCGGCCTCGACAACCTACGTCGGTGACTTCACCCCGGGCGCCGCGGCCGAGGTCGTGTTCACCCTGCCGGTCGCCGCGGCCTCGTTCGGGTCTGACGCGGGAGAGATCTCGCTGCAGCGCACCGAACCCGGCCTCTTCGCGCACACCATCCACCACGGCGACTATCAGCGCATCGGCGAGGCCTATCGAGCCCTCGAACAATGGTTGCGAGCGGGTCGATACCAGGTGGTCGGTCCTCCGACGGAGGTGTATCTGGTCGGCCCCGACGAGGCGGTCGCCGCCCACGACCTGCTCACCCAGATTCGCGTCCCCGTCGCCGCGGCACCACTGACTGTGCGGACCACGAGCCCGTTCACCGACACGGTGATCGCCGTGCGAACCGCGTTGACCGAACACGGATTCGCCGTGCTCAACGAAGTCGACATGCGCGCGGCCCTGCAGGAGGCAGCCGACGCGGCGATGGAGAACTATGTGATCGTCGGCACCTGCCACCCGCAGCTGGCCGCTCGGGCGCTCGCCATCGACCGCGGCATCGGGCTGCTGCTGCCCTGCAACATCGTCGTGCGCGCCGATGGCGACACCACCGTCGTCGACGCCGGCGACCCGCAGCAGCTGCTCACCCAAAGCGGACATACCGCCTTGGCGCTGATCGCCGACCAGGCTCGCCGCGCGCTGAGGGCCGTGCTCGACCAGGTCGCCACGAGTAGCTCACCCGTCGACAACGCAACACCTCGGTAGGCCGACGGCGCGGCGCAGTACGTGTGGTTCTGCTGGTCCCGGCATCGCGGCCCAGCCCGTGCCCGCCGTCGGCGACGAACTTGGTGGTATCCCGTGGTCACGCAGGGGTTTGCGGTTCGGTTCCGACCGGCACGCGGCGTAGGGCGAGGCGGCGCAGGCGCTCGTGTTCGAGGAAGAACACCGTGACGCTGGCGACGAAGCACAGCGCGGTCGCCGCGGAGCCGATGACCACCCAACCGGAGATTCCATTTCCCGCAGCGGTCAGCGTGGACGCGAGACCCACCACCCCGGCGATGAACAGCACGATGCCGGGGATGTTGTAGGGGTCGGCGAGGCTGTCGCCGGGGTTGGCGTGATAGGGCTGGCCGGATGCCATGTCGCTCACGGTGTTTCCTCGATCATCGGTGGGGACGGGCCGCGGCTCGGCAGGTGCCGCGGCCCCGAGATCACCGTGCCCGACGGGCGAGTCCGCCAGCAGGGCCGTTGGTCCTCGAGAACCCCGACCAAGGTCAGCAAGCCCGAAGGCCTGCCACGATTCGGTGGATCCGCGAGTCGGACTACCCGGCGGGGGCGCGACCGAGAAAGATGTCGATATGACCAGTGCCGCGATAACGATCGCAGGGCTGCGGAAATCCTTCGGTGCGGCGACAGCGCTCGACGGTCTGGATTTGAGCGTGCGCACCGGTGAGATCCACGGATTCCTGGGCCCGAACGGTTCGGGCAAGACGACCACGATCCGGATCCTGCTCGGCTTGCTGCGCGCCGATTCCGGGACGGTGCGCATGCTCGGCGGTGATCCGTGGTCGGACGCGGTCGCGCTGCACGCACGGCTGGCCTACGTGCCCGGCGAAGTGATCCTGTGGCCGGGGATCACCGGTGGTGAGGTCATCGACCTGATGGGGCGCTTGCGCGGCGGCATCGACCGGCGCCGATGTGACGAGCTGTTGGAAAGGTTCGACCTCGACCCCCGCCAGAAGGCGCGCGCGTACTCCAAAGGCAACCGGCAGAAGGTCGCGCTGATCGCGGCACTGGCTTCGGACGCGGAGCTGCTGCTGCTCGACGAGCCGACCGCAGGCCTCGACCCGCTCAAGGAGGCCGAATTCCGGCGCTGTATCACCGAAGCCAGGAACGAGGGCCGGACCGTGCTGCTGTCGAGCCACATCCTCGCCGAGGTGGAGGCGTTGTGCGATCGGGTGAGCATCATTCGGCGCGGACGCACCGTCGAAAGCGGCACACTGTCGGAGTTGCGGCATCTGACCCGCACCACGATCAGCGTCGAAACCGTCCGGCCCGCAAAGGATCTGCATGCGATGGCCGGAGTGCACGACCTCGTCGGTGACGGTACGCGGGTCAGGTTCGACGTTGACACCGCACACCTGGACACCATCATGCGCGTGCTCGCCGACCTCGGCGTGCGCAGCCTGACCAGCACACCGCCGACGCTGGAGGACATCTTCCTGCGCCACTACACGGACACCGCGGCACCGGCGGGGGAGGAGGGGCCGTGACCACCACCTCGATTCCGTCCGCACCGTTCGGCGAGACCATATCCGGGGCCGGGACTCTGCTGCGGTTCGCGCTGTGGCGCGAACGATTCTGGCTGCCGTGCTGGTTGCTCGGCGCCGGCGCGCTGCTGGTCTTCCAGTCTCTCGCCAGCCAGCGCTTCTACGACACACCCCAGAAGCTCGCCCAGCTCCGCGAGACGGTGAGCGCCAGCGCCGCCGCCGTCGCCATGGGCGGGCCGACCAGGCTGCTGGACACCATCGGCGGGGAGATCGTCTTCGAGATCTTCGCCTATCTCGCGATCGTGGTCGCGTTGCTGAACATGTTGCTTGTCGGCAGGCATACCCGTTCGGACGAGGAAACCGGTCGCGCGGAACTGCTCCGATCGGCGCGGGTGGGACGCCGGGCACCCGCCGTGGCGGCGCTCGCGTTGGCGGGGCTGGCCGATGTCGCCGTGGCGCTGGTCGTGTTCGCCGCCGCGGTGGGTACCGGGCTGCCGGTGGGCAGTTCCGTGCTGCTCGGAATCGTCACGGCGGGAGTAGGTCTCACCTTCGCCGCCGTCACCGCCCTCGCCGCGCAGGTGTTCGAGAATCCCCGCAGTGTCTACGGGGCGGTCGGGCTCGCGCTGGCCGCCGCCTATGTGGCGCGCGCTGTCGGCGATGTGGGCAACGGTGCGCTGTCCTGGGCTTCCCCCATCGGGTGGGGTCAGCGCAGCTATCCGTACGCGGGTGACCGGTGGTGGACGGTGCTGCTGTTCGCCGTCGCGACCCTCGCGCTGACCGCCGTGGCATTCGCGCTGCTCGATCGACGTGACTTCGGGGCGGGACTGCTTCGGTACCGAACGGGTCGGCCCACCGCGTCCTGGGCACTGCGCTCGCCGCTGGGCCTGGCGTGGCGATTGCAGCGCGGTTCCCTGGCGGGGTGGGTGGTGGGTGTGTTCGGGCTCGGCGCGGCGTACGGCTCGTTCGCCGACAGCATCGAGGACTATCTGACCGACAACCCCGAGATCGCCGCCTACCTTCCCGGTGGCGCGGCGCGTGCGGTGGATTCGTATCTGGCGCTGACGATTTCGGTAGTCGCCGTGCTCAGCGCCGCGTTCGGCGTCGCCAGTGTGCTGCGGTCGAGGGGCGAGGAGACCGCGGGCCGAGCCGAACCGATCCTGGCCGCGCCCGTCAGCCGCTACGCCTGGCTGGCAAGCCACCTCTCGGTGGCCATTGTCGGCGGTGTGATCGTCTTGGGCGCAGGCGGTTTCGGCATGGGGCTGGCCTATGGGCTGACGGTCGCCGACGCGGGCCAGCTCCTGCGGGTCACCGGTGCGGCGCTGGCGTACCTGCCCGCGGTGTGGGCGGTCATCGCTGTCGCCGTGCTGGCGTGCGGCTGGGTCCCCCGAGCCGCCGGTCCGGTGTCGTGGGCGGTGTTCGCCTACTGCGTGGTGGCCGTGCTCTTCACGACGGCCTTTGACTTCCCCGACTGGTTCGATGACGCTTCGCCTTTCACGCACATACCGCAAGTACCGCTGCAAACCCTCACCGCCGCACCACTACTGGTGCTCACGACTACCGCCGCGGCTGTGCTCGCGGCGGGGTTCGCCGGATTCCGCCGCCGCGACGCCGGATACTGAGAGCCCGTCGGGTAGCCGCGCCGCGACGGTCAGCCCGGTGGCCAACAGCGCGGCGCCGAGAATCAGCAGCGCGACACGCAGATCGAAGGCGTCGGTCAATGCGCCCGCGAGCGCGGGACCGGCCATCAGACCGGTGCCGTAGGCGAGGTTGAACAGGGTGTAGGCGCCGCCGAGTGCGGGCGGGTCGGTGTGCTGTCCTTGGAATCCGATCAACGTGGTGGCGGGCGCGGACAGGAACGCGACGGCCGGGCCGAGCAGGACCATCGCGACGATCACCAGCCACAGCAGGTCGCTGCGTCCGAGCACCACCAAACCCGCGGTGGCGGTGAGGATTCCGATGACGACGAGGACGCGTGCGTCGACCTTGCCGATCAGCGCGCCGACGATCGGGTTGAGGACAGCGCCGACGACGACGGTGAGGCCGAACAGCAAGCCGATGCCGAGCGCGGAGGTGCCGAAGGCGCGGGAAAGGTGCAGCGGCAGAACGGGTTCGATCGCGGCGATCATCGCCGCGCTCAGCAGCACGACCACCACGACAGGGCCGGTCCCGGGAACCCGTAGGACGGCGACCGGCCCGGTGGGGTCGTCGGTGGCGTGGTGGTCGACGCGGACGAACACCACGCGCGCGATGCCGTCGAGGACCGCGAGCGCGGCGGCGAGCAGGAACGGAACCACGGTGCCGAAGTGCTCGACAAGCAGCCCGCCGACCGGGGGCCCGAGCAGGATGCCGACGCTGATCATGCTCATCGCCGCGCCCATCATCGGTCCGCGTTTGGCGAAGGGCACGGTCGCCGCGATCAACGACAGGCTCGCCACCCAGGCCATGCCCGCCGCGAAGCCCTGCAGGCTGCGGCCGACCAGCAGCAGCCAGAACGGCGCGCCGACCGCGAAAACCACTGTGGCAGCGGCCAACCCGAACAAGCCGAGCAGCAGCGAGGTACGCGGACCGCGGCGATCGACAAGGGCGCCTGCTACCGGCGTGGCCGCCAGCATCGCGGCCGCGTAGCTGGCGAACAGCAGCCCGGTCGCCGCGGGGCCCGCGTCCACGGTCGCCGGGAGCAGCGGCAATACCGGGATCGCCAGGCCGTAGATGAACATATCGGTGAACAGCGCCACACATGCGACGACCACTGCCGCGGTCGATGATTTGGCGCTCGTAGGAGCGGACACGAAAGTTGCCTTTCTGGAAACACGACCGAGACGGTCGCTGGATACCGGCGCGCGTGTGCGGCCGGTCGAGGAGAGGCGCGCGATCGGTTCAGGCCACCAGGCCGTGCACGCAGGCCAACGCCAGCGCGCGGGCGCTTTCGGCGTTGGCGGGCAGCAGTTCCGGCTGGGTCGCGGCGGTCATCGTCAGGCCGTGGACGAGCGTGATGATCACCAGCACGGCGACCTCGACGGTGACCCCCGGACGACAGCGCGTGTCGGTCAAGGCCGCGCGGATCCCGTCCTCCCACGCCGACATGGCGCGCTGCTTGGCGGTGATGCCCGGCTCGAGCGCCAGCGCTTGCGGGGCGACGATGGTGGACACGATCGCGAGCCTGCGGAACCGCTCATCGCCGGTCAGCGACCGCGCGTAGCCCGACACGAACGCGACCAACCGCTCCGGCCCCGGTGTGCCGGGTTCGGCCAACGCCGCCAGCAGCGGGGCCACGGCATCGGTCCATCCCTCGTCCAGCGCTGCCGTCAGCAGTCCCAGCTTGTCGGGAAAGTGGTGATGCACCGCGCCCCGCGTCACCCCGGCCCGCGCACCGACACCAACGAATGTCGTTTTTTCCCAACCGATTTCAGCAAACGACGCCAAACCCGCCGCCAGGATGTTCGCCCGAGTCGCACGGGCCTCGTCAACCGACCGCTTCATGGGATACATGTAAGCATGTATGTAAAACTTGTCAAGTGGCGCTCGCATGGTGCGCGCCGTCGGTGCGCGGTCCGGTGAGGTGTCACCGCGGGCGCAGTCGACGGTCGTGTCGCTTCCGATGGCGCAAACCTGGAGCGATGTATCGCCGATGCGTTCGCGGTGGTCCATCAGGGTCGGCTCAGGGTTGGCCTCCGCAGCGGGGGTGATCGATCGTCATCCGTTCGTCGGACGACCGGATGGCCATCGAGGCCGTAGGGTCGCCCTGGCAGCATCGGAGCGAAAGGCGCAGGAAGACAAAGCGTTCGGCGGTCCACCGAGGTTGTGATCGCGAGGAGAGTGGAGACAGTCATGGCGAGGACCGGCAGTTGCGGGTGGCGGGCGGCGGTACTCGCGGTCGTCGCGGTCGTCTGTGCGGGATGTGTTTCAGCTGAGCGGGATTCGAACGCCGCGGGAGATCCTTCGCGCCTGTGGGGATATCTGCCGGCCGACGGCAATCGCATCAGATACTCGGTGTTGCTTCCCGCCGGGGACGGACCGCATCCGGTTCTTGTCGAATACGACGGCTACAGCGCGGGATCCGACCCCGACGTCGGACGCGGATGGTTGTCCGAGGGTTATGCGATCGTCGGCGTCAACGTGCCGGGAACGGGTTGCTCGACGGGAGAGAACCACATCTTCGACGAGGCGGTGGGCGCCGCTGGCGCCGCTGCGGTGGAATGGGCGGCCAGGCAGCCGTGGTCCAACGGCCGAGTCGGGATGATCGGCTACTCCTACTCCGGCTACAACCAACTCTGGACAGCCGCGCAGCGACCGTCGGGGCTTCGCGCGATCACCCCGAGCAAGAATGTCGCCGACCCGTATCGAGATGTCGGATACCCCGGCGGCATCCAGAACATCGGGTTCCCGGCCGAGTGGTGGAGTGAGTTTCCCGCTATCTGGCAGCACGCGGCTCAGCGGGCCGAGGAGTTGGACGGCGACACCGAATGCGCCGCGATCGTCGCGCAGAACACGACCAATGCGCAGCGGCCCGACATCGACCTCACCCGATGGCTCGCCGATCCGTTCTACGGTCCCAGCTACGCGGACAGGAGCGCGATGCTGCACACCAGCGGGATCGACGTGCCCGCCCTCGGCACGCAGTCGTGGCAGGACGAGCAGGTCGGGCCGCGGTCCGGGTATTACGAAGAGACGATGAACCCGGAGAGGATGTGGTTGATCAGCTCGAACGGTGATCATCACACCGATCTGACTTCGCCGGAGATCAATGCCGTGATCAGGCGGTTCCTCGCCCACTTCGTGAAGGGCGAAGACAACGGATTCGAGCGGGAACCTCGTGTGCGGCTGCTGCAAGAAATGCAGGTCACCGACACCGGCGGCGAAATACCGCGCACCACACCGACTTCGATCGCCACGTTCGGCCGTCTGCCGGTCGATGTGCGAGCGCTGCGGATGTGGCTGCAGCCGGACGGCCGACTCGGCACCGAACAGCCAACCCTCGCAACGGCATCCGCGCAGTACCGCTATCCGTTCACAGCTTCCGCGGTGAACCAGCCCGGCACCGGGGGATGGAACCCGCCCTCGGCACCGGACGGGCAGCTGACCTTCACTACGGGTGCGCTGCCCGAAGACCTCAGCTTCTACGGGAGCGGGTCGGCCGATCTGTGGTTCAGCTCGTCGGCGCCCGACACCGACGTCCAGGTGACCGTGTCGGAGGTGCGGCCCGACGGGCAAGAAATGTATGTGCAACGGGGATGGTTGCGTGCCTCCCAGCGGGCCCTCGACCAGACCCGCTCGACCGAGTTGCGGCCATGGGGTGAGTTCACCCGGGACGCGGCGAGGCCACTGGTGCCGGGAGAACCAACCCCGATGCGCATCGAAATCAACAAGTTCGCGCACGTGTTCCGCGCGGGCTCGAGCATCCGGATCACCATCGACACGCCCGCGCCGACCGGGTACTGGGTGTTCGGCAACCACACCACGCCTGCGACCAACACCGTCTGGTTCGACAGCGCCCGCCCATCGAGCGTCGTCCTCAGCTACACCCCCTACCCGCACGCCGACCAGCTGCCGTCGTGTGCGAGCACAGCGCAACAACCGTGCCGAACCAACGGCATCCCGGTGCCCGAGGGCCCGGGACCGAAGGCGCCGTCGTGAACGCTCGGTCGCAGCGTCCTGAAGCTGGTCGCCGCCGACCGACTGGTCGAAACCTGGTATCAGAGCATGTGGGTCAGCTTCGAAAAGTGTGGCGACTGCCCGGGGCCGTTCGTCTTCCACACCCGCCAACCCGCGCAATGGACCGCCGAACTCACCGAGTTCCCACCCCCGCGGCAAGGCCGAGTGCTCTATGTCCCTGCCGGTACGCCGGGCGAGGTGCGCGCCGCCCCGCCGGGGGTCGCGGTGTTTGCCGCCATTCGCGGCTGTCCGCCGCTGAACCACCCCCGGCACGGGAAGCGAGGGGTGCTCAGAACGCCGCTTCGTCGAGTTCCATGATCGAGGCGTCGATGTCGGACAGGACGGCCCAGTCAGCGCTCAGCTGTGGCAGCGTGGTCTTGGCGAAGAACGTCGCGACGGCGATCTTGCCTTCGTAGAAGGCTCGATCGGCGTCTGTTGCGCCGGAATCGAGTGCGATGTAAGCGATTTCGGCGGCAGCGAGGAGGCGCCATGCCACCAGCAGGTCGCCGACCGCGAGCAGCAAGCGCACCGAGCCAAGGCCGACCTTGTACAGTTCGGCGGGATTCTCCTTGGCGGCGACGAGGTGGCGGGTCATCCTGCCCACCATGTCCTGCACATCCTCCAAAGCGGTTGCGAGCAGGATTTTCTCGGCTTTGAGGCGGCCGTTGCCCGCGTCGGAGTCGGCGGTTTCCCTGATCTTTCCCGCGAGGTGGGCGAGTGCGACGCCGTGGTCGCGGGCGATCTTGCGGAAGAAGAAGTCCTGTGCCTGGATGGCGGTGGTGCCTTCGTAGAGCGAGTCGATCTTCGCGTCGCGGATGTACTGCTCGATCGGGTAGTCCTGGAGGAAGCCGGAGCCGCCGAAGGTCTGCAGTGATTCGGTGAGGTACTGGTAGGCCCGCTCGGAGCCGACGCCCTTGACGACCGGCAGCAGCAGATCGTTGACCCGTGCGGCGAGTTCGGCGTCGGCACCCGAAACATGCTGGGCGACAACGGGATCCTGGTGCGCGGCAGTGTAGAGGTAGATCGCGCGCAGGCCTTCGGCGTAGGCCTTCTGCATCATCAGGGAGCGGCGCACGTCGGGGTGGTGGGTGATGGTGACCTTCGGGGCGGTCTTGTCGGCCATCTGGGTGAGGTCGCTGCCCTGGACTCGCGTCTTGGCGTAGTCGAGGGCGTTGAGGTATCCGGTCGACAGGGTCGCGATGGCCTTGGTGCCCACCATCATCCGGGCTTCCTCGATCACCCTGAACATCTGCGCGATGCCGTTGTGCACTTCGCCGACCAGCCAGCCCTTGGCGGGAATGCCGTGACCGCCGAAGGTCAGCTCGCAGGTGGCAGAGGCCTTCAGGCCCATCTTGTGCTCTACATTGGTGACGAAAACGCCGTTGCGGTCCCCGATTTCGCCGGTCTCGGAGTCGAAGTGGTATTTCGGCACCAGGAACAGGCTCAGCCCCTTGGTGCCGGGTCCTGCGCCCTCCGGTCGTGCCAGCACCTGGTGGACGATGTTCTCGAACAGGTCGTCGGAGTCGGCGGAGGTGATGAAGCGCTTGACGCCCTCGATGTGCCAGGAGCCGTCCTCTTGCCGGATCGCTTTGGTGCGGCCCGCGCCGACGTCGGATCCGGCGTCGGGTTCGGTCAGCACCATGGTGGCGCCCCAGTTCCGCTCCACCGCGAGCGCGGCCCAGCGCCGCTGCTCCTCCGTGCCGATGGCATCGACGATGTCGGCCATGTTGGGTCCGGTCAGGTACATGTAGGCCGCAGGCTGCGCGCCGAGCACGAATTCGCTGATGGCCCAAGCCAACATCCGCGGCGCCGCGACGCCGCCGATCGCTTCCGACTTCCCGATGCGCCACCATTCCCCGTCGTACCAGGCGCGCACCGACCGCTTGAACGCTTCGGGCAGTCGCACCGAGTGGGTCTGCGCGTCGAAGACCGGCGGGTTGCGATCGGTGTCGGCGAAGGATTCCGCGACCGGTCCCTCGGCCAGCCGGGCGGCTTCGGCAAGCATCGTGCGCACGGTGTCGGCGTCCAGGTCGCCGAAGGACCCGCCGCGCAAGATCTCCTCGAGACCGAACACCTCGAAGAGGTTGAACTCGAGGTCTCTGACGTTGCTCTTGTAGTGCCCCACCGGCGCTGTCCTTTCGGAGAATGCGGCCTGACGGCCGAGTGCATCGCGGGCGCACATGGCTGCGCCCCGCGGTGATTCTGGTGCTCGGGAATCCGGTACGCAACCGTAAGTTACTGACGACTAAGTCTGTCGACGCAAACTGTGGGTCGAGTTCCCGCACTTCAACGGGCATTCGAAGGACAAGTTAATCGTCGATAAACTTCTACTGTGCCGACAGCGCGGCGGCTCGGGAGAGCGGGACGGAGAAGGCGATCCGGTCGCCGACGGCGGTCAGCGCGTCGAGCAGGTCGCCGCGGCGCACGGAGCGCGGATTACGGACCGCGTCGATGACCACGGTCGACATGGCCTGGATCAGCACCCGCGCCACCGGCAGCGACAACTCGGTGCGCGCCGATTGCAGCATTCGAGCCCAGCTCAGCACGCCCTCACGGTGCGTACGGCGATACCGGCTCGCCTGAGGCGCCGGCAGATGGCCGACCTCGCTCACCGTGGTGCCGAGCAGATCCGGTTCGTCCAGCGCGAAAAGCACGTAGGACCGCAGCAGCAGCCGCATCGACTCCACGGCGTCGCGCCCCTCGGCCAGTGCTCGTGCGGTGTAGAGCCGAATCCACTGGTCGTTGCGTTCGATGATCTCGTTCAGCAGATCGGATTTGCCTGCGAAATGGTGGTAGAGCGCGGGCCCGGTGACCCCCACCGCCGCGCCGATGTCCTCGATCCCGACCGCCGCGTATCCGCGGGTGTTGAACAGGCGGGCCGCGGCCGCGATCATCCGCTCCGGCCGCACCGTGCGCTCGAAATCCGCGGTTCCGCCGGGCTGCGGAGCGCGGTTCGCCGGTCGGGCGTGCGGTCCCTCCGTGGGCAGATCCGCGGTGATCAATGCCAGTACGGCTCCGTCGAGCACGTCGACGAACGTCGCGGCGGGCAGATCCACCTGGTGGTAGGAGGGGCTGACGGCCACCGACAGCACGCACCAGCTCAGCAGCTCGGCATCCGAGGCGGACAGGTCGGGGCGGTGTCCGCGGATGGCGCGACGCAGATACCCGGTCAATCGCACCACCCGCACCAGCACGGCCTGGCGATCCTCCGTGCTGACGCTGCGGAATTCCAGCTGCCACAGGCGCGGCAGCCCGCGCAGCTCCAGCGCGACCGCCACGAGTTCGGTCAGCACTCGGGTCCGCGGCTGTTCGCCGCGGGCGGCCTGGTCCAGCCGCGCGAGCGTGGTGTCGAGCCCGGTGAGCAGGCACTGCCCGAGCAGTTCCTGCTTGTTGCGGAAGTGTCGGTACAGCGCGGTCGCCGAAATTCCCTCCGCGGCCGCGATGTCGGCCATCGACGTGCCGTGATAGCCGGAGCGCGCGAAGGCTGCGCCCGCGGCGCGCAGAATGGACGCCCGGCGATCACGGGGGCGTCGGCGTTTCGGAGGTTCGATCTTCGCGCTGCTGGTCATCGCCTCTAGTGTCGCCCAGCATGCTGCCGCGTCGGCGAGATACCTCCGCCGCGCCGGTCACGAAGCCCGCTGCTCGCCCCCGGCTCGGCCGCCGCGGCGACCGAGCCGGGGGCGCTTCGGCGACCGAAGCGCAAACGCCCGGATGCCGCCGCCGTGACATGTGCGTCCGGATTCGGACATCGGTCGAGGCTCCGGACGACGCTCAGGCCGCGACGAGCCGTTCGGCGGTGTATCCGTGTGCGGCGGCGACGGATTCGGACAGCAGGGAGCCTTGGTGGGTGCTCAGTCCGGCGGCCAGGCCGAGATCCGCGGCGACGGCGTCGCGCCAACCGTGTTCGGCCAAGGCGAGGACATAGGGGAGGGTGGCGTTGGTGAGCGCCACCGTCGAGGTGTTGGGCACCGCGCCGGGCATGTTCGCCACGCAGTAGAACACCGAATCGTGCACGCGGTAGGTGGGTTCGGCGTGCGTGGTCGGCCGGGAATCGGCGAAGCAGCCGCCTTGGTCGATGGCGATGTCGACCAGCACCGAGCCCGGCTTCAGCTGCTCGACCAGATCGTGGGAGATGAGCTTCGGAGCTTTGGCGCCGGGCACCAGCACCGCGCCGATCACCAGGTCCGCCTCGCGCACGCAGTTCTCGACCTCATAGGTGTTGGATACCACGGTGCGCACCTGCCCGCGGTACTGCTCGTCCACCTCGCGCAGCCGGGCGACGTTCAGATCCAGCACGGTGACCTCCGCGCGCATTCCCACCGCGACGGCGAGGGCATTGCGCCCCGCGACGCCCGCGCCGAGGATCACGACCCTCGCGGGTCGCACACCGGGTACCCCGCCCATGAGCACGCCGCGGCCGCCCTCGCTGCGCATCAGGTGGTAGGCGCCCGCCTGCGGGGCGAGCCGGCCCGCCACCTCGCTCATCGGGGCAAGCAGCGGCAGGCTCCCGTCGCGTCCGGTCACCGTCTCGTAGGCAAGCGAGGTGATGCCGGAATCGAGGAGGGCGTCGGTGCATTCCTTGGAGGCGGCCAAATGCAGGTAGGTGAACAGCACCTGCCCGGCGCGCATGCGCGAATACTCCTCGGCCACCGGCTCTTTCACCTTCAGCACCAGATCCGCGACGCCCCAGACCTCGTCCGCGGTTGGCAGGACGTGCGCGCCGGCATAGCTGTACGCGGTGTCGGGGAACGCCGATCCGGCGCCCGCATCCGCTTCGATGAACACTTCGTGTCCGCGAGAGACAAGCTCACCAACACCCGCGGGCGTGCACGCCACCCGGTATTCGTGATTCTTGACCTCGCGGGGGATCCCGATTTTCATCAGCACTCCTGATCGTCTCGTCACTGGTCGGGGGTCAGAGCGGTTCCCTATCGGTGGGGTTCGCTTCGGGTTTCAAGTGTGAAGATTCTGCGAGATCAGATCCATAAATATGAAGATGATTCTCTATGCGTTGGCGAATTCCGTGGATCACACGAGTGAGTGGGCCATCACTGCAACCTGGCCGAATCATCTTCGACCTCTCCGGAGAGGCCCGCAGGACGCACGGCGCGCTTCGTCATCCGGTATCCCGCGACGACGGCCACCGCCCAGACAGCGCCGACCGCGACGGCGGTGCGCCCGCTGCCGGTGAACAGCAGCAGGATCACGACGAGAACGAGGAGCGGGAGCCGGTGACGGCCTCGGCGAGGTGCTGGGTGATCACGGTCGGCGAAAATCGCTGGCCGTCGCCCCTCGGGATGCGGGATCATCGATCACCTGCGTCCGTTCGATGCGAGACGAGGGGGATCATGAGTTCACGCGCGACGGCGGTCAGGCTGGTGCTGCGTTTCTACGGCCGGGAAATGGCCTCGCGCAAAACCACGGCGATTCCGGCGCTGCTGGGGCCGGCGCTCGGCAACATCTGCAATCTGTACATCGCGCCGCTGATCGTCGCCACGATGGTCGGCCGGGTCGCGGTGACCGGGGACACGAGTTTCGAGGCTCTCGCTCCGTACGTCCTCGCCTTCGGCGGCGCCCTGCTGCTCGCGGAAGTGCTGTGGCGCATCGGGATTCACTGCTTGAACCGAGTCGACGCCTACGGTATCGAGCACCTGTACGTGTTCGCCATGGACGAGCTGCTGGCCAAGGACGCGGCGTTCTTCCACAACAACTTCGCCGGTTCGCTGACGAAACGTTCGCTCAGCTTCGCGAGCCGGTTCGAACAGTTCGTGGACACCCTCGCCTTCGAGATTCTGGCCGCACTGGTCCCGCTGGTGTTCGCCTCGGTGGTGTTGTGGCGCTACAACCCCGTGTTGGTCGTCGTGCTGATCGGGATGATCGTGGTGACCGCGCTGATCATCATGCCCTTGATTCAGCGCCGCCAGAAGCTGGTCGACGACCGCGAGGCCGCCGTCGCGCGGGTTTCCGGACATGTCGCCGACAGCCTGGCCAATATGCAGGTGGTGCGCGCCTTCGCCGCCGAACCGCAAGAGGCGGCCGAGCATCGGCGGCGGGTCGCCTCGTCGCGGCGAAAGACGTTGCGCTCCTGGGACTACGCGAACCTGCGGATCGATACGCTGGTGGCGCCGCTCGTGGTGCTCACCAACGTGATCGGCTTGTTGATCGCGTTGGGACTCAGTGGCGGGAACAAGGGGGTGGAGGCCATCGTGGTGGCATTCACCTACTACTTCAACGCCACCGGGATCATGTTCCGGTTCAACCAGATCTATCGGCGGCTGGAGACCGTGCTCACCGAGGCGGCGCAGTTCACCGAACTGCTGCTGGACGAACCGAAGGTGCTCGACACAGAACACCCGGAACCGTTGCGGCCCAAGGGCTTCGACGTGCGGTTCGAGAGAGTGAACTTCACGCACGCTGGTGCGCGGCAGCTGTTCCACGACTTGGATCTGCACGTGCCGAGCGGCGCCAAAGTGGGCCTGGTCGGACGATCCGGCGGCGGCAAGACCACCATCACCCAACTGCTGCTGCGGTTGATGGACATCCAATCCGGAACGATCCGCATCGGCGGGCAGGACATCGCGCGGCTGCGGCAGGCGGACCTGCGCAGTCTGATCGCCTACGTCCCCCAGGATCCGGCCATGTTCCACCGGACCCTGCGCGAGAACATCCGGTTCGCGCGCCCGGACGCCACGGACCGGGAGATCCTGCGGGCCGCCGAGGCCGCCCACGTCACCGAGTTCGCGGACGCGCTGCCGCAGGGTATGGAGACGCTGATCGGCGAACGCGGCGTGAAACTGTCCGGCGGCCAGCGTCAGCGGGTCGCGCTGGCTCGGGCCATCCTGCGGGACGCGCCCATCCTGCTCCTGGACGAGGCCACCAGCGCCCTCGACTCGGAAAGCGAAGTGCTTGTGCAACAAGCGCTCTGGGACTTGATGGATGGGCGCACGGGGCTGGTCGTCGCGCACCGGCTGAGCACCGTGGCCGGAATGGACCGGCTGGTGGTGCTCGATCACGGGCGAATCGTCGAAGAGGGGACCCACAAGGAGTTGCTCTCTTCGGAAGGGACCTACGCGCAGCTGTGGCGGCATCAGTCGGGTGGATTCCTCGGCGAGGACGTGGTCGCTCATTGATCTCGCGCGGCGGCTCGACCCCTGGTGGCACCGGCGCACCCGCGCGTACCCTTGAGATCTAGGTATGCCACCGGTTTGCCGGGAGGTGGAGATGCTGTGCACCACCGAGCCGTTCCTGGGGGAACGGGCCCCGTGCGGGAAACTGAGGGGCGGGACTCGCCACCGCGAGGACGACGAAGAGGGCCTCGTCATCGACAATCTGCACTACGACTGCGGCTGCCGCCGGATTCGGCGCGAATTCCACGACGGCAGCGTTCGGATCCAAGTCATCCGCCATGACGGCAAGGTCCTGGCGGACGAGCACAGCGGAGACCACGAGGCCTGACCGACGACGCCAGGGTGGTGCCACCATGACCGCTTTTCACGACGTTGTGATCGTTGGCGGGGGCGGCGCCGGCCTGCGCGCGGCCATCGCGATCGCGCAGCACAACCCGCAGCTGAGCATCGCGATCGTCTCCAAGGTCTATCCGATGCGCAGCCACACCGTCTCGGCCGAGGGCGGCGCCGCCGGGGTGGCCGGTAGCGGCGACAGCCTGGACGAGCACGCCTACGACACGGTCTCCGGCAGCGATTGGCTCTGTGACCAGGACGCCGTCGAGGCCTTCGTCGAGGAGGCGCCGCGGGAACTGCTCCAGCTGGAACATTGGGGCTGCCCGTGGAGTCGCAAGCCGGACGGGCACATCGCGGTGCGGGCGTTCGGCGGCATGAAGAACAACCGCACCTGGTTCGCCGCTGACAAGACCGGCTTTCACATGCTGCACACCCTGTTCCAGACGGCGCTGTCGTATCGGGACATCGTCCGGTACGACGAGTGGTTCGCCACGACGTTGCTCGTCGACGAAGGCAAGGTGGGCGGCATCGTTGCCATCGAACTGGCCACCGGACGCGTCGACACCATTCTCGCGAGCTCGGTGATCGTGTGCACCGGTGGCTGCGGCCGGGTGTACCCGTTCACCACCAACGCCAATATCAACACCGGCGATGGCATGGCGCTGGCGTACCGGGCGGGCGCGCCGCTCAAGGACATGGAGTTCGTCCAGTACCACCCGACCGGCCTCCCGTTCACGGGCATCTTGATCACCGAGGCCGCCCGCGCCGAGGGCGGCTGGTTGCTCAACAAGGACGGCTACCGCTACCTGCAGGATTACGACCTCGGCACGCCCGCCCCGACGCCGGTCATGCGCAGCATGGAACTCGGGCCGCGCGACCGGCTCTCGCAGGCCTTCGTGCACGAACTCGACAAGGGCCGGACCATCGACACACCGTACGGCCACGTCGTCCACCTGGACCTGCGTCACCTCGGTGCGGATCTCATCGACACGAAACTGCCGTTCGTGCGCGAGCTGTGCTCGAAGTACCAGAACATCGACCCGGTCCGCGAGCTGATCCCGGTACGTCCCGTCGTCCACTACATGATGGGCGGCATCCACACCGATATCCATGGCGCGACACCCGTGCGAGGTCTGTACGCCGTCGGCGAGACCGCCTGCGTCAGCATCAACGGCGCCAACCGGCTCGGGTCGAACTCCCTGCCCGAGTTGCTGGTCTTCGGCGCGCGCGCAGGCCGTGCCGCCGCCGAGTACGCGAGCTCGGCCACCGACGGCCGGTCCTCGGCGGTCCTCGCGCTCAGCCGCGACGAACAGGATCGGCTGGAACGCGAGCTCATGCGCCACGCCGAGGGATCCGAACGCATCGCGGACATCCGCACCGAGATGCACAAGACGATGGAGACCGGCGCCGGGATCTACCGCGACGGCGACTCGCTCGCGAAGGCGGCCGACACGCTGCGCGAGCTCCGCGACCGATTCGGCAACGTCGGCCTCGACGACCACAGCCGGGCGTTCAACACCGAACTGGTGGCGGTGCTCGAGCTGTCGTGCATGCTCGATGTCGCGGAATGCATCATCGCTTGCGCGCACGCGCGGGAGGAATCCCGGGGCGCGCACCAACGGACCGATTTCCCCGCACGGAACGACCAGCGATATCTGGCCCATTCGATGATCCATCGGGAGCCGGACGGCTCGGGCCGCGTCTCGTACCTCCCGGTCACGATTACGCGCTGGCCGCCCGGCGAACGTGTTTACGGGAGGTGATGGCGATGGTGGACCGGATAACCCTGCAGGTCGCGCGCTACCGACCGGATCGAGAGAACGAACCGGTGCCGCAGTCGTACGAGGTCCCGCTGCGCAAGGAATGGACCGTGCTCGACGGCCTCAACTACATCAAGGACTATCTCGACGGAACGGTGTCCTACCGGTGGTCCTGCCGGATGGGCATCTGCGGTAGCTGCGGCATGACCGTCAACGGCGATCCGCAACTCAGCTGCGCCACCTTCCTGACCGATTACGCGCCGGGGCCGATACGGGTCGAGCCATTGCGCAACTTCCCGGTGGTCCGGGATCTCGTCGTCGAGATCAGCGACTTCATGAACAAGCTGACCGCGGTCGAGCCGTGGCTGATCAGGTCGGAACAGCGGCCCGTCGAAGACGGCGAATACCTGCAGACACCACAGGAAATGGACGAGTACCAGAAGTACAGCATGTGTATCAACTGCATGCTCTGCTACTCGGCCTGCCCCGTCTACGCGCTCGACCCCGGGTTCCTCGGTCCCGCGGCGATCGCGCTGGCCCAGCGCTACAACCTCGACTCGCGCGACGAGGGCGCCGAGGATCGGCGGGACGTGCTTGCCTCCGCCGACGGAGTCTGGTCCTGCACCTTCGTCGGCGAGTGCACCACCGCCTGCCCCAAGGGCGTCGACCCGGCCGGTGCGATCCAACGCTACAAACTGACCGCGGCCACGCAATCGCTGCGAGATCTCCTCATGCCTTGGCGGGCGCGATGACCACGGCACCCCGGTTGTATCGCAAGCCGGTCTCCCTGATCTGGTGGGCGCAACGCCGCTCGTACCTGCTCTTCGTCCTGCGCGAACTCAGCAGCGTCTTCGTCGCCTGGTTCGTGGTGTACCTCCTGCTTCTGATCCACGCGGTGAGTTCCGGAAACGACGAGTACCAACGGTTTCTGAACTGGAGCGCAAGCCCGTGGGTGGTCGCGCTGAACACGATCGCCCTGTTGTTCGTGCTTCTGCACGCGATCACTTGGTTCGACCTCGCGCCCAAGGCGATGGTGGTGCGGGTGCGGGGACGGCGCGTCGCACCGGTCGTCGTCCTCGGGCTGCACTATCTCCTGTGGGCGGTGCTGACGGCTCTCGTGTTGTGGGTGGTGCTGCGATGACGAACAGGAAATCTCCGGAACCGTTTGCGTGGCTGCTGTTCAGCGTCGGCGGGATGGCCGCGGCGCTGCTGATACCGGTGCTGCTGTTGCTGTTCGGACTCGCCTTTCCGCTTGGCTGGCTGACCGCGCCGGACCACGGCGATCTGCTCTCGGTGTTGCGTCATCCGATCACCCGGCTGGTCCTCTTCGGGCTCTGCGCGCTGGCTCTGTTCCATTGGGCGCACCGCTTCCGGTACACGCTCTACGACGGCTTGCGGCTGAAGCGGTTCAGCACGTTGATCACCGTGGCCTGCTACGGCGCCGCCATCGTCGGCTCGGGAATCGCCGCCTACCTCCTGCTGCGTGTATAGCGCGCCGCCCAGATCGCTGGTAGTCGACGATTCCGGTCAGTGCGCGTGGATCGCAGGCCGGTGCTCGCGCCAGGGAAACTCTCGTTCGAGGTCGGCGGCGAGGGTCAGCAGGGTGGCCTCGTCGCCGTAGGGTGCGACGAATTGCACACCGATCGGCCAGCCTTCGGCCGAGCGAGCAAGGGGCAGCGAGATCGCCGGATTACCAGTGGCATTGAACAGGGCGGTGAAGGGCGCGAAGGCGAAGATCTTGCGGTACCACTCGTGCGCGGTCAAGGCCGGGTCGTCGGCGTCGAGGTGACCCAGCGGCAGATTCGGGCTGGCAGTGGTCGGGGTGAGGTAGAGGTCGTAGTCGGTGAGGAACCGGGCGACCTCCCGGCGCGCGATATTGAAGGTTTCCTCGACGGCATAGACGTCGCCCGCCGTCAGGGTGGCGCCGTAGGCGGCGCACACGCGAGTGGTGGCCTCCAGATGGTCGGCTCCGGGAGCAATGCCAAGCGCTTTCGCGACAGTGTCGACGGTGTGGGCGAGGAAGCTGCACCAGGCGTCGAGATTGGCCTTGTGGAAGGCCTCCGCATCGATGCGGGGAGCGGCTTCCTCGACGTGATGGCCCATCGAAGCCAAATGTTCTGCGACGCGGTGGACCGCGTCGGCACAGGCGCGGTCGGCCTGGTCGGCTGTGAAAGCGATGCGCAGTGTGCGTGCCGGTCGCGAGATCAGGGTGCGGTAGCTCGCCCGCTCGGCGGGAAACAGGTACTTGTCGCCGGGTTCGCTGCCGTGCACGGCGTCGAGCAACGTCGCACAGTCGCGGACGGTGCGGGTGAGTGCGAACTCCGCGCCCATGCCGAGCAGCGGATCGGCGTAGTCGGGTCCGGCGGAGACGCGGCCACGGCTCGGTTTGAGCCCGACCAGCCCGCACGCCGCTGCCGGGATGCGGATGGATCCGCCGCCGTCGTTGGCATGGGCCATGGGCAGCGCTCCTGCGGCGACCAATGCCGCGGCGCCGCCGCTGGATCCGCCCGCACTCCGCGTCGGATCCCAGGGGTTGCGCGTCGGTGCGCCATAGGCGACGGCTTCGGTGGTGGCGTTGAAGCCGAGCTCGGGGGAAGCGGTCACCGCCATCGTCGCCAGACCTGCTCGCCGGAACCGGGTCATCAACGCCGTGTCGTCGGCGTGCACCACACCGGGGCCGAACAACCGGCTGCCGTTGCGCTGCGGCACGCCTGCCGCGTGAATGATCAGATCCTTGATCGCGAAGGGCACCCCCGCGAACGGGCCGGACGCGTCGTAATCCAGTGGTCGCTCGAACACCTCGCCCACGACCGCGCCGAGTTCCGGGTCGACCTGCGCGATCGCGGCGGCGGCCGCGCTGTGCACCTCGGCCGCGGCGACCTGGCCCTGGCGAATCAGCTCGGCGAGCTCAGTGGCGTCCCGCCCTGCGTAATCGGCGACATCCATCGGAAACCTCCCGGTTCGTTGTGCTGGTGCGGGAGAACCTAGGACGGCGCGGGTGGAGCGGCATCCGTCGATCGACGGACGCGGCTGGACGACGAATGTGCGTCCGTCGTCAGCGACCGGCGGATCGGGCTGTAGTGACCTGGGTCATACTGGCCGAGTGGTTGCCGCATCCGATCCAGATCTGGACCCCGCTGTCGCGGTCCGAGTGCGCGACGCGATCAGGGCGGCCACACCGGACCGGTCGGGACTGGGACGGGTGCTGTTCGAGCTGTCGCGGATCGTCGCCTATCAGCACGCCGCGTTGTCGCGGTGGGACCCGGTCGCCGGGGTGCACGTCACCGCGGCCAGCGTCGGCTATCCGCAGGCCGCGCTCGAGGTCACCAACACCTGCCTGCACACCCATCCCCTGTTCACCCGGCTCCAGCACGATCATGTGCCGATGCGGCTGCGCGAGGTACCGGCCGAGGTGCGGTCCGGTCCGATCTTCGATCGGGTCATCGTTCCGCTCGGCTATCGGGAGGGCCTGACCCAACCCCTGTTCGCCGTCGACGGCCGCTATCTCGGCATGCTGAACATGAGCACCACCTCGAACACACCGTTCCCCACGGTGTCCGTGACCGCGCTCGCGCTGCTGGCCGACGTGGTCGGTGCCGCTATCGATCCTTGTCGCGGCGTCGCGGCGTCGGTCGACCGAGAGGAATCGGTGGTGATCGTCACCGCGAGCGGAACGGTGCACCCGCTCATGGTGCGGGCGACGGCTCACCCGTTCGTATCCGGCAGTGCCGGTGTCGAACTCGCGCGGGCGGTCGCCGCGTCCGGGCGACTCGGTGACCACTTGTTACTCGACGGCGATGTCGTATACCGAGCACGCATGCGGCCGGTGCGCTCCGGCGGAACCCTGGTCGCCTACCGTCGCGTCGATCCGCCCCACGGCCTCACCCCTCGTGAGCTGGACGTGCTCGCGCTGCTGCCACAAGGCAGCTCCAATTCCCGCATCGCCGCCTATCTGCGGGTCGAACCGTCCACCATCGCCACCCACATCGAGCGCATACTGCGAAAACTCCGCGTCCCGAATCGAACCGTCGCCGCCGCCACCGCCGTGCGCTGGGGACTGACCGTGAACTCCCGTTCAGCCGAAGCTACCGACGGCGTCCGGGCCTGGCCGACGATGTAGCGCACTCGTTTTCGATTCCGGAGCGGGGTTTCCCGCGGACGGATGGGGTGGCGACGCAACGATCGACATCTCAGGCCGGGGCCGGAGCCGCGCCGCTGACCGCGTGGGCGTCGACGCGCTTGTTGTAGGCGTCGAACGCCCGGTAGGCGCGGTAGTACACGAACATCTGCAGGCCCCAGGTGGACAGCGCGAAGATGTAGAAGATCGTGTGCTCCGCGTCGTCGCCGGGGATGTGGACGAAGTCGTAGGTCGCGGCGATGACGAACGCGCAGGCCGTGGCGACGGCGGACCAGACGGCGTGTCCGCGTTCACCGATCGCCCACAGCCGCTTGACGAAGTAGATCAGGAAGATCGTGGTGAGCACGTTGACCACGATGTAGAAGATCTTGCCGGGAGTGCCGATCTCCTCGGCGAACTCGCTGAGCAAGAAGCCAACCACACCCGCGAGCGCGAACGCGCCGATGTCCACCGCCGCGGACGGCTTGTACCGGTGGGTGACCTTCATCAGTCCGAGCACCAGGATCAGCGTGATGCCGATGGACCGGGAGAAGGCGTCCAGGAAGTAGGCGAACGCGTACATCGGGCTGTCGTGGCCGGCCTTCAGGAGGCCGTAGAGCAGGAAGTTCGACCCCGACGTCGCGACGATGATCCACTCGATGCCGAGCAGGTAGTTCTTGTAGTTCCGAATGAACTTGATGCCGTAGGTGAATCCGACGGCGATCATCCAGATGTCCGCGACCGCGAAGAGCAGTTCTTTGATGGACATGATTTTCTCCTTGGAGGTGGCCTCAGCCGGTGGTCATTTCGTGAGGGCGGCCAGACGGTCGGCGGCGCGATCGGCGAGCCAGCCCGCGTACAGCACGGGACCGCTGACGAGGCTGGGCCAGAATCGCTTGCGGCCGTGCCAGATCGCCGCCAGGTCCTCGTGCAGCGGCGCGCCGCCGACGCGGTCCGCCAGCAGGTGGCCGACGTACTGTGCCTGGGCGAAGCCGTGGCCGTTGCAGGCGAGCGAGTAGAGCACGTTGTCGGAGGCCTCGCCCGCGACCGGGAGCCACGTGGAGCTCATGCCGATCCAGCCGCCCCATGCCTTGCGCGGCTCGATATCCCGCAGGCCGGGGAAGCGCTCGTGGAATCCGCGGACGAGGTCGTCGGCGACGTGCCGGTCGGGCGTGCGGTCCGGCAGTGGGTTCCGCCCGGTCTGGACGCGGCGGGTGCCGAAGACGATGGTGCCCCGCGAGGTGACGCGGTAGCTCTCGAGCAGCATGTGCAGCGTGACCATCGGGGCGCGACTGGTCCAGCCGATCTCGTCGAGCCGCTCGGGTGCGACGGGTTCGGTCTCGACGAGGGAGGTCCACACCGGAGTGGCGAGGTTCTTCGGCGCGAGGGAAAGACCCGCGCTGTAGGCGTTGGTGGTCAGCAGCGCCTTGCGGGCCAAGACCTTTCCGCCCGGGGTCGAGACGGTGACCCCGCCGCCGGTGTCCGCGACGTCGCAGGCGGGGGAGTGCTCGTAGACGCGCACGCCGGCCGCGATCGTCGCGGCCCGTAGGCCGAGCACGAACTCACCCGGGTTGAGCGTGCCACCGACGCCCTCGCGCACTCCGCCGAGGAACCCTTCCGGAAGGCCCGCCTCCCGGCCGTCGACGAATTCGGCCGACGACCCGGCCGCGGCCATCACCTTCGCGTTGCGGCGCGCGTGGCGCAGCTGTCCCTTGGACACGGCGGCCATCACGATTCCGGCCCGCTGATAGTCGCACTCGATCCCGTGGTGGGAGATCGCGTCCTCGGCGAAGTGCACCGAGTTCTCGGCGTACCGGTAGAGGTCGCGCAGGCGCTCGCGCTTCAGCAGCAGTCCGAGCATCTCCGGATCGGCGGCGATGGAGTTGGTGACGTATCCGGCGTTGCGGGAGCTGGCGCCCCACCCGAGGGTCCGCGCTTCGAGCAGGACCACGTCGGCGCCGTTCTCGGCCGCGCGGAGGGCGGCCGACATGCCGCCAGCGCCGCCGCCGATCACCACGACATCGCAGGTGATCTCGTCGTTCAGCGGCTGTTCGACGGTGGCGGGCGGTGCGGCCCAGCCGGTTTCGTGGATCAGTTCCATGGCGGTCACGTCTCTTCGGCGGGGATGACGGCGGTGCCACGGGCGCGCACCGCGACCAGCGGCGATTCGAGAACCCGGGAGCGGCCGGAGTCGTCGCCCGCGCGGCAGAGCACGCGGAGCTCGAAATCGACTGTGCGGCTGCGGTTTCCCTTCTTCACCAGTCGGGCCTCGGCCTCCACGACGTCGCCGCCGCGCACCGGGGCGAGGAACTCGACCGACGAGTAGCCGGCGAACAGCCCCTCGTGGCCGTCGATCTCGATCGATAGGTTCGTGCCGACGTCGCCGAACAGCTTCAGGGCGAAGGCGCCGTCGACCAGGTTTCCGGCGTAGTGGGCGTCGGAGAACGCGACATAGCGCCGGTGTACTGCCTTGCTCATGAGATCTCCAGGTGGATCGGGCCGAGGTTGCGGGACTCCGCTTCGCCGTCGATCGCGACGCCGGGGTAGCCGCGCTTGGCGATCTCGGTGCACATGCGGCGGTACTTGCCGACACCGCCCACATAGCCCATGAACGTGTTGGGTTTGCCCTCGATGTTGGAGCCGCGGTACCAGGAGTCGGTCGTGGCGAACAGCGTGGGGGCGACGGTCGCCTCGGTGATGTCCACCCACTCGTTCTCGGCCTCGGCGGTGGCCTCGATCAGCGTGGCGCCGGTGTCGCGGGCGTGTTCGATGAGGTCGGCGATCCAGTCGACGGCCTGCTCGATCGTCACCACCACGTTGCTGACCAGCGCGGGGCTCAGCGGGCCGCCCACCATGAAGAAGTTGGGGAAGTCCGCGGCCATGATCCCCAGGTAGGACCGGATGCCATCACGCCAGGCCTCCTGCAGCTTCTTGCCGGACGCGCCGGTGAGGTTGAGCCCGTACAGCGGGCCGGTGAAGGCGTCGAACCCGATGGCGAGCACCACGGCGTCCACCTCGTACGTGCCTTTCGAGGTGACGATCGCGTTCGCGGTCATCGTCTCGATCGGCTCCTCGCGCAGCGACACCAGCGACACGTTGGGCCGGTTGAAGGTCTCGTAGTAGTCCGTTCCGAAGCAGCTGCGCTTGGCGCCGAGCGGGTGGTACTTGGGCACCAGCAGCTCGGCGGTGGCCGGATCCTTCACGATCTCGCGGATCTTGTCGTGGATGAATTCCGACGCGGTCCGGTTCGCCTCGGCGTCGGTGATCAGGTCGGCGAACTCGGCGCCGACACCGAGG
The DNA here is from genome assembly GCF_900215415.1 of Nocardia amikacinitolerans. Lineage (NCBI taxonomy): Bacteria > Bacillati > Actinomycetota > Actinomycetes > Mycobacteriales > Nocardiaceae > Nocardia > Nocardia amikacinitolerans. The sequence goes on along the minus strand of NZ_OBEG01000009.1, from coordinate 76,182 downwards.
AAGCCGCTGCGCTCGTAGGCCTCCTCGTAGCGCCGCTGACGCTCCTCCGCCGACACGTCGAATGCCTTGTCCGTCACTGGCCGGTCGGGGATGCCGCCGGGGGAGTGCCTGCACTCCTCACGGATCGTCGGGTAGTCGGCCTTGATCGCCTCGACCTGCTCCGGGGAGAGTTCCTTGTTACGCGCGGGCATCACGTAGTTCGGGGTGCGCTGGAACACCGTGAGGTGTTCGGCGACCTCGGCGATCAGTGGAATGGCTTGCACGCCGGACGATCCGGTTCCGATCACGGCGACGCGCTTGCCCGCGAGGTCGTCGAGCGAGATGTTCCACCGGCTGGTGGAGACCTGGATTCCGGCGAAGTTCGACAGGCCGGGTACGTCGAAGTCCTTGGGGGTGGACAGCCCGCCCGCACCCGAGATCAGGTAGCGGCAGCCGCGCGTCTCGCCATTGTCCAGCCGCACCTCCCAGAGCCGGTCGGCCGCGTTCCATTTCGCGCCGACGACCCGGGTGTTGAACGTGAAGTGCTTACGCAGGTCGAAGCGGTCGGCGACGTGTTCGATGTAGCTGAGGATCTCGGCCTGCGGCGCGAACCGCTGGCTCCACGTCCAGTCCTGCTGGAGCTGCTCGTCGAACGAGTACGAGTAGTAGATGCTCTCGACGTCGCAGCGGGCGCCCGGGTAGGTGTTCCAGAACCAGGTGCCGCCGACGCTTGGTCCGGCCTCGAAACCCGCGAAGGTCCAACCGGCGGTTGTGAGCCGGTGCGCGAGGTAGAGGCCGGTGAAGCCGGCGCCGACGCCGATGACGTCGACGACCGCGGCGTCCGCGGTGGAAGGAGAGTGCATTGCTTGTTCGCTTTCGTTGTCTTGATCGGAAGACTGGGTCATCTGACCCAGTTAGTGGAGACGAGTGGTCCCCTTGCCGGTCGAGGAATGTCGCGGTCGCTACAGCGGAAGGTCGGGGGAATCGACGCCGACCACGCGGTCACCGCAGAACACCCGGACGGACTCGCCGGGCCCGTGACCGCCGATTCCGGAAGTGCCCCAGAAGCTTTGCGCCGAATCGTCGCCGAGATCGGCGAGCTTGGCGCCGTTCACGCGCACCTCGCCCGACAGCACCCGGGAGCCGATCTCGATGGCGCGGTCCAGATCGCCGCCGAATACGTACGCATCGAGGCCCGACGGATTGGCGTTGGCCGCGCGCAGCGCCTCTTCGTCGGACTCCACGGCGTGCAGGCTGACGAGCGGCCCGAACAGCTCGGCGGTCGCCACCGACGCGTCGACTCCCGAAGCGACAGCGGGAGATAGGAAGAACCCGTCGAGCTCGGGAAGCCGCGCGGGCTGATGGATCGTCGCGCCGTGGGCCCGCAGCCCCTCGATCCGGCTCCGCAGCGTGGCGAAATGCGGGGCGTTCGAGATCGGGCCCAGCTGCGTCTGCTCGTCGAGCGAATGCCCGATGTCGATGCGCGAGATGCGATCGACCAGCGCCTCGAGCAACGGCTCGACGAGGCTCTTGTGCGCCAGCACCTTTCCGGGGCCCTCGCACCACTGACCGTTGAGCTTGGTCATCCCCTCGAAGATCCCGTCGGCCGCCACGTCGATGTCGGCGTCGCCGAGCACGAGGGCCGGGTTGTTGCCGCCGAGCTCGAGCTGGAGCACCTTGAAATCCTCCGCGGCCGCGCGTGCGATCGCGCGACCCGCGTTCGGGCCGCCGGTGAAGGAGACGATCTTCACCCGGTGATCGCCGGTGATCGCGGCGCCCACGTCACCCGCGCCGTGGACGAGCTGCAGCGCACCGTCGGGCAACCCGGCCTTGACGAAGCACTCGACGATGATCTGGGCGCTGCTCGGCGCGTGTTCCGACGGCTTGAGAACGACGGGGCAGCCTGCGGCGAGGGCGCTGACCATCTTCGCGGCGGGGATGAAGCTGGGGCCGTTCCACGGGGTGAGGATGGCCGCGGGGCCCCACGGGACCTTGTACAGCCGAACGTCGCGACCACCGGCCGCCAGCGCCTTGCGACGCGGGGTGGCGCGGAGGTCCGCCGCGGCAGAGCGGATCCGGTGCGGAAGGAACGCCGCGGCCATCCGAGTCGTCGTGATCGGGACGCCGCTGGTGAGGGCGTCGGTCCGGGCGATGTCGTCGATCCTGGTCTCGACGAGGTCGGCCGCGCGCTCGATGGCCGCCGCGCGTTCCTCGCTCGCGGCGTCGTCCCAGCGCTCGAAACCGTACGACCGCTCGGCATGCCGCAGGGCGCGTTCGATGTCGTCGGGGCCGGTGGTGACGGCGCGGTGGACGGGTTGCCCCGTGTTGGGATCGAGATTCCAGGTGTCCGGAACCGTCCGGCACTCGGACCACTCGTCGGCGATGTAGTTGATCGGTTGGGGCAGTTGCGTATTCGTCATCTGCGGCCCCTTTCGTGAGCAGGTGGATGGATTCGGCGTGATCACACGGTGAGGTCGGCGACGATGCGGGTGACCTCGCCCGACTTCATCGCCTCGAAGCCCTTGTCGACCTCGCGGAACGGGATCACGTCGGTGACCATCTCGTCGAGCAGCAGGCGGCCATGGAGGTAGAGGCGCGCGAACTGGGCGATGTCCTCGTGCGCCTGACCCGAGCCCATGTACGAGCCGATGAGGCGCTTCTCGCCGAAGAAGAAGTCCGAGGCGGGCAGCGTGAGGTCGGTGCCGTCCGGTGCGATGCCCACCAGGCACGCGGTACCGGTGGCGCGCAGAACCGACAGCGCGGTAGCCGCGGTGCGCGCGGAACCGACGGCCTCGAACGAGTAGTCCACGCCGTCGCCGAGCAGCGCCCTGATCTCGGCGGGGACATCGGCCGCGCCGTTCACGATGTGCGTTGCGCCGTACGCGCGGGCCGCCGTGAGCCGGGCGTCGTCGAGATCGACGGCGACGATCGCCGAGGCGCCCGCGAGCCGCGCGCCCTGGATGATCGCCGATCCGACTCCGCCGCAACCGATTACGGCCACGGTGGCGCCCGGGCGCACCTTCGCGCCGCGGAACACGGCGCCGACGCCGGTGACGATGCAGCACGAGAGCAGACACCCGACGTGCAGCCCCACCTCGTCGGGCACCCGCACCAGCGAGTTCTCGCGCATCAGGATGTGGCGGGAGAACGCGCCGATGTCACCGAGCCGATGGACGACCTGGCCGTCGGGCAACTGGAACGCGGGCCGGGGCCGCTGCCGGATCTGCCCGACGCGCTGGCACTGCGTCGAGTGGCCCGCCGCGCAGTTGCGGCACAACCCGCACGAGGGTGTGAGCGCGCCGACGACGCGGTCGCCCTGGCGCAACGAGGTCACGGCGGAGCCGACCGCCTCGACGACGCCCGCCACCTCGTGGCCGACCACCACGGGCAGGTCGGCGTGCACGGTGCCGGTCATATAGTGCAGGTCGCTGTGGCACAGGCCCACGTTCGAGACCGCGACGCGGACCTCGTTCGGCTCCGGATCGTCGACCAGGATCTCGGTGAATTCCAGCGGCTCGTTCACCGCGGTGAGAAGTGCTGCTTCGGTGGTGATCACATCGTCTCCGATCTCAGTTGCTCGTCGCGGGCGCCGTCGGCGCCGCGTTCTTCGATGCCCAGAAGCCGGCGATCCCCTCGGTGAAGGCGCCGGACTCCCACGACTCGCGGGCGGCGTCGTCTTCCCGGGTGAACGCGGCCTCGATGTCTTCGGGGCGCGGCCGCAGCAGGCCCAGGTGCAGCGCGGTGGTGCGGGGATCGGAGTTCCACTGCGCGATCACCTCGACCGCGCGGTCCAGCAGTGTCTCGGTGGCCACGATCTCGTCGAGCAGCCCGATCCGCAGGGCCTCGTCCGCGTCGATCCGCTGCGAGCCCAAGATGATTCGCATCGCGTGGTTGCCGACAAGGCGGCCCATGAGGAAGCTCGATGCGTTCGAGATGATGATCCCGCGGTGATTCTCCGGCTGGTAGTACTCGGCGGCGGGGGAGCCGATCCGCGAGTCGCAGCACAGGGTGATCTCCGACGCGCCGCCGACCGCGATCCCGTTCACCGCCGCGATCACCGGAACCTTCGTCTCGAGAATCGCCCGGGTGATGTCGTGGAAGGTCGCGAAGGCCTCGCGGATCTCGGCGTACGAGGTCGGCACCGTCTGCAGGTCCTCGCCCGCCGAGAAGGCACGTCCGGTGCCGGTGAGCACGATCCCGCGGACCGGATCACCCGTCCCGAACTGGCGGATCGTCTGCGCCAGCCGCACCCGCGTGGCGACGTCCATCGCGTTCAGCTTCTCCGGGCGGTTCAGCGTGAGCACCGCGACGTCGTCGGCGATGTGCACGTCCAGATGGTTGTCGGTCATGTCTGACTCCTCAGTTGCCGTTGCCGACGGTGCGCGACGGCTGCAGGTCGTAGGTGATGCCTGGATGCTCGGCGGCGCGCGCCTGCAGCGCGGGCTTGGCGATGCGCTCGGACGGGGTCCGCGGGAAATCGGCGACGAACTCGACGTAGCGCGGAACCTTGAAGCGCGCCAACTGGTTTCGCGCGGCGCCGATGATCCGCTCCGCGGTCGCGCGGCTCTGCTCGACGCCGGGGGCCGGCTGCACGTAGGCCTTGACCTCCTCGCCGAACAGTTCGTCCGGGACCCCGACCACCGCCGCGGCGACGACGGTGTCGTCGCGTTCGAGGACGCGCTCGACCTCGGCGCTGGCGATGTTCTCCCCGCCGCGGCGGACCATGTCCTTGATCCGGCCGACCAGGCGGTAGCCGTCCGCGTCGCGGACCGCAACATCGCCGGTATGCAGCCAGCCGTCGCGCAGGACCTTCGCGGTGTCCTCGGGGCGATTCCAGTAGCCGAGCATCATCGGTTTGCCCGAGGTGATCAGCTCGCCCGGTTCTCCCTCGGCCACTTCCCGGCCCTCCGGGTCGACCACCCGGACCTGCTTGGTGGGAACCGGCTGTCCAAGCCGTCCGCTGCCGACGTCGGCCGTGCGCTCGGGGAGGCTGACCAGGTCGGCCCCGCTTTCGGTCATTCCGAAGATCTCCCGCCACGGTGCGCCCCACCGCTTTTCGAGCTCGGCGTGCAACGCGACGGGGATCGCCGAGCACAGCACGAGGCGCAGATCGTTGTCCCGGTCCTCCGGGCGCGGCGGCTGCTTGAACAGCAGCGTTGGCATCGAGCCGAGCACATAGCAGAACGTGGCCCGGTGGCGGCGGACGTCCGCCATGAAACCCGAGGCGGAGAACCGGGGCAGCACCACCAGCGGGGCGCCGATCGTCAGACACAGCGCGGTGTTCCACTGGGGGTCCATGTAGGAGAACGGCTGCGAGGTGAGTACCACGTCGTCGGAGCCGAGGCCCGCCGCGCCAGCGCAGATCGATCCCAGCCTGACCCAGTAGTCGTGGGTCAACATGCACGCTTTCGGGAAACCCGTTGTGCCCGAGGTGTATTGGAGGTTCGCGAGCGTCTCGCCGGAGATGTCGACATCCGGCAGGTCCGCCGGGTAGTGCGCGAGTTCGGCGCGCGAGGCGACTTCGACGATGCGGAGATCCGCCAGATCGTCGTTCGCGGCGCGCACCTCTTCGACGAGCGGGGCGTGCTCGGCGTCGGTGAACATCACCCGAGCGCCGGAGTCCCGGAGCACGAATTCCAGGTCGGCGCGCTGGTACGACGAGTTCACCGGCACCGCGACGCCGCCTGCCCCGAGGATCGCGAGCCAGGCGATCGGCCACTGCACCACGTTGGGCAGCATGATCGCGACCCGATCACCCGCGCGGACCCCGTCGTCGGCGACCAGTCGCCGCGCCAGGCGCGAGGTCCAGTCGTCGATCTCGCCGAAGGTCCACGACCCTTCCGCGAACCGGAGGAACTCGCGGTCGGGGGAGCGCACGGCCCGATTCGCCAGGAGGCCGATCAGGGTGTCGATCGGCGGGTCCATGGCCATGCGATCGAGTGCGATCGCGCGGTCCGGGTGGACTGATTCGACTTCGGTCATGTCGTCCTCTTCGCGGTTTTCTCAGACTGTGGTGGGGAGGCCTTCGTCGATCGACGCGTCGTCGTCGCGCTTCGGACGGGTCGTCCTGACGCCGTCGTGGCGTGCCTTTCCTCGGTGGGCCGTTGGCAACGCCGCGGGGGTTGGAGTGCAGCCGCTACGCGGGTCGGCCTGTGATGCCAGTCATAACGATAACGGATCTGGGTCATATGATCAAGGCAAATGACTATGAAGACGAGTAGGCGGCCGCTCCATGTGGCTTTCGTGTGCCTGACCGGCTGGTAGTGTTTGGAATTGACTTGATCAATCGTTCATGACTGGTTCGACTGGAGGAGCGCATGGCTCGCATACCCGCCGCTGAACGCCGCGCCGAATTGGTGGCAGCGGCCGTGCGTGTGATCGCCGCCCACGGGGTGGACGGCGCCACAACGCGCCGCATCGCGGAGGAGGCGAACGCTCCGCTCGCCACGCTGCACTACTGCTTCGCCACGAAGGAGGCGCTCTTCGCGGCGGTCTTCGAGCACGTCGCCGCGCAGTATCGAGAAGTGTTGACGCGCAGCGATGTCCACGGCGACGTGGCAACCACCGCGCGGGCCTTGCTGCGCGGCGTGATGGAGTGGTACCGGGAGAATCCGGACGTCGGCGCGGCGATCATCGAGCTGATCAGCTGGGGCCAGCGGCAAGAGGACAAGCAGGCCGAGGTCGTGTACAACGAGGCGTTCGCGACCATGCGCACGATCCTCGCGGCCAACGCGGCCGCTGCGAGTCAGTCGGTCGACCCGGACACGATCGACGAACTGACCTACATCGTGTCCGCACTGTCCGACGGATTCGCGCTCAACTGGCTGGTGTTCACCGACCGCCCCGCGGCGATGTCGCAGATCGAACTCACCCTCGGCGTGCTCGACGCCTGGATGTCCACCAATCTCGGCAAAGTCGCGGGGCGGTCGGTCCGTGCCGCGGAGGTCGCGCCCGAGCCGGCTATGCGGTCGCTCGTGTCCTGGGTGGGCAGGGGCTGATACCGCGCTTCTCGGCGGCCGCTTCGACGAGCCAGCGCAGCGCGCCGTCGTCGCTCTCCATCCACTCGGGGTGCCACTGGACCCCGAGCACCGCGGCCCCGGGGAATTCGATGGACTCGGCGACGCCGTCGTCCGTACGACCGGTGACGACGAGCCCCTTCCCGCAGACGTCGACCGCCTGGTGGTGCCACGAGTTGGTCACCAGCCGATCGCCGAACACCTTCTGGGCGATCGTCCCCGTATCGAAGGTGACCACGTGATCCGGCCCGCCGTCCGACAGCGGCCCCGTCGACATGAGGTGCCGCACCGGCCCGGCGGGCAGGTCGGGGATCAGCGTTCCGCCGAGCGTCACATTGAGTACCTGCATGCCGCGGCACACACCGAGCAGCGGGATCTCCCGGTCCAGCGCGGCCCGGGTCAGCGCGATCTCGAACGCGTCCCTTGCGGGGTGATGGACCGACGGATCCGACAGTGGATCGATGTCGCGGACCACCGACTCGTCCCCGCCCCAGCAGCTGGGATGCATGTCCTGACCGCCGGTGATCAGCACGCCGGACAGCCAGTCGCACAGTGCCTCTGGGTCGGCGTCGTACGGCAGCATCACCGGCACGCCGCCCGCGCGCGCGATCCGCTCCGCGAAATCGGACATGAAGCTGTCGGTGAGGCGGTGGCCGTATCCCGGGTGGCTGCCGCTGATCAGCTCCATCCGGAACCGGCGTCCGGTGAGCCCGATCAGCGGTTTCGCCCGGGTAGCTGTGGCGGTCACGGGAATTCGAAGTAGCGGGTGGACTCCCACTCCGAGAGCTCGGCGAACGGGTCGCCGCCTCCGGTGTGGAACTGCATCCATTCCCAGCGGCGCGAACCGACCCAGTAGTCGACGAACTCCTCGCCGAGGATCTCGCGCAGGAGGGGATCGGCCTCGAGCGCGTCGGCCGCCTTGGACATGGTGTCGGGGATTCGTTCGATACCCAGTCCCGGCGGCAGGCACCACGCCATGTCGGTCACCGGCTCCGGCGGCTCGATCCGCCGTTCCAGTCCGGCGATCACCCCGGCAAGCACGCCGGCGACGGCCAGGTAGAGATTGGCGTCGGCGCCCGGCAGGCGGTATTCCAGGCGCGAGTACTTCGGGTGCCCGCAGACCGCGCGCACCGAGGTGGTCTTGTTGCTGATGCCCCAGGAGATGGTGGTCGGCGGGCCGCTCAGGTCGACAAGACGCCGGTAGGAGGTGATCTGTGGCAGGGCGATCGAGGTGTTGCCCGGCATCGTCTGGAGCAGGCCGCCGATGGCGTGCCGCATGGTTTCCGACGGGCCGTCCTCGGCGAAGAAGGCGTTCACGCCGTCGCGCCGCAGCGACAGGTTGATGTGCGAGGCCTGGCCGTAGCCCGCGGTCGGCTTGGCCATGAAGGTCACCGTGTGGCCCTGCTCGAACGCGACCTCGCGCAGCACCTGGCGGGCGCGGGCCCACGCGTCACAGACCGAGATCGGTGACCCGGGAACGAGATTGAGCTCGGACTGACCCGGCGCGTCCTCGTCGCTCCACGCCTCCCACTCGATCCCGATCTCGTCGAGACGGTGCTGGACCGCGGTCATGTAGTCGACCCAGTCCGAGGACCGGGACAGGTTGAGCGCGGTGCCCGCGGTCCCGCCGAGCGGGGTCAGGTCGCGGTAGCCCTTGGCGCGCGCCTCGTGGATCGATTCCTCGAACAGGGTCATCTCGATCTCGACGGCGATGGTCGCGGTGTAGCCGAGTCCGGCCAGCCGGTCGACCGTCTTGCGGACCAGGTTGCGCGGGCAGATGCCAACCGGCTCACCGGTTTTCAGCCAGAAGTCGCCGATCAACGAATGGACGCCTTGGCTCCACTCGACCTCGGTCGACAGGTCCGGGCGCAGGTAGATGTCCTCGAGGTGGCCGCGCCACTGCGGGTAGGCGTACCCGAAGTGGGGGATATTGCCCAGGTCGAGCCCGAACAGCAGATCGGCGAAGGCGAAACCCGCGTCCACGCCCGCCTCGAACTTCTTCGGCGCCACGATCTTGCCGTGAAAGGCGCCGTCGTGGTTGGTGGACTCGAGGCGGTAGGACCGGACGGTGTTGCCGGTCGCGGCGGTGAGCAGGTCAGACATCGTAACGAACCTTCCAGGAAGCGCCGGCCATGACCGACAGGTGGGACATGGTGCCGCGCAGGCCGATCACGCCGGAGGACAGCACGGCGAGCAGATCGTCGGCGCCGCTGAAGATCCCGGCAAGCACCTCCGGGGGCCCGGCGATCAGGTACTGGGTGTCGCCCTCGCCGAGCACCAGCGGCTCGACACCGCCCGACTCGTCGGCGGCGACCGCGATCAGCACGTCGGGAATGCCGCGCACCGAGCGCACGGCGGTCCAGAATCCCTTGGCTGCCTCGCGCCAGTCCGGAACCGGCGGGTTGAGCGCGTCCAAGACGGCGGTGGCCAGGTCGGCGGCGCCCGCCGGTTCGCCCGCGAGGGCGAAGCGCGCGTTCAGGTCGACCGTGAGCGTGACGTCGGGCTCGACGAACACGCCGCTCGACACCGTGATCACCCCGTCCGCGAAGGCGAGGGTCGCGGCCTGCGGTGTGTCGTGGGAACGAAGAGCCGCCACGGCGTTCGTGCCCCGCAAAGCGGAGAGGGCGTGGCCCGCGCGAACCGAATCGCGCAGCGCGCGGCCGATCAGTCGGACGATCGGGCTCGCGTCGTCCTCGATCCGTATGTCGACGTCTCCGGCCACGCGGGCGCTCGGCACCGCGGGCGCGATGGTTTCGGTCATCTCCAGTCCTTTCGTATCGGCAAGATCGCGTGCGCCGCGGACCGGCTGCGGTGGATCTCGTGTCGGACGCGCTCGTTCGCAGTCATCCGACTGGGTCATATGACTATGATCGTGAGGTACGGATCACACTTTGTCAATGTCTGGAAAGGCGCACCGCGATGACCGACGGCACTCCCCGCTGCTGGGACCTCCTGGACGACCTCGCCCGAGCGGTGGCGACGGCGATCGCCGCGGCGGTCCCCGCCTCGCTCCGCGAACTCGGGCCGGATCTGGCTCGGACCCTGCTCGCGACGCGACCGGCGGACCAGCCGATCACCCCGATCGACGTGGTCGAACCGATGCGGATTCCGACACGGGCGGGTGAGATCGGCGCTCGTCTGTACCGCCGGAACCCGTCCGGCCTCGCACCCGCACTGCTGTACCTGCACGGCGGGGGATTCGTGCTCGGCACGCTGGACGGCGTCGACGAGTTGTGTCGCGCGATCGCCGCGCGATCCGGGTGGGCCGTGCTCTCGCTCGAATACCGCCTCGCCCCCGAGAACCCGTACCCCGCGGCGCTCGAGGACGCCGTCGACGCCTTCGCCTGGCTCCACGAGTCGGCGACCGGCCTCGGGATCGATCCCGGCACGATCGCCGTCGGCGGCGACTCCGCGGGCGGAAACCTCGCGGCCGCACTGTGTCTCGTGCAGCGGGACGGCGGCGGGCCGATGCCCGCGGCACAGGTCCTCGCTTATCCCGCCGTGGACGATCGGTTCGCGCGCGACTCCTGGACGGAATTCGCCGACGCGCCGCTGCTCACCGCCGCCGACGCGAAGTGGTCCTACGAGCAGTACGTCGGAGCCGATCGACGCGTGCCCGCTGACGTTCTCGCCGCCCCGATGCGAGCGGAATCGCTGCGCGGCCTGCCGCCCGCACTGGTCGTCACGGCGGAGGTCGACCCGATCCGCGACGATGCCGAGGCGTATGCCGCGCGGCTCGAGGCGGAAGGGGTCCCGGCCACCGTCATCCGTTACGACGGGGTGTTCCACGGCTTCTTCACCGAGGTCGGTGTGTTCGCCCAGACCGGGCGGGCGATCGACGCGGTGTGCGAATTCCTCGATCGGTCGTCGTCGTGCGATGTCGACGGCGATGCGGATCCGGACGAAGTGCACGCGGAGGTGGTCGTGTAGTCAGAGAGTGGCATTGTCGCCGGAGAACAGCTGACCGAAATCTCGCCCCGAAGTGGGCATACGTCCACATTTGGAGGTGTGACGAACGTGCGTCACGACGACATCGACGCGGACCGCTACATCGCGGCGATCGCCGCCCGGCTGACCGAACGGGCGGCCGACGTCTGCGCGATCATCCGCAGCTCTCTGGAAGACGACATCGCCCAACTTCGGGGCGACCCACGCACCGACGAGTTGCTCTGCGCCAGTATCGAAGCCAATGTCGGCGCCATCCTGAACGCCCTGCGTTACAGCCTGTCGGTCGCGGGCATTCAGGTTCCCCACGCCGCCGCGGAGTACTCCAAACGAGCCGCCAGGCAAGGGATTCCGGCCATGGCGCTGATCCAGGGCTACCGCCTCGGGCAGCGCCGCATGACCGAGCTGGTCTTCGCCGAACTGCATACGCCGACGGTCCCGCCGGCGGATCGCATTCCCGTAATCGAGCGAATCACGGCGATCATGTCCGAGTACATCGACCGCATCACCGAACAGGGCATGGCCATCTACGACGCTGAGCGTGCCCGCTGGCTGGAGAACCAGAACAGCATCCGCGCGGTGCGGGTCCGCGAGGTGCTCGGTGGTCGCAAGAACCTCGACGTCGACGCGGTCACCGAGGTCATCCGGTATCCGCTGCGCTGGCATCACCTCGCGCTGGTGCTCTGGTATCCGGACTCGGAGACCGACGGCGACGCCCTACCTCGCCTGCAGCGACTGGTGCGCGAACTTGCCGAAAAGGCCTGTACCGCAGCGAAACCGCTCATCGTCGCGGCGGATCAGGTCAGCGCATGGGCGTGGCTGCCGTACCGGGCCCAGCCCGGCGACCTGATCAGCGGTATCCGGAAATTCGTGGCCGCCCGTCAGGACGCGCCGGATATCGCCATCGGCACCTTCGGGATCGGCCTCGACGGATTCCGTCGCTCGCACCGCAGCGCCCAACGCGCTCGCACGGTCGCGCTGGCGCGCGGACTGCCTTCCGCGACCGTTGTCGCCGCGAGTGATCCCGGGCTGGCGACCGCGGCGCTGCTTGGCGCCGATCTCGCCGAAACCCGGGAGTGGGTGTGCGAGGTTCTCGGCGATCTGTCCGGTGACAACAAGAACGACGCCCGCCTGCGCGAGACGCTGCGGGTCTTCCTGCGCACCGGGTCCAGTTACAAGGCCGCCGCCGCCGAGCTGGACCTGCACTTCAACACGGTCAAATACCGCGTCGGCCGTGCCGTCGTGCGCCGCGGACGGCCGATCGGGGACGACCGGCTCGACGTGGAACTGGCACTTCTGACGTGCCACTGGTACGGGTCGGCCGTGCTGCGCCCGACGCGGTGACCTGAAATCGCCCCGCCGCGCGATCGACAATTCGCGTGCCGGGGTTTGTCTTCGCAAGACAAAGACGCAGTGCTGTGCACGGGCTACTTTCGCGACATCCGACATGTTTCCCCGACGACCGTCGCCGCTCGTCGAGCTTCGGACCGGAGCGGCGCCACCCGATGCCGCGCCGATCCCCACACCGCACGACAAACTGAACCGTCGGCATCGGCCGACAAGGGGAGATCAACTATGGTCGTCGACAATTCGGCTTTCTCCGACGAGCACGCCGTGCCGTTGGATCTGCTGCTGACCGGTTCCGCGCTGGGTATGGGCCGCCGCATGCTGCCGAACAGCTCATGGTCCAGGCTCGCGTTGGACTTGGCCAAACGCCCCCGCTTCGTCGTCGACAAGCTGGGCGGTCTCGGCGACGAACTGGCGGCCATCGTGCGCGGTGCGAGCACCCGCGCACCGGCCAAGGCGGACAAGCGATTCGCCGATCCGGCCTGGCAGACCAATCCACTGTTCCGGCGGGCCATGCAGACCTGGCTCGCCGCCGACGACACCGTGCACGCCCTGCTTGCCGAAGCCGATCTGGACTGGCGCGACGCCGAATGGATGCGGTTCGTGGTGGACAACATCCTCGAGGCCCTCGCACCGAGCAATAATCCGCTGTTCAGCCCACCGGCCTGGAAAGCCTTGGTGGACACCGGCGGACTGAGCGCCATCCGCGGCTTCCGACACTTCCTCGACGACTTCTCGGACGCGCCGCGGGTGCCCTCGACGGTGGCGCCGGACGCGTTCACCGTGGGCGAGACCGTCGCGCTCACTCCGGGTTCGGTGGTGGCCCGCACGGAGATGTTCGAGCTGATCCAATACGCGCCGCAGACCGATCAGGTGCGGGCGGTGCCGCTGTTGATCGTGCCGCCGATGATCAACAAGTTCTACATCCTCGATATCAGTCCGGACCGCAGCATGATCGAATACCTGGTGCGCGGCGGCCAGCAGGTCTTCACCATCTCCTGGCGCAATCCCACTGCCCAGCAAAGGGATTGGGGTCTCGACAACTACGGGCAGGCCGTCCTCGACGCGCTGGACGCGGTCGAGCGGATCAGTGGATCCGACCGCGCCCACGTGCAGGCGTCCTGCTCCGGCGGGATCCTCGCCGCCATGACCGCGGCCCATCTGGCGGCCACCGATCAGGTCGAGCGGCTGGCCGGGCTGACGCTGCTGGTGACCGTTCTCGATCAGCATCGCGCCGGTCTGGCCGCGGCCGCGCTCGACGAGGACACCGCGAATGTCGCGATCGCGATGTCGGCCAGGCAGGGCTACCTCGACGGGCGGTCGCTGGCCGAGGTGTTCGCGTTCTTGCGGCCGACCGATCTGGTGTGGCGGTACTGGATCAACAACTACCTGCAGGGTCGCCGACCCGAACCCTTCGACGTGCTGTTCTGGAACGCCGACACCACCCGGATGCCCGCCGCGCTGCATCGCGACATGGTCATGATGGGCGTGCACAACACGTTGGCAGCGCCGAACCAGGCGACCATGCTCGGCACCCAGGTCGATCTCTCGATGCTGCCGGTCGACGCGTACGTCGTGGCCGGGATCGCCGATCACATCTCGCCGTGGCAAGCCTGCTACCGCAGCGCACGGCTGCTCGGCAGCAAGGATCTGCGCTTCGTGCTGTCCACCAGCGGTCACATCGCCGCCCTGGTGAATCCGCCGGGAAACCCCCGTGCGTCCTTCCGCGTCGGATCCACCGACCGGATCGAACCCGGCGAATGGGCCGAAGCCCATGCGCCGCAACAGGGTTCGTGGTGGCCGAACTACGCCGCATGGCTCGCCGAGCGCAGCGGTCCGGAAGTCGACGCGCCCAGCGCGCTGGGCAGTGCCGAATTTCCTCCGCTCGTAGAGGCGCCGGGAACCTATGTGCTCGAGCGCTGAGGGTTCCGGCGCCGGGCGGCCGCGCGAGCAACGTCTGGTCGCCGTTCTGGGACAACAGATCCGGGTCGACGTGCGCTGGGGAACCGGCGTTCCGCTCGTGTTGTGCAACGGCATCGGCGCCAGCTTGGAGGTGCTCGACCCGCTTGTCGCGCACCTGGATCCGGATACCACCGTCGTCCGCCTCGATGTCCCCGGCACCGGCGGGTCGCCGAATTCTCCGCTGCCGTACGGGTTTCCGTATCTGGCGACCGTCGTAGGCCAGCTGCTGCGCAAGATCGGCCTACCCGGACAGGTCGATATCCTCGGCCTTTCTTGGGGCGGCGCACTGGCCCAGCAGTTCGCCTTCCAGAACCCGCGCCGCTGCCGCCGTCTCGTCCTGGTCGCCACCGGCACCGGCATTCTCATGGTCCCCGGCAAGCCGAGGGTCCTGTTGAAAATGCTGACCCCACGGCGGTTTCTGGACCACGAATACGCCGCGCGGATCGCCGCCGAGATCTACGGCGGCAGCGCGCGGGACAACCCACGCGTCATCGCGCGGCTGCTCGACCGTCAGCTCATGGCCGGATCCCATGTCGGCTACCTGCACCAGTTGCTCGCCGGTTCGGTCTGGACCAGCCTCCCCGCCCTACCATTGATCCGCCAGCCCACCTTGATCATCGCGGGCACCGACGATCCGATCATTCCCCTCGCCAATCCCCGCATCATGCGACGACTTCTCCCGCACCCCACCGTGCATCTCCACCCCGGCGGTCACGTCGATCTCATCACCAATGCCGCCGAACTGGCGCCGGTCATCGAACGCTTCTGCGGGCGGGGGCGAGGACCCCGGCATGGTTCGCAAACCTAAGGAGATAAGCAATCGCTTAGTCGGAGGCCTTGACCATCCGTTCCGCGAGACTCGCGAACGCCGATCCCACGCTCGCGGGCGTGTGGAGTTCGCGGGATGGGTACCAGCGCATCGTGTCGATGCACAGCGACAGCACGGCCAGCGTGGTCGTATCGATGTTGTCCACCGCGAACTCGCCCGTGCGTACGCCCGCCGCGATGATGTCGCGCACCGTCGCCACGGTCCGGTGACGCAACTTCGTCACTTCGGCGCGGCACTGCTCGCTCAACGCGTGCCACTCGTGTTGCACGATCCGGGCCGTGGTGTGGTGCTCGGCATGCCAGTACGCGAAGGCGTACACCGCTGCTCGCAGCCGTTTCGTCGGACTACCCGGGCTCGCGGACGCCTCCTCGAGCACGGCGAGCGCCGCGGTGTGACCCGCGGTCGTGAGGTGTAGCAGTATGTCCTGTTTCGATTCGAAATGGACGTACATCGCGGCCGGGCTCATGCCGGCGCGAGTGGCGATCTCGCGCGTGGAGGTGCCGTGATACCCCTTCTCGGCGAACGCGTCACGGGCGGCGTCGAGCAGTCGCTGGACCGCGGGCTCGCGGGGTGTCGAAGCGGCGTCGGCCCCGCCGCCCCGCGTAGTCGTGGACATCGTCAAGCCGGCCACCTTCCCGTCCGAGAATTTCTTGACATCTTCGCATGATGTCCACGATAGTAAGCAATCGCTTAGCACCACCCGCGCTCGAGAGGATCGATATGCTGCGTTCGGCGTTCACCGAAGACCATCAGGAATTCCGCAAGTCGGTCCGTGACTTCCTTGCTCGTGATGTCGTTCCGAACGCGGAGGAGTACATCGAGAACAAGCTCATTTCCCGCGCCGTATGGCAGGAGGCGGGCAAGCAGGGTCTGCTCGGGCTGGAGATTCCCGAGGTCTACGGCGGCGGCGAAGCGGGTGACTACCGTTTCAACGCGGTCGCCATCGAGGAGTTGGCCGGTGTCTCGATGGCGTTGGCCTCGAGCCTCAGCATCCACTTCGACGTGGTGGCGCCGTACCTGGTCGACCTGGCCTCGGCGGAGCAGAAGCAGCAGTGGCTGCCCCGTTTCTGCACCGGTGAGGTGGTCAGTGCTATCGGGATGACCGAGCCGTCGGCTGGTTCGGACCTGGCCAACCTGAAGACCACCGCGGTCCGTGACGGTTCGGACTGGATCCTGAACGGTTCGAAGACGTTCATCACCAACGGCTACACCGCGGACCTCGTGGTCGTCGCGGCGCGGACGAATCCGGAGCAGCGCGCCAAGGGAATCAGCCTGTTCCTCGTCGATGCTTCGGCGCCGGGATTCGAACGCGGCCGCAAGCTGGACAAGGTCGGACAGCCCGAAGCCGACACCGCCGAGCTGTTCTTCGACAACGTGCGGCTCCCGGCCGACGCGATCCTCGGCGAAGTCGATCGGGGATTCGCGTACATGATGGAGCGGCTGCCGCAGGAGCGGATCGGAGCGGCCGTCTGCAACGTCGCGCACGCGAAACAGATTCTCCAGGAGACGATCGAGTACACCAAGGAGCGCAAGGCCTTCGGTGCGTCGATCGGGTCGTTCCAGCACAACAAATTCCTGCTCGCCGAACTCGTCACGAAGATCGAGGTCGCGCAGGCGTATGTCGATGCCGCCGTGGTGGCGCACGCGGAAGGGGCCCTGACGGCGGTCGACGCCGCGAAGGCGAAGTGGTGGTCGGCGCAGGTGCAGAACGAGGTCCTCGACCATTGCGTCCAGTTGCACGGCGGATACGGCTACATGCGCGAATATCGCGTCGCGCGCGCGTGGATGGATGCCCGCGTGACCAAGATCTGGGCGGGCTCCAACGAGATCATGAAGGAGCTGATCGGCCGGGAGCTCGCCCTCTGAAGCACCGCCACCTGGCGCCCGCGATCAGGAGATGAACGTGGACAACATCCTTCGACCGGTCGCCAGGGAGATGGGTCGGTGGTCACTGCCCAGCTCAGCGTAGGCGGGCGGCGATGACGGTAGCGACGTCGATGGTTTTCGCGCAGACGTCCCAGTCCACGCCGGTGGCGATGCCCGAGACGGCGATGCCCAGGTAGAAGGATCCGCCGGAAGGCACGGACGCGTACAGCGAGCAGCTGCCGTTGCGCCCGTCGGGCCGCAGGGTCGGTGTCAGCGCGGCTCGGCGGCCCGCGATGGTGATCGTCCGTTCGAGCGGATCGCGAACCCTCCGCTGGTCGAGATCGCTGAGATCGCTTGTCGCCGGGGCGAATCGGAGGGTGAAGCCGCCGGACTGCCCGGTCTGGATGGACGACCAGGAGCAGCTCGGCAGCTCCCTCGGCGGCGTCGCCTGCTTGCCGCTCGGCTCGAGCACGAAGCGGGCGATCTCGTCCGGGCCGAGCACGCTGCACGGATGGTAGGTGAGATCGGTCAGGGGCCACGGCGGCGGCGCGACCGGCGACGTGGTGGGAGCGCTCGCCGACGGGCTCGGACTACCGCTGGTGTCGCATGCGGTCGCCGTCGCGGCGACTACGGCGGCACCGACCACGCCGAGAATCCACCGGCGGTCACACACAGAACTCGGCATCGCGAACTCCTCCCTGACACCGATCACACCAGATCCGTGGGCGCGCTGCCATTCTCACTCCCGTGACGGTTGCCGGGCAGGCGCCATCCGGTCAGGCGGCGGTGGCGACCTTCCACAAGTAGCCGTCGGGGTCGCTGAAGTACCCCGAATACCCACCCCACTCCGCGGCGCTCGCCTCTTGGACGACGGCGCCGCCCGCGGCCACCGCCGCGCGCATGACTTCGTCCACCGCGTCGCGGGAGTCGGTGATGAAGTGGAACGAGGAACCGCGGAATCCGGAGCCCTCCGGGGAGACGCCGGCGTCCTGGGCCGCCGCGTCCCATTCGTAGAGGGTGAGCGACGAGGATCCCTCGCCCAGACTGCACTGGACGAAGCCGGGGTAGTCCTGGGTGACCGCGCAGCTGTTCATGGTGGTCACCCTAGGCGGCATCGCGGTGCGAATTGCCGAGGCGTTCGACGGCGGAACGAATCGCCGCGCGGCACGGCGGCATCGATATCGTCATCTCCAATGCGGCGGCGCGCATTTCCCCCGATCTCGACAACGCCGCCCAGGTGCGCGGCTTCGTCGACACCAACAACCACGGCACACGACGGATGCTCGACGCGTTCCTGCCGCTGCTGCGCGACGGCGCGCGCTACGTGGTCGTGGCGAGCTGGCCACCCTGCCCGCCGGAACCCCCGACCCCCACGGCGAATTGGTGCAATACCGCAAGGTGATTCCGTTCTCGACCTGAGCCTGTGTGTTCTCCTGCTGCCGCGGGTTGTTGCGCCGGTCGCGCCAGATCAGCAGGGCCGCCTATGCGGTCGGCACACGCGGTCGTCGATCGGTGGGGGACGGGTCGTTGTAGCGGTTTGGCGGATATCTGCGCTGCGGCCGGTCTTTCGAGTCAGGTCCGCTTCATGCTGCCGACACTCAGTGAGCCGGTCGCGGCGGTCCGGAGCTTTTTCTCCGCCGCGCGGACGTAGCCGACGGGATCCTTGTCGACGGGCTGGACGCCGGCATAGTTTCGCGCCTCGTAGGCGGCGAAGGCGACGGCCAGCTGATGGCGGCGCGACAGCCCGGCCAGGCGACGGAAGTCGGTGAGGCCCTCGCGTTCTTCCTCGGCCATGTGATCGCTGTTGGCCAGATTGGCCGCCGCGACAGCCGCGTACCAGTCGTCGGTGCCGACTCGATGACGCGCCACTTCGGCGATCGCGTCCCTGATCTCGTTGTGATCGTGGATGGCGTCGAGCGTCTCGTCCTCCACCCCGCTCGCGCGTCGGGCCGCGATACCCGCTTGGAGCAGCGCGGGGTAGAAGATCTCCTCCTCCGCCTGCGCGTGCAGTTCGAGAAAGGCCGCCAGTCTGCCCCAGATCGCGGAGAGCACCCCGGTCTCCGTGCGATCGATCTGCTCCACAATCGCGAACAGACGCCGCTGCTCACGGTGGTCGTCGAGGATCAGCTCGGTAATGTCCACAATTCCTCCCTGATGCCGAATTCAGGTCAGTACTGGACGCCAGGGCAGACCGCCTTTCGAGGCAGCTGGCATGTCCCTTCGGGGTCGACAATAGCTCACCGGCACCGCCGACGACTTGGGGTCGATCCCAGAACCACCCACAAGTGCCGCCTGTGCGCGATGGCGCTGCAGGGGAGGTGCTAGAGGGCGTATTCGAAGACCTCCAGCGAGGACGCTCGGTTGTCCCAGCCCGGTGGCATCACGAGGGTGTCGCCGTAGAGGTCGATGGTGGCCCCTTGGTATTCGGGGAATTCCCAGAGTCGTACCGCGAGACCCGCGGGGATGAGCAGTACCGACAGTGCGGACACGCCGAGGGTGGTCGTCGACAGGTCGGGATACTTTCCGACCTTCAGCTGGAGAACCGGGCGGGACCACTGGTAATCGAGTGCCACCACATAATCGATCCGGGGCGGGCCGTCCTCGGCGTGGTAGACGATGAGCGAGGAGATCCTGTCGTTCCACTCCATCGGGACCGCGGGAGTGTCGGAGGTGAAATCGATGAACGCGCCCTGGAACCACGCGTGTTCGTATCCGCGCATCACCAGCCCCTCGGGAACCTTCACGGCGCTGATCTGGTCGTTGCCGATCATGATCTGGCTCTTCGCATCGTCGTATGAGCCGATCTCGAGTTTCTGGGATCGACCGGGGATACCCTGCCAGTCCGCCGCGTAATCGGCGTGGGTGAAGATCTCGACCTTATCCGTCGAATGCTGGGTACGAACCGGCTTGGGAGTGGGAAGTGGGTCGGGGACAACGGTTTTCGGATATTGCTGCTGGGTTTCTTCGGCGAAGACCTCGGGGAAGCACGCGGATGCTGGGCTGTTCATGGCTCGGCTCGCGCATGATCTGATGAGGGCCATGTCGGACTGGACGTTCTCGACGGCGGCACGGATCTGCCCGATGTCCGCACCATTGGAGAAGTCGAACCGGCTGGGATTGTCGACGATGTACTGGAAGGTGTTGAGCTGGTCGATCAGCTTGCTTCGGCGTTGCGCGCAGAAGATGATGACGTCTTGGGCGTGCTCGATGTCGACCTGGTTCGGCGGGTTCGGGCCGTCGGCGATGGACAGTGGCGCGAGGGTCACCGAATACGGCACCGCCACCTCGTTCGGTCGCTCGGCGAAGCTCTTCAGGAATTCGTTGACGTTGCGCAGAAGTTCCATCGGATTCTCGACTTCCGCGATGTGCAGATCGACCGGACCGCCTTCGTGGTACATGTCGATGGTCAGTTCGCTACGGTACTTTCGCTGAACCGCAGCGAATTTCGACTTGGCCTCCGCGGAGAACAAGCCGTAGGAGCCGGACAGTTCCGCTGAAATCGATTGGCTGAGCTCCGATGATCCGGTGTCGATACGCAGGTAGCCGGCGAACAGGCCGCCCCGGCTGATACCGCGAACGAACATGTTCCCGTAGCGTTCGCCGAACAGGGAAGGGTTGTCGGCGTGCGAGGCCGCGGTCGGTGTCAGGGCAGGCGCGTCGATCTGCTCGAAACCGAGTTTGACGCTGGCGGTGATCAACATCGTGAGGGAGGACGACTGCACTTTCGCGCTCTGGGCGAATGCGAACCGCCCCGAGACACCCGCCCCGAATGCGGCGCATCCATAATTCGCTTCGGCGGAGATGGCAAGCGACTCCTCCATCTCGCCGGTGGTGTTGACGCGCTTGACGTGAAACCGAACTGTCGCGCCCGGCGCGGGCCCGACCGGAGTCGCCTGCCCCGCCACCGCCTGATTCTTTGGTCCGCCGGAAGCGAGATTCACGCCGATTCCGAAGTCGTACCCTTCGAGATACGGCACTTTCACCTGGTCGGGAAGTCCCACTGCATTCTCCTGTTCACCGGTTACCGCGCAGCCCAGACGAGTCCGCACGTGTTGTCGGTCAGACTGCAGCGAGCTACCAGCGCTTCGGAGTGCTCATGTGCGACAGCCTCTTTCAGCGCGGCGCCGAAGTCGTTGTACGCCGACCCCGCCCAATACCCTTCGGGAGTCGTGCCGATGGCTGGAATCGGATGATCCTCTCTGGCGCAGGTGGCGACGTAGACGACATTGGAATCGGCTTCCGGACCCGTATACAGCTCCTCGAAGTCGTCGTCGAGGGGCCGCAATGGAGTGTCGCCGGGTATTCCGAGCACGGTGATGACGACACCGGCCAGTCCGAATGCCGCGCGACGAAACAGATGCGCGAGCCCTTCGGCGACCCCCTCGACGAACAGGTGGTGGAGCCATTCGTGGTCGTCCTGTTCCTGGAGTTCCGACCAGTGCGTCCAGGATGTCGCTGCGGGGCCGTCGGGTGGACGCCCCCAGTCGTCCTTACCCGCGTCGACCCCCTCGAGGTAGACCTCGAGGAGGTCCGGTGCGTAGGGCGGCGGATTGTCGTCCGCGGCGGGGTTGGTGAATCCCCAGACGTAGCCCATTTCGAAGGCGGCCCCCTTGTGCGGGTCGGCTGCGTAGGGATTGTGTGTGGTCATTGGTCAACCCATCCGCGTTTGTTGGCTACGACGCTGCGCGATGCCGTACTCGAATATTTCTGTGCTGCAACGGTTTACGACGGTTGCGTGCGGCCTGCGTCCTCCGCTGCGGTGGCCGGCGATTCAGCCTATGGGCCGGATACCGCGATCGGAACGAGTAGCCGACTACTCGACTTCCGATCCACGCAGCGATCGATCATCCGGCACGAAAGGTCGAGACATACAACGCATTGCGACGCAGTCGGAGGCGGCCGTCCGGACCGCGCCGGTCGAGCGCCTCCCCATCGAGGCCGAGATCAACGGCGCCACAGCCCGTTTGACGCCGAACCTCGACCCGGCGCGTGCGCAGTACCGCCCCATCGCCGAGCCCTCGGCGGCGAACGACTCCGCCGAACGCCAACAGGACGCCCTCGCGCGCGCCACATCGAACATCGCAAGAGGACTCGGCATCGGCGCCGGAGTCGGCGCCATCGGAGCGGGCGTTCTCGGCTGCCTGCTCGGCGGCCTCACCGGAGCCGTCGTCACCGCGCCACTGGCCATGATGCTGGGTGCGGGACCCTTGCTCGGATGCGCGATCGGCGCGGCCACAGCCGTGCCCGGCGGGGCCGTATCAGGCGTTCTCCACCTCGCGGCCCCGGTGATGGTCCCCGCATTCCTCGAGTACCTCATCACTACCAACACCTAGGCGAGCCGGTCCGGGGACATTCCTCTCGACGCCCACCGGCGGCATGAGATAGCCCGGCGAATTCGGGAAGTGCTGTGATCGCGGATTGCCGCCGATCACAGTGTCTTCGCCGCGTGTGCTGGATGTTGGAGCACGGCTCGAGCCTGGTCGCGCGGGTCGACAGGCAAGCCGCGTCTCACTTCAGCGACGCTCGAGTTCGACCTGATCGGCCTCGCGCGCAACGACTTCCGGACGTCGCGGAGCGAACCAGGTTCGGTAGAACACGATGGACAGTGCGGTGAGAATGCCGAGGATCGCGATCCCGAAGGGGATCGGGTTGGTCGCCATCGGCATCGCGAAGTAGCGGACGCACACCAGCACTCCCACGAACGTGGCGATCCCCAGCGCCACCACCCGCACGCGCGAACGATCCCAGCCTCGGTCGGGGTCGCGCAGGGCGGACTCGATCGTCAGGCACAGCGCGGCGCCCGCCACGAGGTCGACGCCGTAGTGTGCCCCGAGGCCGAGCGTCGCGATGAGAGTGCACACCAGCCAGAAAGTACCGCCCCAACGCAACCAGACCGGCCCACGTCGTGAGTGGATGAACAGCGCGAGTGCCCACGCCGTATGCAGCGACGGCATACAGTTGCGCGGCGTGATGCCGTCGAAGGGCATCGATTCGACCGAGGCGGGAAGCGCCGGAACGAGATTCGGCCAGACGTCGGCGAGTTCCATGCCGTGCCCCTGCAGTCCGAACGCGAGCACAGGTCCCACCACCGGGAAGATCACGTAGAAAACCGGGCCGATGAGGCCGAGTACCAGGAACGTGCGCACCAAGTGGTGCCGCGGCCACGAACCCGTGGTCACCCCGCGCAACTGCCAGATGGCGACGACGATCGCCGCCACCGGAAGCTCGAAGTACACCCAGCGCACCACACCCAGCGGTACCGGCCCGGCCAGGTCGAGCGCGTGCCCGACGACCCACGCCGGACTGCCGAGCGCTCGATCGGCCAGCTCCACATACGGGTCGAGGACCTGCGGACAGGACCATGCCGTGATGTCCAACCAGATTTCGCCGACCTTCGTCGCGAGGATGAGCAGCGCTCCGAGCGCGATCGTGTGCAGTGCCGTCTGCCGTCGCGCACCGCTCCACCGTAGGGCGGCGATCACCGCCAGCGCCGTCAGCACAATGGTCGGTCCGTTGCCGACGGTGAACGGCCGACCGTCGAATGCCCGAATCGCCACGAAGACCAGATCGATGGCGACCGCGGCGGCGAGGGCGCTCACCCGCACCCGGCCGGTGACACCGATCAGGGCCAGCAGGAAGCCCGCCCACGGTGTCGTCGCCGACTTGGGCGTACCGGCGTAGTCGCGAAAGAGGCTGGTCAATGGACCGAGAGCGTGGATGTGAACTGCGATTAGCTGACCAGCGACAAGTACAAGCACCGCGGCGGCAATGCCGCCCCACACCACGGTCGGCCGAAATCGACGCTCCCGGAGTCGCTCATCTCCCGCTGACTCCGGGGGTGAGGTCGAACTGCCGTGCGCGTCGTGAATAAGCATTCGGACATCGTAAACACGCCGTGAACACGGCTTGACGCGGCACTTAACGCCGACCGACGCCGAGCGATTGCGAAAACGCATGCGCGCCACGCGGGGACGTCGCGGGGTCTCCTCGGACTCCTTGTGAACGGCGTTCGTCATGGCGGGCGAGGCTCCTGCCCGCCCACAGCCTTGCAACTGTCGGATCCTCGACCGTGGGGCCGCCCGGGTGGTGCACTCGAGGTGGGTCGCGGTGGTTCGCAACACCATTCAGTCCGGCCGTATGCTCGGAACCGCCATTTCCTGTCGGGGACTGTCGCTAATGTCGAGCGCATGGACGCGGTGCAGGTGCAGAAGAAGCTCGAGCTTTCTCCCGACGAGGATTTCGTCCTCACGGCGTGGCAGTACCGAATGATGCAGCGCGACATCGCCGCATCGAAGGGCAAGTACCTTCCGTCCAAGCGCGAAATCCGCAACTCCTTTCGCGACAACGTGGTTGCGGCCATCTTGCTGCGCAACCAGGACGACTGGTCTCCCGCTGTTGCCGAGGTTGTTCACCAGATCGCTGCGGATGGCGAGTCTCCGAATCTCGAGGTACTCGAATCCGCTGGGCCAGCGATCTCCTCGGTCGTGGTGAGACGGTCACGAGCTCTGCTTCTGCTCATCGACCTCTACGGCTTCGAGCCGTGGGTAGCGGGCAAGTGGGAGAAGGCCGTCCGCGCCGAGGTTCTCATCGCCGCTCATGGGTCGATGGATCAGCTTCATCCCGAAGACCTCCATGCTGTGGAAACCGCATACAAGGACGCGATCAAGAAGCTCTCGAAGGCGAGCAACTGGACCAAGTACGCGCTCCTCGCTGGGGCCGGCCTCGGACTCGGCGTCCTGACCGGCGGCCTCGCCGCACCAGCGATTGCGGGAGCGTACGGAGCGCTTGTTCTCGGCTATTCGGGCGCGGTCGCTACTTCTGCAGGCCTGGCCGCGATCGGCGGCGGTTCCATCGCTGCCGGTGGACTCGGTATGGCCGGTGGTGCCGCCCTCATCACCGGCTTCAGCGGTGCGGTGGGAGCCGGGGCGGTTACGCTTGCGGGCAAGGCTGCCGGGCTCACGGCAGCTCGCATCGCGGCCGACGCCATCCGACTCCACGTCGTGACCCAGCTTGTGCTTCGCGATGTCGACGGCAACGAAGAGGCAGCAAAGGCCGTCATTGTCAGCCTCCGCGAGCGAGTCACCAACCTTGGCAAGACCGTCGCGACTCTCGCCGAGCGAATCGAAAGCCTTCGTGCGCAGCTCGAGACCAAGCAGGCAGAGTTGAACGCGGAGCGGGATCAACGCTTGGCGGCCGAAGATCGCGTCGCCCGCTTCCGGGTCGTCGCCGACCGGCTCAAGGAGCGTGTCACGGGACCCGAGAATGATGAACTTCAGGCCTTGCTCACCGAACTCGAGGTCCTCGAGGGCGAGAAGAAGACCGTCGAGACCCTTGCCCAGGGGGTCTCCGTCCTCGCAGACGACCTCGAGGACGCAGCGTGAGCACCGCTGGCGGCAACTCCAGCGACCGGATCGCGCCGATCGATGACGACTACGTCGGCAACTTGGACGCACTCACGCGAGATCTCGACGACATCGAAATGATCGCCGCATCAGCGCTTTCGGATAAGACGATCGACCATGCGGTGACCGAGCGCCTCGCCGGCACTCCGACAGACCTCACCTATTCCGAACTCACAGCCCACCACCAAGAGCGTCGTGAAGTCGAGGGATGGGGAGAGGCCGAAATAGCCGATATCCTCGACCCGTTCGCGCTGGAGCAGCTCGATGGATGGCGGGCAGCCCAACGGCTTCCCTGGGAACGCGGCGACCTGGTTGTCGTCGGCATCTCCGGGCTCATCGGCGCACTCGGAAACCTCTACGACGACCACGTCGACGCTGCCGTGCTCAGTGGCCTGTCCTTGTTGAAGAAGACCGATCTGCTCCGCCGGTGGGAGAGACAAACCGCCCGACTCCCCATCGATTACACCGGCCCCGAATTCGGCGGTCCGGCACATCGCGTCCGGTCCGCCGGCCACGACATCGGCCGGTTCTTCGCCGCCCTCAATCAGATCCGTACCGGAACCTTCGAAGGCACATGGTGGGATGACGGACAGCGGATGGTCGCACAAGTTACAACAACTCGCTCCGGTTTGCCGTTCGCGCAAGCGCCCCAGCCGCATCTCGCAGTCGCGCTTCTGTTGAAGCACTGGGCCGCCGACTTCGTGACCCCGATGAACCTTCCGCTGCCGGGATGGACACTTCTCTACGAAATGCCGAACCCCGACTTGCGGAAATTCGCCCATGAGGCTTACGCCGGAACGAACTCCGGTGACGGGCTGAATCTCCGCTCCGGAATGCTGACACCTGGTCTAGGGATGCTCGCGACCGAGGTCGTCATCCGAACCCACACACACCTCGGGGCCTACCGTTCCACGGGCACTTCACGCCTGACGACCTCCTCAGCGGCAAAGCACACAGAGATGCTGCTCGCCGCGCACGCCGCAGCCGGAGCGATCAGCCTATCGAAGACCGCCGCAGCAACAATCGCCGGTGAAACCGTAGTCGCCGCTCGGCACCTCAACCTTCCTGTTCTCGTGCGGATCGGCATGCTCGCGCTGAAAGTCCGCTCCGATGCCGCGGCCCGCGCAGAAGCCGGAGCACCGTCGTGGGAACAGCTGCTCGCTGACGATGCGGCGACCTGGACCCTGCCCGAGGCGGTCACCATCGCGGACCTATTGACGAACTCGGTCGGCCCATCACCCGCCGACGAATCGGAATCTCTCATGTCCTAGCGGAACGGGGGCCGGGTGACCAAACCCGGCCGGGTTGGTGTCCTACGTGGCCCCAACCGCCCCTGATTACTGTGGGCTGAGGGTGCCGAACTCCGCAGCGGCCGCGCTGCGTTGGGATGCCTCGAGCGCGCGGTAGCCGTGGTAGTAGGTCACGAGCATGAGCCCCCAGACCGACATCGCCAGGATGTAGAACAGTGTGTGATCGGCATCGTCACCGGGAATGGGGAAGTAGTCGTAGATCACCGCGACGAACGCGCCGAGGGCAGTCGCCACGGACACCCAGGCCGCGTTTCGCCGGTCGCCGATCCGCCACAGGCGCGCGGCCACCGAGAACATGAACAGGGCCACAGCGAGATTGACCACGAGATAGAAGATCGCCCATCCCGACTCGACGGGCCGCGGATCCAGCGCGCGGTTGAGTCCCACGGCGACGCCCGCCGCGATGGCAGCGGCCTCGACCAGCCACGATGGACGGTACCGATGGGTCACCGCCAGCATCCCGATCACGATGAGCAGCGTCATGCCGAACGACCGCGAGAACGCGTCGAAGAACACCATCAGGTGGTAGCTGAGGCTCGAATGCGAGACGCCGGTGGCGGCCAGCACCACGACGTTCGCACCGGACACCCCGATCACCAGCCACTCCAGTGCGAGCAGGAAATTGGGCTTGCCGCGCAGGAACTTGATTCCGTAGTAGAAGCCGGCGGTCAACATGAAGAGATCGGCCAGCACGGCCAGTAACAGAGCGAAATCACTCATCGGGTGTCCTTCGGGACTGGGGATCGTCGTTCGGGGGTCGCGGGCGGAACGCTCGCGATGGTGGGGACCGTCGCTGTCGTGTCGGCGGCCGTCCGGCGGTGGATCGCCGACACGACAGCGATCCGAGCTGGCGCGGCGAGGTCAGGAATCGAGACCGAGGTGGTCGGCGAGGTCCGCGTAGTCGACCTGCCACAGGCCGGGGGAGCCGGTCGGGTACTGAGAGCGGAAGCCGAGCACCCGCTGTACGCGCGGCGGGAGCGTCTCGGCGACCTCTCGGTCGACCAGGAACGGGTACGCCTCCTCCGGGGTGAGGAAGCCCGGGTTGAAGGCGAAGGCAACGCCGCGCCGATATTCGTCGGTCGTCTTGTTGGCGCCGCCACCATGCACCACCTTGCCGCTGATGACGAGCGCGTCACCCGCGTTCATCACCGCCGGGATCGTAGCCTCCGGGGTGCCGTTGTCCTCGAAGTTCTCCCAGTGGTTGCTCCCCGGGATCACCCGGGTCGCACCGTTCTCCTCGGTGAAGTCGGTGAACGCGATCAGGAAGTTGATGGTCACCTCGGGGCCCTGCGGACCCATGCCGATGAACGGGTACCAGTTCCCGAGGTCACGGTGCAATATCTGCGCGGCATTGCCCGGACCGATCTCGATGACCTGGGCGGTGGTCATCCAGTAGGTGCCCGACTCCTCGAGGTACACCGCGTCGCACAGCTCGTGGACGAGGTCTTTCCCGATGATCTCGTTACGGAAGGTCGGGCTGTGGGTGACGAGGTTGGTGAGCCGCTTGGTGTTGCTGCCGTGGAACGCGGCGACGATTTCGTTGTCATGAGTCGATCCGGGCCGCAGGGCCTGCAGCGGGGCCTCGACGTCGGCGTTGAACCGGTCGATCTGGTCCTTGGTCAGGAAACCCTTGATGATCACGCCGCCGTCGCGTCGGATGATCGCGAGGATGTCGGCCACCGGCGTATCGGCAGGCACGGATTCCAGGGCTTTGGTTGGCTGTACTGCGGTCATGGGTTCGACTCCATTCGGGAAGGTTGGTTGACTTGTATGCGAAAGCCGAGCGGCGGATTCGCCGTCGCGGCGGACCTGGTGTCAGCCGAGGCTGAACGGCTGGCCCCACAGCGTCACCCAGCTGGTGACGCGCTCGGTGACGATCTCGACGCTGACGAAGGCGCGGGCCTGCGCGTACCCGCCGCAGCCGGACAGACCGATGGTCTGGTCGGACCAGGTGACCGATCCGCTGCCACCGGAGAACACGTTGTAGACCTTGTGGTCCTCGTTGCCGAAGTCGTCGGCCTTCTCCCGGTCGAGGAGGTAGAACGACTGCGCCTGACCGGGACCGAGGGACAGCTCACCACCGGTGTTGGCACCGGCACTGGCGTTGCCCTCCCAATCCGAGGCCCCTTCCACACCCCCGCCGACACCACCGCCTGCGATGTTCACCTGGCAGCCGACGACGTAGCCGGGCATGACGAGGCCCCCGGCCTCGGCGCCGGTGCCGGCGAGTTCGACGTGGGCCGAACCCGATACCCACGCGTTGCGGTGCACCGGAGTCGAGCCGAGCGAGGGGCTGATATTCGCCGACTCCCCGGTGAGCCGGACGGTCACGACGGTGCCGTCGGACAGGGTTTCGACGAGCTCGCCGCCGGGCAGCGGGACGAAGGTGTCGGCGGTCGCGGTGGGTGTCGCGGCCAGGCCGAGCGCGAGGGCAGCGACCGCGCCGGCACCCAGGCGGGCGAGATACTGACGGTTGAACATCGAATTCACCTTGGTGGTTTGAGGTTTCGCGATGCGAAGCGATGGACGCGAGGGGATGGGCCGGTTCAGCCGATGCTGAACGGAGCGCCGTAGAGCGAGGTCTTCGAGTAGTGGTCGCCGATGATCTCGACCACGGTGTAGGCACGGGCCTGGGCGTAGCCGGCACAGCCCTGGATCTCGATCTCGGCGTCGCGGTATTCCACCGAGTAGACCCCCGGCTCGAGAATGTCCTTGTAGTCGATCTGGACGAACTTCACCTCGCCGGGCCCGAGGTTGACCCCGATCGATCCGCCCGCGCTCACCCCACCGGTCGAGATCCCGCCGGAGACCCCCGCGCCGATCGCGTCGTCGGCGATGCTCACCTGGCAGCCGACGAGGTAGCCGGTGTTGAGCTGCGAGGCGCCGTGGGTGGAGGAATTGTTGCTGCCGGGCAGGCCGGCCGGGCCATTGGTCGGGCCGACCTCGCCTTCGGGTGTGACGGCGACGTCGGCACTGGCCCGCCCGGAGACCCACACCACCCGGCCCGCACCGTTGGCCGCCATCGATGGCGACACCAGGGCGCGTTCGCCGGTGCGGGTGAGCGTGACACCAGGCCCCGACTTGGACCCGTCCGGAAGGGGGACGAAAACGTCGGCGCCGGCAGGCACCGCGGTCGCGATGGCGTAGGACACCGCGGCGATACCGGAAATGCCCAGCACGGCGGTCGGGCGAGAAATCATGATGATCAGAATCTCCTTTGATTCCGGGACGCGAATCGGCTCGCTCGAATTCGGAATGCAAGGCTGAGCCATTCCCGGCGAAATGGGATGGTGTGAAAGACGAATGCGGGGACGCTCGATCCGAATCGCGGCGAATGGACAGCCGCGGATTCGGAACGAGAGCGAAGGACGTTGTCTACAAGCCGTTCGCGCGCTACGGACGCGCAGGGACCCGCTGAAGGACTCGCTCGAGGAGCGCGGCCGTTTCCTGGATGTCGTCGAGCGAATGTGCGGTACTGAGGAAGATCTTTCCGGACGGCATGAAGACGACGCCCGATTCGACCATGCCGACGGTGATCTCGCTCCAGAGCCCGTCCGTGCCGTGCAGGCTTGTCTCCTGACCGTGCGGCACGAACTGCAACAGCGACCCGACGCGCCGGAGACCGGCCGACGCCTCGGCCGAGTTCAGCACGTCGGCGATCGCCGTCTCGAAGGCGGCGCCCAGATCGTCCAACCTCTCGAACACGCCGGGCTCGGCGGACAGCTCCATCGCGGCCTTCACCGCGGCGAGCGCCACCGGATTGCCGTTGAAGGTTCCCGCGTGGGTGAGGCCGTCCTCCACCAGATCGATGATGTCGGCGCGTCCGACGACCGCACTCTGGGTGAAACCGCCCGCGATCGCCTTGCCGAACACCGAGAGATCCGGGCGTACGCCGAACTTCTCGGCGGCGCCACCGCGTGCGATGCGGAATCCGGTGATGACCTCGTCGAAGATCAACACGACGCCGTGCTTGTCGCACAGGCCGCGGATCGTCTCGAGGAAGCCGGGCGCCGGATTCGTCACGCCCGCGTTGCTCATGATCGGATCGACGAGCACGGCGGCGATCTGCCGTTCCTCGGCACTGGCGAGCAGTTTCTCGATGGCGGCGGTGTCGTTGAACTGGCTGATGATCAGGTCGGCATGGGCATGGGGACTCTGCCCGCGGCTGGCTGGGACGGCGGTCTCACCCGTGTCGTCCGCCGTCATGCTCGCGTACACGCTGTCGTGCCAGCCGTGGTAGGCCTTCGTGAACTTCACGATGCGGTGGCGGCCGGTGGCTGCTCGGGCGAACCTCAAGGCGACCTGCACGGCCTCGGTCCCGGTGTTCGTCCACACGAGGCGCTGAGCGCCGGGCACCGATCCGAGTACTGCCTCCGCGGCCTCGTATTCGAGGCGATGGCCCATCCCCACAACCTGCATCGATGTCATGACTCGCATGACCGAGTCGATGACATGAGGGTGGCTGTGGCCATGGACCAGTGGCCCCCAGGCCATCACGTAGTCCAAGTAGCGGTCGCCGTCGAGGTCCCACACGTGAGCTCCGCGGCCCTTCTCGACGAAGAGCGGAACCGGCCGCATCGCGGCGCGAAGGCCCGAGCTGACGCCGCCGCCGAGGCTCAGGCGGGTGCGCTCGAAAGCGGTTCTGGAGGAGTCGATTCCCATACATTTCCTTGATTGCTGCGAGCCGACGTGCCGAAGCGGAACTCATCGCGAGCACGGCGGGGGGCGACAGAGTGTGCTGGCCGGTGTGTCAGAGCTGGAGGTAGTCGCCGAGCTCGTTGTAGTCCACCTGCCAGAGGCCGGGCGAACCAGTGGGGTACTGGGAACGGAAGCCGAGAAGGCGCTGCACACGCGGCGAGAGCTGCCTTGCGATCTCGATGTCGACGAGGAAGGGGTACGCCTCCTCGCCGGTGAGGAAGCCCGGGTTCAGCGCGAAGGCCACCCCACGGCGGTACTGGTCGGCGGAGACGTTCGCGCCGCCGCCGTGCACGGTCTTGCCACTGAAGAAGAGCGCGTCCCCCGCCTTCATGGTCGCGGGAATGGTGGCCTCGGGGGTGCCGCGATCCTCGAAGTTCTCCCAGCGGTTGCTCCCCGGGATGACCCGCGTCGCGCCGTTCTCCTCGGTGAAGTCGGTGAACGCGATCATGAAGTTCACGGCGACCTCAGGGCCCGCCGGGCCCATGCCGACGAACGGGAACCAGTTCTCCAGGTCACGATGCAGGACCTGCGCCTTGTTTCCGGGGCCGATCTCGATGACCTGGGCCGTGGTCATCCAGTAGGTGCCGGACTCTTCGAGAAACGTGGCGTCGCAGAGGGAGTGGAGCAAGTCCTTGTCCAAGATCTCCTCGCGGAAGGTCTTGCTGTGGGTCACGAGGTTCGTCAATCGCTTGGTGTTGCTGCCATGGAAGTCGGCGATGGCCTCGTTTTCGTGAGTCGAGCCGGGCGCCAGCGCCTTCATCGGCTGCTCGATTTCGGCATTGAACCGCGCGATCTGGTCCGGCGACAAGAAGTTCTCGATGATCACGCCTCCGTCCTCCGCCACGATGGCGAGGATCTCGGCGAGCGGGGTCGTCTCCGTCACCGAGCGCAGAGTGGCCTTGACTTCGGTGTTCATTGCTTCTCCATTTTCTGACCAATTGTTTGAATCAATTGATCTGATCGATTGATTTGATTGTGTGACGGAAGCCACGTTGTGTCAAGAGCCGACCGGGAATCGCCAGTGGTCACCGGACGGCCGCGCGGGTCCGGCCGCGGCCCTTGGCGGCGAGAGATCGAACAGGGAGATCGAGCATCGTGCGCAAACCGGGCGCGAGGGTCGCGGCCTCGTCGACGACGTTGCAGGCGACGGCGACCGTCGCGGGGGCACTGGCGAAGCCGGCAGGCGCGCTGGCGGAGATGTCACCGTCCGGCGTCCGCAGAGTCCACCTGTCGCCGAGCTCGACGGCATCCAGATCGGGACGAAAACCGAAGTGGATGCTCAGCTCGATGACGACGTTGTCGCGATGCGAACCGCGAGCGCTGTGCGTGATCCCGGCGACCGTGCCTGCCTCGATGCGCGCGTGCGCGCCGATACGCTCCCGCTCGGCGACCACAGCGATCTCCGGGAGTCCGACGTCTATCGAGTCGAGTTCGAGCCCGAGCGCGTAGGACAGCGAGCCGATCGTTTCGGCGAAGCCGAAATGCCCGGGCAGGTTTCCCGCGGCCACCGCGGAAACGAATTCGTCGGGAGTCAGCCCGAATCCGAACTTGTGCAGGATTCCCCCGTAGTCGGCCATCTCGGCAGTGCGTTGCACGACCACCCCCTCGACGGTCGGCACGAGAGACGACAGGACGGTGGGAATCACCTCCATGAGCATGCCCGGATTCGCGCCGGTTCCGAGCACAACGGTGCCGTGCTCACGTGCGACCTGGTCGATACGGCGGCTGAGTTCAGGGTGAGCGCCCCAGGGGAAGCTGAGCTCCTCGCAGATGGAAACAACATGGACCCCGTTCGCCGCCAGCGCTGTCACGATCGGCTCGAGTTCGGCGAGCGCTGAGGTCGTGGCCACCAGCGCTGTACGAGAGCCGGCCGCGGCGGCGAGGTCGCCGGAAATCGGGACGCCCAGGTGGCCCGCGCCCAGCAGATCTCCCAAATCTCGACCGGCCAACGCGGGGTCACGATCGACGGCGGCGGTCACGCTCCGGCGGTCACGCTCGAGCAATGTGCGCGCCGCTTCCCGGCCAACGGCGCTGAGTCCGACGATGGCAACTCCGGTACGACTCATAGTGATCACTCCTTACTGAGATGCGCTCGAGGGCGCGGGATATGGCGCCGCAATCGGGATGTGCACGATCGCCGCGACGACTGCCTGTGCCCGGGTGGCCACGCCGAGCTCGGAAACCCGATGGCCGCACCTCGCCGGACACCATGAACGTGGGCCCGCCGATCAGTGGCCGAAGTGGGTCCGAAGATGCTGCGCCGCGTCAGTCGCGGCGCGCCTCGCCTTTTCGATGGTGGCCACCTCGGTAAAAAATCCGTGGAGGACACCGTCGTATTGGCGAACCTCTATCTCGGCGCCGGCGCGCAGCACCACGGCGGCGAATTCCTCGTAATCCGAACGCAAGATGTCCACTTCGGCGGCCACGAGGAAGGTCGGCGGCAGAGCGTGCAGCGTATTGGACAGGATGGGAACCGCGCGCGGGTCCCGGTCCGCTCCGTTGTTCGCGGTGTAGTTCGACCAGAACCACAGGGCATCGGCCTTGCAGAGGACTGGCGCGTGCTCGAAGGCGTCCCAGGACGGCCCCGCGTGAGCGTTCGACGTCGAGGGATAGGCGAGCACGAGCGATCTCGGCATGGGGCGGTCCGCTTCGGCCAAAGCGGTGCAGATCGACAGTGCGAGGTTTCCGCCCGCACTGTCACCGGCCAGTGCGATGCGGGACGGGTCGACACCGAGTGACACCGCCTCGCGCTGGACCCACTCGTAGATCCAGAGGCAATCGTCGGCGGCCGCGGGAAATGCGTGCTCGGGCGCGCGCCGGTACTCGACGGAGATGACGACGCACTCCGCCTCGACGCAGAGGGATCTGCAGAGATCGTCGACGCCGTTCAACGTGCCCACCACGAACCCGCCGCCGTGCATGTAGAGCACCACGGGCAAATCGAGCGCGGCGGAAGGGCGGTAACAGCGCACGCGGAGCGGACCGGCGGGACTGTCGACGGTCCGCTCTTCGACATCGTGCACGGGTCGCATCGGCGCGGCGGCGGTGACCGTATCGAACAGCGACCGCATGCCTTCCACGCCGTACTGGGAGTACGGGGGTGCGGGCGCTTGGCGGAGCAACGCTTGTGCAAACGATTTCTGGTCGTCATCGAGCATGTCGAGCATGGCGGTTACGGACAGGCCCATCGAGCCCCCTTTCGGGTCGCCTACCTCCTCGCTTCTTGCGGAAGCCCATCGGCAGGCCTTGACAGATCAGTTGATTAGATCACATGATTATGTCACACGATCTGATGGAGAGAGGCGGATATGCCTGAATCAACAAGCCACTCAGCAACCGGAAATGTGGCGGTGACAAGCGGTGCGACACCGATGGTCCTGTCGGTGTCGCGGCGTCTGCGTGAGGCGATTGCCCACGGTGCGACGTTCACTGCCACCGACGAACCCCAGATCGTCTGCCTGTCTTCGACGAGCGACGCGCAAAAGGCTTTCCTCACCTTCGTCGGCGCCGAGATCACCGTCTCTGCCGACAGCGGCGGCGCCGAACCGGACCTCACCTGGGATGTGCGCTGGCCCGATCCGGTGCCGGCCGAGATCGACGGCGAGGCGCTCGACGGCTTCGCGAAAGAGGTCCAGGTACTGCTGGCAGGCCGCGACATCGACTGGCGTACCGCGGCGGAGGAATTCTGGAATCGCGTGCATGCGGTGCCGGGCGTGCCGGGTGGCCTCGGCGTCTACTGCTTCGACGAGGGCACTTTCGCCGAGTTCGGCGACCCCGCGAACGACGGCTACCGACTCCTCGGCACGTCGGCGGCGCTCGCGCGCCTGTTCGGGGGCCGTTCGCTGATCACCGAGGAACTCGCTGGTGGCGAGCTCGCGGTCGACGGCTCTGTATCTGGATTCTCGGCGCTCTTCGGCGCCAATCTGAAGGTGGTGTTCGGTGAAGTCTGACGTGTTCGGTGAAATGGCCCCCGTTTCGAGCGTGCGTCTCGAGGCGACCAATCACGACGGTGTTCTGATCGGCAAGACACTGTCCCGTGCGAAGTACACATCGTGTCGGGACAAGGGTGTCGCTGTGCCGGATCTGGTCCTCGGCTTGGACCTCAACAACAATTCCTCGCTCGGTTACGACCATCCGGCGTGGCGGCGTAATGGTCTGATCACCGATATCGAGCTCCGGCCGGACGAGAGCACGTTGATCGAATGGAAGCCGGGCATGGCTTCGGTGATCGGTGACCTCTGGACCCTGCAGGGAGAGCCGGTAGCGGCGGACCCCCGTCAGGCGCTCAAGCGGATCGCGGCCGCGTACGCGGAGCGCGGCCTGAGCGTGCTCGCGTGTGTGGAGATCGAAGCGACGGTCTTCCAGGAGTCCATCGATCAGGCGCGCGCGCAGCAGTATCAGAACCTCACGCCGCTCGGCGGCAGTAGCGGAGCCGCGCTGGTGCACGCGAAGTCGCCGGATTACGTGGAGTACATGGAGGCGGTTGTCGCGCGCTTCGACGAGATCGGGCTTCCCTGGGAGGCGTGGTCGGACGAGGCCGCGACCGGTCAGATCGAATTCAACATCGCCCCCGCCGATCCGGTCACGGCCGCGGACCGGTGGGCGCGCGCCCGCCAGGTCATGCGCGAGGTCGCCTATTCCCTCGGGCGGTCGGTGACCTTCATGTCGAAGTGGTCCGCGGAGTACGGACAGGGCGCTCATCTGAACGTCTCGGTCAGCGACGCGAACGGCAACATCTTCTTCGACGCGAACGAGCCGAACGAGCCGAGCGAGCGCATGCTGCACTTCCTCGGCGGCGTGATGGCCACGCTGGAGGCATCGACCAGCTTCGCGTTGCCGACCATCACCTCCTACCGGCGGCTGATGGAACTCGAAGGTCCTCCGACCACGCAGACGTGGGGCATCGCGAACAAATCGTGCGCTGTTCGCGCGGTGCTGGCAGGCCCGTCCGCCACGCGCCTGGAGTACCGGCTGCCTGGCTCCGACTCCAACATGTACTCCACGCTTGCCGCGTTCCTCGCCGGTGGCCTGCTCGGGCTCGACGAGAAGTCGACACCGCCGCCGCGCTTCGAGCGCATGGCGTGGGCGCTGGCACCGGGCACCGTTCCGGTGGTCCCGAAGAACCTCTACGACGCCATCTCGGCGCTGGACGCCGACGACCAGCTGCGCCGGTATCTCGGGGACGAATTCGTCGACTACTGGGTCGGCCTTCGTCGATGGGAGTGGTTCTCCTACCACACCGGCGCCGAACGCACCGACGACCAGATCTCGGTCTGGGAGTCCGTGCGCTACTTCGAACTCGCATGATCACCATTCACGGAAGGCAGTGCAGAGCATGACGAACACGATGTCCGGCAGCGAACAATTGCGTGCGCTGGCCGCCACCGTGCCGACCTCCTTCCGGATGTGGGAGGGCGGCGAGTGGACCGATGCGGCGAGCTCCGAGACGCTCCCGCTGCGCGATCCATGGTCGGGCGAGCAGTTCACCACGGTTCCGGCCGCCTCGGCCACCGATGTAGATCGCATGGTCAAGACTGCCCGCGCGGTCTTCGAGGGTGGTGCGTGGTCCCGGATGGCGCCGCGGGAACGCGGCCGCATCCTGATCGCGTGGGCAGACCTGATCGAGCGTGACGCCGACCGACTGGCCGTCATGGTCTCCCGTGAGATGGGCAAGCCGGCGCGGGAGGCCCGCGAGCTGGAGGTCGCCTCCGCCGTGCGGAACCTCCGCTGGTATGGCGAGCTCTCGGACAAACTGATGGACGACTCCCCACGTGGCTTGCAGGACACCGTCGCTCTGGTCACGCGGGAGCCGCTTGGCGTGGTCGCGGCGATCACGCCGTGGAACTTCCCGATCAGCCTTGCCATGCTCAAGCTCGCGCCTGCCCTGATGGCCGGAAACAGCGTGATCCTCAAGCCTGCCTTGCAGACGTCGGCATCCTCACTGCGCTTGGCGGAGTTGAGCAGTATCGCCGGCCTGCCCGACGGGGTGCTCCAGGTGGTGACCGGACGCGGCTCGGTCGTCGGTACGGCGCTCGGCAGGCACAACTCCGTGGCCTGTGTGACCTTCACCGGCTCGACCGAGGTCGGCCTGCAACTGCTCGGCGACTCCGCGGTGTCGAACGGGAAGACGGTGTCCCTCGAACTCGGCGGGAAGTCGCCGAACATCATCTTCGCCGACGCACCCGATCTCGACCAGGCCATTCGCACTGCCGCCTGGGCGTTCACCTACAACACCGGACAGATGTGCACCGCGGGTTCGCGGCTGTTCATCGAGCAGTCGGTGTACGACGAGGTGGTCCGGGGAGTGTGCGATCAGGTCTCGGCGCTGACGATCGGCGATCCGCTCGACCCGGAGACAGTCCTCGGACCGCTGAGCAGCCGCAGCCAGTGCGACACCGTGCTCGAATTCATCAAATCCGGTGTGGCCGAAGGCGCCACGCTGCTGACGGGCGCTGAGCACCCACTCGACGAGGACCGTTCCCTGGTCGCGCCCGCTGTCTTCGTCGATACGACACCGGCGATGCAGATCGTCCGCGCGGAGATCTTCGGCCCGGTCGTCTGCATCCAGCCGTTCCGGGACGAGGACGAAGCACTCCGGCTCGCCAACGACACCGAGTACGGCCTGGCCGCGTCGGTGTGGACCCGCGACGTGTCGCGGATTCACCGGATGGCTCGTGGACTCGATGCCGGGAACGTGTGGGTCAACTCGTACGAGGGCGGTGTGCCGTCGACTCCCTTCGCAGGCCGAAAACTGTCCGGCAACGGCGCCGACAAGGGCACCTACGCCCTCGACAAGTACAGCCAGTTGAAGACGACCTGGATCGCCCTCTAGCCATACCCGGCCGAGGCCAGACCGAAAGAGCTACATTGCCACTGACCATCACCGCCGCCGTGCTCAACACGGCGCCAGGAAAGCTCGAGTTGGAGGAGCTCGTCCTGGACGATCCAGGCCCGGACGAGGTGCTCATCGACGTGCACTACTCGGGATTGTGCCGTTCGGACCTCCACGAAATCGAGGGCGCGTGGCCCGCCACGTGCCCGACCCTGCTCGGCCATGAGGCCTCCGGCGTGGTTCGACGCGTGGGGGATCAGGTCCGTACGCTCCGACCCGGCGATCACGTCGTGACCTGCTTGAGTATCTATTGCGGGGAATGCCGTTTCTGTCTGTCCGGCCGGATGACCCTGTGTCCCCGCCGTGGCTCACTGGGGAGCCGGACCCAGCCCGTCCTGGTCAACGCACGAGGACAGTCCGTCCACCCGACAGCGCGGCTCGGCGCGTTCGCCGAGGCGATGGTGGTGCACGAACACTCAGCGGTGCGCATCCCGGACAGCATGCCTCTCGCCGCCGCCTCTGTCCTCGGATGCGCGGTCGTGACGGGGTTGAGCTCGGTGTTCCGCAGTGCCCGGGTGCGGCCCGGCTCGACGGTCGCCGTGCTCGGCTGCGGCGGAATCGGCATCGCGGCGATCCAGGGCGCTCGCCTCGCCGGCGCCCGCGAGATCATCGCCATCGACGCGGTCGAGGCCAGGCTGACCGACGCGGTGAAGTTCGGAGCGACGGCGACCGTGCATGCCGGGCAGGTCGACACCGTGGCGGCGGTACGTGAGCTGACCGAGGGCGGCGTCGACTACTCGTTCGAGGCCGTCGGGCTCGCCGCGACCGTGGAGCAGGCATTCGCGATGCTGGGTCCGGGCGGTACCGCCACCGTGGTCGGCCTGGTGCCGGACAGCCAGCCGATATCGATCCGCGCCTCGGAGCTGTTCCTGCTCGAGAAGCGGCTCCAGGGAGCGCTGATGGGCTCCAACCAGTTCCCGACCGACATCCCCGGATACGTCCGGTACTACGAGCAGGGCCGCCTGAACCTCGACGACATGCTGTCCACGACCGTGAGCTTGGACCGAATCAACGAAGGATTCGAGCTCATGAAGAGCGGCGGCGGCACCCGGGTGGTCGCGAGCATCAGGAGTGAATCGTGAAACCTGTCATCGCCATCACCGGCAGGCGGATCTCCGCCGAATCCCTCAGAGACGTCGACAGCCGTTGGGCGGCATGCCAAGCCGACATGTTCTGGGCCGAGGTCAGTATGAAGGTCGCCGAGGCCGGGGGTATCCCCGTCGAGCTTCCCTACGAGGCTGCCGGACCGGAGATCATCGCACGCGTCGACGCGCTCGTGGTGACCGGCGGCCAGGACGTCGACCCCGAACTCTGGGGTGGGCCGCCTCCCGAACCCAGCCCGACCGGTGGACAGATGCTGACCATCGACCGGCGCCGCGACGACTACGAGATCACCCTGGTGCATCACGCGGTCGCGCGGGGGATTCCGGTGCTCGGCATCTGCCGTGGCCACCAGGTTCTCAACGTCGCGCTCGATGGCACGCTGATACCGCATCTGAGCGACCGGGGAATCCGGCACTATTCCCTCGCCGGAGTCCCGGACCGGCGTCCGGATCGCGAGCACCAGGTCGACCTGGACGCGGGCACTCTCGCCGCGGAGCTGTATGGATCACGGTGCCGAGTGAATTCCTGGCACCACCAAGCGGTCGATCGCCCCGGCGAAGGGCTTGTGGTTTCGGGCCGG
Source organism: Nocardia amikacinitolerans (assembly GCF_900215415.1). Lineage (NCBI taxonomy): Bacteria > Bacillati > Actinomycetota > Actinomycetes > Mycobacteriales > Nocardiaceae > Nocardia > Nocardia amikacinitolerans. Next base: position 36,252 of record NZ_OBEG01000009.1, on the reverse strand, counting down.
GCGCCCGACGGCGTGGTCGAGGCCATCGAGCTGCCCGATCAGCCGGTGCTCGGCCTCCAGTGGCACCCCGAGGCCAGCGTCGAGCTCGAGCCGTGCTTCCCCTGGCTTGTCGAGCAAGCGCGGGTCACCGCGGCAAACGACACCGTCGCGGCGCGGTAGCGGTCACTCAGCAGCGCCGAGTCGTCGGCGAGCTCAACGGATTAGGAGATGGAATTGAACGGCTTGGCCGAGGTCGACGTCGTCATCGTCGGCGCTGGTATTTCCGGCATCGCCGCAGCCGCGGATCTACAGCGGAACTGCCCCGACAAAAGCTTCGTGGTGCTGGAGATGCGCGAATCCGTGGGCGGCACCTGGGATCTGTTCAGATACCCGGGCATTCGCTCCGACAGCGACATGTTCACGTTGGGCTACGGCTTCAAGCCCTGGACCGCACCGGAGGCGATCGCGTCCGGCGAGGCGATCAAGAACTACCTGCGGGAGACCGCGGCAGAATTCGGGATCACCGAGAAGATCCGGTTCGGCACGCGCCTGATCGCCGCCTCGTGGAGCAGCGCCGACAACATCTGGACACTCACACTGCACGACAAGGACGGCGAGACGCGGCTGCGCTGCCGGTTCCTCCACCTCGCCACCGGCTACTACAGCTACCGCGGGGGCTTCAACCCCGAGCTTCCCGGCGAGGAGTCGTTCGAGGGGCGCGTGGTCCACCCGCAGGAATGGCCGGACGACCTCGACTACCGGAACAAGAACGTCGCGGTGATCGGGTCGGGAGCCACCGCCGTGACGCTGATTCCCAGCCTGGCGGGCGAGACGGCGAAGGTGACCATGGTCCAGCGGTCGCCCACCTACGTCTACATCGCGCCAGTGGTCGATCCCGAAGCCGAGCGGTTGCGCGAGGAGGTCGGCCCCGAAGACGCGTTTCGTCAGATCCGCCTGCGCAATCTGTATGCCCAGCAGGAGACCTACCGCCAGGCGCGGCAGTACCCGGAGGAATTCAAGAAGACGATCTTCGATGCCATCGACGAGGTCGTCGGTGTCGAGGTCCGCGAAGCCCACTTCACGCCGAGCTACGAGCCCTGGGATCAGCGCGTCTGCGTGGTGCCCGGCGGCGATCTCTTCGAGGCCATCCGGGACGGATCGGCGGACGTGGTGACCGGCCACATCGAGCGTCTCACCCCGGCAGGCATAGCGATGCAGGACGGGACTCATGTCGACGCCGACATCGTCGTGAAGGCGACGGGGCTGAACCTCGTCCTGGGCGGCGAGGCGACCTTCGACGTCGACGGGGAGATCGTCGACTTCGGGCGCTGCTGGACCTACAAGGGTTTGGCATTCTCCGGCGTGCCGAACATGACCTACGCCTTCGGGTTCGTGAACTCGTCGTGGACGTTGCGGATCGAAGTGGTCGACGACTTCCTGTGCCGGGTGCTCCGGCACATGGACGAGATCGGCGCGGCACGAGTCACGCCAACGCTGGCGCCTGGCGACGACGACATGCCGCGGCTTCCCTACAGCGCGGGTGTGACCTCGGGGTACATGCAGAGAGCTGCCCGCCGGATGCCCGCGCAGGGGGATCGCGAGCCGTGGCTCAACCCGCAGAACTATGACGAGACCGTCCGACTGCTGGAGTCGGTCGACGACGGCGTGCTCCGCTATGTCTGAGGCGACGCACGCCTGGGCGGCGATGACACCCACGGCGTTTCTCGACCGAGCCGCCGCCGCGCACGGATCACGAATCGCTGTCGTCGACGGCGAATCGCGCTGGACTTACACCGAATTCCGCGAGCGGTGCGGTCGGCTCGCGGGCGGACTACGAGAGATCGCCGCGGGCAGGCCCGTGGCCATCATGGCGCCCAACACCCATGAACTGCTCGAAGCCCACTACGGTGTGCCCTTGGCGGGGGTTCCCCTGGTTGCTCTCAATACCCGACTCGGCATCCGGGAGCTGTCCTACATCCTGGAGCATTCCGGCAGCGGCGTGATCATCTGCGACGCCCGGTACGCGTCCCTCGTCGACGAGGTGTGCGCGGGCATGGAGAAGCCTCCGGTGGTCATCGGTTCAGGACATGCCGACTCCGGCTACGAGGATCTGATCGCGAGTTCCGCACCGTTCTGGACAGAGATCACCGACGAACGATCGCTGCTGGCAATCAATTACACCTCCGGCACCACGGGAGCGCCGAAGGGGGTCATGTACCACCATCGCGGCGCCTATCTGCAGTCGCTGGCCATGGCGAGTCACTTCGGGCTGGGGCCCGACTCCGTCCATCTGTGGACATTGCCCATGTTCCATTGCAACGGCTGGTGTTTCACCTGGGCTGTCACCGCGGCCGGCGGCACGCACGTCTGCCTGCCCAAGGTCGATCCCGCGGAGATCTGGAGATTGCTCCAGCTGGAGGGGATCACCAGCCTCAACGGCGCCCCCGCCGTGCTCGACACGATCGCCTACTTCGACGCTGCCACGACGTTGTCCCGCGCCGTTTCGGTTGGCACCGGGGGTGCGCCCCCCGCACCCGCGGTGCTGCGCAGGATGGAGCGTCTCGGGTTCGATGTCACGCACCTGTACGGACTGACCGAAAGTTTCGGGCCCGCACTCATCTGTGAGGCGGTGCCCGAGTGGCGGGATCACGACGACGAGACCGTGATCCGGCTCAAGGCGCGCCAAGGCGTCGGCAACGTCGTGTCTCTGCCGCCGCGGGTGGTCGACGGTGCCGGACACGATGTGCCCGCCGACGGCACGACGGTCGGTGAGATAGCGCTCCGTGGCAACAATGTCATGCTCGGATACCTCGACGACGAAATCGCCACCGGCGAAGCGATTCCGGACGGTTGGTTCCGCACCGGTGATCTCGCGGTGCGCCATCACGACGGATACATCGAGCTTCGCGATCGGAGCAAGGACATCATCATCAGCGGGGGAGAGAACATCGCCAGCGTGGAGGTCGAGCATGTGCTCGCGGAGCACCCTTTCGTGCTCGAGGCGGCCGTCGTCGGAACCGCGGATCCTCGCTGGGGCGAGATCCCTGTCGCCTTCGTACATCTGGTTCCCGGCGCCGACGCGACGGAGGACGAGCTCGTAGAACACGTCAAGCAGCGATTGGCGCGCTACAAGGCTCCCCGCAGGGTTCTGTTCGGTCCGCTTCCCAAGACGTCGACGGGCAAGACCCAGAAGTATCTGCTGCGAGCCCGAGCGGCGGAAGAGCATGGCCTCGGATCTCCACCGTCCACGCCGTGATCTCATCGGCCCCGAAGCTCACGACCGAGAGCTTCGGGGCCGACGACATTGTCATCCAGCTTGTGCGACATCCTTGTTCACATCGCGGGTGTCATACAGCTTGAACAACGCGTAGAGGGACTGTTCGCTCAAGCCTGCGTCGACTCCGCGGGCCAGCAGTTCCGCCGCTGCCTCGACCATGGGTGCCGAGCCGAGGCGGTCGTTCAGCGTTTCCCGGAAGGTCACGGAGCCCGAGTGGTAGACGTCGATGGTGGCCTGGTCGGTCGAGAAGTCGCCGGTGGTCAGGCTTTCGACGCACTGCTGTTGGGCGGTGTGCAGAATTCCGTCCAGCTGTCGAGCCACCAGGAGCAGCTCGTCGACGGGAACGCCACAGGCCGTCACGTACCGGGCGGCTTCGATGAAGCCGAGGATGCTCACGCCGTAGAACGCGCCGACCCCGGCGAGGTCGAGGACGTTCGCTCCCTTGGCGTCGCCGGAGACGTGTCGCGATGCGCCGCCCATGGCGCGGATGAGTTCCCGGTTGGCCTCCCAGACCTCCGGCGAACCTGCCACGAGAAGCTGACAGGTCCGGGTTCCGATCTGCTCGGGAAAGGCCAGAATGGCCCCGTCGAGATACTGCACTCGCTGGGTCTCGGCCCACCGTTGCAGCCGGTCGGCGTCGCTAGGGGCACCGGTGGTCACGTTGATCAGCGTGTGCCCGTCCGGCATGTCGACCGTTCCGAGGACCTTCTCGACGTCGTCGTAGGTGCGCAGGCAGGTGATGGTTGCTCGCGCCGACCCCACCGCCTGATCCGCGGTGTGTGCTGACCGGGCCCCGAACGGCTCGAGGGCTCGTGACTTCTCGGGGGACCTGTTCCAGGCAGTAACGCTGTACCCCGCCGCGAGCAGCGCGCGCCCGAGGGCCGCTCCCATGTTTCCGCAGCCAAGGAGCGCGACGTCGAACTTCGGTTGCTGTTCCAAGATTCCTTCTCCTATATATCTTTTCGTCTTCCGAAGGAGGTGGCGGGCACCTGCTGAGCGCAGGTGCCCGCGGTGGGCGCGGCTACTGCCGCCCGATCTTGGCGTAGGTCTCCGGGCGAGTACTACGCAGCTTCCGGGCGTAGGCGGCGCCGAGAAGAACAGATCCATAGAGCAGCGCCAGCATGCCGACTACCACTCCGGTCCCCGCCGTGATCAGCACGGAGATGTTGGTTGTCGCGAGCCAGAGGACGATCGCGAGGCAGACGAGCGCAAGGGCCGGCGCGACCTGCCGGTGCCAGGCAGTCGTGTCGTCGGGCCGGTGGCGAGCCATGAACGCCATGACCGAGGCGGATGTGATCAGCATCAGGGTGATCAGGCCGTAGCCGAACGCGCCGGAAAGCTGCGCGTAGAGCAGCTTCGGCTCGGCGCCCAACACGACGAACGCCAGGAAACCGACCAGAGCGAGGGCCGAGATGATGGCCGAGGCCCGGTGCGGAGACCCGTGGCGTGGGTGGGCGAATCCGATTCGCCGCGGCAGCACTTCATCCACCCCGAGGTTGAACGCGTACCGGGCAAGGATGTTGTGTGTGGCGAGAAGCGCGGCGAATCCGGCCGTAGTGAGAAGTGGCACAACGAGATCGGAAGCGAAGGCGCCCACGTACGCGTTCAGGGTGTTGAGGAACGATCCAGTCGGATCGGCGGCCGTCTGGGCCGCGGCATCCGCCGGGCCGATCGCCAGGATGATGGCCCAGGTCGACACGGCGTACACGACGCCGATCAGCGCGATGAACGCGTAGGTCGCGCGCGGGATGGTCCGATCGGGGTCGCGGACCTCGTCGCGAAAGACGACGGTCACCTCGAAGCCGGCCATGCACAGCATCCCGAACAGCAGGGCGATGCCCACGTTGCCCGAGAAGACGTTATCCGGCAGGAACGAATCGGCACCGATGCCCATCGCGCCGCCCTTCGCCACGACGAATACGTCGTATACCGCGACGAACAGGACCTCCAGACACAAGCAGACGCTGAGCGCCTTGGCGGAGAAGTCCAGGTTGAAATAACCGAATGCGCCGACGACTGCCTGCAGGACCAGCGCCCAAACCCACCACGGGAAGCCGCCGATGACGATCTCGAGGTAGAGGCCCGCTACGGCGTATACGGCCAAGAGGAGGATGTAGTAGCAGGTGACAGCGAGGAAGGACGCGCCGAGGCCGATCTCCCTGCCGAGTCCGGCCGTCACGAACGAGTAGAAGCCGCCCGGATTGGTGATGTGGCGCGACATCTTGATGAAACCGACGGCGAACAAGCCAACAACAGCCGCCGCGGCGATGTAGGCGACGGGCGCTCCGATGCCGTTTCCATAGCCGATGACCACCGGCGCGAACGCGGCCACGACCCCGAGCGGGCCGTTGAATGCCAAGACAGTGAAGACGAGCTGGACGATCCCGAGGTTGCCCCGCAGACGCTGGGCTCCCTCCGAATCCTGCTGAACCGGTGGGGCGTTGGGGTCATCGATGGTCATTGGCACTTCCGTTCGTTCATTGGATTCGAGCAGACCCCAGACCCAGCCCTGGACGGCGTTCATCGTCTTCGTCGGATGGCACATCGGGCTGTCAGGAATGTGACCTGAGGCACATGTGAACGATAGGGGTCGCTAAGCGCTTGATCAAGTATTTCGACTAAATCGATTGATTCGATTGCCTGATTCGATCGGCGGAGTCGCCGGGCGCGTTCGCCTGTCGCGGCGGGGCGGCGGACCTCCTGAGGTCGCGTGTGATCGACGACGAAATAGGGCCTGTACACTTGATTTAGTCAAAATTGGCAAGGTGCCAAGTGCCGATGAGCGAGAGGGGTGGACCAGTTGGCCCACGTGCCGACAGCGGATCGTTCTGTGCAGATCCTCGAAGCGGCGGTTCGTGTCATCGCCGAGCACGGAGTCGCGAACGCGACGACCCGCCGGATCACCGAAGCGGCCGACGCGCCACTCGCATCGCTGCATTACTGCTTCCGCGACAAGGACGGTCTCTTCCGGGCGGTCTTCGAGAATCTCGCCGCCGAGGCCACCAAACCGTTCGCTCTGATCGAGTTGGGCGATCTGGAGGCGACCGCCACAGACCTCGTTCGACATTCGGGGCACTGGGTCGTGGAGCATCCCGACTACGCGTTGGCTCAGCTCGACCTCTACCTGTGGATGGTCCGCAATCGGCCGACCCTGGCGGCCGAGGCGTACAACGTCTACCTGCGAGCGGTAGCCGACGTTCTTCAGCGCGCAGCAGGCCTGTCCGCACGCCCGGAAGCCGTCGAGGCGCTCGCATCGGTGCTGATCGGCGCGACTGATGCGCTCGTCGTGCAATGGGCCTCACACCGAGATCCGGCGCGCGTCCAAGCCTATGTCGACGTCATTTGTGCCGGAATCCCGGCGATGTGCAGCGGTATCCAGGAATAGTCTCTGTCCGGGGCTTCGCGGGCATGCCGGCTCACCGCTTGCGCAGGGCCGCGATGATCGACACCGGTGAGGGGCGGTAGCGGTCGGTGGGGGCGGACCCGTGCCAGCGGTGTGCCGGATCGCCGGGGGAGGGCAACAGGATCTCCTGACCGTCGCCGACGATGCCGGCTCCCCACCGGTGCAGTAACTCTGCGGTGCGCGCACTGCGGCGCAGGTGGCTGGGAACGGGCGCGGTGAGCAGCGTCCAGGTCGTTCGCCGGCCAACTTGCCGGTTGATGATCACCGGTACCACGAATGGCAGCCGCCGCACCAGGCCGGCGGCCAGCGCGGCCGGTACCACGATCGCGCCGACGAGCCCCGCCGGGACGAAGATCGGACCACTGCCGGAACGAAGGAACGCGGTGATCCCGCATCGCTGCTTGTAGTACTTCACTTGCGCCACAGCCGCTGCCGCAAGCTCCTCGCGCGGTGTCGAAGTCGCTCGCTCGTTCACCGCACCGCGCCTTTCTCAGTGCACCTGAGTGGCACTGCGCGACGGGCGCGGCGCCGACTGCCGATCAGCGACCCGATGTACGGCGCCATGGCCAAGCCGTGTCCGTCGAAAAGGTCCTTCACCGCCAACTCCTTCGTTGGGCCCGTCGTTGGTGTGTCAACTGTCTCGAACCGCGGTTTCGGGACACAACGACAGCGCGCACCTCCTTTTGTCCGCGGGGGTGCACCGTGCACCCGTCGCGGTCGGGTTCGGTGAAGCTAAGCGGCAGGGCAGACTGAGAACATGGAGGAACTGTGGCCCCGGCCTACGCCCGAGGTCGCCGACGCGATCCGGTCGCTGTGCCAGCTGTTGTTGACCGACACCGACGTCTTGACCGAGGCGATCGCAGGACCCTCCCTCACGGCGCAGAACGATCCTGCCCTGCTCTCGGATGCCTCGCTGGTCGAGGAGGACCGCCACCTCAACCGCTCCGAGCTTGTCCAGTGGCTCACCTCGAACGTCCAGCAACCGGGTCGAAGGGTGGAGCCCTACATCGGCCCGAGGACAACGGCGTACATTCACGACCTCGTCTCCCGCGGCATCGCGCCTGATTTCGTCGGCGGGTGGCGGGTGGCCCTCGGTATCGGCTGGCGCCGATGGCTCGAAGAATGCGCGGCGCGGTGTGAGAACTCCGACCTCCTTGTCGAGGTCCTCGACGTGTCGGCGAAGTCGATGGTGCAGTACGCCGTCGACTCGGTCTCGGCGTTGCGCGAGGCAAGCCTTGCGGCCGCGATGGGTAATGCGGACGCCGAGGCGATTGCCCTGATCCAACTGATCGCCTGTGGGGCTCCGATCACCGAGGACCTCGCGGAGGGGCGCCTGAGGTACCGGATGTCGCGCGCACACGTGGGTCTCGTCTTGTGGACCGACGATCCGCAGCAGGCCGGAGCAGTGGACGAGGTGGTCGCGGCCGTGCGTTCGGCTTCGGCGGGGCGCAGCGCCCTGGTAGCTCGTGCCAGCGCTACTTCGCGGTGGGTCTGGCTCTCCGATTCCGCGACACCGGACCTGCGCCAGGTCGAGAAGATCGTGGCGAAGGCCGAGGACGTGCGAGCGGCCGTCGGACGGCCGGGACACGGACTCGACGGGTTCAGGTCCAGCCACCAGGACGCCCTCGCCGCCCAGGCCATGGTCATTCGACTCGGGTCGACTCGACGCTTCACGGCGTACGCGGACGTCGAGCTCATCGACGGCCTCACGAAGGACCGCGCCTGCGCCCAACGGTTCGTCACCAAGACTCTCGGACCACTGTCCGAAGCGGACGAAGTATTGCGGAACGCTCTCCTGACCTACGTGCAGTGCGGCTTCAACACCACTCGGGCGGCGGCCAAGCTCTACGCCCACCGGAACACCATCGAGCGCCGGGTCTCCCGTGCCAACGAACTCTCGGTGGTCAAGGTGGAAGACAACCCAACACATGTCGCCGCAGCACTTCTGGTGCTGGATATCGCGCCGGATATCGTGGGGACCGCGCTCTCCTGAGCCCAGGAGAGTGCGGTCCGGTGATCGGGTCGGCGGCGAAAGCGGCGTAGGGAGATTACCGATCGGACGATCGGACAACGTCGCGCCTTGGAACGCAAGTGGCATCAGCGCGATATGCAGGTCACCGCGAGCGGTCGAGGATTTCTTACAGCCTTTCATGTTCAGATAATCTGAACGAATGGACAGCGAGTGGAATCTTCCGTCGGCGCGTGAGGTCGGTCGGGCCATCCGGTCTGCGAGGTCTGGCCAAGGGGTGTCCCTGCGCGAGCTCGCATCCCGGATCGAAGTCAGTCCAGCCACCGTCAGTGCGATCGAGAACGGCAAGACCCGTGTCGACATCGGTCGGCTCCATGCGATAGCCGCAGCTCTCGATGTCGACGCTCGAGAGTTGCTTGACCGACTCGGTGATCCTGACCTCGAGAGGAGTGTCGAGCCGCAGGTCGTCGTGTCGCGCCCGTCTGCCGCGCGGGCCGACCAGTCCTGGCGAGTGTTCGGTCCTGTGAAGCTCGACCCGGTGCTGCGGGCCGCGATCGACGACTTCGTCGACAAGGGCTACCACGGCTCGACGATGCGGTCGATCGCGACGCGGGCGCGCATGAGCGTGCCGGGTGTGTACCACCATTACCGCAGCAAGCAGCACCTGCTGGTGGCCTGTCTGGATATGACGATGGACGAGCTGTTCGTCAGGGTGCCCGCGGCTCGCGACGAAGGTGCGGATCCGGTGGAACGGGTCGCGCTGATGGTCGAGGCGCTGGCGTTGTTCCATATGCACCGGCGAAAGCTGGCTCTGATCGGCGCCAGCGAAATGCGCAGTTTCGAACCGGCGAACCGGCGCAGGATCAGTGCGCTTCGAAACGACCTGCAGCATCTGCTGGATGCCGAGATCGCCGAGGGGGTCGACCGAGGTCTCTTCGCCACGGACAGCCGTCATGCAGGACGGGCGATCTCGACGATGTGCACGTCGTTGTCGCAGTGGTATCGCGACAACGGGCACTCGAGTCCAGAACGCATCGCCACGGACTATGCGCGCTTCGCGCTCGGTCTGCTGGGTTCTCGTGTTCAGAATATCTGAACAACTGGCGCTGCTGTCTTTCCAATATTGACAGCTAGTTGACGTTTATGTCACGGTACCTCCGGTCTAGGCCGAGTGAACGTTCGGCAAGAACGACGAGGAGTGTCTGTGGCGATCGATTTGTCCCAGCGGGCTGAGGTCCGTGCGCTGACCGAGCTCACCCGTGACTTCATCGCATCCGAGGTGCTGCCCATCGAGGACGCCCACCGTGGCGACATCACGGCGGCGGGAGGCGATCAGCTGCGGGTGAAATTGCAGCAGGCGGCCCGCGATGCCGGAGTCTTCGCGCCGCATGCGCCGGTCGAGTACGGGGGGCACGGTCTCGGCATGGCCGAGCGTGCGCCGATCTTCGAGGCCGCGGGCTATTCGCTGTTCGGCCCCCTCGCGCTGAACATCGCCGCACCCGACGAGGGCAATGTGCACCTGCTCGCCGAGGTCGCCAACCCGCAGCAGAAATCCGAGTTCCTCGAACCGCTCGCCCGCGGTGAGATTCGCTCGGCCTTCGCCATGACCGAGCCGTCGCCGGGCGCCGGCTCGGATCCCTCGGCCCTGACGACGCGCGCGGTCCGATGCGATGGCGGTTGGCGCATCAGCGGACGGAAGTGGTTCATCACCGGCGCGGACGGTGCGGACCTGTTCATCATCATGGCCCGCACTGCCGGCGAGCCGGGACAGCGTGGTGGCGCGACGATGTTCCTGGCATCAGGCGACACCCCAGGTATTCGGCTCGTGCGCCACATCGACACATTGGACAAGTCGATGATCGGTGGACATTGCGAACTCGTCTTCGACGATGTGTTCGTCCCCGACTCGGCGGTCCTGGGAACGGTGGACCACGGGTTCGAACACGCTCAGGTACGGCTGGGGCCTGCGCGGATGACGCATGTGATGCGCTGGCTGGGGGCCGCGCGCCGCGGCCACGACGTCGCCGTGGCTCATGTGGCCGAACGGCACGGTTTCGGCTCCCGCCTGGGTGACCTGGGCATGACCCAGAAGATGATCGCCGACAACGAGATCGACATCGCCGCCACCAGGGCACTGATGCTGCAGGCGTGCTGGGAACTCGATTCCGGTGCGGCCGCGGCGAACTCGACCTCGATCGCGAAAGCCTTCGCGGCCGAGGCGATCTTCCGGATCGTCGACCGCAGCGTGCAGATGTGCGGCGGCCTCGGAGTGTCGGAAGACCTGCCTTTGGCTCGGCTCTCACGCGAAGTGCGCCCGTTCCGCATCTACGACGGCCCCTCCGAAGTCCACCGATGGGCGATCGCCAAACGGGTCGTCAGCGCCGCCAAACGCGCGCAGCGGAGTGGCGAATGACCAGGACCGACATGAACATCCCTGCCCTACAGCAGTTTCTGAAAGAACACGGCGTCGAGGTACGCGGCGAGCTCAACGTCGAGCCGATCGGCGGAGGGCGCTCGAACCTGACCTATCTAGCCTTCGACGATGAGTCGAAATGGGTTGTCCGCAGGCCCCCGGTAGCGGGCCTGACACCCTCCGCCCACGACATGGCGCGCGAGTTCACCGTTACGCGGGCCTTGCGGAATTCCCCGGTCCCGGTCGCCGAGACGATCGCCTTCGACGAACACGGCGTCACCCTTGGCGTCCCGATGACCGTGGTCGAATTCGTCGACGGTGCCGTGATTCGCGACCAAGCCGACCTCGCGGCGTTCACCGACGATCAGCTGGCTTCCGCAGTGGGGAAGCTGGTGCGCGTCTTGGCCGACCTGCATGCGGTGGACCACAGGTCGATCGGTCTGACCGAATTCGGTCGCCCCAACGGTTTCGTCACGCGCCAGGTGAAGCTCTGGGCGGCACAGTGGGACCGAGTCAAAACGCGAGAGCTCGCCGATGTCGATGCGCTGCGCGCAGCGCTGACCCGATCCATACCGCCGGAATCGGCGGCCACGATCGTCCACGGCGACTTCCGCATCGACAACACGATCGTCGACCCGGCCGATCCCGGGCGGGTGCGGGCTGTCGTCGACTGGGAGTTGTCGACCCTGGGCGATCCCCTCACCGACGTCGCGCTGATGTGCGTCTACCGGTCTCCGGCGTTCGACCTGGTGTTGGGTTCCCAGGCCGCATGGACCAGCGACCGCCTACCCGACGCCGAGGACCTGGCGCATTCCTATGCCGAGCTCTCCGGGCGTGACCTGGCCAACTGGTCGTTCTACTTGGCGCTGGCCAACTTCAAACTGGGCGTCATCGCCGAGGGCATCACGCACCGAGCCCTGCACGGCTCCGATTCCGGCCGAGCTGCCGCGCGTGCGGCCGAGGCGACACCGGAATTCATGGCGGCGGGCCTGCGCGCACTGAACGGAGTACGGAATTGACCGACACCACACCAACCGCACTGATCACCGGCGCGTCCCGGGGAATCGGACTCGGAATCGCGTCGAGTCTCGCCCGAAAGGGGTACGGGCTGACCATCTCCGCCCGCGATCCCGACCGGCTCGCAGTCGTCGCCCACGAACTCTCCGCAGCGGGCGCCGCCGACGTCCTCACCGTGGCCGCGGACATGGCCGACGCCGACGGGGTGCAAACTCTGCTCGACGCACACGCTCAGCGGTTCGGCGCTCTCTCGGCGCTGATCCTCAACGCGGGAGTCGGCACCGCGGGACCGTTGGCAGACGCCTCGCTACACCGGTTCGACAAGACCTTCGCGGTCAATCTCCGTGCCCCCGTCCAGCTGATCCAGCAAGCACTCCCGCTGCTGCGCGCCGGAGCGGCTCTCGCGCCTGAACGCGGCGCGAAGGTGATCGCGTTGTCCTCGATCACCGGCGTCTACGCCGAGGCCGGTCTCGCGGCCTACGGTGCGGCCAAGGCGGCCCTGATATCGCTGTTCGCGACACTCAACGCCGAAGAATCCGGCAACGGGATCACCGCCACCACAATCGCTCCCGGCTACGTGGACACCGACATGAGTGCATGGATCCACGACCGGATCGCACCGGAACAGATGCTCGCCGTGAGCGACGTCGTTGAGATGGTGGATTCCCTACTTCGCCTGTCCTCACGCGCGGTCGTGTCGAACATCGTCATGTCCCGTGCTGGTACCTCCGGATACAGCGCATAGCGCGACCAGGAACGACCACCCGCTCGGTTTCGTGAGGAAGCGCCTCGGACCGCGAACTCGGCGACGGCTGGTTGTCGATGCCGAGCGGGGATCGCCGAACTGAACAGCCCTGCAACAGCTTTCAGAGGCGCTCGTCGCGGACCGGGCCGTCGCCAGGTGGATCGCCGACGGATGCGGGCAGTCGACGATCGAGAACACCCTTGCCGCACTGGGTCGCGTGCTCGACCAGGCGGTGCGTGACGACGTCATCGATCGCAACCGCATCGACGTCCAGGATGGCAACGGCTCCACGCGCGCCGCGAGGACGAGATAGACGACCCTCAGGCGTCGGCGCTGCCGAACTGGACAGCCCCGCAACAGCTTTCAGAGACGCTCGTCTAGGGCATAGAACACCTGCCACGGTAAAAGGGTCGATTACCTCGCTGGCGAATTGTCCAGGGTCGGCATGGTGCGTACCGCCGAGTCGGAGATTTGTCGACGCGTCGTATAGACGCTGTTTGGCCGGGGTAGGACCGCTTAGATCCTCTGATGCAGTTTGAGGCGGAATCCGTTGGGCTTGAGGGTGATCTGTTCGCGGACGTCGAGGCGGTAGCCCGGTTCGGGTTCGAGGGTGAAGGTGTGGATGATGTGGGCAAGGGAGAGAAGGATTTCGTGGTAGGCGAATTGTCTTCCGATGCAAGCTCGTTCACCGGTGCCGAACGGTTTGTACACATAAGCGTCGAGCTTCCGCAGGTTTTCGGGGAGGAACCGATCGGGGTCGAATTCGTCGTGGTCGGGTCCCCAGACCGGGTCGCGGTGTGCTTGGAGGGTCAGCACGAAAACCCAGTCACCCTTTTCGAAGGTGTATCGACCGTCGCCGATGGTGGTGTCGTGTCGGGCCTCTCGGAAGTATCCGGGGGCGATCGGCCATAGTCGCAGTGTCTCGTCGAGTACGCGGCGCAGGTAGCGCAGTTTGCTCACGTCGGGGTATTCGATGTCGGCTCGCCCGGGGCCGGGCCAGCGTTCATCGACTTCCGCACGGGCTTTGGCCGCGACGTCAGGGTGGTTGGCGAGGAAGTAGAGCGCGAACGCCAGTGCGCCTGCGGAGGTTTCGTGGCCGGCGACGAGGAAGGTGAGGATTTGGTGGCGGATGTTGATCTCGTCGAGTTTCTCGCCGGTGGCGGGGTCGGCGTGATTGAGCATCAGCCCGAGTAGGTCGCGTGTGCTGTCGGGGTCTTCGCGGCGGCGGGCGGCGATGACGTCGTCGACGAGTTGGTGTGCGTAGGCGATGTCACGTCGGTGTTGTTCGGCGCGGCGGCGGGGGAAGTTGTGCAGTGCCGGGGGGAGGTTGGCGTTGCGGTTGATGTGGCGCAGACCTCTGGTCATCGCGGCGACGAAGGGGTGCTCCTCGCGGCGGGTGAACGAGTCGAACGAGTAGCTGAATCCGGCGCGGCCGATCACTTCGAGGGTGAATCTGTTGGTGGAGTCGGCGATGTCGACCCATTGGTCTTGCCGCGCCGACCAGTAGTCGAGGAGGTCGAAGACGGTGTCGGTCATGGCCTGGTGGTAGCGCCGCATCGCCTCCTGGGTGAATGCGGAGCTCAGAATGTTGTGTGCCTTCGACCAGTTCGGCTCATGGTTGTAGGCGGTGAACAGGCCGTCACGGGCGATGGGGCGCATCAGCTTGAACAGGACGCCGACGTTTTTGGTCCAGTGCTTTTCGTCATTGATCTCGCTGATCAGTTCCGGGCTGCTGACGACGACGATGGGGTACTTGACGATGAGGCGTTCGAAGATCGGCCCGTACCGGCGAGCGTCGGCCATCGACGCCTGGGTTGGTTTGGCAGGGTTGATCGTGAGGACGTCTCCGAGGAGCGGTAGCCGGAACCGTGGGTGCGGAAACTGCTGGACCGGGCGGTTCGACACGTGGGTCAACGGGCTTGCTCCTTGTTCGGTCGGTCCGGCAGCGACACTACTGTGTGCCCCTGGTGCACGCGCGATTTGGCTGCGGGCCAGTCACGGGCCAGCTCGAGCAGGCTTCGCAATTCGGCGTCCGGGTCACCTCCCGGAGCCCCAGACGCGATACGCACTTGCCTCGATGTCAGTTCAAGTTGGGCGCCTGTGGTTTTGGCGTAGAACGCGCTGGCGACGCGTAGCGCGTGCGCGCTCGGACCTGTATCCCGACCACTGTCACCGGGGAGAGGCGTCGTATCGGTGAGGTCGTGCATATAGGGGCGTAGTTGCAGCAACGCGTCGCGGATCTCTACGTTCATCCGCAGCCCCGGGCGAGCGTCGGAGGGGACTCGACGCGGTCACGTCAGGTTGCTCTACCGCTGCAGGAACTCGAGGCTCAGGCGTTCGAATGCCTGTTTGGCTTCGATCATCACCCAGTGGCCACAATTGGGGAAGGTGTGCACTTCGGCGTTCGGAATGAGGCGCATCGGTGCGAGGAGCATGTCGACGGGGCTCTGCCGGTCGTTGATTCCCCAGGTGAGAAGTGTCGGGCATGTGACCTTATGCATCATCGACCAGTACGGTGGCCGGTCAGAGTTGGCCAGCATCTGCCGTTGCAGCTCGAAAGCCTTGGAACCGTACATCGCCGCGAGCGCTACCTGCGAAGCCGGGCCTGTGGCCGCTTCCCACCGTTCCTCGATCAATTCCTCGGTGACGATCGAGGGATCGTGCACCATGCACATCAACCAGCGTACGAGCTTGTCCTTGCTGGGACTGTCGGCGAATTCCTGCAGCAGCCGGGTTCCCTCGCTGGGGTTCGGACTGAAGATGTTCGGACCGACGCCGCCGATGGTGATCAGCCTGCTGATCCGCTGCGGACTGCGGATGGCGAGGTTGATGCCCACCACCCCTCCCATCGAGTTTCCGATGACAGCCGCGGTCTCGATCTCGAGGGCATCCATGAACCTGAGTGCCGCCGATCCGGCGGTCAGCACCGGATGTCCATCCACCGGATCGCTGATCCCGAAACCGGGAAATTCCAGGATGTAGCACCGGAAATGCTGGGCAAAAGCGCTGAGGTTGCGGCGATAGTTTCGCCAGCCACTCACCCCGATGCCGGAGCCGTGGAGTAACAGCAAAGGCTCTCCGGTGCCTGCTTCGTGGTAGTGGAGAATGCCCTGGTCGGTCTCGATCTGCCGATGTGTCTCTTTATAGGTTAAGTCCACCGATCCACACTAGAACCAGTTCTACTGGCGCCGCGGGTGATGTATATCACAACTGCAGGCGGGGCTGTCCGTCTCGGTCGGTGACGTACCGCATCGGCCGACGTCGGTCCGGTGAAAGGGGTTGCGGCGCAGTGCCTCTCGAGTGTCGTTGGCTTGATCCAACAACCATGTGGAGTGTGCGGTAGCGGTTGACTGACGAATGAAACCTGTTCTAGTCTGCGAAGGCAGGTTGGGAGTACGTGTTCTGATCGGGGGTAAGTGATGACACCATCTATTTGCTGCGAGCAAGCGCGGACCATCTAGGTCTGGCTGAATCGTTGTAATTCTGATTGTCGCCGGTTTCAATTCTGCGATTTGCGGGTTTATCGGCTATTTGTGTCGTCCGATATACCGGTCGAACGCCTCTGCAATGGCAGTGCAATGGCGCGCTGTGGAAATATGTCTGAGCGGGGATGATGATGATTGATGAAATAGACGCGCGTGCTGTTGCGAGGCGTGTGAGATGTGCGTACCCGAACCCCGGAGAAATCCGAAGTAGGCTCGAATAATTCGGCTTCGCCGTCATCGAGCCGAGCGATGGGCGTCCACTCGTGTTGGACGAGATAATGTTGGAATTGGGCAATCCGGTCGAGTACAACTTCGGGACGAAGCTGTCCCTGGAGCCTCGGCAGGATAGCGACAACGTGCAATTCACCGAACGTGGGATGCGCCTGCATGCCGACTCACCGTTCAACGCCGGGCCGCCCGTCAAATACATCGGGATGTACTGTGTCGCGGCCCCGGATGAAGGCGGCGAATCGTTGATAGCGATGTGCGACGCGTTCTTCCAGCAGGCGCCAGACGACCTGCTGGACACCATGCACGAAATCCTGGTCGAGTACCGCAACCGAATTGCTGACTACTACAAGGACCATCCAGGGAGAGCGGAGCATCCGCGAGTGAAGCCTATTCAGATCGACCCAGACACGGGTCGGCGTCGACTGGTCATCGGGTTCACCGATCCCGACGATCCGACACGGACGCACGACGCGGCGGTGGTGGTCGGATACAGCGCGGATGAGAGCGCTGAACTGCTCCGACGCATCGAGGCGGAACTCCATAAGCCAGCTGTCCTGTACACCCACAAGTGGCGCGCAGGTGAGGTGATGGTGCTGGACAATCGGCGGGTACTACACGGGCGAGCGGCATTCCCGAACCAGACACGCAAAATTGTTCGCCTGTCGGTGGCATGAGTTCTCCGGATACGACTCATGGAAAACTATCCTTCCGTTCTTTTGGAAATACGCCGCGCCCTCGGAGGTCTGAGCGTCCGACTGGGCGCGACTGCTGAGCAGGCAGATTATGGTCACCTTGTAGTCGACGAGTTCGAGCGGCAAACGTCTACGGCGAACTATGACTCGGAAATCACGTCCATAGAATGGAACACCGAGCACGTCACGGTGCGAACCAGTCGGCTGAATTCGACGATCCTGTACTACTGGATCGCCCCCGACGCCGCCCGCTGTCTCATAGGAACCGATCTGGCCGAATTGACGGCGCGCATCATCGCAACCGCGGACGATCGCGCGGATATACCGGCACGAATTCGTGAAATCCGACCGATGACTCGCACGATCGGGAGCGGTACGCGCACCGTCTTCGACACTCGTACGGGCGACAGGCGCATATCGGCGACCGAAACAGTCATCCTGCGCTGGACGCCGGACCCGGTGCAGGGGGAGTCCGCGGTCGCCGCCGGGACGCGGCAGATCGAGGCACTACGCCGGGAGATGACGGCGGCGGTCCGGTCTAGGCCGGTGACCGCTGTCGTCTCCGGTGGGGTGGATTCCGGGCTCGTCGCTGCCCTGGCGCAGCAAGCTGGAACGGCGCCGATGCCGTGGCCGTAGGTGTAGGGGCGGTTCAGCGCCCCCTGAATCCTCCCGGTCATCTCTCGAGCGAAGGAGCAGACAATGTCCACAATCCACCTCGGAGCCCTGGTCGGGACCGTCGGCAGACCCGTTTTGACGCAGGCCTTCAGTAAGACCGTCAAGGCCGTCGAAGCCCGCGACAGCGACACGGGAACGGCCGGACACTCGTGACGGTACCCGCTCCAACGGGGCGCCGCGGGGCCGCTCAACCCATTCCAAGACAATTCCCGCAGCGGCGAACTGGATGCGCGCAAGTCTCGTCCGCGCAACCCGGTTGGTAGGTCGACCCGGTAGGTACTATGACTGTCATAGGTATGACAGTCGTCAAAAAGACTGCCGCGGCGGAAAGGAATGGGATCGTGGCCGATGCCGATGGACATCCCGATCTCCAGGAGTTCGATCTTTCCGCGGTGCTGGCCGCTCTCGCGGATGACAATCGGCGCAATGTGATCGCGCAGTTGTACGCCGAGCCGGACGGCACCGAGCAATTCTGCAGTGTGTTCGGGATGCCGTGGGCGCCGTCGACCCGGACGCATCATTTTCGGGTCTTACGCAAGGCGGGGTTGATCTGGCAGCGGGATGTCGGCAACGGCCGGATGACGAAGCTGCGGCGCGAGGATATGGAGAGGGCGTTCCCCGGGCTGCTGGGGGCGATCCTCGACGCCGACCGCGGTCGTCATCCGGCCCGGCCGGCTACCAGGTGACCGGGAGCGAGGTCGGCCGGTGTACGAGAACGCCGGTCTCCCAGGGGATTTCATGCTCCGGAACCGCGAGTTCGAGCGTCGGTAGCTCGGTGACCAACCTGCGCAGTACTTCGGTGATCTCCATCCGCGCCATGGCCGCACCCATGCAGTGATGCATGCCGTACCCGAACTGCAGGTGCCGCTTCCCGTCGCGCGCGGGATCGATGACCGCCGGATCCGGGTACACCTCGGGATCCCGATTCGCCGAATGCGCGTCGGCGTACACGATGTCGCCGGGGTGCAGCACGCCGTGTGACAGCGTGACCTCGCGGGTGGTGACCCGGGGGAAGGTCGAGATCCGGCCGAGCGGCAGCAACCGCAGGAACTCCTCCACCGCGGTAGGGATGGCGTCGGGGTTGTGCACCAGGTACTGCCACAGCTCCGGTCTCGCGAGCGCGACGTAGGCGATCTTGGTGATCACCGACAGGATGTTCTGATCACCGCCGACCAAGGAGCCGAGCAGAATGGCCGCGTACTCCGCGTCGGAAACCGGCGGCGAGACCGAATCACGCGCCTCGAGCAGGTCGATGATCAGGCCGGGTCGCAGCTCGCGCCGCCGGGCGATCAGATCCTCGAGGTAGTGATAGAGCGTCCAGAAGTCGGCGAGCAGCTGGTCGATGTCGGTGTCGTGGGCCAGCTGCATCTCCCGCGAAAGATGCCGGAAATAGGCGATATCCGCGGTCGGTATGCCGAGGTAGTCCACATTGACTCCGATGGTCACCGGATCCAGCAGCGCGCCAACGAGATCCGCCGACCCACGCGCCCGCTGCGCACGCAACTCGGCGAGCGCGTCGTCGAGGACCCGGTGGACCGCGGGGACCCGGCGGGTCATCGTGGCGGCGCTGTATGCGGACGCCACGAAGCCTTTGAGCCGCCCGTGCCCTGGATGGTCGAGATTGAGCAGCATCTCCGTCGGCATGATCGTCGGCAGGAAGCTGGGTCCGTCGTCGACGTTGGTTTCCGCGCGCGCGAAACTGAGGTCGGTCAGTACCGCGTGCACGTCCCGGTACGAGGTCACGTGCACGGCCGTATGTCCGCTGGGCAATTTCACCTGCGGCAAACCGCCGGTGGAGCGCTGCGGCAGCGGTTCGATCATGGTGGGCGGTGCGATATTCGCGATGCCGTCGACATCGACCCGGACGGCGTCGAGTGCGTGGGTCATGAGCTGACTCCTTCTGGGCTGGAACCGATTTCCCGGTTCTCGGTGACTCGTGCGGTGCCGCGCACCACGACGATGAGGATGGTGAGCACGACGAGCAGGGCGATGAGCACGCCGACTGTGGTGGTGAAGGCGGAGCGGTAGACGTCGGGGTGCCCGTATTGGCCGGCGGCGGTGTCGTCGGCGGCCGATCCGCTGAGCTGGGTGCCGACGACCGCGGACAGCACGACGGCGTATCCGGCGACGAAGATCGCTTCGCTGCCGATGCGGAAGAAGTTCAGCACCCCCGCCGCGGTTCCGCCGCGGTCGGCGGGCACGACCGACAGCGCGTGACCGTCGACCAGCCCGATGGGCAGGCCGAAGCCGAGGCCGAGCAGCACCATCGGCAGGATGATCCAGGCCACCGAACGGTCTTGGGAGAGCGCGAGAACGCCCGCGTTGCCGAGGATCAAGGCGACCAGGCTGAGAAAGACGACCTTGCCGATCGTCAGCGAGGGGAAGCGGGTGACCAGCTGCCCGATGGCGACCGGTGCGACGAAGACGGGGATCGTCATGGCGAGCATGAGCAACCCGGAGGTGCCCGCCGACAGGTCGGTGATGCCGCTGAGCGCCGAGGGCAAATAGGTCAGCAGGGTGACGAAGCCGATCGAGCCGGCGACCGGAACCAGGCACATCGCCAGGAATTCCCGATTGCGCAGCAGGCCGAGGTCGAGGATCGGGCCGTGTTCGGTGACAGCGGGTTTCGCCGCGGGCAGCAGGCGCGTACCGATGCCCGCGGCCGCGAGGATCACCGCGTGCACCACGAACACACCCCGCCAGTCCAGCAGTGAGATCAAGACGCCGGAGATGGTCGGGCCGAGCGCCAGACCCAAACCGTTCACCGTGCCGAAGACGGCGAATGCCCGGATGCGTCGCGGCCCTTCGTACGCGGTCGACAACAGCGCGGTGGCGCCGGTCAGGATCGCCGCCGCGCCCACACCGGCGATCACCCTGGCCGAGTCGAGTACGAGCAGGTTCGGAGCCACGACACTGCCGACGCTGCCCGCGACGACGAGCGCGGCGCCGATCCCGAAGGTGCGCCGGTGCCCGATGCGGTCACTGGCCGCGCCCCACAGCAGCGTGGTGAGCGCGAAGGCGATATTGAAGCCGTTGACAACCCATTGCAGTGCAGTGGGATTCGAGCCGAGATCCCGTGAGATCAGCGGTAGTGCGATCGCGGTGCCCGCGATGGCCATGGGTGTGACGAACTGAGCGGCGAGAACCACGGGAAGCGTCGCGCTACTAGGTGGTGCGCTCTGAGTTTCGGTTTCGGCGGTGACGGTCGACATGAATACCCCTGTGACGGTGGGTGAGAGGACTTGTGGAAGGTGCGGCAGGTACTACCCGACTGCTAGCTACTATGATGTTAGTAGCTACGATCGACCTCGTACAACCGCTGTCGCGGACCGGCCTCCGACCACCTCGCCCCAGGAGAATGTGATGACCACGGCGTCCAGGCCCCACTCGAGCACCACCGATTCCGTTCTCGACACCGATGTTCTGGTGGTCGGCGGCGGCCCGGTCGGCATGCTGGTGGCCGCCGAACTGGCGTTGCAGCAGATCCGGGTCGTCGTGGTCGAAACCCGCACCGAGCTCGACATTCGCCCGCGCGCGGGCACCGTGCACGCTCGCTCGCTGTCTCTGCTGGCGCGCCGCGGATACCTCCCGTCGACGGACCCCGAGACGATTCGACGCGATCCGCACGGGGTACGCCGGACCCCGTTCCAGTTCGCCGCGCAGCCGGTGCTGACGATCAGCGCGCCGAGCGTCGAGCCCGGTCCGATCGCGGGCATTCCGCAGGCTCGGCTGGAGGCGGCATTCGAGGAACGCGCACGAGCCCTCGGTGCGCGGATTCTGCGCGGCCACACCGTTTTCGCGCTCGACGTGCGTGACAACGCCGTGGTCGCCGACGTCGACGACCTCGCCGCGAAGCGTTCGCTTCGCGTCCACGCCGAATACGTCGTCGGCGCCGACGGCGCCCGCAGCCTCGTCGCCCGCACCGGTGACTTCCCGGCGCACGTCTATCCCGCGACCATGAATGCCCTTGCCGGGCTCGCCTTTTCGGAGACGCCCGGGCAGATTCCGCCGGGCTGGAATCCGACGCCCACCGGATGGACCATGCACAATCCGAACCCGTACGGCCCGGCGCGGATCGTCGCGATGGATTTCAGCGGCCCCCTCGACCACCGGCCGGAACCCTCGGCGGCCGAGTACCGGCAGCGCCTGGAATACGTGCTCGGCGCAACCCCCGCGCTGAGCGGCGTCAGCCACCTCACCCGCTTCAGCGATCACGGCCGTTTCCGCACCAGCCTGCGGGACGGACGACTGTTGTTGGCGGGCGATGCCGCCCACAGTCACTATCCGCTCGGCGGCCAAGGCCTCAATACCGGTATGCAGGACGCGTTCGGACTCGGCTGGCGGCTCGCCCGCGTGATCACCGGACGCGACCGGTCCGAGATCCTGGACGACTATTCGCGCGAACGCGTCGCCGTGGCGTCGGCGGTGGTCGGCAATACCGTGCTGCAGTCGCGGATGATGAACCCGCGGACGCCGGAGTTGCGCGATGCGGTGGTGGCCATGCTCGCGGTCCCTGTGGTCCACGATGCCCTCGCCCAGCTCATCAGCGGCCAGTTCCAACTCGGCTTCCAGCACGATCTGGTGGTGACCGAGGCCGGCGGCCGGGAGCACACCCTCGCCGAACTGTTGCGCGAGGGCCGGTTCGTGGCGATCCGGCCCGACGACCACACGCCGGTACCGGACGGTCCGGCCGACGCCGTCGTGGTGACCGGCAAGGTGACCCCGGACCAGGCGTGGACCTCCGCGCTGGTCCGGCCGGACAGTTACCTTGCCGCCACCCTGTGAGCCGGTGCTCAGCCCGGCCATCGCTCCAGCGCCTCACGCACCTCGCCGATCGCCTGTCCGGCATCGCGGAATCGCACCGCGGTCCATCCAGATTCCCTTGCCGCCGCACAGTTTTCGGCGAGGTCGTCGACCAGAATGCACTGGTGGGGTTCGACGCCCGCGCTCTCGGCCGCGATGGCGAAGATCTCCGGATCGGGCTTGCGGAACCCGACTTTGCACGAATCGATCAACGCGCTAAGCACATCGTCCAGATCGATCATGGCGCGCCAGTACGGCTCCCATTCGACGACATTGTTGCTCAGCACCCCGACGCGAGTACCGCTCTCGGCGAGCTCGATCGCGAACTCGCGCACCGCACTGTTGACCCGATGGCCGGCGAACCACTGCCTGCCGAAATCCGGCTCACTGCGGGACAGATCGAGCTCGGGCGCCTTGGCGCGCAGGACGGCATGCAGCTTGCCAACCCAGGCACGTTCATCGAGCAACGCCAGTTCGATCGGGGCCAGCGGCGCGAGCCCGTACTGGGCTCCCACCTCGGCGATCGCGTATTTGAACAGATCCACCGGAATGCCCGCGACCTGCTCGTATCGGAGGAACAGCTCGTCGAGCGGCGGTGAGAGCACCCCGCCGAAGTCGAACCAGACGAACGGAACCGTCGTGTCCGCCGCGCTCACTGGACCATCGTCCAGACGTCGGCCGGGCGGAACCGCAACTCCACCTCGCCCGCGGCGATCACGTCCTCGCCCTGCGCGAGACTTATCTGTGCCCGTGCGCCGCCGAGATTGCCGGGAACGGCGGCAACGGTGGCCCTGGCGATCGTATCCCGCTCGAACTCACCGAATTTGCTGAACTCGATGCCGAGCCGATGCATCACCATGCGGCTGGTGTCCAAGCCGAGAATCGCGTTCGCGGCTGCCATCGCGACCTGCCGGGCCGCCTCGAACTGCAACATCCCCGGAACATGGTCGAGGGCGTGATCGAACAGTGAGGGATGGTTCGTGTCGATGATGGTCAAC
This sequence comes from Nocardia amikacinitolerans, assembly GCF_900215415.1. NCBI lineage: Bacteria > Bacillati > Actinomycetota > Actinomycetes > Mycobacteriales > Nocardiaceae > Nocardia > Nocardia amikacinitolerans. The sequence goes on along the minus strand of NZ_OBEG01000009.1, from coordinate 12,565 downwards.
GCCGTCAATTCGTCCCCCGACAGCACCGGGTTGGCGAGAATGGCGTTGCGCGGATTGTGCCTGCCGATCGATCCCGGCCGCATCCGCGCGACCGGCAACTGCTCCGGAATCGCGTGCTGCGCGGGCAGACCCAGCGATTCGCGCCCGCGTACCCGGATCCGGTTCCACACCGGAGCGGGCATCCACTGGTAGACCATCACCTCCCTGGCCGCTACGTGCCCCTCGATCTCGGCGACCATCTCGAGGGAGAGTCCGACGATCTGATCGTCACGCCGCTTCTCGCCGACCACCCGCGCCTCGACGACGCAGTGTCCCGGGCAGCTGCCGATCCGCAGCGTGTCGGGATCGATGATCGCGAAATCCGCCGAGCCGAAGATGAACTTCTCCGAGCGGGCGACACCGAGGAAGGTGTGCGCGTAATAGATCGCGACCTGACGGAAGACTTCGATGAGCAGGAGCGGATCGTAGGTGGTCGCGGTGCCACGGTGATCACTGAAATACGAGTGATTGCGAGGCAATTGAGCGGCGAACACAGCGCCGTCCGGTCTCGGGTGCGCGTCGGTGAGGAACACCTCGGCGATCGATTCCCGGTGCACTATGCCGCGGGGAATATTGCGATCGAAGGTCAGAGTTTGGGTTGCGGCAGTCATGATCGAGCCTTCCTGGAGCGGTGATATGGCGGCAGACTGGTCAGCGGACGGCGATGTCGTATGCCCAGGCGTTGACGCTGTTGCGAGGCGGGTCGAACAGCGAGGTCACGTGGTGGATCGCGGAACTGGCCGCGACACTGTTGCGGTCGGTGTACAGCGGTATCGCGACGGCCTTGTCGAGCAGGTAGCCGGTGATCTTGTCGAACAACTGCTTGCGTTGGTCCCGGTCGGTCGCCTTCGTCGATTCGACGAGCCATCGATCCACCTCCGGATCGGCCAGCTTGGATCCGGCGACGATGGACCCGATGGTGATCCCGTCGATCTGTCCGTACTTCAGGTCCGGCGAGGTCGAGCCGTAGGCGCGGTTGAATTGCAGCGACAGATCCAGACCGCCGACCTGGCGGGGGAACGCCTCGTATTGATTGCGCGCGAGCAGGTCGTAGACCTGAGCGTTCTCGACGAACTGCAGTTCGACCTGGATACCGAGGTTCTGGCGGAGCTCGGCCTGCCAGGCCTCGAGGAAATCGTCCTCGGGATAGGTGGGCACGGTGGCGAGCAAGCGGATGGTCAACCGGCGGCCCGCGCTGTCGGTGCGGTACCCGTCGGCGTCCCTGCCGGTCCAGCCCGCTTCGTCGAGCAGAGTTCTGGCCGCGGCGATATCGGCGGTGCCCTTGTTCTCGTATTTCGGGTCGTAGTAGGCGCTGTCGGGCGAGATCAGGCTCCAGGCGCGTCGCTGGGAACCCTTGGTCAGGCTGTCCACCACCGCGGCGATGTCGACGCCCTTGGCGATGGCCCGTCGCACCCGCACATCCGTGGTGGGGCCGTTGGTGAGGTTGAGCATGATCACCGTCGGCGCGGCCGCCGAGCCGATCTGCTCGTACTGGAAACCGTCGATCCCGTCGAACAGCGGGATATCGGTGGCCTTGACGGTTCCGATCGCGTCGACCTCTCCGCTGCGCAACAGGCCGGCCCGGGTGGATGCCTCGGGGATGTACTTGACGACGACCTTGTCGACGTAAGCGGCGCCTTGGTGCCGTGCGGTGGCCGGGCCCCACCGGTAGTCGGGGTTCTTACGGAATTCGAGCTCCTGGCCTTGGACCGCCTTGTCCAGGATGAACGGGCCCGTACCGACCAGCCCCGTCCCGCTGGTGAGGGTCTGCTTGTCCGCGGTCAGGGTGCTGGGAGCCGCGATCGCGCCGCTGAGTCCGGCGAGCGTGGACAGGAAGTCCGCGCGAGGTGTGCTCAGCGTGATCCGCACCTTGTAGGGGTCGAGCACATCGACCGAGCTGACGCTCGAGTACTGCAGCAGGCCAAGCACGGTCCAGGACGGGGAGTCCGGATTGCGGAGGAGATCGATGTTCGCCTTGACGGCGTGCGCGTCGAACTTCTCCCCGTTGTGGAAGGTGACGTCCTCGCGCAGGGTGAATTCGTACACCGTGCCGTCCGGGGAGACGGTCCATTCTGTGGCGAGCCACGGGTGGAACCGCTCGTTCCGGTCCTCGGCGATCAGGCTGTCGTAGCTGTTGCGCAACACCTGGGAGGCGTCGAAGGCCGCTCCGTAATGCGGATTGAGGCCGCGCTGCGGATAGCTCGGCAAGGCGATGGTGAAGGTCCCGCCGGGTTGCGGGGGAGATGTCGGTCCGCCGTTGCCGCTGCCGGGCTCCGGGTCCGACGCGCAGGAGCCCGCGGCCAGCGCCATGCCGGCGACCAGCACGGTGAACAGTCGAATGATGCGGTTACGCACGCGAATAGCTTTCTGTGGGGGCCTGCGCCGTCAGGCGCGGAACGGAATCGAGCAGGGCACGGGTGTACGGCGACGCCGGGGCGGTGAAAACCTGGTCGGACGGCCCGGATTCGACGATCACGCCGTCGTGCAGGACGAGCACGCGGTGACAGATCTGCCGGATGACGGTGAGGTCGTGCGAGATGAAGACGATGCCGACCCGGCGGGTCTGCGCGAGTTCGGCGATCAGCGCGAGAATCTGGGCCTGCACCGAGATGTCGAGCGCCGAGACCGGTTCGTCGCACACCACCAGCCGCGGCCCGCTACCGAGCGCCCTGGCGATGTTGACGCGTTGGCGTTGTCCACCGGACAGTTCGCGAGGGTGACGGTCGATGCTGTCGGCGGGCAGGTGCACCGCCGCCAGCAAGCGCCGCACCTCGTCGCGGCGATCGTGCCTGCCGACTCGCAGTGCGACGCTCTCGCCGATGATCTCGCCGACGCGGTAGCGGGGGTCGAACGAGCCGACCGAATCCTGCGCCACCAAGCCGATCTGGCCGGGCCGTCGCGTCGCGCGCGTCAACGGCGCTCCGCCGAAACGCATTTCGCCGCCGTCGGGCGCGATCAGCCCGGTGATCATCTTCGCCACCGTCGACTTCCCTGAACCGGATTCACCGACCACGCCGAGCACTTCACCGGCCTGGACGTCGAACCCGATACCGGTGACCGCCGGGACCGTACGGCCGCGCACCCGATACGACTTGGCCAGCGCGGTGGCGGCGAAAACCGGGTCACCGGACGGCGCGGGCGGCGCGCCGGCCCGGCCGTGCGGAACCGCGGCGATCAGTTGCCTGGTGTACTCGTGCTCGGGATTCTCGATCACCTGCCTGGCCGGTCCCGCCTCGACGACGCGACCCGATCGCATCACCAGAACGCGATCGGCCACCGAGGCGACCACCGCCAGATCGTGACTGACCAGAATCATCGACCGACCGCCCTCGACCTGCCGAACCAGCAGATCGAGCACCTGCGCCTGAACGGTCACGTCGAGTGCCGTGGTCGGCTCGTCGGCGATGAGAATGTCCGGGTCACCGGCCAGCGCGGAGGCGATCAGCGCTCGCTGACGCTGACCGCCGGACAGCTGAAACGCCCGCTGACCCCTGCGCACTTCGGGATCGGCGATACCCACCGAGGTCAGCAACCGGTCGATCCGAGCCTCGCGTCGACCGCGCGGCAGCGCGCGCAGCGATTCACCGATCTCGTCGGCGATGGTGCGCAGCGGGTCGAGCGCGACGAGCGCGTCCTGGAGCACCAGACCGATTCGGGCGCCGCGGATCTCACGCCACTGCCGTTCGGTCAGTGCCAGCGCCGAGGTACCGAACAATTCGAATCGGTCGGCGCGCACCCGGGCGCCGTCGCCGGCGAGACCGACGAGGCTACGAGTGGTCACCGATTTGCCCGAACCCGATTCGCCGACGATCGCCAGGATCTCGCCGCGCCGAAGATCGAAGCCGACCCCGTCGACGATGTCACCCGCCCTCCCCGGGAAGCCGACGCGCAGGTTGCGCACCCGCAGCACGGTGTCGGTGCCCTTCGCGGGCGCGGCCGTGGCCGTCATGGCTGTGCCCTTCGTTCGAAGCGGTGGCCGGCATATCGGCCGAGCACCGTGGTCGCCAGCACGACGACGGTGATGGCGGCGCCGGGGAATACGACCGTCCACCACGCGATGCGCAGATCGCCGTGCGCCTCGGCGAGCATCGATCCCCACTCCGGTTCCGGTGGTTTCGGTCCGAAGCCCAGGAAACTCAATGCCGCGGCACCGAGAATGCTGGTGCCGAGGCCCAGGGTGACCACGACCGGCAGCGACCGCAGCGCATTCGGCAGGATGTGGCGGACCACGATCCGCGGCCGCGACCTGGTGAGCAGTCCCGCCTGCGCGACGTACTCGCTGCCGCGCACGGCTCGGGTTTCCGCACGCATCACCCGCGCGAATCGGGGCGCGGCGGCGATTCCGATCGCGAGGACGAGATTGGGCGTGCCGGTGCCGGTGAAGGCGATGAGCACCAAGGCGAGCAGAATCTCCGGGAAGGCGCCGAGTAGATCGAAAGTGCGCGAGGCGATCGCGTCGACGACGCCGGCGCCGACACCGGCCACCAGGCCGAGCGTCACACCGATCACCACCGCGAGCGCCGTCGCCGATACCCCGATGAACAGCGACAGCCGAGCGCCGTGCACGACGCGGGTGAACACGTCGCGGCCGAGTTGATCGGTACCGAACGGGTGCTGCACCGACGGCGGCCGATGTGCGGCGACCAGATCGGTCTGCAAAGGATCACCGGAGGCGATCAGCGCGGGCCCGACCGCGGCGAGTACGGCCAGGGCGAGCACCGCTGCCGCGACCCATACGCCGGCGGGCCGTGTCGCCAGGGGCGTCGTAAACCGTTGCCGCGGCGCGGCTGTCGTCGTCATGCGGCGGCCTCCTGCAGGCGCGGATCGATCCAGAGATAGGCGATATCGACGATCACCGTGACCGTCAGGTAGACCGCGGCGGTCAGCAGCGCGACACCCAGGACCACCGGGACGTCGGAATAGGTGACGGCCTCGACGGTCACCCGCCCGACCCCCGCCCGGCCGAAGACCTCTTCGATCACCACGGTGCCGGTGAGCAGCCCGCTCACGGCCCACCCGGCCAGGGTCGCGGCCGGTATCAGCGAATGCCGCAGTCCGTGCCGTAGGCGCAGGCGAGTGGCGCCGATTCCCCGCGATCGGGCGGTGAGCGCGAACGGCTGCTCGAGCGCGCGCTCGATACCCTCCCGCATGACCTGCGCCAGTACCGCGGCGATCGGCAGGGCCAGGGTGACGGCGGGAAGTATCAGGCGCTGGAACTCGTTTCCCGCGGTCACCGGCAGCACCTTCAGTGTGAAGGCGAAGACCCAGATCAAGATCAGACCGGTCCAGAAGGGCGGCGCCGAGGCCACCACGATCTCCGCGGTGGTGACAGACCGGCTCAACACATCGCGTCGGCCCGCGGTGAGGACGGCCAGCAGCGGTGCGAGCACGACCGAGACGAGCAAAGCGAATCCGGCGAGCTGGGCACTGGTGCGCAATTGCTCGCCGAACAAGATGTCGGTCACCGGGTCCCCGCGCACATACGAGTAGCCCAGGTCGCCGTGCAGCAGCCGCGCGAGATGGTGTCCGTACTGCACGACCAGCGGGCGATCCAGTCCCCAGTCCTGTTCGATTCGCGCACGCAAGCTCGGGTCGCTGGATTCGCCCATGATCGCGGTGACCGGATCTCCCGGTGCGATATGCACCGCGAGGAATGCCAGCGTGATCGCGGCCCACATCATCGCCACCGCGGACAGGAGCACACCCGCGATGCGACGGAACACGATGTGCCGGTGGGTATTCACGGCTCAGTCCTCGATGGGCGCGCCGACCAGGCTGCCCCATTCGGTCCAGGAACCGTCGTAGACGCGGACCCGGTGATCGTCGAGCAGGTCGGTGAACACCAGCCAGCCGAGCGCGGCGCGATGCGACAGCCTGCAGTAGGCGATGACCTCCTCGGCCCGCTCGATGCCGAGTGCCGCGACACGCTCGCGAATCTCGGCTACCGGCCGCAGCAGGCCGTGCTCGTCGAGCAGATCCTGCACCGGAAGACTCCGCGCGCCCGGAATGTGCCCGGCCCGTTCGGCACCGTGATCGATCGGCTCGGTGAGCGGCGCGACCCGCAGGCCCGAATACTCCTCCGGCGAGCGAAGATCCACGATCGCGATGGGCGACTCGATCGCGGCGCGCACCTCGTCGCGGCCGACGACGAGCTCGTCATGGCGGGGCGGAATCTGGGGCAGCGGTGCGGCGACGGGCACATGCGACCCGGCGTCGGCCGCCGGTGGAGCAGCGTCGGGCTCCGGATCGCTGCCGCGCCACGCCGGCAGTCCGCCGTCCAGGTACCGCAGGTCGCCGCCGACACCGACGGCCGCGGCCACCCAGATCGCGTAAGCGGCGAACTGGGTCGGCTCGCCCGCGAAGACCACCGTCGACGTCGTGTCCGCGCCCAACGCGTGCAGCCGGTCGGCGAGTACCCGCGCCGACGCGAACTCGCGACGCGAGCGATGCCAGAGCAGATCCTTCCAGTACACGGTGCGCGCACCCGCGATGGTGCTCTGGTCCGGTTCGAACCCCGGTGTGTTGGTCACCTCGACCACGACGACGCCCGGATCCGAAAGACGGGACCGTAACCATCCGGCGTCGACGATGCGGCTCGTCACGACTCCCACAGCAGCCCTCCCGCTCGAATGTGCCGTGTCCGATGACCCGGCGGGGAAAACATAAGAGCGCCAACACGCTGCCGTGAACACAAAAAGTCACCGAGAATCGAATTATGTGTTCAGCACCGCGGAATACATATCCTCGGCAGCGCGCTTCACCCGAACCGCCGAAAGGGGCCTGATGTCCGGCGAACGTGCCGCCCATCTCATATCCGCAGGTCGGCTGCGTGACGATCCGCCGAAGCGGCTGGTGCTGCTCGACGTCCGGGTCGGCGCGGGCGGACCGGATCGGACGAGTTTCCGGCGCGCGCATCTGCCCGGTGCGCGGTTCGTCGACGTCGACGCGGATCTGGCGGGCACCGCCACCGAGCGCTCCGGCTCCCGCCCACTCCCGGACACCGAAACCCTCACCGCCGCAATACGCCGCTGGGGCATCCACTACGACAGCACGGTCGTGGTCTACGACGACTCCCGTGCGGTGCCCGCCGCCCGAGCTTGGTGGGTGCTGAGGTGGGCGGGACTGCCCGATGTCCGCATTCTGGACGGCGGGTTGCGGGCGTGGCGCGAAGCCGGAGGCGCGCTCGTTTCCGGCGCCGAACCGGCCGCACCGGGGACCACGACGGCACAACCGGCCGGACTTCCCGTCATCGATACCGCGGCCGTCGCGGCCCTGCCCGAACGCGGCGTGCTCCTGGATGCCCGCCCGCGCGAACACTTTCGAGGAGACGGCGAATTCGCCGGTCACATCCCCGATGCCATCAGCGCACCGGTGTTCGACGACTTCGACGAGCGCGGCCTGCTGCGCGACGAACACAGCCTGCGTACCCGCTACCGGGACCTCGGCCTCACCGCGGGAGCGACCGCCGCGACGTACTGCGGCAGCGCCATGGCCGCGGCCCTGCAGGTATTCGTCCTCGCCACCCTCGGCATCGAGATCGCGTTGTATCCCGGTGGTTTGTCGCAATGGGCCTGCGACCCGGCCCGCCCACTCGTCCGTGGCGAATCCGCCGCGCCGCGACCCATCCCGCCACCCTGATCACCAGGAGACCTCTATGGCCGACCATCCACGACATGTCATCCTCAACGCCAACCTGATACCCGGCGGCACGATCGGCAGCCCTTGGCGGCGAGCGGCGGAGCCCGCGGCACATTTCGTCGGCATCGAGCACTATCTCGACGTGGCACGCACCGCGGAGCGCGGCCTGCTCGACGCCGTTTTCCTCGCCGATTCGCCGGATCTCCAGGCCAAGGATTGGAATGCGCCGAGCAGGCTGCTCGACCCGTTCATCGCCCAGGCCGTCGTCGCCGCGAACACCAGCCATATCGGCCTGATCGTCACCGCGACCACGTCCTACAACGACCCCTACAATCTGGCCCGCTCGTTCGCGGCACTGTCCGCGGTATCGGGCGGACGGGTGGGCTGGAACTACGTCGTCACCGGCGGCGATGCCGCGGCGCGCAACTACTCGATGGACGCGGCCCTTCCGAAATCCGAGCGGTATGCCCGCGCCGCCGAGTTCATCGATGTGGTCACCGCGCTGTGGGATTCGGCGCCCGCCGACGCCATCGCCGGTGACAAGGCGACCGGCCGCTACCTCGATCCGGCGGTCGTGCGGCCGATCGATCACGACGGCAAGTTCTTCCGAGTAGCCGGGCCGTTGAAAGCGCCGCCGCTGACCCACGGCAGGCCGGTGCTGATCCAAGCAGGCGCGTCCACACACGGTGTGGAACTGGGAGCCAGGACCGCCGACGCGGTGTACTCCGCGCACGTCGATCCCGCGGCGGCGGCCCGGCGCCGAGCTGATCTCCGGTCTCGAGCCGAGGCCGCCGGCCGTCACCCCGACAGTGTGAAACTGCTTCCCGGGCTGATCATCGTGCTCGCCGATACCGAAGCCGCGGCCCGGCGCCGCGAACGTGAACTCATCGACCTCATTCCCGACGATGTCCAGCTGGTCAATCTCGCCGACCGGCTCGGCGTCGAACCCGACGCCCTCGAACTCGACGCACCGTTCCCGTGGGACAAGATCCCCGACGAGAACGCCGACGCGGGCTCGCGCGGGCAGCGCGCGGTGTTGCTCGAATACGTCCGATCCAGCGGCGCCGACACCCGCGGTGCCGCACGGCTGCTCGCCTCCGGCAGCGTGCACGCGAAGGTCGTCGGCGGCCCCGATCAGGTGGCCGGGTTCATCGCGGACTGGTTCGCGTCCGGCGCCTGCGACGGATTCAATCTGATGATCGATGAATTGCCCGGCGGGCTGGCCGATTTCGTCGATCACGTCGTCCCGCTGCTACGGCGGCGCGGCATCGTCCGCAGCGAGTACGAGACCGCCACGCTGAGAGGACATTACGGGCTGTGACCACACCCTCGTTGTTCGTGCAGCTGCGCAGCGGCCCACCGGCCGCCGAGGTCTACCGGCGCACCATCGAGATCAGCGTGCGTGCCGAACAACTCGGCTACCACACGATCTGGTTCGCGACCCGCCACTTCGAGGCGCATCACGCGGCCCTGCCCTCGGTGTTCCCGTTCGTGGCCGCGGCCGCACAGCACACCACCAGGATTCGGCTCGGCACCGGCGTGGTGGCGCTGCCGTTCGAGCATCCGGTGCGCTTGGCCGAGGATGCCGCGGTCGCCGACGCGCTCAGCGGCGGGCGGCTCGAACTCGGCGTCGGCAAGGGGCTCGGGTTCGGGCATTCCGCCGCCAGTTACGCCGGATTCGGCGTTCCCGACACCGACCGGGAATCGCTCTACGCCGACCGGGTAGCCGCCCTGCAACACATACTCGCCGACGGCCGCGTCACCGATGACATCGCCCTGTACCCCCCACCGGGAACGCTGCGCTCCCGGATCTGGCAGTCCACCGGGAACATCGATACCGCTCGCCGCGCGGGCGCCGCGGGCGACGGCCTGCTGCCACACGGGAATTCGCAGGCACGCGCCGGTGGCAGCGTCGGCGAACTCGTCGATGCCTACTTGGCGGAATGCCGAACGACCCCGCGGATCGGGTCGAGTGTGGCGGTGTTGCCCGCGCGCAGCGAACGCGATGCGCTTGACCTGCTCGACACCGACATTCGCTCGAGTCCCGCCTACTACCCGGAACTACCCGGCGCATCCGAGCGGCGGAAGTTCCTGGCGGACAACCGGATTCACTTCGGCACAGCCGGGCAGATCGTCGATCGTCTGCGCGCCGACCCGGACCGTGCCGCCGCCACCGATGTGTTGTTCTACATCCCGCTCGCGGTCGGCCATCCCCGCTACCTCGAGTGCCTGCACCGCGTCAGCGCCGAGATCGCCCCGCACCTGACCCCACTGCCGACCCGGTGATCGCCCCGTCAGTCCAGGAACTCCCGGTGCGCGGCGCCGGCGGCTTCGGCGAGCAGGCGGGCGAGCTCGGCGATCGAGGCGGTGTCGTCGGGTAGCTGCGGCACCGCCACCCGCACCGCTCCCGGACGGGGCGAGCTGACATGCGATTTCGCGCCCGACCCGACGACGATCCCATGCCGCGCCAACCTGAGCAGCGCACCCTGCTCGTCGGCGACCTCCACCCAGACCACCAGGCTGTTGATCCCGGACCGTGCGGTGACTCCCTGCTCGCGCAGGGCCGACAGCAAGCCCGTCCGCCTGGCCGCGTAACGCCCGCGCGCGGTGTCGATCAACGCGGCGGTCTCGCGATCGTCGATCAAGTGCGCCAGCGCGTTCTGCAGGATTCGGCTGTTCGCGGCGATACCGTGCACCCGGGCGCGAATGGCACGCTCGACCAGCGACGCGCTCCCACCGATGACGCAGGTCCGGATATCCATCCCGTAGGCCTTGCAGTAGCTGCGCACACGGACGCTGCGCGCGGGAAAGTAACTCCCCAGCGACGGCGCCTGGGTGTGGGCCAGCGGACCCACCGCGTCGTCCTCGACGATCCACGGCATCGACTTCGCCGACGACAACACCTCGGCCAGTTCCGCCGCCCGGTCCGCCGACAGCGCCCCGCATGCGGCGTATCCGCCCTCCGGTTGAAGGACCACCACCGATGGTTCCCGCCGCAGCGCCGAGGCCAGCGAATCCGCGAGCGCCCCTTGCTCGTCGGATTCGATACCGACCACCTCGTATCCGACATCCGCCAGGGTGTCGAGAAAGCCCGGCATCACCGGCTCTTCCACCGCGACGAGCGAGCCCGCGGGCGCGGCGGCGTCCACGGCGAGAAACAGCCCCTCGGAACCGCCACCCGCCGCGACGAACGCCTCGGCCGCGAAAGGCCAGCCGTCGACCACCGCATCGCGCAGCCGATCGGTGATGTAGTCGCGCCCGGGACGGTTGAGCCGATCGGTATGCAACCCGGCCAGCATCGCAGGCGCTAGATCCGGTTGCAGATCGTAGTCGGGGCTGCCCGTCAGCAGATCCCGGTCCGCGAGCGCGCGGCCCGTGGGTATCTCGTCGAGTGCGGCCACCACGGTGCCACCACGGCGGTTGGTGGCGATCAAACCTTCCTTGCGCAACTCACCCCAGGCGGCGACGACCGTGCGGGTGCTCAGCCCGCAATGCTGCGCGAGCTCCCTGACCGTCGGCAAGCGCGCACCCGCGGCGAGTGCGCCCTCGCGGATCAGCTGGGCGGTCACCGCCCGCACCGACTCGGATGTATGCGACGCATTCGCCTCCAACGCCCGCACCAGCAGCGCAGAACCCGGCTCCGTCACTGACACTCCACTCGTCGTATTTCCTCAGTATGACGACTATATGTGTTCAGGTGAACGGTTTTGTTCCCGGTTGCTCGATATATGTATCGCGTCCCTGTTGGTCCCGGTGCGATCGCGGGGTAAGTGGGGCAGATAGGTATGTTCCCCGTATTTCTACGGTCGCGGAAGCTCCCTCGGAGGACGACGCTCGGTAAGGACGGGATACAGCCATCACGCCGAGGTCTTCCATGTATCAGCACACACACGAATCGAATGGCACTTCCACAGGACGGGCCGGGACCTTGATGATCCGGCGTTGCGGAGGGTGCGACAAGTTGTTCGCCCCGCTGACCGCCGCGTGTGCGACGTGTCAGTCCTCGGAGCTCGAGTGGGTGCCCTCGGCCGGCTTCGGGTCCATCGTGTCCTGGCGGCTGGTGCACCGCAGCGCGAGCGGTCCGCACACCGAGGTGGAGCCGTTGACTACCGCTGTCGTCGAGCTCGACGAGGGTCCGTGGGTGTTCACGACGATCGAGGGCGATGTTCCGCTGCCGACGGATGAGCCGGTCCGGGTCCGGTTCCAGCCGCGTCCCGGGTGGATCGGTTCCCGGTGTTCATCGTCTGTCCTGACGCGCACAATTCGGCGAGCGATGACCTGCCGTCGCACAGTGCGTCGAACGACGTGATCTCGATTCGTTCTCGGGATACCGGCCACCGCTACGACGGGTCGTGGATGCGGGAGGCGTTGGATCGGTGTGATCGGCTCGCGGGTTCGGGTTGTCTGGACGCGGCGGCGAAGTCTTTGATCGGTTTCGCTATCCGGTGGGCTCCGTTCGGTGGCGCGACCGCGGGGGAGTTGCTGGTGACCTTCGGCGTGACGCGTCGACGGTTCCTGCTAATGGTGGACGAGGCGCTGTGCCCGCGCGGCAGCGACAGCATCGAGGTGCGTGAGCTGAAAGGTCATTTGCGGGAGTCGTTGGCGGAGGCGTGGCAGGTGGATTCCCGCCACCGCTACCCCGTAGTGCTGTCGCTGGAGGTCCGGTCCGGGCGCTGGGTGAACGCGGCGCGATACGCACTCGGCGTCAGTCCGGTCCGTCGCGAAAGATGTTGGCGCAGCGAGTCCGTCGTCGCGAGTCCGCTGAGGCGAGCGACCTGGTCCATCGGCAAGTCGGTCGTTTCCAGCAGCTCCTGAGCCCGGATGACGCGCTGATGGAGCAGCCATTGCAGGGGGCTGAGGCCGGTTTCCGCATGGAACTTGCGGGTCA
>NZ_OBEG01000010.1:0-199718 GCF_900215415.1 Nocardia amikacinitolerans | reverse complement strand
CTCGCACCGATAAATCTTTCCACCACCAACCATGCAGCTGGAAGTCATATCCGGTATTAGACCCAGTTTCCCAGGCTTATCCCGAAGTGCGAGGCAGATCACCCACGTGTTACTCACCCGTTCGCCGCTCGTGTACCCCGAAGGGCCTTACCGCTCGACTTGCATGTGTTAAGCACGCCGCCAGCGTTCGTCCTGAGCCAGGATCAAACTCTCCGTTGAAGACTCACAATCACACCCAAAGGTGCAATCAGATCTAAACTAGAGTCCGAAAACCTAGCAAAACAATCGCCAGCCGGAAATTAGCTGACTTCAATGTCCGACCCTCCACACGGGGAGTGGAAGAGCCGGAACCAAATTTCAAAATTTGGCACTGACATTCATCGACACACTATTGAGTTCTCAAAGAACACACGCACACCCGTCCGCGCCGGTCTCACCCGGTGCTTCTGAGAGGCAACTTTCCCAGCCTAACCGGCCTCTCGTCTGGAGTCAAGTCCATTCGATTGTCCTGGTCCTTGCGGGCCGTCAGGCGCTCCTCGTCCTACCTCGTGTCCCGGTCCACGCTCAGCCTCTCGGCTTGGCGTCTCGGCTCCGGGTCGGTGTCCGTGTCGCTCTGACGTTGAATAAGTTACGCGGCGACGAACGCGGCGTCAAATCCGCACTACACCGATGTAATTCCGCAGGTCAGGGGCTTGCGATCGGGCCGAAAACGGGCTTGGGCCACACGAATGTGACCCAAGACACCAAGATCAACTCGCGGTGGCCCGCCGGACGCCCGCGATATTGCGCTTGCCCCTACGCACCACCAACCAGCGTCCGTGCAGGTAGTCGCCCTCGGCCGGGGTCCATTCGAGGTCGGAGATCTTCTGGTTGTTGACCGACGCGCCGCCCTCGTTGACCGCGCGGCGTGCGGCGCCGCGGCTCTCGGAGAGTCCGGTGGCGACGAGCAGATCGACGATCGTGTCGGGCTGACCGGGCGCGACCTCGGCCAATTCGCCGTCGACCGCGGCCTCGCGCAGGGCGGCGGCCAGCGTCGGCTCGTCCAGTTCGCGCAGCTCGCCGCGGCCGAAGAGGGCCTGGCTCGCCAGCTGGACCGCACGGGTGTGCTCCTCGCCGTGCACCAGCGTGGTCATCTCGGCGGCGAGCCTGCGCTGGGCCTCCCTTGCGTGCGGACGCTCCTCGGTCGCCTTCTCCAACTCGGCGAGCTCCTCGCGGGAGAGGAAGGTGAACCAGCGCAGGTACCGGACGACGTCGGCGTCGGCGGTGTTCACGAAGTACTGGTACCAGGCGTACGGGCTGGTCAACTCCGGATCGAGCCAGAGGCTGCCGCCGCCGGTGGACTTGCCGAACTTCTTGCCGTCCGCGGAGGTCACCAGGGGCACGGTCAGCGCGTGTACCGATTCCCCGTCGACGCGGCGGTTCAGCTCGACACCCGCGATGATGTTGCCCCACTGGTCCGAGCCGCCGACCTGCAAGCGGCAGCCGTAGTTGCGGCGCAGCTGCAGGTAGTCGTTGGCTTGCAGCAGCATGTAGCTGAACTCGGTGTAGGAGATGCCCTCGCCGTCCAAGCGTCGCTTGATGGTGTCGCGGGCCAGCATGACGTTGACCGAGAAGTGCTTGCCGACGTCGCGCAGGAAGTCGACGGCGGTGAGCTGCCCGGTCCAGTCCATGTTGTTGGCGATGACCGCGCCGGTGGGCGAATCGTCCAGGTCGACGAACCGCTCGAGCTGGGAGCGGATCCGCTGCGCCCACTCGGCCACCGTGTCGGTCGAGTTCATGGTGCGTTCGCCGACGTCGCGCGGGTCGCCGATCAGGCCGGTCGCGCCGCCTGCCAGGACGATCGGCCGGTGCCCGGCGCGCTGGAAACGCTTCAACGCGAGCAGCGGGACCAAGTGGCCGGCGTGCAGGCTCGCGGCGGTCGGGTCGAAACCGGCATACAGGGTCAGCGGCCCGTCGGCCAGCGCCGCGCGCAGGGCGTCGAGGTCGGTGGACTGCGCGATCAGTCCGCGCCAGGTCAGTTCGTCGATGATGTCGCCGCTCACGCCGTCCCATCTTTCCGCACCGCTGTCCTGCGCCGATGCGCAGGTACCGGGGGCGATTCTCCGCGACACGGTCCGCGGTCGCGGTGCAGGCCGGGTCCGTCTAACTCCTGGCACCACCGCGCGTGCCTCGGCGAACTCGGCCACCGGCTCCTGGAACGACCGAGGGGGCCGCGGCGGCGAGGGGCGCGCGGGGACTGCGCCGGTACGCCGAGACCGCGGGCGAGGACGGTAGCCAGAACCGCCACGGACGATCGGCGGCCGTGCTGACGCCGACGCGCGGACCGCTGGCGATCTGGGCGGCATCGATCGCGCCGTCGAGCTCCAGCCGGATCGGCGAAGCCGGATCGAACAGTGGCGTGCCGTAGTCGGCCAGGGTGATGCCGAGGACGGTGCCCAGATTCCCCGGCCCTCGCCCCAGGTCCGTGTCGGAGCGCGCACCTGGCCGCCGGGAACGCGCGACATCCAGGCCCTCGACGACCTCACCCGCCCTGATCAGGACCGCGCTGGCGATGCCGTCGGGTCCGCTGGTCACATTGATGCAGCTGTGCATGCCGTAGCTGAGGTAGACGTAGAGGAAGCCGGCGGGGCCGAACATCACCGCGTTGCGTTTGGTGCGCCCGCGCCCGGAGTGCGAGGCCGAGTCCGGCCACGGTCCCTCGGGATCGCCGCCGTACGCCTCGACCTCGACGATCCGGACGGCCACCGGCCCCGACCGCAGCGTGGCACCGAGCAGGCGACGGGCGGCAGCGGGCGGTTCGACCACGAGATCATCGAAAGACACAGCGGCCATTCTCCTCGGCCGCACCGACAACCGCCCAACCGCTGGTCAGCCGCCATGGTGAGCCCCCGGCAGCGACGGCTCCGAGCACACCTGCCGCGCCGCCCCCCTCATGTCGCTCGTCTCGCCGCACGACCGAGCGCCCCCGCACCACCGATCCCGCGGAATCGGCGCGCGCCCAACAGTGATCGGACGATAGTCTCGGCCAGCACCCAGAGGCGCGAGCCACGACAGCGACGCCCGCTCCCCAACACGACGCGTCCAGCGTCGACGTGCTCATCGTCAGCCCCTTCAACTTCCCCGGGTTGACCTGGAAGCGCAGGTTCTCGATGCGGCCGTCCACCAGGTCGTAGGTGAATGCGGCGACCGGGACATCGCCGATGCGGGCCAGCGCGCCGACTTCGCCGTTGATGTGGGCGGACTCGAGGACGATTCCCGCCGACTCGGGCTTGGCGAGCACGCCGAGGATCCAGCGCGCGACGTGGTCGGGGCCGTGCAGCGGACGGCGGGCCGCGGTGACCACGCCGCCGCCGTCGGACCAGCACGTCACGTCGGGGGCGAGCAGGTCCATCAGCGCGTTGAGGTCGCCGCCCGCGCATGCCGCCATGAACTGCTCGGTGACGTGCGCGCGCTCGGTCGTGTCGGTGTCGAAGCGGGGGCGCCGCGAGCGCACGTGGTTTCTTGCGCGATGCGCGATCTGGCGAATGGTGGCCTCCGGCCGGTCCAGGGTGTCGGCGATCTCGGCGTGGCTGTAGCCGAACACCTCGCGCAGCAGGAACACCGCGCGCTCGATCGGAGTCAGGGTTTCCAGCACCACGAGCATGGCGGTGGAGACGGTGTCGGCCAACTCGGTCCGTTCCGCGAAATCGGGTGTGGTGAGCAGGGGTTCGGGCAGCCAGGGCCCCACGTAGCTCTCGCGGGTGGCCCTTGCCGAGGTGAGCCGATTGAGCGACAGGTTGGTGACCGTGCGCACCAGGTAGGACTTCGGGTGGCGCACCTCGGACCGATCGGCTTCGTGCCATTTCAGCCAGGCGTCCTGGAGGACGTCCTCCGCGTCGGTGACGGTGCCGAGCATCCGATAGGCGGTGGCGAACAGCAGCCGCCGGTGCTCGGCGAAGGGATCGGAGTCCGACGTCTCTGTCATCAGCCCATGCTCCTTGGTGCGGAACCGAGTCGGCGAACCGGTCAGTCTCTTGTGCGGGTGGCCCGGCCACCACGCGAGAGCTGCACGGCGACGGTCATCTTCTTGCTGAGCCGGAAGGTCTTCGGCGGCGAGCCGCTCACGGTCTCCTTGTACAGCACCGCGGCGCGTCCGGTGAGGTGGAACCGGCGCGGGGTGTCGGCGGTGTAGGCCGCGGTGGGCATGCCACTCTGGCAGGTGCCGTGGATCGTGCCCCAGGCCTGGCGGACCGCGGCGGCGTCGCCGATGGCGCGAATGGTGGGGTGCGACACCGACTTCAGCGTCTGGTCGACGACGATCAGCCCGCGCTCGTCGGTCTCGATGCCCGCCCGCGCGGCGAGGGGTGCCACCCGCACGCCGGCGGTCCACAGCGTCAGGTCGGCGGGAACCACTGTGCCGTCGGCCAATTCGACCGCGTCGGGCAGCACCTTGGTGACCGACCGACCGGTGCTGCGGGTGATGCCGAGCCGATCCAGCGCGCGGTGCAG
Source organism: Nocardia amikacinitolerans (assembly GCF_900215415.1). Classification (NCBI taxonomy): domain Bacteria; kingdom Bacillati; phylum Actinomycetota; class Actinomycetes; order Mycobacteriales; family Nocardiaceae; genus Nocardia; species Nocardia amikacinitolerans. Next base: position 195,230 of record NZ_OBEG01000010.1, on the reverse strand, counting down.
GTAGGCACGTGCCCGCTCCCCCATCATCGCGCCGGGCTCGCCGGTACTGATCAGGGTGACCCGCAGGCCGGGGTGCCGCTCGGCGATCTCGGCGGCGGCTTCGATGCCGGTGAGGCCGCCACCGCAGACAGCGACCGAACCGCCATGGGCTGCCACCGCCGCGAGCCGTCCGGCGAAGCGGTGCGCGGTGCGCGGATCGTTCAGTGTCCAGGCGTGTTCGGCGACGCCGGGGACCTTGTCGGTGTCGGTGGCGCTGCCGAGCGCGTAGACGAGTTCGTCGTAGGGCAGCACGCGATCGCCGTCGACGGTGACCAGTCGCGCCTCGGGGTTCACGGAAGTCGCCCAGCCGCAGACGAATTCGACGCCGGTGCCGTCGAGGATCTCGGGGATCCGGTGATCGGCCAGTTCCTGCCCGGTGGCGATCTGGTGCATGCGCAGCCGCTCGGTGAAGCGATCGGACGGGTTGACCAGCGTGATCCGCACGGGCAGGCGGCGGGTGCGGCGGGCCAGCCGCACGGCGGCAAGCATGCCCGTGTAGCCCGCGCCAAGGATGACGATGCGGTGTTCGGTGTTCATGGCGGTGGCTCCGATTCGTTGCTCGGTCGCTGGTTGGTGACGACCATGGGACAGGCGACCGGCGCCGAACGTGACACCGCAGATCGTGACCCGTGTCACACCGCGATCGGGGCTGGTCCCAGGGTCGAAATGGGGACGCTCCCCGATGCGCCCGAGCACACGAGATTCCTACCGTCGGTGCATGTCTTCGGTTTCCCGTCCGCGTCGATGGCGGCGGCTGTTCCTCGTTCTCGTTTCCTTCGTCGTCGTATTGCTCGCCGCGATCGGCGGTTGTGCCGGTTGGGTCTACGTCGACGCGGCGGTCTCCACCGTCGGTCGCACGAAGTTTCGCAACGAGCTGGCGGTGCCGCCGCTTGCCGAGTCTCGCGTCGAGCCCGACGGCGCGCGCCTGTTCGAGCTCGACATGCGCACGGGCAGTAAGGAATTCCGGCCCGGGCAGGCCACGGAGACCTGGGGTTTCAACGGTGACTACCTCGGACCGACGCTGCGCGCCCGGCGCGGCGAACAGGTCAGGGTCCGCGTCCGCAACGGCTTGCCCGAGGCCTCGACGGTGCACTGGCACGGCATGCACCTCCCCGCGGCCATGGACGGCGGCCCGCACCAGATGGTCGAGGCGGGCGCGACGTGGACGCCGGAGTGGACGGTGGACCAGCCCGCGGCGACGCTCTGGTACCACCCGCACCCGCACGGCGAGACGGAGGACCACGTGCGCCGCGGCCTGGCCGGGGTGTTCCTGCTCGACGACGAGCTGACCGAAACCCTCCCGCTACCAAGGAATTACGGCGTCGACGACCTGCCGGTCATCGTGCAGGACGTGACCTTCCGCGGCGCGCGCTTCGACGGCACCCACCGGATCTTCCGTGAAGTCGGCTTTCTCGGCGAGCAGACGATGGTCAACGGCACACTGGCCCCCTACCGCGAGGTCGGCGACGAACTGATCCGGCTGCGACTGCTCAACGCCTCCACCGCGCGCGTTTACACGTTCGGCTTCGACGACGCCCGCGCCTTCGCGCTCGTAGGCACGGACGGCGGCCTGCTCGAACGCCCGGCCACCCTGCACGAGCTGCCGCTCTCGCCGGGCGAGCGCGCGGAGATCGTGGTGCGGATGCGTCCCGGCGAGCGAACGGTGTTGCGCAGCAACAAGTTGGCCGCGGGCCTCGGTTTCTGGACGCAGCGCTTCAGCGGCGGCGACGACACATTCGACCTGCTGGAACTGCGCGCGGCGGCGACCCTCCGCCCCTCCCCGGCGCTGCCCGCGGCACTGGCGCCCGCGTCCACCCCTGACGGCGGCGACTCGGTGACCGAACGCCGCTTCGAACTCGATCTGAGCGGCATCAACGGCCAACCGATGGCGATGGATCGCATCGATTTCGCCGTCACCCGCGGTTCCACCGAGACCTGGATCGTGCACAACCGCGACGGCATGCCGCACAACTTCCACATCCACGACGTGCAGTTCCGCGTGCTCGCGGTCGGCGAGAACGCGCCGCCGCCGCGGTTGACCGGCCCGAAGGACACCGTCTTCCTCGCGCCGAACGAGACCGTACGGCTCGCGGTGCGCTTCGACGGCCCCGCCGATCCCGACACGCCGTACATGTACCACTGCCACCTGCTGTGGCACGAGGATCTCGGCATGATGGGCCAGTTCGTCGTCGTGGAGCCCGGCGGCACGCCGGGACGTCCCCCGCACCGTCACGGGCATTGACACCCCTTGCCGCGCCGGGCGCGACGGCGGTAAATTCATCACACAGTGAATTCAACACTCGATGAATTGAGGCCGTCATGTCTCACCCCTCGTCGTCTCCGGCCGTCGAAATCCGGAATCTGACCGTCCGGCGCGGCAAACGCGAAGTCCTGCACAACATTTCGTTGACCATTCCGCGCGGCTCGATCACCGGGCTGCTCGGACCGTCCGGCTGCGGCAAGACCACGCTGATGCGCAGCATCGTGGGCACCCAGATCGTGGCGTCCGGCGAGATCACCGCGCTCGGTCTGCCCGCGGGGTCCGCCGAACTGCGCAGGCGCATCGGCTACGTCACCCAGTCGCCGAGCATCTATCCCGATATCAGCGTCCGCGACAACGTCGCCTATTACGCCGCGCTGTACGGCCGCGATCGCGACGACACCGATACCGCCATCGCCGCGGTCGGCCTGCTCGACCACGCCGACCAGCGCGGCGACGAACTCTCCGGCGGTCAGATGACCAGGGCCTCGCTGGCTTGCGCGCTGGTCGCCCAGCCGGATCTGCTCGTGCTCGACGAACCCACCGTCGGGCTCGACCCCGTCCTGCGGGTCGATCTGTGGAAGCAGTTCCACGAGCTGGCGGCCGGCGGGACGACGCTGCTCGTCTCCAGTCACGTCATGGACGAGGCCGAGCACTGCGACAAGCTGCTGCTGATGCGCGAAGGCGATGTACTCGCCCAGCTCAGCCCCGACGAACTGCGCGAACAGACCGGCGAGCAGAACCTCGAACAGGCGTTCCTCACCCTCATCACGATGGGACGAGCGGCATGACCACGACAGCCCTGCCTTCGAGCGTGACCCGGTGGACGCTGCGCCCGTACGCCGCGACCACCACCCGCATCCTGCGTCAGCTGCGCAACGACCACCGCACCGTCGCCATGATCCTGGTGGTCCCCGCCCTGCTGATGACGCTGCTGTACTTCATCTACGCCGAGGCGCCGACCGCGCCGCATCAGCCGTTGACGCTGTTCGACCGGGTCGGCATCAGCATGCTCGGCATCCTGCCGTTCATCGTGATGTTCCTGATCACCGCGATCGCCATGCAGCGCGAACGCACCTCGGGCACCCTCGAACGGCTGCTCACCACACCGTTGTCCAAGCTCGACCTGCTCGGCGGCTACGGCACCGCCTTCTCGCTGGCCGCGGCCGCGCAGGCGACCGTCGCGTGCCTGGTGTCGTTCGGGCTGCTCGACCTGGAGGCGGCGGGCAACCCGGCGTGGGTGGTGCTGATCGCGGTCGTCGACGCCATCTGCGGTGTCGCGCTCGGCCTGTTGGCAAGCGCCTTCGCGCGCACCGAGTTTCAGGCGGTGCAGTTCATGCCGGTCGTCGTCGCACCGCAGATCTTCCTGTGCGGCTTGCTTGTTCCGCGCGACCAACTGCCCGGCTGGCTGCAACCGATCAGCGATCTGATGCCGCTCAGCTATGCCGTCGACGCGTTGCAAGAGGTTTCGACCAACCCGGAGGCGACCGCGGAGATGTGGCGCGATCTCGCCATCGTCGCCGCGTTCGCGGTGGTGGCGCTGGTGCTCGGGGCGGCGACCCTGCGCAGGCGGACCGCATGAGCTCGAACGAGAATCCGGCGAAGGACCTTCCGGCGTCGGCCGCGCGGCGACGCAACGGGTCGAAACGAACCGGGGCGGTGGATGCCGAAGAGCGGCAAGGGCGTTCGGGGCGTCGGCCGGGCAGATCCGGCGCGCGGGAGGCGATCCTCGCCGCCGCACGCGCCCGGTTCGCCGAGGCCGGTTTCGACAAGACCTCGATCCGCGCCGTCGCGGCCGACGCGGGGGTGGATCCCGCGCTGGTGCACCACTATTTCGGCACCAAACAGCAGCTGTTCGGTGCGGTGGTCGAGCTTCCGGTCGACCCGGAAGTGATGCTGAGCGTCATGGAGAGCGCGCCGCTGGACCAACTCGGCCCGACGATTCTCGGCGCGGTGGTCGGCGTGTGGGACTCCCCCGCGGGTCCCGGCATCGTCGCCGCCGTGCGCAGCATCCTCACCGGCAGCGATCCGGTGCTGGCCCGCACGTTCATCCTGGAGGTGGTGCTCGAGCGGGTCCGCAAACGCATCGCCACCCCGGAGGACGATGGGCACGCACGGGTGGCGTTGGCGGCCTCGCAGATGATGGGTGTGCTGGTGGCGCGCAAGATCATCGGCGTCGAACCGCTGGCATCGATGCCCATCGACGAGCTGGTCGCCGCCGTCGGTCCGACGCTACAGCGCTATCTGACCGGCGACATCGGCTCGCCCGCAAGCGAATTCGCACCGACCGCCGAAACGATCGCAGGGCGGCGCCGACGACTCGAGCGTGGGCCGTCAGCGAATCCACGCTGAGAGGATTCCAGAGCGACGCAAACGCGCTGGAACATCGGCCGCAAGCGAACCCGCGCGAACTGCCGGGACGATCCCTAGGCGACGCTGATCTACTCGAGCGCGGTCGCAAGCGAACCCGCGTCGATTGCCAAGACGAATCCAGAGCGACGCAAACGCCCTAGAGCATCGGCCGCGAGCGAATCCACGCCGATCGCCGAGACGATTCCAGGCCTACGCTGGCGCGCTCGAGCAGACAGTCGCTGGAATGCGGCCGATCTCCCCGATCGGCCGCCCGAAGACGTGGCCGTCGTCGCGCGCTCAGGCGGTGAACGCCTCGTGCTCGGCCTCGGTGACGTCGCGCGCCTCGTCGATGAGCAGCACCGGAATGCCGTTCTCGATCGGGTAGGCGCGGCGCAGGCGCGGGTTGTAGAGCAGCGCGGCGCCCGCGGCGTCGCGGACCAGCAGCAGCGGGCCCTTGTCCTGCGGGCAGGCGAGCAGGCTCAGCAGGGTGGCGTCCAACGCGGTTTCCTCCGGCATGATCGTGAACCTACCCGACCGGTTCGCCCGCTTCGACGGCCGGGCGACGGCGGAACGAGATGTGCCGATGCCCGAAGAAACTCGCCACCGCGACCAGCCCCATCACCACCACCGCGGAGGGCTGCGCGGGCAGGTGCAGCACCGTCACGGCCAGGTAGAGCAGCGCGGTGTTCAGCGCGAGACCGCCGGAGTTGACCGCGACGAAGCCTGCGAAATCGCGCAGCACGTGGCCGCGCACCCGGAACACGAGGGTGCGGTGCAGCACGAACGCGACGGTGATGCCGAGGGCGTAGGCCAGCGGGACCGCGACCAGCGGCGCCCACCCCGCGTCGGGCAGCACGGTCAGCCAGCCCACCGTCAGCGCCATGCCGAAGACCGTGTTGAAGGCGCCGATCAGCGCGAAGGCGACCTCCTGCCGCCGGACCAGCCGCAGCAGCAGACCCGAAGCGGGCGCGGCCGCCTCGGTCGTCGCGATCGAACCCTGGTCCGCGCTCACGACACCGCCGCCGCGTTCACTCGCGCCTCGCCGCGGTCTGTGTCATCGAGACGCGCGCTCACGAGACCACGTCCGCGAGCTCGCGCTCCGGTTCGCCCGCGGGGCGTTCTTCGGAGTCCGCGTCGTCGTCGCGCCGCCGGGACCGCACGTACATCCACTGCAACACCCCGAGACCCGCCAACCCGGCCACCATGGTCGCGATGCCGATCTTCCATCCCGGCGGACGCCAGGTCAGCACCAGTTCGGCGTCCTTCGTGCCCGCGGGAACCTCCACGGCGACGAAGGACTTGGCCACGGTGGTGATCGGAATCTGCTTGCCGTCCAGAGTGACTCGGTATCCGGGCCAGCCGAGGCGGGCGAAGACGACGCGGCCGCCCTGCTCCGAGCTCACCCGCACGCGGCTGGTGGTGTCGGTCTCGTCGATCGACGTGGCCGTCACGTTCTTCGTGTCCGAGACCCGCCCGTTCACGGTGGACACCGGACCGTCGACGCGCTCCAGCACCGCGATGTAGCGCTCGTGGCCCGGGTAGTCCACCCACTTCCAGCCCTCGGGAGCGGCTTGGTCGCGCGCGTCGGGGTACAGCGCGCGCTGCAACACCACCCGATCGAGCTTCATCAGGTCGACCAGCGCGCGGCCAGTGGTCGGCTCCGGCGCGAACACCCTGCGGTAGGCGTCCGGGCAGACGCTGCTGTCCCAGCGCATGCACAACAGCTCACCGAAGTAGAAGTGCCCGGTGGGCGTGTAGCCGTTGACGTACTTCAGCTCCAGCGCCCTGGCGTAGTTGCCGAAGACCAGCGAGCCGTAGGCGGCGTCGATGTCGCGGTCGGCCGGTTGCAGCAGCCCGCGCTCGCCGAGCTGGAGGGTGGTTCCGGTGAAATCGGGGAACTTCGCCATCGCTTCCGTGCGGTCGGCGGGCAGGTTCCACGGCATCGGCGTCGGCTGCGCGGCGCTCACTTGGAAATAGGCGATCGGGAACATCGCGACGATGGTCAGCGCGCATGCGGCAGCGATTCCCCGCTCGCGGGCGAGCCACACCACCCCGGCGCCGACGGCCGCGATCGCGAGCGCGGCGACCACGTGCCAGAGCGCGTGGTGCGGGTCGGCCGAGAAGGACCGCACCCACAGCGCCAAAATCAGCACACCGGCCGCGAGACCGCGGTTCTTCCAGTTCTGGAATGTTCCGTAGCGGCCGAGCAACACGCACACCAGCACCAGCAGTCCGATGGCCAGCATCGGCAGCACGCGCACCGGCCAGCGCAGCGGACCGATCGAACCGGGTCCGGCGGTCCACATCAGCATGATCATGGCGAACAGCGCGACCGCGCTCAGCTCGCGCCACGACTCGCGGGCCCGCTTCCAGTCGATGAACGCCAGCGCCGGGATCAGGAACCAGGCGATGTAGGTCAGCGGCATCGGCTGCACGTAGCCCCACCAGGAGGTGAAGGCGGGCAGCGAGCTGGGCAGGCTGGCGTTGAGCGATTCCGACCACGGCACGGTCAGGAACTGGTCGTTGTTGATCTGCGCCGTGCCGCGCCAGGTCACTTTGGCCGAGAGCATGCTGGGCAGGAAGGTCAGCAGTCCGGCCAGCCCGGCGCACAGCGAGACGGCCGTCAGCCGCGCGACCGGCCACCACTTGCGTTGATACACAAGCTCGCCGACCGCCACCGCGAGCAGCATCAGCGCCGCCTCCACGGCCGGGAAGATGTACTGCGTGGAGATCGTCAGATACAGGAAGACGAAGACCGGAATCGGCCCGCCCAGCCCGCGGGTGTAGCGCACCGACGAGGCCCACGCGTGCACCAGCCAGGCGGTGCCGGTCAGCGCGGTCATCCAGCTGGCCTGATCGAAGAACAGGAAGAAACCGGACAAAGGGAACGCGATACCGGCCACCGCGGACCAGGCCGGGCGCGCGCCGTAGGCCAGACAGATCCGGTAGACGCCGGTCGCGGCGATGACGGAGAAGATCAGCTTGACGACCGTCGCGTACAGCGCCACGTTGTCCACCGAGGGTGCGATCAGATCGATCAGCAGCTGCGGCGGATTGAACAGGCCCGCGTCGTCCATCGTGTTGTTGCCCGACATCCACTGCTCCGGGACCATCACCGGGAACTGGCCGTCGCGCAGCGCACGGCCGAGGCCCACCCACAGTGCGGTGTACTGCGATTCGGTGTCGTCGGTGAAGTAATGCCGGACGTTGGCGAGCAGCACCGCCGCGTATCCCGCGATCACCCCGAGCACTGTGATCGCGGCCCACCGGTGGACGTCCCGTCGCGAGTGCGGCCGCGAGTCGAGTACTGCACTGTCGGTCACGAGTTCCAAACCCTACAGCCCACTGCGGCGCTTGGCATCGGCCGCCGAGGTGTTGATGATGGTCTGATGAACTGCACCGGAAGGCCTTGTTCGCATCGTGCTACAGTTCACGGCGGCTCGGGCTCCGCTGTCCAGCGGGCAGTACCGGCACGCACCGTCATCGAAAGTTGATTCAGCTGATGCCGATTCCCTCCGCTCGCCCGTACTCCGACCCTGCCGCGGACGGACGTCCCGGCGTCGACCGGCCGCACGGCATTTCCGTTGTGGTTCCGGTGTATCGGGGCGAGAACACCATCGGCGGACTGGTCGCCGAGCTGCACGCGCTCACCGCGGGCTCGGAGACGCCAGGCGGCACCGCGTTCACCGTCCAGGAAATCATTCTGGTGCACGACAACGGGCCCGATCGTTCCGATGTCGTGCTGCAAGAGCTGGAGCAGACCTATCCCGAGGTGCGCACCGTCTGGCTGAGCCGCAATTTCGGCCAGGACGCCGCCACCATCGCCGGAATGTCGGCCGCGCGCGGCGACTGGATCGTCACCATGGACGAGGACGGCCAGCACGATCCGCGCTTCATCGGCGCATTCCTGGACGCGGCGCTCAACGGGCGCGCGGACCTGGTCTACTCCAAGCCGACCAACACCCGCCCGCACGGTTTCCTGCGCAATCTGACCTCGCGCGGGGCCAAGATCGTGCTGGCGACGCTGTTCGCCTTCCCCGATTCCACCAGGTTCGAGAGCTACCGGCTGATTCGCGGCGCCATCGGCCGCCAGCTCGCCGAGGTCGCCTCCAACGGCGTGTACCTCGATGTCGCGCTGACCTGGGTGGTCGGCACGGTCGTCCAGGAACCGGTGATGCTGCGCGCCGAGGGCCGCGAGGAGTCCGGCTACAACTACCGCAGGCTGTTCTCGCTGTTCTGGAAGATGGTGCTGTGCAGCGGAACCCGCGGCCTTCGCCTGGTCAGCATGCTTGGCGTGACGCTGGCGCTGGCCGGTGTGGTGATGGCGGGCGTCGTCGTGTACGAGGCGCTCACGACCGACGGCTGGGCGCCGGAGGGCTGGGCCTCCACCATCGTGGTGCTGCTGTTGTGTTCCGGAGCGATCCTGTTCTCGCTCGGCCTGATCGCCGAATATCTCGGTGTCGCCCTGCACATCCTGGTGGGCAAGCCGCTCTATCTCACCGTCGACTCACCGACGCCGCGCCCGATCGACGCGCGGGAACTGACCACGACCACGAGTAGGGGGATCGACCGGGTTGAGCACTGACCGCGTCATCTTCAGCCGCCCGTTCCGGGCGCGCCGGGAACTGGCCAATCTGGAGGCCGTGCTTGCCTCCGACCACAGCCATGGCGACGGGCAGTTCACCGCGTCGGCCACCGCGAAGCTCAAGGCCATCACGGGCGCGCCGCACGCGCTGCTGACCACCTCGTGCACCTCCGCGCTGGAGATGGCCGGTCTGCTGCTCGAGCTCGGCCCCGACGACGAAGTCATCGTGCCGAGTTTCGCGTTCACCTCCACGGCCACGTCGATGGCGCTGCGCGGGGCGACCTGCGTGTTCGCCGACATCGACCCGGCGTCGGGCAACCTGGATCCGGAATCGGTGGCCGCCTCGGTCACCGAGCGAACCAAGGCCGTGGTGGTCATCCACTACGGCGGTGTGGCCGCCGACATGGAAGGTCTGCTCGCGCTGGCCGCCCAGCACGGCTTCGCCGTCGTCGAGGACAACGCGCACGGGCTCGGCGGCAGGTGGCGCGGGCAGCCGCTCGGCACCATCGGCACGCTTGGCACGCTCAGCTTCCACGACACCAAGAACGTGCACTGCGGCGAGGGCGGCGCGCTGCTTCTCACCGACGAGATCCTGATGGCGCGCGCGGAGATCATCCGGGAGAAGGGCACCGACCGTGCCCGTTTCCTGCGCGGCGCGGTGGACAAGTACTCCTGGCAGGACATCGGTTCCAGCTACCTGCCCAGCGAGCTGAACGCGGCGGTGCTCGACGCGCAGCTCGACGAGTTCGACACGATCCAGTCCGGCAGGCATCGGGTGTGGGACGCGTACGCGGCCGGGCTGGCGGACTGGGCCGCGCGCAACGACGTCCGGCTCATGACGGTGCCCGAGGACCGCGCGCACACCGCGCACCTGTACTACCTGCGCACGCCCACCGAGCAGCGCCGCGACGACCTGATCGCACACCTCGGCGGTCTCGGCATCTCAGCTCCGTTCCACTACGTGCCGCTGGACTCCAGCCCGGCGGGCCTCAAGCTCGGCCGCACACCGCGGCCCTGTGTGCGCAGCGCGGAGTTCTCCGGAACCGTTGTGCGCCTTCCACTCTGGCCGGATCTGCGCGACGAGCAGGTGGCCAGGGTGATCGAGGCGGTCACCGCCTTCACCGTCTGACCCGCGAGACCGACCGAACGTCACCGTCACCCGGTCGGGCGCGGTGGCGGTCACCCTCGGTCGTTCACGCCGTCAGCACGTACAACTTCTCGCGGCCGCCCGCGATCAGTGCGCGGTGGGCGATGCGCGGCCGGTAGCGATCGAAGAATTCGTCCAGGGTCGCCTCGGTGAAGCGGTGCGCCTGGCGACCGTCGCCCGCGTTGGTGAACCGTCGTCCGACGGTGGCCAGGATTCGGTTGCGGCTGGTCGCGAGGTTGCGGACGGGTTCGGCGACGATCACGGCCTTGCGCGCGGCCGCGAGCATCCGGTCCAGCACCGGTCCCGGCTCGGGCAGAAAGTGGTAGAGGCTGGCCTGCATGATGACGTAGTCCGCCTCCGGCAACGCCGCGTCGGAGCGCATGTTCCAGACCAGGCCGCGACCGCCCGCGCGGGAGACGCCCGCGACGAAACCCTCGTTGAGGTCGAGCCCGGTGTAGTCGACCGACTTGGCGCGCAGGTAGCGGGTGTACAGCGTCGCCGGACCGCAGCAGACATCGACAACCTCGGCGCCGTCGGGCACCAGCCCGGCGATCGCGCCGTACCTGGCCGCGTAGTGGCGGCCGTACAGCCCGCGCATCAGCAGCTCGTACACGGCGCGATTGCGATAGATGAGGCTTTGACTCACCAAGTACCCCTGAACGGTTGTCGGACGTCGGGTGCGGCCTCCGGCGCCGCGCGGGCGGACCCGCGCACAAACTATGCCAGCCGACGCCGCGACGCGAATTGTCCGGGTGCGCGAGCCGCGGCCAATCCGGCGGATCTACAACACGTTCCGGCCGCACCGGGGGCCGGTGCGGCCGGAATTGGGTTCAGTCACCGAACAGAGCGCGGGCCTCGGTCTCGGTGAGCACCTCGTAGTTCTCGGTCTCGCGGTGGTACCACCAGGTGAGCGGCCCTGGCTCCGGTCGCCCGGCGGCCTGCACCGCCCTGGTGGACGGCCGGTAGCTCGAGCTGCGTGGAATCTCGTCGACCACGTACACCAGGTCGGGCCGCTGCTCGGTGTCGAGAGCGCGCATCGCCTCGGTGACGTCCTTGGGCTCCAAGTGGAAACCCGCCCGCACGGACACCGCAGCCACCGCCAGGCAGTGGTCGCCGACCGGAAGGCCGTAGGCGACCTCCATGTCGACGGCGGTGATGTCGTTGAGCACGTCGACGATCGGCTGGGTGAACACCGGGCCGCGGGCACTGTGGATCACCGTGTCCTTGCGGTCGACCAGCCAGTAGTCGCCGTCGCTGTCGCGGCGGAACAGATTCTCGGTCGGCATCCACGAGTCGCCCGGGGTGAACACCCCGCGCAGGCCGCCCTCGGAGATGTCGACGCCCTCCGAGGCCCGGCCGATCAGCAGGCCGACCTCGTTGTCCGCGCAGCGGCGGGCGAAACCGGCATCGTCTACCAGGATGCGGCCCTCGCTCGGGTCGTAGGCCACCAGTTCGACCTTGGCGGTGCCTGGCACCGGGCGGCCCTTGCAGCCCGCCTTGGCTCCGGTCACGTTGGCGAGCACCACATCGCCCTCGATGGAGGCGTAGAACTCCAGCACCCGCGCCGGCTCGAACTGGTCCATGGTGCGCCGCCACAGTCCGGCGGGCATCCCCGAGCCGATGAACAACCGGATCGGGTGGCTGTGCCCGGCGGGGAACACCCCGGCGTCGAGGATGTCGCGCAGCATCGTCCAGGTGTAGGTCACCACCGTGACGCCGTAGCGGTGCACCTCCTCGGCGAACTGCTCCGGATCGAGCGACCTGGCCAGCGCGATGCGGCTGCCGCCCGCGATCGCGCCGCCGAGGCTGACCAGCAGTCCGGACGAGTGGTGCAGCGGCGCGAGGCAATACACCGTGTCCTTGCGGTCGAGATCGGCGGTGGTCGCGGTGCCGAAGGCCGACAGCGCCCAGCGGTGGTTGGTGATGTGCTTGGTCTCCAACCGGTCACCGGTGCCGGTCACCAGTACGAAGGCCAGCTCGCGCGCCAAACCAGGGTTGGGGCGGTACCAGCCGGGCACCCGCACCTGGGTGGGATCGATCTGCTCGAGGTCGATCACGTTGTCGCCCAAGGTGATGTCGAGTCCGCGGGCGTCGCCGCCGCCCAACACCAGGACCCGAGCGCCGCTCGCCGCCGCCTGGCGCAGGTTCTCCGGATCGACGATCACCGTGTCGGCGCCGGTGAGTTCGATGGCGCGGTTCAGCTCGCTGCCCGGCGCGAGCAGCACCGCCACCGCGCCGAGGCGCGACAGCGCCGCCACCGTCACCAGGGCGCTCGGGCGGGTCTCCATCAGCACGCCGACCCGGGTCGCGGGCCGGATGCCGACGGAGATGAGCCCGCGGACCACGTTGTCGATGCGGACCTGCACCGCCGCGTTGGTGTGCACCCGGTCCTCGAAGAGGAAGCATTCGCGCAACGGCGCCCGCTTGGCCTGCTCGGCGAGCAGCTTGCCGAGCGAGATGCGGGTGTTGGGCTGGATCCTGCCCAACCGGGTCAACCTGGGCACCGCACGCGCCGCCTCGCCCGCCAGCTCGATCGAACCCCGCACGGTGTTGTTGGCGATGCCTTCCAGCGCCTTGCCGACCCCGGCGCCCGCCTCGGCCAGCGTCCCCGCGGTGTGCACCACCCGGGTGGCCGCCGAGCGCGGCCGGTTGGTCGTCACGTGCTCGGACATACGGAAGATCTCTTCGGGCAGCGGCTTGTCGCGGTCCATCCACTCCACCCACTGGCGCACCAGCGGCCAGGTGTGGTTGGTTGCCATGCTGCCCGCGACAAGACCGAAATGACCCGCGACCAGGCTGGCCTCGAAGACCTCGGCGTTCGGCGCCGCGCGCACGATGCCGCGCACCGCGGCGGGCTGGCCGATGTCGTCCACCTCGCCGACGAAGGCGAGGATCGGGCACTTCAGTTCGGCCAGCGAGATCGGCTGATCGCGAATCACGAAGCCGCCGAGCATCATCCGGTTGTGCGCGACGAACTGCTTGAGCAGGTCGGCGGCCGCAGGCCCGGCGTAGCCGACCCAGCCGTCGCTGTTGAGGAAACGGCGCTGACGCTCCTTGGGCAGCAGCGCCTCACGGTCGTGCAGCTGGCGCAGGAAGTCGATCCTGGCCTTGGCGGTCTTGACCGGGTCGAGCATCTGGAAGCCGAATCGCACCATCGAATCGGTGATGGGCAGCCGCGTCACCACGTGGTCGGCGAGGAAATCCGCCACGTCCGACACCAGGCCGTAGGGCAGGCCGAACGGCATGCCCGCGACGATGTCGACCGGGCTGCCGAAGGTCACGATGCTCTCGACGCCCTTGCCGAAGCGGTAGGCGGTGGTCTGGTAGGCGAACATGCCGCCCTGCGAGTAACCCATCAGGTGCACGTTGCTGCCGGTCGCCTCGCAGACTGTGTCGATGGCGCTGCTCACCGCGAGCACGTGGTCGGCGAGATCGCGCTCCCAGCCGCCCTCCTCGCTCGCCGGAGAACCGAAATCGACCACCCAGCAATCGATTCCGCCGCGATGCAGGATGCCGACGGCGCCGTCCTCCGCGTTCACGTCCCAGATGTCGGCATTGACCATCAACGGCGGCACCAGCACCGCGACCGGGCGACCGGGCGTGGCATCGTCGGGGAAATAATGGCGCAGCCGATACATCCTGCGCCGCTCGACCACCTCGAAGGGCGACGACTCGACATCGTGGGTGAGCCCACCGAAGCGGATCACCTCCAGGCCGTTCTGCGCGGTCGCCATCAACCGCTGCACCGAACCCACCAATTCCTTACCGAAGTTCACCATCGCTCCTGGCCCTACCCTGCAATGTGCCCACACGACCTTCGCGCGCTCGGCGCGAAGAGACACCTTCCGACCCCCGGGGAAGTATGCCGTCCACGCGTATAGACGAGCTTCCCACATCGGGGTGATCTCATGTGTCGGCTGTGACAGGTTCCATGGCAGGTGAGCGCGGTCACCGCCCCATGACGTGGATGTACATGCTCTCGAACGGTTCGGGGCTGACGCTGAGATCACCGCGGAACGGATAGTCCATGGCCGCGATCAGGAAGATCATCGCGCCGAGGAAGAAGGCGAACAGACCACCGAGCACCAGGTGCGCGCCGCGACTCAGACTGAACATGCACAGCAACACCAGGTTGACCGCGCCGCCGACCAGGATGACCCACCACAGCACGTCGGGCATGCCGCCCGCGGTGGCGTTGATCCGGTGCCTGCGGTCGGAGTCGAACTGCGCGAACTGTTCGATGGTCGCGGCGTGCACGATCTCCTGCGCGGTCGTCTGCGGCTCGAAAGCCAACAGGTTCACTTGGAACCGGGTCACCAGGGCCGTGCCGCCCATCGGCTCGCGCCCCTCCCGCAGCGCGGGCCACGCCTCGGTCAGCACGTTGTCGGCGTAGTCGACCAGATCCTGCTGAAGCTGGGTGCGCTGCGGCTCCGGGTAGGCGCCCACCTCGCGGTAGAGCGTGCCGAGCGCGGCGGCCTCGTCGGCGACCAACGCCTGTGCGGTGTCGTAGGACTCGTAGGTCGCCGCCGCGATCAGGCCGAGCAGCAGGCCGTAGAACACGCCGCCGACGGTCAGCACCATCGTGACGGTGTCGTTCTTGCCGGGCTCGGGCCCGAAGATCCTGATCACGTACTTGCGTGACACCAGGATGCCGACGGAAGCGAGTAGCACTGCGGTGCCGGTGATGATGAGGAAGACCAGCCAGATCGGCAACACGTAGATCCACGTGAACATGGACAGAAGATAGCCAGCCGACCGCGAATCGTCGGCGAATCCATGATTCATCCCAGGATGTTCGCGCGCGTCGCCGTGCCGTTATCTGCCGTTGGTCGAATCGAACGCATGTCGTGACCATCCGAATCCGCTCCCGCGGATCTGCGAATTTCGCTGCGCCGCAACACTTCCGCCACCTACCATCGATGCCGTCTGGAACGCACTGTCGCACAAGTCTTTTCCACTCGAATGTCTCTCCATTCGCAGGCCATTTCCGGTCTGCTGATCTGCCGTGCCCAAGAAACACCATCGACCGTCCCGGTGACCCCTCGAGGTGAGGACCACGCATGACCATCGAAATGCCAGTCCAATCGGAAAACAACGTTCGCAAGAGCCTGAGCACGGGCGCCGCGCACCAGCTGGCGCACACCACCAAATCCGAACCGCAGATGCAGGGAATCAGCTCGCGCTGGCTCACCCGCACGCTGCCCTGGGTGCAGGTCAACGGCGGTGTCTACCGCGTGAACCGGCGCCTGACCCACACCGTCGGCAACGGTGAGGTCGAATTCGTCGTCGACGGCGGACAGGCCCGCGTGATACCGCTGGAACTGCAAGAACTTCCGCCGTTGCGCGGATTCGACGACGAGGAAACGCTTTCCGCGCTCGCGCAGCGTTTCGAACAGCGCGATCTCGAACCAGGAACTGTCGTCGCGGAATTCGGCAATCCGATGAATCAGGTCATTCTGATCGTGCACGGCAAGCTGGCCAAAATCGGCTCGGGCGAATTCGGCGAACAAACGAAGGTCGGCATGCTCGGCACCGGTGATTACTTCGGCGCCGAAACCTTGCTCGATTCCTCCGCCATCTGGCCGGTGACCGTCAAGACGGTCACCAAGACGACCATGCTCGTGCTGCCCCGGCAATCGCTCGACGAAATGGTCGACGCCGCACCGGCATTGCGCGAGCAACTCGAACGCGTCGCCGCCGCGCCCGCCCACCGGCAGAATTCCAAGGGCGAGGCGAACATCGAGATCTCCTCGGGCCACGACGGCGAGCCGCTGCTGGAAGGCACCTTCGTCGACTACGACGCCTCCCCGCGCGAATACGAACTCAGCCTGGCGCAGAGCGTGTTGCGAGTGCATTCGCGCGTGGCCGACCTGTTCAACGATCCGATGAATCAGGTCGAACAGCAGTTGCGCCTGACCATCGAGGCGCTCTACGAACGCCGGGAACACGATCTGGTCAACAATCCCGATTTCGGGCTGCTGCACAACTGCGATCTCAAACAGCGCATCTACACCGAGTCCGGGCCGCCGACCCCGGACGACATGGACGAGCTGCTGAGCATGCGCCGCAGCACGAAAATGTTTCTGGCGCATCCGAAAGCGATCGCCGCGTTCGGCCGCGAATGCACCAAGCGCGGGATCTATCCCGACCCGGTGGACGTCGACGGACACCGGGTGCCCGCCTGGCGCGGCGTGCCGATCTACCCGTGCGGCAAGATCCCGGTCAGCGACAACGGGACCACCTCGATCCTCGCCATGCGCCTCGGCGAGAAGGATCAGGGCGTAATCGGATTGCACCAGACCGGAATTCCGGACGAGTTCGAGCCGAGTCTGAACGTGCGCTTCAAGGGTATCGACGACCAGTCGATCATCTCCTACCTGGTCAGCTGCTACTACTCGGCCGCCGTGCTGGTCCCGGACGCCCTCGGGGTGCTCGACAATGTCCTGGTCGCCCGGCAGGCGGACTAGCCGGGGTGATGACCGATGTCGGTGCTCTCCCGCGCCGCCGCGCCCGCCGCCACGCACGATCTGGCCGCCGACGTCGTGGCGCTGCTCACCAACACGCACAGCACGGCGCCCGCCGAGCTGTTCGCCGAAGCGGTAGCCGAATCCCCGGCGCCGCCGACCGATTCGAGTCCACCCGCGCGAGCGGCCGGCCCGACGCCGGTCCAGCTGCTCGGCCCGAGGGGGCTCGGGTCGGGCGCGCTGCGGTTGCCCGTCGATCGCACCGCCGGACCGACCACGCCGTACCTGGCGCCGGACGGTCTGGCGCTCGGGCCGTCCGCACCCGACGCCGCTCCGGTCGCGGACGGCGTCGACGAGGCTCCGTCCGGTTCGCCGGTCGGGAACGTCGCGCACTCCGTCGGGCCGGCGCAGGGGGCCGGTCCGGCGGGGTCGCGGCGCCCGCCGATTCCGTCCGGTCCCGCCGTTCCGGTCGCCGGACGAATCGACGGCCGCGTCGCACCGGAAAGCAACGGGCACGCATCCGGCGCAGGCGGGATGTCCACGACGGATGGATTCCGGTCTCGAATTCCCCTGGGACCGAGCGGATTGGGGACCGCGGGCTCGGCGGTGCGTCCGGCACCGGTCGCAATGTCCGATCCGGCGCCCGTCCCGCTCGGCCCGACCGGGCTCGGCACGGAATCCACGCGGCGCGGTGGCGGTAGCTCTCGGATACCGCCGCTCTATTGTCCGCCGCCGCTGCGCGACGATCCGACGCTTGCCGAGGCGGTGAACGAGGGACTGCTGGCTTGGGCCGAGGACATCGGGCTCTACGCCGGTCGGCTGGACGAGTTGCGCAAGGCCGACTTCGGACGGCTCATCATGCTCGCCCACCCCGACTGTTCCGACGCCGATCGGCTGCTTGCCGCGGCCAAATGCGCGGTCTCGGAATGGTCGGTGGACGACTACTACTGCGAGGAGGACGCCGACGACCGCGCACCGGACGGCACCCCGTCCAGCCCGGAGGCCGAACTGGGGCCCCGACTCGAATTGTGTATGGCCGTCATGGATCCCGCGCATCTGCCCGCGCGCTACGCACCGCAGCTGGAACGGACATTGCAGGCCGATCCGATCATGCGCGCCTTCCGTACCTCGTTCGAGCACTTGGCCAAGTACGCCACCTCGGCCCAATTGGCCAGGCTGCGAACCGAGATCGCAGGCTGGTTCATCGCACTGGGCGCCGAGGCGGGCTGGCGCGGCGCGGGCCGGATGCCGCCGGTCTGGGAATATCTCGCCAACCGCCAGCCGCACAGCTTTCTGCCGTGCATGGCCCCGATCGACGTACTCGGCGGCTACGAACTCTCGGCGGCCGAATACACCCACCCGGCGATGCGGCGCGTAACGACAACCGCGGCGCTCGCCGCCCAGATGGTCAACGACCTGTATTCGATGGCACGCGAAGACCTTTCCAACGGAAGGGAATTCAACCTCCCCACGGTGCTCGCCGCCGAAGAGCGGTGCTCCCGTCGGGAGGCGGTGCTGCACACCGCGGCGGTCCACGACGAACTCGTGCACCGCTTCGAACGCGAGGCCGCGCCGCTGGCCGCCGGCGGATCGCCGGAACTGCGACGCTTCCTCGTCGGACTGTGGGCATGGATGGGCGGCAACCGCGCCTGGCATGCCGACAGCCGTCGCTACACAGATGTCGGATAGCCGGTACCGCAATGAGAGAGGATGATCACGCATGACCATGCTCAACCCCAAGACCGAGGCCGTGCTGCGCACCAACTACCAGAAATCCGTTGCGGCGTACTGGAACAACAACCCCAACGACGACCGCGTCAACACCAAGCTCGGTGAGGTCGACGGGCTCTACCACCACCACTACGGCATCGGCGACCCCGATCTCTCGGTGCTGGAAGGTCCCGAGGAGACGCGCCAGCAACGGATCGTCGAGGAGCTGCACCGGCTCGAGACCGCGCAGGCCGATCTGCTGCTCGACCACCTCGGCGACGTCCGTCCCGGCGACCGGCTGATGGACGGCGGCTCCGGCCGCGGCGGCACCAGTTTCATGGCCAACCAGCGCTTCGGCTGCCAGGTGGACGGTGTCACCATCTCCGAGTACCAGGTCGGCTTCGCCAACGACCAGGCCGCGCACCGCGGCGTCGCGGACAAGGTGAGGTTCCACTTCCGCAACATGCTCGACACCGGCTTCGACAGCGGCGTGATGCGCGGGATCTGGACCAACGAGACCACCATGTACGTCGACCTGTTCGACCTGTTCCGCGAGTTCTCCCGGCTGCTGGAGCCGGGTGGGCGCTATGTCTGCATCACCGGCTGCTCCAACGACGTCACCGGCGGGCGCTCGTCCTCGGTCAGCTGGATCGACGCGCACTACGGCTGCATGATCCATCCGCGCAGCGAGTACTTCCGCGCCCTCGCCGAGAACGGACTGGTTCCCATCGACGTGGTCGACCTCACGGCCGCCACCATCCCGTACTGGGATCTGCGCACGAAATCCGAGCTCGCGACGGGTGTGGAGAAGCCGTTCCTCACCGCGTACCGGGAGGGCAGCTTCCAGTACCTGCTGATCGCCGCCGATAAGGTGGGGAGGTGACCGAGACCCTCGCCCAGCCGTTGACCGACCGCGAGGCCCTGCCCGTCGAGCTCGTGGACGAGGCGGGCCGCGCGGTCGGCGCGTGCCCGGTCTCGGAGGCGCACCGGGCGCCTGGGCGACTCCATCGCGCGTTCTCCGTCTTGCTCTTCGACGCGGCGGGACGGGTGCTGTTGCAGCAGCGGGCCGCCGTGAAGACCCGCTTTCCGCTGCTGTGGGCCAACACCTGCTGCGGACATCCCGCGCCCGGCGAGCCGGTCGCGGCCGCGGCGGCGGTGCGGCTCGCCGAGGAGCTCGGGCTGGCCACCACGCTCACCGAGGTCGGCGTCTTCCGCTATCACGCGCGGGACACCGCCACCGGACGCGTCGAACACGAATGGGACCACGTGATCATCGGCCTGCTCGACGCGGGCATGCCGAGGCCCGACCCCGCCGAGGTCGCCGCGTACACGTGGATCCAGCCGGAGGAGCTGCGTGCGGCGCTCGCGGAGGATCCGGCGAGTTATACGCCGTGGTTGGCGGATGTGTTGGAGATCGCCGACGCGGCGCATCACGCGGGGCGTGCGGGGTCGCTCTGAGTAGGGAGTAGTCGCAGCGGTCGGCAAAGCCATGGCCCAGCCCGCGAGTTGTCGGGCTGGGTCCTTCTTGTCTAGGTTCGACCGCCGACGGTGACCGGTATCGCTGATCATCGAGGCCTCGACCGCCGGCCGAACTGGCGCACGCTGCCGCTGATCGTCTGGGCTCTGGTTCGGTGAGTAGCGCGCAGAGTCCGCACGTCGAAAAAATGGGCTCCCCGTTCCTTGCAGATCTCGAAGGGGTCGAACGTTGTCGCCGGATTACATCTTGAATCAACATGCGTTCATGCGCATATTTACGTAGCGACATCTTGTTGATCGCTGCGCGGCCGTCGGTGGACCTGGCGGCGGAGGCTGCCGGTTATGGACTTGGCGGCGCAGGCGGGCGAGCCCGCGCACTCGCCATGTCGCAGCGCCAGCAGCAGCGGCAGGTCCCGCCCCGGTCCGAATTGGAACTCGTCTCGGGCGGTGCCTCCTTCAGAAGCTTGGGGAAATCACAGGATCGACACAGGGTCAATCCAGGGGCGGCCCCGATGCTGGAGTCGTACGGAAATCCGGGGGCGATTGCGAGGTACGCGGCATGGTGGAGATCGAGGTCACTGGAACGACGGTGACGGTCAAGGTGCTCGGCGGACATCGACTGCTCGCGCTGCGCGACCAACTCAGTTTCGACTTGCGCGATATCACCGAAGTCGCGCCTGCCGAGGTCGATCTGCGACCGCCGTGGGTGCGCGCGCCCGGCACCTTCTTCCCCGGCGTGATCGCCGCGGGCACCTTCCGCGGCAAGGGCCGCAAGGAATTCTGGGACACCCGTTTCGACGGCTCGGGCGTGCGCGTCGAGCTCAGGGGCTCGGAGTTCACCCGGCTCGTCATCGATGTCGCCGAGCCCGCCGATATCCTCGGCGCGCTGCGCACCGCCGTCGCGGCCTGACCCACTCCCCTCCCCCGCCGGTTCCCGACCGGCGGGTCGAATCGTTGATCGCCGCCGGATCGCGCGAAGCGGTCCGGTGGCGGCACCCGCGTCGCCGGGCCTCGGCGCGACGACGGCGACCGTCGACTCCCGAGAACGGACCCGATGCGGGGTAGGCGCGCCGGTTCGCCGTGTCCCAGACCCTTAGTCTGGGTAAGGGACAGAAAGGGGAAGCCTCGATGCCGACACCTCCGACAACGCAGTTCGTGGACCGGCGCTTCGTCGGCCTCGTCGCCGAATTCGACCGGCTCTTCCGCCGTCCGGGCGACGGCGGCGGCGCGCTGACGGTCTATCTGCACGGCGAGCCCGTGGTCGACGTCTGGGCAGGCTTCGCGCGACCGGGCGTTGCCTGGCAGCACGACACGCTGGCCGTGGCGTATTCCACCGGCAAGGGCGTCGCCGCCACGCTGCTGCACCGCCTCGCCGAACGCGGACTGCTCGACTACGACCGTCCCGTCGCCGAATACTGGCCCGAGTTCGCCGCGGCGGGCAAGGAGCACATCACCGTGCGCGCGCTGCTCAGCCACCGTGCGGGACTGCACCGGCTGCGCAATCTGCTGCCCGGTTCGCCAGAACGCTTCTTCGACGACGCCGCGGTCACGTCCGCGCTGGCCGCCGCCGCACCCGACCCGCGGCACCGCACGACCAGCGGCTATCACGGCATCAGCTTCGGACATCTCGTCGCCGAGCTGGTGCGGCGGGTCGCGGGCGCGGACTTCACCGACGTGCTGCGGACCGAGATCGCCGAGCCGCTCGGCGCCGAGGAACTCTGGTTCCGGGTGCCCGAGACCGAGCGCGACCGCATCGCCGTCAACTTCCCGAAGCTGACCGTCGCCGGGATGAGCTGGGAGAGCGGCGCGCGGATCATGGGTCGCAGCCGCCGCCTCGCCGCCGCCGCGGAGACGACGCCCAGCGGTTTCGCCGAGCTGATGTCGGACCCGCGACTGCACGATTCGGTGATGCCCGGTGTGAACGGCGTCTTCTCCGCGCGGGCGCTGGCCAGGCTCTACGGGGCGCTGGCGATCGGCGGCAGCCTCGACGGCTACCGGCTGCTCGGCGCGGAGACCATCGACCACATGCGCGAGCGCCAGGTCTTCACACCCGATTACGTGCTCGCGTTCCGCATCCCGTGGGGACTGGGATTCCACGGTGTGCCGATGATGCCCTCCAAGGCCGCGCCGATCTCGGCGTTCGGGCACTTCGGGCTCGGCGGCTCCGGCGCGTTCGCGGACCCGGCCACGGGGATGTCGCTCGGCTTCGTCACCAACCGGCTCGGCGGCAAGCTCACCCCACTCGGTGACGCTCGCTTGGCCCGGCTGGGCGCACTGGCGCACAACCTCGCGAAGAAAGCGGACTGAACACCCGAATCATAGGATGTCTTCGGCTCGCGATGGCAGCATGAGGCCATGGAGCTGATCGGGCTGGAACGGATCGAGTCGGCCGCGGCGCTGTTGGCGCCGGTGATCCGCCGGACGCCGGTGGTCGCGTCGCGGGTGCTGTCCGAACGTTGCGGCGCGGACGTGTGGTTGAAATGCGAGAACCTCCAGCGGACCGGCTCGTTCAAACCGCGCGGCGCGTACAACCGGATCGCGAATCTGCCGCCCGAGGACCGGGCGCGTGGGGTGGTCGCGGCGAGCGCGGGCAATCACGCGCAGGGCGTCGCGTGGGCGGCTACCACGCTCGGCATCGAGGCCACCGTCTTCATGCCGGTCGGCGCCTCGATACCGAAACTGGCCGCCACCAAGGCTTATGGCGCGCGGGTGCGACAGATCGGCGACACCATCGACGAAGCCCTCGACGCGGCACTGGATTTCGCGGCGCGTACCGGAGCCACGCTGATCCACCCGTTCGACCACCCGGACATCGTGGCCGGTCAGGCGACCGTGGGGCTCGAAATCCTGGAGCAGCTGCCGGATGTGGGCACGGTGCTCGTGCCGACCGGCGGCGGCGGATTGCTGGCCGGTATCGCCATCGCCCTGCACCGTCTTGCGCCCGACGTGCGGGTGATCGGGGTGCAGGCGGCCGAGGCCGCGGCGTGGCCGGAATCGCTGGCGGTCGGCAAACCGGTACGGGCGGAACGGATGTCGACCATGGCCGACGGCATCGCGGTGGGGCTGCCTGGTGAGGTGCCGTTCGCGCACATCGCCGCGCACGCGCCGCGCATCGTCACGGTGGACGAGGAGGCGCTGTCCACGGCGCTGCTGCTGTGCTTGGAACGCGCGAAGCTGATCGTCGAACCCGCGGGCGCGGCGGCTGTCGCGGCGCTGATGAGTTGCGCCGCAGGCGAACTCGAGCTGCGTGGGCCCGTCTGCGCGGTGCTTTCCGGCGGCAATATCGATCCGCTGCTGCTGACCCGGATCGTCAACCACGGCCTCAGCGCCGCCGGGCGTTATCTCGCTGTGCGCGTGACGATCTCGGATCGCCCCGGCGGATTGTCCGCATTGCTCACCGTGGTCGGCGGGACGGGCGCGAGCGTGGTCGACGTGGTCCACTCACGCACCGGGACTTGGCTTGCCGTCGACGAAGTCGAAGTCGCGCTCACGCTGGAAACTCGCGGACCCGACCACCGCGACGAGGTGCTCACCGCACTCGACGACGCGGGTTACACGGTGCGCGTTCAGGATTGAGGCCCTTCGTAACACGACGACGCGGACGCTAGTGCGAGCCGCCGAGTTCGAGTGCGAGCACGCCGAGAATGACCATCGCGATGCCGCCGACCTGCACCAAGCTGAGTCGTTCGTCCAGAAAAAGCACGCCGATGATCGCGATGGCCGCGACACCGACCGCGGACCAAATCCCGTAGGCCACACCGATCGGCATGCCCCGCTTCAGCGCCTGGGAGAGAAAGAAGAACGCCGCGCCGTAACCGATGACGACCACGATGGAGGGAACGAGCTTGGTGAACCCCTCGGAGAACTTCAGCGAAACGGTCGCGGTCACCTCGGAGGCGATCGCCAGCGCGAGTAGCAGCAAGGTCATGGCGGCAGCCTAGTGATTATCGGCGGTTCGAGATGTCACCGCTCGTACCACGGACCACGCCGCTACCAGGCCACAATCTCGACAGTCTCGGCGCGACACCGAAGGGTTCGCCTGTCCGATCAGAGGCGCAGAGTCCAGATGCGCCGTGTCCCAGGCGCCGCGATGACGCGGTCTGCGTCGAGATGTGCGCCGTCCGGACCGATGCTGTACGGAACGATGAACTGCAGTGCGACGCCGTCGGCATGTTCGATCAGCAGTTCGGCGGCATCGGTGCCGTCGGGTGGCAGGGAGACGTCGATCGCGATGAGGATGGCGCGGGAGTTGGTGGTGTCGCTGTCGAGAGTGAGCGCGTCGAGAATGGCTGTCTTGGTCGAGGCGGTGGGCGCCATGCGGAGGTTGTGATCGCCGGAGTGTCCGGTCACGATTGCGAACGGACTGAAGCCTCGGTGGTCGGCAAGCTGTCGCCGGATGAGGGTGAGGGCTTGGCTGTAGAGCCCGGAAATATCGGTTTGGGCTTGCGGAGAGGCGTGATCGCGCCAGGAGATCGGCATCGGCATCTGTCCTGTCGTAGGTGTGATGGCTACTGTATTGAGTAGGGTTGCCGACAGCATTCGGGCGTCGGTGCGTTTGGTGGGGTCGTGATCATGTCTGACGAGTTGTCGGTTTCGCCGGATCGGCTACGGGCTGAGGCTGATACCTTGCGGGGAATCCACAACAGCCTGGTCGCTGCGGCGGGTGACATCGACCGAGCACACGAGGATCTGCACGCGAGCTGGCGGGGACAAGCCGCGTCCTCGTTGATGTCGATCTGGCGAACGGAGTACGAAGCATTGACCCCGTTTCTCGGCCGACTCGATGAGCTAGCCGACAAGCTGACCCTCGCCGCCGACACATTTCAGCGGCAAGACGAATCCAGAGGATCGGAGATCGAGCAAGCGACCGACGCGATGCCGGAATCGTAATGAGCGGGCATTCTTTCGAATTGGACGATTTGGCGGCATTCTCCAAGGCCTTGGACGGGTTCATCCGGACGCTGACCGCTCAGATGCATGATGTGTCGCAGACCGCGGCAAAGCTCGGTGACGGATTCGCCGGCGCCGTCGCCTCGGCGGTCGCGCAGGCTCACACCGAGTGGCAATCCGATGGCGCGGCACTGATCGGAAGGTTCGCCGAGTATCGGCTGATGATCGACAACTGCCACTACAACTATGCGCAAGCGCGTCGCGCGAACTGCGAAACCCTCGGCTTGCCGACCACCTAGCCGACCATGGGGGATGTCGATCCGGCCGCCTACTATGCGGCCGCAGCAAGGCTGATCCAGGCCAGCCTCACCATCGAAAAGGCTCTGCGAGAGCTGAACAAGCGGCTCGAGGACGTACTTCGCAGCGCAGGACATCATGAGGCTGGTGTGCTGTGGTCGACCAGTTACGACCAGTCCGCCTCCGACGTATTCGAGCTCGCCTCGTTCTGCGCGATGGCGGCCCGCGAGCTCGGTTATCAGGTCCACGGTTTCGGGCTGATCCATGACATGCACGAACACGCCAACAACCCGACGGGCCCACCGTTCACTCCCCCGGCGCAGCCGCAGGGCACGAGTTTGTCGGTGGCATTGCATCCAAGCAAGATCTCGGCCGGAGGGACCGGTGACAAGCCGGAGCACTGGGACTACATCGCTGAGTTGGTGACGAAGAAATGGCCCGACGCCAAGGTGGCGGCAATCGCGGCGGCAGGGGCGGCTTTCGAGTCGTTCGGCACGGGTGCCGAGACAGACTCGTATGCGATGTACGACGATGTCAAGGCGCAGCTGGCCGATCAGACTGAACCCGAAATCGACGGTGTACTACAGGATTTGGTGTGGTTGGCCACTGCCTACCGTGATACCGGTGACGCGGCCAAAGCGCTGCGACCGGCGTGCGTGGAGGTGTCGTCGAAGACCGATACCGAACGCCAGCAGGTCCAGGCGATCCTGAACTCGTTACACGCGAGCCTGTTGCTGCTCGAAGGTGCCGACATCGGCGCCGAGCTCAATCCGACGCCAGCGGGAAGGGCAAGCAGCATCGCGATCGAGCTTCAGCGCAAGGAGTATCGGGAACGCGCGGCGTCGGACTTCGACACCCTGATGCGAGAATTGGAGGGATTCGTCGCCACCGCGATCAACTCCAACAAGGGCATCTACGCCATAGCCACTGCTTCCGCAGGGCTACTGCGGCCGATCCTCGGTCGGACGCCGCGCAAGACCGACCCGATCCACAACGGTGGTGGCGGGCATACCAATGAGGAGACCGGTCGCCGGGGCGAGGAACGCGCGGATGTGCCGCCGGGACCGAAGCGTTCCATCCCAGTCAACGGGCACGATCGTGAACCGGACTACCTCAATGTTCCCGATCAGCAACTGACAGAGGTCAAGAACAAGAACCAGCTCGACAGATCGGATACCGAGCAGATCACCGACTACCTCACCTGGGCCGATGGCAACGGATATTCGGTGATTCTAGTGGTCGATCATCGTACGCAACTGACCCCCGACGTTGAGAAGTTGGTTCAGGAGGGCAAGATCACCCTGATCCGGAAGGAGCTAGACGATGGCGACGGACACTGAACCCGATGACCATCCCGCTGATCCGGTACAGGTGGCACGGGATCTCGCGACGCTGAGTACTCGCGTCGGAGACTTGGCCCGGGCGATAGCCGCCGCCCTGGCACGGGTCGAGCAAATGGCAAGCACTCTGCCCGGCGACGCTGTGCAACTTCGCGAGTGGTGCCGGGAGATGGACCGGCAACTGGACGGGCTGTACCGGTACCGCAAACAGCTGATGGCCCGCAGCATGCATGTTCTCGCGGAGAAGCAAGCCGCAGACGCGCCAGCGGTTACTCTCCCCTCGTCGGTTACGACCCAATCGCCGTCCGCAAAATATGACCCGGCAACGATGCCCGACAGCCTCGGAAACCCACCCGTCGTGCACCGCGCCTACCCGGGAATGCCCGACCAACGCGATTGGCTCGAAGACCTCCCGTCCAGCCGACATGACGGTCAGGATGGGTTCGAGTTGCAGCTCGTCCGCGACCTCGCCGCAGTCGGTGTCCGCGCGTACACTCTCAGCCCGCTGAACAAGCTGAGACCGTTGCCACAGGCGATCCCGGTGTACCTCGACTGGCTCGAACATCTCGATGAACGAATCCCCGGCCCGGAAGGTCGCGGAGTCGCGGGCTCTCGTGCCCCACACAAGCTGGCCATCCACACAGACCTGATCAGCAATCTGGATGATCGCTCCGCCCGAGGAAATACAGACGCGATCCGGCTGCTCACCGAACAGCTGCGGCACAAAGCGCTGGATCACTTCCAGCGCTACACAGCCGCCCGCGCGCTTGCCACTGTCTCCGGACCGCGAGAATTCGATCTGATCGCCGGTCTCATCGCCGAACAACCCGAACCCAACGAGGTCGTGGCCGGACTGCTCACCTACTTCGGACGAGGCAAAGACCCACGCGCGCCGGGCATTGTCACGGCCTACTTGCACGACCCACAGACCCGCAACTACGCAATCGAAGTTCTGGGACGGATCAAGGCTCCCGGGACGCGCCAGCTGATCGAGCCGTTCCTCACCGACCCCGACTCCTACACCCGGAGGCTGGCAACCCGCGTGATCAAGAAGCTCCCCGAACAGAGCTGACACCCGGCGTAACACTGATAACGGCCGCCTCCGTAGCTCGCGCGGCTGCGGCAGCCTAGTGAGTCGGCGGACAATGGGAGGGTCCGTCGATCGAGGGATGTGATGGCCCGTGGTGGAAGCGTTCCGGATCGGTCTGATCGTGTTCGTGGCCGTGCTGTTGGCGGCGGGTTTCGGGGTGTTGCTTCCGTTGCGGGTGCGCAGGAGGCGGGCTTCTGGTCAGACGTTCAGCGAGTGGGCGGCGCGGCACGGCTGGCAGTTCGAGATGGCGCCGCTCGTGCCGTGGACCGCGCGGCTGCCCGGCCGCAATCCCACCGGACTCGGCGCGACGCTGACCGGTGAGCTCGGTGGACACCAGGTCACCGTGGCCGACTACTCCTACCCGACGAGCACGTGGAACGGCGAGGTCGTCCACACCATCACCCACCGGTGCGTTGTGGTGGTGGTGCTGCTGGAGCGGCCGTATCCGCCGGTGGCGGTGGTCGACGTCGCGGCGCTGTCCCAGCCCGGCAGCGGCCTGTTCAGCGACTCGCCCGTCACCACCGGCCATCGCGATTTCGACCACCGTTTCCGGGTGACCGCCGTGGACACGAACTACGCCCGCCTGCTCGTCGGCCCGCAACTGATCGCCGCCCACTTGGCGGGCGTCGTCCCCCGCTGGAGCCTCGCGGGCCACGAACTCCTCAGCTACCAAACCGGCCGCTTGGGCGACCCCGACGCCATCCCCGACCTCGCCGCACCCGTCCTCCACCTGGCCACCCTGATCGAACGCCGCGCCCACTGACCCTGACCCGCGTGCGCGCCCGCGGCAGTACGCGTGTCGTCCGCCTCGGTCACCAGGCGATCCCACGGCCCCTGCCGCAGCAGGGAGCCACCTGCTTTCGGCAGCACGAGGGACCGGGGACTTCTGTTAGAACAGTCCAATGGTGGGAGGAACATGGTTCGAGCAGCGAACCTTCGGCGTTCGCTGCGAGTGGGGTGTGGCGGGGGCGGGGGCGCTGGCGCCGGGCAGCGCGTGCGTGGTGGTCGTCGACGTGCTGTCGTTCACGACGTCGGTCAGCGTCGCGGTCGACGCCGGTACCCGCGTCTTTCCGTTCCCCTGGCGCGACGATCGCGCGGCCGACTTCGCCGCGGCCGAGAACGCGGTGCTCGCCGTGGGTCGCCGCGCCGTCACCGAGCAGGCGCCGTGGTCGCTGTCGCCCGCGGCGCTGCGCCGCGCCCCTGCGGTGCCGAGGCTGGTTCTTCCGTCGCCCAACGGTTCGGCCATTTCCGCCGCCGTCACCGGGATTCCGGTGCTCGCCGCGTCGTTGCGCAACGCGACCGCGGTCGCCCGATGGATCCGCCGACAGGGGTGGGGCACAGCGGATCGGCCGGTCGCCGTGATCGCGGCGGGCGAGCAGTGGCCCGGTCGCGACGCGTTGCGTCCGAGCATCGAAGACCTACTGGGCGCCGGAGCGGTCGTCTCCGCGTTGTCGGCCGCAGGCGCCGGACCACTGTCACCCGAATCAACCATCGCCAGAACAGCTTTCGAATCGACGGACGATATCGCCGCCACCCTTGCCGAGTGCTCGTCCGGCCGCGAACTCCGCGATGGAGGATTCGCCGACGACGTCGCCATCGCCGGTGAAGTGGACGTCAGCAAGGCCGTCCCGCTCCGCGCCGACGGCGCATTCGCTCACGTCGAGCTCATCCGGGCATCGTCCCCGGCCGCGACCGTTTCCTGAGAACACGCCGCGTGTCGTGCACTCGACGGGAACCAGCCGACGGCGTGCCCGTCCAACTCCGAGACAGAGAATCACTATCGAGAGGAGTCCCCGTGGCGATCATCGCAGGACACGAGTCACGCTCCGACCGTCCCCCACCCCGTTACCCTGGGCACATGGGTATCCAGGACGCCGACGTGAGCCTCGCGGAGTTCGAGGTACTGGAGCGTGCATCGTCGGAGGAGGTATCGGTCGAACTGATCAACGGAAGGATCTACGTGGTACCCGTTCCCGACGGCGAGCACGACGAGTTCGCCGCGACGATTCGCAACCAGATCGTAAGTTCGACCGGACTCGAGTTCTTCCACGAGCGTGGCCTGCGTATTCCCGCGTACCGCGAGGGCCGTTCGCGAGTCGACGGAGCGGTCGCACCGAGGGGCTACTTCCGCACCGAGCCGTCCTGGGCGGATCCGTCCGGCGTCCTGCTGATCGTCGAGATCACGTCCGGCCGCGAACGCGACGCCGAGGTCGATCGCGTCGAGAAGCGTGACGCTTACGCACAGGCGGAGATTCCGATGTACCTGCTGGTCGACCGCCATCACGGCGAGTTGACAGTCTTCTGGGCGCCCGACCGGGGCCAGTACACCCAACAGGCAGCTGCCAAATTCGGTGCGCCGCTGCATCTTCCGGCGCCGTTCGATTTCGATCTCGACACGGCCGAATTCCTGTGAACAGCGACGGCGGCGGGCCGAACTAGACGCCCGCCGCCGATCGAACGCTCAGTGCAACCAGGCGCGGGCCGCGGCGGACGACGCGCGGACCTCGTCGATCTGGACGGCGACCTGGGTGCCCGCGGTGCCGCCGCGGGCGTTGCGGGAGGCGATGGAGCCCTGGACGGTGAGGACTTCGCGGACCTGGGGGGTGAGGGCCGGGTCGATGGCGGCGAATTCCTCGTCGGTGAGTTCGTCGAGGCCGACGCCGCGGTTCTCGGCGGCGCGGACGCAGGCGCCCGCGGCCTCGTGCGCGACGCGGAACGGGACACCTTGGCGCACAAGCCATTCGGCGACGTCGGTGGCGAGAGTGAAACCGGCGGGGGCGAGTTCGGCCATCCGGTCGGTGTGGAAGGTGAGAGTGGAGACCAGGCCCGCGATGGCGGGCAGCAGCAGCTCGAGCTGGGCGACCGAATCGAACAGCGGTTCCTTGTCCTCTTGCAGGTCACGGTTGTAGGCCAGCGGCTGGGCCTTGAGGGTGGCGAGCAGACCGGTGAGGTTGCCGATCAACCGACCCGCCTTGCCCCTGGTGAGCTCGGAGACGTCCGGGTTCTTTTTCTGCGGCATGATCGAGGAACCGGTGGACCAGGCGTCGGCGAGCGTGATGTAGCCGAATTCCGGTGTGCTCCAAATGATCACCTCTTCGGCCAGCCGGCTGAGGTCGACGCCGATCATGGCGAGCACGAAGGCCGCCTCCGCGGCGAAATCGCGTGCGGAGGTGGCGTCGATCGAATTGGCCGCGGCCGCGGTGAAATCCAGCTCCGCCGCGATCGCCTCGGGATCCAGGCCGAGCGAGGAACCGGCCAGCGCGCCGGAACCGTACGGCGACACCGCGGCCCTGCGGTCGAAATCGCGCAGCCGGTCGATGTCGCGCAGCAGCGGGTGCGCGTGCGCGAGCAGGTGGTGCGCGAGCAGCACGGGCTGGGCGGCCTGCAGGTGGGTCTTGCCCGGCATCACCGCGTCGGGGTGAGCGGCGGCCTGGGCGACCAGCGCGTCGACCACCTCGAGCACGCCCGCCGCGATCCGGCGCACGCCGTCGCGCAGCCACATCCGGAACAGGGTCGCCACCTGGTCGTTGCGTGAGCGTCCCGCGCGCAGCCGTCCGCCGAGTTCGGCGCCGACGCGCTCGATCAGTCCGCGCTCGAGCGCGCCGTGCACGTCTTCGTCCGATTCCGCGGGACCGAAGGCGCCGGACGCGACGTCGGCGGCCAGCTGATCCAGGCCGGTCAGCATCCCGGCGAGATCGGCCTCCGACAGCAGCCCCGCCTTGTGCAGCACCCGGGCGTGCGCCTTGGACGCGCGGATGTCGTAGGGAGCCAGCGCCCAGTCGAAGTGGGTCGACTTGCTCAGCGCCGCCATCGCCGCCGCGGGCCCGGACGCGAAACGTCCGCCCCAGAGCGCACCCTCGTTCGTGCTGCCGCTCTGCGTCATCGTGTGCTGTCTCCTCGGTGGGTCGGTCGGGCGGTGCGGATCTCGAACGCGTCGGTCCCTACGGTAGCCGGGGCCCACACCGCCGCGATGGGTACGGGTTGCCGGGCGCTCGCCACCCCGCCGCCCGGTTGCACGACGAACGAGGGCCGACGCGTCGGCGTCGACCCTCGTTGCCGGGATGCTCGCCTACTTCTGGTTCAGGTCGCGGCGCGCGGCGACCTTCGAGGACAGACCGTGGATCTGCACGAAGCCCTTGGCCAGCGACTGGTCGAAGGTGTCGCCCTCGTCGTAGGTGGCCAGGTTGAAGTCGTAGAGCGACTGCTCGGACCGGCGGCCGTTGACCACCGCGTTGCCGCCGTGCAAGACCATCCGGATCTCGCCCGAGACGTGCTGCTGGGTGTCCTGGACGAAGGCGTCCAGCGCGCGCTTGAGCGGGGAGAACCACAGGCCGTCGTAGGCCAGCTCGCCCCAGCGCTGCTCGACCTGGCGCTTGTAGCGGCCAAGCTCGCGCTCGATGGTGACGTTCTCCAGCGCCTGGTGCGCGGTGATCAGCGCGATGGCGCCGGGGGCCTCGTAGATCTCGCGGCTCTTGATGCCGACGAGACGGTCCTCGACCATGTCGAGGCGGCCGACGCCCTGGCGGCCCGCGCGGTGGTTCAGCTCGACGATCGCCTCGAGCACGCTGACCGGGCGGCCGTCGATCGCGACCGGCACACCCTTGTCGAAGGTGACGATCAGTTCGTCGGGCGCCTCGAAGTTGACGGTCGGGTCGGCGGTGTAGTCGTAGACGTCCTTGGTCGGCGCGTTCCACAGATCCTCGAGGAAGCCGGTCTCGACGGCGCGGCCCCACACGTTCTGGTCGATGGAGAACGGCGACTTCTTGGTGACGTTGATCGGGAGGCTGTTCTCCTCGGCGAAGGCGATGGCCTTCTCGCGGGTCCACGCGTAGTCGCGGACCGGGGCGATCACGTTCAGGTCGGGCGCGAGCGCGCCGATGCCGACCTCGAACCGCACCTGGTCGTTGCCCTTGCCGGTGCAGCCGTGCGCGACGGTGGTGGCGCCGTGGAACTTGGCGGCCTCCACCAGGTGCTTGACGATGAGCGGCCGGCTGATCGCGGAGACCAGCGGGTACTGGCCCATGTACAGGGCGTTGGCCTGGATGGTGGGCAGGCAGTACTCGTCGGCGAACTCGTCGCGGGCGTCGACCACGATCGCCTCGACCGCGCCGCAGTCCAGCGCGCGCTGGCGCACCACGTTCATGTCCTCGCCGCCCTGGCCGAGGTCGATGGCGACGGCCACGACCTCGGCGCCGGTCTCCTTGCCGATCCAGCTGATCGCGACGGAGGTGTCAAGCCCACCGGAGTAGGCGAGTACGACGCGCTCGGACATGTCTGTGTGCTCCTCGGTTTCGTGCGGGTGTGTCTCGGGGCGCCGCGTTCGGCGGCCCGGCCGGTCGCGCCGGCGCGCAGGTCAGGCGGCCCGCGCCCTTCTGCAAATGATTATGCATGACGATGCAATCCCATTCAGAACCGGGGTGCCCTCGTCTTACCACGGACCCCGCGGCCGGGTGTGGCGGGCCGGGCCGTCGCCCGAATCCGCCGCCCCACCGGGCGTCCCTGTGCCACGCTGAGAACGGTACTCAGCCGTACGGGCCGAAGGACAGACGACATGCTTCAGCTGATCGCGCAGGAATTCTCCACCCTCGGCAACGACGTGCTGGACATCGGTCGCGCCGTCGTCGACCTGATTCAGGACATCATCGACATCACCACGCCGAACCAAGGTCCGGGCACCGGCGGAGGACGCGGCGGGGACTACCCGTTCGCCTGAGGCCGCACGCGGCTCGACACCCTGGTGATCATCGAGCGATTCCGCCGATCCGAGTAATCCGGCTGTGCCACGCTGGACGGGATATCACCGGACGGCGACGGGGTGTCCGAATGCCCTGTGGTGCGAGAAGCCGATGCCCATCCAGCTCGACTTCATCCTGCGCCGTCTGGTCGCCATGGCCGAGCAGGATCCGGCGTTGCGCACGCGTCAGCCGTGGCAGGCGGCCTGCGCGAAGGACTACGACTGGCTCGAGGGCGTGATCACCAAGCACTACCACGGCGACGACAGCGACGTGCGCGTCCTCCTTTCCGGCGTACTCGCCGCGTTCGCCGGTGTGACGGTGGACGAGTTCGAGGTCCTCGCCGATCGGTTCCTGCGGACGACCCGGCATCCCACGCTCGGCCGCGCCTACCTAGCCTGCGGATACGCGCCGATGATCGAGTTGCTCGGGTTCTTGGCGGCCAATGGATTCGCCAACTACATCGCCTCGGGCGGTGGCCGCGACTTCATGCGGCCGATCAGCCAGGACGTCTACGGCATCCCCCGTGAGCGGGTCATCGGCAGCAGCGTCGCGTTGGCCTGGGAGGGCGGCACGATCGTGCACAAACCCGAACTCGATGTCCTGGACGACGGCCCGCAGAAGCCGGTGCGGATCTGGAGCCGGATCGGTCGGCGGCCCCTGCTCGCGGCCGGAAATACCAACGGGGACATCCCGATGCTGCAATTCACCGAACGGCAAGATCGGCCGACGCTGCGTTTGCTGGTGCGCCACGACGATCCGGCCCGCGAGTTCGAGTATGTGGCGGGCGCCGAGCAAGCCCTCGCGCTGGCCGACGTGAACGGCTGGCAGGTGGTCAGCATCCGGGACGACTGGGCGACCGCATCGGCAGGCGTATCACCCGTCACGGGTGAGGCGATCGTCCTCGCGGCTGCCTAGGTTCAGGGCCGGGGGTCTACCCATGAGGAGAAGACCATGGCAGTTCCATTCCGCGGTGTGGTCAACCTCGACATCCGCGACTCGATTCCCGACTGGGGCCCCTACGAGCAGCCGAAGGCGCCGCCCGGCTCGCCGAACGTGCTGTACATCGTGCTCGACGACGTGGGTTTCGGCGCGATGGGCTGTTACGGCGGCCCGATCGAGACCCCGAACATCGACCGGATCGCCGCGAACGGGCTGCGCTACACCCAGTGGCACACCACCGCGCTGTGCTCGCCGACCCGCTCCTGCCTGCTCACCGGCCGCAACCACACCACCAACGGCATGGCATGCATCAGCGAGTGTGCGGTCGGCTTCCCCGGCGCCAACGGCCACATCCCGCCGGAATGCGCCACCCTCGCCGAGATCCTGGTCGAGCGGGGATTCAGCACGGCGATGGTCGGCAAGTGGCATCTGTGCGCCGAGGACGAGATGAACTTGGCGTCCACCAAACGCAATTGGCCGGTCGGCCGCGGCTTCGAGCGCTTCTACGGCTTCCTCGGCGCGGAGACCAACCAGTGGTATCCGGACCTGGTGCACGACAACCATCCCACCGAGCAGCCCGCCACACCCGAGCAGGGCTACCACCTCAGCGTCGACATCACCGACCGGGCGATCCAGTACATCGACGACGTCAAGGCGATCGCGCCCGAGCGTCCGGTCTTCCTGTACTACGCGCCGGGCTGCGCGCACGCTCCGCACCAGGTGCCACGCGAGTGGATCGAACGCTACCGCGGCCGATTCGACGCGGGGTACGAGGTGATGCGTGAGCAGATTCTGGCCAGGCAAAAGGAGATGGGGCTCGTCCCGCAGAACACCGAACTGCCGCCGCTCAACCCGATCGGTACCCCCGAGACCCGCAGCGGTCCCGACGGTCAGCCGTTCCCGCCGCTGGACTACACCCGCCCGTGGGACAGCCTCTCCGAGGACGAGAAACGCCTGTTCGCCCGGATGGCCGAGGTGTACGCGGGCTTCCTCTCGCACTGCGACGACCAGATCGGCCGCCTGCTCGACTACCTGGAGAAGACCGAGCAGCTGGACAACACGATCATTGTCGTGGTTTCCGACAACGGAGCCAGCGGTGAGGGCGGTCCGGACGGCTCGGTCAACGAGAACAAGATCGCCAACAGTGTCCCGGACGACCTCGCCGAGAACCTGTCCAAGCTCGACGAGCTCGGCGGTCCCAAGACCTACAACCACTACCCCAACGGGTGGGCGATGGCCTTCAACACCCCGTTCAAGATGTGGAAGCGGTACTCGTTCAACGGCGGCACCTGCGACCCGTGCGTGATCTCCTGGCCCGCCGGGATCAAAGCGCATGGCGAGACTCGCGACCAGTACCACCACGCCGTCGACCTGGTGCCCACCTTGCTCGACTGCCTCGGCATGGAGCTTCCGGACACGGTGAAGGGCCACGCCCAGACGCCGATTCAGGGCGTGAGCATGCGGTACAGCTTCGACGCCGCCAACATCCCGACCGCCAAACACACTCAGTTCTATTCGATGCTCGGTGGCCGAGGCATCTGGCACGACGGCTGGAAGGCGGTCACCACCCATCCGACCCTCAGCGGATGGAGCCATTTCCCCGACGACACCTGGGAGCTTTACCACACCGACCAGGACCGCGCGGAGCTGCACGACCTCGCCGCCGAGGAACCCGGCAAGCTCGCCGAACTCATCGGCCTGTGGTTCTACGAGGCGGGCGCCAACCAGGCGTTCCCGCTCGACGACCGCTCGGGCGTCGAGATTCTCACCACCCAGCGCCCCCAGCTCGCGCCGCCGCGCAACCGCTACGTCTACCGTCCGGGCGGCGCCGAGGTACCCGAGGCGGTCGCGGTCAACATCCGCAACCGCTCCTACTCGATCGGGGCGCTCGTCGATCTGCCGGGCCCTGGCGCCGAGGGCGTGCTGTTCTCCCACGGTGGCCGGTTCGGCGGACATGCCTTGTACATCAAGGACAATCGGCTGCACTACGTCTACAACTTCCTCGGCAGCGAAGAGCATCGGATCAGCGCGACCGAGGACCTGCCGACCGGCGCGAACCTGATCCTCGCCGCCTCCTTCGACAAGGAGAGCGAGGACCCGCCCGGCACCGCGCGGGGCACCCTGAGCCTCTACTACGGCGATCGCAAGGTCGGTGCGGGACGGATCAGGACCCAGCCCGGCAAGTTCAGCATCGCGGGTGAGGGCCTCAACGCGGGCCGCGACAACGCGGAAGCCGTCAGCGACGACTATCCCGGGACCTTCCCCTGGGCGTTCACCGGCGGCACACTGCACCGGGTGGCCGTCGATGTGAGCGGCGAACCGTACGTCGACCTCGAACGCGAAGCCGCCGCCATGCTGTCGCGCGAGTAACGGACCGTGCCCGCCCGGGTCATCCCGACCCGGCGCCGCCTGCGCGCCGGGCTCGCCCAGCTGGTGTTCGTCGCCACGGGGGTGGGCCTGGGCCTGGCGGTGCCGGGCATCGGCCGCGGACCGCAGGTACCGGCGCACGCGGTGATCAACATGCTGTTCTCGGTCGGTCTGGGTGTGCTCGGCGTTGTCGCGGTGATCTTCTCGCTGCTGTTTCTTGTGGTGCAGTGGGTGGCAACGACTTTCACGCCGAGACTGACCCTGTTCCGTGACGCCCCGATCGTCTGGCGGACATCCGGCTACGCCGTCGGGGTCGCCTTGTTCTGCTTCACCGCCGCCCTGGTGATCGGCACCGACAGCAAGGTCTCTATGGCGGTGCCGATCATCGCGGTCGTGCTGACGCTCGGTCTGCTCGCGCTGTTGCGAACCCTGCACATGAGGGCCTTCTCCGCCATCCAGTTGGCCCCCGCGCTCAGCGCGATCGCCGCGCGCGGGCGGGCGATATTGGCAGTCGCCTACCCGCAGGACGCCGGGCCAGCAGCGGTCACCGCCGCGCCGCGCGCGACGGTGACGTGGCCCCATCCGCCCGCGACGCTGC
The DNA here is from genome assembly GCF_900215415.1 of Nocardia amikacinitolerans. Lineage (NCBI taxonomy): Bacteria > Bacillati > Actinomycetota > Actinomycetes > Mycobacteriales > Nocardiaceae > Nocardia > Nocardia amikacinitolerans. Next base: position 157,941 of record NZ_OBEG01000010.1, on the reverse strand, counting down.
AATCCGTGCGGATGGAACGTCTGCTCGAGACCGCGCGCTCCGCGAACGCCGTCGTCGTCCTGCGGTCGGCGCCCGGCGCCACCTTGCATCACGGCAGTGCGGTCGCCGACGTGTACGGAGCCGAACTGCCGGATACCGCCGTCCTGGAGGCGCTGATCGTCGGCAACGAGCGGACTTTCGACCAAGACCCGCTGCTGGCGTTCCGGTTGCTGGCCGACATCGCGCTGCGCGCGCTCTCCCCCGCGGTGCACGACCCGGCGACCGCGGTGCAGGCGATGGACGAGCTGGGTGATCTGCTTGGCTGGGTGGCGGCGGCACGGCTCGGGCCGCTGCCGCTGACCGACCGAGACGGCGCCGAACGCCTTGTTGTGCAGCTGCCGCACTGGGAAGACTTCGTCCGCACCGGCCTCGACGACATCGCCGTGGCCGCTGTCGGCTCACCAATGGCCCTGACGCACCTGCGGGAGATGCTCGAGCGAGTCCGCGACCGCGCCCGCCCCGACCGCGCCGCATCCCTCACGCAACGGTTGACCTGGGTGAACGAGCAACTGACCCACCGCTTTCCCTACCTGCGTCGGACCGGAACCCGAGAGCATCCCGGCCCTGGGTGAGCCAGCCGGGCACGCGGTGCCCGAGCCGGTCGCCGTTCCGGTCGACACGGCCGCCGCTACGGTTGTTCCAGTACGTCGAAGGGAATTGTCGCCTCGACCGGGTCGTCGAGAAGCAAGACCCGTCGGTGGACCGTGTGCGCAGCGTAGCGGCGGCCGGACCAGTCGAGACGGTATTCCTCGATCTCTTCGATGCGGTCTTCCTTCTGGTCCAGCCGGACGATCAGGTACCGCGGAATGCCTGCGGTCGCGTATTGAATTCGCTTGTCGTTGATATCGGCATCAATGGTCGATTCGGAGGTGACCTCGACCACCAGCAGGACGTGCTCACGCACGGTGTTGACGTCGTAGGGTTCGCAGTCCCGGATCCAGATGTCGGGATAGCGGACGTTCAACCGCCGATCCGCTGATGCGGATTCCGCGTCGGCGAATCGCGCGGCGACGTCGGAGTCCACCACCATGCACGGCCCGCCGTTACGCCGGGCCGCCTCCAGCATCCCGGCCAGCCGCCGTACCACGCGGCTGTGCACCGGGCTCTGAGCCATCCGCCGGACCACGCGCCCGTCGACGATCTCGATGTCACCGAGTTCGGCAGTCGCCCCTTCGGCGAACTCCTCGGCCGTCACACGCAGTACCTGTTGCTCGTCGGGAGCGCTCATACCAGACATCATTGCAGGCCGAACCGCACCACGGACCCGGCTGTCATGGTGGCTCCGCGCGATTGGTCAGCACGGCTCCCGATCGCCACCGGGAAGATCTTGGTAGTGGACTTCGAGACCTTCCCGGTGGATCGAGTAGCCCGCCCTCAAGCGAGTTGTTCGATGCGGGTGGCTAGTTCGGCGCCGGTGAGGGGTTCGCGGGCGATGACGGCGATGGTGTCGTCGCCGGCGATGGTGCCGACGATGTACGGGAGGGCGGCGCGGTCCAAGGCGCTGGCGAGATAGTGGGCCGCGCCGGGCGGGGTGCGGAGGACGGCGATGTTGCCGCTGGCGTCGGTGGAGACGAGCAGGTCGCCGAGGAGCTTGGAGAGGCGGTCGGTGCCGCCGGTCACGCCGCGGACGGGGCTGCCGTCCTCGGGGACGACGTAGACGCCCGCACCGCCGTCGGCCGCGCGGAGTTTCACCGCGCCCAGCTCGTCCAGGTCACGCGACAGGGTCGCCTGGGTGGTCTCGATGCCCTCGGCGGCCAGCAGCGCGGCCAGTTCGGTCTGGCTGCGCACCGAATGCGCGGAGAGCAGCTCGATGATGCGCGATTGCCTGCCCGCGCGGGTGCGGGCGATCGCCGGACCTTTGCCCGGTACCGTCGCGTCGACGCTCATGCCCGCACCTCGCCTGCGCTCGGCTCCGTCATGCGCGAGGCCCGCCGGCATCGCTCAGCGCGTTCGCTCATCGTCGTCTCCCCCGCGCCGGGGTGGTGCGCCGCCCGCTCACGCCGCATGACTGTCTCGTCTGGCCAGCAACCACACCAGCAGCGCCTTCTGCGCGTGTAGCCGGTTCTCCGCCTCGTCCCAGACCACACTGTGTGGCCCGTCGAGCACCTCGTCGGTGATCTCCTCCCCGCGATGGGCGGGAAGGCAATGCAGCACAACGGCATCGGGCTCGGCATTGGCGAGCAGCGCGGCGTCGAGGCGGAACGGGCGGAACGGGCCGACCCGGTCGAGCCCGTCGTTCTCCTGGCCCATGGAGGTCCAGGTGTCGGTGACCAGCGCGTCGGCGCCCGCGGCGGCGGCGATCGGGTCACCGGTGACGGTGATCGTCGCGCCGGTCTCGGCTGCCCGCTTGCGCGCGGCCTCGAGAATCCACGGCAGCGGCTCGAATCCCGTTGGGGCGGCGATGGTCACGTTCAACCCCGCCGTGACGCCGCCGAGCAGCAGCGAGTGCGACATGTTGTTCGCGCCGTCGCCGAAATAGGTGAGGTTGCGCCCGGTCAGGTCGCCCTTGCGCTCGCGAAGGGTGAGCAGGTCGGCGAGCACCTGGCACGGGTGGAACTCGTTGGACAGCGCGTTCACCACCGGAACCGTTGCCGCCGATGCCATTTCGTCCAGGCGGACCTGCTCGAAGGTGCGCCAGACGATGGCGTCGACATAGCGCGAGAGCACCCGGCCGGTGTCGGCGAGGGTTTCCTCGCGCCCCAGCTGGGTGTCGCGGCCGTCGACCACCACCGCGTGCCCGCCGAGCTGGGCGATGCCCATCTCGAAGGAGAACCGGGTACGGGTGGAGTTCTTCTCGAAGATCACCCCGACCCCGCGCGGCCCCTCCAGCGGGCGCTGCGCGAAGGGGTTCTTCTTCAACGCCGCTGCCAGCGTGAGGATTTCGGCCTGTTCGGCGGGCGAGACGTCGTCGTCGCGCAGGAAGTGCCGCAGCTCACTCATTACCGGACCTCCTTGGCGTCCGCCGCCGCGCCGTCCAGGATCCGCGGCAGGTCGGCGACGAAATTGTCGGACTGGGTCTCGGTGAGCACCAGCGGCGGCGCCAGCCGGATGACATTCGGCTTCGGCGCGTTCACCAAGTATCCCGCCTCCCGTGCCCGCGCCTCGACCTGCGCCGAAACATCTTGGTTCAGTACGATTCCCAGCAGCAGACCGGCGCCTCGCACGTGATCGACCAGCGGGTGCTGGAGCAGTTCGATGCCGTCGCTGAGCCGCTTGCCGACCGATTCGACGTGGGCGAGCAGATCGGTCTCGTCGATGGTGCGCAGCACCGCGAGCGCGGCCGCCGCGCACACCGGGTTGCCGCCGAAGGTGGTGCCGTGCAGGCCCGGCGTGAGCAGCTCGGCCGCCCGCCCGTTGGCCAGCACCGCGCCGATCGGCAGACCGCCGCCGAGGCCCTTGGCCAGGGTGATCACGTCGGGCACGATGCCGACGGCTTGGTGCGCGTAGAACTTTCCAGTGCGGCCGATGCCGGTCTGCACCTCGTCGAGCACCAGCAGCGCGCCGTGCCGCGCGGTGATCTCGCGCGCCTTGACCAGGTAGTCGATCGGCGGGACCACCACGCCGCTCTCCCCCATCATGGGTTCGAGGAACACCGCGGCGGTCTCGTCATCGACCGCCGCCTCCAGCGCGGCCGCGTCACCGTAGGGCACGTGCACCACGCCGGGCGGCATGGGCTCGAACGGCGCCCGCTTGGACGGCTGGCCGGTGAGCGCGAGTGCGCCCATGGTGCGGCCGTGGAACGCCTCCTCGCAGGCGACGATCTTGGTCCGGCCGGTCAGCCGCGCGATCTTGAACGCGGCCTCGTTGGCCTCGGTGCCGGAGTTGCAGAAGAACGCCTTGCCCTCGCCGTCGCCGAAATGCGCGAGCAGCCGCTCGGCCAGTTCGATGACCGGCTCGCTGGCATACAGGTTCGAGACGTGACCGAGGGTGCCCAGCTGCTGGGTGACCGCGGCGAGGATCGCCGGGTGCGCGTGGCCGAGGCTGTTGACCGCGATACCGCCGAGGAAATCGACGTAGCGCTTGCCGTCCGCGTCGTAGACCACCGCGCCGGCACCGCGCACCAGCGCGACCTTCGGCGTGCCGTAGTTGTTCATCAACGCGGCGGACCACCGCTGCTGCAATTCGTCGACAGTACTCATGATTTCGTTCCGTTCGGCGCGCCGGTCCCGGCCGGGGCGGGCGTCACCATCGTTCCGATTCCTTCTCCGGTGAACAGCTCGAGCAGGACCGAGTGCGGGACCCGTCCGTCGATGACGTGCGCGGTCGGCACGCCGCCGAGTACGGCGCGCAGGCAGGCTTCCATCTTGGGCACCATGCCCGCGTCGAGGCTCGGCAGCAAGGCGGCCAGCTCGACGGCGTCGATGCGACTGGTCAGCGAGGAGCGGTCGGGCCAGTCGGTGTACAGGCCTTCCACGTCGGTCAGCACGACCAGTTTCTCCGCGCCGATGCCTTCGGCGAGCGCGGCGGCGGCGGTGTCGGCGTTGATGTTGTGCACCACGCCGTCGGCGTCCGGCGCGATGGTGGAGACCACCGGGATGCGTCCGGCGCCGATCAGGTCGAGCACCGCGTCCGGGTTGACCTCGGTGACGTCGCCGACCAGGCCGATGTCGGTCGCCTCGCCGTCCACGTCGACGGTGCGGCGCGTCGCAGTGAACAGTCCGGCGTCCTCACCGGAGATGCCGACCGCGTAGGGCCCGTGCGCGTTGATCAACCCGACCAGTTCGCGACCGACCTGACCGAAAAGCACCATCCGCACCACGTCCATCACCTCGGGCGTGGTGACGCGGAAGCCGCCGCGGAACTCGCCTTGCAGGCCAAGCCTTTTCAGCATCGCGCTGATCTGCGGACCACCGCCGTGCACCACCACCGGGTGCACGCCGACGGTGCGCAGGAACGCCATGTCGGCGGCGAAGGCCCGCTTGAGCTCGTCGTCGATCATGGCGTTGCCGCCGTACTTCACCACGACGATCTTGTCGCGGAACTTCTGCAGCCAGGGCAGTGCGTCGGCGAGGACATGCGCCTTGTCCAGTGCCGAGAGTTCGTGGATCGCGGGACTTGTCATGAGCTGTAGGCCGAATTCTCTTCGACGTAACCGTGCGACAGGTCGGTGGTGCGGACCGTGGCCGTGCCGTCGCCGACGTTCAACTCGATCAGCACGGCGATGTCCGCGCCGGACAGGTCGACCTGGCGGGCGCCCGGTGCGCCGACACTGTCGACGCAGACCGGATTGCCGTTGAACGACACCGAGATCCGGTTCGGATCCAGGGTGATCGGCGCGATGCCGACGGCGGCGAGCACCCGGCCCCAGTTCGGGTCGGAGCCGAACAGCGCGGTCTTGACCAGGCTGTCGCGGGCCACCGCGCGGGCCGCGATCAGCGCCTGCTCCTCGTCGACCGCGCCGGTGACGGTGATCGTCACCCGCTTGGTGACGCCCTCGGCGTCGGCCATCAGCTGGGCGGCGAGGTCGTCACAGACCGCGAGCACGGCGGCGTCGAGTTCGTCTTGCGACGGGGTGACCTCGCTGGCGCCGTTGGCCAGCAGCAGCACGGTGTCGTTGGTGGAGCAGGAACCGTCCACGTCGAGCCGGTCGAAGGTGAGCCTGGTGGCGTTGCGCAGCGCCTTGTCGAGCTGTTCGGCGCTCACCGCGGCGTCGGTGGTCAGCACGACGAGCATGGTGGCCAGCGAGGGCGCGAGCATGCCGGCGCCCTTGGCCATGCCGCCCACGTTCCACTTGTCGCGGTGGTGGAAGGCGGCTTCCTTGGGGACGGTGTCGGTGGTCATGATGGCGTGGGCCGCGTCCGCGCCGCCGGACATGCCGCCGCCCATCTCGTGCACGATCTCGGTGATCCCGGGAAGCAGCTTGTCCATCGGCAACCGGTCGCCGATCAAACCCGTTGAGCAGACCGCGATTTCACCGGCGCCGGTCTCCGTGCCCCAGTTGCTCAGCGCCTCGGCGAGCTTCTCGGCGGTCTGGTGGGTGTCCTGGAAGCCGCCGGGGCCGGTGCAGGCGTTGGCGCCGCCGGAGTTCAGGATGACGGCGCGCAATCGGCCCGACTTCAGCACTTGCTGCGACCACAGCACCGGTGCTGCCTTGACCTGGTTGCGGGTGAACACACCGGCGGCGGCGTACTCCGGGCCCTCGTTGAACACCAGCGCCAGATCGGGTTTGCCGCTGGCCTTGATACCCGCCGCGATGCCCGCGGCGCGGAAGCCGAGCGGCGCTGTCACGCCCTGGGTGCGGACCAGCTTGCCGTTCACGCTCTCAGCGGTTGTCGTCACGGTGCCACTCCTACGGTGGAAAGTCCTTCGGTCTCGTCGAATCCGACGGCCAGGTTCATGGATTGGACCGCGGCGCCCGCGGTGCCCTTGGTCAGGTTGTCGATCGCGCCGATCACCACGAGCAGTCCGGCGTCGGCGTCCACCGCGACCTGCAGGGTGACGGCGTTGGAGCCGAGCACCGAACCGGTCTGCGGCAGCACGCCTTCCGGCAGCAGGTGCACGAAAGGCTCGTCGGCGTAGGCCTTTTCGTAGACGGCGCGGGCCTGGGCGGCGTCCACCGCGGTCGGCGCGGTACAGGTGGCCAGGATGCCGCGCGGCATCGGGGCGAGGACGGGTGTGAACGACACCGCGACGTCGACGCCGCCCGCGGCCTTCAGGTTCTGCGCGATCTCGGGGGTGTGCCGGTGCGCGCCCGCGATGTTGTAGGCGCGGGCGGAGCCCATCACCTCCGAACCGAGCAGCCCGACGTCGGGTTTGCGGCCCGCGCCCGAGGTGCCGCTCACCGCGACCACCGTCACCTGCGGCTCGATGATGCCCGCGGCGACGGCGGGCGCCAAGGCCAGGCTGGCGACCGTCGGGTAGCAGCCGGGGACCGCGATCCGGGTCGCGCCGCGCAGCGCGTCCCGGCCGCCGGGCAGTTCGGGCATGCCGTAGGGCCAGCTGCCCGCGTGCTCGCTGCGGTAGTACTTCTCCCACGCGGCGGCATCGCGCAGCCGGTAGTCCGCGCCGCAGTCGATGATCACCGTGGACTCGGGCAACGCCTGCGCGATGGCGGCGGACTGACCGTGCGGCAGGCCGAGGAAGACCACATCGTGGCCCGCGAGCTCCTCGGCGGTGGTCGGCGCGAGCACCCGGTCGGCCAGCGGCAGCAGATGCGGCTGATGCTCGCCGAGGGTGGTTCCGGCGTTCGAACCCGCGGTCAGCGCCCCGACCTCGAGGCGCCCGGCTCGGTAGCGTGGATGGCCGAGCAGCAGGCGCAGCACCTCGCCGCCCGCGTACCCGCTCGCACCGGCAACAGCAACCCGCAACGGGGGCGCATCCGAATCAGCCATGAAATGATTATGCACGATTATGCAATCCCATTCATGGACGGGGTGCGACGAGCGTTCGAACTCGCGGTGCCGAACTCGCCGTGGACGGGTTCGGCGGCGGGCGCACCGACACCCTCGCCACCGCGCTGGACAGCACGAACGACACCCACAGCACTGTGATTACCCAGCGCGGCGGAAGTATCCATCCGGGAAGGATTCGAACGACGGACCGGCGTTCGAGGGATACCGTCGGCGCTATGGACAAGGTGACGGCATTCCACGAACTGCACCACCGCGCGGTCCCGCTGGTGCTGCCGAACGCCTGGGACTTCGCTTCGGCCGCCGTCCTGGCCGCCGAAGGGTTCCCGGCGATCGGCACGACCAGTCTCGGCGTCGCGGCCGCCGCCGGCGTACCCGACGGAACGGGCGTCACCCGCGCGGAGACCCTGGCGCTGGCGCGGCGGCTCGCGCGGCTCGCCGTCCCGGTGACCGTCGACATCGAGGGCGGCTTCAGCGACGAACCGGTCGAGGTCGCGGAGTTCGTCGCCGAGCTGGACGAGCTCGGCATCGCGGGCATCAACATCGAGGACGGACGGGCGGACACCGAGCTGGCCGACCCCGAGCATCAGGCCGCGCTGATCGCCGCGATCAAGGAGCGCACGCCGACGGTGTTCGTCAACGCGCGGGTCGACACACACTGGCTCGGCATCGACTCCGAAACCACCCTGGAGCGCGCGGCCCGCTACGCGCGGGCGGGCGCCGACGGGCTCTTCGTCCCCGGGCTCACCGAGCCGGACGCGATCCGTCGGGTGGTCGAGTCCGTGTCGCTGCCGGTCAACGTCCTCTATGCCGTCGGAGGGCCCACGGTCGCCGAGCTCGCGGAGCTGGGCGTGCGGCGGATCAGCACCGGCTCGCTGCTCTACCGGGCGGCGCTGGCGGCGGCAGTCGACGTGGCGGACGCGGTGCGCGCGGGACGACCGGTCGCCGCGGGCATCCCCAGCTATCGCGATATCCAGGCGAACTCGTTGCCATGAGGTCTCGATCCGGCCGAGCGCCCGTCGCAGCGCCGACTCCGATCGTCACCTCGATCGCGCCGTCGCGCCCGCCGAAATCGGCGGTCCCGCAGCGGCATTCGCCGACGTGAACACGCCGACGCCCGCGAAATACCCTTTGCGCCAGGCGATTCGAGCGGATCCGCGCTGCCGAACGGGCCGGATCACGGGCCCGATGCACGCCTATTACACGGCTATCACGATGATCGGAAACAACGGCCAGCGTGATTTTCTGATGCACACCTGAACCGAATTGTGACCCAGCTCCCTTTCGGAGAATTCGATGCCCCATAGACGGTGCGTTCGGCGTCACAGCGGCGTTCACCTGGCCTTTTTCCGCACGCGAGTCCGTGAGGATCACGGCCCGATACGACCCCAAACCTCGCAAATCGTTCCGCTGAACGAGACCGTTACCACATTTATTCAGTGATCCGAACCACATTTTCGTTTAGGAATCACATCGTCTCGATTACCCATTTCACGGGCCTCAACTGGGTGAATGCGGAGATGTACGACCGAGCGTTCTGACAACTCGGACGTTATTGCCACGTGATCTGCCGAGATTGATTCGTTATCGTCGGTGACGGCCCGATCGAACGCGACGGGCTCGAGCTCGAACCGCCGAACACCGGCAACCCTGTCCCGCGGTTCGAGAACCCCCGACATCCACTGGGGACAGGGACTCGACCGATAGTTGGTCGAGCCGGCGGGCGCAGCAAGGAATACCACATGTCTCAGACCCGTAAGTTCAGCACCCGTGCCGCCGCTACCGTTGCCACCCTCGGCGCCCTCGTTGCCGTCCCGTTCGGTCTGGCCACGGCCACCGCTTCCGCCAACAACTGGGACGCTGTCGCCCAGTGCGAGAGCGGCGGCAACTGGTCCACCGACACCGGTAACGGCTTCTCCGGTGGCCTGCAGTTCACCGACAGCACCTGGGCCGCCAACGGTGGCTCCGGCGACCCGTCGAACGCGAGCCGCGAGGAGCAGATCCGCGTCGCCGAGAACGTGCTCGCCACGCAGGGCCCCGGCGCCTGGCCGGTCTGCGGCGCCTACCTCTGAGCGTAGCGTCGCTCGCTGAGTGACCTTCCGACGACCCTGTCACCCCCGGGTGACAGGGTCGTCGCGCTATTTGCGTACGACGCGCTCGCCCTCGCCCGGCTTCCAGATCGTGATGGCGAGCTGATCGTCGGCGACCTCCACACAAGAGGCGCCCGTGAGGTCGGCGACGTAGAAGTGGTCGAACTCCTGGCCACGGATATCGAAGCCGCTTTCCTCGAACAGATCCTGCGCGAATCGCGCGTGCAGCTCGCGGTCCGGCAGGTCGGTGACGGTGCCGAACAGTTTCGCGTCGCCGTCGCCGACCATCGTGTCGACGGTCGCGGTGTGCAGGCAGAACCGTGGGTCACGGCCGAGGTCCTTGAACTTCGTCGTGCCCGGCATGCCGACGATGACCAGCATGCCCTCGAAGATCCTCGGCTCCACCGGACTGATCCGCGGCGAACCGTCGGCGCGGAGCGTGGCCAGCATGCACAGGTTGCCGGTCGCCTTGTGGCGACGGCGGAAGACGGTCGAGATCTTCGGCGCTTCTTCGGTGAACTCCGTCCAGAAAGTCATGGCGCAGACGCTACGCCCGAAACCTGACAGCCCACGTCAAGGTTTCCCGATAATCTTCGGGACATGCGAGCGAGTCGACTGGTGCAGCTGCTGTTGCTGCTGCAGACCAGGGGGCGGATCTCCGCGCCCGAGCTGGCGGCCGAGCTGGAGGTGTCCGTCCGCACGGTGTACCGCGACGTCGAGGCGCTCTCCGCGGCGGGCGTCCCGGTCTACAGCGAGCCGGGCCGCGGCGGCGGTGTCCGGCTCGTCGACGGCTACCGGACCCGGCTGACCGGCCTCACTTCGGAGGAAGCCGACGCGGTGCTGCTGTCCGGTCTGCCCGACGCCGCGGCCGATCTCGGACTCGGCACCGTGCTGGCCACGGCTCAGCTCAAGGTGCTCGCGGCGCTGCCGCCGGAACTGCGCGGCCGGGCGACCCGGATCGCCGACCGGGTGCACATCGACGCGCCCGGTTGGTTCCACCGGCCCGAGGAGACGCCGACCCTGGCGGTCATCGCCGACGCCCTCTGGCACGACCGCAGACTGGACGTCCGCTACGGGCGCAAGGACCGCGAAGTGCGACGGCTGCTCGACCCACTCGGACTGGTGTCCAAGGCGGGCACCTGGTATCTCGTGGCGCGGCACGAGGCCGACATTCGCTCCTATCGGGTGAGCCGGATTCTCGACGCCGCACCGACCGGCGACTTCTTCGACCGACCGGACGATTTCGAGCTCGCCGCGCACTGGGCGGCGGCGCAGCACGAGTTCGCGCGGTCGATGCTTCGGGTGCGGGCGCGCTGCCGGATCGACGCGAAGCACGTGCGTCTGCTGCGGCTCGGCTTCGAACCCGCGGCGGTCGCCGAGGCGCTGGCCTCGATGGGCGAACCGGACGCGGCGGGCTGGGTGGTGGTCACCTTGGCGGCGGAATCGTATCCGGTTCTGGCGCACGGGATTCTGCCGCTCGGCGAGCACGCCGAGATCCTCGATCCGCCCGAGCTGCGCGCCCAGCTCGCGCGGACCGCGGCGGCGATGGCGCAGCGCTACGGCGCCGCGCCGCCGAGCCCGCAGCCCACCGATCCAACGCCATCGAGCATCGCCTGACGGCGAGCCGCCGATGTGGACCGCGACCTGACGCGGGTGTTCCCGCAGACCTCGAAGGTCTGCGGGAATGCGGGGTGGGTCAGCGCAGGGTGCGGAAGAAGGCGCGGATGTCTTCGGTCAGGAGGTCCGGGGCTTCCATGGCGGCGAAGTGGCCGCCGCGGTCGAACTCGGTCCAGCGGACGATGTTGTGCTGCTCTTCGGCGATCTTGCGGATGGACAGGTCGCCGGGGAAGATCGCCGCGGCCGTCGGGACGCCGGAGTTCTTCGCCGCGCCGCCCCACGCCTCGCCCTCGCCGTAGAGCCGGATCGAGGAGGCGAACGTCCCGGTGAACCAGTAGAGGCTGACGTTGGTGAGCAGCGCGTCGCGGTCCACCGCGTCCTCGGGCAGCTCGATGGACGGGTTGGTCCAGCGCTGGAACATGTCCACGATCCAGGACAGCATGCCCGCGGGCGAATCGTGCATGCCGATGGCCAGGGTCTGCGGGCGGCCCGCCTGCACCATGGCGTAGCCGAAGCGGGTGAAGCTCTCCTCGCCGGTCAGCTTCTCCAGCTTCGCCTGGTCCTCGGGGCTGTACCCGGACTGCCCGCGGCCCCAGGAGCCGCCGCCCGCGCTCGTCGCATCCCACTGGTCGCCACCCTCGGCCGATCCCCAGCCCGCGCCATCGACCGCACCACCAGCGTCGACCGCGGGTGTCCCACCGCCCGGCAACTGGTCGCCGACTGCGGCAGGACCCGGCGAGATCGCATCCGCACCCCCATCGCCGCTCGCCCCTTTCTCGCCGCCCCAGGACGCATCCACGCCCGTACCAGAGAGCCGCGCACCCACATAGCTGCCCGCGCCTTTCGCACCGCCCTGCGGCTGATCGCCGCCTTCGGCCGCGCCCCAAGACGGCGCGCTCGCGTCACCAGCCGCATCCCAGGACTCGCCGCCTTCGCCACCCCACGACTCCGCATCCCACGACGGGATCGTGATCGGGCCGTTGACGTGGATGCCGACGACGTGGTCGGTCGCGATGCGCCCCAGTTCGGTGGAGACGAAGTATCCGGCGTCGCCGCCCTGTGCGCCGTAGCGGTCATAGCCGAGGCGGGCCATCAGCTTCGCGACCACTTGCGCGTAATGCTCGGTGGATCCCTCGCCCACCTTCGAACCGACGCCGGAGAAGGCGAAACCGGGCAGTGACGGGACGACCAGGTGAAACGCGTCCGCCGGGTCTCCGCCGTGCGCGCGCGGATCGCTGAGCGGACCGAGGACGTCGAGGAATTCGATGAAGGTGGCGGGCCAGCCGTGGCTGAGCACCAGCGGCAGGGCGTCCGGCTCGGATGAGCGGACGTGCAGGAAGTGCACTTGCTCCCCGTCGATCTCGGTGACGAACTGCGGCAGCTCGTTGAGCTTCGCCTCCGCGGCGCGCCAGTCGTAACCGGTGCGCCAGTACTCGGCCAGCGGCTTCAGGTAGGAGACCGGCATGCCCTTGTCCCAGCCGACGCCGGGCAGCTCGTCGGGCCAGAGGGTGTCGGCGAGGCGAGCGTGCAGCCGGTCGATCCGCGCCTGCGGGATCTCGATGCGGAAGGGGCGAATGTCCTGTTCGGTCGTCATGCGAACGACGGTAGGAGCCGCTTAGGACAGTTCCGTTCCTAAGGATCTGGCATTCTCGAGATCATGTTGGAGACCTCGGCGCGCCTGCTGAAACTGCTCGCGTTGCTCCAGACGCATCGCGACTGGACCGGCGCGGAACTCGCCGAGCGCCTCGCCGTCACCGGCCGGACCATCCGCCGCGATGTGGATCGACTGCGCGAACTCGGCTATCCGGTGCACGCCACCCGCGGCACCGCAGGCTACCGGCTGGGGGCGGGCGCCTCGCTGCCGCCGCTGCTGCTCGACGACGAGGAGGCGATCGCCGTCGCGGTCGGGTTGCGGGGCGCGTCCGACGGCACGGTCGCTGGCATCGAGGAGGCCGCGCTGCGGGCGCTGTCCAAGCTGGAACAGGTGCTGCCGCCGCGGCTGCGTCATCGCGTGCGCACCCTGCGCGCGGCGACCGTTCGGGTAGGCGCGCCCGCGGCGACGGTGGAGCCGGACACCCTGATGGCGATCGCCGACGCCTGTCAGCGCCGGGAGCGTCTGCGCTTCGACTATCGGGCGCACGACGGGGCGACGGCGGTGCGGGACGTGGAGCCGCACGGTCTCGTGCACTTCAGCCGCCACTGGTATCTGGTCGCCTGGGACGTGGCGCGCGCCGACTGGCGCACCTTCCGGGTCGATCGGCTGGCCACGCGCGTCCCCACCGGCCCGCGTTTCACACCGCGCGAACTGCCGGAAGGCGATGTGGCGGCTCATCTCTCGATGCGGTTGTCGTCGCGCGCCTGGCCCTGTCGCGCGACCGTGCTGCTGCACGCCTCGGCCGAGGTCGCGGGCCCCCAGGTCTGGCCGGGCATGGGTGTCGTCGAGGCCGTGGACGAGTACAGCTGCCGCCTGCACATCGGCGCGGACACCCCGGAGGCGCTGACCTGGATGATCACCTCCGTCGACCTCGACTTCACGCTGCTCGACGGCCCGCCCGAGTTGGTCGCCGCCCTCCGCGCCCAAGCCGCGCGATGCACGGCAGCCCTGCGCGACTTTCCCGTCTGATCCACCTGCCCCGGGTCGACCGGTCCGGAACCGACGCTTTCGGGCGGGCATCAGTCGCTCAGCCGATTTCGATCACGCGCAGACGTCGCGGCCCGCCCTTTTGACCCAGGGCGATCAGAAGAAGGTGTGTACCAGGTCGACCACGCGAGGGCGTTCGGCGTCCGCGTCGTCGACGACCGGGATCAGCCGCCATTTGTCGAAGGCCGTGCACGGGTGCGAGAGACCGAGCCGCACCACCGAGCCGACGGGCAGGTCGGCGGCCGTGGCGCCGGGCAGGCGGACGAAGGCGTGCTGATCGTTGAGCGCGCTGACCGTCGCGCCGGAAGGCACCGGCGATCCGGAAACGAGTTGCGGGACAGGCAGTCCCAGATCGTAAGGCAGGTCGCGCTTGCCGCCGTCGAGCAGCGCGAGCTCCGGCTCCGGCCGGGAGAGGGTGCGGGCCCAGCCGTGCATCGCCGCGCGCAGCGGCCGGTCCGTGCGGTCGGCCGCGAGCGGGGAGATACCCGCGTAGAAGCCGTCGTCGTGGATCAGGTAGGCACCAGAACGCAACACCACCGTGGTCGGAACGCCTTGCGCGCCTTGTTCGTCCGCGAGTCCGGCCAGATGCTCGACGACCAGGTCCTGGTAGGCGCTGCCGCCCGCGGTGACGATCGCGCGGCCCGGATACCGCCCGCCGTCGGCGAATTCGCGGTGCAGCCGGGCGAGCTCGTCCAGGTAGCGGTCGACCGCGGCGAGGGCGTCCGCGCCCCGGTCGTGGGCAAGCGCGGCCTCGTAGCCGCCGACGCCCGCCAGCGTCAGGCGGCGCGATCGCCGGACCGCGTCGGCGACCGCGTGCGCGTCCTCGACCCGGCGCAGTCCCGTACGTCCGCCCGGACCACCCAGCTCGACGACGACCGCGATGCGAACATCGGGCGCGTCCGCCAAGGCCTCGTCCATCAGCGCGACGGCGGCGACGTCGTCCACCCAGCAGTAGAACTCGAAATCGGCGTCGCGAGCCAGTTCCGTTGCCACCCAGCGCAACCCGATCGGATCGAGCAGGGCATTGGCCAGCACGACGCGCGACACCCCGAACGCGCGGGCCAGCTGCACCTGCCAGACGGTGGCCAGCGTGATGCCCCAGCAACCGGCGGCCAGCTGCTCGGACCACAGCTGCGGCGCCATGGTCGTCTTGCCGTGCGGGGCAAGGCGCACACCCGCCGCACTCGCCCAGTCGGCCATCACCGACAGGTTGGCCGTCATCGCGGCGCGGTCAAGGGTCAGCAGCGGCGTCTCGAAATCGTCGAGGAACGGCCCGGTCGCCAGAAACTCGTGGACGGTGCGCCCCCAGGCTGCGGGCGGCATTCCTTTGTGTTCCGGACCGATCACCCGATCACGCAGTGCGGCAACGGCCTTCTCATCGATTGCCACGGTCTTCCTTTCCGCGGATCCGCGCCTCGGAATCCACAACATCCGGACCTGTGCCGAACCGTCCGCAGCCGCACGAGGCAGCGATGGTCGAAGTCGGCGCGTCGAACTCGGCGCGAAACAGCCTTTTCGGCGTGGCGGTTTCGCCGAGACTCCCGCCTACCCCGAATTGCGCAGCGCGGTGGCCAGACCGTTCATCGTCAGCAGGATGCCGCGTTTCACCAACTCCGAGTCGTCGCCCGCGCGCAGCCTACGCAACAACTCCACCTGCATCTGGTTGAGCGGCTCCAGGTACGGAAAGCGGTTGTGAATGGACTCCGCCAGCGACGGGTTGTCCGCGAGCAGCTGCTCGTGGCCGGTGATGGCGGCGTGCATGCGCAGGGTCCTGGCGTGCTCCTCGCGAATCATCCCGAAGATCTGCTCGCGCAACGCCACGTCGTCGACCAATTCCGCGTAGCGCGCGGCGATGTCGAGATCGCTCTTGGCCATCACCTGCGCCAGATTGGACAGCACCGTGCGGAAGAACGGCCAGCGCCGGTACAGATCCGACAGCGTCGCGAGCCGTTCCGGATCGCCGCCGACCCACTCCTCCAGCGCGGCCCCGGTGCCGTACCAGCCGGGCAGCATCACTCGTGCCTGGCTCCAGGACATCACCCAGGGGATGGCGCGCAGATCGGCCACCGAGCTGGTGGGTTTGCGGGAGGCGGGCCTGCTGCCGATGTTCAGATCGCCGACTTCCGCAACCGGCGTCGATTGCCGGAAGTACTCGACGAATCCGGGCGTCTCGTGCACCAGCCGCGAGTAGGCGGCGCGCGCCCTCGCCGCGAGATCGTCCATGAGCTCGTAGGACGGCTCGGCGTCGGCGCCGAGTCCTTCCATGTCCAACAGCGTCGACTCCAGGGTGCCCGCGATGAGCGACTCCAGATTGCGATGCGCCGCACCGGGTTCGGCGTATTTGGCGGCGATCACCTCGCCCTGCTCGGTGAGCCGCAGCGAACCGTGCACCGCGCCAGCGGGCTGGGCGAGGATGGCGTCGTAGCTGCGGCCACCGCCGCGGCCGACGGTGCCGCCGCGACCGTGGAAGAGCCGCAACCGAATTCCCGCCTTGCGGGCGACGTCCACCAGGTCCAGCTCCGCGCGGTACAGCGCCCAGTTCGCGGCGAGGTACCCGCCGTCCTTGTTGGAATCGGAGTAGCCGAGCATGACCTCTTGCCGCATTCCCTTGGCGGCCACCAGTTCTCGGTACACCGGCACCTCGAGCGCCGCGGCGAGCGTGTCCGCGCCCGCCCGCAGATCCTCGATGGTCTCGAACAGCGGGACGATGTTCGCCGAGCAGTGCGGCGGGCCGTCCGGCTCGCCGGGATCGAGCAGGCCGCCCTCCTTCAGCAGCAGCGCCGCCTCCAGCATGTCGCTGACCGAGGTGCACATGCTGATGATGTAGTTCGGCACGGCCTCCGCGCCGAAGGTGTCGACGACGTCTTTGGCGGCCCGCATGATGGCGACCTCACCGGTGGCCAGGTCGCTCAACCTGGCGTACGGACCGAGCAGCGGCCTGCGGGTGCGCAGCTCGGCGGCGAGCAGGTCGACCCGTTCGCGCTCCGGCAAGCTCCGGTAGTCGGCGTGCACGCCCGCCCAGGCGAGCAGTTCGGCGACGACCTGCTCGTGCACCTCCGAGTTCTGCCGCATGTCCAGGCCCTGGAGATGGAAGCCGAAGGTCTCGACGGCGTGGCGCAGCGCGGCGAGCCGGTCGTCGGCGAGCAGGCCGTCGCCGGTGGCCCGCATCGAGGCGTCGATGGCGTCCAGGTCGTCGAGCAGGGCGCGCGGTGTGGGATACGGCGCGGCGTCGGTGTCGGTGATCCCGTCGGCGGGCGGCGCACCGAGCGCGGCGGTCGCGGTGGCCGTCAGGCGGGCCCGAATGGCATGCAGCGCACGGCGATACGGTTCGTCGGCGTGCGCGGTCGGATCCGGATAGCCCGCCTCCGCGAGCGCGGCCACCTCCGGGGTCACCCGCACCAGACGCGCGGACTGCGCCAGCGTCTTCTCCAGCTCGACCAAGTCGCGCAGGTAGCGGCCGAACGCCACCGCCGAGGCCTGGGTGGCCGCGTGCCGCACGACATCCGCGGTGACGTAGGGGTTGCCGTCCCGGTCACCGCCGATCCAGGAGCCGGGCCGCAGGATCGGGCGGGTCAGCAGGTCGGCGCCGGGCCAGCGGGAGCGCAGCGCGGCGCGCACCTCGGCGTTGATCGCGGGGATGACGTCGAGCAGGGTCAGCTCGTAGTAGCGCAGACCGACGGCGATCTCGTCCTGAATCCGCAAGCGCGCCAACCGGATCAGGGCCGTGCGCCACAGCGAGAGCACCTGGCGGCGGATGCGCAGCTCCAGGTCGGCGCGCTCCGGTTCGGTCTCGGCGTAGCGCTGGCGGCGGCGCATCAGCTCGGTGATCTTGGTCTGTCCGTCGAATACGGTGCGGCGGCGGGTCTCGGTGGGGTGCGCGGTGATCACCGGCGAGACCAGCGCGTCGGTGAGCAGGTCGGCGACCTCCGCGCCGTTCAGCGCGGCGGCGTCGAGCTTGCGGTAGGTGGCGGCCAACGAGGAGTCCTGCGGCGGTTCCCCCGCGGCGGTGTGCACCGCGCGGCGGCGGTCGCGCTGAATGTCCTCGGCCAGGTTGGCCAGCAGCACGAAATAGGTGAAGGCGCGGATCAGCGGCAGCGCCACCGCGATGTCGACGCCGCGCAGCATCTCCGCGACGGCGCTGCGCCCGACCTCCTCGCGCCGCACCCGGAACGCCTCGATGCGGACCCGCTCGATCAGGTCGAAGACCTCGGGGCCCTCGTGATCACGGATGGTGTCGCCGAGCACGCCACCCAGAAACCGGATGTCGTCGCGCAGCGGCCGGGTCGCGTCCTGTTCGGTCTCGATCCGCGGTTCGGTCATGAGATCGACCCTACTGCCGGTTTCCACCGAACGACGCGACGGACGTGCCAGGATCACACTCCCCCGCGCCCTCCACGCCGGTGTCGAGACACCCCGGAACGGCGCGGGTCGGTCACCAGACGTGGCCGGTGACCGGACGCCACCGTTCGCGCCGCGCACTCGCACGCGTCCAGAACGGTCGGCGCGGCAGCCGACCGAAGGCCGCCTTCATCCCGCCAGACAGACCGGAGGTGACCTTCGTTCACCCGGCCTGCGTGCCCGGTGAACCGACCGAGGGTGACCTCCATCGTGATCGGCCGACTGACGGTGACCTTTGGTCGGATGGCCGCCGGGTGGCTATAGAGTGCGGATCACTCGCGCCGGGTTGCCCGCGGCGAAGACGGCGTCGGGGAGGTCGCGGGTGACGACGCTGCCCGCCCCGACCACCGTGTTCGCGCCGACCGTCACTCCGGGGCAGACGATGACGCCGCCGCCGAACCACACGTTGTCGCCGATGGCGATCGGCGCCGCCGACTCCCAGCGCTGCCGTCGCGCCTCGTGGTCGGTGATCGGGTGCAGGGCGGTGAGCAGCTGACAGCGCGGGCCGATGGAGACGTCGTCGCCGATGGTGATGGGCGCGCAGTCGAGCAGGATGGCGTCGTAGTTGAGGAAGCTGTTGGCGCCGATCTCGATGAGATAGCCGTAGTCGCACTGGAACCGGGGCATGATCCAGGACCCCTCCCCCAGCTTGCCGAGCAACTCGCGCAGCACCTGCTCGCGCCGCGCGGTCTCGTCGGGGGCGGTCCTGTTGAACTCGTCGCACAGCGACTGCGCCCGCCGACGGTCCGCGACCAGCTCAGGATCGCTGTCCTTGTACAACTCCCCGCGCAACATCCGCTGCTTGTGCTCGCCCATTCGCCCCACGCTAGCCGAGCGACCGGCGCGACCCGGTCAGCCGACCTCGCGCGCCGTCCGGTGCGGAGCCGAAAGGCGATGCAGCAGAACCTGTTCCAGCAGACCGACGAGTACCTCCTTGACCGACTCGCGCCGTCGCGCGTCGCATTCCAGGACGGGGATCCACGCGTCGAGTCCCAGCGCCTCGCGCACCTCGTCGAGCTCGAAGCAGGTGCCGCGCTCGAAGCGGTTCACCACCACGACGAACGGGGTGTCGTGCTCCTCGAAGTAGTCCAGCACCGGGAAACAGTCCTCGATCCGGTCGGTGTCCACCACGAGGACCGCGCCGAGCGCGCCGTCCACCAGGTCGTCCCAGAGGAAGACGAAACGGTCCTGGCCCGGGGTGCCGAACAGGTAGAGGATGAGCGAACTGTCCAGCGTGATGCGCCCGAAGTCGAGCGCGACGGTGGTCTGCGTCTTGTCCGCGCGGTGGCCGGGATCGTCGACGCCGACCGCCATCTCGGTCATGGCGGCTTCGGTGACCAACGGCTCGATCTCGGAGATGGCGCCGATGAAGGTGGTCTTGCCGACGCCGAAACCGCCGCTGACGACGATCTTCACCGACGAAGGCAGCGCCGGTTCCACGAGCGGAACCGGCGCCTCAGAGTGCCCGTACAAGATCCCTGATCCTCTCGATGGCTGCGGTGGAGAGTTCCTGGGCGTCGCGGACCGTCACGTGGCCCGCGGCCACGAGATCGCTGACGATCACCTTCGCGACGCCAACCGGCACCCGCAGCGCGGTGCCGACCTCAGCGATGGAATGCGGGCGTTGGCACAGCCGCACCACGGTGCGCTGCTCGAAGCGCAGCGGCGCCGAGAGCGCGGCGGGCGGCGCCTGCACCAGGGTTTCGATGCGCAGACCGTCCAGCAGCGGGGTGGTGCGCCCCGCGGTGAGGACGAATGGACGCACGAAGGCGTCGGCGGCCGAATCTCTCATCTGCGCAACGTCTCTCTGAGTTCCGAGATCAGGGCGGGATCGAGCAGTGCGCCCGCGCGTTCGGCGAGCATCGCCATCTCGTAGCCCACCAGCCCGACGTCGCAGCCGCCCTCGGCGATCACTCCGAGGCAGCTGCCGTCGCCGAGCGCGGAGACCAGCAGGAAGCCGCGCTTCATCTCGATCATGATCAGCTTCAGGCCGTCGAACTCGTAGCTGCGCGAGGCGCTTCTCGCCAGGCTCGCCAGACCCGACACCATGGCGGCGAGCCGGTCTCCGCCTGCGCGGTCCAAGCCGTCCGACATCGCGATGAGCAGGCCGTCGGAGGAGACGGCGACGGTGTCGCGGACGCCATCGGTGTCGCGAACGAAGTTGGCGAGCAGCCAGTTGAAGGTGTGCGGGTCGGCGGTCTGCGGCAGGTGTGTGGTCACGGGCTCCCCTTCAGGATCGTCGTTGCTACTGCGGTGGTCTCGGCCGGATCGGCGGTGCGCCTGCTTGTTTCGGCGCGCGGAGCGGGATCGCTGCCGCGCTGGTGGCCGGTGCGGAAGGCCGCGAGCATGCCGCGAACCTCGTCCGGCGAACGTTCGACGGCGGGCGCGGCGGGTGGGCGCTGGACGGATCGGCGCTGAGCGGCGCTCTCCGCTGCGGGGCGAGTTCGCTTGGTGCGCTTGACCAGTCCGTTGCGTGTGCGTTGCACCGCTGGTTGCTCGTCGCCCGAAGGAGCGCGGAACCAAGGGGATTCGCCCTGGTCGGCCGGTAGTCGAGTGTCACTGACGCCCACGGCTCGGTGCCGGGGACCGATAGTGGCGGAAAGCGCGTGCGCAGAGGGAGATTCGCGCCGAACCACTCCGGTACCGACGCCGGGCCGCCCCTCGGCCATCGAGGAGCCGACGGCCCGTGCCGACCGCTCGGCCATACCATGTCGGGCGCCGTTCACCTCGGAGGAATCCGGTGTCGAGCGACCGTCTCCGACGCCGTTTGCCTCGATGGACGCCGGGTGCGGCGCTGGTGCCAGCGGACTGGAGGGGCGCTCTCCTGCCGTGCCGCCGACCCGTGACAGCGGTTCTCCAACCGCTTTCCCGCCGCCGCCCGAACCGGCCGACGTGGACGACGGATTGTCTTGTCCCCCCAGAAGTTCCGTCGGCAACAACAGCCGCGCCACGATGCCGCACACGGGGGCGACAGTCAGTTCGACGTCGATGCCCAGCCGCTTGGCGAGCCTGCCCACCACGTAGTGGCCGAGGTAGCGGGTCGGGGCGACCATGAAATCGCGATCGCCGCGCAGACGAGCGTTGGCCTCGGCCAGTTGATCCGGTGGCAGGCCGACGCCGTGGTCGACGACCGCGAGCAGGTACCCGCCGGGCAGTTTCCGGCCGTGGATCTCGACTTCCAGATCCGGTGGGGAGAAGGCGAGTCCGTTCTCGATCAGTTCGGCGAGCATGTGGGCGAGCTCGCTGACCACCGCGCCCGCGACGGTCACCTCGTCGATGCGCCGCAGCACGACCCTGCGGTAGTCGTCGACCTCGGACAGGCCCGCGCGGATCACGTCGGTGAGCGCGATCGGTTCGGCCCAGCGCCGCGGACTGCCCTCGCCGACCAGCACCAGCAGGCTCTCGGCGTTGCGGCGCATGCGGGTGGCGAGATGGTCGAGTTCGAACAGATTCGACAGCGCCTTCGGATCGAGTTCCTCGCGTTCGAACTCGCTGATCAACCCGAGCTGGCGACGCACGAGATTCTGATTGCGCCGGGCCAGATTCGCCATCGACTCGGTGCTGTTGCGGCGCAGCAGCGCCTGTTCCGAGGACAGGTCGTAGGCGGTGGCTTGCACCCGGTCCAAGGCGGTTGCGACAGCGGCGATCTCGACGGCGGCTCCGGCCGGCGTGCGCACCGGCTGCGGCCGCTCCGGCGGTGTATCGCCACCGGCGTGCCACGCGGCGATCACCTCGGGCAGCCGCCGCCCGGCCACGTCGTCGGCCTCGGCGGCCAGCGCGGCGAGCGGCCGCACGATGGCGCGCACGCCTGCCACCACCAAGGCGATCTCGACCGCGATCGCGAGCAGCGCGGCGATCAGGAAACCCGCCAGGGTCAGCGCCGCGGTCCGGCGCAGCTCGGCCGCGCGCTGGCGCACCGCGTCGCCGACGGCCTGTTGCACGGCGCGCTGGTCGTCGATGACGGCCGTCATCTGCGCCCACCACATGCTCGGATCCACCGGCCGCACCAGCGGCCCGCCGCTGGAATCGATGGCCACGCGCTCGGATTCGGCCGCGTTGGTCGCGTCGGCTCCGCGCAGCACGGCGTCGAGCTGCTCCCGCTGCGCGGCGGTGGCGTCGCGCGCGAACGCGGCGAGCCCGGCCGTCTTGGCGGCTCGAATGTCGAGGAAGTGCACGTACTCGCCGGGCTCGAAGCCGTCGGCGGCGAACACCCCGTTGAGGAAGCCGCGCTCGCGCGCCGTCTGTTCCTTCGCCTCGCCGAGCGCGTACAGCGCCAGCAGACCGTGCCGCACCTCGGCGTCGCGAGCCTGGTCCAGACCCAGCCGCGGACGGTTCAGTGCATCGATGGCGTCGGTGTAGAACTGGAACGCGGCCGCCCGGCCGATCCGGCCCGCGTCGACCTGGGCGCGGACGGCGGGCAATCCGGCGAGCTGACCGACCGCGACACTGATCTCATCGGAACCCGCTGGGGCGCCGGACAATTCGGCGTCGAGCGTGCGTAGCGCCCGGTCGGTCGCCCCACGCTGGTCGGCGACAGCCTGGCGCAGCCGGATGTCGCCGCCGAGCAAGCCGTTGCTCAGACCGCGCTCGCGCTGCGCCTCGTGCAACAGGTCCTGGACGACCAATGCCAGCGAGACCGCATCCACCGTGTCACCGCTGCGCCGGAACGCCTGGACTTCCCTGGCGAGGGTGAGACCGAGCAGCGTGAGCACCAAAGTCAGCGAAACGAACAGAATTCTGGCCAATCGGCCCCGAATAGTGCGCGGCCGAACTATTCTGCCGAAGCCAGCCGGTTCGGACGCGGCGGCGGAAACCCTTGCCGCGCCGCCTGTCTGCGACCTCGAACGCACACGCACCACCCCGCTCCTCGCGAACAGCGACCGCGACGGTTCAGGAACGAACGCGCGGAATCAGGAGCAAGCTGTCACAGCCAAGCGGGGGTGTCAACGCGAAAATCCGACAAAACGGACACCTATCACGATTCTAAACACGCTGGTAATCCAGTATTTTCGCGGTTTCGATCCGCTCACATCGCGCCGCACCCGACGGTGACCGCGGTGCGTCGCCGAGTCCTCAGCCGATCGCGTCCGCGAGGATGCCGAGCACCGCGTCCGAGGTGTAGAACGGCTCGAGCCGCTCGCGAATCAGCTTGGCCAGCACACCGTTTCGCTTCGCGCCCTCGATCACCGCCGGACCGTAGCGCAGGATCTCGGTGGCGATGTCGTCGCCGGAGAGGCCCAGCTCCGGCAGCATGGCCGCGAGCGTGTAGTCGCCGTACTTGGCGTAGAACACCTCGACACACTCCTCGACGAGCAGGCCGAAGTACTCCTTCTCGCGGGTGGTCACGGCGATCTCGTAGCAGAGCAGCACGAGTTCGTTGAGATCCTTCTGGGTCAGGTACTCGCGCAGGCCGCTGACCGGCTCGTCGGCGTGCAGATCCCAGAACTCCATGGCGGCCGAGTGCACGGGTGCGTCGCGCAGCATCTCGCGGATCGCGTTGTTGGTGCGCTTGAGCGCGAACATCGCGCCCTTGCCCGCGAGATCGCCGACGAAGGTGCCGTCGGCGGCCTTCTTGGCGCGGTTGGCGGCCGACTGACCCAGCGACATGAGCGAGGAGACGCCGGGGATCTTCTCGGCGCGTTCCCGGTTGGCCTGCATGAAGTCGTTGATCAGCTTGTCGACGAACTTCGAGGCCACGGTGGCGACCAGCGGGCTCTCGGTGAGCCGGTCCAGGATGCGCTCCTGGGCCTGGTGCATACCGAAGATCTTCTCCAGCAACGCCTCCACCGGCTCCCGCTCGACCACCTCGCCGAGGGTGTAGTCGTGATTGGCCGCGATGTTGTCGTAGATCGAGTCCGCGAACACCCCGACCATGTCGGCAAGGACGGGACTGCCGCCGATCAGGTCGACGACCGTCGCGACCGTCTGCTTCGCCTGGTCGAGCTCCACGACTTCGCGGAACAGGAGGGTGTCGGCGACGCCGAGCACCGCCTCGACATCGCGGGCGACCACCTCGGCGAAACGGTCGCCGGTCACCTCGGCGAGCAGCCACTCCACCTGGGCATCCAGCAGCCGTTCGGCGATCTCACGCGGCTCGCTCATCGAAATTCCACCCATTCGTTCTCGGTCCGGCACAGGTCGGACCAGCGCGGGTCAGCCCGCGTCGTTGCCGCGCAGCGATTTCCGTATCTGGTCCAGACGTTCCCGCGCGGCCTTCTCGCGCGCGGCGAATCGTTCGTCGGCGCTGCGGCCCGCCGGGGTCTGCCGGTCGAGCTCACCCATCCCCTGCGCAGTGCCGAAGCGCTGCTCGACCTTATCGCGAACCGACTCGAAAGTAGGCACCCCGGATGGCGAATATCCGCCGGTCTCGGGCGGTGCGGTGATACCGGTCGGTTGAACCGGTACCGCCGGTACCGGGAAACCGCCTCCGACCTGCCCGGATGCCGACGCGTCCGCGACGCTGTCATACACCGAAGCGCCGGACGTGGCGGGACTCACATCGGACCCGGTGCTCGCATCACCCGCCCCGATCAGCTCGTCAAGGGCCGCGCGGACGGCCCAGAACGTCGAGCGCCCCTCCACCGCGGCGCGCAACGTCGCCGCCAGTTCCGCGTCCGGCAGGGCGGCGAGTCGGGCGAGGATTTCTCTCGTATCGCTCATAACGCCAGGCTACGCACCGGAACAGACCGCTCGCCCCGTACTATTCGGCGAGCACCTCCATCGCCCAGGCCCGCAGGGTGGCGGGCCATTCGGCGCCGAGCAGCGCGATGAGGTCGTTGTGCCCGCCGCCCGGCACCACCACGAGCCGCTTCGGTTCCGGCGCGGCGGCGTACAACCGCTCGGCATTGCGCAGCGGTAGCAGTTCGTCTTGGTCGCCGTGCATGATCAGCACCGGCGCGGTGAGTCCGGCGATCCGCCGCAGGTTCGGGTAGGCGTCGGGGATCAGCGGGCGCGGCAGGAACGGGTAGATCGACCCGGCCGCGTCGCGGATGCCGGTGAAGGTCGACATCAGCACCAACCCGGCGGGCGGATGCGCCTCGGCCAGCTCGAGCAGCACACCGCCGCCCAGCGACTTGCCCAGGTACAGCACCCGATTCGGGTCCACCTCCGGCCGGGCGAGCAGCGCGGCGCGCGCCGCACGCGCGTCGAGGTAGGTGCCGTGCTCGCTTGGTCGTCCGGTGCTGCGGCCGTAGCCGCGGTAATCGAAGGTGAGCACGTCGAAGCCCGCGGCGACCAGCAACGCGAAGATCGCGACCCGGTCGCCGATATTGCCCGCGTTGCCGTGTGCGAAGAGGACGTGCCCGATCGAGCGCGGCGCGGGCAACCACCAGGCGTGCAGGATCTCGCCGTCGTCGGTCCGCGGGGACAGGTCGATGTAGTCCAGGCCGACCGCGGCGGGCGTCTGCCAGACCTGCCGCTCCGGCAGGTAGGTCAGCGCGTTGAGGATCCGAGCCGCGGGATGTCGCATGCAGACGTTCTTACCCCGCCCGGCCTGGGTGGTCTGCCCGACCCGCCCCGACTCGGCGGCCGGGTTCAGTCGACGACCACGTCGACGCCACGCCAGAACGCCACCCGGTCGCGCACCATCTCGGCGTCCGGCTTGGGTGTCGGGTAATACCAAGCGGCGTCGGGGTTACGCTCGCCGTCGACGGTCACCGTGTAGTAGGACGCGGTGCCCTTCCACGGGCAGACCGTGTGGTGCTCGCTGGGCTCGAAGTACTCGCGGCGCACGGCGTCCGCGGGAAAGTAGTGATTGCCCTCCACCACGACGGTGTCGTCGCTCTCGGCGAGCACCGTCTCGCGCCATACCGCTCGTACGGTCATCGGACCTCCCGGTCGTCGGAGGAAAGCTGCCAACCGCCACGCTACTCCCGAACACCCCGCCGCCGGCCGCCGCGAGCGCCGATCCCGGAGCGACCGTTTCGCAACGCCCGTGTCGTGTTGCCCGTGTCACACGGCTGCTCCGTCACAAGGGCGCGATCTCGGGCGTCTTGTGTTCGTTCAGCACACAGCACCCACGAGTGAGGACGAACCATGAACGAGCCCAACGGAAATCGAACGATCGCCTTGGTCACCGGGGCCAACAAGGGGATCGGCCGTGCGGCCGCCGAGGCACTCGCGGCGCAGGGCGCGATAGTCCTGATCGGTGCGAGAGACCGGCGCCGCGGCGAAGAGGCCGCCGCGGCGCTGCGCGTGGCAGGTGGCAGTGTGCACGCGATCGCCTTGGACGTCACCGACTCGAGCACCGTCCAGGCCGCCGCGACGTACGTCGAGGAGCGCTTCGGGCACCTCGACGTGCTGATCAACAACGCGGGCATCACCGGCTCCGGGCAGGTGTCCCCGGAAGACGCCCACGACCAACTCCCCAGCACGGTCGATCTGGACATGGTCCGGTCGGTGTTCGAGACCAACGTCTTCGGGGTGATCGCGGTGACCAATGCCATGCTGCCGCTGTTGCGGCGCTCGCGAGCACCGCGCGTCGTCAACGTCAGCAGTCACGCCGCGTCCCTGGCCCTCACGAGCGATCCGGACGGCCCCTTCGCGTCTCTCCTGCCGTCGGCGGCGTACACGCCGTCCAAGGCGGCGCTCAACGCGCTGACCGTGCAATACGCCAACGAGTTGCGCAAGGACGGCATCCTCGTCAACGCTGTCGCCCCTGGTTACGTCGACACCGACAGCAACAACCACACCGGGTTCCTGACGCCCGCGGAGGGCGCGGCGGTCTTGGTCCGCCTGGCTACGCTCGGCGCCGACGGGCCGACCGGTGGCTTCTTCGGTGCGGACGGCCCAGTGCCCTGGTGACGAGCGCAGGCGGGCGAAGTCCGCCTCGGCCCGCGCGTGGCCGGAGCGAACGCGGCGGTACGGCTAACCGCGCAGGACCGCGCCCACCGCCTCGGCGGCCGAGGCGACCGCGGCGTCGCGGGCGGCGCTCGCCTCGTCCTCGGTCAGCGTGCGATCGGCGGCGCGGAAACGCAGGGCGTAGGTGAGGGACTTGCGACCCTCGCCCGCCTGCGCGCCCTCGTACACGTCGAACAGGGCGATGTCCTCGAGCAACTCGCCGCCGCCGGTGCGCAGCGCGGCCTCGACCGAGCCGGCGGGCACCGACTTCTCGACGCTCACCGACACGTCCTGCAGCACCGCCGGGAACGGCGACACCACCGGAACCGGACGAGACTCGCGCAGCGGCAGCGCGTCCAGGTTCAGCTCGAGCGCGCAGGTGCGCGGCGGCAGGCCGGAACGTTCCAGCACGGCCGGGTGCAGTTCACCGGCGTGGCCGACGACCTGGCCGTCCACCACCAGCTCGGCGCAGCGGCCGGGATGCCAGGGCAGGTGCGCGCCCGCGCGACGCTCGATGGTCACGCCTGCCGCGTCGGCGATGGCGTCGGCCAAGGCGAACGCGTCGGCCGCCTCGGCTTGCCGTCCGGGACCCCACGGTCCGCGCGGCTCGCGGCGGCCGGTCAGCACGGCGCCGACGTGCACCGGCTGGGCGGGCAGCGAGTCGATCAGCTCGGCGATCTGCTCGTCGGTCGGACGACGGTCCACCGCGAGCGCCTCGACGGCCCTGGTGTTCGGACCGGGCAGCACCACCTGGGCGATGCCGTAGATCGTCAGGTCGCGGGCGCCGCGGGAGATGTTGCGCGCGGCCACCTCGAACAGACCGGGCAGCAGCGTGGTGGCCAGTTCGGCGCGCTCCACGTCGAGCGGGTTGAGCACCCGGGTGGTGGTGCGGCGCGGATCGTCGGCGTCCAAGCCCCAGGTGTCGAACACGCCAGCGGGCAGGAACATCGGCGGCGGCACCTCGACGCCACCGGCGAAGGCCAGCGCCCGGCTGACCGCGCGGCGACGGCGCTGCGCGGCGGTGAGTCCGCGCCCGGCCGGGGCGGTCGGCAGCACCGAGGGGATCTGCTCAAGGCCCTCTAGCCGGAGCACCTCCTCCACCAGGTCGGCGGGCTGGGCCAGGTCGGGCCGCCAGCTCGGCGGGGTGACGACGAGCTGACCGTGTCCGGTCTCCTCGTTCACCGACACCTCGACGGTGCAGCCGATCTGGGCGAGGCGGCGCGCGGACGTACCGGTCGGGTACGTGACACCCGCGACGCGGTCGGCCAGGTCGATGTCGATGCGGATCGGCTCCGCGGGCGGTGTCGGCACCCGCACGTCGGTGAGCGCGGGCTCGATGGTGCCGCCCGCGATCTCGGCGAGCAGGGTGGCGGCCCGGTCCAGCGCGACGACGTTGATCTCGGGATCGACCACGCGCTCGTAGCGCTTGCCCGCCTCGGACACCAGCTTGTGCCTGCGCGCGGTCCGGTAGACGAGCAGCGGGTTCCAGGTGGCCGCCTCGAGCACCACGTCGGTGGTCTGCGAACCGACCTCGGTGCTCGCGCCGCCCATCACGCCCGCCAGCGAGACCACACCGGAATCGTCGGCGATCACCACGTCCTCGGCGTCGAGCACCCGCTCCACCTCGTCGAGGGTGCGCAGCGACTCGCCCTTGTGCGCGGTGCGGACCACCAGACCGCCGGTGAGCTTGTCGGCGTCGAACGCGTGCAGCGGCTGGCCGAGCTCGAGCATGACGTAGTTGGTCACGTCGACCGCCGGGGAGATCGGGCGCACGCCCGACAGCAGCAGGCGCCGCTGCAGCCACCACGGGCTGACCGCGTTCGGGTCGATGCCGGTGACCCGCCGCACCGCGAACCGGGTGCACTTGGAGGAGGGCTCCAGCTTCACCGACCAGGCGTCGGCCTCGTCGTCGGGCAGCGTCCGCACCGCCGGGTCGGCGTACTCGAGATCGAAGCCGCAGGCCAGCTCGCGCGCCAGGCCGCGCACCGAGAAGCAGTAGCCGCGGTCGGGCGTGATGTTCAGCTCGATGACGGTGTCGTTCAGGCCGAGCAGCTCGTTGGCGTCCGTGCCCGGCTCGGCGGTGCCCGGCTCCAGCACCAGGATGCCGGAGTGGTCCTTGCCGATGCCGAGCTCGGCGACCGAGCAGATCATGCCGTTGGAGACGTGGCCGTAGGTCTTGCGCGAGGAGATCTTGAAGCCGCCGGGCAGCTCGCCGCCGGGCAGCACCACGACGACGAGATCACCGACGGCGAAATTCCGTGCGCCGCAGACGATTTCCTGCAGCTCCGGGTTGCCCACGTCGACCTTGCAGAAGCGGATCGGCTTCTTGAACTCGGTCAGCTCGGTGATCTCGGCGACGCGGCCGACCACCAGCGGCTTGTCGATGTCACCGGTCACCCGCTGGAGCTTGTCGACCTCCTCGACTTCCAGACCCACGCGGACGAACCCGGCATCCAGTTCCTCCGGCGTCACCGACCACTCGGGCGTGGTGCGCTGGATGATCTCGGTCAGCCAGGACTGCGCTACTCGCACTTGAGGTTTCGCTCTCTCGATCGAAGGGAGTTCGGGAATCGGGCCGGTGCTACGACCGGATGCCGAAGGGCAGGGTGAACCGCACGTCGCCCTCGACGATGTCGCGCATGTCCGGGATGCCGTTGCGGAACTGCAGGGTGCGCTCCAGGCCCATGCCGAACGCGAACCCGCTGTACACCTCGGGATCGATGCCGCTGGCGATCAGCACCTTCGGGTTCACCATGCCGCAGCCGCCCCACTCGACCCAGCCCGCGCCGCCCTTCTTGTCCGGGAACCAGACGTCCACCTCGGCGGACGGCTCGGTGAACGGGAAGTAGTTCGGGCGCATGCGGGTGCGCGTCTCCGGACCGAACAGGGCACGGGCGAACGCGTCCAGTGTGCCGCGCAGGTGCGCCATGGTCAGGCCCTTGTCCACCGCGAGGCCTTCGACCTGGGAGAACACCGGCGTGTGGGTGGCGTCCAGCTCGTCGGTGCGGAAGGTGCGGCCCGGGCACACCACGTAGATCGGCAGGTCGCGCTCGAGCATCGAACGCACCTGCACCGGGGAGGTGTGGGTGCGCAGCACCTGGCGCGAACCCTCCGGCGCGATGTGGAAGGTGTCCTGCATGGTGCGAGCCGGGTGGTCGGGCAGGAAGTTGAGCGCGTCGAAGTTGAAGTGCTCGGTCTCCACCTCGGGACCCTCGGCGACCTCCCAGCCCATCGCGACGAACACGTCGGCGATCTGCTCGGAGATGACGGTGATCGGGTGGCGCGCGCCGTCCGGGAGACGGCGGGCGGGCAGCGTGACGTCGATGGTCTCGGCAACCAGCACGGCCGCGTCGCGCTCGGCGAGCAGCACCGCGCGGCGCGACTCGAACGCCTCGGAAACCCGCGCCCGCGCCACGTTCACCCGCTTGCCCGCGTCGGCCTTCTCCGACTTGGGCAGGCCGCCGAGCGCGCGCTGCGCAAGGGCGAGCGGCGCCTTGCCGCCGAGATGCTCGGTCTTGGCCACCGCGAGAGCGTCCAGATCGGCGGCCGCCGCGAACGCCTTCTCGGCCTCGGCCGCCGCCGCGGCCAGCGCCTCCTCGGTCAGCGCGGTGACTTGCCCCTCGGCGTTCTGCTCGACTCCCGTGTTGTCGTCGGCCACGATCGTTCGTCTCTCCCCTGGGGATCGGTTCGCGGGTCCGGCTTATTGCCTACCCACATTGCTGCTGGTGGAATCCTATTGGATCGGCTGTGTCCGAATCACGCGGATTACCCGCTACCGGCCAGGCGAGTGTGCTAGAGCCACCGCTCGGACCGTGAAACGGGACATCCGCGCAGGTATCCGCCTCGGACGGGGCGAGCGGTTTCGGCCGGTCACCAGAGCGGTTCGTACACCGCCTCGCCGTCCAGATCGGGGGCGACGGGCAGGAAGTCCGGGACCGTCCGCGCGGCGCTGGCCCGCATCTTGGCGACCGCCTCCTCCACGCCGGGCGCGGCGATGCCGAGCCGGTCGAGCAGTTCCGCGCGAACCTCGAGGAACTCGGGCCGATCGACGGCGAACTCCTCCTCCAGCTCGGCCACCGGACGGCCCGCGCCGAGATCGCGCCAGTACGGGTAGGTCGCGATCAACGTGACCGCCTCCACCAGATCGGCGGCGAGCAGGACCGCGCCGCCCTCGGAATCGGCGTACAGCACCGGGCGCTCGGTCCCCGGCGCGCCGCACAAGAAGAACGTGCCGCCCGCACCGTCACCGGCGATCGGCGTGAGCGGTGTTCCGTTCGGCAGCCGCAGGTCCTCGACCGGCTCGCGGCGCGTGATGTCGAAATCACTCGGCCAGGCCAGCAGCCCGGCCAGTTCGGGATCGCCCTCGATCCGGCGCAGCAGTTCGTCCCCGGCGCTCATGATCGAACCCTAGAACGCCCCCGCCCCTACCGGTAGCGGACTCGCGAATTCGCGTACAAGCAGATGGCGGCGGCGGTCGCGAGGTTGAGGCTCTCGGCGCGGCCGCGGATGGGGATGCGGATGCGGTGGTCGGCGCGGGCGGCGACGGCGGGGTCGAGGCCGTGCGCCTCGTTGCCGAACAGCCAGGCGACGCGGCCGGTGAACAGGTCGTCGGCCTCGTCGAGATCGATCTCGCCGTCGGCGGCGGTGGCCAGAATCGTGATCCCGGCGGCGGCCAGCGCGTCCAGCGTTTCGGCGACGTCACGGTGCCGGGCGATCGGGACGTGGAACAGACTGCCCGCGCTGGCACGCACGCACTTGCCGTTGTGCGGGTCGACGGTGTCGCCTGCCAGCACGACCGCGTCGGCGCCGACCGAATCCACCACCCGGATCAGGGTGCCCGCGTTGCCCGGCTCGGCGATCTCGACCGGCACCGCCAGCATGCGCGGCTCGGCGGTGAGCACCTCGTCGAGCCCGACGTCGACCAGCTCGCACACGGCGACCAGGCCGGGCGCGGTCACGGTCTCCCCCAGATGCTCGGCCGCGCGCTCGCTCACCAGCGTGGCCCGCACCCCGTCGGCGACCGCGCCCGCGATCAGCGCGTGGTCGCGTTCCGCGGCCGTCGGCGAATAGAACAGCTCGCGCACCCGGCCGGTCTCCAGTGCCGCGGTGACCGAGTTCGCGCCCTCGGCGAGGAACAGTCCGGTCTTGCGGCGCTGCGGCGCGCGGTGCAGCTTGACAGCGGAAACGACCCGCGGGTTGCGCTCGGAGAGCGCGTCCGCGGGTCGTTCCGAAAGGTGTCCCTTGGTCAACAGGGTCGGCCGGATCAGGCGGCCGGGGCGTTGACGTCCTGCGGGAGGGCGGCCTTGGCGACAGCGACCAGACCGGCGAAGGCCTCGGCGTCGGAGACGGCGAGCTCGGCCAGGATCTTGCGGTCCACCTCGACACCGGCGGCCTTCAGGCCCTGGATGAACCGGTTGTAGGTGATGTCGTTGATTCGCGCCGCTGCGTTGATGCGGGCGATCCACAGCTTGCGGAAGTCACCCTTGCGCGCCCGGCGGTCCCGGTAGGCGTAGGTGAGCGAGTGCAGCTGCTGTTCCTTGGCCTTGCGGTAAAGCCGCGAGCGCTGGCCCCGGTAGCCCTTGGAGGCCTCGAGGATGGAACGGCGCTTCTTCTGAGCGTTGACGGCCCTCTTGACGCGTGCCACTGGTCAGTCCTTGATCGAATAGGGGGCGCGTGCGGCGCCCGGGAGGTTGGTCAGGGGTGGCGTCCGGAATCTCCGGTCGCGGTGCTGCCTGAAGGGGATCAGATACCCAGCAGCTTCTTCACGCGACGGACGTCGGCAGCCGCGACGACCTCCGTGCCGTCCAGACGACGAGTCCGGCGGGTGGGCTTGTGCTCGAACAGGTGGCGACGGTTCGCCTGCTGGCGCAGCAGCTTGCCTTTACCGGACACCTTGAATCGCTTCGAGGCGCCGCTGTGGCTCTTCATCTTCGGCATGGATTCCTCTATCTGGTCGTCCCGGCGGTCGTCGCCGACCGCCGGTGTCTGTTCGTATAACTGCGGGCGTGGCCTACTCGGCCTGCTCCGCGGCCGGGGTCTCACCGGCGGGTGCGGCGCTGGCGGCAGGCCGTCCGGCCGATTCCTGCTGCGCCTTCACGCGGGTCTTCGCTCCCTTGTGGGGTGCGAGGACCATGGTCATGTTCCGGCCGTCCTGCTTGGCCGAGGTCTCCACGAAACCCAGGTCCGCGACGTCGGAGGCCAGCCGCTGCAGCAGCCGGAACCCGAGCTCGGGCCGGGACTGCTCGCGACCCCGGAACATGATCGTCACCTTGACCTTGGACCCGGCTTCGAGGAAGCGAACGACATTGCGCTTCTTGGTCTCGTAGTCGTGGTCGTCGATCTTGGGCCGGAGCTTCTGCTCCTTGATCACGGTCTGCTGCTGGTTCTTCCGAGACTCGCGCGCCTTCTGCGCCGTCTCGTACTTGAACTTGCCGTAGTCCATGATCTTGCAAACCGGCGGACGGGCATCCGGAGCCACCTCGACCAGGTCGAGATCGGCCTCGAGGGCGACGCGTAGCGCATCTTCAACACGCACGATCCCAACCTGCTCGCCGCCAGGTCCGATGAGTCGAACCTCGGGAACTCGGATGCGATCGTTGATGCGGGTCTCAGTGCTGATGGGGCCTCCTAGGTCAAGCGGTGTCGTCTGACGACCGCAGGCAATAACTGCAACCCCTTGTTCAACACAAAGGCCCCGGTGCGGTATTTCACCGCGACGGGGCCCGAGTCGACCGATCGCCGATGACAGGCATCGACTCTTGCGCGCGAGAAGGCTCGCCACGCAAGAAACCCACCACGTCGGGCGGGTGACCGGACCGTTTGACCAGTACGATCGCTCGTCGGCAACGGTGGGAGTCGGGCTCCACTTATCAGCCCCGGGTCGTGCGGCATCATGCAACACCATTCGGGGCGGTCGTCAGCGGAAAGTCTAGCATTGCCGTCCGCTATCGCCGAATCGGCTCGAAAACGCGTTGCGCGCCCGGCGGCGCGGTGCCACGCTCCCTCGGTGCCCGCATCCTCTCACGACATCTTGCGCTGGCAGTTCGACCTGACCTGGTCGTTGGCGCGCTACCACTTCGACGCGCTGACGCCCGAGGACTTCCACTGGGAACCAGGCCCGCTGATCTGGACCGTGCACCGCGGCGCGGACGGCAACTGGCGACCGGACTGGGCCGAGGTCGAGCCCGACCCGATCCCGGTGCCGACCGTCGCCTGGCTCACCTGGCACATCGATTGGTGGTGGAGCACGGCGCTCGCGCACATCGAGGGCCGGACCCCAACGCCGCGCGAGGAGGTGTTCTGGGCCGGTGACGCGGCGCTGACCAGGCTGGACGACCTGCGCGTCGGGTGGTCGACGGCGCTGGAGGCCGCCGATCCGGACGCGCCCGCCGCGTACCCGTGGCCCGCCGACGCCGGGCTCACCGTGACGCATCTCGCCGCATGGGTGAACGCCGAACTGATGAAGAACGCCGCGGAGATCGGCCAGCTCCGGCTGCTGCGGGCGGCCTCGCTAGCCTGTGGGGTATGACTGACGAGCTCGACTCCATCCGCGAACTGGCCGACATCCCCGCCGTCGAGGTGATCAGCCGCGCCGCCGTGATGCTGATGAGTTCGGCCGCGGAAAAGCTCGGGCTCGCCGACCCGGACCCGGACCACAGCCCGCATCGCGATCTGGACGAGGCTCGCCGGGTCATCACGGCGCTCGCCGGCCTGGTCACCGCCTCGGTCGAATACCTCGGGCCGCACGCCGGACCGATCCGCGAGGGCCTGCAATCGCTGCAGCGGGCCTTCCGCGAGGCCTCCGCCCACCCGGACGAGCCGGGCAAGGGACCGGGCGAGAAGTACACCGGCCCCGTCTACTGAGCCGGGTTTTCCCGCTCCCGTCCGCCGCGACCGCTCACACGGTCGGCGGTTCATGCGGCATGCTGGCAGTATGTCGACACCGATCTTGCTCGTTCCCGGATTCTGGCTCGGCGCGTGGGCGTGGGACGAGGTGGCCGAGGACTTGCGCGGGCGCGGTTTCGACGTGCGGGCGCTGACGCTGCCCGGACTCGATCCCGACGACGAGGACCGGCTCGCCGCCACTATCGAGGAGCAGGCGGGAGCCATCCTCGCGGCCATCGACCCCGCGGAATCCGCTGTGCTGGTATCGCATTCGGGCGCCGCCGCGCCGGGCTATCTGGCCACCGATGTCGCGCCGGAGCGCTTCCAGCACGCGGTGTACGTCGACTGCGCGCCGGTGCCGGACGGGTTCGTGCTCAACGATTCGCTCGGCGCGGCGCGCGAGTACCCGCTGCCGAGCTGGGAGCAGTTGGCGGAAGAGGGTGACAGCCTCGTCGGGCTGGACAAGGCGCAACTGGCCCGCTTCCGGGAGCGCGCGGTGTCGGAACCGGCGAGTATCGCGGGCGCGCCACTGCGGCTGAGCGATTCGCCCGCGCGCCTCGCGGTGCCGACGACGGTGGTGTGCACCAGCATCACCGCGGAGCTGGTGCGGCAGCTGAGTACGAGCGGCGAGGCGCCGGTGTTCAGCGAGATCGCCAGGTTCGACGCGACGCTGATCGACCTGCCGACCGGGCACTGGCCGATGTGGTCGAAGCCGATGGAACTGGCGCAGATCATCGCCGAGGCCGCGTCGGAGTCGGCGAAGAACTGAGGGCGGCACGGCCGAGACGGGGCGGGCCGACACGACCGGCCCCGCCCGGCGCGCTCACTGCCCCGGGGTGACCGAGATCGACGATCCGGTGGCGATCATATTGGCGAGGGCCTGGAAAAGGCTGGTGAGACCGGCGCTTCCGCTGTCCATGGGACTTCCTTTCGCTGTGCGGCGCGCTCAGGCGCCCGGGTTGTAGTTGATGGACGATCCACTGCTCAGAAACGTGAGGATCTGCGCGACGAGCGCGGCGATGTCGACGCCTTCCATGGGCGTGTTCCTTTCTCTCCCACCGCTTTTCGGGCGCATATGCGCCACGGATCGGTGCACTCACCGTTACTGTCCCGGACGCGCCCGGACACGGTGAGCCGATCTTACACACGTCTGTTTCACTTTTTGCCGCGTTTTCGGGAGGCCACTGCGCGAGGCACTCAACCGGATCGATCCGAGCGCCGCCCCCACCCGGTGGCCCGCCTGGGGTGGGGCCTTCGACTCACGGGACAGAACCGTCCGCCGTCGACCCGCCCACCGAAACGACGAGTGGCCGCGTCCTCGGGACGCGGCCACTCGATCTGTTGCTGGTCAGCGGAGCTCTGCGAATCGGCTCTCCAATCAGCTCGGCTCTCGCATCAACGCAGCGCAGCGGCCTTTCGAGCCAACCGCTTCGCCGCCGCCGTCTCCGAGGGCGCCTTCTTGGCCGCCGCCTTCTCTGCCGGAGCCTTCTTCGCAGGCTTGGCCGCCGTCGGCTCCGCCGGAACCGCCTTGGCCGCAGCCTTCTTCGCGATCTTCTTCGCCGGGGCCCGCTTCACCGGAGCCGTCGCGGCGGGCTGGGCGAGCACCTCCTTCAGGAACTGGCCGGTGTAGCTGTTCGGCACGGCCGCGACGTCTTCGGGGACGCCCTCGGCCACCACGGTGCCGCCGCCGGAGCCGCCCTCGGGACCCATGTCGACCACCCAGTCGGAGGTCTTGATGACGTCCAGGTTGTGCTCGATGACGATGACGGTGTTGCCCTTGTCGACAAGACCGTTGATGACGGCGAGCAGCTTGCGGATGTCCTCGAAGTGCAGACCGGTGGTCGGCTCGTCGAGGATGTAGACCGTGCGGCCGGTGGAACGCTTCTGCAACTCCGCCGCCAGCTTCACGCGCTGCGCCTCGCCGCCGGACAGCGTCGGCGCGCTCTGGCCGAGACGCACGTAGCCGAGGCCGACGTCGACAAGCGTCTTGAGGTAGCGGTGGATCGAGGTGACCGGTTCGAAGAACTCGGCGGCCTCCTCGATGGACATGTCCAGCACCTCGGCGATGGTCTTGCCCTTGTAGTGCACCTCGAGGGTTTCCCGGTTGTAGCGCGCGCCGTGGCAGACCTCGCACGGCACGTACACGTCCGGCAGGAAGTTCATCTCGATCTTCAGCGTGCCGTCGCCCGAGCACGCCTCGCAGCGGCCGCCCTTGACGTTGAACGAGAACCGGCCAGGCTGGTAACCGCGCACCTTCGCCTCGGTGGTCGCCGCGAACAGCGTCCTGATCTTGTCGAACACGCCGGTGTAGGTGGCCGGGTTCGACCGCGGTGTCCGGCCGATCGGCGACTGATCGACCTGCACCAGCTTGTCCAGGTGATCCAGGCCGTTGACCCTGGTGTGCCTGCCCGGCACCTGGCGGGCGCCGTTGAGTTTGTTCGCCAGCACGGTGGCCAGGATGTCGTTGACCAGCGTCGACTTGCCCGAGCCCGAGACGCCGGTCACCGCGGTGAGCACGCCGAGCGGGAAGGAGACGTCGATGCCCTTCAGGTTGTGCTCGGTGGCGCCGACCACGGTGAGCTTGCGCTTCTTGTCCACCGGGCGGCGCACCATCGGCACCTCGATGCGTTCGCGGCCCGAAAGGTACGCGCCGGTCAGCGAATTCGGGTCGGTGAGCAGCTCCTGGTACGGGCCGCTGTGCACCACCCGGCCGCCGTGCTCGCCCGCCAGCGGACCGATGTCGACGACCCAGTCCGAGGCACGGATGGTGTCCTCGTCGTGCTCGACGACGATCAGCGTGTTGCCGAGATTCTTGAGCCGCGTGAGGGTTTCGATGAGTCGCCGGTTGTCGCGCTGGTGCAGACCGATGGACGGCTCGTCCAGCACGTACAGCACGCCGACCAGGCCCGAACCGATCTGGGTGGCCAGCCGGATGCGCTGCGCCTCACCGCCGGACAGGGTCGCGGCGGCGCGGGACAGCGTCAGGTACTCCAGGCCGACGTCGAGCAGGAAGCCGAGGCGCGCCTGGACCTCCTTGAGCACCTGCCCGGCGATCGCGGCCTCGCGCTCCCCCAGAGTCAGCGAGTTGAGGAACTTCGAGCAGTCGCCGATCGACAGGTCGCTGACCTCGGCGATGGACTTGCGTTCCGCGCCGCCCGCGATGGTGACGGCGAGGATCTCCGGTCGCAGGCGAGCGCCGTTGCAGACGGGGCACGGGATATCGCGCATGTACCCCTCGTAGTGCTCCTTCATCTGCTCGGAGTCGGTGTTCTCCATGCGCCGCTGGAGGAACGGCATGACGCCCTCGAAGTCGGCGTAGTAGGAGCGCTTGCGTCCGTAGCGGTTGGTGTAGGAGACGTGCACCTGGTCGGCGCTGCCCTCCAGCACGGCTTTGCGCGCCTTGACCGGCAGCTCCCGCCACGGGGTGTCCATGGAGAAGCCGATGGCTTCGGCCAGTCCGGACAGCAGTCGGGTGAAGTACTCCGCGGTCTGCCCGCGCGACCACGGCGCGATGGCGCCCTGGGCGAGGCTGAGCTCGGGATCGGGGACCACCAGGTCCGGATCGACCTCCTTGCGGATGCCGAGGCCGGTGCAGTCGGGGCAGGCGCCGTAGGGCGAGTTGAACGAGAACGATCTCGGCTCGAGATCCTCGATGTCGAGCGGGTGACCGTTGGGGCAGGCGAGGCGCTCGGAGAAGCGGCGCTCCCGGTCGTGGGCGTGCTCGTCGCGGTCGACGAAGTCCAGCACCACGATGCCGTCGGCAAGGCGAAGCGCGGTCTCGATGGAATCGGTCAGCCGCTGCTTGGAGGTCGGCTTGACGGTGAGCCGGTCCACGACGACCTCGACGTCGTGCTTCTCCTGCTTCTTCAGCTTCGGCGGATCGGTCAGCGGATACACCACGCCGTCGACCCGCACTCGGGAGTAGCCCTGGGAGTTGAGCTGGTCGAACAGGTCGACGAACTCGCCCTTGCGGGTCCGCACCACCGGCGCGAGCACCTGGAACTTGGTGCCCTCCTCCATGGCAAGCACCTGGTCGACGATCTGCTGCGGGGTCTGCTT
Source organism: Nocardia amikacinitolerans (assembly GCF_900215415.1). Lineage (NCBI taxonomy): Bacteria > Bacillati > Actinomycetota > Actinomycetes > Mycobacteriales > Nocardiaceae > Nocardia > Nocardia amikacinitolerans. The sequence continues at coordinate 119,026 of NZ_OBEG01000010.1, read as the reverse complement.
GGCGATCAGCTCGCCGCAGACCGGGCAGTGCGGGGTGCCCGCGCGCGCGTAGAGCAGACGCAGGTAGTCGTAGACCTCGGTGATGGTGCCCACGGTGGAGCGCGGGTTGCGGTTGGTCGACTTCTGATCGATGGACACCGCGGGCGAGAGACCCTCGATGAAGTCGACGTCGGGCTTGTCCATCTGCCCGAGGAACTGCCTGGCGTAGGCCGACAGCGATTCCACGTACCGGCGCTGGCCCTCGGCGAAGATGGTGTCGAAGGCGAGGCTTGACTTGCCGGAGCCGGACAGTCCGGTGAACACGATCAGGCTGTCGCGGGGCAGATCGAGGTCGACCCCCTTCAGGTTGTGCTCCCGGGCTCCGCGCACGGTGAGGTGTTCCGCCACCAGGTGTGTCCCTTCTCGATCGTGTGTTGACGTGCAGACATACCCCCGTTGGCCACTCTAGGCCGGGGCACCGACAAGTTTTCGTCCGAGCGACCGCGGGCTGCCCGGACGACGCCCGTCAACCGGCCCGTCGCGTGCCCTCCGACCGCCCGATGACCTGCCATCCGTGCGCGTCCACCGTGACGGTCAACACCTCCGAGCCGACCCGGAGCCCGCTGATCCGCAGCGGCAGGTACCGCTCGGGGACGGCGGGCGCCACCTCCGCCGCGCCCGCGCCCGGCTCCAGCCGGACCAGGCTGCGCAGGAACAGCAGCGGCGCGGCCGCGGCCCAGGCCTGTGGCGAACACGAGGTCGGGTACGGCACCGGCGCGTCGAACTCCGCGCGGTCGAAACCGCAGAACAGCTCGGGCAGCCGGTAGCCGAACCGGACCGAGGCGTCCAGCACCGCGTCGATCACCCTGCTCGCGTGCTCGGTGAGTCCGTAGCGCATCAGCCCGGCCGCGCAGACCGCGTTGTCGTGCGGCCACACGGAACCGTTGTGGTAACTGACGGGGTTGTAGGCGCCCATGTCGCTGGACAGGGTTCGGATGCCCCAGCCGGTGAACATGTCGGGGGCGAGCAACCGGTCCGCGACCAGCGCCGCCTTGTCCTCGTCCACGATACCGGTCCACAGGCAGTGGCCGATGTTCGAGGTCAGCGCGTCGATCGGCCGTTTGTCCCTGTCCAGCCCGACGGCGTACCAGCCGCGCTCGGGCAGCCAGAACTTCGCGTTGAACTCGGCCTTGAGCCGGGCGGCCGCGGCGCGCAGCCGGTCGGCGGTGTCCCGGTCGCCGAGGTCGGCGGCCAGCTCGGCCCGCGCCAGGTACGCCGCGTAGACGTAGCCCTGCACCTCGGCGAGCGCGATGGGCGGTTCGGGCAGCGTGCCGTCGGCGAAGTTGATGCCGTCCCAGGAGTCCTTCCAACCCTGGTTCTCCAGGCCGTGGTCGGTTTTCCGCCGGTATTCGACGAACCCGTCGCCGTCGGCGTCGCCGTAGCGCTGGATCCACTCGATGGCGCGGTCGGCGTGCGGCAGCAGTTCGTCGCGGGTGGCGGCGTCGAGTCCCCAGCGGTGCAGCTCGCCGAGCACCATGACGAAAAGCGGTGTGGCGTCGACAGTTCCGTAGTACACCGTGTCGCCGCCGAGCAGTTTCGTCGCGGCCCTGCCGAAGCGGATCTCGTGCGGGATGCGGCCGGGTTGCTCCTCGGTGGCGCCGTGCTCGCGGACGCCCTGCAGCCCGGCCAGGCTCTGCAAGGTGCCGATGGCCAGCCTGGTGTCCACCGGAAGCACCATCCACGAGGTGAGCAGCGAGTCCCGCCCGAACAGCGCCATGAACCACGGCGCGCCCGCCGCGACCACCGCGCGCTCGGGGCACGCCGGATCGAAGATGCGCAGTGCGCCGAGATCGGCGACGGCGCGGCGCAGCACGGCGGCCAATGTCGGGTCGCCGGTCCGCACCCGCGGCGAGTTCTCGTACCAGGCGCGCAGCCGCCGGGCCGGCGCGCTGTGCGCGATCGAGCTGCCGCACATGTGCCGCGGCGTGACCTCGGCCGAGCCGAGCAGCGGGTGATACTGGACGCACGTCGTGAAGGACCCGCGCGCGGGCAGCCGGACCGACCAGCGCAGGCACCGGCCGTCGAACGTCGCGTCCGCGGCCCGCACCGCCATCGCGACACCGAGCGCGGGCGCCGCGATCTCGAGGCTGCCGTCGTCCACTCGGTGTTCGGTCTCGGGGCCCGCGCCGACGCGACCTTCCTTGACCTCGAACAGATCCGCGAAATCGGCGTCCACCTCGAGCGCGATCGCGCAGTCGATGGGTTCGCCGGAGAGGTTGCGCACGGTGAGGTCCTCGCGCATGCCGTCGCCGACGTGCCGTCCGACGATCACCAGCGCGGTGCTGTCGGCGCGGCCCGGCGGTGGCGTGGTGCGCGCGAGCAGCGTGGCGCTGTAGGGATCGGCGTACTGCACGCTCAACGGTTGCGGCGCTTGGTCGTCCACGGTGAGTCGCCAGCGGGAGAGCACCCTGGTGTCGCGGACGAACAGGCCCTGCGCCCGGCGCGGCTCGATGCCGCCACCGGAATCGCTGAGGCAGAACGTGGATCCCTCGACGAGCGTGACCGCGCCCGCCGTCCCGTGTTGCGCGGGTCCGCTGCCCCACGGGTCCATGACGTCACCCGTCCTTGCGCCGGGGATCGGCCGGAGCGCTCGGGGCGTTCCGCGGTGTCGCTGAATCGGCCATGGTTCGACAACTTCCACGCGTGCGGTCCAGAAATCCAGCATACTCGGAACATCAATACGCCCAGGGCAATTCGACCCGTTCCGTTCGCCAGATGTTCGCTGGGACGGGATTCCGAGGGTCGGTCCCGCGGCGGGATCCATGTAAGGAGGGGCCGCGGTGATCAAGGTGTTCCTGGTCGACGATCACGAGATCGTCCGGCGCGGGCTGACCGATCTGCTGGAGAGCGACCCAGAACTCGCGGTGATCGGCGAGGCGGGCGATGTCGCGCAGGCCATGGCGGGCATTCGCGTTGCCGAGCCCGATGTCGCGGTGCTCGACGTGCGACTGCCCGACGGCAACGGCATCGAACTGTGCCGCGACCTGCTCGCCGAAATCGACGGTCTGCGCTGCCTGATCCTCACCTCCTACACCGACGAGCACGCCATGCTGGACGCGATCCTCGCCGGCGCTTCGGGTTACGTGGTCAAGAACATCAAGGGCATGGAGCTTGCCGAGGCCATCAAGGCGGTCGGCGCGGGCCGCTCGCTGCTGGACAACCGGGCGGCGACAGCGCTCAAGGCGCGGCTGCGCGACAGCGTCGAGGCCGACGGACCGCTGGCCGGACTGACCGAGCAGGAACGCAAGCTGCTCGCGTTGCTCGGCGAGGGTTTGACGAACCGGCAGATCGCGGCGCGGATGTTCCTCGCCGAGAAGACGGTCAAGAACTACGTGTCTCGGTTGCTCGCCAAGCTAGGCATGGAGCGACGCACGCAAGCCGCGGTGCTGGCCTCCCGCCTGCGCGAGGGGTGAGCGGGTTCGCGTGTCCGAGGAGCGACACTGCTCCCGCGGACGATGCTGCGATTCAGTCGTTTTCGGCGGGGGCGACGATCGTCAGGTCCCCGTCGTAGCGACGGTAGAGCAGGTGGCCGCGGCGGGTCTCCACGTCGGTGAAGAACAGGAACGGCAGGCCCGCGCCGCACAACCTGGTCGCCGCCTCGGACTCGCTGAGCAACGGGCTCGGCTCCGAATGCACCGTCAACGGTAGGGAATTCGCGCTCAGCGGCCGGATCCGCTCGAGCGGGGTGATCGTGGTCCACTGGCGGACGAGCCGCACGCCGAACGAATCCGACCAGTGCACGATGGCGTCCTCGCCGGTCTCGGCATCGGTGAACAGGTACGCGTCGTAGTCCATCGCGTCCATCACCGCGGTCGCCTCGGCGGGCGTTCCGGTGAGCAGCGCGCAGTTCTTGCGGCGGATGATCGGCCGCTGCTCGGTGACCTTGGCCAGCGGCGGCCGCGCCGGATCCGGCCACGCCCGAGACTGATTGGCGACCAGCCTGCTGAGCTGACGGTCCAGCCGCTCCACGGCGAAGGTCACCGCGAACCCGCGCGGCCCGGTGACCTGCACCCGGGTCGGTGTGTCGTGCAGCCGCACGTTGGCCTGCACCACCGTGGGTTCGTCCATATCCGGTGGGGCGGTGACGCGCACGCGCGCGGGCACGTCCAAGTGGTGGCGGCGCAGCACCCGCCCGATGGCGCGCACGGCACGCGTCACGTCGGCGGGCGGTACGGCGCCGCGGGTGGTCACCGCGAGCTCCGGATCCGCGGCGCTGGACCAATGTTCCGAGGAGTACAACGATTGCAACGAATTCATAGGACACCTCTACTCTCAATTCACCCAGTGCCGCTATCCCACCTCTGCAACGTCGCCGCGAACAGGGCCGAAAGTCCCCGATCCGCGAATTACACTGGCTGAAGCGCTGTTCAAGCGCCCTCCCGAACAGGAACCGACATGACCGAACACAGCGGTAACGGCCTGTACTCGGTACGCGACACGCTCTCGCAACTGCGCCTGCGCGAATTGCTCAGCGAGGTGAAGGAGCGCGTCGAGCTGATCATCGACTCGCGCGACCGGATGGACGGTCTCGTCGAGGCGATGCTCACCGTCACCTCCGGCCTGGATTTGGACGACACGCTGCGCGCCATCGTCCGCACCGCGACCAGCCTGGTCGACGCCCGATACGGCGCGCTCGCGGTGCGCGGGCACGACAGGCAGGTCGTGCAATTCATCGACGAGGGCATGGACGAGGCGGTCCGGCAGCGCATCGGCAGGCTGCCCGCCGGACACGGCGTGCTCGGCGTGGTGTTCAATCGCCCGAAACCGCTGCGGCTGGACGACCTCACCGAACATGTGGAGTCCGTGGGCTTCCCACCGGGGCACCCGCCCATGCACACCTTCCTCGGCGTGCCGGTGCGCATCCGCGACGAGGTGTTCGGCAGCCTCTACCTCACCGAAAAGGCGGGCGGACAACCCTTCACCGAGGACGACGACGTGCTGGTGCAGGCGCTGGCCGCCGCGGCGGGCATCGCCGTGGACAACGCGCGCCTCTACGAATCGGCCCGCACCAGGCAGGCCTGGATCGAGGCCACCCGCGACATCGCCACCGAATTCCTCGCGGGCACCGAATCCGAGCGCGTCCTCGCGCACGTGGTGGACCACGCGCGCACGCTGACCGGTTCGGACCGCTGCTTCCTCGCCGGACTCGACGAGCACGGAACACCGGGCGAGATCGGCGAACTCGTGCTCACCCAGTGGTCGGGACCCGGCACCGGGCACGAGGGGTGGCTCGCGTCGACCGAGGGCACCGCGCTCGGCGAGGCGTTCACCCGGCGCACGCCGCTGCGCTTCGACGACGCGGCCCGCATCGACCTCGGTGTGCCGCTGGCCGATGTGGGACCCGCGCTGATCCTGCCGCTGTGTACGCCGGACGCCACGCTCGGTGTGCTCGTCGCGGTGCGCCCCGCCGGATCCGCGCCCTACGCCGACGAACTCGTCGAACTCACCGCCGCGTTCACCGACCAGGCCGCGCTTGCCATGCAGCTGGCCGACACGCAGCGGCGGATGCGCGAGCTCGACATCCTCGCCGACCGCGACCGCATCGCCCGCGACCTGCACGATCACGTGATCCAGCGGCTGTTCGCGATCGGTCTCACCTTGCAGGCGTCGCTGCCGAAGGCGGTGATTCCCGAAGTGCGCCAGCGGTTGTCGACCTCGATCGACGAGTTGCAGGAGGTCGTCCAGGAGATCCGCACCTCGATCTTCGATCTGCACGGCGGCGACGGGCACAGCGCGGGATTGCAGCAGCGCATCGAGCGCGCGGTACGCCAGCAGACGGCCGAGACCACGCTCGAGGCCACCGTCCAGGTGACCGGTCCGCTCTCCGTGCTGGAGGCCGAACTCGCCGACCACGCGGAGGCGGTGGTGCGCGAGGCGGTGAGCAACGCGGTGCGGCACTCGGGCGCCGACACCATCGCGGTGGAGATCAGCGTGGCCGACGATCTGACGATCGTGGTCACCGACAACGGTTGGGGCGTACCGAATCACGTCATCCGCAGCGGGCTGCGGAATCTGGAGCAGCGGGCCGAGAAGTCCGACGGCAGCTTCACGGTGGGTCCGGTGGGCAAGTCCGGTGACGGGTCGGGTCTGCCGGGGACGCGACTATATTGGTCGGTGCCGCTGCCCGCGGAGTGATGCCGGACAGCGATCAGCCGAGCGTCCGCATCCCAAGGCTTTACGCAAGCACCGACCGGCTCGGTGCAGACCGGTGCGCATCCCGGCGACCCGCGCACCGCGACCTCAGATACCCGGCGGCCCGAGCACCAGCATCGAGTTGTGCCCGCCCATACCGAGCGACGACTTCAGCGTGAGACCGCCCTCGAACGGCGTCGGTCCGTCCAGCAGCCGCGGATGCGCCGGTGCAACGATCGGCGGCGCGGGCAACACCCCGCGCTCGTAGGCCATGGCCGCCACGGCCACCTCCACCCCCGCCGCTGCGCCCTGACTGTGCCCGGTGAGCGGTTTGAGCCCGTACACGTGCGGGCGATCCCCGAAGACCCGCGCGACCAGATCACGCTCGGCCAGTTCGCACTGCCGCGTCCCGGTGCCGTGCGCGTTCACGTACGCGATATCCCCCGCCGCCACGCCCGCCTGGGCCAGCGCGCGGTGGGCGCAGTCGAGGATCTGCGCGTGCTCCGGCTCGACCGACACCACGTGGTAGCCGTCGTTGGTCATGCCGCCGCCGAGCACCGCCGCGTAGGGTCGCTCGACCTCGCGGGTCAGCACGAACGCCACGGACGCCTCGGCGAAGCCGAAGCCGCGGCTGCCCTCCTGGAACGGGCGGCACGCCTCGAGCGGTTCGGCGTCGGTGATCGCGGCGCCGAGGCGGACGAAATGCTCCACCATGTCCGGTGTCGCGGACATGTCGGTTGCCACGCACAGCACGTCGTCGGCGATGCCGTTGTCGAGCCAGAGTTTCGCCGTGATCAGCGCGACGTTGGCCGAACTGCACGCCGCCGACACGTTCATCGAGGGACCGTGGAAACCGAACTCCTGCATCAGCACCGAGATCGGGGTGGACGGCAGCAGCCGCAGGTAGTCGCGGGAGCGGCGATGACCCTCGTCGATCTGATAGAAGTCGCGCCAGTTCACCACGTCGCCGAGCACGATCGCGTGCAGCAGGCCCACCGTGCGCCCCGGCCGCCAGCCGCGTTCGCGTGCGTCGGCGATCGCCTCGCGGGCGGATTCGTGCATGGCGCGGCCGTAGCGGCTGGTGCTCACCGCCTGGTCGCCGCCGTCGGGAACCAGCGTGACCCAGGCGTGCTCGTCGCGGCCCGGCCCGTACCCGGGTTGCAGCTGTGCCGCGGATTTACCGCTGAGCAGTCCCTGCCACAGCGACTCCCGCCCCCACCCGTATCCGGTCACCGCGCCGACCCCGGCGATGGACATATGATCCCGGTACCGAACTCTGTGCTCCGGCTTGGCGCCCGGCATGGCAACGCTCCTTCACCGGATCCCCGGGCCGGCCCAACCCTCGGTCCGCCCTGTTCCCAAGGAACCGGAGTCTGTCATGATCACCGGTAGGAGCCCGATGAAGTGCCCGAACCGTGATCGAAGCAAGTGCGTCGACGCTCTGAACTCGTGCGCGTCGACACCAGAATAATCCCATGTTCCAATGGCCATAGGTCGGTCGACGATCGGGGGTTTGCGAGTGGGTGAGGAGACGACGGGCGGCGTCGTCGACGCCGAACAGCTGGCGCAGCGCTACCGATCGCTGATCGAGCACACGCCGGACGGTATCTGCGTGCACGAGAACGGCGTCATCGTCTACGTCAACCAGGCCACCGTCCGGCTGCTCGCCGCGCGCAGCGCCGACGAGGTCGTCGGCCAGCCGCTCACCCGTTTCGTCCACCCCGACTCGATCCCGGCCATGCGCGAACGCATCGAACTGCTCACCAGCAAGGGCACGGCCTCGGTGCCGACCGAGATGCTGTTGCTGCGCACCGACGGCGAGACGGTGCCGGTCGAGACGGTGTCGGTGCTCACGCCCTGGCACGATCACTTCGCCTATCAGGTGGTCATCCACGATCTGACCGCGCAGCGCGCCGCCGAGGACGCCCAGCGCCGCGCCGAACAGCACTTCACCACCGTGGTCTCCCAGCTGGAGGAGGGCGTGGTCGTCATCGATCGCGGCGGACGCATCGAGTCGGCGAACCCCGCGGCGCACCGCATCTTCGGCGGCGACGAGCGCCACGGCGACATCGTCGGACGCACCATCGACGAACTGCCGATGGTGCTGCTCGACGCCAACGCCCAGCCGCTGCCGCCGAGCAGGCATCCGATGGCGCGCACCCTTGCCACCGGCGAGACCATCACCGGCTACATCTTCGGCGTCGACCGCAGGGACGGGCAGCGGCGCTGGCTCTCGGGCAGCAGCAGGCTGCTCAACCCCGGCGACCCGGACTCCCCCGCGGTCTCCTCCTTCGCAGACATCACCGAATTCCGCGCCAGCCGACGGCAATTGGAGTACCAGGCGACGCACGACGCGCTGACCGGCCTCGCCAACCGCTCGCTGATCCTCTCCCAGCTGGCGAACGCGCTCGCCACCAGTGAGGACCTGCCCTACTCGACGGTGCTGTTCATCGACCTCGACGGATTCAAGGCGATCAACGACACCCTGGGCCACGCCATCGGCGACACCGTGCTGCAGATCGTCGCGCAGCGGCTGCAACGCGCGCTGCGCGCCGACGACCTGGTCGGGCGGCTCGGCGGCGACGAGTTCCTCGTGCTGCTCTCCGGCCGCGCCCGGCGAGTCGACCTGGACGTGCTCGTGAACCGGTTGCGCTCCACCATGTCCGAGCCGATCATCGCGCGCGGGCACCGCATCGCGGTCGACGCCTCGGTCGGCGTCACCGAACTCGTTCCCGGCGACCGCCGGACTCCCGAGGCCGTGTTGCACGACGCCGATGTCGCCATGTACCAGGCCAAGCCGCCAGGCCAGCGCGACAGAAGTGTCGCCAAGGGCCGCACCAACAACACGCACGCGTCCTGAAAGTCACCGCATGATCGTCGAACACGCCCTGCTGCCGGTCCGGCCGGAACTGACCGCCGCCTTCGAAGCCGCCTTCGCCGAGGCGCGGCCGATCATCGCCGGCATGCCCGGCTTCCGCTCGCTGTCGCTCGCACGCTGCGTCGAGGCGCCGGGCACCTATCTGCTGCTGGTGGAGTGGGAGCGGCTGAGCGACCACGTCGACGGATTCCGGCGGTCGCCGGAGTACCAGCGCTGGAAGGCGCTGCTGCACCACTTCTACGAACCGTTCCCGGTGGTCCAACACTTCGAGCCGGTGTGCGCGGAGCCGATTTCGGCGGCCCCACCTGCGGTTACGGCGAGCGCACCGAACTCGCAGTAGACTCGACAACTCTGTTTTCCGACGTGCGCGCGGGATCGGCGCGCGCGTTCGCCCCTTCGCGGTGACAAGGAGTCCAGTTTGCCCGACCGCCTCGCCCACGACCGTGCCGTCACCGACGGTGCGGTTGAGCGGCCCCGCGAAATCGACAAGGAACAGGCGTACCTCTCGGTGCTCTACGAGCGGCTCGACGGGATGCGCGAATACGCCAAGAACCGGCTGCGCACCGTGCTGCTGGAGACCGGGGGCACCCCGCAGGCGCGCAGCGAGCGCGAGTCGTTCACCCAGCTGTACTCCGAGGATCTGGCCAAGTACGACGCCGCCGAGCACGGCCTGTGTTTCGGCCGCATCGACCTGAACGGCGACGAGCCGCGCTACATCGGCCGCCTCGGCATCCTGGACGAGAAGGACGACTACGCCACCCTGCTGCTCGACTGGCGCGCACCGCTGGCCCGCCCGTTCTACCTGGCGACCACCGCGACACCGGACGGCGTGACCCGGCGCCGCCACATCCGCACCCGCAACCGGCGAGTCACCGCGGTCAACGACGAATACCTGGACCTCGCGGCCGCCGAGCAGGCGGGCACGATCGAGTCCGACGGCGGCGTCGGCAGCGAGAGCGCGCTGCTCGCGGCGCTCAACGCGGCCCGGACGGGCCACATGAACGACATCGTCGAGACCATCCAGAGCGAGCAGGACGCGATCATCCGCTCCGAGCACAAGAGCGTGCTCGTGGTGCAGGGCGGCCCTGGCACCGGCAAGACCGCGGTCGCGCTGCACCGCGCGGCCTACCTGCTCTACACCTATCGCCAGCAGCTGGCCAAGAGCGGCGTGCTGATCATCGGACCGAACGCGACCTTCCTCGACTACATCGGCCAGGTGCTGCCCTCGCTCGGTGAGACCGGCGTGCTGCTGTCCACCATCGGCGACCTCTACCCCGGCGTGAAGGCGACCCGCGAGGATTCGCTGCGCGCCGGCCAGATCAAGGGCGCGCTGAGCATTCTCGAGGTACTCAAGCAGGCGGTCCGCGACCGGCAGGAGGTTCCCGCCGAACCGATCCGGCTGAGCTTCGACGGCTACCCGGTGACGCTGGACAAGAAGATCGCGACCAAGGCGCGCGGCCGGGCCAGGTCCTCGCGCCGCCCGCACAACCTGGCAAGGCCGATCTTCGCGAGCTCGGTGATCGACGCGCTGACCGATCAGCTGGCCCAGACCATGGGCGCCGATCTCTCCGGCGGCCCGAGTCTGCTCAGTCGCACCGATCTCGCCGAGATCCGCGACGAGATGAAGTCCGATCCCGGTGTGCAGGCGGCCATCGGGCGGCTCTGGCCGATCCTGTCACCGCAGGAAGTACTGGCCGACCTGCTCGCCGACCCGGCGCGGCTGGACCGCGCGGCGGCGAGCCTGAGCTCCGAGGACCGCGCGGAACTGGTCCGCCCCGACGACGGCGAGTTCAGCGCCGCCGACGCGCCGCTGCTCGACGAACTCGCCGAACTGCTCGGCGTGGACGACACCGAGGAGCGCGAGCGGGCCCGCCGCCGCTGGCGCGCGCAGCTGGCCGAGGCGCAGGACGCGCTGGACATCCTGACCGGCTCGGCGCCGCAGGATCTGGAGGACGAGCTCGACCCCGAGATCCTGATGGCCTACGACCTGATCGACGCGAGCCAGCTGGCCGAGCGCCAAGACGTGCGCGCCAGGCAGACCACCGCCGAACGCGCGGCGGGCGATCGCACATGGACCTACGGGCACGTCATCGTCGACGAGGCGCAGGAGCTCTCGGAGATGGCGTGGCGAATGGTGATGCGGCGCATCCCGAACCGCTGGGTCACCGTGGTCGGCGACGTGGCGCAGACCGGCGATCCGGCGGGCGCCTCGTCCTGGCAGCGGATGCTGGAACCCTATGTGGCGCAACGGTGGAAGCGCACCGAGCTGACGGTGAACTACCGCACCCCCGCCGAGATCATGGCGGTGGCCGCCGATGTGCTCGCGGTGATCGACCCGGATGCCAAAGCGCCGCGTTCGGTCCGCGAGACCGGGAATCCGCCGGTAGCGCACCGGGTCGAGGTGGCCGAATTGTCCAGCGCGGTAGGTCGATTGGTGGCCGCCGAGCAGGGGCCCGGCACCACCGCGGTGATCGCGCCGCACCCGCTGGTCGCGGAGCTGGCCGACCTGGCCGGGGAGTCGGTGCGAGTGCTGACGGTGCACGACGTCAAGGGTCTGGAGTTCGACGCGGTGTTCCTTGTCGAGCCCGCGCGGATTCTCGCGGAATCGCCGCGCGGGATGAACGACCTGTACGTGGCGCTGACCCGCGCCACCCAGCGGCTCACGGTGGTGCACAGCGAGGATCTGCCGGAGGTGCTGGCGGCGTTGGGTTGATCGCGGGTCGTCGTCCGCTTCGCGGGCGGCGACCGCCGGCCCCGCCGTGGTGACCACGCTTCCGAGCGACCGCCGAACGCAGGAAAGCTCCGCATCGCACCGAACGGGCGATACGGAGCTTTCAAAGGGGTCTCGGGCGCGCGTCGGACGAAGTCCGTCCGCAGCCCGCGCGGGGCCGGAACGAAGGCGGGCGGTACGCCTACCGGACGGTGTGCACGATGAGCACGTCCGTGCGAGACTTGCGCGCCACATCCGAGGGCACCGAGCCGAGCAGGCGGCCGGCCAGGGTGTTCAGGCCGCGGTTACCGACGACCAGCAGATCGGCCTGGGTCTCCTTGAGCAGGTTGAGCAGCGACTCCACCGGCTCACCGACGATGGCGCGCTCGACGATCTCCTTGGCGCCCGCGGCCGACGCCTTGTCCCTGGCGGTGCGCAGGATCTCGTTGGTGGGGGCGGAGCCGCGCACCTGGTAGGCCTCGTCCTTGAGCACATCCGCCGCGGCGGCGACGTCACGGTCGTCGGTCGGATAGTAGGCGCAGGCCACGATCAGGGTGGAACCGGCATCGCCGGCCAGTGCCGCGGCCTTCTCGACGGCCTTGTACGACGACTCCGATCCATCGGTACCTACGACAATGGTCCGGTAGGCGGTCATCTGTTCCTCCAACTGTGCGGGTCGGGTGCCTGCGTCCAGCGTCCCGGCAAGTCGGGCACCGGCGCGGCGACTGCGCTCGACCATAGCCGCTCTCCGGGCGGAAACAGCAGAAATCGCAACACATCACACTCGCCCATGTCGGGCTTTTCGCCCCGGCGTTCGGTCATCGAATGCGGTGGGGCCTTGGCGACCTGCGTGGACTCAAATTCTCGTGGGTAATCCTGTGATAAATCACAACCGCAATGAACGTTCTTGCGGGCCTGGGATATTCATCACAGAATACTGCCCCCCGGGGCGCCGCCACACTGTGACGCGGTACCGGGCGCTCCGCTACGGCCCTGCTGAGCCCTGGCCAGTTGCGTTGCGGCCGGTCCCTCGGGTCACCGGCGCCGAGCGGATATCCGATTGCGGCTCCGCGCCTTCCGAATAGCGAGCGCGTCATCGCGATTCACCCGGCCGACTGGGCAGCCGCGACCAAATCGGACGCCGCGCGCGAATGCCGCGCGTACTCCAACGGCGCCATTCCGACCTCTGCGGCGAACTCGCGGGAGAAATGCGCCTGATCGAAATAGCCGAGTTCGACGGCCAGGGCGGCCAAATCCGCGTGCCGCCCATTGGCGAGGAGTTCCGCGCCGTCCTGCAACCGGTAGCGGCGCAGCACCCACTTCGGCCCCGCACCGACGTAGCGCCGGAACATCCGCTGCAGGGTGCGGACTGGGACGCCGAATCGGTCGGTGACCTGGTCCACCCGAGTGAGCGAACGGTCGTGCTCCATATCGTGCACGATCCGCGTGACCAGCACGAACGTCGGGTCGTGGCCGCCCGCGCGCGGCGCGAGAAACTCCTCGACCAGCGCGCGGCGGTCCTCGTCGGAGGCGGCGGCCAGCACCCGTTCGGCGAGCCCGGCCGCGTCCGGGAACACGTCGGTGAGCGGCAACGATCGGTCTCGGAGCGACCCGACGTCCAATCCGGTGACGGCGCCGAACCCGCCCGCACGGAACCGCGCCCCGAAGGTCATCCCGAGCCCGGAGAGCTCACGGGTGAATTTGGTGGTGCACACGCCGGTGACGAAGCCGCCGGTGCGCTGCGCGGACTGTTCGAACGTGACGTTCACGCACGGGAACGGCAGCACCTCCGAGACATAGGGAGGCCGGTCGCGCAGATCCCAGCGCACCACCCAATGCCACTCCACGAACTCGTTCACCCCCGGACCCGCGGGCAGCCGGGTCAAGCTCCGGTACCGGGACTGCTCCCTCGGGTGCAATATTCCCTTCTCACTGCCCGCCGGGGTCCGTCCCTCAGTGACCATCGCGCCTTCTCTCCTGAGGTTGTCGCTTTCTTACAAGATCGGACGCACCCGCCCTGCCAGAGTCGAAGTCATGACGACATCGGTGAATCCCATCCCCTCCGGCTACCACTCCATCACCTGCTTCCTCGCGGTCGCCGACGCGAACAAGGCCATCGAGTTCTACTCCGCCGTCTTCGGCGCGAAGGTGGTCAGCCGCAGCGATCTGCCCGACGGACAGCCGGCGCACGCCGAACTCGAGATCGGCGATTCGACGCTGCAGCTCGGTATGCCGATACCCGCCAACGGCGTTCAGGCACCCAACGGCGAATGGGTGCACACCTCGATCGTGCACTACTGCCCCGACGTGGACGCCGTCATCCAGCGCGCGATCGAGCACGGCGCGCGCAGCGCCGAGGAGCCGCAGACCTTCGTCAGCGGCGACCGCTTCGGCGTCGTGATCGACCCGTTCGGTCACCGCTGGGCGGTGATGACTCGCGTCGAGGACATCTCGCGCGAGGAGGCCCAGCGCCGGGTCGACGAGTGGATGGCGTCGCAGAGCTGACGCCACGGCGGACGCCATCGCGACTCAGCTCAGTCCGGCGGCGTCCATGCCGCGCAGCTCCTTCTTCAGGTCGGCGATCTCGTCGCGCAGCCTGCCCGCGAGCTCGAACTGCAGCTCGCGGGCGGCGTTCATCATCTGCGCGGTGAGCTCGGTGACCAGGTCGGCCAGTTCGGCACGCGGCATCGACTTGATGTCGCGGCCCTCGATGACGCCCGCGCTGACCGCACGCCCTGGTTCGCCTTGGGCACGCCTGCCGCGGCTGGCGTTGCGACCCGAGCCGCCGACCTCGACCTCGTCGGCCTCCCGGTACACCTGGTCCAGGATGTCGGCGATCTTCTTGCGCAACGGCTTCGGGTCGATGCCCATCTGCTCGTTGTAGGCGATCTGCTTGGCCCTGCGCCGCTCGGTCTCCTCGATCGCGTGGCGCATGGAGTCGGTGACCTTGTCGGCGTACATGTGCACCTCACCGGAGACGTTGCGGGCCGCGCGGCCGATGGTCTGGATGAGGCTGGTGCTGCTGCGCAGGAAGCCCTCCTTGTCGGCGTCCAGGATGGCGACCAGCGAGACCTCCGGCAGGTCGAGACCCTCGCGCAGCAGGTTGATGCCGACGAGCACGTCGTACTCGCCGAGGCGCAGCTGGCGCAGCAACTCGACGCGGCGCAACGTGTCGATCTCCGAGTGCAAATAGCGCACCCGGACGCCGAGCCCGAGCAGGTAGTCGGTGAGATCCTCGGCCATCTTCTTGGTGAGCGTGGTGACAAGCACCCGCTCGTCCCGCTCGGTGCGCTGCCGGATCTCGTGCAGCAGGTCGTCGATCTGCCCCTTGGTCGGCTTCACCACCACCTTCGGGTCGACCAGGCCGGTCGGGCGGATGACCTGCTCGACAACCTCGCCGCCCGCCTGCCCCAGCTCGTATGGGCCAGGCGTCGCGGACAGGTACACCGTCTGTCCGATGCGATCGGCGAACTCCTCCCAGGTGAGCGGGCGGTTGTCGACCGCGGACGGCAGCCGGAAGCCGTACTCGACCAGATTCCGCTTGCGCGACATGTCGCCCTCGTACATGCCGCCGATCTGCGGCACGGTGACGTGCGACTCGTCGATGACGAGCAAAAAGTCCTCGGGGAAGTAGTCGAGCAGCGTCGCGGGCGCCGACCCGGCCGCGCGGCCGTCGATGTGGCGCGAGTAGTTCTCGATGCCGGAGCAGAACCCGACCTGCCGGATCATCTCCAGGTCGTACTGGGTGCGCATGCGCAAGCGCTGCGCCTCCAGCAGCTTGCCCTGGCGCTCGAACTCGGCGAGCCGCTCCTCGAGCTCCTGCTCGATGTCGCGGGTCGCGCGCTCCATGCGCTCCGGGCCCGCCACGTAGTGGGTCGCCGGGAAGATGCGCAGCGTGTCCACCTTGCGCACCACGTCGCCGGTCAGCGGGTGCAGGTAATACAGCGCCTCGATCTCGTCGCCGAAGAACTCGATGCGCACCGCGAGTTCCTCATAGGACGGGATGATCTCGACGGTGTCGCCACGGACCCGGAACGAGCCGCGGGTGAAGGACAGGTCGTTGCGGGTGTACTGCACGTCGACGAGCAGCCGGAGCAGCGCGTCCCGGTCGACCTCGGTGCCGACCTCGAGCTGCACCGAGCGGTCCAGGTACGACTGCGGCGTGCCGAGGCCGTAGATGCACGACACCGAGGCGACCACCACCACATCGCGCCGGGACAGCAGGCTCGAGGTCGCCGAGTGGCGCAGCCGCTCCACGTCGTCGTTGATCGAGCTGTCCTTCTCGATGTAGGTGTCGGTCTGGGCGATGTACGCCTCGGGTTGGTAGTAGTCGTAGTACGAGACGAAGTACTCGACCGCGTTGTGCGGGAGCATCTCGCGCAACTCGTTGGCCAGCTGGGCGGCGAGCGTCTTGTTCGGCGCCATCACCAGGGTCGGGCGCTGCAACTTCTCGATGAGCCACGCCGTGGTGGCCGACTTGCCGGTGCCGGTGGCCCCGAGCAGGACCACGTCGCGCTCGCCCGCCTTGATCCTGCGCTCCAGCTCCGCGATGGCCGCGGGCTGATCGCCCGCGGGCTGGTGCTCGCTGATCACCTGGAACTGCCCCTCGGCGCGCTCGATGGCGCCGACGGGACGGAACTCCGAACGCGCGAGCGGGGTCTCGCCTTCGGCGGGAATCTCGGTAGCGAAAGCCATGACAACCAGCGTAGGCGCAGGCACCGACAGATTTCGCGGCCCGGTGACCCGGCGCACGCGCGGGGCCTTCGAGTGGGGCCGAACTCCCCTCCTGCTCGGCCCCACTCCCGGCGGAGCGGAAACCGAACGGAACACTCTTGCCTGGGCCGCGGTCCAGGATATCGACCGCAGTTATCGGTTGGCAAATCCTGTAATTTCAATTTTCAATTACCTGCCGCCACCTGCTCCGACCGCGACCGCGTGCCGAACCCCGAGCATCGGCCACGCGCACGAGCGCAGGACTCGACGGAACGGCCGCGACGGTAGATTCTGACTGCATGACACAGGCACCAGCAGTGAACGTGCACCGACCCAAGGTCGAGTACTTCGATGTCGCGAGCCTGACCAACACGGACCCCAAGGGGTTCGTGCGGCCGGTCGAGCGCTATCGCGTCGAACCGTGGGGCCTGTACATGGCACGCACCGCCGACCATCCGCAGTTCCACTACATGGAGTCCTGGCTGTTGCCCGAACTGGGCCTGCGCGCAACGGTTTTCCACTACAACCCGGCGCATCGGCGCGATCAGGACTACTACCTCGACCTCGGCGAGTTCACCAGGATCGAACCGAAGAAGTGGCGGTCGGTCGACCACTACCTCGACATCGTGGTGCGCTCCGAGCGCGAGACGATCCTGCTCGACGTGGACGAACTGCTCGCCGCGCACGCCGCGGGCCTGATCGGCGCGGCCGAGGCGGAGGCCGCCATCCAGCACGCGACCGCCGCGATCGACGGCATCGCCGCGCACGGACATTCCCTCGACGACTGGCTCGCCACCCGCGACATCGAGCTGACCTGGCTCTGACCGCCGCCGATCCCACCGAAAAACCTCGAGCGCCCGGCGGAGCGATTCCCGCTGGGCACTCGCCCGCACCGCGCCCGACGACCTCCATCGGCTGAGCCGCACCGGTTTGCGACGGGCTTGCTCACCCGCTTCCGAAGCCCCGCGCCCACGAAGAACGACCCCGTGAAGGAGAAATACCGGAAATTCTGGGACGGCCGTTCGGTCGGCTGTCGTGATTCGGCCGGAAGAATGGCGGTGCCGGTTACCCGGCGGTATCGATATCAGTGTGCGCACCGATATGACGACCGCCACTCCCCAGGACACACGTGAGCACAGCATCCGGCTTTCCGGAGAATTTCCGGTGAAGTAGTCCGAAATGGGAGATTCGCGCGATAACGGTCAGCCGAGCAGCCGCCGATAGGCCGCGTCGAACCACGGTTCCTTCACCGCGTAATACGCCTCCGACGCGGCGTCGCCGACGAGCCCGGCCGCCTTGGCCGCCGCCTCGCGCTTCACCGCGAGGTACTCCTCGCGCGCCGCCGCGTCCGCGCGCAGCCAGTCGCGGAAGGCAAGCGCGAACCGCTGCCCCGGCGACCCGTCCACCCGGATGTGCACGTTGGCGAGGCGGCCAGGGTCGGCGTTGCCGTGCAGCCGCTTGGCCCAGCGGGCGATGTCGGTCCCCTCCGGATCACCCTCTGTCGGCTTCGGATTGTCGTGCGTGACATGCGCTTTCACCGGGAACCCTGCCGCACCGAGCGCGTCGCGCAGCCCGTCGGCCGCCGCCAGATCAGCCACCGTGACCTGGAGATCCAGCACGTCTTTCGCGGGCAGACCCGGCACCGCCGTGGAACCGATGTGATCGATGCGGGAGGCCGCCGCGCCGCAGGCCACCCACAGTCGCGCGATCAGCCGCTGCGCCTGCGCGGCCCATTCCGGATCGTGCGGGACCAGCCGCAGCTCCCCTCTCGCCGCGGGCGTCCCGGTGCGCAGGTTGCGCTCGAACGGCACCAGCCGCTCCTCCCACAGCCGGTGCACCGTGGCGTCGACCTCGCCCGCAGGGCCGCTGTTGTCCAGCAGGACGTCGGCCACCGCGCGCCGCTGTTCGTCCGTCGCCTGCGCCGAAATTCGGGCCCGCGCATCGGCTTCCGTAACGCCGCGGAATTCCGCGAGACGACGAATTCGAGTTTCCGCGTCGACGTCGACGATCAACACCAGATTCATCAACGGCGCCAAACCATTTTCCACCAACAGCGGAATATCTTGGACGACAATGGCGTCCGCCGGGGCCGCCGAAATCAATTCCGCGGTGCGCTTTCCGACCAGCGGATGAGTAATGGAATTCAGGGTTGCCCTTGCCGCGTCGTCGGCGAACGCGACGGCCGCGAGCGCCGGGCGATCCAGGCTGCCGTCCGCTGTGAGGATGCCGGGACCGAACGCCTCGACCAAGGCCGCGAGTCCCTCGCTGCCCGGCGCGACGACCTCCCTGGCGATCAGGTCGGAATCGACGATGACCCCGCCACACTCGGCGAGGATCCGCGCCACCGTCGACTTGCCAGCTCCCATGCCTCCGGTGAGGCCGATCCGCAACATTCGTTCAGTTTCGCATCCGCCGTGCCCGACCGGCCGACCGCCCGGCGGGGCCCAACGGGGGCACACCGCGCGAACAAGCGGATTACCCACCCACCCCGGCAATTTCACTCACGGCGGCGCCAATTGCCCGTTCCGTGACGCGGCCGAGACCGATTCGCAACATTTACGTCGGAACCGCCGCGCGGCCCGACAACTTTCCGACACGCCGAGGCAATTACTTCCGCAAAATACTGTGTTCCACACTTTCGTTCCGCTAATCTTCGCCGTGGCGATCCAGGCCAGTACCAGCAAGCAAAGGAAAACCATTGGGCACCAGAATCAACCAGACGGGTCGCCACCGCCTGGGCATGGCGGGCGGGGTGCACTGCCTCGAGATCCCCGCCGTCGCGGCCGCGCTCGCCGAGCACCGCCGCTCTTGGTTCACCGCACTGATCAGTCCGGCCCGGCACAGCTTCGCGGCCATGCGAAAACGCTCCACCGTGGCCACGGCCTACTGGGTACCGGCGACCGCCAACTGAACTCGTTCCACGACAGTGGCCCAGCCGCTCGGCTGGGCCATTCGCGTGCGCCGAGCCTGGCTCAGAGCTTGGCGCCCTCCACGACGGCGGTGAACTCGCGCACCTCGGCGCGGAAGCGGGCGAGACCCTCCCGGTCGAGGCCGGTGGCGTCGGCGATCTTCCTCGGGACCTCCCTGGCCCGTTCGCGCAGCGCCGCACCGGCCTCGGTCGGTCGAACCAGCACCGAGCGTTCGTCCTCCGCGGAGCGCACCCTGCTGATCAGCCCCGTGGTCTCCAGCCGTTTCAACAGCGGCGACAGGGTGCCCGAGTCGAGGTCGAGCGCCTCGCCCAGCTCTTTCACCGTCACGGTTTCGCGCTCCCACAGCACCAACATCACCAGGTACTGCGGATAGGTCAGCCCGAGGTCGTCCAGCATCGGCCGGTAGAGCCGCGTGAGCGCCCGCGAGGCGGCGTACAGCGCGAAGCACACCTGGTTGTCGAGCTGGAGTTCGCTCGTCTGTGTCATGGTCACCACCTCTTTGTCGAAGGTAGTAGCCGATTCAGTGGCCTGCAATTCACCCGGCGCGATCCGGCGTTGGCGAAAGTGCGATCTTCGCATTGCGACCTGGGCGTTCGCTGGCGGCAGCCGCCTCGGCCGCGTGCTCGAGCGAGTGCACCGCCGCGATGCTCAGCCGCAGTTCGCCGCTCGCGGCGAGCTCGACCAGCTCGCGCAGCACCCTGGCGCGCTCGGCGGCGCCGATCTCCTGCGCCCGCTGGGCGCCCCAGAAGCCTTTCACCACAGCCTGTTTGAAGATGAGGGTGCCCGGCGAGATCGTCCACGGCTTGCCGGACAGCGCGCCGAAGGAGATCAGCTCACCGTTCGGCGCGAGCAACTCGAGCAGGTCGGCGCCCGCAGGACCGCCCACCTGATCCACGGCGCGCACGATCGGCGCTCCTTCGGTGGCCGCGGCGGCTCGGTCGAGCCAGCCGTCGGTCTCTGTGTCGACGACCGGTTCGTAGCCGAGTTCGCGCAGAGCGCGCACCGACGCCTCGCCGCGCACCAGATTCAGCACGCGCACGCCGCGGCGTCGCGCCAGCAGGTTCAGCAGCCGCCCCACCGCGCCGTTCGCGGCGTTGACCACCACCCAGTCGCCCTGCCGCACGCGCAGATCGTCCAGCAGCACCGCGGCGCTGAACGGCATCGCGAGCAACTGGGCGGCCGTCTCGTCGTCGATCGAGTCGGGCACCGGCAGCGCCTGCGCCGCCTTGGCGACGAAGTACTCGGCCCACACCTCGGTCGCGCCGGAGACCGCCACCCGCTGACCCACAGACCGGTCGGTCACGCCCTCGCCGACCGCGTCGATCCGTCCGACGCCTTCGGTGCCGGGGATCGCGGGCAGCGGCGGCCGGTACCCGTAGACGCCGCGGATGATCGCGAGGTCGTGATTGTGGATCGGCGCGAGATCGAGCGCGATCCGCACCTCGCCGGGACCGGGCTCGGGCAGCGGCCGGTCCGCCGTGGCCAGCACATCCTTCGGCTCCCCGAATTCTTCGATGACAACGGCTCGCACGTCCGCCTCCTTCGCTCGTGGTTTCGCGATACCGGACCAGAGTAGCTCGCAATTCAATTGTGCCCAATCAAATGGGCAGTGTGTCGCGTCACCCCGGGACCGGGTGGCACGGCGGCTACGGAGGTCAGTCCCCTGGCGAATCGCCCGACGCCCGGCGCGCCGACCACGCGTCGATCACGCCGTTCAGCTGGGCGACCACCGTCGCGAGCCCCGACAGATCACCGCCGATCTGGTACGAGCGCAGTTCGGCGGGCGCGGGCAGTTTGGCGACGATCTCGGGCAGGTTGGCGACCAGGGTGGCCTGGATGTTGGCGTCGTTCTGTGCGTTGGCGGTGGTGACGCGTTCCCGCTCGCGCTGCACCACGAGCAGCTCGCCCTCGTGTTCGGCGCGCTGCCGCGCCGTCGTCAGCGCCAGCTCGCCGTCCACTTCCACGCGGCGCAGCTCTTGGCGCAGGCGCAGGTTCTCGAGCAGCTCGGCGTGCTGTTCGCGTTCCAGCCGCACGGCGTGCAGCGCGGTCTGCTGCGCGAGTTCGGCGACCGCGCGCTTGTCGTCGTGTTCGCGGGTGGTGCGCCGCATCCGCTCCGCGGTCTCGCGGTCGAAGCGCGCCGCCTCGTTGCGGTCGCGCAGCTGCGCGAGTTCGCGCTCGTTCTCGATGCGCCGTTCCTCGCTCGACCGCTGCGCGGCCGCCTCCCTGGCCGAGATCGCTTCCTGCGCGGTGAGTTCCGCCAGCCGCGCGACCTGATTCTGTTCGGTGCGGTAGGGCTTCTGCAGGTTCTCCCACAGCGTCGAGGAACTGACCACCGCCTCCTTGATCTGCACGGTGACGATCCGCAGTCCGAGGCCGCGATCACCGCCGCCGGTCTGCGCCTCGCCGCTACCTTCGGCGACCGCGCGCAACCGGGCGGTGAGCTCCTCGATGATGGGCTGCTTGTCGCTGAGCACGTCGCGCACGCCCATCGTGGACACCTTGTCCTTGATGGCGGCCTCGGCCTGCTCCCGCAGCTGGATGTTGACCAGCCGCATGGGATCTTCGGCGTCGGAGAAGTCGAGCTTGCGGTACGCGGTGCCGAAATCCTCGATGATCCATTGCACGTAGCCCTGCACCAGCACGCCCTGCAGCTCCCGGCAGATGCAGTAGGCGTTGATCAGGATGGTCTGCATCGCGCCCGGCACCACGAGATAGGAGTCGGTGGCCGGGTTGTATCGGAACGACACACCGAGCCCGATGTGCAGCGGTTCCGCGCGCCCGCGCCTGGTGTGCACCACGAAGGCGTTGGGCGGCACCAGCACCGTGCGCCACCGCCAGAAGCCGGTGACCCGCACCTCGACCGGTCCCGCGCCCTGCCCCTGAACGCTCTGGCCGACCCGGTCGGCCCGCTTCGCCAGCGCGCTGCGCGGCTGTAGCGGAGCGCCGGGCGCCTGCGGCGCGGGCGCCCCCACGGCCGCGGGCTTGCGCGTGCGCAGATCGTCCTCCAGCGCCGCCTGCTGCGCGACGACCTGATCGAGATAGGTGTTCTTACCCGGATTACTCCCCATGGCCGCGCACACTACCGGCGAATCCCCCCGCCCCCAACACTTTTCGTTCGACGCACGGAGTGGGGCTCAACTCGCCGAGGACAGCGCCTCCGGCGCTCGCTCGCCGAGCCCGCCGACCCGCCGCAGAAAACTGCGCCAGACCAGCGCCGCGGTGGCGCCGAAGCCGACGCACAGCCCGAGCCAGACGCCGGGCCCGCGCCAGGCCACCGCGAACCCGCACACCGCCATCGCGGGCACACCGAGCGCGAAGTAGCCGACCAGGGTGTCGCGCAGCCCCGCCTTGGTCT
This sequence comes from Nocardia amikacinitolerans, assembly GCF_900215415.1. Classification (NCBI taxonomy): domain Bacteria; kingdom Bacillati; phylum Actinomycetota; class Actinomycetes; order Mycobacteriales; family Nocardiaceae; genus Nocardia; species Nocardia amikacinitolerans. The sequence goes on along the minus strand of NZ_OBEG01000010.1, from coordinate 96,269 downwards.
CGCCGATGCCGCGCAACAGCCCGATGCACACGTTCTGCGAACCCTTGCAGTACTGCTGGACGATGGCGAACCAAAGCAGTGTCGAGGCCGCCGCGACCACCGCCGCGTCGTCGCGATCACCGCCGAGGAACGGCGCGAGCACGGCGCCGGGGAAGAGCACGTAGCCGAGGCCGACGACGGTCATGAATCCGAAGCCGAGCGCGAACGTGCGCCGCGCGATGCCGGCGACCAGTGCCCATTCGCCCCGGCCGACGGTACGGCTGATCAGAATCGAAGATCCTTGGGACAGACCGATGTTCACCTGGTACACGATGTAGGCCAGCTGGTTGACGATATTGTTCGCCGCGAGCGCCACCGGCCCGAAGACGCCCATGAGCAGCGTGGCGATCGAGGTGACGGCGGCTTCCGCGCCGTAGGTCAGGGCGATGGGCGTGCCCATCCGCACGATCCGCCGCATCGTCTCGCGGTCGGCTCGCCAGGCGCGCAGCGAAAGCAGCTGCCCGAGTGCGGGGTCGCGCCGCACGGTCGCGAAATACGTGCCGCAGGTCCATATCTGGACCAGCGTGGTGGCCAGCCCGATGCCCGCAAGTCCCAGCTTCGGCAGGCCGGACCAGCCGAACAGGAACAGCGCGTTCAGCAACGCGTTGACCGCGATGGAGACCAGCGTGACCCGCAGCAGCGACCCGGCGCGCCGCATGCCGACGGCGAACTGCCGCAGCACGTTCAGCCACAGCATCGGGATCAGACCGGGAGCCAGCGTCCAGATGATGGGCCTGGCCAGGTCAAGCACGACGGGATCCTGGCCAAGCCAGGCCAGCGCGTAACCCAAGCCGACCAGCGACACCGCGCCCGCCGCGGCCGTGCCGGTGGCGACCGCCAGCGCGGCGCGCACGTACCCGCGGATTTCGGCGCGCGCCGTCTCGTCGAGATCCGCCGTGCCCGTTCGCTTCTCACCACGACCAACGGCCGCGGCGATCATGTTGCCCACCCCGGTGACCATCCCGACGCACATGGTGCGCCACTGGTTGTAGAGCAGCAGCGCGAGTCCACCCGCCGCCACCGCGGCGACGCCGAGCAGCCCCATCATCGCCAGGTCGACGGTGGTCAGCGCGACCTGTGCCAGCTGGATGCCCGCGATCGGCGCGGCCAGCGCCACGATCGCCCGGTAGTCCGCCAAGCGCGACACGAAACGAAAGGACATGGTCGCCTCAGCTTCCCGTGCGCGCGCTGTCGAATTCCGCCAGCCGCAGCGATTCGTCGTAGGCCGCGAAGAGTCGGCCGATGCGCCGCTGGGCTGCCTCGTCGTAGAGCCCGCGCGCCACCAACCACTCCTCGTCGTACACGGTGTCCAGGTACTTCTCCCCCGCGTCGCACACCAATACCACCACGGTGGCGCCCGCGGGCAGGTGCACGAGGCGGCCCAGCGCGGCGAACACCGCCGCGCCCGCGGTGCCGCCGACCAGAATTCCCGTGCGTCGCGCCACGACTCGCGCGGTCGCGAACGCCTCGCGGTCGCCGACCCGGCAACTCTCGTCGATGGCGTCGTACTTCACGTTGCCGCCCACCGGGAACCCGGCCGGACTACCCGCGCCGGTCTGCCAATACGGCCCGCCCGCACCGCCGAAGATGATCGAACCGACCGGCTCGACCCCGATCGCGGCCACCCCCGACCCCAACCTACGCAGCTCGTCGACGGTGCCGCACAGCGATCCGCCCGTGCCCACCGCGCCGACCAGGTAGTCCACGTCGGTGTGCAGATCGGACAGCAACTCGCAGGCCAGTTCGCGGTAGCCCGCGTTGTTGTGCGGGTTGTTGTGTTGATCGGGACGGAAAGCACCTGCGCGCTCGGCGATCTCGGCCGCGACCCGGCGGCGTTCCACCGTGCTCGGGCCGCCGGTATCGTCGCCCGCCACGCGGACCAGCCGCGCTCCCATCGCTTTCATGGCGCGCAGTTTGTCCTCGGCGGCATGATCGTCGACGACCGCGGTGAAGGTGTAACCGCGTTCCAGCGCCAACAGCGCCAGACCCGTTCCGGTGTTGCCCGAGGTCGGTTCGACGATGTGGCCGCCAGGTCGCAGGTGTCCTTCCCGTTCGGCTTGCAGCACCATCTCCCGCGCCATGCGCACCTTGGCCGAGCCGGTCGGGTTGAACCCCTCGAGCTTGAGCAGCAGACGCGTCCCGGAGCCGGTGCGGACCAGTTCGAGCAGCGGTGTCGCGCCGATCAGCTCGGAAGCGTTGCGCACCACGTTCTCCCGTGGTCGCGGCAGTCGCGTCGTCATCGGTCCAGCCGCCAGCGCAGTCGGCCCGCCGCCTCGGTCACCACGACCTTCGGCGGCAGTGGCAGCTGATGGAACTCGCTCTCGTTCTTGTCCATCTGATACCCGGCGGTGTTCGGATACAGCAGCAGGTCACCGTGTTCCGGTCGCTGCGCCATCGGCACTTTCCGCCAGGTGAGCACGTCGTACTCCATGCAGCTCGCGCCGCCGACGCAGGAGGCGACCGGTCGCGCGGCCGGGTCGGCGCTGCGCGGCACCAAGATCGGGTCGGGCAGGAACTCGCTGCCCTTCCATTGTTCGGAGACGCTCATGCTCAGCCCCTGGACCGTGGTGATCCCGTAGTCCGCGTTCTGCTTGTAGCCGAGCACGGGGAAGACGGTGCACCCTGCGTCGATGAGCAGCGCACGGCCCGGTTCGAGAAGCAGCTCGATTTCGTTGTCCCGCAGTCGTTCCGCCAGTGTCCGTCCGTCGAACTCGGTGGCCAGGATGGCGTCGAGCATGGCCGGTCCGGTCGGGCCTTGGTGGTAGGGATAGAACTTGTCGAAGGTCTTGCCCGCGTGGAACCAGCCGGGGTTCCGCTCGGCCAGGAAGCGCGCCCAGTCCGCTTCGGCGAGATAGCTGCACGCGAAACCGCCGCCGATCGAGATCGCCGAGATCGGCAGCCCCCGCGCCTTGGCCGTGGCGCACGATCCGATCAGCGCGTTGGCGAGTTCGGCGCGCGGTGCGACGGCGTATCCGTCCAGGTGGAAGGAGAATCCGATCAGTTCGACGACCGAGGCCAGTCGCGCGCACCGCTCGATCGCGTGCTCGAGGTCGGCCTCGGACAACCCGAAACGACTGTCCTGCGTGTTCGGCGGCAGCCGCCGCAGCAGTACCCGCACCCGCCCTGCGGAGGCGGCGATCGCCGCGAGCCGCTCGAGCTCGTCGAGCGCGTCGATCGCCACCACGCAGTCGTGCCTGGCCGCGAGGCGCAGCAACCCGGTGCTTTTCGCGGCTCCGGTGACGCCGATGTCGCGGCCGCGTATCCCGTGCGCGAGCGCGTGCACGAGTTCGGGTTCGCTGGCCACGTCGACCGCCCCGTCGAGCTCGGCCACCGTGTCCAGCCAGCACCCCGCCTTGTTGGCCTTCTTGCCGTAGTAGACCCGCCCCGCCACGCCGCGCGCGGCCAGGACGTCGCGGAACGCGTTCAGGTTGGCCGCGAATCGATCCGGATACACGAGGTGGAACGGACCGCCGACAGCGTGCTGGATGTCGAACAGAAACTCCGGCTCCGCACGGACGCGGCGCAGCCAGTCCGGCTCCAGCGCGGGCAGCGACGGGACGTCGGGCAGCGCGGTGTTCACGACCACAGCCGCACCCGCTGTCCGCGACCGGCCGCCACCGCTCGGGTGGCCAGCGCGTGCGCCACCGGGATGTCGGTGATGATCATGCCGCTGGAGAACGCGAAGACGCGGTCGTCGTCCGAGCGGCGGCCGGGAGCGCGGCCCGCCACGATCTCCGGCAGTTCCGCGTCGATGGTCACTACTCCGTCGGGACCCGCCAAACGCGTTCCCGTGACACCCAATTGGCCCGCACTGGTGGCGATGGCGTAGTCGGCCTCCCGCAGCGGGCCGCCGGCCACGCCCTTGCTGGCCACCGAAACGAGTAGTCCGCCGGGCTTCAGCCATTCGGTGCGGACCTGCGGGTGCGCGGCGCGTCCCGAGGCGGCGACCACGATGTCGGACTCGGCGACCGCGGCGGGTACGTCCTCGACGAGTTCGACCTCGCGGTCCGGAAACCAGCGTCGCAGCGTGGCGATGCTCTCGGCGATGCCGTCGGGATGCGTGCCGAACAACCGCAGCCGCTCCAGCTGGGGCAGCGCGGAAAGCAAGTAGGGCAAGGTATTCCGGCCCTGGACACCGGTGCCGATCATCAGGACGCTCGCGGCGTCCGGCTTGGCGCAGTGCGCGGCGATGATCGCGGTGGTCGCGCATGTGCGCGCCGCGCCGATCCGCTGACAGTCCATCAACGCGAAGGGAAGGCCGGTCGTGTCGTCGTAGAGAGTGATCAGCTTCACCGGGCAGCTGGATTCGCCGCGGGCGTAGGCGCGGTAGCCGTCGGTCACCAGTTCGATGACCTCGGCGGGGGTGAGACGTGACGTCCGCCACACCTGGTAGTCACTTGCAGAAAATGGGAAACCCGCCCTAGGCTGACCGAGAAACCTGATAGTGACTATCAGGTACTGACAGGAGGGGCCATGTCGCTACCGACCCTGACCAAGGAGCCCGGCCAACGACCCGTCCCGCCGCCGCGGCTGCGCGCGCTCGGACGCTGGGGCGCGGCCATGGCCCGGTACCGCCGGATCGTCCTCGGCGTCTGGCTGCTGCTCGCGGTGCTCGGCGGCGCCGCCTATCCGCTGCTGCACGATCGGCTCGGCGCGCCCGACTACACCGTGCCGGGTTCGGCCTCCAGCGAGGTGGACAGCCTTGCGGCGCAACACTTCCCGCAGTTCGGCGCGGAACAGGACCTGCTCGTCTTCCACTCGGCGCGGTTCACCGCCGACGCCCCCGAGTTCCGCGCCGCGATCGACCGCGCGCTCGTCGCCGCGCGCGAGACCGCGGGCGTCACCGGTGCGCTCGGACCGTTCCAAGGCAACGCCGCCGCGCAGATCTCCCCCGACCGGCACACCGCGTTCGGCATTGTCGGCTTGGCGGGCGACATGTCCGAGCGGGTCGCGGTCGCCACCCGGTTGCAGGCGGCCGTCACCGCGATCTCCGACGCCGACGTCCGCGTCGCGGTCACCGGTTACGGCCCGGCCCAAGCCGATCTGATGGACATCGAGACCGCCGACATGCAGCGCGCCGAGACCATCGGTCTGCCCGTGGCGGCCGCGGTGCTCGTCCTCGCGCTCGGCGCGCTGGCGGCCGCGACGCTGCCGATCACGGTGACCGCAGCGGGCATCGCGGCGGCCGTGGGCGCGCTGTTCGGCCTGACCACCTTCCTGACCTTCGACTCGCTGGTGCTCTCCGTCGCGACCATGATCGCCACCGGCACCGCGATCGACTACGCCATGTTCATCGTCAGCCGGTTCAACGAGGAACTGACTAGACGCGGGGTGCGCGACCGCTCGGCGCGCGCGGAGATCGACCGCGCGGTCGCCGTCGCGCTGGACACCACCGGCCGGACGGTGCTCGCCTCCGGTCTCATCGTGCTGATCTCGCTGTGCTCGCTTGCCGTGGTCGGCCTGCCGATGCTCGACGGGGTCGCGATCGGCGTGGTGACCGCCGTGCTTGCTACGTTGTCCGCGGCCGTCACGCTGCTGCCCGCGCTGCTTGCGACGCTCGGACCGGCCGTGAACCGGGGCGCGTTGCCCGCGCGATTGCGCCCCGCGGAGACCCGCTCGACGGCGGCGTCGAGCGCCTGGGCGCGCTGGGCGCACACCGTCATGCGCAGACCGGTAATGTTCGGCCTGCTCGGCGTCGCCGTGCTGGCCGTGGCCGCCGCGCCGATCACCGGCATCCGGTACGGCATCGACATGGGTCTCGATTCGCTCGGCGACCGGCCGAGCGGCCAGGCGACCCAACTGGTGCGGGACAACTTCGGCCCCGGCCTGCTCGCCCCGCTCGCGGTACTCGCGACCGGACCCGACGACGGGCCGCTGCTGAGCGCGGCGCAATCGCGGGTGCACGAGTTCGCCGACGAGCTGTCCAACGATCCGCGCGTGGCCACGGTGTTTCCCCAGCAGTCGGCGGGACGGATCATGATCACGGTGGTGCCGCGGGAGTCCTTCGACTCCACCAGTGTCGCCGAACTCACCGACGACATCCGTTCCCGCGCCGGCGAATTCGAGGGCGCGCAGTTGCGCGTCGGCGGCACGCCCGCGACCTTCGCCGAAGTGTCCGAACGGATCACCGCCCGCTTCCCGTGGGTGATCGCCCTGGTGCTGTCGGTCTCGCTGGCTTTCCTGATCCTGGCGTTCCGCAGTATCGTGCTCGCGGTCAAGGCCATTCTGCTGAATCTGCTGGCCACCGGCGCGGCGCTGGGGATCACCGTGGGTGTGTTCCAGTACGGCGTCGGCGAATCCGTGCTCGGCTTCCAGAGCACCGGCTTCCTCCAGGTGTATCTGCCGATGCTGGTGTTCGCGGTGCTCTTCGGTCTCTCGATGGACTACGAGGTCTTCCTGATCCGGCGCATGAAGGAGGCGTGGGACCGCGGTAACGACAACGCCGCCGCGGTCGCCGAGGGATTGCAGCGCACGGCACGCCCGATCACCGCCGCCGCGGCCATCATGGTCGCCGTGTTCGCCAGCTTCGTGACCGCGGAAGTATTGGAGCTCAAGCAGATCGGGCTCGCGCTGGCGGTCGCCATCACCATCGACGCGCTCGTCGTGCGACTGATCCTGGTGCCCGCGTTCATGCGGCTGTTCGGCCGGTGGAACTGGTGGCTGCCGAGGTGGCCCGCCAAGGCCGACAACGCTACCGTCAGCGGACGATCAGCTCCAGCGCGTCGATGATGGATCCCACCGCCTCGGTGTAGACCTCGCTCAGCGGCTCGGCGAAATCCCTTCCTGCCCAATGGTCCAGCGCCGCGACACCGCCCCAGATGGCGGTGGAGGCGGCCATCCGGACCTTCAGGTCGTTGGGGTCGCGCCCGCAGCGTTCGGCGAACAGCTGACCGAACTGTTTCTCCAGTTCGCGCATCTGCCTGGTCTGGCCGTCCCGCACCTCGGGAAAGGCGCGCACGTAGCGCAGCCTGCGCGCGATGCGGTGTTCGGAGTCCGGGGTGATCAGTGCCGCGATCATCACCGGCACCAGCGGCCGCGCCACCGCGAGAAGCGCTGCGGGATCGAGGGTTTCGCCGTCGCCCGCGGTGCGCAGCACCTCGAGCAGGTGCGGATCCGCCTCGTCGTAGAGGACAAGCATCTCCTTGGTGCCGAAGTAGCGGTAGATGGAGCTTGGCGAAACGCCCGCTTCGGCCGCCACCCGCTCGACGGTCACCTCGCGATATCCGTACTCGTCGAACAGATCCAGCGCGACCCGCTGAATCCGGCTCATCGCCTCGACCTTCCTGCGTTCCCAGAGGGTGGCTGGGAACCTCCGGTGTGTCGCCGTCACAGGCCCACCGCCCGCACCAGATCGAGCATCTCGATGTGGAAAAGCTTTGCCGGATCCTGCGATTGGGGCCGCAGGTGGCCGTACACCTCGAGCGCGATCGGGCCGTGCATGCGGCCCCACATCCGCAGCGCCAGCGCCAGCGCGGCCGGGGGTAGGTCGGGAAAGTCGGCGCGCACGTGCTCGACCAAGTCCGGGTCGAAGTCCGACCACGTCGAATCGCCGAGGGATTGCGTCGCGGCGGCGTGCGGCCAAGCGGCGGCGGCCAGGCCGACGAGTCCGTCGCAGGCACGCAGCTCCGCCGTGCGCGCCGGGCCCTCCGGCGGCGGCTGGTAACCGCGCACGGGATCGCCGTAGATCAACCGGAACCCTTCGGGATTCGCGACGGCCCATTCCCGGACGGCCTCGCCCCAGGCGATGATTCGCCCGCCGGGGTCGTCCTCGGGGACGGCGTCCCGCGCGGCCTCCAGCCGGTCGATCAGTCCGGTGTAGACGTCGGAGATGAGGGTGGTGATCAGCTCGTCGCGGGTGGCGAAGTAGCCGTACAGCGCGCCCGCGGTCATGCCCATCTCGCGCGCGATGGCGCGGAGCGAGATCGCGTCCGGACCGCCCTCGGCGAGCAGTCGCCGCGCGATGGCCTTGATCTCCTCCGTCGCCTCCGCACGCAAACGTTCCCTGCGACTCTGCACCTCGACCACGGTTGACACTCTACAGCGTGCGACTACTATCACCCGTGTCGTTACTGAACGGCGTGTAGTAAACGAACAGTGTTTAGAGGATGGCTATCGTGAAGATCGGAATTTTCGGCGCGAGCGGCGTGATCGGTGCCCGCGTGGTCGAGGAGGCGCGCCGACGCGGACACGAGGTGACCGCTTTCGCGCGCGACTCCGCGCGCTTCCCCGCCGACCAGGGCGAGGTGCGCTGGCGGGTGGCGGACTGGCTGGACACCGACAGCATCGCCGCGGCCATCGCGGGCTTGGACGTGGTGATCAGTGCGGTGAACGCCGGGCACGGCATCGCCGACACCATCGCCAACGCGAGCGCCTTCGTCACCGGCGCGCACGCGATGGTCGGCGCGCTGGAGCGGCACCCGGACATCCGGCTCATCGCCGTCGGCGGCGGGGGCAGCCTGGAGGTCGCGCCGGGACGCCAACTCGTCGACACCGGAACCGAATTCACGCGCATTCTCACCGAGGACCTCGGCGTACCCGCCGAATACCGCGACGTGGTGCTGGCGCTGCGGGACGCGCTCAACGTCTACCGCGTCTCCAACCGCAACTGGACCTACCTGAGCCCGTCGTCGGGTTTGGTCCAGCCCGGTGCCCGCACCGGCCGCTACCGCGTCGGCGGCGATCAACTTCTGATCGCCGACGCCGACATCTCCGCCGAGGACTTGGCCGTCGCCCTTCTCGACGAAGCCGAGAACCCCCGCTTCCCGCAGCGCCGGTTCACCGTCGCCGCCGCCTGACCGCGGGCCACCCCGAACAGGGCGAAGGCCCCGGTCCGTGTGGACCGGGGCCTTCGCGTGTGCTCTACCCGAATCAGGCGTTGCCGGAGAGCTTCTCCCGCAGTGCCGCCAGCTGGGCGTCGCTGGCCAGCGACCCGCCGGCGGGCTCGGCCTGGCTGGAGGAGGACTGCGCACCGCTCTCGGAGGAGTAGTTCGACGCGCCGCCACCGTTCGCGGCCTCGGCCGCGGCGTCGGCCGCCATCTTCTCCATCTGCGCGGTGTGCATCTTGTGGCGACGCTCCGCCTCGGCGTAGCGGCCTTCCCACTCCTCGCGCTGCTTGTCGAAGCCCTCGAGCCATTCGTTGGTCTCGGGGTCGAAGCCCTCGGGGAAGATGTAGTTGCCCTGCTCGTCGTAGCTGTCGGCCATGCCGTACTTCGACGGGTCGAACTCGGCGTGGTAGTCCTCGTTCGCCTGCTTCAGCGACAGCGAGATCCGGCGACGCTCCAGGTCGATGTCGATGACCTTGACCATCGCGTCGTCGCCGACCGCGACGACCTGGTCCGGCACCTCGACGTGGCGCTCGGCCAGCTCGGAGATGTGCACCAGGCCCTCGATGCCCTCTTCGACGCGCACGAACGCACCGAACGGAACCAGCTTGGTGACCTTGCCCGGCACGATCTGGCCGATCGCGTGGGTGCGGGCGAACTGACGCCACGGGTCTTCCTGGGTCGCCTTGAGCGACAGCGAGACACGCTCGCGGTCCAGGTCGACGTCGAGAACCTCGACGGTGACCTCGTTGCCGACCTCGACGACCTCGGACGGGTGGTCGATGTGCTTCCAGGACAGCTCGGAGACGTGCACCAGACCGTCCACACCGCCCAGATCGACGAAGGCGCCGAAGTTGACGATCGAGGAGACCACACCCTTGCGGACCTGGCCCTTCTGCAGCTGGTGCAGGAACTCGGAGCGCACCTCGGACTGGGTCTGCTCCAGCCACGCGCGGCGGGAAAGGACCACGTTGTTGCGGTTCTTGTCCAGCTCGATGATCTTGGCCTCGATCTCCTTGCCGACGTACGGCTGGAGGTCGCGGACGCGACGCATCTCGACGAGCGAGGCGGGCAGGAAGCCGCGCAGGCCGATGTCGAGGATCAGGCCGCCCTTGACGACCTCGATGACGGTGCCCTTGACGGCCTCGTCCTTCTCCTTGAGCTCCTCGATGGTGCCCCACGCACGCTCGTACTGCGCCCGCTTCTTCGACAGGATCAGGCGGCCTTCCTTGTCCTCCTTGGTGAGAACGAGGGCCTCGACCTCATCGCCCACGGAAACGACCTCGTTCGGGTCGACATCGTGCTTGATGGAGAGTTCACGGGAGGGGATGACGCCTTCGGTCTTGTAACCGATGTCGAGCAGAACCTCGTCGCGATCGACCTTGACGATGGTTCCTTCGACGATGTCGCCGTCGTTGAAGTACTTGATCGTGGCGTCGATGGCGGCGAGGAAGTCCTCGGCGGAGCCGATGTCGTTGACGGCTACCTGCGGCGAGGTGACGGTGGTGGGCATGTGTCGGTTTGCTCCGGACGGATTGTGGTCGGTTGCGGACATTGGAACTTTCGGTACGCTGCGAAATCACCGCGACGATGCGACGACGGACACAGAGGAACGTACCGCACTCATCCACTTGTGAAACTCAGCACGGGCGCTCTGTTATTTCAGTACGCTGATACGTCGGTAGATCGTTACTTCGGTACACCGGTACGTCGGTACAGCAGACACTCGCGCGTTCAGCGTACGCGACCTTGGTCCGCACGGGCAAACCGGTCTGCACGCCACGCCGGAGCGGTTCCGGCGCGCCGCGATCGTTAAGCTCACGCGCGTGTCGGAAGATCGCCATGCCCAAGCGAACGCGCTGCTCGGAACCACCGGAACCGCACGGACCCGGCTGAGTTCGGCCGACAGTCAACGCGCGAGCAGGCGCTGGTGGGACGCCGACGCCGACCAGTATCACCAGACGCACGCCGATTTCCTCGGCGTGGACTCCCCCGGCGGCGAGTTCGTGTGGTGCCCCGAGGGGCTGCACGAGGGCGATATGCACTTCCTCGGCGAGGACCTGGCAGGCAAGCGCGTCCTCGAGATCGGCTGTGGCTCGGCGCCGTGCGCGCGCTGGCTGGCCGGGCAGGGCGCGCTGCCGGTCGGTCTCGATCTGTCGATGGGCATGCTGGAGCGCGGGCTTGCCGCGATGGCGCGCGGCGGTCCCCGGGTTCCGCTGGTGCAGGCGGGAGCCGAGGCGCTGCCGTTCGCGGACGAATCCTTCGATCTGGCCTGTTCGGCGTTCGGCGCGGTGCCGTTCGTCGCCGATTCCGCGCTGCTGATGCGTGAGGTGGCCAGGGTGCTGCGGCCAGGCGGGCGCTGGGTGTTCTCGGTGAACCACCCGATGCGGTGGATCTTCCCCGACGATCCAGGCCCGGCCGGTCTCACCGCGTCCATTCCCTATTTCGATCGCACCCCTTATGTAGAGGTCGACGCCGACGGCGCGGCGACCTACGTCGAGCACCACCGCACCATCGGTGATCGGGTCCGCGAGATCGTCGCCGCGGGATTGACGCTGCTCGACATCGTCGAACCGGACTGGCCGGAATGGCTGGACCGGGAGTGGGGCCAGTGGAGCCCGTTGCGCGGCGAACTCTTCCCCGGAACGGCCATCTTCGTCACGGAGAAGCCCGGACCCTGACACGGAGCCAGGGGATCTCGACCTAGACTTGGCCGGTGCCCAGTGCGCGAGATCTTCTCGATCGCGTCGAGCGCCACTGCCGAGCCGACCAGACGGCGAAGCGGCTGCGCGAAGTGGTGCTCGCCGATCTCCGCGCGGCCGTCTCCTTCGACGGGTACGTCTTCATGCTCACCGATCCAGCCACCAGGGTCGGGACGTCGCCGCTGGCCGACCTGCTCGGCTTGCCCTGGTCACGTCTGCCGGAGCTGATCCGGCTGCGGTACCTGACCGAGTTCACCCGCTGGAGCGATCTGCTCGACAGGAGTACCGCGGCGACGTCCTTGCGCACCGCCACCGGCGGCGATCCCGCGCGCTCGCGGGTGTGGCGCGAGGTGCTGCGCGATCTCGGCGTCTTCGACACCGCGACGGTGGTGTTCGGCGACCGCTACGGATGCTGGGGATTCCTCGAGCTGCTGCGCAAGACCCCGCGTGCGTTCGACCCGACCCAGCTCACCACCCTGGCCGCGCTGGCGGCGCCGATCACGCGCGGGCTGCGCGCCGCGCTCGGCCGCACCTTCGTCGCGGAGGCGGGCGGACCCGTCCCCGCCGAACCCGCGGTCGTCACGCTCGGGCCCGACCTGCGGATGCGTGGCCAGACCCCGGCCGCCGCCGCGGGGCTGCTCCGGCTGAATCCACCGCAGGAGGCCATGCCGCCGATCCCGAACTCGGTCTACAACGTGGGCGCCGCGCTGCTGGCCGCCGAGCACGGAACACCCGTCGGTCCGCCGATGTCGCGCGTCCATCTGGGCGGCGCCCGCTGGCTGACGGTGCGCGCGGACCGGCTCGGGGATCAGGACATCGCGGTCTCGATGGCGCCGAGCACCACCGCAGAGCGCCTGGATCTGTTCGGGCGGGCACACGCGCTCACCCCGCGCGAGAACAAGGTGCTCACCCTGCTCGCCACCGGCCGCGAATCCCGCCGCCCGGCAAGCGATTCGGGACTGCGCGAGCAGGCGATGAACGATCACGTGAAGGCGATTCTGGCCAAGTGCGGCGTGCACACCCGGCAGGGACTGCTGTCGCGAGCGCTCGGCATCACCTGAGCCGTCAGCTGGTGGCGCCGAGTTCGGCGACCAATGCGGTGCGTGCTGCGGCGACGTGGTCGGCCAGATTCCCGCCGCTGCGCAACCAGATCTCGAAGCCGGCGAAGAAGCAGGACATGCCTACCTTGGCCCAGAGCAGCGGGCGGACGTCGGTGGCGGGGTCGACGCCCATCTGGTGGGCGAGGTGGGTGGTGAGGATGGCTTCGATGGCGCCGCGCTTGGCGAGGTCGCGGGCTTGCAGCGCGGGGTTGGCGGCGATCAGCGAGTCGCGGGTGCGCAACTCGTCGAGCCGGTCGGCGAAGTGCGCCACCATCGGTCCGATGACGGCGGCCAGCGTCGTCTCCGGATCCTCGCCCGCGGGGCGCTCGGCGAGCAGCCGGGCGAGTTCGGCGCGGTGCTCGTCGTCCTCGGCGAAGAGCAGCTCGTCCTTGCCGCTGTAGTACCGGTGCAGGGTCCGGGTGCCCACCTCGGCCGCGGCGGCGATGTCGGCGATGGTCACCGCGTCGAACCCGCGCTCGGCGAACAACCGCAGCGCCGCGTCGGCGATCGCGCGCCGGGTGCGTTCCTTCTTCCGATCACGCAACGACATGGAAGCATTGTCACGCATGGCCTAAAGTGGCACACTGTGCCATATGACAACAAGTGACAGGACCGTGGTTATCACCGGCGGCACAAGCGGACTCGGCCGCGAATGCGCCAGGGTGCTGGCCGCCGATCCGCACTGGACCGTCGTCGTGACGGGCCGGGACGCGGCGCGCGCCGCACGGGAAGCGGCCGAGCTCGGCGCCTACGGCATGGCCCTGGATCTGGGATCACTGGCGTCGGTGCGCGATTTCGCGACCGAACTGCGCGAGGCCGGGCTGCCGCCGCTGCGCGGCTTGGTCTGCAACGCCGGACTGCAATTCACCCGCCGCGCCTACACCGCCGACGGTGTCGAGGCCACTTTCGGCGTCAACCATCTCGGCCACCTCGCGCTGGTGAACGCGCTGCGCGACGACCTGGTCGCACCCGCGCGGATCGTCTTCGTCACCTCGGGCACGCACGATCCGCGCCGCGTCACCGGTATGCCGCATCCGCTGACCGCAACGGCGCGGGAACTCGCCCACCCACCCGCCGCGACGGAGGCCGCGCACAGCGACGGCCGCCGCCGCTACAGCACCTCGAAGCTGGCCAACTTGCAGACCGCCTACGAGCTGGCGCGCAGGCTCGGCGATCAGGGCATCACGGTGAACGCCTTCGACCCCGGTCTGATGCCGGGCACCGGATTGGCCAGGGACGCAAGCCGGTTCGCGCGAACACTGTGGGACACGGCGGCCAAGGCCCTCGTACTGTTGCCCGGCGTCAACACACCCGCCCGCTCCGGAGCCGATCTCGCCTGGTTGATCACCGATCCGACCTTGGCCGCCACCACCGGCCGCCATTTCGTCGGGCGCGCCGACCGCCCGTCCTCCGCGGCCTCCTACGATCGCGAGGCGCAGCGGGCGCTCTACGACGACAGCGTGGCCCTGATCGCGGAGCTCGCTCGCTGATCGTCCCGCGAAACACCGAAGCAGCGCCTCCCGACGGGGAAGGCGCTGCGTCCGTTCGGTTTTCGGCGTCCAACTAGTCGTCCGTGGAGTTTCCCTTGGACTTCGGTTTGCGGCCCGCCTGTTCGAGCGCAAGGCGCAGGGCGTATTCGATCTGTGCGTTGATGCTGCGCAGGTCGTCGGCCGCCCACTTGGCCAGGGCTTCGTGGACGGCCGGGTCGAGGCGCAGCAACAGTTTCTTGCGTTCGACCATGGGCCCGGCTCAGCTGTAGAGCGATCCGGCGTTGACCACGGGCTGGGTCGCGCGATCGCCGCACAGCACCACCAGCAGGTTGGACACCATCGCGGCCCGGCGTTCCTCGTCGAGCTCGACGACGCCCTGCTCGGTCAGGCGGTCGAGCGCCAGGCTCACCATGCCGACCGCGCCCTCCACGATGTGCGTGCGCGCGGCGACCACCTGCGCGGCCTGCTGGCGAACCAGCATGGCCTGGGCGATCTCCGGCGCGTAGGCGAGGTGGGTGATCCTGGCCTCCAGCACCTCGATGCCAGCCATCTCGGTGCGGTCGCGCAGTTCGACGGTCAGTTCCTCGGCCACCTCGGCGCCGTCGCGCAGGCTGGTGCGTCCGGCGTCGTGCGCGTCGTACGGATGCGTGGTGGCCAGATGCCGGACGGCGGCCTCGGACTGGGTCTCCACGTACTCCTCGTAGTCGTCGACGGCGAACGCCGCCTTGAAGCTGTCCACCACCCGGTAGACGACCACCGCGGCGATCTCCACCGGGTTGCCGTCGGCGTCGTTGACCTTCAGCTTCTGCGTCTCGAAGTTGCGGACCCGCAGCGAGATGCTCTTGCGGTCGGTCAGCGGCACCACCGAGAAGAAGCCGGGCTCGCTCACCGAGCCGATGTAGCGGCCGAAGAACTGAATCACCTTCGCCTCGTTCGGGTTGACGATCACCAACCCGGTGGCCAGCAGCGCGAGCACCACGACGACGACGGTGGCCGCGATCGCTGCGATCAGCGCGGGCATGTTCCCGTCCTTGGCCGCCGCGACGTACCCCAAGGCGGCCGCGCCGCCGAAGAAGAGGGTCAGCACCAACCAGGCCAACAGCACCAGAAAGCCGTTGACGTGGAATGCGGGCCTGAGCTTCATGACATCCTCCCGGTATCAGAGTGATATCACGAAGATAGCACGCGGCCGCCGAGCGGCCAATCCGCGATCGGCGGCCCGGCGGCCCATCGCCGCCGGGCGCATCCGACGCTCAGGCCGCGGGCCGGATGTTGCGGTTGAAGCGGAACATGTTGCGCGGGTCGTACTTCGCTTTCAGGTCCGCGAGCCGCGCGTAGGTCTCCGGCGCGTAGCCCGCGCGGGTCTGCGCGTCGTCCGCACCGTCGCCCGCGCCGTAGAGGAAGGCCAGACTGTGGCCGATCGTCCACGGCGCAAGCACCTTTCGAATCGCACCGTGCTCGTCGGGCACGGCGGCCCCCGCGTCGGGCGATGGCATGGTGATCACCCGGACGACGTAGGCGGCCTCGCGCCGGTCCACGGCGATACCCGAGGAGCCCGGCTTGCCGAGCGCGCCACCGAGGTGGCGGATGTCGACCACGGCCGGAATCGCACCGCCGGGACCGGTGGCCGCGGTGAGCGCGGCAAGCGCTTCCTCGGGGAGCTCGCCGAGCACGGCATTGGTCGCGGCGTAGGCGTGCGGATGGTCCGGATCGCTGTGGATGGTGTGCGATTCGGTGTAGGGCAGCTCGCGCAGATCGTCGCGCAGTCGCGCCCCGACCGCGCGCAGCGGCGCGACAAGGCGCTCGCCTTCGGCGGCCGGTCCGTCGAACGCGATCCGGATCGAGGCGACGTAGCGGCCGCGCAGCGACTCGGGCACCTGCGGGATGTCGGGGTAGGTCAGCGTGGCGACGGTCGAGGTCAACTCGTCGGGCACCGTCGCGGTCCACTGCCGCCAGGCTTCAAGCGCGGCCGCGGCAAGGGGCGTGTCGAACACCAGCTGCCCGCCGTAGACCGTCCGCACCGGAACCAGGTCGAGCTCCAGCGCCGTCACCACACCGAAATTGCCGCCGCTGCCGAGCACCGCGCCGAACAGTTCGTCGCCGGGGCGCAGCGTGCGCATCCGGCCGTCCGCGGTGACCAGTTCGATCATCCGCACGTGATCGGCGGCGTAGCCGAATTCCCTGGCCAGCAGGCCGAGTCCGCCGCCGAGCGTGTAGCCGACCACGCCGACCGACGGCGATGAGCCGTTCAGCGGGGCGAGCCCGAACTCCGCCGCCGCCTCGACCAGCGCGCCGGCCCGCACGCCCGCGGCGACCCGCGCGGTCTTCGCCTCGGGATCGATGCGAAGACCGGTCATCCGCGCCGTGCTGATCAGCACCCCGCCATCGGCTGCCACCGACAGCCCGTGTCCGGTCGCCTGCACGGCGACCGGAAGCCCTTGGCGCGCCGCGTATTCCACCGCGGCCCGGACGTCCTCGGCGTGCGCCGCGGCCACCACGAGCGCGGGCCGGTGGGTGTAGGCGGTCTGGAAGCCGGCGATCTCCGCCTCGTAGCCGGGTTCGCCCGGCCGGAACACCTGGCCGGTGAAGGCGGGGAAATCGGTCGTCTGCGTCGCGTTGTCTGTCATGCCTTCGACGATGCTCGGGTCCGAGCAAGAAGTACAACAGATGGTTTCTATCGATCCTAGAATCGACAGTTATGGAACTGCGCCACCTGCGCTACTTCGTCGCCGTGGCGGAGGAAGCCAACTTCACCCGCGCCGCCGCGCGCCTGCACCTGGCCCAGCCCGGCCTGAGCGCCCAGATCCGGCAATTCGAGCGGGAACTCGGCCAGCCGCTGCTGGACCGCGGCGGGCGCACGGTGACGCTCACCGAAGTCGGCGCTGCCGTGTTGCCGCACGCCAAAGCAGCTTTGGCCGCGGCGCAGCGCATCGCGGACACGGTGGACGAGTTCACCGGCCTGTTGCGCGGTCACGTCCGCGTCGGACTCATCTCCGGGGCCGCCCCCGAGGAATTCGACGTCGCGGCGGTGCTCGCCGATTTCCACGACGACCACCCGAAGGTCGCCATCAGCCTCACCGAGGACACCTCCGAACGCATGCTCGCCGCGCTCGGCCGCGGCGAACTCGACATCGCCCTGGTCGGCCTGAGCGGCGCGGAGCTCGATCCCGGGCTCGGCAAGCAGGTCGTGCTGGACACCGCGGTGGTCGCCGCCGTCGCCGCCGACGACCGGGACCACGGCGCGAGCATCCCGCTCGCCGCGCTGCGCGACCAGCCGGTGATCTGCCTGCCCACGGGCACCGGCCTGCGCGGCGTCTTCGAACGCGCCTGCGCCGCGGCCGGATTCGAGCCGCGGGTGGCGTTCGAGGCGGCCGCGCCGCCCCTGCTGCTGCGGCTGGCCGCGCGCGGGCTCGGGGTGGCCGTGGTGCCCGCGCTCACCGCGGCGGAGGCCGCCGCGCACGGGGTGCGGACGCTGCCGATCGTCGAGCCGGAACTGCGCGGGCAACTCGCCATCGTCTGGCGCACCGACCATCCAGCGGCGCCCGCCACCAAAGTGCTCCTCGGCCAACTTCGAATCGCGCTCGGCGACCGTTCCGGCGACCGACGACAAATATCCGAAGAATACTGACGAGTAATTTTCACCAGGCCCGTCGCGCCACCCGAGTGAGTGGCGAGCCCGCCAATCCTCCGGCACTATCGACAGCACAACTCACTCCGATCCGCGCTTGCATAGACACTGGTCAACGCACTTGTCATGGCAAGTTGAATCTCGAATTGCCAGAATTCACCGTCAGCGGTAAACAAACTCGGAATCCGCGTCGAATGCGCTGGTAGACCCCTGGACCAAAGTGATTCAAAGGAGCATCATATTCCTTATCCGGTGCCGTTCGTCGGGGGAACGTCAAAGGAACAGGCAAGGATGATTGGAGTCCAATGTTTATCAAGAAATTGGTGGCTACCGCCTTCATGGCCATTGCGGCCACCGGTATAGCCACCGCTACCGGACACGGGGAGGCCGGTCTGGCAGACGTCAGCTTCAGCGGCACGGACGGAGCGGTCGGCTACACGACGACACTCGCGGCCGATCATTCGAGCGCGTTGGTGAACCTCACTTCCGGCAAGTTCGCCATCACGCCCGACGCGGTCACGGTCCTCGCGGACGACGGCTCGGTAGTCGGCGCTATCCCGACGACGTTCGGGCAGTTCGCCGTCGCACCCGTGGTCAACGCCGCGGGCACCCAGCTGTCGCTGACACCGATCGGCGGGCCGACGACCGAGGCGGTCAACTCGCAAGATCTGCCCGGCGTGCAGCAGGCATGGGGGCCGTTCTCGATCGTCGTCGGCGCGGCCATCGGCTGCGCGATCGGCTTCGCGATCGGCATCTGGTTCTTCCTGGTCGGAGCCATCCCCGGATGCGTCATCGGCGCAGCGGTCGGCGCCACCCTCGGCTTCTTCTCACCATGGCCGTGATAGGTCGCCGAGCGAAGTAACCGACAACAACGACATGCGGGCCGGACGTCCCTCAGACGCCCGGCCCACTACTGTCGCCATCCGGCGCGACCGCTACGAGGACACTCGGCGCGACCGCGACGAGAACACCGCGACCGCGATCGGAACACTCAGAGCAACCGCGACAGGAACGCCTTCGTCCGTTCGTGTTTCGGGTCGCCGAGCACCTCACGCGGCGCACCCGCCTCCACCACCACGCCGCCGTCCATGAACACCAGCTGGTCGGCGACCTCGCGGGCGAAGCCCATCTCGTGCGTCACCACCACCATGGTCATGCCGCTCTCGGCGAGTTCGCGCATCACCTGCAGCACCTCGCCGACCAGCTCCGGATCCAGCGCCGAGGTCGGCTCGTCGAAGAGCATCAGCTTCGGATCCATGGCCAGTGCCCTGGCGATCGCCACGCGCTGCTGCTGGCCGCCGGACAGCTGGGCCGGATAGGCGTTGGCCTTGTCGCCCATGCCCACCCGATCGAGCAGCTCGTGGGCGCGGGCCACGGCGTCGGCCTTGCGCACCTTCTTCACCTGCGTCGGCGCCTCGATGATGTTCTCCAGCGCGGTCCGGTGCGGGAACAGGTTGAAGTGCTGGAACACCATGCCGATGTCGCGGCGCTGCTTGGCCGCCTCGCGCGGGTGCAGTTCGTAGAGCTTGTCGCCCTTCTGCCGGTAGCCGACGAGCTCGCCGTCCACGTACAGCCTGCCCGCGTTCACCTGCTCCAGGTGGTTGATACAGCGCAGGAAGGTGGACTTGCCGGAACCGGATGGTCCGATCAGGCACAGCACCTCACCGCGCGCCACCTCCAGCGAGATGCCCTTGAGCACCTGCAGCGCGCCGAAGTTCTTGCAGACCCGGTCGGCGACGATCATCCGCGGCGCGGCCTGCTCGTCCTTGTCCATGGAAACCGTCATTTCGCCTTCACCACGCTCTGCGCGTCGGCCAACTCCTGCAACTGCTTGGCGGTGAGCTGCCGGGACGCGCCGCGCGAGTAGTACCGCTCCAGATAGAACTGGCCGACCATCAACACGCTGGTGATGGCCAGATACCAGGTCGCCGTGACGAGCAGCAGCGGGATCGGCTGGAAGTTCACGCCGTAGATGTCGCGGGCCCGCCCGAACAGGTCGGTGCTGAGCGGGATCGCGGTCACCAGCGAGGTGGTCTTCAGCATGCCGATGAGTTCGTTGCCGGTCGGCGGAATGATCACCCGCATGGCCTGCGGCAACACGGTGCGCCGCATGGTCTGGGTCCAGGACATGCCGAGCGCGATCGACGCCTCGCGCTGCCCCTCGCCCACCGAGTTGATGCCCGCGCGGACGATCTCGGCCATGTAGGCGGCCTCGTTCAGACCGAGACCGATCACCGCGAAGGTGAACGCGGCCTGCAACTCCTGCACGTCGAGTTCGAAGAACTGCGGCCCGAACGGCACGCCGAGATGGATCTGCTGATACAGCGAGGGCACCAGACCCCAGAACACCAGCTGCACGAAAATCGGTGTGCCGCGGAAGATCCAGAGATACACCCACGCCGTCGACCGCAGCACCGGGTTGGGCGACAGGCGCATCACCGCGAGCACCGTGCCGAGGACGATCGCGATGGCCATCGCCAGCACGGTCAGCTCCAGGGTGACGACCGCGCCCGCGACGATGCGGCTGTCGAACAGGTACTTCCAGTAGGTGCCCCACTGGTAGGCGTCATTGGTGGCGGCGCCGTAGACGAACAGCCCGAGCAGCACCAGGATGACGGCGGCGGCGATCCATCGCCCCGGCCTGCGCAGCGGAACCGCTTTGATCGGTTCGGGCTCGGACGGCGCCGGGATACCGCCGGGCCCGGGATCGCCGGGCACGACGGTGGTGTCGGTGTCTGACATCGGTCAGCTCACGGCCCCGTTGATCACCGACTCGGTGATCGCGCCGTCCTGCACGCCCCAGTTCTCGGTGATCTGCTTGTACTGACCGTTCTTGATCAGGTGGTTGACCGCGGCCTGCAGCACCTTGGCCAGCGGCGAGCCCTTCGGCACCGCCCAGCCGTAGGGCGCGGAGTCGAACACGGGACCCGCGGTCTCGATCTTGCCGTTGCTCTGCTTGATGGCGTAGGCGGTCACCGGGGAGTCGGCCGACATCGCGTCGACCTGGCCGAGCACCAGCGCGTTGGTCGCGGCGCTCTGCTCGTCGAACGGCTTGATGTCGATGGCGGGCTTGCCCTCGGCGACGCACTTGGCGCTCTTGGCGGGCACCTCGTCGGTGTGCTCGACGGTGGTGGCCTGCACGGCGACCTTCTTGCCGCAGGCGTTGTTCGGGTCGATCGGCTTGCCGGTCTGCTGGGCCCACTGGATGCCCGCGCTGAAGTAGGTGGTGAAGTCGACCTGCTGCTCACGTTCCTTCGAGTCGGTGATCGAGGACATGCCGACGTCGTAGGTCCCCGCCTGGATCGCCGGAATGATCTTCTCGAAGGCCGACTCGACGTACTCGGCCTTGATACCCAGCACCGAGGTGACCGCGTCCATCAGATCCACGTCGAAGCCCACGATCTTGCCGCTGGCGTCCTTGTACTCGTTGGGCTGGTAGGGCACGTTCACGCCGATGACCAGCTTGCCGGACTGCTTGATCTTGTCGGGCAGTTGATCGGCGATTTCGGTGACCTTGTCCACCTGCACCTTGGAGACCGCCGGTCCGGTCTCTTCGGTATTGGTGGTACAGCCCGCGAGAACGAGTGCGGCGCCGGTGAGCGCGCACATCGCTCGCAGGGCCCGCCTGCCAGGCTTGGATCGATCAGACACAGCAGCCCTCCACATTTCGGTTACAAGAAACCCGGGTGTCACCACCCGTTTGGCAATCTAAGCGACCGAGACGTTTCGTGCTGGACAGTAATGGAATTCCACATCGGGTCGTTGCGGACTCCATCCCGGTACAGGTTGCCGGTGCGCCGACCGGACACCATACCCCGACACCTCACAACCGAGCCCTCGGGGTTGCCACATAATTGCCCTTCGCCATGCGGGAGCGTTCCGCACGCCACATCCATGCACCGAAGCAGAGTCCCGACCGTTGATGCGCGCGACGGAAAGCGCACGGCCGGTTGGCTTTCGAGCATCACATCGGAATGCGGTCGGTATCGAAGGCGGCCCTTCTACCTCGGATCGAGTTCGACCGCCACGGCCGAGGGGCCGCCCGCGGTGGCGGACACGGATTCGTCGACGGGGGCGGAGGCGGTTGTCGTCGGGGCGGGGGATGGGGTGGTGCCGGTGGCGACGCGCCGGAGGTTTGCCGCCGCGGTCTTGAAGAGAGGCTGTTTGGAGGCGGGGTCCCAGTCGGTCGGGGTGAGTTCGTTCGCGGCGCGGTCGTGGGCATCGTCCCCGCGGTCCCAGTAGCCGTAGTGGAACGGCAGGAAGAGCACGCCTTGGCGGATGCGGCCGATGCGGGCGCGGGCGTGCACCGATCCGCGTCGGGTCGACACCTCCACCAGGTCGCCCTCCCCGATCCCCGCGTTTTCGGCGTCGGTGCGGGAGATCTCGAGCCAGACCTCCGGCGCGGCCGCCGCCAGCTGCGGTGCGCGGGCGGTCTTCGTCCTGGTGTGGAAGTGGTACAGCGTTCGGCCGGTGACCAGCGCGAACGGATGCTCCGCGGTGGGCGCCTCGCGCGCGTGCACGTAGTCGGCGGATTTGATGATCGCCTTGCCGTCCGGGTTCAGCGCGCGGTACTCGCCGAGCTCGACCTGCTTCCCGGAGAGCAGGTCCTTGCCGTAGGACTCGCACTCGGCGGGCGCGCTCCAGAACCGTCCGTCGGCGTAGAGGCGCTCGGTGCCGTCCGGATGCGCGCTGTCGCAAGGCCATTGGATGCCCGAGCCTTCGCGCAGCCGCGCGTGCGTCAGGCCGCTGTAGTCGCACGGACGTCCGGCCGAGCACGCCTTCCACGCCTCGAACGCCGACTCCGCGTCGCGCCAGTGGATCAGCGGGCCGCCGTCCCGGTCGCGAAAGTCCATGCGGCGGGCGTAGTCCAGGAAGATGTCCAGATCGGACTTCGCCTCGCCCGGCGGGTCGACGGCTCGATCCGAGAGGTGCACGGTGCGGTCGGCGTTGGTGAAGGCGCCGGTCTTCTCGCCCCACGCCGCGGCGGGCAGCACGACATCGGCCATCGCCGCGGTCTCGGTCGGGAAGATGTCCTGCACCACAAGGAAAAGGTCCTCGCGCGCGAGGACCGACCGGACGCGCGCCAGCTCGGGCAACGACACGGCGGGGTTGGTGGCGCTCACCCACAGCATCCGGATATCGCCCTGCTCGGCGCATCGGATCATCTTCATGACGTGGGTCGGCGGTCCGGAGTGCGGGATCCGATCGGGATCGACCCGCCACCGCTCGGCGAGCTCGGCGACGTGCGCGTCGTTGGCCCAGTTGCGGAAGCCAGCCATGTCACCGTCGGCGCCGCATTCGCGGGTGTTCTGCGCCGTCGGCTGGCCGTTCATCTGCAATATCCCGCAGCCGGGCCGCCCGATCTGCCCCCGGATCAAATGCACGTTGTTGACCTGCACGGCCGCCGCGGTCGCCTGATGGGATTGATAGAAGCCCTGGAGCACGGTGGACAGCAGCCGCGGCGCGGTACCGAGCAGGCGGGCCGCCTCGCGGATGTGTCCGGCCGCGACACCGCAGATTCGCGCCGCCCGCTCCGGGAAGCATTCGCTCACCCGGGTGCGTAGTTCGTCGAAGCCGACGGTGTGCTCACGGATGTAGTCGTGATCCACCCAGCCGTTGGCGATGATCTCGTGCAGCAGCGCGTTCATGAGCGCGACGTTGGTGCCGGGCAGGGGCGCGAGGTGGACGGCCGCGTGCTCCGCGACCGGGGTGTGGCGTGGGTCGACGCAGACGATCGCGGGCGGGTTCGGTCCGGCGAGCCGGTCGAGCATCCGCGCCCACAGCACCGTCTGCGTTTCGGCGACGTTGTGCCCGAACAGCGCGATGACGTCGGCGTGGTCGACGTCGGCGAACGAGCCGGGCTGGCCGTCGCAGCCGAAGGACTGCTTCAGCGCCTCCGCGGCCGTCGACGTGCACAGCCGGGTGTTCCCGTCGACGTGGTTGGTGCCGATGCCCGCGTGGGCGAGCACGCTCAGCGTGTAGTACTCCTCCAGGAACAACTGGCCGGAGGTGTAGAAGCCGATCGCGCCGGGGCCGTGCCGCTCGAGCAGGCTCTTGCTGTGCCGCACGATGCGGTCCATGGCCGTGTCCCAATCGGTTTCGACAAGTTCGCCGTCGCGGCGGACGAGCGGGCGGGTCAGCCGATCGGGCGACGCGTTGGCTTGCCAGGCGAACAGATCCTTCGGTCCGAGCCTGCCGCGGTTGACCCGGTCCACCGCGCGGCCGCGCACCCCGACCATCCGCCCGTCCACGACCGCGATGTCGAGTGCGTCGCCGTTGGAGCTCATGACCGAGGCGGACGGCACCCACCGCTGCACGGACTCGGGTTCGACGCCGTCGGCCAGATACATGTCGACCCGCTCGGGCCACCGCTGTCCCGCGCCGTAGGCGAATCTGCGCCCCCAAGGGTCGGCAATTCGATCTCGGGTCTCCATACCGCGCGCGTACCCGCCGAGGGACACGGCACGCCTGCGAGAAACGGGCGCGACGAACCGCTCGCTCGAGTTTGATCCGGCGATCGGGTGGTACGGCGGACCTACCCGACAGTGAGGAGTGGCCATGCGCGTCGTCGTGGTGGGGGCCACCGGCAATATCGGCACCTCGGTGGTGTCGGCCCTGACGGCCGAGCCGGCGGTGACCTCGATCGTGGGGGTGGCGCGTCGCGCGCCGTCGACGCTGCCGTCCGGGGTGGAGTTCGCCTGCGCCGACGTGCGCATGGACGATCTCGGCCGGGTCTTCCGCAACGCCGACGCGGTCGTGCAGCTGGCGTGGCTGTTCCAGCCGACCCACCGGGCGGAGGTCACCTGGCGGGCCAACGTGATCGGGACCCAGCGGGTACTCGCCGCGGCGGCGGCCGAGGACGTGCCCGCAGTGGTCTGCGCCTCGTCGATCGGCGCCTACTCGCCCGCGCGCGATGACACTCCTGTCGACGAGTCGTGGCCCACCGACGGCTGGCCGCTCGCGGCGTACACGAGGGAGAAGGCCTACGTCGAGCGGGTGCTCGACGCGTTCGAAACCGCGCATCCCGAGACGCGGGTGGTGCGCATGCGGCCGTCGTTCGTCTTCCAGCGTGCCTCGGCCAGCGAGCAGCGCCGCCTGTTCGCCGGACCGCTGCTGCCGCACCCGCTGATCCGCCCGGGAGTTGTTCCGATCCTTCCGCTGCCGCGTGGTCTGCGGATGCAGGCGCTGCACAGCCACGACGCGGGCCGCGCCTTCGCCCGCGCCGCCGTCACCGACGCGCACGGCGCGTACAACATCGCCGCGGACCCGGTGCTCGACCGTGCGCGCCTCGGCGAGCTCTTCGACGCCAGAACCGTCGAAGTGCCGCCGGGCACGATCCGCGCTGCCCTCTCGACGGCGTGGCGGCTGCGCCTCGCACCCACACCGCCCGGCCTCTTCGACGCGCTGCTGCGGCTGCCGATCATGGACACCGGCCGCGCGCGAACCGAACTGGACTGGACGCCGCGCCACACCGCCGTCGAGACCCTGCGCGAGGCGCTGGACGGATTCCGCGCCAACGCGGGCGGCGACACTCCCCCGCTCGCCTCGGACGCGGGCGGACGGTTCCGCCTCAAGGAATTCGCGTCCGGGGTGGGCGGCCGCGATCCGGTCGACGCGTGGGGTGCGGCAGCGCACTAGGAACCCGGGCGCGGCACACCGCTCGGCGGTGCGCCCGGACGCAGGTTGCCGGGGTGCCGTCGCGCGCGACGCGCCGGAGATGTCCGTTTCCCCTCTACACTGGGCGCGTGCGTGTTCGACGGCTGATCGCCCTGTCCTTTGTGGCCCTGCTCGCTCCGCTCGGCGCTGCCGCCTGCACCGTGGAGGGGCCGGGCACCAAGTCCGAGTGCAATGTCGGCGGGTGCACCGTGACCTTCACCCGCGGCGTGGACGCCAAGGCGAACATCCTCGGCATCGACGCGGAACTCGTCGCGGTGAACGGCAACCTGGTCACCCTGAAGATCGGCGGCCAGCAGGTCGACGTCCCGGTCGGTGAGACACAGGCCGCCGAGGGCATGAACGTCACGGTGCAGGAAGTCACCGACGAGAAGGTGGTCGTCAAGATCGCCACCGGGCTGACCGGCGGCAACTGACGCCACCCTGCTCTATCGATCTCGCCCTACCGAACGAACTCGGCCGGTTCAGCGGCGGTGCACCCGCGCGCACACCTGCTCGGTGAACTCCGCCGTCGAAGCCTGACCACCCAGATCCGCGGTCGCGATGCCCGCGGCGAAGGTGGCCGCGACCGCCCGCTCGATGCGGTCGGCGGCGTCGCTCACCGCGCCGTCCGCGTCGCGAGTCCCCAACCAGCGCAACAACATCGCCGCGGACAGTTGGAGCGCCACCGGGTTGGCGCGGTTGTGTCCGGCCAGCGTCGGCGCGGCGCCGTGCACCGCCTGCGCCATGGCGCGGGTTGCCGAACAGTTCAGCGAGGCGGCCATGCCGAGCGAACCACTCAGCTCGCCCGCCAGATCGGACAGGATGTCGCCGAACAGATTCTCGGTGACCAGCACGTCGAAATCGCCCGCGGCGCGGACCAGATGCGCGGCCGCCGCGTCCACGTGCTCGTCGTCCACCTCGACGCCGGGGTAGGCCCGCGCCACCTCGTGGCAGACGTCGCGGAACAGGCCCATGGTCATCGGCAGGACGTTCGCCTTGTGCACGATGGTCACCCGCTTGCGGCGGGCCGAGGCCACGCGGAAGGCCTCGTGCGCGATCAGCTCGCAGGCCCGCCGGGTCACCACGCCGACGGCCATGGCCATGTCGCGGGTCGGCTGGAACTCCCCCGACCCGGCGAACATATTGCGATCGGCGTAGAACCCCTCGCTGTTCTCGCGCACGATCACCAGGTCGATATCCGGAGCCGCCGACCGCACGCCGGGGAAGGCGCGGGCCGGGCGGATGTTCGCGAACAGGCCGAACTGCTTGCGAATCGCGCCGCCCGGCGCCACCGCGCCGCGGTGCTCGGCCGGGTAGGACGCGTTGTCGTGCGGTCCGAGGATCCACGCGTCGAGCTCCTCGAGTCCGCGCAGCGTGTGTTCCGGCAGCGCGGCGCCGAACTCTTCGATGGCGCGGTGACCCATCGGCAACTCCACCCACTCCACCGCGGGCGCGCCTGCCGCCGCCAGCGCCTCGTCCACGACCACCCTGGTCGCGCGCACCACCTCGGGACCGATCCCGTCGCCCTCGATCAACCCCAGTCGCACCGCTGTCCTCGCCTGCTTCACCGGGCAATCCTCTCGCCGACGCCTCGCCGCACCGGAACCGGCCCGCCGCACCGGCCGTGCGGCTACGTTGGAAAGATCATGGTGCAGTCGGTCGAATTGCTGGTGGACGACGCGGCCGAGGCGGAGATTCGGCGGCAGTGGACGCTGCTCGCGGAGGCCGGACTGCCGAGCGTCTCGGCGAAGGCGATCGAGACCCATCGCCCGCACATCACGATCGCGGTGGCGAGACAGATCTGGCCGCGCATCGACCACGCACTCGACCAGCTGATCTTCCGGCCTTTCCCGGTGCGGCTCGGCGGTGTGCTGGTATTCGGGGCGCGGCACCCGATCCTGGTGCGGCTGGTGGTGCCCTCCGAACAACTGCTGGCGCTGCAAAGGCGGGTTTACGACGTCGTGTCGCCCTGTCCCGGCGCGCCCGCGAACCTGCGTCCGGACGCCTGGACACCGCATATCACGCTGGCCAGGCGGGTACCCGTCCGGCAGCTCGGCGCCGCTGTGCACGCCGTGGCCGCCGACAGTGATTTCCCCGCGACGATCGCGGGTATCCGGCGGTGGGACGGCGACCAACGGCGGGAGTGGCCGGTGGCCCGTGGAAGATAAGAGACAAGCCCGGCGTTACAGCTGGCAACATTCGAACGAGAGGACGTCATGGCCACCCAGACGCTGACCCAGCAGAACTTCGATGAGGTAGTCACCGGAAACGACGTGGTACTCGTCGATTTCTGGGCCGATTGGTGCGGCCCGTGCAAGAGCTTCGCGCCGACTTTCGAGAAGTCCTCGGAACAACACCCCGACGTCGTGCACGGCAAGGTCGACACCGAATCCGAGCAGGGTCTCGCGGCCGCCGCGAACATCCGCTCCATCCCGACCATCATGGCGTTCCGCGAGGGCGTGCTGGTCTTCGCGCAGCCGGGCGCGCTGCCGCCCGCCGCGCTGGAGGACCTGGTCACCCAGGTGAAGGCGCTCGACATGGACGAGGTCCGCAAGCAGCTCGCCGAGCAGCAGTCCGCCTCCGAGTAGGCCGCGCCAACGGATCGGGCCGGGCACCCCCTGCGGGGCGCCCGGCCCGTCGTGCGTTCAGGAACCGTCGTACGTTCAGGAACCGAGTCGGTTGATACCGGAAATCATTGCGCGGACGATGGATTCGGCGCCGTCGTCGGCGACCGCCGCGCCCCACCCGCGCTTGCCGTCGAGCTCGCACCGGACGAAGGTCGCGGTGCCGCCCGCGGTGCGGCGCTGGTGGAACTGCAGGATCTCCACCGGGTAGCCCTCCTCGTAGAGGGCCGAGGTGAGGGCGGCGACCGGGCTGCCGGTGGTGGCCACGGTGCGCAGGTGGTCGGCGAACTCGAGCGTGGCGGTGCACTCGGCGTTGCGGTGACCGCCGGCGAATTCGCTGAGCCGGACCGGACCGGTGTGCCCGCAGTAGGAGTCGTAGAACTCCGCCGGTGTCATCCCGGCGGCTTCCGCGCGCAGGCCCTTGGGGGCGGCGGCGATGAAAGTCTTCGTATCAAGAGTGAGCATGGTCATTGTGAGGTAGGTCTTCCCGAAGAATGTCGGCGGAGGGGACCAGCGTCAACACATCTACAGCCCGCAGCGAGGGGGCCGGTCCGAATCAGACCCCGCTACGGCGGGTTACTACGAGAAGTCGCGCGTGCGCCACAACCGCGGTAAGCGGAATTAGCGCAACGCGGTCGCGGTCTGCGACACGGAGCGCTGCGCTGTGGCGGTCGGCGGGATTCGGCACGGCATCGAGAATAGGCATTCCGAGGCCCGATAGCAACCTTTTCGTACCCCTGTTTCCTCTACTCACGAGTACCATCACCGCAGCTCACACCGCTCGCGACGCCGGTACGGTTATGGCATGGGTCTCATCGCCTTGACCATCCCCGGCCTCGCCATCCTGCTCGTCGCGGTCGCCTTCGCCGAAGTCCTCTGGAATCGCCTCACCGGCAGCCGCCTGCTGCCCTGGACCAAACGCCGCACCGGCCACCCCATCGCCGCCACCGCCTTCGACGAGGTGACCGCGGCCTTCCAAGGCTCCAAGCACTTCGAGTTCGAGCAGCGCATGACCACCCTCATGCACCGCGAGACGAAGTCCGACGGCGCGCCGCCCCGCGACGAGGTGGACCTCACCGCGGGCTCGGCCCGCCTCGTGCGGAAGGCCTGACAGAACCCGGATCGGACCGCATGCGGGCCGAATCAGGCTGAGCCACAACCAGTTTCGCGCTCTCCCATGCGCGTGACGGAGTCCACTGGCACCGACCTCAGCCGACAGCGGCCACGGCGGCGACCTCGGTCACATTGTCCGCCTGGGCCGCTTGGCCGCTGGACGCTGCGCGCGGCAGACCGCGGCGGTCGTAGAGGTGGGTGCCGAGGACTCCGAGGACGAGTCCGATGGCCAAGCCGAGCAGCGTCATCCAAAAGCCCTGGCCGAGACCGGCGTCCGCGTGCGCGTCGAAGAAGAGGATCGCGCGCACGGCAAGGTAGATCTGGTGCATGGGTTCGAAGGCGGCCAAATTCGCGATGTAGGACGGCGTGGCCTCCAGCGGGACGGTGGCGGCCGAGGAGGGCAGTCCGAGCACCACGAACAGGACCAGGTTCACCAGCAGACCCGCGGTGCCGAAGATGGCGAGCACCGCGAGCGCGGTGACGCCGACGGCGATGATGGCCAGGGTGCCGTACAGCCAGAGCAGCGCTCCGTTGCCGAGCGGGACGCCCAATGCTGTTGCGACGCCGAGGAATATCGCGGACAGGACGGGCGCCGCTGTCGCGATGACGCCCCACTTGATCAGCAAAGTGCGCAGCCGTGAGACGCCGGTGGCGGGCGGGTGCACGAACCAGGGGCCGAACTCGGTAGGCGTGAAGCCGAGCACCGAATCGATGAGCGTGTGGATGATCATGGCGCCGGTGAATCCGGCCAGCAGCAGAATCAGTGTGTAGAAGAAGGCCACCAGACCCTGCCCCGCGCCGTCGTCCATGGGCCGGTAGGGAGCCGTGACGACCCGCACCGGATCGGTGAGCGAAAGCCTTGCCGCGCCGCTCATCTCGACCGGGGTTCCGTTGGCGAGCGCGGCGTTCACCTGGTCGGTCAGGTTCTCGCCGACGGTCTCGTTCACCTGCGCCAGCGCGCGGTCGGCGATGCGCTGCATGATGCCGGTCGTATACGGCCCGACGCGGGGGTTGGTCTGCACGGTGATGACCGGTCGCTCGATCTCGCCGGGCACCACCGCGCCCGCGCCGAGGACGGCGAGTCGCTTGGTGAAGTCCGAAGGGATGACGATGGCGCCGTACACCTCGGCGTTCTGCAACTGGGTGCGCGCCTCGGCGATGCCGACGACTCGCAGATCGACCGCCTCCGAGGGGATTTCGGCCACCAGCCCGTCGGTGACCTGGGCGCCGAAATTCGCGGGCTTGCCGTCGATCGTGTCGCCGACGTCCTGGTTCACCAGCGCGACGGGAAAGTCGTGCAGGTTCGTCTCGGTATTGCTGGCGTAGCCGAGGTACATGGTGGCGAGCAGCGCCGCGAACACCATCAACACGGCGATCGGGGCGGTGAAGGTCCGAACCGTCATACCGGAAAATGTAGGCAGTGCCTACAAAGTAGTCAACGACTACATCTTGTTATCCTGCATACACCATGCCGATCACCCGAGCTCGCGCCTATCACCACGGCGACCTGCGCGCCGAGCTGCTTCAGCGCGCGGAGGCGACGCTGCGGGAATCCGGTGTGGACGGCCTGTCCTTGCGACAGCTGGCCCGCGACGTCGGCGTCAGTCACGGGGCCCCGACCCGGCATTTCAAGGACAAGCAGGCGCTGCTCGACGCCCTCGCGGTGTCCGGGTTCCAGCAGCTGGGCGCCGCGCTCGAGCGGACTGCGGCGAGCGACTCGTTCGGCGGACGCATCCGCGAGATGGCGCGGACCTACCTGCGTTTCGCGACGGAGAACTCGGCGCTGCTCGCGCTGATGTTCGCGCGCAGACACAGCCCGGCCGCGGGCGACGCCATGTCCGAGGCCGTCGACCGCGCCTTCGCCGCGCCGGTCGCGCTGATCGCGGACGCGCAGGCGCGCGGGGAGGTCATCGCGGGCGAGCCACGGCGCATCGCCCTCTCGGCCGTCGCCGCGCTCCAGGGCCTGGCCACCTTCGTCGGCTCCGGCGTGATCGCGGACGAAGTCGCCGACGAACTCCTGGACGAGATGACCATCCACATGATGGACGGCCTGCGCCCCCGCCGCTGAACGCGGGTTCCCACACACCCGGTGTACGCCTCACATAGGCAGCGCCTGTGTGAGGCGTACGAAAGGTGTGTGGGACGAAGATCAGTGCGCGGCGGAATCCCAGCTGCGGCCGGTGCCGACCGAAACGTCCAGCGGCACCGACAGATCGATCGCCGTCGACATCTGTTCGCACGCGAGCTGTTCCAGCGCCTCCCGCTCGCCCTCGGCGACCTCGAAGACGAGTTCGTCGTGGATCTGGAGCAGCATCCGCGAGCGCAGGCCTGCCTCGCCGATCGCCCTGTGCACGTTGATCATCGCCACCTTGATGATGTCGGCGGCGGTGCCCTGGATGGGCGCGTTGAGCGCCATCCGCTCGGCGGCCTCGCGGCGCTGCCGGTTGCTGGAATCCAGGTCGGGCAGGTAGCGGCGGCGTCCGAAGAGCGTCTCGGTGTAGCCGACCTTGCGCGCCTGCTCGACCACCTCGTACAGGTAGTCGCGGATGCGGCCGAAGCGGGAGAAGTAGATGTCCATCTGCTCCTTCGCCTCGGTGGTGCTGATCTTCAGCTGCGCCGAGAGACCGTAGGAGCTCAGGCCGTAGGCCAGACCGTACGACATGGCCTTGATCCGCCTGCGCAGTTCCGGGCTGACCTCGGAGATCGGGATGTCGAAGGCCTTGGACGCGACGAAGCTGTGCAGGTCCTCGCCGGAATTGAACGCCTCGATCAGGCCCTCGTCGCCGGACAGGTGCGCCATGATCCGCATCTCGATCTGGCTGTAGTCGGCGGTCATCAGCTCCGCGTACCCGGCGCCGACCACGAACGTATCGCGGATCATGCGTCCGGTATCGGTGCGGATCGGAATGTTCTGCAGGTTCGGCTCGGTCGAGGAGAGCCGTCCGGTGGCCGCGATCGTCTGGTTGAACGTGGTGTGGATGCGGCCGTCCTCGGCGACGGACTTCAGCAGGCCGTCCACCGTCACCTTGAGCCGGGTGGCGTCGCGGTGCGCGAGCAGGTGCTCGAGGAACGGGTGCTGGGTCTTCTCGAACAGCGATTCCAGCGCGTCGGCGTCGGTGGTGTAGCCGGTCTTGGTGCGCTTGGTCTTCGGCATGTCGAGCTCGTCGAACAGCACCACTTGCAGCTGCTTGGGCGAGCCGAGGTTGATCTGCTTGCCGATCACGCCGTAGGCCGCCTCGGCCGCCTCGCTGACCTTGTCGGCGAACTGGCGCTGCAAGGTCTCCAACTGCGGGACGTCCACCGCGATGCCCGCGTCCTCCAGGGTGGAGAGCACGCCGAGCAGCGGCAGTTCCATGTCGGTGAGCAGCGCGGTGGACTCGATCTGCTCGAGTTCCCCGTCCAGCGCGGCGGCCAGGTCGAGCACCGCGCGGGCGCGCAGCATCTCGGCCTGGGCGACCTCCGCCTCGGCGGTGTCCTCGTCGTCGAGCAGCGAGAGCTGGGGTGTCGCGTCGGTCTCGGCGCGCAGCTCGCGGTGCAGGTAGCGCAGCGAGAGGTCGTCGAGATTGAAACTGCGCTGGCCGGGCCGGACCAGATAGGCCGCGAGCGCGGTGTCGCTGGTGAGCCCCGCGATGCGCCAACCGCGTCCGCGCAGCGCGTGCCCGGCCGACTTGGCCTCGTGCAGCGCCTTGAACACCGCGGCATCGGCGAGCCAGGCGCCGAGCGCCGCCTCGTCCTCCGGGGTGAGCACGGTGACGTCGATGTAGCCGCTCTCGCCGTCGGCCGCCGCGATCGCGATCGCCTTCACGTCGCCGTTGCCCGGCGTGCCCGTGCCGACCACCGAGACACCGTGCCGGACACCGGCTTTCGCGTGCTCGGCGAGCCACTCGGCGACCGCGCCGACGGCGAGCGCGCCACCGGAGATCTCGAAACCGGACTCGGCCTCCGGCTCCGGCGGCGCCAAGGTCTCGAACAGCCGGTCGCGCAGCACCCGGAACTCCAGATCGTCGAAGAGCCGGTGGATCTGCTCCCGGTTCCACGGCGCCTGCGCCAGCTGATCGGGGGTGTAGGGCAGCGGCACGTCCTTCACCATCTCGGTGAGCTGCCGGTTGAGCAGCACGCTGCTGAGGTTGGCCCGCAGCGCGTCGCCGACCTTGCCCTTCACCTGGTCCACCTTCTCCACCAGGGTGGCCAGATCGCCGTACTCGCGAATCCACTTGGCGGCGGTCTTCTCCCCCACGCCGGGGATGCCGGGCAGGTTATCGCTCGGGTCGCCGCGCAGCGCCGCGTAGTCCGGGTACTGGTTCGGGGTCAGGCCGTATTTGGCCATCACCTCGTCCGGGGTGAACCTGGTCAGATCGCTGACGCCCTTGCGCGGGTACAGCACCGTGACCTCGTCGTCGACCAGCTGGATCGAGTCGCGGTCGCCGGTGACGATGAGGACGCGGAAACCCTCGGCCCGCGCCTGGGTGGTGATGGTCGCGATCACGTCGTCGGCCTCGAAACCGTCGATCGCCATCACCGGGATGCCGAGCGCGCCGAGCACGTCCTTGGTGAGCTCCACCTGGCCGCGGAACTCGTCCGGCGTCTGGCTGCGGTTGGCCTTGTACTCCGGGTACGCCTCGGTGCGGAAGGTCTTGCGCGACACGTCGAAGGCGGCCGCGACGTGCGTCGGCTTCTCGTCGCGCAGCAGGTTGATGAGCATCGCCGTGAACCCGTACACCGCGTTCGTGGTCTGTCCGGTGACCGTCTTGAAGTTCTCCGCGGGTAGCGCGAAGAACGCGCGGTAGGCGAGCGAATGCCCGTCCAGCAACAGCAGTGTCGGCCGGTCGCCGGAACCGGCGGCGGTCGCGGAAGCGGGACGCGAGGCAGTCGAGGGTGAGCTCACGCCCCAGAGTCTAGGGACCGGCACCGACAAGCCGATACGCCGACACCGGCACACGCGCCGAACCGGCTCGGGCGGTGGCGCTACTCGACGTTCTCCTGGTCGGCGTACCAGGTGTTGCACTCCCAGGTGTCGCCCTTGTCGGAGCCCCACTTCCACCAGCCCCACACGTTGTGGTCCGCGCCGTGCAACCGAGGTGCGCCCGGCCGGTCGGCCACGGCGCGCGCCCGGTCGGCGGCCTCGTCCCAGGTCCGCTGGTCGATGTCGCCGCGGCCGTGGTTGATGCCGAAGAACATGCCCGCGAAACAGCCGGCCTGCAGCTCGAGCCGTCTGCTCTGCTCCTGACCCGCCGCGGTCTGCCAGCCCACCTCGGTGCGCCGCTCGGTGTAGGCGCGCAGCACGCCGACCACCTGCTGGATGTGGTGGCCGTACTCCTGGGCGAGCAGCGCCAGCTGCGCGCCGCGGCGAGAATCGGCGATGACGTCCCGCGCCGCGGCGTACGGGATGACGATCGTCTCGTCCGACTCGCAGTACGACGCGGGCCGTCCGTCCTGCGGGCAGGCGCCGCGCACCGCGTCCCCCGTGGCGGGCGCGTCCAGCCGAGGCGGCCGGAACGGCAGCCCGGCACCGCGCAACGTCGGCTCCCACGCGGCGTTCAGGCAACCGAGCGCGGCGCGGTAGAACACTCGCGCGCCCTCGGGATCGTCGCGCCATTCGGGCAACTCGCAGTCGACCCGGCCGAGCCCGATGTGCTGGGCGAACAGCGGATGGTCCCGCAGCGCGTACACCGGGCGGGCCGAGGAGGCGTGCGGCGATCCGGCCAGCGGAAGCCCCGCCAGCGGCGCGGGCGCGATCGGCGGGGCGGCGTCGCGCGCTGGATCGGTCGCGTCGCCGACCGATCCCGCGAAACCGGGTCCGGTCGCGGCAGCGAGTCCCCCTGACCGCAGAGTTCCCGCGTCCGCTGGCGGCCCGCTCAGCGCGCCGATGCTCACCGCCGCACCGATCGCCACCGCACCGCAGAGCAGCGCGATGATGATTCGTCTTCGGATGCGGGTTGCCAACAGCCGGTTCATCGTCCCCCCTGACCGTGCTTCGTCAACGCACCTTCATGGAACCCGACGCGGCGGCCGCCCGCAACCCGGCCGTTCGAACCGAGAACCTCACAGCGCGGCGACCAACTCCCTGAGCACCGGCAGGCTCACCGTGCCCGATCCGAGCACGACATCGTGGAAAGCCTTGATGTCGAAGCGCTCCCCCAGCCGCTCGGCGGCCAGCGCCCGCTGCTTCCGAATCTCCAGCTGCCCCACCTTGTAGGACACCGCCTGCCCGGGAATCGCGATGTAGCGGTCGATCTCGACGGTGATCTCGGTCAGCCCCACCGGCGCGTTGGCCACCATGAAGTCGATGGCCTGCTGCCTGCTCCAGCCCTTCGCGTGGATGCCGGTGTCCACCACCAGGCGGCAGGAACGCCAGGAATCGCCCGCGAGCATGCCGAGCCGGTCGAGATCGTCGGCGTACAAACCCATCTCGTCGGCCAACCGCTCGGTGTAGAGCGCCCAGCCCTCCACGAAGGCGGTGTTGGCGAAGGACTGGCGCTGGAAGCGCGGCAAGTGCTCGAGCTCGTTGGCGATGGTGAGTTGCAGGTGGTGCCCCGGGATCGCCTCGTGGTAGGCCACCGCCGCCGTCTCGAACCGGCCGCGCTCCTGCGGTTCGTGCTGGTTCACGAAATACGTTCCGGGACGGGAGCCGTCGGCGGCGGGCGGGAAGTAGTAGGCCGTCGGGGCGTCGGCGGCCAGGAAGTCCGGCACCGGCACGATGTCGCAGGATTCCCTTGGCAGCCTGCCGAACCAGTTCCCCATCTCGGCGGTCGCGGCGTTCAGGCAACGGTAGGCGTCGGTCATGATCTGCGCGCCGTCGGCGTAGCGCAGGCCGGGATCGTCGCGCAGCCTGCCGAAGATCTCCGCGAGGTCCGACGTGCCGAACAGTCGCGCGCCGATCTTCGCGTATTCCGCACGCAGCAGAGCCAATTCGGCGAGCCCCAGCTCGTGGATCTCCTCGGCGCCCAGATCGGGCAGCGTCGTGTGGTGGCGCAGCAGGCTGCGGTAGATCTCGGCGCCGTCGTCGCCGAGCCAGCACAGACCGCTGCGCTCGTCCGGTCTGGCCGCGGGCAGCAGTTCGTCGGCGAGCGCGGTGCGGTACCGCTGGAACGCGGGCCGGATCACGTCCGCAGAGACCCGCGCGAGTTCGGCGCGCCACTCGGCCTCGCCATCCCAGTCCTGCGGTCCGGCGAAGGTGACGAACGGGTCGGTCGACGGGTCCGAGGCCAGATAGCCGTCGAGCTGGTTGAGCGAGCGCTCGATGGTGATCCGAGCGGGAGCGCGGCCCGCGGCCAGACCGTCGCGGAAACGGTCCACCGCCGTGCTCAGCATGTCGCCGAGCTGTTCGTGCCGACGCACCAGCGCCCGCGCGTGCTCGGGCCGCGGCGCGTTGATCTGCGGCGCCGCCGTGAGCAGCGCCGCGTGGACGCCGTCCATCTGATCGGAGGCCATCTCTACCGGCCGCCAGGCCAAATGGTCCACCGCCGTGGCCAATTCGGCGCGCAGCAGGGAGCGGGTCACCCGATCGGCGGGCGAGAGCCCGGCCGGGTCGAGCGCGTCGACCCGGCCGAGCAGATCGCGCGCGGACTCGAGCCGACGCTTTTCGGCGTCGAGCGAGAGATCCTCGATGCGATCGTCGAAGCGGTGATCGCCGAGCAGAGTCGCCAAGCTCGGCGCCGCCGCCAACGTCTCGTCCCAGTACCGGTCCGCCAGCTCGAGCAACTCCTCGTTCATGTTCGCGAGGCTACCCCCAACAGACACTGCCGGAGGGGAGTCCGCCCTCGGACCGCGCATGGCGGAGCGAAGGCGGAGGTACGCTCACCCCACGCCGAGGTACGCCGACTTCACCGCGGGATCGGTGAGCAGCTGGCTGCCGCTTCCGGTCTTGGTGACGCCGCCGGTCTCCAGGATGTAGGCGCGGTCGCTGCGGGCCAGCGCCTGCTGGGCGTTCTGCTCGACGAGCAGCACCGTGGTTCCCTGCCGGTTGATCTCCGCGATGATGCGGAAGATCTGCTGAATCACCATGGGCGCCAAGCCCATCGACGGCTCGTCGAGCAACAGCAGGCGCGGGCGCGCCATCAGCGAGCGACCGATGGCGAGCATCTGCTGCTCGCCGCCGGAGAGCGTGCCGCCGACCTGTTTGCGCCGCTCGAGCAGCCGGGGAAACAGCTCGAACACCCAATCCAAGGTTTGCTGATACTCGGACTTCTGCGCGAAAGTCCGCCCGTAGCAACCCATGTCGAGGTTCTCCTGCACCGTCATGCCGGGGAAAACGCCCCGGCCCTCCGGCGCCTGGATCAGCCCGCCGATCACCCGTTCGTGCGCCTTCATCGTGGTGATGTCGCGGCCCTCGAACTTGATCCGCCCGCGCGCCAAGGGCAGCAGCCCGGACAGCGCGCGCATGGTGGTGGTCTTGCCCGCGCCGTTCGCGCCGAGCAGGGTGACCAGCTCGCCCTCCGCGACCCGCAGCGAAACACCGTGCAGTGCCTGGATTCTGCCGTAGTTGACGACCATGTCGTCGACCTCGAGCAGCGCGGGGGCGTCGCTGAAGTCGCGCTCGGGAGGCGTCGTCGGTTGGTCGCCCGGTTCCTTCCGCACGCTCACCGCGGGTCCCGCGCCGGGCGGGGTGGTCGGCGGTTTCCCGGTCACCTCGCCCGCGTCCGAATCGGAGTCGCCCTCGTCCGCGGAAGACTCGGACTCGCCTGAAACCCCTGTGGCGGAACCGGATTCGACCTCCGAATCCGGCACGCCGAGATAGGCCGCGATGACCGCAGGATCCTCCCGAATCTCGCCCGGCAGTCCGTCGGCGATCTTACGGCCGAACTCCAGCACCACGATCCGGTCGGTCACACCCATGACCAGCCGCATGTCGTGCTCGATCAACAGCACGGTGAACCCGTCGTCGCGGATCTTGCGGATCAGGTCCATCAGCGCCGACTTCTCGCTGGGATTGAACCCGGCGGCTGGCTCGTCCAGGCACAGCAATTTCGGCTCGGTGGCCAGTGCGCGCGCGATCTCCAGGCGGCGCTGATCGCCGTAGGAGAGGTTGCGCGCCTTCTCCACCGCGCGCGGCGCGATGCCGACGAATTCGAGCAGCGCCATCCCGCGCTCGATGGCGTCGCGCTCCTCCCGCCGGTGCCGCGGACTGCGGAACACCGCGCCCGGCACCGAGGTCTTGTGCCTGGCGTCGGTGCCGACCACCACGTTCTCCAGCGCGGTCATCTCGCCGAAGAGCCGTACGTTCTGGAAGGTGCGTGCGATGCCGAGCCGGGTGATGGCGTTGCGCTTGGTCTTGGTCAGCGGCTTGCCGTCGAAGTACACCAGCCCGGAGGCGGGCTTGTACACGCCGGTGATCGCGTTGAAGCAGGTGGTCTTGCCCGCGCCGTTGGGACCGATGAGCCCGAGGATCTCGCCGCGGCGGATCTCGAAACTCACATCGTCCAGCGCGGTGAGACCGCCGAACTTCACGGTCAGGCCCTCGGTTTTCAACAGCGGGGCGCCGACCTCGGTCTCGATTTCCCGATGCGGGGCGACGACTTCGGCGACGGCTTCCTTGTCGCCGAGTTCCGGAAGCACCGCGGTGACGTCGACCTCGCCCGCGCTCTTCTCCGGCTCCGGCGGTGCGGCGTAGCCCGCGGCCATGTCCTCGTTGTCGAACAGCGCGTCACCCGCGCCCGGCCCGGTCATTTCCCCGCTCCGATCGGCTCGCCCACCGTGGGTCTGCGCACGGCCTGGTACACCTGCCTGCCGTAGGTGAGCAGCTTCTGCCGGGCCGGGAACAGACCCTGCGGCCGCAGAATCATCATCACCACCAACGCGATTCCGAAATACAGATACTTGAGGTCGCCGAGCGACTGGGCGCCGCCCTTGCGGAACAGCAGCACGCTGCCGAGCAGCAGCGCCGCCATGACGCCGGTGAACACCATGCCGGTGATCAATCCGCGGCGCGGCCAGATACCGAATGTGCGGCCCTTGTACCGCCAGAGCACCAGCAGGCCGACGAACAGCACCACGTCGACGATCAGCAGCACGTAACCGGTCGACTCGTTGTCCACCAGCTGCACCGAGGTCAACCGCTTGGGCAGGTAGGCGATGATGAACGCGCCGAAGATGACCCCGAGCTTGTTGCCCTGGCCGCCGATCACCACCGCGCAGAGGAACAGCATCGAGTTGATGATGTTGAACCCGGTCGGGTTGATGAACTGCACTTGGCCCGCGTACATCGCGCCGGACAGACCGCCGACCGCGGCGCCGATCAGGAATGCCCACAGCTTGAACTTGAAGGTCGGCACGCCCATGATCTCGGCGGCGTCCTCGTCCTCGCGGATGGCGACCCAGGCGCGGCCGACCCGGCTGCGCTCCAGGTTGCCGACGATCAGCAGCACGATGATCACCAGCACCATGCCGAGCCAGAACCAGTAGGTGCCGTAGCTGGCCCGGTCGAGCAGGTTGGCGCTGTCCGGGTCGCCGGTGTTGCCCGCGGAGAACACGCCGTTCGGCTTCTCCGTCGACTCGCCGACATGCGGGTACGCCACGCCCGAGAGCCCGAGGCTGCCGTTGGTCAGCTCGTGCAGGTTGTCGGCGAGCAGTCGCACGATCTCGCCGAAGCCGAGCGTGACGATCGCCAGGTAGTCACCGCGCAGCCGCAGCGTCGGCGAGCCGAGGATCAGACCCGAGATCGCGGTCACCGCGACGGCGATCGGCAGGCACGCCAGCCACGCCCACTCCGGGTCGAGCCAGCCGCCGTCGGTCTGGTTCCACGGGCTGTTCGGGCTGGTGAGCAGGCCCACCGTGTAGGCGCCGATGGCGTAGAAGCCGACGTAGCCGAGGTCGAGCAGACCCGCCTGTCCGACAACGACATTCAGGCCGATGGCGATCAGCGCGAACATCGCGACCTCGGCCATGACGAGGCCGAAGTTGTAGGCGGGGGTGTCCAGGATCGGGGGTGGGAAGAGCGGAAGCAGCGCGAGCGCGATGATCGCTGGCACGCCGACGGCCCACTGGGCGGGCCGGGACAGTCCCTCCCACCAGGTGCGCAGCGCGTCGCCGACGCCCTGGCGCGGCGGGGTCTTGGTCGAGTCGATCATGCGCGGGCCCTCCCGAGACTTTCACCAAGGATGCCGGTCGGGCGGACCATCAGCACCACGACCAGCACGACGAAGGCGACCACGTCGCGCCATTCGATACCGAACAGGATCTGCCCGTACTGCTCGACGATCCCGAGGATCAGGCCGCCGAGCAGCGCGCCGCGCAGGTTGCCGATACCGCCGAGCACCGCGGCGCTGAACGCCTTGATGCCGAGGATGAAGCCGCCCGAGTAGATGATCGCGGGTGGGATCTTGATCGCGTACAGCGTCGCCGCCGCGCCAGCGAGCACACCGCCGATGAGGAAGGTCAGCATGATCACCCGCTCCCGCGAGACGCCCATCAGCGTCGCGGTGTCCGGGTCCTGCGCCACGGCGCGGATGCCGCGGCCGAATTTCGTTCTGTTGATGAGCATTTCGGTGGCCATGGCGAGCACCACCGCGGCGACCACGATGAGGATCGCGATATTCGTGACGTCGGCGCCGCTGAAGCTGAACTGCACCGTCGGCTCGACGAGCTGGATCGGCTGCTGGGCGTTGGTGCCGCCGAGATCGGGATTGATCTTCGGCAGGATGAAGTGCACGAACTCCTGGATCACGAACGACATGCCGATCGCGGTGATCAGGAAGGCCAGCGGTTTGGCCCCGCGTTTACGCAGCGGGCGATAGGCGACCCGCTCGAGTCCGACCGCAGCGCCGCCGGAGACCAACATGCCGACGATCATCGCCAAACCGATGTAGACGACCGTCAGCAGTACGCCCTGGTTGTAGACATCGGGGCTGGCGGCGAAACCGAACAGCATCAGTCCGATCAACTGACCGAACATGCCCAACATGAATATTTCCGAATGGGCGAAATTGATGAGCCTGAGTACGCCGTAGACCAGGGTATAGCCCACCGCTACCAAGGCGTAGATGGAACCGTAGGTAACTCCGTCGACGGTCAGTCGCCAGAATTGATCGATCACTCCCTGATAGTCGAAGTCGATCGAACCGTCGGCGAGGTATGCCACGCCGGCCAGTGCTGATGCTGTCATTCGAAAAACGCCCTCACCCGGTGCCCCTCATGAAACAGCACGTACGGGGGCGTTACGGGCACCCCCGTACGTGCTGGGTTCGCGGTACTTACTTGACTTCGTAGATCCAGATCTGCGCGTTGGCCAATTCGCCGTTCGGGCTCCACTTGTAGTTACGCGCCAGACCAGGCCCGTCGTAAGAGCGCACGAATTCGAGCAGATCGGGGCGGGTGACCTTACCGCCGTCGATGCCCTTGGCCAGGATGGTGGTCAGGTCGTAGGCCTCCACCGAGTACACGCCGGGCGCCTGCCCGTTGAGCGCCTCGTAGTCCTTGGCGAACTTCTCCGGAGCCGGGCCACACGGGCAGGTGAGGTTCGCGCCCTTGGCCGCGCTGCCCGCCTGCGAGATGAACTGCGGGTCGTTGACACCGTCCGGGCCGACGAACACGGCCTTCACGCCACCGGACTTCAGCTGCTGCGCCAGCGGCGCGCCCTCGGCGTAGTAGCCGGAGAAGAAGACCGCGTCCGGGGCCGCCGCCGCGATCTTGGTGACGGTGGCCGAGAAGTCCTTGTCACCCTTCTTGATGCTGGCCGCGCACGCCGGATCGGCGGCGGCGCCCAAGCCCTCGGTGACGCTCTTGGCCAGGCCGACACCGTAATCGGTGTTGTCCTGCACCACGCACACCT
Organism: Nocardia amikacinitolerans; assembly: GCF_900215415.1. Lineage (NCBI taxonomy): Bacteria > Bacillati > Actinomycetota > Actinomycetes > Mycobacteriales > Nocardiaceae > Nocardia > Nocardia amikacinitolerans. The sequence goes on along the minus strand of NZ_OBEG01000010.1, from coordinate 54,329 downwards.
TCTTGTAGTTCGCGGTGCCGACCAGGTACTTCGCCACCGAAGGACCCTGCACGTCGTCGTTGGCCAGGCCGCGGAAGAAGGTGGTCCAGCCGTTCTGGGTCAGCGTCGCGTTGGTCGCCGAGGAGGTCACCGCCACCAAGCCCGCGTCGCTCAGGATCTGGCCGGTCGCCTTGGTCTCACCGGAGAACGCCGGGCCGACCAGGCCGATGATCGACTTGTCGTTGACGATCTGCGGGATGACCTGGGTCGCCTTCTGCGGATCGCCCTCGGTGTCGAACTGCTTCAGCTCGATCTTGCAGCCCGGATTCGCCTTGTTGTGCTGATCCAGCGCCAGCTTCACGCCGTTGACGATGTTGATGCCGAGCGCGGCGTCCGGGCCGGTGAGCGCGCCCGCCATGGCGACAGCGGTACCGGGAGCACAGGTGGCCTTGCCGTCACCCGCCGGGTCGGCCGCCTTCGCTGGGTCGGTCTTCGGCACTTCCTTGCCCGCCGTGTCCACCTGCATGACCGGCTGAATGGACAGGCCTCCCGTACCGGCGCCGGTCGCGTCCGAGCCGCTGTCGGTGGATTTGTCGCTGCACCCGGTCAGCGCGAGCGCCGCGGCCGCACCGATGACCAATACACCCCGCGTCGAACGACTGCGCCATGTCGAACTAAGCACGTCTCACCTCTACGTCCTGTGCTCCCCCGGCAATCCGAGGAGGCCGACCACGTCAGCCCGGTCAGAACATAGCGTCGGCACGTTAGATCCGCATCACATTCGCATCATGCGGATGACATCGTGTCGAATTCTTTTTGGCGATCGCGTTTCCAGCGCGTAAATCTTTCCAGCCCACATCGACCCGAGGGGTGGCGCATCACTTCGGCGCCAGGTTCTCCAGCACCACCTCGGCGACCGCCTTCATGGTAGTCCGGCGATCCATCGCGGTCCGCTGAATCCACTTGAAAGCCTGCGGCTCGGACAACCCCTGCGTCTGCATCAGCACACCCTTGGCCCGCTCCACCAGCTTGCGCGTCTCCAGCCGGTCGGCCAGATTCGCGACCTCGCCCTCCAGCGCGGTGATCTCGTGGAAACGGCTCGCCGCCAACTCGATCGCGGGCACCAGATCCGACTTGGTGAACGGCTTCACCAGATACGCCATCGCGCCCGCGTCCCGCGCCCGCTCCACTAGATCACGCTGACTGAACGCGGTCAGAATCACCACCGGCGCAACACGTTTCGACGCGATCTCGGCGGCGGCGTCGATACCGTCACGGCGCGGCATCTTCACATCCATGATCACCAGATCTGGCCGGTGCTCCACCGCGAGATCCACCGCCTGCTGGCCGTCGCCCGCCTCGCCGACCACCTGATAACCCTCTTCGGTCAGCATCTCGACCAGATCCATCCGGATGAGCGCCTCGTCTTCGGCGACGACGACCCGCTTCGCACCGGCGTCCTTCTTCGTGCCGGCGCCCCCTGCTGCAGTAGTGCTCATAGGTATGCCCCTCTGGTTCCGATGCCTGTCCCGACACGCGCGAATGGGCCGAGACCCAACCAACCGGTCTCGCCCCACCCTGCACGCTATCGAGTGATGTAGAGAGTACCTTTCAGTTCGGCTCACAACGCATATACCCTGCGCAAAGAGGAAACTGTGGCGTACACGGCAACCCGTTCGCGGAAGGCCACACCGACCCGCTATAGTTCACAACCGGTGCGCCGGGTTGGCGGAACTGGCAGACGCGACGGTCTCAAAAACCGTTGTCCGAAAGGACGTGTGGGTTCGAGTCCCACACTCGGCACCAATGCTGGGTGAGCCCTGCTTGCGCGCTTCGCGGCGGCGCCGGGGCATTGGTGTTCGTGTTCATCTGGGGGTGCAACCCCCAGGCCCCGCCCGGCGGGGCTTCGCCCCCCCGGACCCCCCATGTGGGTGGTTGCGTTGGGTGGGTTGCTCGCGATTGATTCTCTGGAAACCGCTTGGTGTGTGCCCTCGGGAGCTTCTGCGGCCACATCGTTGTTCTGTCGCGGTGTGCGGGACCGCTGCGGAGCTCTTTGGGAACCGTTCGATGTGCGCGTGGGGGCGCTTTCCTGGTGCATTGCGAGCTGTCCGCCGCTGATATCGTTCCTGCCGACCGTGGAGTAGCTCAGCGGTAGAGCACCGACACGACACCTGGGAGGACGCTGGTTCGATCCCCGCCTCCACGGTCGCCTTCTCTGTCGCCCGGATGGCGACTCGGCCCTGATTTCCGAGTGCCTCTTCGGTGTTCGCGCTCTTGTTCCGCCATTGGCCGCCAGTCGGCCATGGATCTCTGCGGCGATTGTTGCGCGGGCTCTCGTCGTCGGCGTCGCCACGCGCGGCGGACGATCCGGATGAACCAAGGTCGCGGCTCACACGTACCTCGTAGGGTGGGGCGTACAGGTGCGCGCCGTTGCGGAGGTTGCGGTATGCGGGTGAGCAGGATGACCGTGGATCTGTCCGGGTATCCGGATCTGGTCGTCGTCTACCTCGGGATGCGGGTGCGGCGGCCGAGGGGGATGCTGCGGTTGCTGGGGTTGGGGCCGAAGCTGTATCGGTCGCATCGGGACCGGCCGGACGGGCTGCTGCTGCACGAGGACGTCGTGTGGGGGTTGTTTCCGCCGCACTGGGGTGCGCGGCAGTACTGGCGCGATCTGGACAGCCTGGAGCGGTGGACGCGGTCGGAGCCGCACCGGGAATGGTGGGCGCGATTCCTGAAGGACTCGGGCGGGACGGGGTTCTGGCACGAGGCCTACTTCGCGCGCGGCGGCATCGACGCGATGTACGACGACATGGCGCCGGCGACGGGGATGGCTCGGTTCGCACCGGTGATCGCCTCCCGTGGGCCGATGTTCTCCACGCGCGGGCGGGTGCACGGCGAAAAGTCGAAAGTTGCGCCGGTGGTCTCCGAAAGTTCTTATTACCGAAACGAATCCGAGTGAGTGAGCGCACAACGCCGCGACGGCAGGTCGATGATTGAAGATCGAAGCGGCTGGGTAAGTTCACCGATAAGCCCGGCGCTCGATCGTGACGTGCATCGAGAATCCGCCTGAATACCCGGGTGAGCTTTGTGTACGGCACGCGACACCGAGATGAATATGTGTCTGCGCACCTGTGATTCGATCTTGCGCGCCTTCAGGTCCGCGACCGGCCGAATTACCGTATTCCCATGCACGTCCTGTTCGTCTGCAACGGCAATGTCTGTCGTTCGGTCATCGCCGAACGGCTCACCCGCGCTCTCGCCGTCGAACACGACCTCGCCGGTCTCACGGCGGAAAGCGCGGGCACCCGCGCGCTGGTCGGATTCCCCATCGAACCGCTCACCGCGCAAACCATTTCCGGTCTCGGCGCGAATCCCGACGGCTTCCGCGCACGCAAACTGAAGCCGGAAATGATCGACCGCGCCGATCTCGTGCTCGCGATGACCGAACAAATCCGAGATCAAGCCGCCGACATGGCATTCGGTGCTGCCGCACGAACTTTCACGCTGCTGGAAGCGCACCGAATCGCCAAGGTCACCGGCGCGCGCACGGTCGCCGACATGAATTTGGCCCGCAACGACCTGTCCCTGGTCGGCAGGGAGAACATCGCCGACCCGGTCGGCCTCTCCGAGGCCGCGTACTGCGAAGTCGGCGACCGCATCGCCGAGGCGCTGGTGCCGCTGATGCTCGCGCTCGCCCCGCACGAACAGGCCAGGCCCGAAGACGACGACCGCACCGGACTAGTGCTGCAACCGGGCGCCGCGCCCGCGCCGCTCTCGGCTTTCCTGGCGGCACAGCGCATCCGGTGACGCACCGAGTCCGGCTGACACAGCCCATTCGGTGACGCAACGCAATCCGTCGCCGTCACACCAACGATGAACGTCACGAAATCAGCACGCGCGGGTGAAATCACACCCGGCTGTGTCACGTACGCCCACCGAGGCACTACACTCCCCGCGGACAGCATCCGCCGTTGATGGTTCGACACACGACAGGAACCAAACATGCCGAAACGCATATCGGATGTTTCGCTTCATGTTTATGTCACACCGGAAACGCTCGAACAGGTTGTCGAAACGGTGCGCGCGGTGGTGGACGACCACCTGCACGACCGCGACGTCTTCGCCTGGCGTTTCACCTTGCCCGTCGAGACCGACCACCCCGCCCACGTGATGCTCGAAACCCAATGGCGCGGAGGTCATCCCGGCAGCGAACCGGAGACGCGCCGCACCTATGAGATCGCGCTCAGCCTGGTCGGCGCACCGCGCGACCTGACCGCCCCGAGCCTGGCCGCGCTGGAACGGCGGCTGATGATCGAAACATCCTGCGGCACCGCCGATCCCGATGTGCCGCGCACGATAAGCACGCAGCGCAGGGACAGCTTCGATTTCGAGACGGAGCGGGAAATCCTCTAGCGCCCCGCGCCCGAAATCCTCTAGCGCCCCGCGCCCGAAATCCTCTAGCGTCCCGCGCTTGAGATCCGCTGGCGCGCCTTCACCGCCGGGACGGGAAGTGGCGGATCAGGCCTTCCTGCACCGTGGTGGCCAGGAGCTCACCGCTGCGCGAGTAGAACCGGCCGGTGGCCAGTCCGCGCGAGCCCGCCGCGACCGGGGACTCGGTGGAATACAGCGCCCAGTCGTCGAAGCGGAACGGACGGTGGAACCAGATGGAGTGGTTCACGGTGGCCGCGACGATCCGGTCCAGGCCCCAGGACAGGCCGTGCGTGGTGATGATCGAGTCGAGCACCGTGGTGTCGGACGAATAGCCGAGCGTGGCGACGTGGATCAGCGGATCGTCGGGTAGCTTGCCGTCGGCGCGCATCCAGACCCGATTGTGGTTGAGCCGCTCCCCCGTGCCCTTCAGGATCCAGGCCGGGTCGTTGGTGTAGCGCATGTCGATCGGATGCGGCGCGTTGACGAACATCTCCAGCTTGTCCTCCAAGCCTTCGAAGCTCTCCTCGACGCGTGGCAGCTGCTCGGGGTCCGGCACCTCGGGGTGGGGATGGGCGTGCTCCAGTCCCTTGCCCCAGTCCTGGAAGGCGGCCAGCATGACGAACAGCTCCTGATCGTCCTGCACCGCGGTGACCGTGCGGTTGGCGAAGGAGCGGCCGTCGCGGTGCCGGTCCACCCGGTACTCGATCGGCTGCTTCGGATCGCCGCCCCGCACGAAATGCGCGTTCACGGCGTGCACGGGCCGGTCGCCCACGGTGCGACCGGCCGCCATGATCGCCTGGGCGACCAGCTGTCCGCCGAAGGTCCGGCTCCAGACCTTCTCCGGATGGTGACCGACGAAGACGTCGGTGTCCATCTGCTCGAGCTCGAGCAGACCGAGCAACACATCCAGATCGGACCGCGTCGTCGACCCTGGGGTGCCGACGGGGTCGCTCAGCGAAGCACTCACTCTAATGGTCCTCCTCACCGATACGGTGCACGTGGATCAGGTTGGTGGAACCGACAGTACCGGGCGGGGAGCCCGCCACGATGACCACCAGATCACCTTTCTTGTATCGGTCCATCGACAGCAGCGCCTGGTCGACCTGATGGATCATCGCGTCGGTGGTCTTCACCGTCGGCACGATGAACGTCTCGGTGCCCCAGGTCAGCGCCAGCTGGCTGCGCACCTCGGGCAGCGGGGTGAAGGCGAGCAGCGGCAGCGGGGTGTGCAGCCGGGCCAGACGGCGCACGGTGTCGCCGGACTGGGTGAACGCCACCAGCGCCTTGGCGTTGAGCCGCTCGCCGATGTCGCGCGCCGCGTAGGAGATGACGCCGCGCTTGGTGCGCGGCACGTGGGTCAGCGGCGGCACCCGGGTGGAGGACTCCGCCTCGACCGCGTGCACGATCCGCGCCATGGTGCGCACCGTCTCGATCGGGTACGAGCCGACCGAGGTCTCACCGGACAGCATGACCGCGTCCGCGCCGTCGAGCACCGCGTTGGCCACGTCCGAGGCCTCGGCGCGGGTCGGGCGCGAGTTCTCGATCATCGACTCCAGCATCTGGGTCGCGACGATGACCGGCTTGGCGTTCTCCCTGGCCATCTGGATGGCCTTCTTCTGCACCAGCGGCACCTGCTCCAGCGGCAGCTCGACGCCGAGGTCGCCGCGCGCGACCATGATCGCGTCGAAGGCGAGCACGATGGCCTCGAGGTTGTCGATGGCCTCGGGCTTCTCCAGCTTGCCGATCACCGGGACGCGCCTGCCGACCCGGTCCATCACGTCGTGCACCAGCTCGACATCGGACGGCGAGCGCACGAACGAGAGGGCGATGAAGTCGACGCCGAGCTTCAGCGCGAATTCCAGGTCCTCGATGTCCTTCTCCGATAGCGCGGGCACCGAGACGTCCATGCCGGGCAGCGAGACGCCCTTGTTGTTGGAGACCGGCCCGCCCTCGGTCACCCGGCACACCACGTCGTTGCCGTCGACGGCGGTCACCGTCAGGCCGACCTTGCCGTCGTCGACGAGCAGGCGGTCGCCGGCCTTGGCGTCCTTGGCCAGCTCCTTGTAGGTGGTCGAGACGCGGCTGTGGCTACCGTCCACGTCGTCGACGGTGATGCGCACTTCCTCGCCGGTCGCCCACACCGTGCGGCCCTCGGTGAACCGGCCGAGCCGGATCTTGGGGCCCTGTAGATCGGCGAGAATGCCGACCGCTCTGCCGACGTGGTCCGAGGCCTGACGCACCTTCTTGTAGTTCTCGGCGTGGTCCGCGTGCTCGCCATGGCTGAAGTTCAGCCGCGCAACGTCCATCCCGCTCTCGACGAGTTCGCGGATACGGTCCTCGGTGGCAGTGGCCGGGCCGAGCGTGCACACAATCTTCGTCCGTCGCATCACGAGTAGAGCCTAGTCCTGCTGAGTGGTACGGGCCCGTCGCGGCCTCGATGAAGAATTGGTGAACTGGTCCTCACCTGGCCACGTGCCGGGATAGGCGCGTCTCCAGGCGAGTCTGACCGAAGCCGAGAATCAGGCAGATGACCCAGTAGTACAGCGCGGCAACCCCGTAGAGCGCGAAGAAGTCGAAGGTCGGCGCGGCCGCCAGCTGGGCGGTGCGCAGCAGTTCGGTGACCAGGATGGTCGAGGCCAGCGAGGTGTCCTTCACCAGCGAGATGAGCGTGTTCGACAGCGGCGGCACCGCGATGCGCGCGGCCTGCGGCAGGATGATCAGCCGCAGCATCATCGGATACGACATGCCGAGCGCCTGCGCCGCCTCCCACTGGCCGTGCGCCACCGACAGGATCGCGGCGCGCACCACCTCGGCCGCGTAACCGCCGACGTTCAGGCTGAACGCGATCACCGCCGCGGGGAACGGATCGATGACGATGTCGAACTGCGGCAGCGCGTAGAACACGATGAACAGCTGCACCAGCAGCGGCGTGCCGCGGATGATCGAGATGTAGAACCGCGCTGGCGCGGAAAGCAGCCAGGTCGGCGACATCCGCGCCAGCGCGACGAACACCGCGAGCACCAAACCGATCGCGAAGCTGATCGCGGTGAGCGGGATGGTCTTGGTGACGGTGGCCTCGAGCATCGGCCACAAGTTGCGCCAGATCAGCTCCCGAGTCGCGGCATCCACGGGCGGTTACTTGCTGACGTCGACGCCGAAGTACTTGTCCGAGATCTGCGCCAGCCTGCCCTCGGCGCGCAGCTCGTCCAGCGCGCGGTTCACCTCGGCGATCAGCGGGTCGCCCTTGCGGGCTGCGAAGCCCATCGTGCTGGTCTCGCCGGTCTGCGCGGCGATCTTCACCGACTTGTCGCCGGAGGTCTTGGTGTACTCGTTGAACACCAGGTTGTCGTTGACGGTGCAGTCGACGCGGCCGTTCTTCAGCAGCTGGATGGCCTGCACCCAGCCCTCGACGGCCTCCACCTTCGCGCCCGCGCCCGCGGCGACCGCACTCCAGTTGCTGGTGGCCGACTGGGCGGAGGTCTTGCCCGCGAGATCGGCGAGCGAGGTGATGGCGTTGTTGTCGGCGCGGGTGACGATGACACCCTCGGAGGTCGTGTACGGCTGGGAGAGCTCGTACTTGTTCTTGCGCTCGTCGGTGATCGAGACCTGGTTGGCGACCAGATCGAAGCGCTTGGACTCCAGGCCAGCGAAGATCGCGTCCCACGGGGTCTGCACGAATTCGACCTTGCGGCCGAGCTTGTCGGCTACGGCGCGGACCACGTCGACGTCGTAGCCGGTGAGCGCGCCGTCGGAGCCCTGGTAGCTGAACGGCGAGTAGGTGCCCTCGGTGCCGACCTTCAGCACGTTCGGGTCGTCGCCGCTGCCGCAGGCGGTGAGGCCGGTGGCGGCGACGATGGCGAGCATGGCGGCGGCGAACAGCTTGCGACGCACGAAATCCCTCTCTCCGGTGCGTGGAGGCCCCACACACGACACACAGATCCGGCCCAAGTTACGCCCGTTGCGGGCCGTTGCACAGTATTTCGCTTACCGTGCGCGAAAGGTCGCATCACGGAAACACGAAGGGCGCCGCCTGCTCGGCGACGCCCTCTCGGATGGCGATCAGTCCCGCAGGGGTCGCCCGTTGGCGTCGGGCACCTTGCCGGTAAGGATCATGATCCCGTCGATGAGCGACCAGATACCGCAACCACCGCAGGTGACGATCTGCAGGATGCCGATGGTCGTGTAGCCCAGGTAGAAGCGGCCGATGCCCAGGGTGCCGACCAGCAGCTGCAGGATGCCCGCGATCATCTTCTGCTTGTCGGAGAACGGCACGCCCATCATGTCACGGCCGTACGGGGCCTCCGGGTCGGCCGGGTTGTAGCCCTGCGGCTGCGGCTGTCCGTACGGCGCGGCGGGCGGGTAGCCACCGGGCTGCTGGCCGAACTGCTGCTGACCGTACGGGTCGACGGGCTGGCCGTACTGCTGGCCAGAAGCGTCCTTGTTCAGGTCCGGTCCGGTACCGGGCGGGCCGTACTGCGGGCCGCCGAAGCCCTGGTTGTTCTGGTAAGGGTCGGTCACTCATGTCCTCCTCATCAAGTGGGCACCCATTACTGGCCCCCGATTTCCACGATCGCCTCGAACAGGCCCGCGACGATCACCGGTCATTCTTGCCGGAATCGACCGATTTTGTCGCATCGGCGCCCATCGGGCACGGGGTCCGAGGAAATGAATTCCTCGGACCCCGTGTGGTTATCGCGCCCTATGGTGAATGTGTTGCCTACGCCGTCGATTTCGCGGCGGCGAGTTACTTGCCGTTGTCGGCGGTGGACTTCTCGCCTACACCCATGCCGGACTTCGCTTTCTCCGCGCTCGTCTGCGGCGAGTCGTCCGCCTCAGCGGATTCCTCAGCCGCGGCAGGCTTCTCGGCCGCGCTCGGCGAGTCGCCAGCCGCCGATTGCGCATCCGCGGCACTGACGGCCGACTTCTCGCTTACAGCCGCGAGGGACTTCTCGTTCTTGTCCGCCGACTTCCCGCCAGCACCCTCGGCGGACTTCCCCGAAGTCGCCCCTGCCGTCCCGCCGGGCTCATCCGACTCGCCGGCGACCGAGCCCACCTCGCCCGCGGCGTCCTTGTCCAGCGCCACACCGCTCGCCGACGCGGCGCCCGCCGCACGCAACGCGCCGATCTGCCACGGCCACGGTCGATTCATCGCGCCGGGTTGCAGCTGATCCGCGGTCTCGCGTCCCTTGGTGGCGAACACGAAATAGGCGATGGCCGCGAGGAAGACGAGCGCCGAGGTGAACGAGTTGATGCGGATGCCCGCGATCTCGGTGGCCTCGTCGTCGCGCATCAGCTCGACGAAGAACCGGCCGAAGCTGTATCCCGCGACGTAGAGCGCGAACAGTCGACCGTGGCCGATCCGCCAGCGCTTGTCGATCTGCACGAGCAGCACCACGATCAGCACGTTCCACAGCAGCTCGTAGAGGAACGTCGGGTGCACGATCTTCTCGACCACGCCGTTGGAGACGCCGTTCATCGGGTCGGGATCGCCGTTGGCGTCGAACCTCGGGTAGATCTCCAGCCCCCATGGCACGGTCGTCTCGCGGCCGTAGAGCTCCTGGTTGAAGTAGTTGCCGAGGCGGCCGATGGCCTGGGCGAGCAGGATCGGCGGCGCGATGGCGTCGCCGAACGCGGGCAGCGGGATGCGGTACACCCGGCAGCCGATCCAGGCGCCGACGCCGCCGAGGAACACCGCGCCCCAGATGCCGAGGCCGCCCTGCCAGATGTAGAGCGCCTCGATCGGGTTGCCGCCCGCGCCGAAGTACTTCTGCCAGTCCGTCGCCACGTGGTAGAGGCGCCCGCCGACCAGACCGAACGGCACCGCGAACATGGCGACGTCGAGCACCGTGCCCGGCTGACCGCCGCGCTCCTGCCAGCGCCGCTCGCCCCACCAGATGGCGACGACGATGCCGAGGATGATGCACAGGGCGTAGGCCCGTAACGGGATCGGCCCGAGTTGCCACACGCCCTGCGGGGGGCTGGGAATGTAGGCCAGCACATCGCTTCGTAAGGTCACGGTGGCCACCGTAGTCGAGGACCCGCCGAGTGCACGATCCGGCGGTGCGCGCGCCGTAGCTCCGGCTTCGCTCCGGCCGGTCCGAGGGACTTCGCCCGACGCCTACGAGGCGACTGTCGCCGAGCGCACGCCCTCGGCGAGTTCGCGCGTCAGCGCGCGTACCGCGTCCAGCCCCTCGCCCGCCGCCGTGACCAGCGCCGAACCCACGATCACGCCGTCGGCGTAGCTCGCGATCTCGGCGGCCTGCGCGCCGTTGCGGACGCCGAGGCCGACGCCGATCGGGATGTCGGAGTGGGCGCGGACGCGGGCGCACAGCGCGGGCGCCGCGGAGGACACGACGTCGCGCGCGCCGGTGACGCCCATGGTCGAGGACGCGTAGATGAAACCGCGGCTCGCCTCGAGCGTCTTCACCAGTCGCTCCTCGGTGGAGGACGGCGCGACCAGGAAGATGCGGTCCAGATCGTGCGCGGCCGAGGCGACGAACCAGTCGTCGGCCTCCTCCGGGATGAGGTTCGGGGTGATGAGACCCGCGCCGCCCGCCGCGGCCAGATCGCGCGCGAAACGGTCGACGCCGTACTTGAGCACCGGGTTCCAGTAGGTCATCACCACGGCCTTGCCGCCCGCCTTGGCGATCGACTCGACCACCGTGAACACGTCGCGCACCCGCACGCCACCGCGCAGCGCCTGCTCGGCGGCGGCCTGGATGGTCGGGCCGTCCATCACCGGGTCGGAGTAGGCGACGCCGACTTCGATGATGTCGCAACCGGATTCGACCATCGCGCGGCATACGTCGATGGAACCGGCGAGGTCCGGGTAGCCCGCGGGCAGGTAGCCGATCAGCGCGGCCCGGTTCTCCGCGCGCGCCGCGGCGAAGGTGTTGGCCAGACGGGACTGCTGACTCACGACTCGGTCTCCTGCGGTGCGTCGAACAGCCCGAACCAGCGGGCCGCGGTGTCCATGTCCTTGTCGCCGCGGCCGGACAGGTTGACCAGGATGATCGCGCCGGGGCCGAGTTCCTTGCCGAGCTTCAGCGCGCCCGCCACGGCGTGCGCGGACTCGATCGCCGGGATGATGCCCTCGCTGCGGCTGAGCAGCAGCAGCGCGTCCATCGCCTCGGTGTCGGTGATGGGCTGGTATTCGGCACGGCCGATGTCCTTGAGGTAGGCGTGCTCGGGGCCGACGCCCGGGTAGTCCAATCCCGCGGAGATGGAATGGGATTCGATGGTCTGGCCGTCCTCGTCCTGCAGCAGGTACGAGTAGGCGCCTTGGAACGCGCCCGGCGTTCCGCCGGTGAAGGTCGCGGCGTGCCTGCCGGTGTCGACGCCGTCGCCCGCCGCCTCGTAGCCGATCAGCCGGACGCTCGGATCGTCGAGGAAGGGGTGGAAGATGCCGATCGCGTTGGAGCCGCCGCCGACGCACGCGGTCACCGCGTCGGGCAGCCTGCCGGTCAGGTCCCGCACCTGCTGGCGCGCCTCGAGGCCGACGACGCGCTGGAGATCGCGCACCATGAGCGGGAACGGGTGCGGGCCCGCGGCAGTGCCGAAGCAGTAGTAGGTCTGCTCGGCGTTGGTGACCCAGTCGCGCAGCGCCTCGTTGATGGCGTCCTTGAGCGTCTGCGAACCGGTGGTCACCGAGATCACCTCGGCGCCGAGCAGCCGCATCCGCGCCACGTTCAGCGCCTGGCGGGCGGTGTCGACCGCGCCCATGTAGATGACGCAGTCCAAACCGAGCAGCGCGCACGCGGTGGCGGTGGCGACGCCGTGCTGGCCGGCCCCGGTCTCCGCGATAACGCGGGTCTTGCCCATCCGCTTGGCGAGCAGCGCCTGGCCGAGCACGTTGTTGATCTTGTGCGAGCCGGTGTGGTTCAGATCCTCGCGCTTGAGCAGGATGCGCGCCCCGCCCGCGTGCTCGGCGAGCCGCTTGCACTCGAACACCGGCGAAGGACGGCCGGTGTAATCGCGCTGCAGGCGGTCCAGCTCGTCGAGGAAGGTGTGGTCGGCGCGGCACTTCTCGTACTCGGCGGTGACCTCCTCGATCACCGCCATCAGCGCCTCTGGCACGTGCCTGCCGCCGTAGACGCCGAAGTGGCCGCCGAGATCCGGTTCGTGCGAGCTCGGGTGCGCGACGCCCGCGCTGGCCTGGGGTAGTCCGTGCACCGCCATCACCGGCCCCGCCGGGCCGGCTTGGGGCAGGACGGGTGAGTGCCCGCGGTCACCAGCTCGGACACCGCCGCGCGCGGGTCACCGCTGGTCACCAGGCCTTCGCCGACGAGGACGGCGTCCGCGCCCGCGCCCGCGTAGGCCAGCAGGTCGGCGGTGCCGCGGATGCCGGACTCGGCGATGCGGATGACCTCGGTGGGCAGTCCGGGGGCGATGCGGGCGAACACGTCCCGATCCACCTCGAGCGTCTTGAGGTTGCGGGCGTTCACGCCGATCACCGACGCGCCCGCGGTCAGCGCGCGGTCGGCCTCTTCCTCGGTGTGCACCTCGACGAGCGCGGTCATGCCGAGCGATTCGGTGCGATCGATGAGCGAGGAGAGCACGTCCTGCTCGAGCGCCGCGACGATCAGCAGGATGACGTCGGCGCCGTGCGCGCGCGCCTCGTGGATCTGGTAGGGACCGACCACGAAATCCTTGCGCAGGATCGGGATGTTCACGGTGGCGCGCACCGCGTCCAGGTCGTCGAGCGAGCCGCCGAAACGGCGTCCCTCGGTGAGCACGCTGATGACGCGGGCGCCGCCGTCCTCGTAGGCCTTGGCCAGGCTCGCGGGGTCCGGGATGTCGGCCAGCGGTCCCTTGGACGGGCTCGCCCGCTTGACCTCGGCGATGACGCCGATGCCGTCTTCGAGGAGTGCGGCGCGCGCGTCCAGCGGGGCGGGCGCGGCGGCGGCTGCGGCCTTGATGGCGGGGAAGTCCAAGAGGGCTTCCCGAGCGGCCACATCCGCGCGGACCCCGTCGAGAATCGAGTCGAGTACCGTCATCTGGCTCGAATCCTTTCTGGGGAGACGGACTTGCTGCCTGAGAATCCCCCCAGGCGCTGTCTCACCGATGCTGACAAAGAATAAATGGCTGTACCTCTTGTCTCCGCGCCGGGGTTCGGCTCCGCGCGCCGTCGATGGTCGCGGCGGGGAGTCGACCCGCGGGGCGGGGCGTGGGCGGTCACGTCAGCCCGCACCGCCGTCCACTGCGCGGCGGGGGGAATCGAGCTCCGCGTTCCGGCGCGAGTCGGAGGCGGTGTCTCGAAGTGAATCGGTTTCGGTGTCCGTTGGCGCAACAGAACTGGCGTCCCGGCGCGAATCGGAGCCGACGCCCGGGCGTGATTCGGACGCAACGTTGCCACCCGGTTCGGCGGACTCGGTGTGGCCCGCCGTGCCGCGTGACTCCGTTCCCGGCAGCGCGGTGTCGGTGTCCTCGGTCGGGTCGGTGCCCGCGTCCAGCGCGTCCCACAGCACCCGCTCGGAGAGTTGCCCGGAGTTGTCGGCGGCGCGGCGCTTGGTCACCTCTTCGGTGGCGGCCTCGCGGCGGACCACCGGGCTCTCGTATTTGCCGGAGAGCCTGCCCGATTCTCGCGGCATCCTGGCGAGCAGGACTCCGGCGGCGAACGCGGCGAACGCGGCGGCCAACGTGAGCACCGCGGGCAACGGCGCGGTGGTCACCTCGGTGACGGTGGCGCGGCCGGGCAGTTCGGCCAGCGCGGCGGCACGCTCCGCGGTCGCGCCCTGACCGGTGAGCAACGCGAAGGCGGGCACGGCGGTCGCCGCGGCGACGAGCGCGACCAGCACGCCGACCATCCGGCGCAGCCACCCTTTCGTGGCGAGCAGCGCGGCGATGGCCGCGAGCAGCACCAGCGCCAGCGGCGTGAGCGCGCCGAACCAGACGCTGCCGTTCAGCTCGTCGGTGCGCGGTTCGGTGAGCCCGTCCGAGGACGAGACCGTTACCCAGGTCAACCGCGACGAGCCCCACATCAGTGCCGCGGCGAGCGCCAGCAGAACGATCGCCCCGATCGGATACTTGCGGCCCGCCGGGGACTCGCCGGATTCGACTGCCTCGGCCGACGCGCCGGGATCTCGGTCCGGTTCCGCGCTCGTCATAGGGCGCCGCCGTCCTGATTCGCCGTTCCCACGGCGTTCACGCTCTCAGCGCCTGTGGTGCCCGTGCTCTCGGCACCCGTGGCACCCAGGCTCTCAGCGCCCGTGGTGCTCATGCTCTCAGCGCCCGTGGTGCTCATGCTCTCAGCGCCGCTGCCCACTGTCTCGGCGTCGGCGGCGCGCACGGAATCGGTGCCGTAGGCGCGCACCGTCTCGGCGGCGGCGACGGCCTTCAGCACCGCCATCGCCTTGTTGCGCGATTCCACGTCCTCGTAGTCCGGGTCAGAGTCGGCGACCACGCCCGCGCCCGCCTGGACGTAGGCGACGCCGTCCTTGAGCAGAGCGGTGCGGATGGCGATCGCGGTGTCGGCGTCACCCGCGAAGTCGAGGTAGCCGACGACGCCGCCGTAGACGCCGCGCCGGGTCGGCTCGAGTTCCTCGATGAGTTCCATCGCGCGCACCTTCGGCGCGCCCGAGAGCGTGCCAGCCGGGAAGCAGGCGCTCACCGCGTCCAACGCGACCTTGCCCGGCTTCAGCCGCCCCGACACCGTCGACACCAGGTGCATGACGTGGCTGTAGCGCTCGATGTGCCGGTACTCGGTGACGCGCACCGTGCCAGGCTGGCAGACCCGCCCGAGATCGTTGCGGCCGAGATCGACGAGCATCAGGTGCTCGGCGTTCTCCTTCTCGTCGGCGAGCAGGCCCTTCTCCAGCAGCAGGTCGTCCTCTTCGGTGAGGCCGCGCCAGCGGGTGCCAGCGATCGGGTGCGTGGTCGCCACGCCTTCCTTCACGGTCACCAGCGATTCCGGGCTGGAGCCGACGATGGAGAAGGCGGTGCCGCCCTCGCCGTCCGGGACGTGGATCAGGTACATGTACGGGCTGGGATTGGAGGCCCGCAGCATCCGGTAGAGGTCGAGCGGCTCGCCGTGGTAATCCATCTCGAACCGCTGGGAGAGCACGACCTGGAACGCCTCGCCCGCCTCGATCTCCTTCACCAGCCTGCGCACGCCAGCGCCGAATTCGTCCGAGGTGCGCTGGCGGCGGTAGGTCGGCTCCGGCTGGTCGAAGACCGAGACGGTGGACGGTGCGGGCGCGGCGAGCGCCTCGGTCATCCGGTCCAGCCGCGCGACCGCGTCGTCGTAGGCCTCGTCGACCCGATCGGCGGTGCCGTTCCAGTTCACGGCGTTGGCGATCAGGGTGATGGCGCCCTCGTGGTGGTCGAAGGCGGCCAGGTCGGTGGCGAGCAGCAGCACCATCTCGGGCAGCTGCAGGTCGTCGGCGGCCAGGTTGGGCAGCCGCTCGATGCGGCGCACCGCGTCGTAGCCGAGGTAGCCGACCATGCCGCCGGTCAGCGGCGGCAGATCAGGCAGCCGCTCGGTGCGCAGCAGTTGCAACGTCTCGCGCAGCGCGAGCAGCGGGTCGCCGCCCGAGGGGGCGTCGACCGGAATGTGGCCGAGCCAGGCCGCTTCGCCGTCCACCACGGTCAGCGCCGACGGGCTGCCCGCGCCGATGAACGACCAGCGCGACCAGGACCGTCCGTTCTCGGCGGACTCGAAAAGGAAGGTGCCCGCCCGGTCGGCGGCCAGCTTGCGATAGGTCGACAGCGGAGTTTCGGAGTCCGCCAGCACCTTTCGGGTCACGGGAACCACCCGGTGTTCCGCGGCGAGCAGATGGAACTGTTCGCGGGTCGTGGTGGTGGGAGTGGACGCGCCAGGCATTACTCCATCATCCCAGGGCGGGAGCTCGGGCTTCGTCCGGCCCGGTCCAAGGCCCCCATCGGCGCGTCGCCGCCGACCAGCGCACCCGGTACTGTCCTGATCATGCGCAAAGGACAGCTCGCCCCGCAGTTCGAGCTCCCCGACCAGTCCGGCACCCTCCGCTCCCTCGACGAGTTGCTCACCCACGGGCCGCTGGTGCTGTTCTTCTATCCGGCGGCGAACACCCCGATCTGCACCGCGGAGGCGTGCCACTTCCGTGATCTCTCCGCGGAATTCGTCGCACTCGGCGCGTCCTGCGCCGGCATCAGCGCCGACGCCGTGGACACCCAGGCGGGCTTCGCTACCAAGCAACGGCTCGACTACCCCCTGCTGTCCGATGCCGACGGCGCGGTGGCCGCGCAGTTCGGCGTCAAGCGCGGACTGCTCGGCAAACTCGCGCCGGTGAAGCGGCAGACCTTCGTCATCGACACCGACCGCACCGTGCTCGAAGTGATCACTGGAGAGTTGCGGGCCGACGTGCACGCCGACAAGGCGCTGACCTTCCTGCGCGAGCGCGTGCGCTGAGCTCCGCCGAGGCGAAACGCCGGGGCGCGCGCCGCCGACCGTAGACCGACCGGTCGGCCTACGCTGAAATCATGACTTCGAGCGAGGTTCGGCCGGACGGCAAATCCAGCGCGTCCGTCTGGCGCAATCGGATCATCGGCGGCGCGGCCCTGTTCGTGGCCGCCGTCGTCACCTACCTCATCCTGGCCGCCTTCATCCCGCGGTGGTGGGCGCAGCGGCTCGCCGAGATGGTGAACGGCAGCTTCGCCAAGGGCATCGGCTGGGGACTGCTCCTCGGCGGCATGTGCACCCTCGTCCCGCTGTTGTTGCTGCTGTTCGCGGTGCTGATGTGGCGCAAGCGGGCGGGCAAGTTCCTGGCGGGCGCGGCGGCGGTTCTCGCCGTCCTCGTGGCGATACCGAATCTCATGACGCTGACCATTGTGCTCGGCGGCAACAACGCAGCCCACGCGGGCGAGCGCATCCTGGACGTCGACGCGCCCGCGTTCCGCGGCGCCTGTCTGGTTGGCGCGGTGCTCGCGGTGCTGTTCTTCCTCGGCGCGGTGTATCTCGCCACCCGCCGCGAGATGCGGCGCAGGAAGGCCGCCAAGCAGAACGCCTCCGGGAACACCGCGACACCGACGGCCACCACGCCGGACACGTCTCCGACACGCCACGACCACCTGTGAATGAACTCACGACACGGGTGATCCGTATGACCGCCGAGCGAAGTCGTGGCAAACTCGTGCACGCGAGTGACCGTGACTACGTTTCCCTCTGATCGATAGGCTCCCTGACTATCCCACGTCACTTGGCTCGAAAGAAGGCGCATAGTGACGAAGTGGCTGGATCCCGTGGAACAACGGGCGTGGCGCGCGGTCGTGGCGCTGATGACACGGCTGCCGAGCGCGTTGGATACGCAATTGCAGCGTGAATCCGGAGTCACTCATTTCGAGTATTGGGTTTTGACGTTGCTTTCCGAGGAACCGGGACATCGGCTCCAAATGAGTGATCTTGCCCACAAAGCAAATGCCTCGCTATCGCGTCTGTCCCATGTCATTTCAAAGCTGGAGCGCATGGGCTGGGCGCAACGCTCGGCGACCGTCGGTCGCCGCGGCGTCCAGGCCGTCCTCACCGACGACGGCTACCTCAAGGTCGTCGAGGCGGCGCCCGGATATCTGGACGCGGTGCGGCGCTTGGTTTTCGACGGATTGGACGCCACACAGAAGGCGCAGCTCGCCGATCTCAGCGAGGTCCTCGCGCAGCGACTGACCGAGGTGATCGGCCAGCTCGCGTCGGCCGACGGCGCCGGGCGGCGGGACCGGGCAAGCGAGTGAACGCCTGAGCCGTCAGCTCGGTTCGCCGAGCAGCACATCCGAATCGAAGCAGGTGTGGGTGCCGGTGTGGCACGCCGCGCCCTCCTGGTCCACGACGAGCAGGACGGTGTCGCCGTCACAGTCCAGCCGCACCTCGTGCACGTACTGGGTATGACCGGAGGTCTCGCCCTTGACCCAGTACTGCTGGCGCGAACGCGAATAGTACGTCGCCTTGCGCGATTCCAGCGTGCGGGCCAGCGCCTCGTCGTCCATCCAGGCGACCATCAGCACATCGCCGGTGCCGCGCTCCTGCGCGACCGCCGCGACCAGCCCCGCGTCGTTGCGCTTGAGTCGGGCGGCGATGGCGGGGTCGAGTGTCATGCCACCGTTATAACAGGGCGGTCGCGGCGTCGGTCGATCGACCGGGGCGGGGTCAGCGGACGACGATGTTCTCCGCGCGCATGGAGTCTTTGACCTGGCCGATGGTGAGGTCGCCGAAGTGGAATACGCTGGCGGCGAGGACAGCGTCCGCGCCCGCCTGCACCGCGGGAGCGAAGTGTTCGAGGGCCCCGGCGCCACCGCTGGCGATGACGGGCACCGACACGGCGGCCCGGACCGCGCGGATCATCGGCAGGTCGAAGCCGGTCTTGGTGCCGTCGGCGTCCATCGAGTTCAACAGGATCTCGCCGACGCCCAATTCCGCACCGCGCACGGCCCATTCGACGGCGTCGATGCCGGTGCCGCGCTTGCCGCCGTGCGTCGTGACCTCCCAGCCGGAGGAGGTGTCCGGCTGGCCGTCGGGCACGGTGCGCGCGTCGACGGAGAGCACGATGCACTGCGAACCGAATCGCTCCGACATCTCCCGCAACACCTCGGGCCTTGCGATCGCGGCGGTGTTCACCGAGACCTTGTCCGCGCCCGCGCGCAGCAGCCGGTCCACGTCCTCGACGGTGCGCACGCCGCCGCCGACGGTGAGCGGGATGAAGATCTGCTCGGCGGTGCGGGTCACCACGTCGATCATGGTGCCTCGGTCGCCGGTGGAGGCTGTGACGTCGAGGAAGGTCAGTTCGTCGGCCCCCTGGGCGTCGTAGAGCGCGGCCAGCTCGACCGGATCGCCCGCGTCGCGCAGGTTCTCGAAGTTGACGCCCTTGACCACCCGGCCCGCGTCCACGTCCAGGCACGGGATCACGCGTACGGCCAACGTCATCGGCTCATCCTTCCTCGGCGGTCGACGGATCGGCGACCGTGCAGATCATCTCGAGCAGTTCTTCGTGTACCCCGGGTGCCGCCGCGAGCACCGAGCCGGAGGTGATGGTCCACGGCTCGCCCGCCAGGTCGGTCACCACGCCGCCCGCCGCGCGGACCAGCGCGACGCCCGCCGCGTTGTCCCACGGGTGATGGCCGAACACGATCGCGCCGCCGAGCACCCCGGCAGCGGTGAAGGCCAGGTCGATGCCGGTGGAGCCGTGCATGCGCACCCGGGAGGAGAGCCTGCTGAGCGGGCCGAGCAGATCGAAGCGGAAGCGGCCGGGGATGCGGCCGTCGGAATCGACGTTGAAGGCGCCGAATCCGATCATCGAGTCGGCCAGCTTCGCGGGCGGCAGCGGCGCGAGCGGTGTGCCGTTGAGCAGTACCGGCCCGCCGCGCATCGCGGCGTAGCGCTGCCCGAGGATCGGCAGCCAGGTCAGCCCGAGCACCGGTTCGCCGTCGCGCACCAGCGCGAGCAGCATGCCGGACAGGGGGTGGCCGGAGGAGTAGTTGAAGGTGCCGTCGATCGGGTCGAGCACCCACGCGGTGCCGGAGGTGAGCTGCGGACCGCCGAATTCCTCGCCGTGCACCTCGATTCCGGTGCGCAGGGCCAGCCCCTCGGAGACGGTGCGTTCCAGCTCCAGGTCGAGTTCGGTGGCGAAGTCGTTGCGGCCCTT
Organism: Nocardia amikacinitolerans; assembly: GCF_900215415.1. NCBI lineage: Bacteria > Bacillati > Actinomycetota > Actinomycetes > Mycobacteriales > Nocardiaceae > Nocardia > Nocardia amikacinitolerans. The sequence goes on along the minus strand of NZ_OBEG01000010.1, from coordinate 34,317 downwards.
GGTGACCGCGCTCGGCGCGCCGAGCCCCTCGACGAAACGCCCACTGGCGTCGTCGAGGATCTCGCTCGCCACGGCGAGCAGCTCGGGAAGCTCCGCGATCGGGTTGGCAGCCATCGGTTTTCGGTCAGCGCACCGCGGCGAGTGCCTCGGGCAGGGTGAACCGGCCCGCGTACAGCGCCTTGCCGACGATCGCGCCCTCCACGCCGTCGGGCACCAGCCCGGCGATGGCGACCAGGTCCTCGACCGTGGAGACGCCACCGGAGGCGACCACCGGGGCGTCGGTCGCCGCGCACACGTCGCGAAGCAGGTCCAGGTTCGGGCCGGTCAGGGTGCCGTCCTTGGTGACGTCGGTGACCACGTAGCGCGAGCAGCCGTCACGCTCCAGGCGCTCGAGCACCTCCCACAGGTCGCCACCGTCACTGACCCAGCCGCGGCCGCGCAGCCGGTGCTCGCCGTCGATGATGCGCACGTCGAGGCCGACGGCGATGCGCTCGCCGTGCCTGGCGATGGCGCTGGCGCACCACACCGGGTTCTCCAGCGCGGCGGTGCCGAGGTTGACGCGGGCGCAGCCGGTGGCCAGGGCCGCCTCGAGGGATTCGTCGTCACGGATGCCGCCGGACAGCTCGACCCGCACGTCGAGCTCGCCGACCACCTCGGCGAGCAGTTCGCGGTTGGAGCCGCGGCCGAACGCCGCGTCCAGGTCGACCAGGTGCACCCACTCGGCGCCCGCCTCCTGCCAGGCCAGTGCGGCGTCGCGGGGCGAGCCGTAGCTGGTCTCGCTGCCCGCCTCCCCCTGGACCAGGCGCACGGCTTCTCCATTGGCGACATCGACGGCAGGTAGCAGCACAAGACTCACTCCGAGCAGCATAGTCGGCCACTCCCCGCGCCCCACCTCCGGCCTGCGGAAACACCGACGAGCTCGCCGCCGGTCAAGATCGCGAGTGATCGTCCAGTATCCGGGTGAGCAGGCCGACCAGCTGGCGGCGCTCGGCGGCGGACAGCGCGGCGAGCAATTCGTCCTGCGCGGTGTCGAGGCGACCGTCCAAATCGTCGAGATGGCGTGCGCCGGAGCGGGTCAGGGTGACGATGTTGCGGCGGCGATCGCCCGGGTCGGGGTTGCGTTCCACGAAACCGCGGTCGGCCAAATCGTTGAGCGCCGCGACGATGTCGCTGCGATCGATGCGGGTGCGGCGGCCGAGATCGGCTTGGCTCGCTGGACCGAACTCGCGCAGCGTGGTGAGCAGGGCGTAGTGGTGTCGGCGCGACCCGGTGTCTTCCAGCGCCCGTTCCGTCGCCCGGTCGGCCACGAGGGCGACCTGGTTGATCAGCCGGGTGGGCAGCGCACGCAGCCTGCCCGCGACGCCATTGTGCGCGATCTCCATGGCACCAATCTAGCAACCCACTTGTTGGCGCGACCAACATTCTATATCGTTGGACTTACCAACGTTGGAGACGCCAACATTCGATACGAAAGGCCATCGCCATGAAGAAGATCAGCCTCGTCCTCCCCCTCGCCCTGCTGTCGATCGCGGTGCTGGCCGCCTGCTCGTCCACCTCGACGGCCGCCGACCCCGAGCGGCGGGAGATCCGAGAGCTGTTGGACCGCAACCACATAACCGCACTCGTCGACCGCCTCGGCCAAGTGCTGGACGAAGGCGCGTTCGAGGACTTCCGGGAGATCTACACCGCCGACGCCACCGCCAGCACGCCCGGCGGCACCGCACGAGGAGTCGACGCGATGATCGCGCAGGCGGGCCGAAGTCACTCCGCGGACAAGAAGATTCAGCACTTCATCAGCAATGTGATCGTCGACGTGCGCGGGGACACGGCCGCCGTGCGCGCCAACCTGCTGGCCACCTTCGCGCCCGCGGCGGAGGGTACATTGACCGAGCCCAAGTACACCCTCGGCGAGATCTACAGCTTCGACGCCGTGCGAACCGCGGAGGGATGGCGGCTCTCCCGGGTGCAGAGCACGCCGCAGTGGGCCATCGGTACGCGGTTCTAAGTGTGTCGGGGTGCTGGCACACACTTCGTGCACTCCTCACACAGGCGGTGGCTATGCGAGGCGTACACGAAGTGTGTGGAAGCTGCGGGTCAGAGGGAGTCGATCCAGTTGCGCAGCAGGTGAGCTCCCGCGTCGCCGGACTTCTCCGGGTGGAACTGGGTGGCGGACAGGGCGCCGTTCTCCACCGCGGCGAGGAACGGCACGCCGTGTTCGGCCCAGGTGAGCTTCGGGGAGGCGAAGTGCTCGCTCGCGGGGAGGTCCCAGGTCTGGGCGGCGTAGGAGTGGACGAAGTAGAAGCGGGTGTCGGCGTCCATGCCCTTGAACAGCACGCTGTCCGACGGCGCCGACACGGTGTTCCAGCCCATGTGCGGGAGCACCGGGGCGGACAACCGCTCCACCACGCCGGGCCATTCGGCGCACCCTTCGGTCTCGACGCCGAACTCGACGCCGCGCTCGAACAGGATCTGCATGCCGACGCAGATGCCGAGCACCGGACGCCCGCCCGCCAGGCGCTGGCCGATGATGCGTTCCCCGCGCACCTCGCGCAGCCCCGCCATGCAAGCCGCGAACGCGCCGACGCCGGGCACCACGAGACCGTCGGCGGCCAGCGCGATCTGGGGATCGGCGGTCACCTCGACGCGCGCACCCGCGCGCACCAGCGCCCGCTCCGCGGAGTGCAGGTTGCCGGAGCCGTAGTCGAGCAGGGCGACGGATTTCGTTGTCACAGCGTTCCCTTCGTCGACGGCACACCGCTCACCCGCGGGTCGAGCTCGACGGCCGCGCGCAGCGCCCGCGCCACCGCCTTGAACTCGGCCTCGGTGATGTGGTGTTGGTCGCGGCCGTAGAGCACCCGCACGTGCAGCGCGATACGGGCGTTGAGCGCGATCGACTCGAAGACGTGACGGTTGAGCACCGTCGAGTACGGCGCGCCCGGCTCGGAACGGCCACGCACCGGGCTGCCCGGAATCACCGCGTGCAGAAGGTGTTCCGGCTCGCCGGTGTGCACGCAGTACGGCCGTCCCGACACGTCGACCGCCGCGTGCGCGAGGGTCTCGTCCATCGGGATGAAGGCGTCGCCGAAGCGGCGGATGCCGGACTTGTCGCCCAGTGCCTTGCCCAGCGCCTGGCCGAACACGATGGCGGTGTCCTCCACCGTGTGGTGCGCCTCGATCTCTATGTCACCCTCCGCGCGCACGGTCAGGTCGAAGCTGGCGTGCGCACCGAGCGCGGTGAGCATGTGGTCGTAGAACGGGACGCCGGTGGAGATCTCGGTCTTGCCGGTGCCGTCCAGATCCAGTTCGACGACGATGCTGGATTCCTTGGTGATGCGCTCGACCCGCGCGGTTCTGGTCATCGGTGTGTCCTCCACGGGGTTCATCGGGGCGTGAGTTCGGTGGCCGCCAGCTCACCGCTGACGCGCAGGAACTCGTCGTTCTCGGCGGCGAGGCCGATGGTCGCGCGCAGATAGCCGGGGATACCGACGTCGCGAATGAGCACGCCGCGATCCAGGTATCGCTGCCAGGCGCGGCCCGCGTCGGTGAACCGGCCGAACAGCACGAAATTGGCGTCGCTCGGCACCACCTCGAAGCCGAGCTCGGCGAGCGCGGCCGCGACCCGATCGCGCTGCGCCGCCAATTCCGCGACGCTGCCGAGGGTTTCGTCCGCGTGCCGAAGGGCCGCGCGCGCGGCGGCCTGGGTGACCACCGACAGGTGATACGGCAGCCGCACCAGCAGCATCGCGTCGATCACCGCGGGCGCGGCGACCAGGTAGCCGAGGCGGCCGCCCGCGAACGCGAAGGCCTTGCTCATGGTGCGGCTCACCACCAGCTTGGCCGGGAAACGGTCGATCAGCGCGATCGCGCTCGGCGCCGCCGAGAACTCGCCGTAGGCCTCGTCGACCACCACGATGCCTGGCGCGGCATCGAGGATGCGCACCAGGTCGTCCTGCGGAATGCTGTGTCCGGTGGGGTTGTTCGGGCTGGTCACGAAGACCACGTCCGGCTTGCGTTCGGCGATGGCAGCCAGCGCGTAGTCGATGTCGAGGGAGAAGTCGGCATTGCGCTTTGCCTCGACCCACTCGGTGTCGATGCCCTCGGAGATGATCGGGTGCATCGAGTAGGACGGCACGAAACCCAGTGCGCTGCGGCCCGGTCCGCCGAAAGCCTGGAGCAGCTGCTGCAAGATCTCGTTGGAACCGTTGGCCGCCCAGACGTTCGCCGTATCCACCGTGACGCCGGTCTGGCGGGTCAGGTAGTTCGCCAGGTCGGTGCGCAGCGCCACCGCGTCGCGATCCGGGTAGCGGTGCAGGTCGGCGGCGGCGGCGCGGATGGACTCGGCCACGTCGTCGATGAGGGCGCGGCTCGGCGGGTGCGGGTTCTCGTTGGTGTTCAGTTGCACAGGAACGGTCAATTGCGGTGCGCCGTAAGGCTTCTTGCCGCGCAGGTTCTCGCGCAGCGGCAGATCGTCCAGGCCGATGGCCGACCCGGGCGCGACGAGCTGACCGGTCATGACAGCGTCTCGAATCGCACCGTGACGGCCTGGCCGTGCGCCGGAAGATCCTCGGCGTTGGCCAGCGCGACCACGTGCCCTGCGACATCCTTCAGCGCCGCCTCGGTGTACTCGACGACGTGGATGCCGCGCAGGAAGGTCTGCACGCTGAGTCCGGACGAGTGCCGCGCGCAGCCCGCGGTGGGCAGCACGTGGTTGGAGCCCGCGCAGTAGTCGCCCAGGCTGACCGGCGCGTACGGGCCGACGAAGATCGCGCCCGCGCTGCGCACCCTGGCCGCGACCGCGGACGCGTCGACGGTCTGGATCTCCAGGTGCTCGGCCGCGTAGGCGTTCACCACGCGCAGGCCCTGGTCGATGTCGTCGACGAGCACGGTGCCGGACTGCTTGCCGGTCAACGCCTCTCGCACCCGGTGCCCGTGCTTGACGACGGTCATCTGGGTGCTCAGCGCGGCGTCCACCGCGTCGGCGAGCTCGACGCTGTCGGTGACCAGCACGCTGGCCGCCAGCACGTCGTGCTCGGCCTGGCTGATCAGGTCGGCCGCGACGTGCGCCGGATCGGCGGTGGCGTCGGCCAGGATGGCGATCTCGGTCGGGCCCGCTTCGGCGTCGATGCCGACCAGGCCGCGGCACAGCCGCTTGGCCGCGGTCACGTAGATGTTGCCAGGACCGGTGATCAGGTCGACCGGCTCGAGTTCCGCGCCGTCGGTGTCGACGCCGCCGTAGGTGAGCAACGCGACGCCCTGCGCGCCGCCGACGGCCCACACCTCCTCGACGCCGAGCAGTTGCGCGGCGGCCAGGATGGTCGGGTGCGGGAGCCCGCCGAACCGGGACTGCGGCGGCGAGGCAACCACCAGCGAACCGACGCCCGCGGTCTGCGCGGGCACCACGTTCATCACCACGCTGGACGGGTAGACGGCGTTGCCGCCGGGCACGTACAGCCCGACCCGCTCCACCGGCACCCAGCGTTCGGTGACCGTGCCGCCGGGCACCACCTCCGTGGTGGTGTCGGTGCGGCGCTGATCGGCGTGCACCGCGCGAGCCCGCGCGATCGATTCCTCCAGCGCGGCGCGCACCGCCGGGTCCAGCTCGTCGAGCGCCTTCACCAGCTCGGACCGCGGGACGCGGACGGTCGCCGGAATCACACCGTCGAACCGCTCACCGAACTCAAGCGCCGCCGAGACGCCATGGTCGCGGACCGCCTCCACCACCGGACGCACCTGATGCAGCACCGAGTCCACGTCGACTCCCCCGCGCGGCAGCGCGGAGCGCAGCTCGGCAGCGGAAGGAGTACGACCGCGCAAGTCGACGCGGGCGAGCTCGATGCGGGATGTCATGTCGGTGTCGATCCTTGTCTCCAGCTGGTCACAACAGGAAAGTTGCCGCTACCAGCCTAGTGGACGCCGCCGGACGCCAGTCCGCCCGTAGCCCGCGCACGGCCGGAGCGCCCTCTTCAGCCGATTCGGCGGTAGATCAGGTCGAAGTCGTGTTCCCAGCGGGCGCCGTCCGCCGAGGTCTCCCAGGCCCCGCGCAGGGTCGTCCCCGTCTCGTCCAGGGTCGCGGTGAATCGCTGCGAGAAGCCGGGGGCGTCCCGCCAGACTCGCCAGTGCCCGCCGCCGAAGGCGCTGCGATAGACCCTGGACACCCCGCGTTCGTCGTGGTGCAACACGGTGAGTCCCTGCTCGTCGTCATCGGCGCCGATGACCCAGGTTCCGCTCGGACCCGGCTCCGGCACGGTGTCGCGCAGCAGCAGGTACGCACCGTCGGCCAGCCATTCGACGACGGTGCGGCCGGGCGGACCGGGGAACTGCGGGCTGTTCACCTCCCAGGTCCCGACCAGGACCCCGAGTTCGACGAGCTGCGCCGCCATTCGTCTCTCCTCCCGCCGGTGTCGAACCTCATTGTCGCGCCGAACCGCGCTCCGCCTGCCGGATTGCCGAACGCGACGCTCACGCGGAGCGACGGCGCAATTCGGCGACCCCCTCGCCTTCGAGCTCGTCGAGCACCACCGGACGCCCGACCATCGCGAGAGTGAGGGCCTCCGCAGGCCCGCGCACCTCTGGCCCGCTGCCGTCGGCCCAGTCCAAGTCCGTGGCCACCAGCCGCAGCCCCTTCGTACGTCGCCCCGGCCGGACGAACGGGTCGGGATGCTCGACCAGGTAACGCATCCGCTCGACCGGGATCGCGCGGGTGCGGCCGAGCGGGCGTCGAATGTCCTGCTGGTGCACGAACAAATCGGCAAGCACCAGCGCCGGACCGAACTGGGAGAGCTTGCCCGCGGCATTCTCGAACTCGTCTATCAGCCGGTCGGTCGACAGCGTCCGCGTCTTACGGACCAGCCGATCGTTGACCCGGTCGATCGAGAACCCGCACCGGACGACGATGCCCCCGTAGGTCAGCGGCGCGATGGTGTCGTACAGCAGATGCCCGACCACGTCCCGCACGGTCCACCCCGTGCACAGCGACGGCGCCTCCCACTCCTCCGCGCGCAGGTCGCGCAGCAACGCGATGAGCTCGGCGCGTTCCTCCGCCAGCATCCCCCTGATCGTCATGCCGGAAGCCTACTCGGCCGCAAGCGAGCGGCGATATACACAATCGCGCCAAGCTGTTTCGCCGGCGCCCCTAACCGAGACCCCTGCGCGACGGACCCGCCGCGGCTCAGCGGGTTTCGCTGTCGATGAGCAGCCGCCCGCCGCTGTCGACGACCCGCAGCACCAGCTGCTTGGACTCGCCCTCCACCGTCAGGTTGCCAAGCCGCATGTCCACCGAGCCGTCGGCGTTGTTGGAGCCGGTGGCCGCCTGGATGCTGGAGAACGTGTCGACGATGCGCGAACCCCAGTAGTCGCGGAACGCCTGCTCCCCGCCGTAGGCCTTCTGCGCCGCAGGGGTGAGCAGCGACCAGGACCCGCTCGGGTTGCTGTAGAAGTCGACGATCAGCTGACCGGCCGGTCCCCACTCGACGGTGCCCGCGCTCGGCGTGCGGCCGAGCGCCGGTGCCGTCGTGGTCGCCTTGCCGGAGGCGGTGGCGCTCGCGGACGGCGGAGTGGCCTGCGCCGCAGGGGAATTCGAGTCCGACTGGTTCAGGCTGCCGATCAGCAGCGCGGCGACGGCCACCACCGCGCCGACGACGCCGCCGATGAGCACCGCGCGCCGCTTGCCCGCCGAGGAGCCGGACGCCGGACGCGGCTGGGCCGCCGTCCTCGGGTGCGCGGCCGTGTTCGGGTGCGCGGCGGCGTGCTGCGGCGGAGGCAGCGGACGGACGTGCCGTTCGGTCGGCTGGTGGGTCGGCTGCGGCACCGGCGTGCGCAGCGCGCGCGTCGCCGCCTCCGAGGCCGACTGGCGCGCGAAAGTCTCACTGGCCGGGACGAATCCGACCGGCACCGGGTTGGCGCCGGAGTCGGCGAAGGCGGCGAGAGTGTCGCGCGCGACGCGCATGCTCGGCCGTTCCTCCGGGTCCGGGTTCAGCAGCGCGAGCAGGAAATCGGTGGCGGGCCCCGCGTTTCGCGGCTGGCTCACCTGACCGTTGGCCGCCGCGTAGAGCACCGCGAGCGGATTCGCGCTTGCGCCGTAGGGCGGTTCGCCCTCCAGCGCGTGAAAGAGCGTGGCGCCGAGGGAGAACACGTCGGCGGCGGGCGTCGGATCGGCGCCGCGGGCCACCTCGGGCGCGAGATAGGCGGCGGTGCCGCAGATCAGGCCGGTCTCGGTGAGCGTGACGTCGCCGGTGGCGCGGGAGATACCGAAGTCGGTGATCTTGACCGTGCCGTGATCGTCGAGCAGCACATTGCCCGGCTTCACGTCGCGGTGCACGATGCCGGCCTGGTGCGCGGCGATCAGCGCCGAGGCGACCTGCTCGCCGATGCGCGCGACCTGGGTCAGCGGCAGCGTGCCCTGCGCGGAGAGCACCGCGGCCAGGCTGCGCGACTTCAGGTACTCCATCACCAGACACGGGTCGCCCTCGTGCTCGGTGATGTCGAACACCACGATCGCGTTGGGGTGCTGGAAGCGCGCCGCGTTCCTGGCCTCGCGGGTCGCGCGCTGGCGCACGATGTCGCGTTCGGCCTCCGGCAGGCTCGCTTTTATGTGGATCTGCTTGATCGCCACGGAACGCCGGAGTCGCTCGTCGGTGGCACGCCAGACGACACCTGTGCCGCCGCTACCAATCCGCTCGACCAGGCGGTAATGCTCCGCGATCAACTGACCGGTATCGATGGCGCCTACTCCGAACCTTCTCGAAATCGTGACATCCCGCATATTGACCGCTGACGCGGCCCGCCGACGAGTGTAGCGGGCGCACCGAACGCGGTCCGCGCCAGCCGGGATATATCCGCCGCCCAAATCGCCCGAACAGCAGACGCAGAAGGTTATCGCGGGGCGCGCAGCATCCGACCGGCGGCCTCCACCGCCGGAGCGGAGCTGCCCGCGTCGGCGACGAACACCGCGAAGGCCAGGTCACCGTCGATTCCGACGAACCAGCCGTGCGCGTGCGTGTCGTCGATGTACTCCGCGGTGCCGGTCTTGCCGAGCAGGCCGGGGATGTCGCGCAACTGCGTCGCGGTGCCGCCGGTGACGGTCTCGCGCATCATGGTCTTCAGCTGGTCGTCGACGGTTCCGGGCAGCGGCTCCGGCTGCCGATCCGCCACGCCGGGCCTGCCCTGCACCACGGTCGGCGTCGGCACCGAGCCGCGCGCGATCGAGGCGGCGACCAACGCCATGCCGAACGGCGACGCTGTCACCTGTCCTTGACCGATGCTGGACTCGACGCGCTCGGCCGGGGTGTCGGCGGTGGGCACCTTGCCGGTGACCGTGGTCAAGCCGGGTGTGACGTAGTCGATGCCGAGCCCGAGCTGGGCGGCGGCCTTGGTAAGCCCGTCCGGCGGCAGCTGCACGCCGAGCATGCCCATCGTCGTGTTGCAGGAGCGGGCGAAGGCGGTGTGCAGCGGGACCTGACCGAGATCGAAGTTGTCGTCGTTGGGGATTCGGCGGCCTTCGATGTCCGCGGAGCCGGGGCAGGGCAACACGGTGTCGGGGTTCACCTCACCCGCCTGGAGCGCGGCCGAGACCGTCACCGTCTTGAAGGTCGAGCCCGGCGGGTACAGGCCGGTCAGCGCGATCGGTCCCTGCGCGTCCGCGGCGGCGTTCTGCGCCATGGCGAGCACGTTGCCGGTGGAGGGCTGGAGCGCGACGATCGCCGCGGGCTGGGCTATCGGGGCGAGGGCGTCCTCGGCGGCGCGCTGCAATCCGGTGCTCAGCGTGGTGGCGATGTCGGCGGTCGGGCGCGGATCCGCACCCGCGATGCGTTCGGTGCCGGTGGGCGTCTTGGCGCGCACCGCCCAACCCGCCGCCTCGTCGGCGTTCTGCTGCCACAGCTCGGCGATGCCGGTCATGGTCGGCGAGGACAGCGCTTTGTCGACGGTCAGCAGCCGGGTCTGCGGTGCGAGGGTGACGCCGGGCAGCGCGGCGAGCGCGTCGTTGATCGGCGCGATGTCGGCGGCGCGCAGCGTGATCGCGGTGACCGGTTTGCCCTGCGCGGCCGCGAGTTCCGCGTCAAGGGACTGTGCGGTGATGCCCGGGGCCAGCGGCGCGAGCAGGGCCGCGACGGCGGCGGTGTCCACGCCGGACGTGAGATTCACCAGGGTGACGATCTGTTCGGTCATGAGATCGCCGCCCGCGCCGTCGAGGACGCGAGCGGGCTTGGCGAAGGCGAGTCCGTAGGTCAACGGGCCCGCGGCCAAGCCGGGCGCGACGGTGGCGGGATCCCAGCGGATCTTCCATTCGCCGTTCTCGGCGGCCTCGCCGACGGTCGTGTAGCTCCACTCGTTCCTGCCGCCCTTGCCCAGGTGCCAGGTGGCGGCGAGGGTGAACCCGTTCCCGTCGGTCGAGCGCACCTCGAAGGTGACCTCCTTGCCGAGACCGTCGTAGAGCTGATTCAGCGTGTCGGTCGCCTTGGCGGGGTCGTCAGTGAGCCCGGCCGCCGCGGCGACGTCGTCGCGGTTCAGCGCGTCGGCGAACTGACCGGCCACGGTGTCCGGCTGTTCGGGCCCGGAACCGCACGCGGCGAGGGCGAGCACGGGCGCTGCGGACAGGACCAGGAGCTTCCGGTGGGTGCGCACCCAGCCGACGGTACCCAAACCGTCCGTCGGCGCGGCGTACCCGCGCCGACGGTGTCGCGGTCAGCGGTCGAGCCAGGGTGCCGTGCTCAGCTCGGCGGCGTCGGCCGGATCGACTTCGATGTCGAAGACCTCTTCCAGGATCTTGGGCAGTTCGCCGGGCTCCAGCTCGCGGGTCTCGCTCGATCCGTCGGGGCGTTCGGTGACGAGATTCAGGCCGTCGAGCACGTGGTGGACGTCAGGCAGGAAGCGCTGCACGAACGGGCGCGCGGTGAACGGCGAGCGGGCCGAGGTGGACACGAAGTGGTTGCCGACCTCGAAGTCGATGCGGTACTGCGGGGTGGTCGTGAAGGTGTAGCGGTCGATCCAGCCGTCGCGACCGAACTGGTGCAGCACCCACAGATCGGTGTCCAGCTCGCCGACGGTGCGTTCGAGTCGGAATCGCCACTGGCCCAAGGCGAACTCGCCGGGACGTTCGACCAGCTCGAAGGGCTCGAGCGGGCCCGAACCGAACCCGACGTCGCAGATCCAGACGCGGTCGTCGTCCGCGGTCGTCACGCGCAGCAGGGCGTGCGTCGCGGGGCGCAATCCGCCGGAGCCCATCGTCACCCGGCCGCTGAGTCCGGTGACCCCGAATCCGAGGCGTTCCAGCGCGGCGGCGAAGAGCCCGACATTCTCGTAGCAGTAGCCACCGCGACGGCGGCGCACCAGCTTGTCCTGCAAAGTGGCCAGGTCCAGCGGGATCGGGCGGCCGAGCACCGGCTCCAGGTTCTCGAACGGAATGGCGGTGGTGTGCAGGCGGACGAGTTCGCGCAGCGTCGCGAGGGTGGGGGCGCGTTCGCCGTCGAAGCCGATCCTGTCCAGATAGGCGTCCAGGTCCAACTCCGCGCCGTTCCAGTGGTATGCGGCATCCGCCGGCTTGCTCATCTCACGCCTCTCTTCGTCGTTGTCGAACCGAACAACCGACGACCGGCGGGAAGTGTTCCGCGATTAGTATTCGCCTATGCGTTCGATAGATGCCGCCGAGCGGCGTGCGCGACTGGGAGTGCGGCACCGGCTGGCGGACGCGCACCGCACCGACGACATCACGGATATCGCGAGGTCGCTGGTGGTTCTGCACGCCACCGACCCGGCCACGGTGTTCCTTTCCCTCGGCGCGCGCAGCCTGCTTGCGACACCCGCCGGCGTGGAGCGCGCGCTGTACGACGAGCGGACGCTGCTGCGCATGCTCGCGATGCGCCGGACCATGTTCGTCGCGCCCGTCGACCTGGTTCTGGTGCTCCAGGCCGCGTGCGCGAACGCGTTGGCGGACAAGCAACGCAAGACCTACGGGCGTTTCCTCGAACAGGCCGGAGTCGGCGACGGCGATGTCGCGAGCTGGTGGGCCGAGGTCGAGGAGGAGACCCACCGCGCGCTGCTCGCTCGCGGCGCCGCCACCGGCGCGCAGCTCGGCAAGGACGTGCCGCGGCTGCGCACCCAGGTGAATCCGGCACCGGACAAGGCGTATTCGAAGCCGACCAACATCACCACCTGGGTGCTGGTCACCCTGGGTTGCGAGGGTCGCATCGTGCGCGGGCGGCCGAACGGCAGCTGGGCGAGCAGCCAATACCTGTGGGCGCCAGTCGAATCGTGGCTGCCCGAGGGCGTCGCGGACATGCCCGCCGACGAGGCACGCGCCGAACTGGTGCGCCAGTGGTTGGCCGCCTTCGGCCCGGCCCCGCTCAGCGACCTCAAATGGTGGACGGGTTGGTCACTGGCCGAGGTCCGCAAGGCGCTTGCCCGGCTGGAGGTGGCGGAGGTCGACTTGGACGGCACACCCGGCCTTGTCCTCGCCGACGACCTCGAACCCGTTCCGCCGCCCGAGGATTGGGCCGCCCTCCTCCCCGCGCTCGACCCGACCCCGATGGGCTGGCAGTCCCGCGACTGGTACCTCGGCCAGCACGCCGCGGCCCTCTTCGACCGCAACGGCAACATCGGCCCCACCCTCTGGTGGAACGGCCGCATCGTCGGCGGCTGGGCCCAGCGCAAGGACGGCGAGATCGTCTGGCGCCTCCTGGAAGACATCGGCTCCGAAGCGGAGTCCCGCATCGAATCCGAAGCCAACCGCACCGCGAAGTGGTTCGGCTCCGTCCGCGCCATTCCGCGCTTCCGCACCCCGTTGGAACGCGAACTCACCGCCTGACGCCGCGGACCGCAGGCACCCCTACTCGTGACCACGCGTTCGGGTGGGACGTCTCCGCACCGCGATCAGCCGCACTTCCCTCGCCCGGCGTCCCGATGATGCGCGCTGTCGCATACCTCCGCATACCTCCACACGTCTCAATGGCCTACAAAGCGTCCAAAGGTCTGCGAAGCGACCGACCACCGCATGGCACGCCGCGGACAGGCGCTCGCACCGCTGTGCGCAACCATCCCTGTCCGGATCTGGCGGCTGCGAGCGAGGAGCCGCGCCCGAGTCCGACAAGCAAGCACTGCGACTTGCCCTGGACCCGCCCATGGACCGCAGCGTGCACCCGTCCCACAAGGCCGCACCTTGTGGGACGGGTGACCGTGTGCCGGACTCAGGGAGTGGCGGGTTCGTCGACCGCAGGGGTCGAAGCCGGCTCCGGACGCTGGCGAATGGACACGGTCGCGGCCAAGGCCAAGAGGAGCAGCCCCGCGCAGGCGTAGGCGGTGAGCGCTAGACCCGAGGACATGGACTCGCGGGCGGCCGCGGCGATCGGGGCGGTGGCGGGATCCGCGGCCAGTGCGGGGATGGCCGATCCGGCGCTGGCCGTGACGGCGTCGGTCAGGCCGTCGGCGCCGGGGGTTTCCACCAGGCGATCGCGCAGGTCGTTGCCGAGCACGCTGAAGAACAGCGTGGTGAGTACGGCGATACCGAGGGCGGAGCCGAGTTCCCTTGCGGCGCTTTGGATGCCAGAGCCTTGGCCGGCGCGTTCGGCGGGCACTTCGGTGAGCACCACGTTCGTCACCTGCGCGGTCGCGAAGCCGACGCCGACGCCGTAGACGAAGAGCGCGAGGACGATGGCCCACCACGGGGTATTCACGGCCGCGACGAACGCAAGCAACGCCAGCCCCGCGGCCTCCAGCAGCAAGCCGATGCGCACCTGCGCCATCGCCGACGCGGTCATCGAGAAGCTCGCCCCGCTGGCGAAGAAGCTGCCGACCGCCAGCGCGGCGAGCGCGAGCCCCGTCTGGAAGGCGGTGTAGCCGAGGGTGAACTGCATCCACAGCGGCAGCACCGCGATGATCCCGAATTCGCCGACACCCACGACGAGCGTGACGACATTGCCGTTGCGGAACGAGGCGATCCCGAACAGCCGAACATCCAGCAGTGGTTCACCGCCCGTGCGCACCAGCCGACGCTGCCGCCGCCAGAACAGCGCCAGCGCGGCGACCGCCACGAGGAACGCGACGAGCACCGGCGACGGTCCACCGCGCCAGGCGATCTCCCCGACGACCAATGGCTCGATCGTGCGCACCCACCCGTAATGACGTCCTTCGATCAACGCGAACGACAGCAGCCCGAGCCCCAGCACCGACAACGCCGCACCGCGCAGATCGAGTCCGCCGCCGACTTCCCTCCGGCCGTGCGCGGAACCGTCGACGGCCTCCGTACCGCGCCGATCCGGCAGGAACCGCAGCACCGCCGCCACGATGACGAGCACCAGCGGAATGTTGATCCCGAACGCCCACCGCCACGAGAAGTCGGCCAGCCAGCCGCCGAGCAGCGGGCCGACCGCCGCCGCGGCGCCGATGGTCGAACCCCAGATCGCGAACGCCTTGGCGCGCGCCGGACCCGCGAAACCCGCGTTCACCAAGGCCAGCGAGGTCGGCAGGATCATCGCGCCGCCGACGCCCTGCAGGAAGCGGGCGGCGATGAGCGCGCCTCCGCTCGGCGCCGCGGCGGCCAGCAGGCTCGTCGCGCCGAAGATCACCAACCCGATCACGAAAAGCCTTCGCGCACCGTACAAGTCGGCGAGGCGACCGGTGACCAACAGCAGCGCCGCGAAGACGATGGCGTAGGACTCCTGGATCCATTGCGCCTCGATCGAGGTGATGCCCAGGTCGTCGATGATCGGGGCGACGATCACGTTGACGATCGTCAGGTCCACCACGATCAGCGCGACACCCAACGAGACGGCGATCAGCCCGAACCAGCGCCGGGCGGAGGGTGTATCGGTTTCGGCTGACAATTTACCTCCATCATCAAGTTACTTTATGATGAAGTTATTCCGCGACCGGGTAAGTTGTCAATCCGTGCGGGCACGGGCTCGTGCTCATCGAGCGAAAGGAGTGCGGGTGTCGAACGACCATGCGGCGCAACGCGAACGGCTGGCCGCCGGCCTGCTGTCCTACGGCGCGAGCTTCGCCGAGCTCGGCCGCCGCTTCGCCGCGGAACTCGGCGTGCATTCCACCGACGCCTTCGCGCTGTTGGAGATCGCCTCCGCGGAGTCGCTCGGCACGCCGATCTCACCGGCGCTGTTGAGCAAGCGCATCGCGCTGACCTCGGGCGCGATGAGTTCGCTGCTCAACCGGCTGGAAGACGCCGGGTACATCACCCGCACCCGCGAGCACACCGACCGGCGGGTGGTCACGCTGCGCGCAAGCGCGCAAGTCAAGGAGCGTGCCGACGAATTCTTCCGCCCGTGCAACGAACGCCAGGACGCGATCCTCGCCGAGTACCCGCCCGAGATCCTGAATCAGTTCGAGACGCTGCTGCGTCGGCTGACCGCGAGCTTGACGAGCTGACACCCACGCCTCGGAGACGCTGAACTCCTTCGCGGCGGTACGTTGGGTGCCGTGGAGATTCGCCGGTTCACCGAGTCCGATCGCGACGAGCTGCGCGCCCTCGCCCGCCGCGCCGGCGCGGGCGCACCGACCGAATCACTGTGGGGGCACGCGGAATCCGAGGCGGCGGTGTACCTCGACCCTTACCTGGACATCGAACCGAAATCGCTGTTCGTCGCGGTGCGCGACGGCGCGCTGGTCGGCTACCTCGCGGGCTGCGTGGACAGCGCGGCGTTCCCCAGCGAAGACGAGCGCATCGAAGCGGCGATTCGCCGGTACCGCTTGGTGTTCCGGCGCGGACCCGCCGCGTTCTTCGCGCGCGCCGCACTGGACGCATCGGTCGCGAAGCTGCGCCGCCAACCCACCGCGGGCGACTTCACCGACCCGCGCTGGCCCTCGCACCTGCACATCAACGTGGCCGAGGAGGGCAGGGGCACCGGCGCGGCCGACGGACTGATCGCGCGCTTCCTCGAGCACGCCACAGCGGCCGGATCCCCCGGCTGCCACCTCCAGACCCTGGTCGAAAACACCCGCGCCGTAAGGTTTTTCGAGCGGTCGGGCTTCACCGAGCACGGCCCGGCGCCGCTGGTCCCCGGCCTGCGCCATCGGGGCAAGCCGGTGCATCAGCGAACAATGGTCCGCGCCCTCTGATCAGCGCTCGAAACGGAAACTCACTCCGGAGGACCTCCCCCGCGCTTGGCGAAGTGCGCCTTCTCCGCCCGCTCCATCAGCCGCATGAACTGATCCGTCCGCAGGTGGACGAGTTCCTCGTGATCCCCGGCCTCGAAATAGACGTCGGGCACCGTGGTGAGGCTTTCGTCCATCAACGTCTGCACGCCGTACGCGGTGCAGACGGCCGGGATCGCGCCGACCTCGCAGTCCTTGAAGACCGAGCGAAGCTCGGACTCCTTGGCGAGGACCAGATGCCGTCCGGTCTGCGCCCAGAGTTTCGACAGGCGCAGGTGATGGGTCGATGGCAGCACCGCGCCGACGTAGCCCTGATCGTCCTCGAGCATGATCGTCTTGGCGAGACGATCCGCGGGGATGTTGGCCACCGACGCGGTATGGGCGCTGGTGTAGCTGTGCGGATGACGCACGACCTCGTATTCGACGCCCGCATCGCGCAGGCATTCTTCCACCGTCGATGACATGGACATCGCGTACCTCCACTCGTTTGCTGGCACGCCACCGGGTCCCGGCGACAACGCCAGTCGGATGAACCGCGTCAAGCCGTTCTACGAGTAAGTTTGCGCCTTTTGCCGTCGATTGCCGACCCCCATTTGCGATCGGGTTGCCAGGGAGCGACCAACGACCGCGCGCCTACCTGCGGCCGCGTCCGCTCACATGTCCAAACCGAGGTCGAGCACCCGCACCGAGTGCGTCAACGCCCCGACCGCGAGGTAGTCGACACCCGTGCGCGCGTAATCGGCCGCCATCTCCAGGGTCAGCCCGCCCGAAGACTCCAGCTTGGTCCCCGGTGCGACGGCGTTGCGCCGCTGCACGGCGGCCTGGGTCTGCCAGAGGGGAAAGTTGTCCAGCAGTACCAGTTCCACGTTCTCGGCGAGCACGGCGTCGAGCTGCTCCAGGCTGTCGACCTCCACTTCGCAGGGCAGATCGGGCGCCAGTTCGCGCACCGCGCGCAGCGCGTCGACCACCGAACCCGCCGCGACGACGTGGTTGTCCTTGATCAGCGCCGCGTCACCCAGCCCCATCCGGTGGTTCACCCCGCCGCCGACCCGCACCGCGTACTTCTGCAGGCCGCGCAGGCCGGGCAGCGTCTTGCGGCTGTCGCGGATCGCGCACGCGGTGCCCTCGACCTCGTCGACCCACGCCGCGGTGGCGGTGGCGATGCCGGACAGGTGGCACATCAGGTTGAGCATGGTGCGCTCGGCGGTCAGCAGCCCGCGCGTCGGCGCGACGACGCCGAGCACGACGTCGCCAGCGCGCACCCGGGTCCCGTCGGCCACCCGCTCGGTGATCTCGTACTCACTCGCGCCGATCACCTCGTCGAGCACCAGCAGCCCCACGTCGATGCCCGCGACGGTGCCCGGCTGACGGGAGACCACCGAGGCCTTGACCGCCGCGTCGGCGGGCACGGTCGCCATCGTGGTGATGTCCGGTCCGTAGCGCAGATCCTCGTCCAGCGCGGTGCGAATGAGCGCGAGCACCTCGTCGCGGTCCAGTGCGGCGTCCAGCGCCATCAACGCACTCCTCCTCTGTCGGCCCGCGACGGGCGCGGGCGAAAGTCGATATCGGCGTTCACGGAACCGCCAGGGTCAGCGCCGGGGCCTCGGGGTCGTCGGCCAGGCGGGAAGCCAGCGGTTCCCCTTCCGGTGAGCCGCCTGCCAGGAACACGTCGGGTCGTCCGTCGGCGTCCAGGCGAATCGGAATGCTGTGCCGCAGCGCCTCGTTCGGCTCGGGATGGTCGGATCGCGTGTGGCAGCCCCGGCTTTCGGTGCGGGCCGCCGCGGCGAGCAGCAGCACGCGGGCGGTGAGCGTCAGCGCGCCGTCCTCCAGTTCGGCGATCCGGCGCGCGGCCAGATCCTCCGGTGCGGGCGGCACGACGGCACTGTCCGCGGCGAAGCGGCTCGACATGCCGCGCAGCACAGCGCGTTCCAAGGTCGCCGTCGCGCTCGCGAGCCCGTCCCTGTCCCGCACCACGGCGGCGTGCGCGGTCATCACTTGCTGAAGCGCCGCGCGCGGCACCCGTGGCATGGTCCGCGGCCGCACGTCGGTGACCTCCGCGGGCGCGCCGAGGCGCTCCACGGCCGCCGCACCGGCTCGTTCGCCGACGACCAGACCCTCGAGAAGGCTGTTGGACGCCAACCGATTCGCGCCGTGCAACCCGGTCCGCGCCACTTCACCCGCCGCGTACAGTCCGGGCACCCCGGTCCGGCCGTGCGCATCGGTGACGACACCGCCGCACTGATAGTGCGCCGCGGGCGCGACGGGAATCAGGCAGGCGCGCGGGTCGATCCCCGCGGCAAGGCAGGACGCGGTGATCGTCGGAAAACGTTGCGCGAAACCGTCGATCGCCCGGGCGTCGAGGAAGACGTGATCCGTGCCGAGCTCGCGCATCCTGGCGGCGATGGCCCTGGAGACCACATCGCGCGGCGCGAGATCACCGCGCGGATGCACCCCTGCCGTCACCGAATTGCCCTCGGCATCAACGAGGGTCGCGCCTTCGCCGCGCACGGCCTCGCTGATGAGTGGCCGACGCCCAAGCCCGCCCGGCGTGTACAGCACGGTCGGATGGAACTGCACGAACTCGAGGTCCGCGACCGCCGCACCCGCCCACAGCGCGAGCGCGACGCCGTCCGCGGTCGCGCCTGCCGGATTCGTGCTCAGCGCGTAGAGCTGGCCGAGCCCGCCGGTGGCGAGCAGCACGGCCGGGGTGTGCACCACACCGAAACCCTTGTCCGACACCGCGATCACGCCCTGCACCCCGCTCGGGCCGGTGACCACCTCGCAGGCCGCCGCACCGAACAGCACGGGCAGACCCGCCGCGTTGAGGGCGCGCTGCACCTCCGCGCCGGTCGCGTCACCGCCCGCGTGGATGATGCGGCGCGTGCTGTGCCCGCCCTCCCTGGTGCGCGAGATCTGGCCGTCGCGACCGAGATCGAACACCGCGCCGAGGTCGGTCAGCGCCGCGACGGCCGCCTGCCCGCCCTCGACGATGGCGCGCACCGCGCTCGTCTCGCACAGCCCGGCGCCCGCCTCCACCGTGTCCCGCACGTGCGACTCGATCGAATCACCGTGCGGCGCCACGACGGCGATGCCGCCCTGCGCGTACTGGGTGGAGGTATCGATCGGGCCGCCCTTGCTGAGCGCGAGGACCCGCAGCCCGCGCAGCGACGCGGTGCGGGCCGCCGTCAGTCCGGCGACCCCGCCGCCGACCACCACCAGGTCGGCCGAGGCCTCCCACTCGATTACCGGAGCATTCATCTCCGCCAGCCTCTCGTTCCGAGCTCGGGCGCGAACATCGCCGCACCCGCCGAGGTCATGCGGCGCCGCTACGCGCCCGCCGCATGTCGTCGGCGTCGGCTCACTCGCCGCCGCCCGGATTGCCGATCGCGATCATTCGCTGCACCGAATCGCGGCCGAGCGCCGCGGTTTCCGGATCGACGTGCACCTCGTCGGCGCCGTCCACCAGGCAGCGCAACAGCGCGGCCGGGGTGATCATCTTCATGTACTTGCAGGAGGCGCGGTCGTTGACGGCCTGGAAGTCGATGCCGGGGGCGGCCTTGCGCAGCTGGTGCAGCATGCCGACCTCGGTGGCGACCAGGACCTGTGTCGACTTCGCAGCCTTGGCGGCGTCGATCATGCCGCCGGTGGACAGGATGTGCACCCGGTCGGCCGGGAAGGCGCCCTCACCCGCGAGGTACAGCGCCGAGGTGGCGCAGCCGCACTCGGGGTGCACGAACAGCTCCGCGTCCGGGTGGCTGCGCGCCTGCTCGGTGAGCTCGTCGCCGTTGATGCCCGCGTGCACGTGGCATTCGCCCGCCCAGATCTCCATGTTCGCCCGGCCGGTCACGCGCTTGACGTGCGCCCCGAGGAACTGGTCCGGCAGGAAAAGCACCTCGCGGTCGGGATCGATGGAGGCGACCACGTCGACCGCGTTGGAGGAGGTGCAGCAGATGTCGGTGAGCGCCTTCACCTCGGCGGTGGTGTTCACGTAGGACACCACGACCGCGTTCGGGTGCTCGGCCTTCCACGCGCGCAGCTCGTCGGCGCTGATCGAGTCGGCCAGCGAGCAGCCCGCGCGCTGATCCGGGATCAGCACGGTCTTCTCCGGGCTGAGGATCTTCGCGGTCTCGGCCATGAAGTGCACGCCACAGAAGACGATGGTGTCCTCGGGCGCCTCGGCCGCGATCCGCGAGAGCGCCAGCGAGTCGCCGACGTGATCGGCCACGTCCTGGATCTCGGGCAGCTGGTAGTTGTGCGCGAGAATGGTCGCGTTGCGCTCCCGCGCGAGACGCTTGACCTCCTGCGCCCACTCGGGCGTCGCCGCGACACCCGTGTAGCCCGAGGGCCCGTCGAATACCTGCCCCATCAGCGGAGGCGCCAGTTTCGCACCCGTCGTCGCCATGATGGCTCCCTTCCTCGTGCGGCCGGCAACACCGCCGATTCGCACCAAACCAGGTTTTCGACTTACAATCGAAAACGTGGCCCATAGTAGCACCATCCACGAATCGCTCACCGCGGTGTTCCAGGTTCGCCGCTTCCCCGCAGACAAAGGCTCAGGTCAGAGCGCTGCGAGCGGTGTCATGGGCCCGTGCCCGCCCGATCAGCGCACCGAGCTCGCGGTGTTGCTGTGGGAGCGCGCGCTCGACCCGCAGAAGGACACGTGGTCGCTGCCTGGCGGGCGGCTCGGCGACGACGAGGATCTGGACGCCTCGGCGCGCCGCCAGCTGGCCGAGAAGGTCGACGTGCGCGAGCTGACGCACCTCGAGCAGCTCTCGGTCTTCAGCGACCCGGACCGCGTGCCAGGCCCGCGCCGCATCGCGTCGGCCTATCTCGGCTTGGTTCCGCTGACCGCCGAACCGGAGCTGCCCGAGGACACCGCGTGGCATCCGGTCTCGGCGCTGCCCGCGATGTCCTTCGATCACGGCACGGTCGTCGACCACGCTCGCACCCGGCTGGCCGCCAAGCTCTCCTACACCAATATCGCCTTCGCGCTCGCCCCGTCCGCGTTCACCATGTCGACGCTGCGCGAAATCTACTGTGCGGCACTGGGTTACGACGTCGACACCACCAACCTCCAGCGCGTCCTCGCGCGCCGCAAGGTGATCACCCCCACCGGAGCCACCGCCGCCCCCGGCCGCGCGGGCGGCCGCCCCGCCGCCGTCTACCGCTTCACCGACTCCGGTCTCCGCGTCACCGACGAATTCGCCGCCCTCCGCCCCCGGTCCGAGTGATCCGGCCGCCTGCCCGGTCCACGGGAGGTCGCGAAGTTAGAATGAGAAAAAGTAAGATTCGATCTATGTTTATATGGCAGGAGGTCCCGTGGAATTCACCGGCAGGGCCACCGACCTCGACATTCTGGCTCGGCAGCGCGACCTCGTCACCGAGAATGCCGGGCCGACGCGGGGGCGCGCGGTCATCTTGACCGGCCGTCGGCGAGTGGGTAAGTCACGACTGGTCCAAGAGTTCTGTGATCGCTCCGGGCTCGCCTACGTCGTCTTCCAGGCGACCCGCGGACGCAACCCCGTTGCCGAGCGCGAGGACTTCCTCTCCACCGTCGCTCACTCCGCACTCGGTGGCGCGGAGTTGATATCCGGCTTGCACGCCACCGATTGGAATCAGGCGCTGCGCGCCCTGGCCATCGCGATTCCGGACGACTCCCCGACCATCGCGGTGATCGATGAGGTCCCGTGGCTGGTCGAGCAGGACGGCGAGTTCGAGGGCGCACTGCAGACGGTGTGGGACCGTCACCTATCAGCCAAGCCCGTTCTCCTGATTCTGGTCGGCAGCGACATCTCGGTCATGGAGGCGTTGCAGTCCCGCGACCGACCGTTCTTCGGGCGAGCCGCCAAGATGACCGTCGAACCGCTGCATCTGGCCGACGTTCAGTCGATGACAGGTCTCGATCCGGCCGATGCCGTCGACGCACTGCTGATCACCGGCGGCTTCCCGGAGATCGTCCAGTCATGGCGGCCCGGCATGAGCAGAATCGACTTCCTGCGCGCTTCGACAGACAACCCGCTGTCTCCGTTGCTCGTAGCGGGGGAACTAACGCTGCTCGGCGAGTTTCCCGAAGCCTCGCGATCGCGTGCGGTGCTCGAGGCGGTGGGCAGCGGTGAGCGCACTTTCAGCACCATCGCGGCACAGGCGGGCGGAGCGGGCGCACTTCCCGCCGGAACCTTGACACCACTGCTGACCACATTGCAATCGAAACGAATTGTCGCGGCCGATCTTCCGCTGTCGACCAAAGCCGACAGCAAGAACAAGCGCTATCGAATCGCCGATTCCTACCTTCGATTCTGGCTTGCCTTCCTGCAGCGTGGAATTCCGCTGGTCGAACGAGGTCGTGGCGATGTCGCCCGCACTCGGATCGAACGGTCGTGGACGACCTGGCGTGGGCGTGCCGTCGAACCGCTGATCCGCGAATCGCTACTGCGCCTGCTGCCCGATGAGCGCTGGCCCGATACCGAGGCGGTCGGCGGGTGGTGGAACCGGCAGAACAATCCCGAAATCGATCTGATCGGCGCCGATCGTGAGCCGGTCGCGGGCGCGATCCACTTCCTCGGATCGATCAAGTGGCTCGAGGAGCGGCCGTTTGATCGCCACGACTACGACGCCCTCGCCCGGGCGGTACTCTCGGTGCCGGGTGCCGACACTCGAACGCCGCTTGTCGCGGTGTCCCGCGCGGGTCTCGGTGCCGAACTCCCGCTCGCGATGCATTGGGGTCCTGCGGATCTCGTCGACGCTTGGCGCTGAATTTTCCCGACGGACCCGACGGACCGGTCCCATGCCGCAGAGGGCGCCCGGAAACCCCGAGGCGAATCAGGCTTCGTGAGAACGGTTTCGGTGTTTCGGCGTGCGGCGGTACTCGCGTTTGCCGGGGATCGGGCGGGCCGCGTTGGAGCGGCGAAGTTCGTGGCGGCGGCGCCAAGCGGTGAGATCCGGGCGTTCCGAAGGGGTTCGGGATGCGTCGAGCTGGGACGCGGTGTGCGCGTGGGCGGGCATGGTGTCACCTCCCCCCCTGGCCCGTTGCTTGCCGGATCACGGTAGCGACGACCGCCTTTCGGGCTCCACCCATTTTCCGCCGTGCGAGGCGCGGATGGGCATCGACCGAAGGGCGCGCGACTGGTTCGGTGCGAATCGTCTTGCGGTGTCAGCCGCTCCCGCATCGAGCGTCACGGCGGGAGCGAGGGGTCGGCGCCGATTGCCTAGGGCGCGGCACTGCGAATCGGTTCAGGCCGTCTTCATCTGGGGCTTCGGCGGAGGCGCGGCCGTATGGGCGACGAGCCGTCCACCGGCCCAGAACACCAGCTCCACCACCCAGAACAACCACAGGAACAGCGTCACCACGATCACCGGTATGGCGAGGAACAGCACCGAGGGCATCGCGATCAGCAGGAACAGGGCCCAGTCGCGCGGGCTCGCGCCGCGCAACCGGTTCGCCGAGCGCACCGCCGCCCACATCATCCAGCGGCGCGGCACCGAAATGCCGAATTCGCGCAGGCAGCGTCGGAAGAGGCCGTCGGCGTCGGCGCTGCTCACTTCCCGCGAGCGCAGCAGATAGTCGTGCAGGATGGCGGCGCGGGTGTAGGCGCCGTAGCGGGGAATGAGCCAGACCAACGCGCGCGGCACCGAGGCGAAGTCGGTGCGGAAGCCAGCGGGCACGGTGAATTCCTGAACATCGCCCCGATAGACGAGCGGCTCGGACAGCCGCCAGAACTTCGCGTCGATCTCCTCGACGATCGGACCGCCACCTATGAATGCCACGACCCGCCCCTCTCCGAATGCCCGTGTTTCCACCATTTTACGTGGTAGAGGCACCGAAACGGCTCGGAGCGGCAACGGTTGGGTGACGTGTCAGCGAGCCGGGCGCGACACCGAATCCGTCCCGCCCTCGGCGGCCGGATCGTAACGGCCGTAGGAGCTCCCGTACTGCGCGCCCGCTCCGGCGGCGTCGAACCCGATCGGCGTGAACGCCTCGACCGGACGCGAACGACCGAATGCGCTGCCGTAGCCGGTGCCCAGATCCTCCGACGGATTGAGCGCCGCGAGGAAAAGCAGGACGAGCGAGGCCAC
Source organism: Nocardia amikacinitolerans (assembly GCF_900215415.1). Taxonomy (NCBI): domain Bacteria; kingdom Bacillati; phylum Actinomycetota; class Actinomycetes; order Mycobacteriales; family Nocardiaceae; genus Nocardia; species Nocardia amikacinitolerans. Next base: position 10,149 of record NZ_OBEG01000010.1, on the reverse strand, counting down.
CAGCGGCTGCACGACCAACGCGAGCGCCGTGCCGACTTGCGTTGGGAGCTCGATGATCTGGCCGACGGGCGGGTCGTCCGGACGCGGATGCAGCAGCTCCGCGACCGTCTCCCCCACCAGCACCATCGAATACGCGCCGAGCAACGAGCCGGACACCAGCCCGAGTTGCAGCAGCGGTCCACGCACCGTGCGCAGACGCCAAGCCGCCACCGCGGTGAGCAGTCCGGTCACCCCGCCCGCGCAGACGAACAGCGCGACGGCGTCGAACTGGTGGGTGCTCTCGCCGGTCAGCGGCGCGCCGCGCCCCGGTTCGGTGACGAGCAGCTGTTCGGTCGGCGCCAGGAAGCCCCACAGCACGCCGACGAGCACGCTGCACACCACGACGGCCGCCGAGACGAGCAACGCCGCACCCGCCTCGGTTCGCACACCACGGGCCGCCACTAGCGGTGTTCCAGACTCTTCGAGTCGATCACGCCGTGCCGCGAGCACTTGGCCCACCAGCCGTCGGGACTCACCTGCACGATCATCCGGCGCCCGCACTGCTCGCAGAACCGCGGCGGCTCGAGGCCGAGCGCGGCCGCGGCGGGCACCGCGTCGTCGAGACCGGGCACGATCCGCTTGCCGGTGAACGGGTTGTAGCGCTCGTCCATATCCATGACAGTACTCATGGCCAGGCCCTACAGCGTTTCGTTGAGCGCCTTGATCGGCATCTTCAGCTCGCCGAGCAGATCCAGGTCCGCCTCGGCGGGACGGCCGAGGGTGGTCAGGTAGTTGCCGACGATGACGGCGTTGATGCCGCCGAGGATGCCCTGCTTGGCGCCGAGATCGCCGAGGGTGATCTCACGGCCGCCCGCGAAGCGAAGGATGGTGCGCGGCAGCGCGAGACGGAACGCGGCGACGGCGCGCAGCGCGTCGGCGGCGGGCAGCACCTCGAGGTCGCCGAACGGGGTGCCCGGACGCGGGTTGAGGAAGTTCAACGGCACCTCGTCGGGCTCCAATTCGGCCAGCTGCGCGGCGAATTCGGCGCGCTGCTCCAGGGTCTCGCCCATGCCGAGGATGCCGCCGCAGCACACCTCCATGCCCGCCTCGCGCACCATGCGCAGGGTGTCCCAGCGCTCCTCCCAGGTGTGCGTGGTGACGACCTGCGGGAAGTGCGACTTGGCGGTCTCCAGGTTGTGGTTGTAGCGGTGCACGCCCATGGCGGCCAGCTGGTCGACCTGCTCCTGGGTCAGCATGCCCAGCGAGCACGCGACCTGGATGTCGACCTCGTTGCGGATCGCCTCGACGCCAGCGGCGACCTGCGCCATCAGCCGCTCGTCCGGTCCGCGCACCGCGGCGACGATGCAGAACTCGGTCGCGCCGGTCTTGGCGGTCTGCTTGGCGGCCTCGACCAGGCTGGGGATGTCGAGCCAGGCGGCGCGCACCGGCGACTGGAACAGACCGGACTGCGAGCAGAAGTGGCAGTCCTCGGGGCAGCCGCCGGTCTTGAGGCTGATGATGCCCTCGACCTCGACCTCAGGACCGCACCACTTCATGCGCACGTCGTGGGCCAGCGACAGCAGCTCCTCGAGCCGGTCGTCGCCGAGGCGCAGCACCTCGAGTGTCTGCTCCTGGGTCAGGCCTTCGCCGCGCTCGAGCACCTGCTCGCGGGCGATCGAGAGAATATCGGTGTCAACGGGTGCCTGCGTCACTGGACGGATCCCTTCGGCTGAACTGCCTGTCGGCGCGCCTCGCGCCCGAGGTGGCCGTGCAACTTGAACGGTGTTCAGGCTAGGGTAGCGGTAGGAGTGAGTCAAAACACGACGGGGAGGAATCCGGGTGCAACTGCACAGGGCGGACGTGGTCGACGGCGCCATCGCCATTCTCGACCAGTACGGCCTCGCCGATCTGACCATGCGCAGGCTGGCGAGCTCGCTTCAGGTGCAGCCCGGCGCGCTGTACTGGCATTTCCCCAACAAGCAGGCGCTGCTCGGCGCCGTCGCCGACCGCATCCTCGCGCCGATGGAGGATCCGGTGACCGCCGAGGAGTGGTCCGGCCAGATCTCCGAGCTCGCGCACCGGCTGCGCGACTGCCTGCTCGCCTACCGCGACGGCGCCGAGCTGGTCTCGTCCACCTACGCCTCCCGCCTGACCACGAGCAAGGGCCGCGAACGCCTCGCCGTCGCCGCCATCCGCGCGGGCATGCCGCGCCAGGAGGCCGAGCTGGCCGCGTTCACGCTGCTGTACTACGTGCTGGGCCAAACCGTCGACGAACAGTCCCGCATGCAGATGGATTCGGCGGGCGCGCTGCCCGAGGACAGCACCCCCATCGACGAAACCCCGGACGCGACAGCCCGTTTCGACTTCGGCCTGCAACTGTTCGTCGCGGGCGTCCGGCACCTGCTCGGCAGCCGCATCCGCTGAGCGCGCCCGGCTACGCCGCGGCGTTCGCGAGCCGCCGATAGAGCCGCGCCAGCTTCACGGCGTCCTTGCGCTCGAATCCGATCCCCTCGTCGATCTCGCGCGACAGGAGCTCGAGCCAGTCGGCGATCGCCGCGTGCTGCGCGGGGCGGAGGCCGCGTAGCGTCGTCTCGTCGTCGCGTCGCGCACTGCCGAGAAAGCCGCTGAGATGGATCCAGAGCTCGAAGTCGTACGGTGGGATCAGCATCAACTTCAGCACCGCCGGAAGGTAGTACTCGACGGCCCCCGCGGTCATGTACGCGAAGTCTTCCATGTGCAGGCTGGGCAGAAAGCTCGAGCGATCGATGTCCGCCCGCGAGCGGCCGTGAAAATGCGCGATGACGTACGGCGCCTCGATGCTCGGAGGCGCCAGTTCGTCCTCGGTGAGCGGCTGCGAGCCAGCGAAGACCTCATCGATTCGGTGCGTGACCTCGTCGCGACTCCTCATGGCACGCACAAACTACCTCACCACCGGCAGACCCGAGAGCACCGTCTGCCGACGCGGTGATCGGCTGGCGCGCAACTTCTTCGACAAGCACGATCGCCCGCCAGGATCACCCCGCCAGCGCCGGTCGTCGAGCGTACCGGCTCTCCGGCCGCGCGAGACCGAAGTGGTCGCGCAGCGTGGTTCCGGTGTATTCGGTGCGAAACAACCCGCGCTCCTGCAAGATCGGCACGACGGTCGAGGTGAAGACCTCGAGCCCGCCCGGGTAATACGGCGGCATCACGTTGAAACCGTCGGCCGCGCCGTGCCGGAACCACTCCTCGATGGTGTCGGCGACCTGTTCCGGCGTGCCCGCGAAGACGCGATGACCGCGCGCTCCCGCCAGTCGGTGCAGCAACCCGCGCAGGGTCGGCCGGTCCCGCCGCACGATGCCCGCGACCACCTGGAGCCGCGACTGCGCGTTGTCGGTGACATCGCCCGCGCCGTCGAATTCCTCGACCGGGACGAGATCGTCCAGCGCCAGGTGCCGCAGGCTCTTGCCCGCGATGCTCTCCAGTTGCGCCAGACCGTATTCCGGCACGGTGAGCTCGTTGAACTCGCGCTCCAGTCGTTTGGCGTCGGCCTCGGTGTCGCCGATGAACGGACTGATACCGGGCAGGATCTTCACCTGATCGGGGTCACGCCCGAATTCCCGCGCCTTGGCCTTGATGTCGGCGTAGAAAGCCTGCGCGTCGGTCAGCCGCTGGTGCGCGGTGAAGATGGCCTCGGCGTAGCGGCCCGCGAAGGACCGGCCCTCGTTGGACGCGCCCGCCTGCACCAGCACCGGATAACCCTGCGGCGTCCGCGCCGCGTTGAACGGTCCACGAACCCTGAGGTATTCGCCCTCGAAGTCGATGCGGTGGATCTTGTCCGGATCGGCGTAGACGCCTGCGGCCTGGTCGAGCAGGATCGCGTCGTCCTCCCAGCTGTCCCACAGCGCCACCACCGCGTCGACGAATTCCCGTGCGCGGGCGTACCTTTCCGTGTGGTCGGGATGCCGGTCGAGGCCGAAGTTGGCCGCCGCCAAGTCGGTTCCGGTGGTGACGATGTTCCAGCCCGCGCGACCGCCGGAGATGTGGTCGAGACTGGAGAACAGCCTTGCCAGGTTGTAGGGCTCGTAGTACGTGGTGGACGCGGTGGCGATCAAGCCGAGATGCGTTGTGGCCGCGGCGATCGCGGTCAGCAGCGTGATCGGCTCCAGGCCGGGCGCCGCGTTGTGCTCGACGCTGGTGCGCAGGGCCGGTCCGTCGGCGAAGAACACCGCGTCGAGTTTCGCGGCCTCGGCGGTGCGGCCGATCTCCTGGTAGTAGGTGACGTCGTAGATCCGGTCGGGGCGGCTCTGCGGGTGCCGCCAGGCCGCCTCGTGGTGGCCGGACGGGTAGATGAACGCGTTCAGGCTCAGCTGGCGCGGTTGCTCGGTCATGAGGCTTGCTTCTCTTCCTCGTGAAAATGGGGGTCGGCCGCGTCACCGGCCGTGCTGACAAGGGGATCGACGCCGAGCCCGGCAAGCAGCCGCTCGCGCGCCGCGATGAACGCCGGATCGCTGTGGCGGCGCGGACGTTCCGGGTCGATGCGCAGGTCGATGGCGATGCGGCCCTCGTCGAGGACGAGCACGCGGTCGGCCAGCAACACGGCCTCGTCGACATCGTGGGTGACCAGCAGCACCGCGGGCTTGTGCTTGGCGCACAGCTCCTGCAGCAGCGCGTGCATCCGAATCCTGGTCAGCGCGTCCAGCGCGCCGAACGGTTCGTCGGCCAGCAGCAGTTCGGGTTCGCGCACCAGCGAGCGGGCCAGCGCCACGCGCTGCTGTTCGCCGCCGGAAAGCTCCTTGGGCCAGGCCTTTTCGCGACCCGCGAGGCCGACCTCGGCGAGCGCGGCGCGGCCACGATCCGCCGATCCCACACCGCTGAGGCCGAGCGTCACGTTGTCGAGTACCCGAACCCACGGCAGCAGACGCGAATCCTGGAACACCACGGCGCGTTCGGAGGGCACCGCGAGATCGCCGGAACCCGGTACGTCGTCGTCCAATTCGGCCAGCGCGCGCAGCAGCGTGCTCTTGCCCGAGCCGCTGCGGCCGAGCAGCGCGACGAATTCGCCGCGGGCGATGTCTAGGTCGATGCCGCGCAACACCACCCGGTCGCCGAAGCCGCGGCTGAGGTTTCGGGCGCGGACCACGTTCAGTCCGCGAGTGTCTGGCGCCATGCCAGCGTCCTCCTTTCCAGTGCGCGCACGGCGATGTCGCCGAACAAACCGAGCAGGCCGTAGATCACGAGCCCGACCACGATGACGTCGATCTGGCCGTAGGTGCGCGCCTGCGTCATCAGATAGCCGATGCCGCTGGTGGCGTTGACCTGTTCGACGACAACCAGCGCCAGCCACGAGATGGTGACCGCGAGGCGAAGGCCGATGAAGAAGCCGGGCAGCGAGCCGGGAAGTGCGATGCGCCGGATGAATCCCCACCGCGAAAGCTGGACCGTCTCGGCGAGTTCCACGTAGCGGGCGTCCACGCTGCGCAGGTGGGCGTGCGTGTTGATGTACACCGGAACAAGCACGCTGGTGGTGATGACGATGAGCTTCATCTCCTCGCCGATACCGAACCACACGATGAACAGCGGGATCAGCGCCAGCGTGGGAATCGCGCGCTTGATCTGAATCGGACCGTCCAGCAATGCTTCTCCGACACGGCTCAGCCCGGCGGCCAGCGCCAGCACCACACCGATGGCGACGCCGAGCCCCAAACCGAGACCGGCGCGCTGCACCGAGGTCAGCAGATTGGACTGCAAGCGGCCGTCGGCGATCAGATCGCCCGCGGTCTGCGCCACCGTCCACGGCGCGGGCAGCGTCTCCGGATCCAATGTGCCCGTGGCAGAACCGATCACCCATGCGGCCACAAGCAGCGTCGGTCCGAGGGCGATGCCGAACGGAATCGGCTTGCCGGGACCGAGCCTGCGCCGCGACACCTTGCCGCGCGCCCGGAGTTCGACGGGCGCTGTTCCCGCCCTGCCGAATCGGCCGAGTACGCCCGCTTCGAGTGTCGCCATCATCGCTCCTTCGGTTCGTGCGACGCGCCGGATTCGGCGACCGCGCGCGTCACGACGGCGTCGTAGCGCAGGTCGAAACCGTTGGTGGCGCTGACCTTCTTGGGCAACTCGCCCGCGGCGGCGATGGCGTCGATGGTGGACTGCTGCCGGTCGACGAGCCGCTGATCGAGATGCGGGAAGGTGTACGTCCCCAGCGATTCCACGATGCGCCGCGCGTCCTCTGGGCTGACCTTCTGGTTGTCCACGTAGTACTTCTGCGCCCACTCCTCCCGGTGGGTGTTCACCCATTGGTAGGCCCGGATATAGGCGCCGACCAGCGCGCCGACCGCGGCCGACCTGGCCGGATCCTGCGTCACCGCGCGCCGCGCGTACAGGTAGGCCAGGCCGCCGTAGATGCCCGCGGTCTCGGCGTCCGGGATCACCGACGCGCCGGGCGTGCGCAGCAGCCGGGTCACATTCGGCTCGATCAGCGGGGCGATGTCGACCTGGCCGGTACGCACCGCGTCGAGAAACTCGGCCAGCTGCAACCGGACCAGCTGCACGTCACCGGTCGTCAACCCGGCCTTGTCCAGGGCGCGCAGCACCGCGGCCTGCTGCGCGGTGCCCTCGGCGTAGGCGATCTTCTTGCCCTTCAGATCCGCCAGCGTGGTCGCGGTGCGGCCCGGAGCGACCGCCAATTTCAGTGCGGCCGGGCTGGTTTGCTGCGCGGCCACGATCGGCACGTCCTGACCGGCGGCCAGCGCGTGGATCGGCGGCACGTCACCGACCGGCGCCACGTCGGCCGCGCCCGCGCGGAACGCCTCCAGGATGGCGGGGCCGCCGACGAAATTGGCGAACTCCACCTGGAACGGGAGCTTGTCCAGCTCACCGGAGACGCGCAGCACGCTCTGCAGGCGCTCCTGCTGGTCGGCGACGATCAGCTTGGTGCCCGCGGGCACCTCGGTCGGCAGCGGGGTGTCGGCGGTGTCGACGACCGGTGTGTCGTCCTTCGCGCATCCGGTCAGCCCGAGGGTCGCGACGGTCGCCACGGCGAGCAAGACGGCGGTGGCGCGGCGGCCACGGCGGCCGGGCGGGAACGTACTCGGTCGAAACATGCTCGGTAGTCAAGCAGGACGAAACGGGCCCGAACACGGTTAACGGCAGGGTGATTCGAACCGGTGTCAGCCCGATGCCGCGGCACTTCCCGCAACCGGGCGCCGCTGTGCCAGCCGGACGCCGCGGCGCGACATCAGCCCGGCGCCGCCGCGCTGCGCACTCCGCGCACCTGATCCAGATACCGCTGCATGAACGGCATGACCTGCTGGTCGATGACCTTGTTGTACTCCTGCGGCGCCTGCCGCGGGTTCGCGTGACCGGTGTTGCGCGGCATCACCACCAGGAGGCTGCCGTCGACTCCGCCCGCGCGCTCGACGAGCACCTGGTGCGAGTACTCGACATCGACGACGCGGTCCCGCTCGGCGTCGCGCGGCCGGATGAACACGATGGCCGGGCGCGGTTTGCCGTTCACCGGACGGGACAGCGCGCGCAGATTATCGATCGCGCCGCCACCGACGATGGCCAGGAACTGCGATTCGATGAGACCGTTGCTCGCGGCGTTGCTCGACAAGACCTTCTCGGTCGCTACTTCGGCGAGCACGTCCCCCAGTTCGGCGAATCGAATCGTCGGCACCGGATCGGCTGCGCGATCGACGAAGCGCTCCCGGCGCGCGTAGGTCTCCACGGCGAGTCGCAGGGCCCGGCTCTCGCGCGCCCCAGGCAACCAGCCCATCCAGCGCAGCATGTCCTCGCCGCGTCCGCGACTCTCCGGGCGCACCGCGTTCAGATCGACGGGGGTGCAGTCCAACAGCACGCCGGCCAACCGCCGGTCGCTGTCCAGATGGATGTGCTGCCCGACCTCCAGCGCGATGACCCCGCCCATGCTGTGGCCGACGAGCACGACGTTCCGCACGCCCGACATCTGCGCGGCGCGGACGACGAGATCGGCGATCACCTTGCTGTCGATGCCCTGATTGTCGTATTTGATCGCCCAGACCACGCCCATCCGCCGCAGCGCGGGCAACGACTCCGCCGTGTCGGAGGCGTTCAGACCGCCCAATCCGACCAGATCGACGACCGCGGTGTCCCAGTTCTCCTGCTGCGCGGGAGTCGCGACGGGGAGCAGCGCGGGCTCGGTCAACGCGAGTCTGGCGCGCTCGGGAGCGACATCGTGCACCCAGTACTGAGTGAACACGGTGAGTACGAGTATCAGCAGTGCGGCGACCCGCAGCAGTGTCAACCTGGTGCGGCGCAACGTCGTCCACCGGTGCCCGAGGCGGGTCTCCCGGAGTCGAGCCTTCCGTCGCGCATCATCCCAGTCGGTGACGGTGGACGGGTGCCGATCGTCCAACGGCGACATCTCTTCACGGTATCGACGGATGCGGAGGGCTGCCACGTTGTCCGCATCGTGCTCGCAGCCGACCCCGCAATGCTTCGGCAAGTGCGCGCCCAGCTGCCACCTTCGACAACGCGCCCCGGCTCGCCGTCGTCTGCGGATCTGAACTCCTCGAAAGGCTGTGCGCGAACGCACAAGAGCGGTCTGCACTGCTCCCTGTACCGTCGAATCCGGAGGGATCGGTATCGCCCGCAACAGCGGTGGAGCCGGCTCCGAGGGAGAGGACCCGTCGCATGATGCCTCAGATCTCGAGCGTCATCGAGAGACGTCTGCTGGTCAATTACCGCGTCGAACCCGACGTTGCGGCGGCTCTGCTACCGGCGCCACTGCGACCACATCTGGTCGGCGACTGGGCGGTGGCGGGAATCTGTCTCATCCGGCTCGGCCGAGTACGTCCGGTCGGTCTGCCGAGCGCGGTCGGTGTGCGCAGCGAGAACGCGGCGCATCGAATAGCTGTCGAATGGGACGGTCCGGATGGGGTCGAGAGCGGCGTCTACATTCCGCGCAGAGACAGCGGCTCACCACTGAACGTGCTGCTCGGCGGGCGCCTGTTTCCCGGTGTCCACAGCTTCGCCCGATTCGACGTCGCGGAGAGCGGGCACGACCTGCACGTCGCCTACACGAGCAGGGACAATTCGACCAAGGTCAGTGTGGATGTACGCACGGTCGACGAGTTCGAGGGCAGCGCGATGTTCCCCGATCTGGCCACAGCTTCGGATTTCTTCCAGCGGGGACGCAACGGCTTCTCCGCCAGCCGTAATGGCACGCGCCTCGACGGCCTCGAACTGGACACGCACGCATGGCAGGTGAGCCCGGCGCACACCCACGCCGTCCGTTCGACCTTCTTCGAGGACCGGACCCGATTCCCGCGCGGCAGTGCGACTCTCGACTGCACGCTGCTCATGCGTGATGTCCCGGCTGTCTGGAACGTCACCGCGCCGATGCGGATTACGACGATGGTCTGACTGCTCGGCCGGACCACGTCCTCAGTCGAGCGAGCCGGTTTCGGCGAGCGTGGCGAGTTTGGCCAGTGCGAGTCGCCAGCCCAGTTCGTTGTCCTCCGGTTTCACCGCGCTGGGCAGGCCCTCGTGGATCGCCACCAGATCCGTGCCGCCGTCGGCCGCGTCGGAAAGGGTGACGGCGACGGTCATCTCGCCGCCCGCGGCCGGATCGTCGCTCTCGAATTCGATGATCTCCACAACCTGTTCGTCGGGGATCAAGGTGACGAAACGTCCCTGATAGGTGTCGGATTGGGCGGTGGTCTTGCCGGTGTCGGTCGGGTCGTCGTAGGTGAGGGTGATGCGGAATCGGCCGCCCTCGCGCGGCTCGAATTCGTGGACGTGGCTGGTCATTCCAGTGGGCACCCGCCACCGCGCGACCGCGTCGGCGTCCAGCAGCAGGCCGTAGACGGTCGACCGCGATGCGCGAATGTGCTTGCCGATCCTGGTGCTGGACATGTGCACCACGGTAGTCCGCGACTTCGGCGCGCGAGGAGCCTCGATACGGCGAGCCCCGAAATGCCTCCTGCCACGGTCGGGGCCTTCGCGGTTGACGGACATCCGCCGAACGCAAAAAGGCCCCCAGCTGATGCTGGGGGCCTTTCGCAATGATGTTCCGGCGGTGTCCTACTCTCCCACACCCTGTCGAGTGCAGTACCATCGGCGCAGGTGGCCTTAGCTTCCGGGTTCGGAATGGGACCGGGCGTTTCCCCACCGCTATAGCCGCCGTAACTCTATGAAACTATCCACACACCG
>NZ_OBEG01000003.1:398967-918094 GCF_900215415.1 Nocardia amikacinitolerans | reverse complement strand
CCCGAAGTGCGAGGCAGATCACCCACGTGTTACTCACCCGTTCGCCGCTCGTGTACCCCGAAGGGCCTTACCGCTCGACTTGCATGTGTTAAGCACGCCGCCAGCGTTCGTCCTGAGCCAGGATCAAACTCTCCGTTGAAGACTCACAATCACACCCAAAGGTGCAATCAGATCTAAACTAGAGTCCGAAAACCTAGCAAAACAATCGCCAGCCGGAAATTAGCTGACTTAAAATGTTCGACACCCACACGGGGGGTGAGCATCGAAACCAAAAAATATTTGGCACTGACATTCATCGACACACTATTGAGTTCTCAAAGAACACACGCACACACCATCTCCCGGGGATTCCCCCGATCAATCGGTGAGGCAACTTTTACAGCTTAGCGCGGCCAGTAACCCGAAACCAAATCGGGGTCCCAAACGAGCTAGTGTGATCGCCAGGCGCTCCTCGTACTACCTCGTTTCCCGGTCCACGCTCAGCCTTTCGGCTTGGCGTCTCGGCTCCGGGTCGGTGTCCGTGTCGCTCTGACTTGGATAAAGTTACGTAGCGATGAGCACGATGTCAAATCCGCTGGTAGAAGCGGTAAACCGACACTGAACGCGGAATGGACGCGGCGAGACGCACGCCTACCGGTGCGCGGACCACCCCGGAACGAACCATTCATGCGCCGCCGCGACGAATCGATCCTGATTCCAACTACCCGCGCCCGCCGGTACGACACCGACCACGTCGACGCCCGTCACGCGCGGAAGATCGGTCCGGTTGCATTCGGCGGCGAGATCCGGCTCGGCGGGCCATGCCCCGATCACCAAGCCGGCGCAGCGAATCCCCGCCGACTCCAGCGCGCGGACGGTCAGCTCGCTGTGATTGAGGGTGCCGAGACCCGCGGCCGCCACGACGACCACCGGCGCATCGAGTTCCCGCGCGAGATCCACAAGGGTGAAGTCGCCGATCCGCACCAACAGACCGCCCGCGCCTTCCACCAGGGTGAGGTCCGCACCGTCCAGCGCGCGCACCGCGGCGACGGTCTCCTGCAGCGTCAGCAGCGGCTGACCGCACCGACGGGCCGCGGTGTCCGGCGCGAGCGGCTCGGGGTAGCGGGCGAGTTCGAGTGTCTTGACCGGACCCGCCAGCCGCTCGACCTCGGCGAGATCGCCGGGTTCGCCGGGGGCGATGCCGGTCTGCGCGGGCTTGCACACCGCGACCGACAGACCCGCGGCGCGCGCGGACGCGGCAAGCGCGGCGGTGACGACGGTCTTGCCCACGTCGGTGGAGGTTCCGGTGACCAGAAGCAGACTCATGCGGGCACCACATCCAGTCCGCGCGCCTCGGCCAGCACCGAGCCGAGCACGTCGGCGATGGTGTCGAGTTCCGCGCCAGTGAGGTTGGCGCGGGCGGTGAGTCGCAGTCGCGAGGTGCCCTCCGGCACCGACGGCGGACGGAAGCAGCCGACGTCCAGGCCACGCGCGCGACATTCCTGGGCCGCGTCGTAGGCGACCTGCGCCTCGCCGAGCACCACCGAGACGACCGCCGAGTCCGGCGCGGGCACACCCGCGATCCGTGCGATGTCGGCGGCGCGGTCCAGCACACGCGTCGCCATCTCCGGCTCGCGACGCAGCAATCCGAGTGCGGCGCGGGCGGCGCCGACCGCGGCGGGCGCGAGACCGGTGTCGAAGATGAAGGTGCGCGCCGCGTCGATGAGATGCGCGCGGACGCGTTCGCTGGCGAGCACCGCGCCGCCCTGCGCGGCGAAGGCCTTGGACAGCGTCGCGGTGACGACGACGTCCGGTTCACCCGCCAGGCCGAGTTCGTGGACGAGCCCGCGTCCTCCGCTCCCCCGCACCCCGAGTCCGTGCGCCTCGTCGACGACGAGGACCGCGCCGTTCGCGCGGGTAACCCGGTGCAGCTCGGCCAGCGGGGCCAGGTCGCCGTCGGCGCTGAAGACGGAATCGGTGAGCACGAGCGCGCGCTCCTCGGTACGCGCGGCGAGCAACCGGTGCACGGCCTCGACATCGCGGTGCGGCGCGATCTCCACCCTCGCGCGGGAGAGGCGGCAGGCGTCGACCAGCGACGCGTGGCTCCCCGCGTCGGAGACGATCAAGGCGCCGCGCCCGGCGAGCGCGGTGACGGCGCCGAGGTTCGCGGCGTAGCCGGAGGCGAACACGAGACCCGCCTCGGCGCCGACGAATTCGGCGAGCTCGGCTTCCAGGCGCTCGTGGTCGGCGGTGGTCCCGGTGACCAGTCGCGAGCCGGTGGAACCCGCGCCCCACCGCCGCACGGCCTCGATCGCGCCCTCGATCACCTCGGGGTGCTTGGTGAGACCGAGATAGTCATTGGAGGCCAGGTCGATCGACGGCGAGTGCGGATCCCTCGGCCGGAGCTCCCGGCGCAATCCGGCGGTCACCCGCTCTGTGGCCCGTTCGTCCAACCAGCTCAACGGATCGGTAGTCACAGCTCCGCAGCATACTTGAACACCGTTCAGGACGGGAGCGCGATCGGGATGTGCGCCGCGGCCGCCGCGCACATTCCCGAGGTGATCGTGGCGACTTCCTCGGTGTCGCTGATGAACGGCGGCATCGTGTAGATCAGGTTCCGGAACGGTCGCAGCCAGACCCCTGCGTCGACCGCGGCCTCGGTGGCGGCGCGCATGTCGACCGGCCGCTCGAGTTCGACGACGCCGATCGCGCCGAGTACCCGCACGTCGGCGACGCCGGGCAGTTCTTTCGCGGCGGCCAAGCCCGCGACGAGTTCGGATTCGATCCGCGCGACCTCGCCGCGCCAGTCGCGCGAGAGCAGCAGCTCGATCGACGCGACGGCCACCGCGCAAGCCAGCGGGTTGCCCATGAAGGTTGGTCCGTGCATCAGCCCGCCGTGTGCCGCGCTGATGGTCTCGGCGATGCGGGCAGTACACAGTGTCGCGGCGAGGGTCAGGTAGCCGCCGGTCAGCGCCTTGCCGACGCACATGACGTCGGGGGCGACGCCCGCGTGGTCGGCCGCGAACAGCTCGCCGGTGCGGCCGAAGCCGGTGGCGATCTCGTCGAAGACGAGAAGGACGTCGTTGGCATCGCAGAGGCGGCGCAGGTCGGCGAGGTAGCGCGGGTCGTGCCAGCGCATACCGCCCGCGCCCTGGACGACCGGTTCCACGATGACGGCCGCGAGTTCGTCGGCGTGCGCGGTGATCGCGCGCTCCAGGTCGGCCACGTAGTCGACGCGATGGTCCCGCGGCGGCGCCGCGACGAAGATCTGTTCGACGAGCACGTCGGTCCACAGCGAGTGCATGCCGCCCTCGGGGTCGCAGACGCTCATCGGGGTGAAGGTGTCGCCGTGGTAGCCGCCGCGCCAGGTGAGCAGGCGCCGCTTCTCGGGTCGGCCCACACTGCGCCAGTACTGCAGGCACATCTTGACGGCGACTTCGACCGAGACCGACCCGGAGTCGCACAGGAAGACTTTCTCCAGACCGGCGGGCGTGTGCTCGACCAGCAGCTGGGACAGGCGCGCGGCCGGTTCGTGGGTGAGACCGCCGAACATGACGTGGCTCATCCGCCGCGACTGCGCGAGCAACGCGGCGTCGAGCACCGGGTGCCGGTAGCCGTGCACGGCCGCCCACCACGAGCTCATGCCGTCGACGAGTTCGCGGCCGTCGGCCAGGGTGAGCCGCGCGCCGGACGCTTCCGCCACCACGAGCGGCGGTGTCGAAGCCGGGAATCCGCCGTAGGGGTGCCAGACGTGTTCGGCGTCGACGGCGGTGATCTCGTCGGGGGTCAGTGCCACAGGAATCCCTCCCGGTCGACGGGCTTGAACGGTGTTCAAGTTACCAGTCGAGCTCTATTGATCCCACTCCTGTTCGAACTGGCCACCACCGGTTCCACCGAAGCGGTCCGGCTGTGCCGGGCGCTCGACCTGGACCCCGGCTACCTGAGCCGGATCCTGACCCGCTTCAAGAAACGCGGGCTGATCGAGAGCGGACGTTCCAGCAGCGACGGCCGCCGCCAAGAGGTACGGCTCACCGACAAGGGACGGCCGCCTTCGCGGTACTGAACCAACGCTCCGGTAGCGACGTCGGCAAGCGCCTCTCGGCCCATCCGCCCGCCGACCGGGCCCGGCTCATCGACGCGATGCGAACCATCCAGCGCCTGCTCGACCGTCCGGCCGAACCCGCCGCACGGCAGTTCACCCTGCGTGCGCCGCTGCCCGGCGACTACGGCTGGGTGATCCAGCGCAACGCCGCGGTGTACGCCGCCGAGTACGGCTGGGACGTGCGGTACGAGGCGCTGGTCGCCGAGATCGTCGCGAATTTCCTCGCGGCGCACGATGATCGCCGTGAACGAGCGTGGATCGCCGAATGCGGCGGGATGCCGGTGGGCTGCGTCTTCTGCGTCGCCGACAGCGAGGCCACCGCCCGTCTCCGCCTGTTGCTCGTCGATCCGAGCGCCCGCGGGCTCGGCGTCGGCGCCGCGCTGGTCGAGGAATGCCTGCGCTTCGCGACGGAGGTCGGCTACCGCGAGATGGTGTTGTGGACCAACGACGTCCTCACCTCCGCGCGGCGCATCTACGAACGCGCGGGATTCGAACTCGTCGACTCCGCGCCGCACCATAGTTTCGGCAAGGATCTGATCGGTCAGACCTGGCGGCGACCGCTGACCTCAGCGGACCACTGAGCCCTCTCACGCACGGGCCGTCGGCTCACGCCCGAGCCCGCGCGGCATCGGCGTCGATCAACCCCGGCATCCTGGCCAACGCCGTACGCAGCGCGCACAGTGCGTCGTCTCCCAGTTCGGCCGCGAGCATCCGGTCGATTTCGGCGATTCGGTCGGCGGCGAGGGCGAGCGCGCGGCGGCCCGCCGAGGTGGTGACCACGATTCGGGCGCGACGGTCCGCGGGATCGACCTTCCGCTCGACATAACCGCACTGTTCGAGGTGCGTCACCAACTCACCCATCGACTGCTGGGTCATGCCCGCAGCCTCGGCCAACGCCGTGACGCGCGAACCTTCGGGATCCAGGTGACGGAAGACGGCGTAGTGCGCGGGCCGCAGCTCGGGATCGAGTTCGGTGCGCAGTTCGCGGTTCAGCGCTTCTTCGTAGGCGCGGGTCGCCTGGACGAGCAGCTTCAACAAGGTATCGGCCGTTGACACAATACAAAGGTTACCTTTATATCTGGACTATGCGCGACACCACCCTCACCTTCGCCAACGGCCATCGAGTGACCCTCGTCGATCGCGGGATCGACGAGCTGGGGCCGTACCTGCGGCTGGAACACCTGGTGCGGAAGGTCGAGCGGCAGGCGGGACCGCACTGGCATCCGGTGCTGGCCGAGAGTTGGACCGTGCGGGAGGGTCGCCTGCGGTTTCGCGTCGACGGCGTCGAGGTCGTCGCGAATCCCGGCGACACGGTGACCGCCCCGCCACGCACCGTGCACGAGTTCTGGAGCGAGGCACCCGACACCCGGTTCGGGCACGAGATTCGCCCGCCGCTGCGGCACTGGGAGATGTTCCGGCTCTGGGGCGCGCTCGACGCGGCGGGCAAGACCACCGCGGGACGGGTGCCGCGCGACCCGCTGGCGTTGGCGCTGCTCTGGGACTACCAGGACGGCTATCTCGCGGGCATCCCCGCCTGGGCGCAACGCGCACTGCTCGGCGGGCTGGCGCGGATCGCCCGGCGGCTCGGTTACGCGCGCCGCTGGTTGCCCGCCGAATAGGAGGAGCACGGCCGTGCGCCGAGCCGGGACATGCCTCACGCTACTGTCGTTGCCATGGCTCAGCCCGACGCAGCGCCCGGTGAGGTGACACCACTAGGTGTCTGGCCGGGCACCGCCTACCCGCTCGGGGCGACCTACGACGGCGCGGGCACCAACTTCTCGGTCTTCTCCGAGGTCGCCGAATCGGTCGAGCTGTGCCTGATCGCCAAGGACGGCGGCGAGACGAGAATCGCGCTCGACGAAGTGGACGGCTACGTCTGGCACGCCTACCTGCCGACGATCGGCCCCGGTCAGCGCTACGGCTTCCGCGTGCACGGTCCCTACGACCCGGACCGCGGCCTGCGCTGCGATCCGAGCAAACTGCTGCTCGACCCGTACGGCAAGGCCTTCGACGGCGAGTTCGACAACGACCCCTCCCTCTATACCCACGGCCTTGATTCGCTGGGCCACACCATGACCGGCGTCGTCATCAACCCGTTCTTCGACTGGGGCTCCGATCGCGCGCCGAATCGGCCCTACCACGAGACGGTCATCTACGAGGCGCACGTCAAGGGCATGACGATGACGCATCCCGAGGTGCCGGAGGAACTGCGCGGCACCTATTCGGGCATCGCGCACCCGGCGATCGTCGGGCATTTGAAGAGCCTCGGCATCACCGCGATCGAGCTGATGCCGGTGCACCAATTCCTGCACGACCGGGTGCTGCTCGACCAGGGCCTGCGTAACTACTGGGGCTACAACAGCTTCGGCTATCTCGCGCCGCACAACGAGTACGCGGTGAGTTCGCGCGGCGGCGCGGCGGTGACCGAGTTCAAGGCGATGGTGCGCGCGCTGCACGCCGAGGGCATCGAGGTGATCCTCGACGTGGTCTACAACCACACCGCCGAGGGCAACCACCTCGGGCCGACGCTGGGTTTCCGCGGTATCGACAACGCCGCGTATTACCGTCTGCTGGACGGTGATCCGGGGCGGTACATGGATTACACCGGCACCGGCAACAGCCTCAACGTCCGGCATCCGCACACCTTGCAGCTGATCATGGACTCGCTGCGGTACTGGATCCTGGACATGCACGTCGACGGCTTCCGTTTCGATCTGGCCGCCACCCTGGCCCGCGAACTGCACGACGTGGACCGGCTGTCCACGTTCTTCGATCTGGTGCAACAGGATCCGGTGGTCAGCCAGGTCAAGCTGATCGCCGAGCCGTGGGACGTCGGCGAGGGCGGCTACCAGGTGGGCAACTTCCCCGGACTGTGGACGGAGTGGAACGGCAAGTACCGCGACACCGTGCGCGACTACTGGCGCGGGGAACCGGCCACCCTGGGCGAGTTCGCCTCTCGGCTCGCGGGCTCCTCGGATCTGTACGAGGCCACCGGCCGCAGGCCGAGCGCCAGCATCAACTTCGTCACCGCGCACGACGGCTTCACGCTGCGGGACCTGGTGTCCTACAACGAGAAACACAACGAGGCCAACGGCGAGGGCAATCGCGACGGGGAGAGCTACAACCGGTCGTGGAACTGCGGCGTCGAGGGCCCGACCGACGATCCGGAGATCAATGCCCTGCGCGCCAAGCAGACCCGCAACATGCTTGCCACGCTGGTGCTGAGCCAGGGCACCCCGATGCTGGCCCACGGCGACGAGATGGGTCGCAGCCAGCTGGGCAACAACAATGTGTACTGCCAGGATTCGCCGCTGGCCTGGATGGACTGGTCGCTGGCCGAGACCAACGCCGATCTGCTCGCGTTCACCCGCTCGGTCATCGCGCTGCGCACCGAACATCCCGTCTTCCGCCGCCGCAGATTCCTCGCGGGACAACCGATTCGCGCAAAGGATCAGGCCGGCGACATCGCCTGGCTGACGCCCGCCGGTGCGGAGATGACCGCCGCGGACTGGGACAGCGGCTTCGCCAAGGCGCTCATGGTGTACCTGAACGGCCGGGGCATTCCCGAGCCGGGACCGCGCGGCGAACGCATCACCGACGATTCGTTCCTGCTGTGCTTCAACGCCCACGATTCGGCGCTCGATTTCACCCTGCCCGGCACCGATTACGGAGGACCGTGGACGGTGGCGCTGGACTGCTCGTCGCCCGACGGCCGAGCCGAGGGCACCTATCCGGCCGCCGCCACGATCTCCGTCCCCGCCCGTTGTCTGCTCGTCCTCCGCTGCCCCGCATGACCGACACGCACATGACATCCCACGCACCGCACGAGACACACCACACCGATCCCATCGCCCGCGGGCGCGCCCTCGCACGGCAGACCACCGTGCGCAGCACCTACCGGCTGCAACTGCGCCCCGACGCGCTCACCTTCGCCGACGCCAGAGCGATCGCGGAATACCTTCAGCAGCTCGGTATTTCGCACCTGTATCTGTCGCCGATCCTGACCGCGACGCACGGGTCGACGCACGGCTACGACGTCACCGATCCCAGCACCGTCTCGGCGGCGCTCGGCGGCCCGCTCGGGCTCAAGGCGCTCTCCGACGAGGTGCGCACCAGGGGCATGGGGCTCATCGTGGATCTGGTGCCCAACCACGTCGGCGTCGCAGATCCTCGGCAGAACCCGTGGTGGTGGGACGTGCTGCGCAACGGCAGGGACTCGCCGTTCGCGCGGTTCTTCGACATCGACTGGAGCCCTGGCAACGGCGCGGGCGGCCGGCTGGCGCTTCCGGTGTTGCAGAGCGAGAACGATCCCGCGGCGCTGACCGTGGACCGCTCCGGACCGGAGCCGATGCTGGCGCTGCACGATCTGCGGTTCCCGATCGCGCCGGGCACCGACGGCGACAACGCGCTGCGCATCCACGACAAGCAGCACTACCGCTTGGTGAGCTGGAAGGCCGGACTCTGCACCTATCGCCGGTTCTTCGCGGTGAGCAGCCTGGCGGCGGTGCGGCAGGAGGATCCGGAGGTCTTCGACCTCACCCACCGCGAGCTCGCGGCCTGGTGCGAGCACGACCTGATCGACGGCGTGCGGGTGGATCACCCGGACGGATTGACTTATCCCGCGGCCTATTTGACCAGGTTGCGCCAGCTGATCGGCCCGCAGCGGCTGCTGCTGGTCGAGAAGATCCTGGCCAACCGCGAGCCGCTGGACGCGACGCTGCCCATCGACGGCACCACCGGCTACGACGCGCTGGCCGGGCTCGGCGGCGTGCTCATCGATCCCGACGGCGAGCAGACGCTGACCGAGTTGTCGCGCCGGTTCGCCGGGCACGGCAGCGACCGCGCCTGGATCGGCGAGACCGAGCACCGGATCAAACGCGCCGTCGCCGAAAGCATTCTGGCGCCGGAGATTCGGCGGTTGGTCGGCGCGATCAAGCGGGACGCGCGAGCGGACAGCTTCGACACCATGGCGCTGACCAACGCCACCATCGAGGTGCTCGCCTTCATGCCGGTCTACCGCGCCGACTACGCGCCGCTGGCCGGAATGACCGACGCGGTGATCGCCGAGGTGGAGAAGCGCAACAGCGAGCTCACCGCGCCGCTCAACGTGCTGGTCACCGCGCTCGCCGCCGACGCGGAGGCGGCCGCCCGTTTCCACCAGGTGTGCGGCGCGATCACCGCGAAGGCCGTCGAGGACACCATGTTCTACCAGGCGGCCCGGCTGGTCTCGCTGCAAGAGGTGGGCGGCAATCCGGCCCGATTCGGCCACTCGCTCAACGAATTCCATCTCGCCAACGTCGAACGCGCGCAGCGCTGGCCCGCCACGATGACCACGCTGTCCACCCACGACACCAAGCGCGGCGAGGACGTGCGCGCCAGGATCGGGGTGCTCTCCCAGGTCGCGCGGACCTGGGCTCGGTCGGTCGAGACCTGGATGGACAAGACGCCCGCGCCCGACGGCGCGACGGCACTGTTCCTGTTGCAGAACATGTTCGGCGTCTGGCCCGCCGACGGCCGCCCGGCCTCCTCGGTGCCTGGCCTGCGCGAGCGGCTGCACCTTTTCGCCGAGAAGGCGATGCGCGAGGCGGGGACCCGCACCTCGTGGGAGGAGCCGGACGGCGAGTTCGAGGCGGCCGTGCACGCGTGGATGGACGCGGTGATCGACGGACCGGTCGGCGCGGAGCTCAGCGATCTGGTGCACGATCTCGCGCCGCACGCCTGGTCGGACGCGTTGTCGCAGAAGCTGCTCCAGCTGTGCGGTCCGGGCATCCCCGACCTGTACCAGGGCTGCGAGCTGTGGGAGGACTCGCTCGTCGACCCGGACAACCGCCGCCCCGTCGACTTCCCCGCGCGCACAGGCATGCTGCAATCGCTCACCGGCACACCGGCTTTGGACACCTCCGGCGCGGCGAAGATGTGGATCGTCGCCTACGCGCTGTGGCTGCGCAGGGAACGCCCCGACTGCTTTGTCGGCGGCGCCTATCTGCCGCTGTTCGCCACCGGTGAGCAGGCATCCCGGCTGGTGTCCTACGCGCGCGCCCGGGTCGGCGAGGCGCCCGAGGTGATCGTCGCGGCCACCAGGCACAGCGTCGGCCTCACCGACACCGGGTGGGGCGATACCGCGCTCGACCTGCCGCAGGGCAACTGGACCGACCGGCTCACCGGCCACACCTTCCAGGGCAGGGCGCGGCTAGAGAAGCTGTTCGCTCGGCTCCCCGTCGCCCTGCTGGTGCGTTGAGGCATCGGGCGGGCTGATCTTCTCGATCAGCTCGGCCGGGAACTTGCCGCCCAGGTCCTGCTGCCAGCGCCGCACGTTGTAGGGCCGGTATTCGGCCTTGTCGTGCACGGTGGAGGCGAGCAGGACGCCGTTGTCCGTCTCGACCCGCAGGCGGCGCAGGGAGTTCAAGTAGAACCGCGGCCGCCGCGGGCTTCGGAGGGTGCGCACCACGTTCAGCACGGTGTAGCCGGGCCCGCACGACTTGTGCCGCTCCATGTGGTTCTCCTGCCCAGCGCACTTGCCCGACAGCTCCGCGAGCAGTTCGGTGTTGAACGCGAGGCCCTCGGCCTCCGCTTCGGCGACCATCCAGCGCAGGGTGATGTCGGACAGGCCGCACTGGGCGTAGCCGCCGCCGATGTCGCTGTGCACGCCCTCGAACCAGACCTGCTTGACGCGGTCGGCCTTGCGGTCCTTGATCCGGCGGTATTTGATGCCGAGTTCGACCGGCACCTCCCAGAGGCAGGGCTCGAAGTTGCGCCGCCGTTCGTCGATGGCGAGGGCTTGCCGCGCGCACAACACCCGCGGCGAGAGCTTGACGTCGTGGAAGCGGTGCCGCCACGAGGTCAGGCCGGGGACGCCGAGCGCGCCGACGGTGTCGAACACGCCGATGAAGTCGATGACCCGCCTGCGATGGCTGTGCTCGCGCCGGAAGTCGCGCACCTGCTGCTCGGTGGGCGGTGTGCGCCACCACGCCAGTTTGTTCCGGCCACGGCGCCGGTACATCCGGAACGCCTCCGGGTAGTGTCCGGCGATCATCGAATCGGGTTTCATGATGCCGATGCAGTCGATCAGGCCGACCAGGCTGCGCGCGGTGTACGCGCCGCGGCTGAAGCCGAAGATGTACAGCTCGTCGCCGGGCTCCCAGTTGACGGCGACCTGCCAGTAGGCGGCGGAGAGGTTCGCCTCCAGACCGAGGCCGAAGGCGCCGCCGAACAGCCGATCGGCGGTGAAACCCCGTGCGCCCGGCCCGGATACGTAGATCACGTGCTGGCGGATCGGCTGCCCGTCGGGGCCCGTGGCCTCCATGCGGACGGTCTGCGCGATTTTGACGATGTTGGATACCGTGCTGCTGTTCTCGGCTTTCCATGTGCCGTCGCAACACACCACCAGGCGTTTCATGGCGAAATTCTCCCCTCGAATTCGCGTCGGAAGCCCGCGTACTTGACTACTCGAATCATCGCCCCCGCGCACGGGCCCGTTAATGAAAACGCTGTCTTTCAGTGGGTTTCGACGAAGAACCCCCGGTCGAGCCGGGGATTTCGGGTGCGCGCTACGCGGAGCCGGGTCACGGTTTGTGGGCGAGCACCGCGAACATCGTCACCGACAGGTGGAAGTCGCCGCGCTCGATGCCCGCGTCCAGATCGGCGAGGAAGCGCTCGAACTCCTCGGCGGTGACCGTGCCGCGCAGCGAGGCCTGCTCGTTCATCTGCTGGTACAGCGGTCGCGCGGTCACCGGATCCCAGATCACCGCCTCGGAGCCCTGATCGTCGATGACGAGACCCTGGGCCGCCAGCAGTCCGCGCAGCCTGCGGCCGGACGCGGGGTTGGGGACGTCCGCCAGCATCGCGGTACCGAGCGCCTCGACGACAGCCGGATCGCCCGGGTGGGTGATGGCGGTGTACCAGTCGCTGTCGATCAGCAGGACCCGGCCGCCGGGGCGCAGCACCCTGACGATCTCGGCGGTGGCCGCGGCGGGATCGTCGAGGTGCTGGTAGACGCGCTCGCAGCGGACCGCGTCGAAGGACGCGTCCTGGAACGGCAGGTGATAGACCGAGCCGTGCACGAACCGCGCGGACGACCCCGCGGCCGCGGCCCGCCGCCGCGCGATGGCCAGCATCGCCGGGTTCGGATCCAGGCCGACGGCCGCGCCCGCGTCACCCACCCGTTCGGCGAAGACCAGCGCCTCCGATCCGGTGCCGGCTCCGATGTCGAGGGCCCGCTCCCCCGCGCGCACGGCGAGCGTTTCGTGCGCCCACTGCCGCATTCGGCGGATGCCGGGCAGGTCGGCCTGCAAGTCGAGAATCTCGACCAGCTCATCGATCCGATCGGCATCGATCCGATCCGAGTGAAAGGAAGGAGCATCCACGGGTCCCTCTGTCATGCGTCCGACGCTACCGCCTCGATGCGCCCATCCGGCCGGATCCGTAACCCTCGGCGAGCTGCGCGGCCGTAGCCCGTTCGGGGGCGGATACGGCGACGGCCCCGGCGGGGCGCCGGGGCCGTGCGGTGTTCGATGCTGTTGTCGGAGAGAGGTTTTGCGATCACCGGGTCTTGCGCAGGCCCAGGTACTGAAGGGCGGCGAACCCGCCGACCGTCGCGGCCTGCATGACCGTCCACACCGAGCCGACGACGGTCAGGTCGAGCGCGCCCTCGACGAGCGCGACCAGGCTCACCAGAACCCAGGCGGCGTTCAGGCCGATCACCGCGCGGGCGGCGACGGGGTTGATCGACTTGGTCGATCCGATGGCCGCGACGCCGAGACCGTAGAGAGTGAGGAAGACGCCGATCGCGATGCCGAGGCCGCGGTCGAGGCCGAGCAGCGACTCGAGCGGGCCGGACAGCGCCAGGTAGGCGATTCCGTTCGCGCCGGTGATCACCGCGTCCAAGCGCAGCGAGGTCCGCAGCAGCTTGTCTCCGGGGGCGAGCAGGGTGGACAGGTAACCGGGGGAAGTGGCGGTGGTCATGACGAATCTCTTTCTGGATAGTGGTTTTCGGGAGGATCAGGCGGCGGCGGGGACCTTGTCGAGGAAGCCGTACACGTCGGCGATGCGGCCCTGCTCGAGCACCGCGACGTCGAAGCCGACCACCAGCGCGGGGCCGTCGGCGGGGCCGAGCTCCCAGGTGAAGCGCACCTGGTCGTGGTGTCCGTCGACCGGGCCCGCCAAGCGGAACACCATGCCGGGGAACTGCGCCTGCACCGCGGCGATCCCGGCGTCCAGCGCCGCGCGGCCGGTGACGGCCATGAGCGGGTCGACGTAGCGCGGCTCGTCGGTGAAGACCCGGGCGATGGCGGCCGAGCGGGCGGCGGCGTCGGTGGTGTTCCAGATCTCCAGGTACTGCGCGACCAGGTCGTTCATCGTTGTCTCCCTTGTATTTCCCTGCGCTGTGTTGCGCTGTGAGAACAAGGTATGGCGGGGCGAGGGGGCGCCGAATCAGTCACGCATAAGTACTTTCCTCGGCCGATGACGTAGGCGCCCGATACGGTGAACGGATGCTGCACGGACGCGAGGCCGAACAGGCCCGCATCGATCGACTGCTCGCCGATGCGCGTGCGGGCCGCAGCGGCGTTCTCGTGCTGCGCGGCGAGGCGGGCATCGGCAAGACGGCGCTGCTCGATTACGCTGCGGCACAGGGCATTCCGTCGGTGCGCAGCGCGGGTGTCGAGTCGGAGGCCGAGCTGCCCTTCGCCGGACTGCACCTGCTGGTCCGGCCCGGCATGGCGCTGGTGGACACGCTGCCCGAGCGCCAGCGCGCGGCACTGCTCGGCGCGTTCGGGCTCGGGGAGCGGGAACCCGGCGACCGGCTGCTCATCGGCCTCGCGGTGCTCTCGTTGCTGGCCGAGGAGGCCAGTGAGGGACCGCTGCTGTGTCTGATCGACGACGCGCACTGGTTGGACCGCGCGAGCGCGGAAACCCTGCTCTTCGCCGCGCGTCGGCTGGACGCGGAAGGCGTCGCGATGATCTTCGCGACCCGCGCGGGCGCGAACGATTTCCCGGCGCCCGGCCTGCCGGAGCTGTCTGTGACAGCGCTGCGCCAGGACGCGGCCGCCGCGCTGGTGGACGCGGACGCGCCGGATCTCGCCCCCGCGCTGCGCTACCGGTTGCTCACCGAGGCGGGCGGCAATCCGCTGGCACTGCGGGAGCTTCCCGCGGTGTTGGCCGCCGAGTCGGCCGACTCCGGGCCGAATCCACTTCCCCTCACCCAGCGGCTTCAGGTCGCCTTCCACGGCCGGGTCAGCAGACTGCCCGCGGCCACGCGGACCCTGCTGCTGGTCGCCGCGGCGGCGGGCGCGGCCGAGATCGATCCGGTGCTGCGCGCGGCGGCGACCCTCGGTGCGGGGGCCGCCGATCTACAGCCCGCCGAGGACGACGGCTTGGTGCACACCGACGGCCGGACGCTCAGCTTTCGCCATCCGCTGCTGCGTTCGGCGATCTACCAGGGCGCACCGCTCGCCCAGCGGCTCGCCGCGCACGGCGCGCTCGCCGCGACGCTGACCGCCGGCGAGGACGCCGACCTGCGCGCCTGGCATCTGGCCTCGGCGGCCACCGGCCCGGACGAGGCCATCGCCACCGCGCTGGCCGCCACCGCCGACCGGGCGCTCGCCCGCAACGGCTATCACGGCGCGGTGGCCGCCTACGAGCGCGCGGCCGCGCTGAGCACCGATCCCGCGGCGCGGGTGAGCAGGCTGGTCCTCGCGGCCGAAACCGCGGGCGAGACGGGCATGTACGAGATTGCGGACCGGCTGGCCGAGCGCGCGGCGGCGCAGACGGCCGACCCGCTGCTCGCCGCCCGCCTCGACCTGGTCCGCGGCCTCGCGGAATTCGGTGCGGGCAAACGACTTCCGGCACACCGGCGGCTGGTCGCGGCGGCCGACGCGGCGCGGCGGGAACCGCAGCTCGCGGCGCGCATCCTGATGGTCGCGGTGCACACCGCGTGGTATCTGGGCGCCGACGAACTCGACGAGGTGACCCGGCGCCTGGCCACCCTGCCGCTGCCCGAGGACGATTCGCTGGCGCACACCACCGCGTACGTGCTCGACGGCGTGCACGGGCGGTTCCGCGTGGACCTGCGCGCGGCGGCCGACGCGGCCCGCGCCACGGGGGCGGATGTGCGCGACCTGGTGCAGTTGTGCGGCGTCGGTCTCGTTGTCGGCCAGGACGAGCGGGTGGCGGAACTGGCGGACGAGCTGGTCGCGACATGCCGCGACGAGGGCAGGATCGGCCCGCTGCCGACGCTGCTGTTCTTCCGCGCCGAAGCCGAGGCCTTCCTCGGCCGACCGCGCGAGGCGCTGGTCGTCGCGACCGAAGGGGCGCGGATCGCGCAGGACATCGGGCAGGACCACTGGGTCGGCCAGCTCTCGGCCATGCTCGCCTACCTCGCGGCGCTGAACGGGCGGGAGGCGGACTGCCGTGCGGCGGCCGAGCACGCGCTTGCCGAGCGGTTCGGCGGTGCCGACGCGCCGGGCGCCGCCTGGGCACACGCGGCGCTGGGTCTGCTCGATCTCGGGCTCGGCCGGGTGGACAGCGCCATGGCGCGGCTCGAATCGCTGACCGAGGAACCGTCCAGGCACATGGTCATCGGGCTGCGCTCGCTACCGGATCTCGTGGAAGCGGCGGTCCGGCTCGGTGACCCGGCACGGGCGGGCGACGCGCTGGATCGTCTCGAGGCCTTGGCCGCGGACTCGCGCCAGGACTGGGTGGCCGCGCTCGCCGCACGCACCCGCGCCCTGCTCGGTCCGGACGCGGCCGCCGAGGAGCATTTCCGCGCCTCGCTCGAGCTCGGTGGGCGCCCGTTCGAGCGCGCCCGCACCCAGCTGCTCTACGGAGAGTGGTTGCGCCGCAATCGCCGCAAAGTGGACGCCAGGACCCAGCTGCGATCGGCTTTGGAGACCTTCGAGCGCTTGGACGCCGCGCCGTGGGCCGAGCGCGCCCGCGTGGAACTCGGCGCGCTCGGCGTCGGCGCGGCCGCACGGGCCGGATCGGGAGTGCTCGCCGCGCTCACCCCGCAGGAATTGCAGATCGTGCGGCTCGCGGCGCAGGGGATGACGAATCGCGACATCGCGGCGCAGCTTTTCCTGAGTCCGCGGACGGTGGGCCATCACCTGTACAAGGCGTATCCGAAGCTCGGTGTGGTCTCGCGCGGGGAACTGGCGGCGCTGCCGCTGGACCCGGACTGATCTGTAGCGGCACACGGCGCAGACGCCGATCGGAGGGCGCTGACCGAGGTCGACCGATACCTGTTGGGGCGCGGAACCGACGGTCGGCCTGCTCGATCGAGGGGTGGGGCTACGGGAGACGATCAGTGCGCGGACAACGTACGCGGACGCCGGACCACCCCGGCGTCGCGGCGCGCGGCGACATGACCGAGCGTCCAGCGCACAACCGTGATCGCGGCGGCGGCCAGCACGGCGACCTGCGGCGCACCGGTGATCAGCAGGAGCAACACACCAGCCACCAGCCCGGCGGCCAGCGCCTCGAGCTTGTACACGGGCCACGCGGTGCCCGCGATGTCCACGCTGATGGGGTGAGCCGTTGCCATGGCATCAGGATATACGGAAGGTGAATTTCGGGCCACCGAACATTTCCGGCCGGGAACACCGGCGGCCGATGCGGTGTTGCCGGTCGTATGCCACTTACCGGAGAGTACGCACCGAGCACGTCCGACTGGGCCCGCAAGCAGGCCGAGACCTACGAGAATTCCGGCGGTACCAAGGGCACGTCGATGATGGGCAAGCCCGTCGTTCTGCTCACCACCAAGGGCGCCAAGACCGGAAAGCTGCGCAAGACCCCGCTGATGCGGGTCGAGCACGACGGCGAATACGCCGTGGTCGCCTCGCTGGGCGGCGCGCCGAAGCACCCGGTCTGGTACTACAACATCAAGGCCGAACCGCACGTCGAACTGCGCGACGGCGAGGTCAGCAAGGACTACACCGCCCGCGAGGTCTTCGGCGAGGAGAAGCGGGTGTGGTGGGACCGCGCCGTCGAGGTGTGGCCCGATTACGCCAATTACCAGACGAAGACGACCCGCGAGATCCCCGTTTTCGTGCTCACCCCGCGCTGACCGGAACGGCGAGCGCCCCACCCGCCGCGCACCCGCGTCGTGGCGGGTGGCAGCATATTTCGAGTGTCCAATCCGCTTGATGTGATCGATCACCTGTCCGCCGCCCGTCCCGCTCTGAGCGCGGACGAGATCGATGCCGCCGCCAAGCGAATTGCCGACATTATCGACCCGACCCCGCTCCAGCTCAGTCCGCGGCTGTCCGCGCTGACCGGCGCGCAGGTCTACCTCAAGCGCGAGGACCTCTCGGCCGTGCGCTCCTACAAGCTGCGCGGGGCCTACAACCTCATCGTCCAGCTCAGCGCCGAGGAGCGGGCCGCGGGCGTGGTCGCCGCCAGCGCGGGCAACCACGCCCAGGGCGTCGCCTACGCCTGCCACGCCATGGGCATCACCGGCCGCATCTACGTGCCGACCACCACCCCGAAGCAGAAGCGCGACCGGATCCGGGTGCACGGCGGCGAGTTCGTCGAGCTGATCGCGGTCGGCGAGACCTACGACGCCGCCGCCGCGGCCGCGGCCGCCGATGTCGAGCGCACCGGCGCGACCATGGTCCCGCCGTTCGACGACCCGCGCACCGCCGCGGGCCAGGGCACCATCGCCGCCGAGATCCTCGAACAGCTCGGCGCGGCGCCCGACCTGGTTGTCGTTCCGGTGGGCGGCGGCGGCTGCCTGGCAGGCGTCGGCACCTACCTGCGCGAGCGCGCACCGCAGACCGGCATCCTCGGCGCCGAACCGGCTGGCGCGGCGTCGATGACCGCGGCGCTGGTCGCGGGCGGACCGGTGACGCTGCCGGAGATCGACCCGTTCGTCGACGGCGCCGCGGTGCGCAGGATCGGCGCGGTCCCCTACGCCGCGGTCGCGGGCTTCGGCGGCCGGGTCGTCTCGCACGGCTCGCTGCCGTTACTGACCGCGACCGAATCCCGCAGCGGCGCGGGCGCTTTCCGCCTGCTCCAGGTCGACGAGGGCGCGATCTGCACCACCATGCTCGACCTCTACCAGAACGAGGGCATCATCGCCGAACCCGCGGGCGCGCTCGCGGTGGCCGCGCTCGCCGAGGTCGAGGTCACGCCCGGTTCGACGGTGGTGTGCCTGGTGTCGGGCGGCAACAACGACGTCTCGCGCTACGGCGAGATCATCGAGCGCTCGCTGGTGCATCGCGGCCTGAAGCACTACTTCCTCGTCGACTTCCCGCAGGAGCCCGGCGCACTGCGCCGCTTCCTCAACGAGGTGCTCGGCCCGGACGACGACATCACCCTGTTCGAGTACGTCAAGCGCAACAACCGGGAGACCGGGGCCGCGCTGGTCGGCATCGAACTCGGCACGCCGGACGGCTTGGAGCCGGTGCTGGAGCGCATGGCCGCCTCCCCCATCCAGTGCGAGCGGCTGGAGCCGGGTTCACCGGCCTACCGGTACCTGACCTGACCCCACCCGCCCTGCCCGGCGTCGGGCCGGGTAGGGCGGCGGTCGGGTGGTTGCCGTGTCGGTCAGGCCGCTGCGTCGCGCGTCTCGTCGAGCGTGACGCGCCGGGTGGCGCGCAGGCAGTTCAGGATCAGCGGCAACAGCCACATGGCCGAGAACTGGTCGACACCCAGCTGACCGGCCGAGAGGCGGTTGTGCACGAAACCGACCGAGAGACCCATGCGCGGTTCGGCCCAACCGAACGAGCCGCCGAGCCCGATGTGGCCGAGGCCGCCGCGGGCGCCCGGCATCGGCAGCGAGTGGTAGCCGAGGTGCCACATCATCGGCGCGTAGAACAGCGCGTGATCGAGGCGGTAGGTGCGCACCTTGCTCAGTTCCCTGATCGTCGCGCGCGACAGGAACGGCAGGCCGCCCGGCGTCTCGCCGCTGGCGACCGCGCCGTACATGGTGGCCAGCGCGGACGCGGTGGCGACGCCGTTGCCCGCGGGGAGTTCGGTGCGCAGGATCGCCGCCTCGTCGCCTTCCAAGATGGCGTGCAGGCCGGGCAGGAACAGGCAGCGGGTCACCGCGCCCAACGCTCCCGGAATGAGGTGGCTGCGACCGAGCACGAGTGCGCCGAGCGGCTTGCCGAGCAAGCTGAGCTGGCTGCCCGCCAGCGGCGCGTACACGGTGGAGGACTCGGCGGGCGGCAGCCCCAGGTGCAACCCGTCGATGCCGAGCGGCTCGGACACCTCGGTGCGGAACAGCTCGCCCATGCTCTTGCCGGTGATCCCGCGCGCGATGCCGGCGAGCAGCCAGCCGTAGGTGAGCGCGTGGTAGGTCGGCACGCCGAGTAGTCGATCGGGTTTGGCCGCGGCCAGGCGCCGCTCCATGAGCTCGTGGTCGAGGATGTCGTCGGGGCTCTTCGCGATCGGCGCCAGCGCCGAGAGGCCCGCGCTGTGCGTCATAACCTGCCGCACCGTGATGCCGCCCTTGCCGTTGGCGGCGAACTCGGGCCAGTACTCGGCGACGGGAGCGTTGTAGTCGAGCAGTCCGCGGTCGGCCAGCCGGTGGATGACGGTGGCGGTGATGCCCTTGGTGGCGGAGAAGATGATCGAGCCGGTCTCCCGGGTCCAGACCCCTTCGCCCGCGGTGCCGGTCCAGATGTCGACGAGGGGTTCACCGTTCAAATGCACCGCCAACGCGCCACCCGCGCCGCGACGATTTCCGAACGCCCTGCTGAAAGCGCGTACCAGGGGTCCGAATTCGGCGGCGGCGCTGCCGCTGACTGAAGCCACGTTGCTCATCACTCCACGGTAATGGCGATGGACAAACTGGGCAATGGCCCTGTCCGGGACAGTTGGCGGACCGTTACTCGGGATTCGGTACGGTCACGGCCTTTTCACGAACCGGGGCGAGTCGGCGAGCAGCGCGAACGAGTGCGCGGGAATCGTTGTGCCCGTTGGGCCTTCGGTCGGCGGCTCCCAGGACAGCAGGGAGAACCCGGTTACCGGCACCCGCACCGGATCCTCCGAGAGGTTGCACACCAGGTGCAGCCCGCCGCGGTGCAGGACGAGCCATCGGGACCGTTCATCGTAGTCCACCCGCACGTGCGGTAGCGACGAATCGGTGAGATCCGGGTGTGCCCTGCGCATTGCGAGCAGGGCGCGATAGCAGGCGAGCAGCCTGGCCCTCGCGGGATCGGCGAGTTCGGACCAGTCCAGCTTGGATCGGTGGAAGGTGGCGGGGTCCTGCGGGTCGGGCACGTCCTCGCTCGGCCAGCCGTGCTCGGCGAACTCGTCCTTGCGTCCGGCCGCGGTGGCCGCGCCGATCTCCGGGTCGGTGTGCGAGGTGAAGAACTGGAATGGCGTGCGCGCGCCCCATTCCTCGCCCATGAACAGCATCGGCGTGTACGGCGAACACAGGACGAGCGCCGCCTTGACGGCGAGCTGGCCGTCGGTCAGGTAGGCGCTCGGCCGGTCACCCAGCGCACGGTTGCCGACCTGATCGTGCGTGCAGGTGTAGGCGAGCAGCGCCGAACCGGGGACCACGGAACGATCGAGCGGGCGACCGTGGACGCGGCCGCGGAAGCTGGAGTACGTGTTCGCGTGGAAGAAACCGTGCGTCAGCGTCCGTGCCAGACAGGCCATCGAACCGAAATCGGCGTAGTAGCCCTGCCGCTCGCCGGAGACCGCGGCGTGCACAGCGTGGTGCAGGTCGTCGTTCCACTGCCCGGTCAGCCCGTAGCCGCCCGCCGCGCGCGGCGTGATCAGCCGAGGGTCGTTGAGATCGCTCTCCGCGATCAAGGTCAGCGGCCTGCGCACGTGCGCGGCGAGGCGTTCGGTCTCCGCGGCCAGCTCGGCGAGCAGATGGGTGGCGGTGCGGTCGACCAAGGCGTGCACCGCGTCCAGCCGCAGCGCGTCGATGTGGAAGTCGCGCAGCCAGCGCAACGCGTTGCCGATGATGTAGCGGCGCACCTCGTCCGAGGCGGGACCGTCCAGGTTCAGGCTCTGCCCCCAGGTGTTGCGGCCCTCGGTGAGGTAGGGACCGAAGCGGGGCAGGTAGTTGCCGGACGGGCCGAGATGGTTGTAGACGACGTCGAGACAGACCGCCAAACCGCGCGCGTGACAGGCGTTCACGAACCGTCGCAGCCCGTCGGGCCCGCCGTAGCTCTCCTGCACCGCGTACCAGAGCACGCCGTCGTAGCCCCAGTTGTGGGTGCCGTCGAAGGCGTTGACCGGCATCAGCTCCACCACGGTGACGCCCAGGTCGACGAGGTGATCCAAGCGTCCGATCGCCGCGTCGAAGGTGCCCTCGGGAGTGAACGTGCCGATGTGCAGCTCGTAGAAGACCGATCCCGCCAGCGGCCGCCCGGTCCAGTCGCCGTCGGTCCACCCGGCCGGATCCAGCGCGTGCAGCGCGGAGCGTCCGTGCACGCCGTCCGGCTGACGGGCCGAGCGCGGGTCTGGCAGCACGGTGGGGTCGTCGTCGAGCAGGTATCCGTACCGCGCGCCGTCGGCCGCGTCCCGCTCGACGCGCCACCAGCCGTCGGCGCTGCCCGTCATCGGGTGCACGTCTCCGTCGAGTTCCAGCCGCACCGTGCCGGCCCTGGGCGCCCACACCTCGAAGACAGTCACCGCGCCAGCATCGCACGCCGGGCAGGCGACCTCATCCCGACGGGCGGCCGTCGAGCGGCATCGGCGCGGCGTTCTTCGAGCGTGTCGGCGCGACGTCGCTCGTGCGCACTGATGCGCTGCCTCGAGCGCACCGGCGCTGCGTCCCTCCTGCGCACCAGGGCTACGTCCCTGGTGCGCAGCGGCGCTGCGTCCCTCGTGCGCACCAGGGCTGTGTCCCTCCTGTGCAGCAGCGCTGCGTCCCTCGTGCGCACCAGGGCTGTGTCCCTCCTGTGCAGCAGCGCTGCGTCCCTCGTGCGCACCAGCGCTGCGTCCCCCGTGCGCACTGGCGCAGTCGCACTCGGGCTGCGAGAGTGAACGGGTGGGACTGTACGAGAATCAGGTCGTGCCCCGGCTGGTGGAGTTCGCCTGCGGCCTGCGGGTCAACGAACCGCAGCGGCAGCGGGCGTGCGCCGGTCTGCACGGCCGGGTGGTGGAGATCGGCTTCGGTTCAGGCCTCAACGTGCCGTTCTATCCGGACACCGTGCGGTCGATCAGCGCGGTGGAACCGGCGGATCTTGGCTGGAAACTGGCGGGCAAGCGCCTGGAACGGGCGACGGTGCCGATCGAGCGGGCCGGGCTGGACGGCCAGTCGCTGCCCTTCCCGGACAACACCTTCGACTCCGCGCTGTCGACCTGGACGATGTGCACCATTCCCGATGTGGCGACCGCGCTCGCGGAGGTTCGCCGGGTGCTGGTGCCCGGTGGGACATTCCACTTC
The DNA here is from genome assembly GCF_900215415.1 of Nocardia amikacinitolerans. Taxonomy (NCBI): domain Bacteria; kingdom Bacillati; phylum Actinomycetota; class Actinomycetes; order Mycobacteriales; family Nocardiaceae; genus Nocardia; species Nocardia amikacinitolerans. The sequence continues at coordinate 895,667 of NZ_OBEG01000003.1, read as the reverse complement.
GTCGAGCACGGGCTCGCGCCGGACGCCAAGGTCCAGACCTGGCAGCACCGGCTCAATCCGATCCAGAAGAAGGTCGCGGGCGGGTGCAACCTCGACCGCGACATCCTCGGCTTGGTACGGGCCGCCGGGTTCGAGATCCGCGAGCTGGACGTGTTCTACGGCGAGGGACCAAAGTTCCTCGCCGCGCTGACACTGGGCGTCGGGGTCTCCGCGTAGGCGTACCTCCGCCTGCGCTCCGGCCGTGCGTGGACTGTGGACGGACTCCGTCCGGCAGCGCCCGCCGTGCGCACCTCCGCCTTCGCTCCCGCCGTGCGCGGCTGTCGACGGACTCCGTCCGGCAGCGCCGATCAGCCCGGCGACACAGCTGCGCGCGGCCCGTCGAGGAAATCGACGGACCGCGCACGGCCGAAGCTACGTCAGTGGATTTCGACGTGCAGCGTGTAGCTGGCGTTGCCGCGGGTGGGCGCGACGAGCACGCGGTACAGGCCGTCGTAGGGCAGCACGATCTCGGTCGCGGTCTCCTCGACCACCAGCACCAGGCCGTCCGGGGCGGAGATGCTGAAGTTCACGTTGTCCTCCAGCGCGACGATCGCGGTGTAGAGCGACTGCCCGCCGCGCGCCTCGAGCAGGTAGCTGTCGGCGTCGCCGCGCACGACCGCTCCGTCCAGCGTCGCCTCGCTGGTACCCGGCGCGAACTTGATTTCCGCGTACACCCCCGCCTGCGCGGCGCCCGCGCCTGCGACGGCGAACACGAGGGTAGCCGTCAGAGCGGTGAGCGCGAGGAGTGCGGCACGGAAGGGGCGGAAGATCGTTGCCATGATCGTTGTCCTGTGGTGAGAGGGGAATATCGAACGCCGCCAAGTGTTCCCACGACGGCTTGTGGTCGGCTGAAGACGCGGTTAAAGCGCCTGGCAAACGGCCTCGACGCGAACCGGTCGGTGTTCGCACTTACACCGACGGAATCCCCACCCTGGTCGCCACCGACGGCAGGCAGATTCCGCACAGTCTGCTGGTACTCGACCCGCAAGGCAACGTCATCGCCACCCATACCGTCAGCGGCATCAAAGAAGCCGGAGCACCCGCGACGCCGCTCACCAGGGGCCTCGTGGACGGCTCGCTCAACTACCTCCACATCGCCGGCGCGGCCAATGTTCTCGACGTGATGTCGGCAGCAAGCTGGGCTGAACGATCAACGTCGCTACAAAGGGACTGCCACCAAGATCCGGCGGCAGTCCCTTTCCGCGCCAACCGAAGCCTCGGGAGACCGGCGCGATCGACGCCACTCAACTCGCCAGGCAGCTCGGGCCGAGGAGGGCCTTGAGGTCGCCGAAGAGAGCCGAGGAGGGGGAAACGCGCAGGCTGTCGTCGAGTTTGAGCAGGGTGGTCTTGTCGCGGGCGCCGACGTGGCGGACGTGGACGTCGGAGGTGCCGGGGTGGCGGGAGAGGACGCGCTTGAGTTCGCCGATCTTGTCCGGGGTGCACATCCGGGTGGAGATGGTGACCGCGAGCGGTTTGGCGACCCCGATGGAGGACAGGTCGGGGACGGCGAGGTCGTTGGCGATCAACGAGATTCGGTCGTCGCGCACCGAGACGCGCGCCTTCACCAGCACCACCGCGTCCTCCACGACATCGGCGCCGTACACCGAGTACGCCTGCGGGAAGAACAGCACCTCGATGCCACCGGTCAAGTCCTCGAGCTGGGCCGAGGCCCAGGCCAGGCCGTTCTTGTTGATGCGCCGGTTCACCGAGGCGAGGATGCCGCCGATGGTGACCTGCGCGCCGTCCTTCACGTCGCCTTCGAGGATGGTGGGGATCGGGGTGTCGGCCTGCGCGGCGAGCACGTGCTCCACACCGTTGAGCGGATGCCCGGAGACGTAGAGGCCGAGCATCTCCCGTTCCAGCGCCAGCTTGTGCTTGGACTCCCATTCCTCGTCCGGCACAGCGACATTGAACACCGAGGCCACCGACTCGTCGGCGTCCATGCCGCCGAACAGGTCGAATTGTCCGATGGCCTCGGCCTTCTTGGTGGTCATCACCGCGTCGATGGCGTCGGAGTGGATCAGCATCAGACCCTTGCGCGGATGCCCGAGGGAGTCGAAAGCACCCGCCTTGATGAGGGATTCGGTGACCTTCTTGGTGCAGGCGACGGCGTCGATCTTGTTCAGGTAGTCGGAGAAATCGGTGAACTTCGATTTCTCCTTGCGCGCCTGGATGATCGAGGCCACCACGTTCGCGCCGACGTTGCGCACCGCGCCGAGGCCGAAGCGGATGTCCTTGCCGACCGAGGCGAAGTTCTGCTCGGACTCGTTGACGTCCGGCGGCAGCACCGTGATGCCGAGTCTGCGGCAGTCCGACAGGTAGACCGCGGCCTTGTCCTTGTCGTCACCGACGGAGGTGAGCAGGCCGGCCATGTACTCGGCCGGATAGTTGGCCTTGAGGTAGGCGGTCCAGAAGGAGACAAGACCGTAGCCCGCCGCGTGCGACTTGTTGAACGCGTAGCCGGCGAACGGAAGAATGGTGTCCCACAGCGCTTTCACCGCGCCCTCGGAGAACCCGTTCGCGGTCATGCCCTCGTGGAAGCCCTTGTACTCGGCCTCCAGCACCTCGAGCTTCTTCTTACCCATGGCCTTGCGCAGCGCGTCGGCCTTACCCATGGAGTAGGAGGCGACCTTCTGGGCGATGAACATGATCTGCTCTTGGTAGACGATCAGACCGTAGGTCTCGGCGAGGATGTCCTTGAGCGGTTCCTCGAGCTCCGGGTGGATCGGCTTGATCGGCTGGCGGCCGTTCTTGCGGTCGGCGTAGTCGTTGTGCGCGTTCATGCCCATCGGGCCGGGGCGGTACAGCGCGAGCACGGCGACGATGTCGTTGAACCCGGTGGGCTGCATGCGGCGCAGCAGGTCGCGCATCGGCCCGCCGTCGAGCTGGAAGACGCCGAGAGTGTCGCCGCGCGAAAGCAATTCGTAGGTGGCGGGATCGTCCAGCGGCAGGTTGTCCATGTCCAGGTCGATGCCGCGGTTGGCCTTGATGTTGTCCAGCGCGTCACCGATGACGGTGAGGTTGCGCAGACCGAGGAAGTCCATCTTCAGCAGGCCGATGGCCTCGCAGGACGGGTAGTCCCATCCGGTGATGATCGCGCCGTCCTGGGGTCGGCGCCACACCGGGATCGCGTCCATCAGCGGCTCAGAGGACATGATCACCGCGCAGGCGTGCACGCCCGCGTTGCGGATCAGGCCTTCCAGGCCGCGGGCGGTCTCGTAGATCTTGGCGACATCGGGGTTGTTGCCGATGAGTTCGCGGACCTCGGCGGCTTCCTTGTACCGCTCGTGATCGGGGTCCATGATGCCCGAGAGCGGGATGTCCTTGGCCATGATCGGCGGCGGCAGCGCCTTGGAGATCTGGTCGGCGATGGCGAAACCGGGCTGGCCGAACTGGACTCGCGCCGAGTCCTTGATGGCGGCCTTGGTTTTGATGGTGCCGAACGTGATCACCTGGGCGACCCGGTCGGTGCCCCACTTCTCGGTGGCGTACCGCACCATCTCACCGCGGCGGCGATCGTCGAAGTCGATATCGATATCGGGCGCGGAGGGCCGCTCGGGGTTCAGGAACCGCTCGAACAGCAGGCCGTGCGGAATCGGGTCGATATTGGTGATGCCGAGCGCGTACGCGACCAGCGAACCGGCCGCCGAACCACGACCGGGACCGACGCGGATGCCGACCTCCCGCGCGTGTTTGACGAGGTCGCCGACGACGAGGAAGTAGGCGGGAAAGCCCTTCTGCCGGATGACGTCGAGCTCGAAGTAGGCGCGGTCGTAGTACTCCTGCGGCACGCCGTCGGGGAACCGGCGGGCCAGCCCGCGGTCCACCTCTTTGCGCAGCCACGAGTCCTGGGTCTCGCCCTCCGGCACCGGGAACACCGGCATGCGGTCCTTGAAGTTCCACACGTCGTCGTAGGACTGCACGCGCTCGCCGATGAGCACCGAGTTGTCGCACGCGCCAGGCACTTCCGCGTCCCACAGGGCGCGCATCTCGGCGGCCGACTTCAGGTAGTAGCCGTCACCGTCGAACTTGAACCGGGTCGGGTCCGAGAGCGTCTTGCCGGTCTGCACGCACAGCAGCGCCTCGTGGTTGGCCGACTGATCCTTGGTCACGTAGTGGCAGTCGTTGGTGGCCAGCGGCGGAATGCCCAGCTGCTTGCCGATGTTCAGCAGCCCCTCGCGGACCCGTCGCTCGATGGACAGACCGTGATCCATCACCTCGAGGAAGAAGTTGTCCTTGCCGAAGATCTCCTGCCACTTGGCCGCTGCCTCGAGCGCCTCGCGGTCGTGGCCGAGGCGCAGCCGGGTCTGGACCTCGCCGGACGGGCAGCCGGTGGTCGCGATGATGCCCTCGGCGTACTGGGCGATGATCTCCTCGTCCATGCGCGCCCACTTGCCGAGCTGTCCTTCGATGGAGGCCAGCGAGGAGAGCTTGAACAGGTTGCGCAGGCCGGTCGCGGTCTCGGCGACCATCGTCATGTGGGTGTAGGCGCCCGAACCCGAGACGTCGTCGCCCTTCTGGCTCGGATCGCCCCACTGCACGCGTTTGGTGTCGAACCGGGAACCGGGCGCGATGTAGGCCTCGATGCCGATGATCGGCTTGATGTCGTGTTTCTTGGCGGAGTTGTAGAACTCGGAAGCGCCGTACATGTTGCCGTGGTCGGTCATGCCGACCGCCGTCATCCCGAGTCGCTTCGCCTCGGTGAACAGCGGAGAGATCTTGGCCGCGCCGTCGAGCATGGAGTACTCGGTGTGGTTGTGCAGGTGAACGAACGATCCGGACTCGGCCAAGACAGTCCTTCCTCCCAAGGTCTCGACGGGGGTTGGTGCACCGAGTCTAAGCGCCCCCTGCGACACGAATTCGCACCGGCACGCGCCGCCTGGATGATCATCGGCGCGTCGTGAAGAAGATCACCGGCGCGTCGCGAGCGGCCGCCCAGATCGGCCGGAAACACCGGTCGCGGAGGGCCCCGCGCCGCCGGGAACGACAGCGCGCCCGCGAGTGGGGAGATCGATCGAAAGCGTGCGGACCGAAGGCTCGATCTTGGTACTCTCGCATCCGCGTACGCAGGTCGATAAATCCGCGACAATTCGGACGAGGTGTCGAATGACCACCAAGCTGACCAGCACGCTAGTCAAGACAGTCCCCGCGGCCGCCGCGCTCTCCGCGGCCGCGCTCGCCGTCACCGCGGCACCCGCCGTGGCCAACGGCGGCGAGTTCGCCACCATCTACGCGCTGACCACCGGAGCATGCGTCGCGCAGATCGACGCCTCCGTCAACGGCGACGCGTACCCGCAGTCCGCGGCCTTCACCGTCGCCTCGAACATGTGGGGCGTCGGGCCGTGCAGCGTCCCGGTGACGCTGAACTGGCGCAATACCGAGACCGGCGAGACGGGGAAGGTCACCCAGACGCCCAACGGTCCCGGCTTCTGGATGAACGACGGCAAGTCGGCGATCTTCAGCCCCGGCGTCGGGAAGTTCACCGCGACGATCACGGTCGGCGCGGCGCACATGCCGCAGCCCAACACGATCCAGTTCGCGGTCTCCAAGGGCTGACCCGCGCCCGCGGCGGCGCGTCCATAATCGGACCATGATCGGGCGATTCCTGACCGTGGTCCGGTGACCGCGACCGTGGTCGCCGTCGTCACGGCGACGCTGGTGGCGGGTGGCGCGCTGTTGGTGTGGCTGCGCACGCGGCGGGTGGTCACCACACCCGCCGAACGCGCCGTGCACTCGGCGCTGCACACCGCCTCGCTGGCGGCCGTGCCGCTGCGCCGCGGGCTCACCGAGCAGTCCGCGCGGGAGGCCGCGCCCCATCTGCGCGCGCTGACCGGCGCGGACGCACTCGGCGTCGCCGACCCTGACGGCGAGGTGCTCGCCTGGGACGGACCCCATGCCGATCTCGCCGAGGTCTTCGCCGACGCGGCGCGGCGGGCGACCGCGAGCGAACGACCGGTGCTGGTGGCCGGTCCCGGGCAGGGCGAGCACGGCGCGCGGACGCTGGTTGCGCAGCCGTTGCTGATCGAACACAGCGGCGCGGCGGGCGCGCTCGGCGTGGTCACCAACGGCAAGCCGGGGCCGGGGCTGCTCGGCGCGCTCGCCGAGGTGGCCCGTTACGCCTGCGGCCAGCTGGAACTCGCCGACCTCGACGCGTCGCGCGCCCGGCTGGACCGCGCCGAGGTGCGCGCGCTGCGCGCCCAGATCAGCCCGCACTTCATCTACAACGCGCTCAACACCATCGCGTCGTTCGTGCGCACCGATCCGGATCGGGCAAGGGAGCTCATCCTCGAGTTCGCCGACTTCACCCGCTACTCCTTCCGGGCCGCGGGGGAATTCACCGTGCTGTCGGACGAACTGCGCAACATCGAGCGCTATCTCGCGCTGGAACGGGCCCGTTTCGGCGACGCGCTCCAGGTGCGGCTGCGGATCGCGCCGGAGGTGCTCGGCGTGGTACTGCCCTTCCTCGCACTGCAACCGCTGGTGGAGAACGCTGTGCGGCACGGCATCGCGGGCAGGCAGGGCGGCGGCACCATCGCCATCGTGGCCACCGACGCGGGCACCGACTGCCTGATCAGCGTCGAGGACGACGGCGCGGGCATGGACCCCGATCTGCTGCGCTCCGGCGCGCTCGACGCGGTCGAAACGGGTTCCGGCCCTGCGGGTTCCGGCGAATCCGCACACGTGGGGCTGGCGAACGTGGACGACCGGCTGCGTGCGGCCTTCGGCAACGACTACGGGTTGATCGTCGAGACCGCGCCCGGCGCGGGCACCAAGGTCAGTCTGCGGGTGCCGAAGTTCCGCCCCGGCGTGCGCGCCTGACGCGGTCGGGGTATCCGAAACCGCGCCGATCACCGTGCCCTTACGATGGAGCGGTTGTGACGCAGAACACCGATGACTCGGCGAGCCCGCTGCGCGTGCTCGCCGTGGATGACGAGAAGCCCGCTCTGGACGAGCTGGTGTATCTGCTGCGCACCCAACGCGGCGTCGGCGAGATCCACACCGCGGGCGAGGCGACCAGCGCGCTGCGGGTGCTGCGCACCCATCCGGTGGACGCTGTCTTCCTCGACATCAACATGCCAGGGCTCGACGGCATGGAGCTGGCGGGCATCCTCTCCGAGTTCGCCAACCCGCCCGCGGTGGTGTTCGTGACCGCGCACGACGACCGGGCGGTGAGCGCCTTCGATCTCGGCGCGGTGGACTACCTGCTCAAACCGCTGCGCGAGGCGCGCCTTGCCGAGGCGGTGCGGCGCATCACCCAGACGCGCGCCGCTCCCCCGCCGCCCGCCGCGCCGCGCACCGACCCGAACGAGGTGATCCCCGTCGAACTCGGCGGCGTCACCACCCTTGTGCATCGCTCCAGCGTCAGCTGGGTCGAGGCGGACGGCGACTACGCGAGGCTGCACACCAGCGCGGGCTCGCACCTGGTGCGCATCCCGCTCACCGCACTCGAATCCCGCTGGGAGAACGCCGGTTTCCTGCGCGTGCACCGCTCCTACCTGGTGGCGCTGCGGATGGTGACTGGCTTGCGCACGGTGGGCAGCGGCACGGTGGTGTGCCTGCGCGCCGAGGGCAGCGCGGCGGCGGTGGAGCTGCCGGTCAGCCGCCGCCAGGTGCGCGAGCTCAAGCAGCGACTGGTGCACGGGCCGCGGCACAACTGGACGACCCGGTGACCGGCCCGCAGCGGCCCGCGCGCCAGCGGGTGGTGCTCGCCGAGCGGCGCGGCGCGCGACGGGTGCGCACCCGCGTGGAGGTAGCAGAGCAGACCGAGATCGGCGAAGCCTTGATCGGCGGTCTGATTCGCGCCCAGCTCGGCCTTGCGCTGCGGCTCGCGGTGGTCACGGTGCTGGTGCTCGGCGCGATTCCGCTGCTGCTCGGAATCGACGCGCTCGCCTCCGCCGTCGTGCTCGGCGTGCGGCTGCCCTGGCTGCTGCTCGGTGTCGCGGTGTTCCCCGCGCTGTACGTCGTCGGGCGTCTGTACGTCCGACTGTCCGAACGCAACGAGGAGGACTTCCTCGACCTGGCCGGGGACTGACGTGGGCGCGCCCGCCCTGACCCTCGCGGCGCTGCTGCTCGCCGCGTTCGCCACCGTAGCCATCGGCGCCTACGGTGTGCGGCTGGCGCGCACCACCTCCGATTTCCTCGTCGCCTCGCGCAGCGTCGGCCCCGGCTGGAACGCCGCGGCGATCTCCGGCGAATACCTCTCGGCCGCCTCGTTTCTCGGCGTCGCGGGGCTGATCGCCAAGTACGGCGCGGACGCGCTGTGGTATCCGGTCGGATTCACCGCGGGCTATCTGGCGCTGCTGCTGTTCGTCGCCGCCCCGCTGCGCCGCTCGGGGGCCTACACGGTGCAGGACTTCGCCGAATTCCGGCTCGGCTCGGTGCGTTTGCGCAGGCTCGCCGCGGTCGTGGTGGTGCTGGTGTGCGCGGTGTATCTGATCCCGCAGTTCCAGGGGGCCGGGTTGACGCTGCGGATTCTGCTCGGCGTGCCCAGCTGGGTCGGCGCCGTCGCGGTCGGCGTCATCGTGATCGCCAATGTCACCGGCGGCGGCATGCGGTCGATCACGCTGGTCCAGGCGTTCCAGTACTGGCTGAAGTTCACCGCGGTCGCGCTGCCCGCCCTTGTGCTGCTCGGTCATTTCCTGGCCCAGGACCGCGAGCTCGGCACGGCCGCGCCGCCGATCGTCACCGAGCGCACCACCGTGGACGTCACCACCGACGTGGTGGTGCAGGTCGGTGTCGGACAACAGGTCTCGATCACCGGCACGGTGGACGGCCGCCGGGTCGACGGCCCGGTGGCGTTGACGCCCGGCGAACACGAGCTGGCCGCGGGCACCGAGATGGTGCTCGAATCCGGTTCCGCGGTACCTGTGGTGGCGGGGGCGCCCGCCGACGGCGCCAGCTGGTTGTCGCCCGGCGGCGGCTTCGGCGGTACGCACCCGACCTACCAGGTGTATTCCCTGATCATCGCCACCTTCCTCGGCACCATGGGTTTGCCGCACGTGCTGGTGCGCTTCTACACCAATCCCGACGGCCGGGCCGCGCGCGCCACCGCGCTCGCCGTCATCGGCCTGGTCGGCACGTTCTACCTGTTCCCGATCCTGCTCGGGGTGTTCGCGCGGCTCTATGTGCCGCAGTTGCTGATCACCGGAACCTCCGACGCCGCGGTGCTGTTGCTGCCCGGTTCGGTGCTCGGCGGATTGCCGGGGCAGCTGCTCGCGGCGCTGGCCGCGGCGGGCGCCATCGCCGCGTTCCTCTCCACCTCCTCGGGGCTGCTCGTCAGCATCGCGGGCGTGCTCAGCACGGACATGCTGCGCGGCCGGATCAGGGACTTCCGGATGGCGGCGCTTGCGGCGGGCGCCGTGCCACTCGCGCTGTCGCTGACGGTCGCCTCGCTCGACCTGTCCCGCACGGTCGCGCTGGCCTTCTCGGTGGCCGCGTCGACGCTGTGTCCGCTGCTGGTGCTCGGCATCTGGTGGCGCGGCCTCACCGCGAAGGGCGCCGGAGCGGGCCTGATCGCGGGCGGTCTGGTCGCGGGCGGGGCGACGGCGGTGTCGGTGCTCGGCGGCGCGTCCGAGGCGGTGGCCGACGGCTGGCTCGCCGCGATCCTCGGCTATCCAGCGGCGATCAGCGTGCCGCTGGCCTTCCTGACGATGATCGTGGTGAGCAAGCTGACGCGCGGCCAGGCCCCACGCACGGTGCGGCGGATCTTCGTGCGCATGCACGCGCCGGAACGGCTCGGCATGGGCGCCGACCGCGAGCGCGGACTGCGCGCGAGCTGACGTCGAGGCCGCTCGGCCGCCGACCGTTCGTCGCACCGAGCCGACCGCTCGCCGCACAGATCCCGGCCTTCACAGAGTGACCTGCGCCACAAGACATATCGGGGCTCGGCGCGGTCTACCTTCACCCCAGTAATCCACGTCACAAGCTAGGACGCTCCGATGACAAGTATCGACCTCGACGGCACCAAGCCACCGCGCACGCCGAGCGCCGAGGACTTCGCGGCCGTACAGGCCAGTCCGCAATTCCAGGAGCTGCGCAACCGGCTGCGCCGCTTCGTGTTCCCGATGACGGCGCTGTTCCTGGTCTGGTACCTGAGCTACGTGCTGCTCGGCGCGTACGCGCACGACTTCATGGCGAGCAAGGTCGTCGGCGACATCAACGTCGGGCTGCTGCTCGGTCTCGGCCAGTTCGTGTCCACCTTCGTGATCACCGCGCTCTACGTCCGCTTCGCCAACAAGGAACTGGATCCGCGCGCCGCGGCCATCCGCGTCTACCTGGAGGGTGAGCGGGCATGACAACGCAGTTTCTTGCCGCCGACACGGTCGGCAACCCCATCGCGAACATCGCCATCTTCGGCCTGTTCGTGGCCGTCACCATGGTCGTGGTGATCAGGGCCAGCCGCGACAACGCCAGCGCCGCGGACTACTTCACCGGCGGACGCGGCTTCTCCGGCCCGCAGAACGGCATCGCCATCGCGGGCGACTACCTTTCGGCGGCAAGCTTTCTCGGCATCGCGGGCGCCATCGCCGTCTACGGCTACGACGGCTTCCTGTACTCCATCGGATTCCTGGTGGCCTGGCTGGTCGCGCTGCTGATGGTCGCCGAAATGCTCAGGAACACCGGCAAATTCACCATGGCCGACGTGCTGAGCTTCCGGCTGCGGGAACGGCCGGTGCGCACCGCCGCCGCGCTGTCCACGCTGACCGTCTCGCTGTTCTACCTGCTGGCCCAGATGGCGGGCGCGGGCGGCCTTGTCGCGCTGCTGCTCGACATCGACGACCGCGCGGGGCAGTCGGTGGTGATCGCCGTCGTCGGTGTGCTGATGATCGTCTACGTGCTGGTCGGCGGCATGAAGGGCACCACGTGGGTGCAGATCATCAAGGCGGTGCTGCTCATCACCGGCGCCGCGTTGATGACGGTGATGGTGCTCGCGAAGTTCGGGTTCAACTTCTCCGACATTCTGGGTTCGGCCCAGCAGATGGTCTCCGACTCCACCAACAAGGCCGTCGCCTCGCGTGACGTGCTCGCCCCCGGCGCGCAGTACGGCGCGAACGAGACCTCCAAGCTGAACTTCGTCTCCCTCGGCCTTGCCCTCGTGCTCGGCACCGCGGGTCTGCCGCACGTGCTGATGCGCTTCTACACCGTGCCGACCGCCAAGGAGGCCCGGCGCTCGGTGGTGTGGGCGATCGCCCTGATCGGCGCGTTCTACCTGTTCACGCTGGTGCTCGGCTACGGAGCGGCCGCGATCGTCGGTCCGGATCGCATCCTCGCCTCGGCGGGCGGCCAGAACTCGGCGGCGCCGCTGCTGGCCTTCGAACTCGGCGGTGTGCTGCTGCTCGGCATCATCTCCGCGGTCGCGTTCGCCACCATCCTCGCCGTGGTCGCGGGCCTCACCATCACCGCGGCGGCCTCGTTCGCGCACGACATCTACGGCAGCGTGCTCAAGCGCGGCAACGCGGACGAGTCGGCGCAGGTGCGGGTTTCGCGGATCACCGCGGTGGTGATCGGTGTGCTCGCCATCGGCCTCGGCATCCTGGCCAACGGACAGAACATCGCGTTCCTGGTGGCGCTGGCCTTCGCGGTCGCCGCGGCGGCGAACCTGCCGACGATCGTGTACTCGCTGTTCTGGCGGCGCTTCAACACCACCGGCGCGCTGTGGAGCATGTACGGCGGCCTGATCTCGACCATCGTGCTCATCGTGTTCTCGCCCGCCGTGTCTGGCAGCAAGAGCGCCATGCTGCCCGGCTCGGATTTCGACTGGTTCCCGCTGTCGAACCCCGGAATCGTCTCCATCCCACTGGCTTTCGCGCTCGGCGTGATCGGCACCCTGGTTGGCGGCCGAACACAGGAGAACCCAGCGAAGGCCGCCGAGATGGAGGTTCGCTCGCTCACCGGAGTGGGCGCGGAGAAGGCGGTCGTGCACTGACCTTCCCGGTCCCGGCCGATGCCGGGACCGCCGCAGGACTCGCCGCAACGGCGCGGCGCCCGTCGGGTCCCGGCAACACCGGGACCCGACACCTGTTCCCGTTGCCGCTCAGGCTTTTTCGATTGGAGATGTGACTTGACCAGCGCCACCACCGAACCCGGCACCGCGCTCCCCGTGGCCTACCCGCCCGGCGCCGAGTTCGCCGACGCCGCGAATGCCGATGCGGCACTGTACGATCGGGCCGCCGAGGACCGCGACGCGTTCTGGGCCGAACAGGCCGAGCGACTGCACTGGCATCGGACATGGAACCGGGTGCTGGACTGGAGCGACGCGCCGGTGGCCAAGTGGTTCGTCGATGGACAGCTCAACGTCGCCTACAACTGCGTGGACCGCCACGTCCTCGACGGACACGGCGATCAGGTCGCGATCCACTGGGAAGGCGAACCGGGCGACTCCCGCGACATCACCTACGCCGAACTGCTCGCCGAGGTCTGCCGGGCGGCGAACTATCTCACGGACCTCGGCCTGCGCGCAGGCGACCGGGTCGCCATCTACATGCCGATGGTTCCCGAGGCGATCGTCTCGATGCTCGCCTGCGCCCGCCTCGGGCTGACCCACTCGGTGGTGTTCGCGGGCTTCTCCCCCACCGCCCTGCGCCAGCGCGTCGACGACGCGGGTGCGCGACTGGTGATCACGACCGACGGACAGTGGCGACGCGGGGCCGCCGCGCCGCTCAAGGCCGCGGTCGACGAGGCGCTCGCCGACGGGAAGTCCAGCGCGGAACACGTGCTCGTGGTGCGGCGGACGGGCATCGAGGTGCCGTGGACCGAGGGCCGCGATCTGTGGTGGCACGAGACCGTGGCCCAAGCCTCGACCGAGCACGAGGCGCAGCCCTTCGACGCCGAGCACCCGCTGTTCATCCTCTACACCTCGGGCACCACCGGAAAACCCAAGGGCATCCTGCACACCTCCGGCGGCTACCTCACCCAAGCCTCCTACACCCACCACTACGTCTTCGACCACAAACCCGGACAAGACGTCTACTGGTGCACCGCCGACATCGGCTGGGTCACCGGCCACAGCTACATCGTCTACGGACCCCTGTCCAACCGCGCCACCCAGGTCGTCTACGAAGGCACCCCCAACTCGCCCACCGAGCACCGGCACTTCGAGATCATCGAAAAGTACGGCGTCACCATCTATTACACCGCCCCGACCCTGGTGCGCACCTTCATGAAATGGGGCCGCGAGATCCCCGACGCGCACGACCTCTCCTCGCTGCGACTCCTCGGCTCCGTCGGCGAACCGATCAATCCCGAGGCGTGGCGGTGGTACCGGGAGGTGATCGGCGGCAATCGGACTCCGATCGTGGACACCTGGTGGCAGACCGAGACCGGCGCGATCATGATCTCCCCGCTGCCCGGCGTCACCGCCGCCAAACCCGGCGCCGCGATGACCCCGCTGCCCGGCATCTCCGCCCAAGTCGTCGACGACGATGGCACCGGCCTCGAGCGCGGCCGATCCGGACTCCTCGTGCTGGACCAGCCGTGGCCGTCGATGTTGCGCGGCATCTGGGGCGACATGGAGCGATTCCGCGAAACCTATTGGGCACGCTTCGCTTCCGAGGGCTGGTACTTCGCCGGTGACGGCGCGAAGGTGGACGAGGACGGTGCGCTCTGGGTGCTCGGCCGGGTCGACGACGTCATGAACGTCTCCGGCCACCGCATCTCCACCGCCGAAGTCGAATCCGCCCTCGTCGGACACTCCGGCGTCGCCGAAGCCGCCGTCGTCGGCGCCACCGACCCCACCACCGGCCAAGGCATCGTCGCCTTCGTCATCCTCACCGCCGAAGCCAAAGACACGGGCGCGGCGCTCGTCGACGAACTGAAGGCCGAAGTCGCCCGCGAAATCAGCCCCATCGCCAAACCACGCGAAATCCACGTCGTCCCCGAACTCCCCAAAACCCGCAGCGGCAAAATCATGCGCCGCCTGCTACGCGACGTCGCCGAAGGCCGCGAACTCGGCGACACCTCCACCCTCGTCGACCCCAAAGTCTTCGAGGCCATCGCCCGCGGCTGACCCGGCGCGCGGCGGCGTACCCGGTCCGTGAGGGGGATCGGGTCCGCCGCCGACCGGCCCGCCCTGCGACCGGCACGCCCCTTACACAGTCCGTCCGGCGACAGGGTTCATCCTTCGACCGAAGCGGGTCCACAGGAACCCGAACCTGGCCGACACCTGCGCGCCGTCGACCCGCAGTCGTAGCATCGCCTCGCGTTGGCGAGTGAACCGCCCGGGGGCCGGTGACGTGGTCAGTGCGAGCGGCGGTTCGGGCGGGTTCGGCTCGGCGCCGCCGTGGCTGGAAGTCGAGGAGATCCGCATGAAGCGCGCTTGCGATAACGACCATCTACTACTGGACCGCCGCACGGTGGTGGTCGGAGCCGGGGCGCTGGCCGCCACCGCGCTCGCGGCGTGCGGCGCTTCCGGTGACGACACGGCGGCGTCGGCTCCAGCATCCGCGGCGCGGTCCGGCGGCCCGACGGTCCTCGCCAAGACCGCCGACGTACCCGTCGGCGGCGGCGTGATCGCCGGTGACACGGTGGTCACCCAGCCGAGCGCGGGCGTCTTCGTCGGCCTGGACAGCACCTGCACGCACGCGGGCTGCCGGGTCGGCGAGGTGACCGGCGGCACCGTCAACTGCCGCTGTCACGGCAGCAAGTTCGGCTTGGACGGCTCCGTCGTAGCCGGACCGGCCCAGCGCCCGCTCGCATCCAGAGTTGTTCGGGTGGAGGGTGATTCGGTCGTCGCCGGCTGACGTCAGTCGTCGCCGAACATCTCCGCCATGCGTCGGTCCATCTCCTCGGGGGAGATGTCCTCCACGTGCGTGGCCACCGTCCAACGGTGTCCCCACGGGTCTTCGAACGCGCCGCTGCGGTCACCGTAGAACTGGGTGGTCATCGGCGAGAGTTCCTTGGCGCCACCGGCGATGGCGGCCGTGAAGGCCGCGTCGGCGTCCTCGACGTAGACGTAGATGTTGACGGGTGTGCCGCCGACCGTCTTGGGGTCGAGGAATTCCATCTCCGGCGCGGGGTCGCCGAGCATGATGACCGAATCGCCGAGGGTGAGCTCGCAGTGCGCGATCTTGCCGTCGGGGCGCGGCATGCGCATTCGCTCCGCCGCGCCGAACACCTGCTTGTAGAAATCGATCGCGGCCGCGGCGCCGTCGATCGCCAGGCCCGGCGATACCGCCGGATATCCGTCGGGGATGGGTTTCACATCGGACATTGGGGACCTCCGATCGAGGCGTTTGTGTCGGATAGGGCGAGCCTATTCCCGACCGCCGCCGAAATCGCCCGATCGGCGGAAAGATCTACGGGCGAACGCCCGAAACCACACCCGCCGCTCACGGCCCGGCGACACCGCGCAACCTGTCCACCTGATCGGCCGTCAGCTCGGTCAGCGCCGCGGGTTCAACCGACTCCGGCGCGGTTATGGTGACCTGCGCCAATACCGAGCCCACCTGGACGATCGACGCCACCGAGACCAAGGTGAATCCGGCGCTGGAGGTGCGCAGCTGGAATGCCGTCGAGGCGTCCCCGAAGGACGGTTGCGCCAAACCGCCGAGCCGGTATTCGATCGACGTCCCGTCCGCGTCGTTGCCGGAATATTCGGTGCATTCGCGCAATGTTCGCTGCACAACGGAAAAGGCGTCCGACAATTTCTCCGGTGCATAACTCGCGGCATCGATATCGATACTGGAGAAGCTCGGACCGTTGTAGGCGACGGTATTCCAGGTCAGCGGTTCGGTGCCCTGCTCGGCCAACGGCAGCAGCACCCGCGCGCACTGGGCGGGCCGCGTCTCGGCCGTGGGTCCTGCGGTCTGCGCCTGTCCCGGGGTGCGGGCATCGAGCACCGGCGTCATGCCGGGCAGGTCGGCGGGACCGAGCAGACGGCGAGCCAGCTCGGCCGGATCGGTCAGCGGTGGACCCGGCACCGAAGCGGCCGCGACCGCGGGACCGAGCGGCGGCAGGTCGGGAGCGGACGGCTCCTCCCGCTCCGATCCGCAGCCCGCGACCACCGCCGCGCTCACCACCCCGAGCAGCAGGCCGCGTTTCACTCCGCCCACGACACCTGCGTGGTGATGGTCTGCTGCAACATGCTCGCGCTGCGCGGATCACGGTAGGCCTGATGACCGCCGACGGTGATGGAGCCCGCCACCGGCAGCGGCAAGCCGAGGTCGACGGTGATGGTCCCGGTGCCCTGCATCACGTAGTCCTCGATGTCGAGGGTGCCCGCGTCGTTGGGCAGCGACCACTCCGAGGAT
This sequence comes from Nocardia amikacinitolerans, assembly GCF_900215415.1. Lineage (NCBI taxonomy): Bacteria > Bacillati > Actinomycetota > Actinomycetes > Mycobacteriales > Nocardiaceae > Nocardia > Nocardia amikacinitolerans. Next base: position 879,381 of record NZ_OBEG01000003.1, on the reverse strand, counting down.
TTCGGGGTCTGCGTCACATTCAGGTGGATGGTGAGCCGGTCGCCGTCGCGCTCGGTCAGCGTCGCGGTGGTGACCTGGTCGAGCGTCACACCGCCGGTCACCTCTTGGTGCACGGTCCACACGGCGCCCTCGCCCACCGGCTCGTCGGGGAACATGATCGAGCGGTACACGGCCTGGTAGAACGCCTGCTCGAGCGCGGCGCGCGCGGCGTTGGAGGTGTCCGGTGACGGCGCGAGCCGCAGCGCGGTGATGGCGCCGTCGTCGCTGAAATCGAAGCCGGCGTGCGAGCCGTCGGCGGCGGTGAGCGCCTTGTTCAACAGCGGGTCGGGCGTGGACACCGCGCCGATGGTGAGATCGACGCCCTCGGCGCTGGTCTCGGCGGTCATCGGGATGGTCAGCGCGGGCGTGGAGAAGTCGCGCTTGGGCTGGTCGTTGATCTGCTGCTCGATGCGGTGATCGGTGCGCAGGGTCACCCGCTGGTCGGTGCCGACGACGAAATGCGGCCGCAGCACGTCGCGCGGCTCGGCGCCGGGCGAGAGCAGCGTGGCCGCCGCGGCAGAGATCGGCACGGTCACTTCCTTGGGCATGCCGAGCGGCTCGGTTCCTTCGGTGGCCGCGGGCGCCTCGGTGTCGTCGCCGCAGGCGACGCCGAAGGCGGAAAGCCCGACCGCGAGCACGACGAGCAACACACTCGAGCGCGCGAACCGGGGCAGGTGAGAAGAAGACAACACCGTCACGAGCAACACGATACGACCGCTTCCTGAGTGTCAGCTGGGACATTCGCCTTGCGTGCCGCCCGGCGCGTTGCGAACACGCCGCGAGGAGGCGCGGCGCGGCGCTCGCGGCGCTCGAGAGATGATGATCGGCGTGAGTGACGACCGGCCGCCCGAGGACAACACCGCCGACCCGGCGCGGAAGACGACCCCGCCGCTACGGTTGCGGACCCTGCTGATCATCGCCGCGGTGCTGTTCGGCCTCGATCTGCTCACCAAGACGATCGCGGTGGCCAACCTCCGGCCGGGCGAGCCCGTGTATCTGATCGGCGATTTCGCGCGGTTCACCCTGGTGCGCAATCCCGGCGCCGCGTTCTCCATGGCCACCGGCATGACCTGGCTGCTGACGCTGGTCGCCGCGGCCGTGGTGATCGGCGTGATCCGCATCGGGCGCACGCTGCGCTCGCTGTGGTGGGCGATCGGGCTCGGCATGGTGCTCGGCGGCGCGCTCGGCAACCTGGTCGACCGGCTCTTCCGTGCGCCGGGACCGTTGCAGGGCCACGTCGTCGACTTCGTCGCGATCGGCTGGTGGCCGGTGTTCAACGTGGCGGACTCGGCGATCGTCTGCGGCGCGATCCTGCTGGTGGTGCTGACGGTGTTCGGCTTCGAGCCGGACGGCACCCGGACCGGCCGCGACGCGGACGAGGAGCGGGCCGCGACGGCGCGGCCCGAACCGCCCGCCGAGCCCGAACCCGAGAGGGACCATCCCAAGAAGGACACGCCGAACGGCACCGGAGAGGAGAACGCGGCATGAGAGAGACCAGAACCATGCCCGTGCCCGACGGGCTCGACGGCATGCGGGTCGACGCGGGCCTCTCCCGGTTGCTCGGGTTGTCGCGCACCGCGGTGGCGGCGCTGACCGCCGAGGGCTCGGTGCAGCTGGACGGCGTGCCTGCGGGCAAGTCCGACCGGCTCGTCGCAGGCGCCTGGCTGGAAGTCGAATTCCCCGAGCCCAAGCGGGAACTCACCATCGAGGCCGCGCCGGTCGAGGGTATGAAGATCCTCTACGCCGACGACGACATCGTCGCGGTGGACAAGCCGGTCGGCGTCGCGGCGCACACCGGCGTCGGCTGGACCGGTCCGACCGTGGTCGGCGGGCTGGCCGCGGCCGGATACCGGATCTCCACCTCCGGCGCGCACGAGCGCCAGGGCATCGTGCACCGGCTCGACGTCGGCACCTCCGGTGTGATGGTGGTCGCCCAGTCCGAGCACGCCTACACCGTACTGAAGCGGGCGTTCAAGCAGCGCACCGTCGACAAGCGCTATCACGCGCTGGTGCAGGGACATCCCGATCCGAGCAGCGGCACCATCGACGCGCCCATCGGCCGGGCCCGAGGCAACGACTGGAAGTTCGCGGTCACCGCCGACGGACGGCCCAGCGTCACCCACTACGACACCGTCGAGGCGTTCCAGGCGGCCAGCCTGCTGGACATCCACCTGGAGACCGGTCGTACCCACCAGATTCGCGTGCACTTCTCGGCGATCCGGCACCCCTGCTGCGGCGACCTCACCTACGGCGCCGACCCGCGCCTCGCCGAACGCCTCGGCCTGGAACGGCAGTGGTTGCACGCCCGCTCGCTCGGCTTCAACCATCCCGCCGACGGACGCTGGGTGGAGATCACCAGCGAGTACCCGGACGATCTGAAGAACGCGCTGGACGTCCTGCGCAATGCGTGAGCGGCCGGGGTCCGGTGCGGAAGGCGGCGGCGATGCGGCTGCCGATCGGTCGCAAGAGCGCTCGGAAGGCGCGGCAACGGACGACGCGAACGGCCTCCGTGGGGCGCGGGTGTTGCGTGCGGCCTTGGCGGGGGCATTGGCGGCCGGTGTCATCGCGTTCATGGCCCTGCTCGGTGTGCTGAATCCGCCGCGCGAGCTTGGCGTCGGCACCGATCGGCTCGGCCCCGACCGCGCCGAGCCGGTCGCCGATTACCTTGCCAGAGCGCGGGATTCGCTCTCCGGTACCGACACCGAGCAGCACTGGGCGTTGGTCTCGTTCACCGAACCGATCGCGCCGCAGGCGATTCCCGTGCACAGCGGCGGTCTGCGCGTCGGCCAAGTGCTGCACCGCGTCCCGATACCCCGCGTACAGACGCCGCTGGTCGCGGTGCAGGTGCCCGCGGGCGCCGCGGTGGCCGTGGCGTCCGCCGACGCGGCCGCGTGGCAGGTGCAGGACCAACTGGAGCGCACCGGCGCGATCGGCGAGCGCTACACGCGCATCATGACGGTCTCCATATCCCGCCTGCGAGCCGGATGCGCCTGCACCGTCGGCCTCGTCGTCCGCGGCACCCTGCCAGAGCTCCGAAACCTGGCCGCCGCCAATGGTATCCGCGCGGTCGAAGCCCTACCGGCCGACGCCGTCGCGGGCCATTTCGCGGTGAATCCTTTGCTGCCGGAGCACACCGAAACCGTCGTCCCCGGACCGGACGACGCCCCGGTCCCCGATAACTGACGAGCAGCGCCGCGAGACTCGAGGCTCGGGCCGGGCACCGCGAGACTCGGCGAACGGCTCGCACAATTGACGGTCGAGCCACGCGACATCCGGCGCACCGCAGCGGTTCTCAGGTCGCGGGTGTGACGAGACCCGCCTCGTAGGCGGCGATGACGAGCTGAACGCGGTCGCGGGCGAGCAGTTTCGCGAGGATCCGGCTGACGTGGGTCTTCACCGTCAACGGGCTGAGCACGAGGGTCTCGGCGATCTCGGCGTTGGTCAGGCCGCGTGCGACCAGGACGAGCACGTCGAGTTCTCGGTCGGTGAGCGCGCCAAGCGTCGGGCGCGGTGTGGGATCGGGCGCGGACCTGACCCGCGCGATGACGGCGGAGGTCGCGCTCGGCGACAGCAGCGCCTCCCCGGCAGCCACCGTGCGAATCGCGTCGAGCAGCGCGGCGGGCTTGGTGTCCTTGATGAGGAAGCCGCTCGCGCCCGCGCGCAGAGCGGCGAGCACGTTGTCGTCGGTGTCGTAGGTGGTGAGCACCAGCACCCGGACGCCGGCGAGGTTCTCGTCCGCGGCGATCGACGTGGTCGCGGCGATGCCGTCCATATCCGGCATGCGGATGTCCATCACCACCACGTCGGCCCGTTCGGCACGAGCCAACGCCACCGCCGCACGCCCCGTCGCCGCTTCCCCCACCACCGTCATATCGGGCGCCGAGGCGACCAACAGCGCGAACGCACCACGCACCAGAGCCTGGTCGTCGGCAAGCAACACCCGAATCACGAAGCGACTCCGCTGGTCTCGCTCCGATCGCCACCGCGCACGCCGCTGCCGCCCGCACCGCGAACACCGCTGCCGCCGTCCACCCGCACGCCGACATCACGCGCGTCCATCCCGCCTCGGCCGACGTCCCCACCGTCGGATCGCCCGCCGTCGCCCGTCGGCACCTGCGCGCCACCCCGATGCGCATCACCCACTGATCGCCGCGAATCATCCATCGCGCCAGCCGCTTCCGGCGCACCCGGAATCGGCAGCTCGGCGGTGACGGTGAACCCCGCGTCCGTGCCGAGCGTCCGGAGCGAACCGCCGACTGCCTCCGCCCGCTCGACCATGCCGCGAATGCCGAAACCCGGTGCTCCATCGAAAGTTCCGCGACCGTCGTCGGTGACGCACACGGTCAGCCGATCGACCTCGTAGTCGAGGCGGACCAGCGCGCGGGTTGCCTGAGCGTGCTTGGCGACGTTGGTGAGCGCCTCCTGCACGATCCGATAGGCGACCATCTCGACGGTCGGCAAGAGCGCACGCGCCTCGCCCACTATCTCGAATTCCACCATCACACCCGCCACCTCTGCGGGTTCGGCCAGCGCCGACAGCTGCGCCAGAGCGGGCAGCGGGCCACGGGGTTCCCCGCCGGGTGTGCGCAGCACGCCGACGGTCGCGGCCAATTCGGCGCGCGCGTCGGCACACGCGTCCGCGATGGTGTCGAGAGCGGCCACGACGGTGGCCCGATCGGCCCTCCCTTCGGTGAGCAGGTGCGCGGCTACCCCGGCCTGCACCTGGATCACCGTGATGGTGTGGGCGAGCAGGTCGTGCAGATCCCTGGCGATGCGCAGCCGCTCCTCCGCCACCTGCCTGCGCGCTTCGGCGTCGCGCGAGCGTTCGGCGCGTTCGGCCCGGTCCAGCGCCTCGGCGAGGTAGGCGCGGTGCAGCCGGACGGCCTCGCCCGCAACACAGGCCAGCACGATCCAGCCGACGGCGCCGAACGCCTGGAGTGCCGTGTTCTCGTTCTCGGTGCGCGACAACAAGATTCCACCGACACCGAACAGCAGGACCATCGCGACCACCAGCGCCGTACGCACCCGGGTGCCATACCTGGCCACGGTGTAGAGCGCGACGATGGTCGCGGGCACGACGGCCTCGTGCGGAAATTCGTTGGCGTGGTAGGGAATCGCCAGTGCCAAGTGCGCGAACAACACCCCGAGCGGCCAGCTCCGGCGAGCCACGACCACCGCTGTCGCCAGCGTGAGCAGCACCGCACCGAAGGCGTCGAGCGGACGCGGGCCCGCGAGCGGCACCGCGGCGATCAGCTCGACGATCAGCAGCACAACGGCCAACACGCCGTCGGCCACCCACCGTCTGTTCATCCCGCCATTCTCCGGCAGCCGAGCCCGACCGGCGTACTCCGCGCGGCGTATCTCCAACAGCCTTCCCCGGTCGGACGCTTTCGGTCCGAATTCCCGCGACGCTGCTTGCCATGTCCGAAACGAGGAGACAGTGATGGGGACGAAGAGCCGAGCGTGGTTGCTCATCGGCCTGTGGATCGCGGTGCTCGCCGCGCTGACACCGTGGGCGGGCGGGCTGGACGACGTGAAATCCGACCGGGAGATCGACTACCTTCCCGCCTCGGCGCAGTCGACGATGGCGGCCGAACTGGAGACCACCCTGCCCGGCGGCACCGAGAATGTGTTCCTGGTGGTGTATCACCGCGCGGGCGGTGTCACGGAGGCCGACCGAGCCACGGCCGCCGCCCACTACACCGCGCTGCGCACGAAATACGAGGCGCAGGGCGGGCCGGATCAGCCGCTGCCCTCCGACGATGGCGCGGCCCTGATGTTTCCGGTCGCGGTCGGCGAATCCTACGGTGAGTCAGCGGAATACATCGAGCAGTTCCGCGCGATGGTCGCCGAGCATTCCGAAGGGCTCACCGTCCAGGTCGCCGGACCCGGTGCGCTGCAAGCGGATTTCGAGGGCGCGTTCGAGGGGATCGACGAGCGGCTGCTTCTGGTGACCGCGCTCGTGGTCACGGTGATCCTGCTGCTGACCTACCGCAGCCCAGTGCTGTGGCTGGTGCCGTTGATCGCCGTCGCGGGGGCGAACGTGTTGTCCATGGCGGCGGTCTATGGGCTGGCCAAGACATTCGACATCACCGTCAACGACCAGAGCGCCGCGATACTCACCATCCTGGTGTTCGGCGTCGGCACCGACTACGCGCTGTTGATCGTCGCGCGCTACCGCGAGGAGCTGCACCACCGCACCGACGTCGGCGCGGCGATGTCCGCGGCGTTGCGAAACTCGGTGCCCGCGATCGCCGCCTCCGCCGCCACCGTCAGCCTCGGACTGCTGTGTCTGCTCGCCGCCGACATGAACAACGCCGCGGGCATGGGCCCGGTGGGCGCGGCGGGCATCGTCTGCACTCTCGCGATGATGGTGACGCTGTTCCCGGCGCTGCTGGTGGTGTGCGGACGGTGGATCTTCTGGCCGCGGGTGCCGCGGGTGCGGACCGAAACGACGACAGCCCAGACCATGTGGGTCCGGATCGGGACGACCATCGCCCGCAGGCCGGTGGTCTCCGCGCTCGCCTCGGTCGCGGTGCTGGCGCTGCTGAGCCTCGGCCTGCTCGGCAACACCGCCTCGCTGGGCCGGGCGGAGCAGTTCGTCGACACCCCGGAGTCCGTCCGTGGGCAGTCGCTGATCGCCGCGCACTTCCCGGACCGCGCGGGCACGCCGCTGCTCGTCCTCGCGCCCAACGGCGTTCGCGACGCGGCGATGTCGGCGGTCACGGCCGATCCGGGCATCGGCGCGGTCGAAGCGGGGCGGTCCGGGCCGACCGTCGGCGAGATCGTCGCGATCCCGCGCGATCCGGCCGATTCGACCGCCGAATACGCGACCATCGAGCGATTGCGCGACACTCTCGGCGAGGTCGCGCCCGGCACGGTGGTCGGCGGCCCCAGCGCGGCGAACCGCGACATCGCGACGGCATCGGCGCGCGACCGGCGGGTGGTGATCCCGCTGGTGCTGCTCGTGGTCACCGCGGTCCTCGGCCTGCTGTTGCGGTCGCTGGCCGCACCCGTCGGATTGGTGCTCACCGTGGTGTTGTCGTTCGGATCCGCGCTCGGCGCAAGCGTTTTCGCCTTCGAGCAGCTGTTCGGCTTCGACGGTCTGGATTCCGGCCTTGTCCTGCTCGCCTTCCTGTTCCTGGTCGCCCTCGGCGTCGACTACAACATCTTCCTGGTCAGCAGGGCAAGGGAAGAGGCCGTGCGGCACGGCACCAGCCAAGGCATCTTGCGCAGTCTCGCGGTCACTGGCGGCGTGATCACCTCCGCGGGCATCGTGCTGGCCGCCACCTTCGCGGTACTGGTGACCCTGCCGCTGGTGTCGTTGGCCCAGCTCGGCTTCGCGGTGGCTTTCGGCGTCCTGTTGGACACCCTGTTGGTTCGGTCTGTCCTCGTTCCGGCGCTGACGCTGATCGCGGGAGATCGAGTGTGGTGGCCGTCCCGGATGTCGAGACCCGCCGCCTCGTCCGCATCCCTCGAGCCGGAGACCGTGGCGGCGCGATAGCAAACGAACGCGGCTGGCTCTCGTCTCGACGAGAGCCAGCCGGACGCCGTCCATCGTCGGCCTCGCGCATGGCCGAATCCAACGCGGAAGTCGGCCAACAGCGCTGCCGGACGCTGCCCATGACCCGCGCATGGCGCGAGTCCAGGCGGTGCGGCGCGCACGACGGCGCGTCCGTCAGTCGGGCAGGGTGACCACGCCGTCGAGGTAGCGGCGGCAGCGGCCGAACAGCAGAACTCGATCGTCGACCAGCGCGCAGCGCAGCGTGCCGCCGCGACGGGACAGCTGGCGGGCCGTCAGCTCGGCGCGTCCGAGTTCGGCGGCCCACAGCGGAACCAGTTGGGCGTGGGCCGATCCGGTGACCGGATCCTCCGGCACGCCGAGACCGGGCGCGAAAACCCGTGAGACGAAATCGACTTCCGCACCGGGGGCGGTGAGCACGGCCGCGCGCGGCAGCGGCGGAAACGCGCTCAACAGCGGACGGGCCCGGCGCACTTCGTCTTCCGAGGCGAGCACGACGACCTCGTCGGTGCCGGAGAAGGCGCGCACCGGCGTCACGCCCAATGCCGCCACCAGGGCCGGGTCGGGCTCCACCTCGACGGAGGCGACCGTCGGCAGATCGAGCACGTACTCGTCGTCGTCGGTGCGATCGACGTGCAGCCAGCCGCTCCTGGTGAAGAAGCTCACCCGGTCCGCGCCGGGATGCATGTCCTCCAAGACTTGGGCCGCGGCGGCGAGGGTGGCGTGCCCGCACATGTCGACCTCCGCCGCCGGGGTGAACCAGCGCAGGTGGAACGCCGGGTGATCCACGGGCGGGCCGACCGCCTCCGGAGGTAACTGCGAGGTATAGAAGGCGGTTTCGGCGAGGTTGTTCTCCTCGGCCAGGTTTTGCAGCAGCTCGTCCGGCAACCACGACGTCAGCGGCATCACGGCCGCCGGATTGCCCGAGAACGGTGCGTCGGCGAACGCGTCGATCTGGTGCAGCAGTACCTCCATATTCGGAGAAGGTACTCCAACTTCGAATGACCGCTTCGCACAAGGCTTCTCGCGCCGAAACCGTGCAGGTGGAAGGACTAGGCGCTACCGCCCGGCGTGGCCGGGATGAGCCTGCGCTGCTCGCCGTGCAGCGCGGCGCTGATCCACCAGATCGCCTCCACCAGCACGATGCCGATCGCGCCGCAGATGAACGCCGAGGTGGTGAGCGCCACGTTGGAGGGGTCGAGCTTGAAGAACTCGCGGGTGAACGGCACCGTGAACAGCACTACGTAGGCCGCCATGGACGCCGCGATCAGCACCACCTTCCACCACACGTACGGCCGGGCGACGATCGCGAGCACCCACACCGCGATCATGATCAACGTGATGAGCGCGGTGGTGCCCGCCTGCTCCTTCTGCGTCTCGCTGGCTTCCGGTCCCGCGTAGGCGATGAGGTACGCCACGAACGTCGCGACGCCGATCACCACACCGGACGGGATCGCCAAACGCATGACGCGCGAGACGAATCCGGTGCGTGCGCGCTCGTTGTTCGGGGCGAGGGAGAGGATGAACGCCGGAATGCCGATGGTGAACCAGGCGGCGATGGTGACGTGGCGCGGCAGGAACGGATAGCCGATCGGCTCGTAGTCGAAGATCTGCGAGCCGACGCCCGCCAGGCCTATCAGGAAGGCGAGCAGCACCGAGTACACGGTCTTGGTGAGGAACAGATTCGAGACGCGCTCGATGTTGCCGATCACCCGGCGCCCCTCGCCGACGACGTAGGGCAGCGTCGCGAACTTGTTGTCCAGCAACACGATCTGCGCGACCGCGCGGGTAGCCGGGCTGCCCGCGCCCATGGCAACGCCGATGTCGGAATCCTTCAGCGCGAGCACGTCGTTCACGCCGTCGCCGGTCATGGCGACGGTGTGGCCGCGCGACTGGAGCGCACCGACCATGGCGCGCTTCTGATCCGGGCGGACCCGGCCGAAGGTGGTCTCGTGCTCGAGCACGTCGGCCAGTTGCTCACGGTCCTCGGGCAACCGGCGCGCGTCGACGGCGTGATCACCGCCGGGCAGGTCGAGCGAGGACGCCACCGCGCCCACCGAGACGGCGTTGTCGCCGGAGATCACCTTGATCGAAACATCTTGGCTGGCAAAGTAATCGAGGGTGTCGCGGGCATCGGGGCGGATCTTCTGTTCCAGCACGACCAGCGCCGCGGGCCGCACCTCGCCCGGTGCGTCGGGCGCGTCCACCGGACGATCGCTCTGGGCGAGCAGCAGGATGCGCAGACCCGACGAGCCGAGTTCCTCCGCCGTGCGCGCCTCCTCCGAGCCCGAGTCGAGCAGCACGTCGGGCGCGCCGAGCAGCCAGTCACCGTGCTCGCCGTAGGAGAAGCCGCTCCACTTCTTGGCCGAGGAGAACGGCGCGACCGCGGTGTGCTGCCAGCCGGGCCGATCGGTCAGCTCCTCGGCGATGGCCTGCACGCTGGCATTGGGCCGCGGGTCGTCGCCCGCCATCGCGGCCAGCGCCTTGCGCACCTCGGCGTCGTCGAAGCCGTCGATGATCTTGATATCCGACAGCCGCATGCCGTTCTCGGTCAGCGTTCCGGTCTTGTCCGCGCACACCACGTCCACGCGGGCCAGGCCCTCGATCGCGGGCAGCTCCTGGACCAGGCACTGGCGACGGCCGAGTCGCACCACACCCACCGCGAACGCGATGGAGGTCATCAGCACCAGCCCCTCGGGCACCATCGGCACCAGCGCCGCGACCATGCCCGTCACCGCGGGACGCCAGCTCTCGCCACTCGAGAACAGCTGGTTGTAGATGCTGAGCAGACCGGCGGGGATCAGCAGGTAGGTGATGAACTTCAGGATCTTGTCGATGCCGCTGCGCAGCTCGGAGTGCACCAGGGTGAACTTGCTCGCCTCCTCGGCCAGCTTCGCTGCGTAGGCGTCGCGGCCGACCTTGGTGGCGCGGTAGGCGCCGGAACCGGACACCACATAGCTGCCCGACATCACCTCCGCGCCGACGGCCTTGTCGATCGGGTCGGCCTCGCCGGTGAGCAGCGACTCGTCGATCTCCAGCAGCGCGGACTCCTCGACCACGCCGTCCACCACGATCTGGTCGCCGGGACCGAGCTCGATCAGGTCGTCGAGCACCACGTCCTTCGGCGCGACCTCGTGCGCGACGCCGTCGCGGCGCACGGTGGGCCTGGCCTGGCTGACGATGGCCAGCTGGTCCAGCGTCCGCTTCGCCCGAACCTCCTGGATGATGCCGACCGCGCTGTTGGCCACGATCAGCAGGCCGAACATGCCGTCGATGATCGAACCGGTCGACAGCACCAGGATGAACAGCACACCCAGGATCGCGTTGATCCTGGTGAAGACGTTGGCGCGGACGATGTCGCGCACCGAGCGGCTGGCCCGGTCCGGCACGTCGTTGGTGAGTCCGTCGCGGCGACGCTGCTCGACCTCGGCCGTGGTGAGTCCGGTGGCGCCCGATGCCTGCACGGTTATCGACATGCACGTCAGACTAGTAGGCACAGTGGCCCATCCGCTCCGGCCATGTGCGGGGCTGTGGATAGCCCGAGATATCCACAGACCCCGCGCGCACCGACGATTCATCCCATGAACAACGCCCGCGCACTAACCTGGCACGGTGCGGCGAATCAGATCCATCCCCGGTGTTGCCTTCGGCACCAGTGCCTATCTGATCTGGGGTTTGTTTCCCGCGTTCTTCGGTCTGCTGGCGTTCGCGAGCGCGGTGGAGGTGCTCGCGCAGCGCATCCTGTGGACGCTCGTGGTGGTGCTCGCCGTGCTGGTCGTCACCGGACGGCTGCGCGAGATGGCGGGCATCGATGCGCGGACCTGGCGGTTGGCCGCGCTCGCCTCGGCGGCGATCTCGATCAACTGGGGCGTCTACGTCTACGGCGTCACCTCCGGTCACGTGGTGGAGTGCGCGCTCGGATACTTCGTCAACCCGCTGGTGACCGTCGGCTTCGGCGTGATCATCTTCCGCGAACGATTGCGGCGGGCGCAGTGGGCCGCGCTCGGGCTCGGCGCGGCGGCGGTCGCGGTGCTCACCGTCGACTACGGCAGGCCGCCGTGGATCGCCCTCGCCCTCGCCTGCTCGTTCGCGCTGTACGGACTGGTGAAGAAGGTCATCCCGCTCGACGCGCTGCGCGGCATCGCGGCCGAGGGCATCGTCGCCGCGCCGTTCGCGCTCGCGTTCGTCCTCGTGCTGCTGTTCACCGGCCGCAGCGAGCTCACCTCCGGCGCGGGGCACAGCGCGCTGCTGATGTCGACCGGACCGGTCACGCTGGTGCCGCTGCTGCTGTTCGCCATCGCCGCGCAACGAGTTCCGCTGTCCACCATGGGTTTGCTGCAATACCTCACCCCGGCGCTCCAGATGGCCTGGGGCGTCGCCGTCGCGCACGAACCGATGCCCGCATCCCGCTGGGCCGGTTTCGCGCTCATCTGGGCGGCGCTGGCGATCTTCACCACCGACGCCCTGCTGCGCGCCCGACGCGGTCGGCGCACCCCGGCTCCGGTGGCGCCCAGCGACGCGCCGACGCCCTGAGCGTCTGCGGACAGGCTTCCTCGACGGCGGTCGTCGAACGTTGGCGCTCTCGTGCGGCTGGGAAGGATGCGGCGGCGCACCGTGTCATCGACATCCCTGCCGCCGTTACCCGTTCGGCGCCGAGCGTCTCGCCCGCCGTTCGACGCACCGCACCGCGGACACGACCGCGCACCTGGCGGTCCCACATCGAATCGACAGGGCTACCGACTCTTTCGTCGTATCGGCACAGAGAACGCGGCCGACGCTTGTCCGATTCGACAGGGGTTCGCGGCACGACCGCTCCGGTACATTTGCCGCGATCGACGCGGGACCGGAGGGGTTTTCACGATGCTGGACGACGGGCGACTCGACAGGGCGGCCGGTGTGCTGCTCGGCACCGCGGCGGGCGACGCGCTCGGCGCCGGATACGAGTTCACCCGGCCGGGGCCCGAGCAGGAGATCGATATGATCGGCGGCGGCGCGTTCGACTGGGCGCCCGGCGAATGGACCGACGACACCTCGATGGCGCTGGCCATCGCCCAGGCCGCCGCGGGCGGTCCCGGACTCGAACTCGACGCGGTGGCAGCGGGTTTCGTGCGGTGGTACGACTCAGCACCGCCCGACATCGGCGTCCAGACCAACCGGGTGCTCTCCGCCCGACCGCCCTCGGCGGCGGCCATGCACCAGCAGGCCATGTCGCTGGACGGGCTGACCGGCGGGAACGGTTCGCTGATGCGGACCGCCCCAATCGCGCTGTGCTACCTGGACGACGCCGCCGAGTGCGTGCGAATGGCGGGCGCGGTCGGCCTGCTCACCCATCACGATCAGCAGGCCGTCGAGGCGTGCGAGATCTGGACCTACGCCGTCCGACACGCGGTGCTCACCGCGACCTTCGACGGCGTCCGCGAGTACGTCGCCACCACCGACAGCGCCGACTACTGGAACCGGCTGCTCGATCAGGCGGAAAACGGTGCGCCAGCGCACTTTCCGAACAACGGCTGGGTCGTGCACGCGCTCCAGACCGCCTGGTGGGCGATCACCACCGCCGACGCCTCCGGCCCCGAACACCTGCCGCTGGCGCTCGAACTCTGCGTCCGCGCGGGCGGCGACACCGACACCACCGCCGCCATCGCGGGCGGGCTGCTCGGCGCGCGGTGGGGCGCTTCCGCCGTCCCCGCCCGCTGGCGCAGCATGCTGCACGGCTACCCCGGCCTGACCGGCGAGGACCTGATCGCCCTCGCCACCCGCATCGTCACGGCGAACGCCCCGGCCTGAACGCGCAGGGCCGGTCGGGCCTCGCCCTGCCACCGGCTCCCGATGGTCCGCTCCTCCGCCTGGCCCGTGCCCACGTTCGAACCCACGCCTGCGCCTGCGTCCGGACTTCGCCCGCGTCTGAGCCCGCGCCCGCGCCTGCGTCTGGGCGACCTCCGAAGGCGCGCACCCGCATGGATGCGCGCCCGGTGGCGTCAGTAGTTCGTGTTGATAGGCCCAGGGCTCCACAGCCCGGAGCGATCCCGCTGGACGATCGCGGGTTCGGCCGGAACGGCGCTGTCATCGATGCGCGTGAACAGCTGGAGATCACCCCAGTCGCGGTCCCAGTCCTCGTTCAGATACGTGGCCAATGTCCGTGCGCGCAACAGCATTCCGGTCCACCCGAGCGGACCGCCGCTGTCGTGGCTCTGCCACAGGTTGGTGACGGCGGCGCCGGGGCGGTCGGGCAGGATGCGGTAGCCAGGGATCTCCGCGATGCCGTGGCGGTGATCGTAGGGGCGCTGGTTGGGGAATTGCAGGCCGACCATCCAGTCCACCAGGGCGGGCGTCGTGCCGACCACTTCGTTCAGTGTCTTGGTTCGCGGCACCCGCGGCGGCGTCACCGCCAGCCACTGCTTCGGGTTGCGATCGCGGTCGACGGCGACCAGCCGGATCACGTCGGCCTGCGCCGGAATGTCGGCGAACGGCACCCGCAGGTTGCGCCAGGACGGCGCCGGTCCGATGTCGATCGGGACGACCCGGCCCATCGGCTGCGCGGTGGACGCGGAATCCGTTGCGCCGTACTCGATCTGCAACGACTGGCCGGGCGTCACGACACCGTCGGCGTCCACCGACCAGATCCGGCCCGCGGCGCTCAGCGCGATGATCCCGGCGCGGTCGCCCGGATCGGGCAGCCGGTACCAGCCGGTGGTCAGCTCGGCCGGGCCCGCGTCACCGGAACGGTAGCTGCCGAGCACCGGGACACGGGCCGGATCCAGACCGAAAGGCAATGCGGCGGTGGCGGTTCCGGCTTCCTCCTCGGAGGACGACTTGGTGGCGAGCGCGTCGGCGATGCTGCCGGTCGAGCTGCTGCCCTCGTCGTCGGGCCGCAGATCCTCGGCCACCCCGCCCGCCGTGAAGCCTGTCGCGTTGCCCGCGAGCGTGGTCTGCGCGTCGCCGGTCAGCGGCGCGAGCATCCCCTCGTTCGGATCGGTCTCCACCAGGACGTGGCCGGCGAGCCCGTACGGCTTGCCCGTCACCGCCTCGATGTTCGAGCGCGCCAGCGAGAACGACTTGCCCTGCGCCACCGCGGCTTTGGCGAAGGAGCCGATGTCCCACACGACGAGCAACGCCAGCGCGACGGTCAACGGAGGCAGCAGCGACACCCGCCACCCGAACCGCGAAACCCGCTGCGGGGTACCGGGTTCCGGCGCGTGCACATGCCACCAGGCGGCCACCGCGAGCAGCACGACCGCGAGCAGCCGGAACAGGTCGTTCAGCATGATCCCGGCCACCGACGGCGGCTTGTCCCACCACGGCATGCCGTACGCGGAGACGTACCACCAGCCGTTGGGCCCGGAGAACACCAGCGCGAGCAGGAACGCGATCAGCGCCGCGAACAGCGCGCGATTGCGCGGCGACCGGAGCACCTTGGGGCCCACCGCCATGGCGGTCAGCACCGCCACGCACCCGGCGACACCGGCGAACACGCCGAAGTGGTGGGTCCACTTGGTCGGCGTGACCATGATCAGCAGCAGGGCGCCCGCGGTGGTCCCGAGGATGCGCCGGGACGGGCCTGCGGCGGTCAGCGGAATGCGCCCGCCCTTGCGCAACAGCACGGCGACGCACACCACGATGCCGATCAGCATCGCGAGGATGCCGATTCGGCGGCCGACCGAACCGTCGACCTCACCCTGGAAGAGGTACTGGTAGCGCAGATATTCCTGGAACCACGGCACGTCGGGACCGATGTCGTGGTGCACCCGCTGCATCTCGAAGGCGGCGGACAGCGGCTGGTCGGCGAACGCGATCGCGAGCACGACCACACCGGCCGCGCCGAGCGGCGCGAGCAGGGTCGCGTAGCCGAGCACGCGCTGCCGCAGGGTCCCCGAGCCGACCTTGCCCATCACGATCCTGGCGACCGGACGTAGGCCGGACAGCAGCGCGGCGATACAGATGAGACCGGACGGACCAGCGGTGACGGTGAACGCCGCGATCAGAACCGCGAGCGCGGCGGGCAGCAACCGCCGGGTGGCGATCGCGCGCTCCACCGAGCACCACGTGAGCAGCAGTCCAAGCGCGACGGGCGGTTCGGGGCGCAGGCCGTTGTCGTAGGGCAGCCACACCGCGAGGAAGCCGAGCGCGCCGGTCCACAGCGCGATCTTGCTGTGCCGCACCCCGACACCGAGTCGCGGCACCACCTCGCGGCTCAGCACTAGCCACAGCAGCACGCCGCAGGCCAGCGCGGGCAGACGGACCCACGGGCTGGCGGTCGTCACCTCGGCCATGATCCGGATCAGGTCGTAATACGGTGTGCCGATCGGGTTTTCGGGGACGCCGAAGTAGGCGAAGTAGTTGGACATGTAGCCCGCAGCGCCGGACGCGCGCGCCATACCGAACTGGTAGCCGTCGTCGGAGGTGGTTGCGCCGATGAAGTGCCAGAGCACCAGCACGCCGAGCACAACGCCGTCGAGCACCGAGAACGTCCACCAGCGCTGCGGCAGCAGGCGGTGGGTTCGCCTGCCGTCCTCGCGGTCGATCCGGTAGAGGGCGACCAGCGCGACGAGGGTGGCCAGCACGGCGAGCCAGATGACGGCCCGCTTGAGGGGCGTCGGGCTGGAGGTGAAGCGGGTGTCCAAGGCCGCGGTGACGGTCGCGCCGTCCGCTGCGGCCAGATCGCTGTAGATGCCAATCAGCTGCGGGCGGTAGTCACCGGTGAGCGTCACCGGGAAGCCTGGCGCCTCGAATCCGCCCATGCTCGCGGTTGCCGTGGTCGTGTCGGCGTGCACGACGAGTTCGCACCCGGTGGGCAGCTGGTCGACCGGCGTGCTGAGCAGCGCTTGGTTGCGCAGGATCACGTCGAGCCGGGCGGGCGCTTCGGCGGTGGGCGTCGTCACACGCGCGAGAAAGCCGTAGCGCTCGCGGTCCGGCGCGCCGTTGGGCGCGGTGGCGGCGAGCGTGCCACCGTTGACGGCGAGCTGCTGGATGGCCGTGCACGGCAGGGTGGCGTCGAAGGTCGACGGCGCGTAGGCGATCAAAGGCGCTTCGACGCTGCGTGCCGAGCCCGCTTGCGGCCAAGACAGCGTCGCCTCGTCCACCCGGATCGGGAGCAAGGGAACGGCCACCGCGCACAGCGCGCCGATCAACGCCGCGATCAAAGCGACGGGCCGCGCCCATCCCCCGCTCGTATTCCGTTGTGCCGTCCCGTCTCTGGAATCCTCGACGGACGTCTGCCCCGCCCACACCATCGTGTCAGCCACGAGGCCAGATAGTAACGATCGAATCTGAGAGCGAAACCCGACGCCCGTGCTGCGGTACGGCGCGCGGCCGAATCAGGCGGCCGACCTGCGGTTTCTCGCGAACACACGGGTTCGGCGGACGAACTCGTCCGCCGGATACGCGGCCCGGTTCGAAGGCCGGGCCGCGACACCGCGAATCAGGCGCAGGCGGTCGACTGCTGGCCGAGCGCGGTCAGCATCTGGCAGGCCCACGCCTTCTGGACCTTCCACTTGCCTTCCTCGGCGACGAACGGCACGTCGGCGATGTTCTCCTGGCCGTTCAGCACGATCTTGGCCTTGGCGTTGATGGTGTCACCGAACGCGGTCACCTCGGTGACCTCGACGGTGGCGCCGGTCGACTTGTACGCCTCGGACAGGCGGGCGGGCAGCTCCGGGTCGGCCTCGGCGCCCTGCACCATCTCCAGCTTCTCCGAGTTCGGCACCGCCGGGTCGAGCGCCTTCTGCAGCTGCGCGTTCAGCTCCGCCACGGTCGGCACCGCGGGCAGGTTCGCCTGAGCGGTGGTGGCCTTGGCGCTGGTCGTCGTCTTGGTCGTCTTGGCGGTGTCGCTCGAGTCGTCGCCACCGCAGGCGGTCAGGCCCAGGGAGGCAACGATGGCGAGGCCAGCGATCGCGATGCGTCCAGTCGTACGAAGCTTCAACTGCTCGTCCTTTGCGTTCGAGGAGGGGTCCGTGTCGTAACCGCGGCAGCGTCCACCAGGAACCGGCGGCACTGCCCGAGGCATCAGGCTACCGGTCACTCGAGACTGCCGAGCGGGTCCGCCCGGGACAGACTGATGTCGTCGGCGCTGAAGGTACGCGCCGGGCCCGGCCCTGTCGAGCTGGTCTCGAAGCGCACGGTGACCACGCCGTGCCCCGCTCCCTGCACCCAGCCGTGGCCGTGATCCGGGTGCGCGACATCCATTCCCGGATACCAGAGGCGCGCGGCCGGGCTCGGCTCGGCGGCGGGCGCCGCAGGCTCGCTCGACTCCCATTCGGGATCGAGCGCGTCGTCGGCCGGGCTCTGGTCCAGCTCTGGAAAGAGCGATTCCTGCCGCACCGTGGACAGCCCGCCGAAGCCGACGCCGACCAGGCGAATCGGGCCGAGCTCGGCGGGATCGATGGCCGACCGCTGGGCGGCGGTAGTGAGCGTGGCCAGGTCGGTGGTGGCGTAGGGCAGCGTGAACGAGCGCGTCACCACGCTCATATCCGACTTCTTCAGCTTCAGCACCACCGTGCGCGCGGCACGGCCGTCCTTGCCGAGCCTGGCGTGCGCGGCCGCGGCCATGGTCTCGATCGCGGGACGCAGCTGGGCCAGGGTGACGATGTCGGTCTCGTAGGTGTTCTCGGCGCTGATCTGCTTGGCCTCGGCGCGCTCGGCGACCGGCCGGCCATCGATGCCGCGGGCCAGCCGGTGCAGCGCCGCCCCGACGCTGCCGCCGAGCAACGACACGGCCTCCGATTCGGGCAGCGCGGCGAAGGCACCGACCGTCTCGATGCCGAGCGAACGCAGCCTGCCCTCGGCGACCGGGCCGATCCCCCACAGCTTGCGCACCGGAAGACCGGCGAGCAGTGCCTGCTGCTCGTCGGGCGCGACCACCCGGATGCCGTCGGGTTTGGCCAGGCCGGAGGCGATCTTGGCGAGCTGCTTCCCACTGCCCGCGCCGACCGAGGCGACAAGCCCGGTGCGCTCGCGGACCAGCGCGCGCAGCTCCGCGCAGAATTCGTAGACCCGATCCGCGTCGGCGCCGGCCAGTTCCTCCGGTTCGCCGAACGCCTCGTCGAACGAGAGCGTCTCCAGCACCGGGATGCGGCTGCGCAGCGCCTCGAACACCCGCCCGCTGACCACCCCGTAGACCGCGCCGCGCGGCGGCACCACCACCGCCGTGACCCCGACCAGGCGCTTGGCCTGGTGCATCGGCATCGCGGAACGCGCGCCGAAGACCCGCGCCTCGTAGCTGGCCCCCGCCACGACGCCGCGTCCTCCGGTTCCGCCGACGAGCACCGGACGGCCGCGCAGGGTCGGGCGGGTCAGCTGCTCGACCGACGCGAAGAAGGCGTCCATATCTATATGCAGCACCCAGCGCCTGGAGGTGCGGCCGACCGCCGCCCTTTCCGTCGCCCGATCCGTCCGCACGACCGGAATCTACGCCAACCCACCGACAGGTCCGCCGCCGCGGCGGCTGGGTGTTGCCTGATCGATTGCTGCGGATCTGCGGAGCGTCCCGGCAGCCGCCGATTCTGCGATCCAGCGGCCTTGACCTGGGCCGATACATCGCGCGCCAGGGTTTTCGACACGGCAACGAACGACGGGGATCGCGCCTTGCCCACCGGTTCGTATGTGATGATCGGACGCATGAAGATCCGTAAGGCAGTCATCCCGGCGGCCGGTATCGGCTCCCGGTTGCTCCCGCTGACCAAGGCCATCCCGAAAGAGATGCTGCCGGTCGGCGACAAGCCGGTCATCGAGCACACCGTCCGCGAGCTGGTCGCCTCCGGCATCACCGACATCACCATCGTGGTCAGCGGCGGAAAGTCGTTGATCCAGGACCACTTCCGCCCCAATCCGGCCCTCGTGGCGCAGCTGCGCGCGGACGGAAAGACCGCTTACGCCGACGCCGTCGAGGAGGTCGGGGAACTGTCCCGCCTCGGCCACATCACCTACCTGGACCAGCACGGCCCCTACGGCAACGGCACCCCCGTGCTCAACGCCGCCCGCAACGCCGGTGACGAGCCGATGCTCGTGCTCTGGCCCGACGACGTGTTCGTTGCCGAGGTGCCGCGCGCCCAGCAGCTCATCGACGCCTACGAGGCCACCGCGGCGCCGGTGCTCGCGCTGATGCCGATGGACCCGGCCGAGTCCAAGCGCTACGGCGTTCCGGTCGTCGCCGACGATCAGGGCAATGGCCTGCTGCGCATCACCGGCCTGATGGAGAAGCCCAAGCCCGAGGACGCGCCGTCCGCCTATGCCGCCATCGGCGGCTACGTGGTGACCCCCGGGATCATCGACGAGCTGCGCAGGCAGACCGCGGCCTGGTACGAGCACCGCACCGGCGAGGTCTACCTGACCGACGCCATCAACGTGCACGCCTCGGAGAATCCGGTGTTCGGTCAGGTGATTCGCGGCCGCTGGTACGACACCGGCAATCCGGGCGACTACCTGGTCGCACAGTTCGCCTCCGCGCTGGCGAATCCGGAGTACGGCCCGCTGCTTCGCGAGCTGGCCACCGACCACCTCGCCTGAACCACAATGGTTTTCGCGCCGTCAGAACCGACGGACGGCGTAGATCGTGAACTGTTTGATCGGCGAGAGGCCGACCGGGACGCCGCGGCCGTAGGCGTTGAAGATCTGCCCGAAGCCCGCGTAGATGCCGACGTGCGAGCCGTCGTCGTTCAGCACGACGACATCGCCCGGCGCCATCGCGCGGACCGGGACGGGGACGCCCACGGTCGCCTGCTGCCAGGTCGTCCTCGGCATGTCGACGCCGACCTGCCGGAACGCCCACTGGACGAGCCCGGAGCAGTCCCAGCCGTGCGGGCCGGTGCCGCCCCAGACGTAGGGCTTGCCGGTCTGGGTCGTGGCGATGGCGAGTGCGGCAAGGCCGCGTGGACTCGGCAGCGGTAGCGCCGCCGAGCCGCTCGAACTTCCGGAGCCGGACGAACCGGCGCTGCCGGAGATGCCGCGGGTGTCGGACCAGGCGGGTCCGGCGAGCAACAGGGTGACGATCGTGGTGACGACAAGGCCGACGAGCAGTCGGCGCAACACTTTTCCGATCACGAAACGCACCTCTCCTGTCGGTCCGGCAAACAGGCCGCGACGAGCGGCCTCGCTGACGCGCGGCACCGCCCGTCATCGAGCGAAGCCGCAGACCTCCGCGCCCATCCGGCCGCACACCGCCGAACAGCGCACCTCAGGTAGAACATGCCTCACGAGAATCACTGCGGCACCACTGATCGATCTGCGTACCAACAGCAACAGGCCCGATTCTGCCGGGCTTTCCGGAAACAGGAGAGGTTTCCAGCAAATCATCAGCGTGTGATCTAGATCACTACCGCTGCGCTAGATCGAGTCGGGTCGTCGGGGTGGACAGGTCTGCCCACCCCGACGACCGGCTCAGGCCTTGGTGACCGCGGCCTTGACGTCACCGACGAGTTCGGCGGCGTCGGTGCCTGCGGGGCCGAACTCGAGGGCGGTGGCGAGGATTTCGCCCGCGATCAGATCGCGGTGGGTCTGGGCCCAGGCCAGGCGCTCGGCGGGGACCTCGAGGACCACGGTGATCCGGTCGGAGACGTCCAAGCCGAGGGACTTGCGGGTCTCCTGGAGGTCGCGGATCAGGTCGCGGGCCCAGCCCTCGGCCTCCAGCTCCTCGGTGACCGCCGAGTTCAGCACCACCAGACCCGCGTTACCGGGCAGCGCCGCGGTGGACTCGGGCTCGGCGGCGACCAGTCGCTGGGTGTATTCCTCGGGGAGCAAGGTGATTCCGGCGGCGCTGACGACACCGTCGGCGTCCTCGGACCACTCGCCCGCCTTGACCGCCTTGATCACCGTCTGCACGTCCTTGCCGAGGCGCGGACCCGCGGCGCGGGCGTTCACCGCCAGCTCGAAGCGACCGTGCACGGCGACGTCGGTGGTCAGGTCGACCTTCTTGACGTTGACCTCGTCGGCGATGATGTCGGCGTACGGGCGCAGCCGCTCGGCGTCGCCCGCCGCGATGGTCACCTCGGCCAGCGGAAGGCGCACCCGCAGGTTCTTGGCCTTGCGCAGGCTCAGCACCGTCGAGCAGACCGTGCGTACCTCGTCCATCGCGGCGACCAGCTCCGGATCCTCCGGCAGCTCGCCCTCCTTCGGCCAGTCGGCCAGGTGCACCGAGCGGTCGCCGGTGAGCCCGCGCCAGATCACCTCGGCGATCAGCGGCAGCAGCGGAGCGGCCAGCCTGGACACCACCTCGAGCACGGTGTGCAGGGTGTCGACCGCGTCCCGATCCTCCGACCAGAAGCGCGAACGCGACCGGCGCACATACCAATTCGTGAGCGCGTCGGCGAACGAACGCAGTTCCTCGCACGCGCCAGCGATGTCGTAGACCTCCAGCGCGTCGGTCATCACGTCGCGGGTTTGCGCCAGCTTCGCCAGGATGTAGCGGTCGAGCACGTGCGGCGAATCGGTGCGCCACACGCCGGGCTTCGAGGCGTACAGCTGCAGGAAGGTCCATGCGTTCCACAGCGGACGCAGCGCGTGGCCGACGCCCTCGCGGATGCCGCGCTCGGTGACGATGAGATTGCCGCCGCGCAGGATCGGCGAGCTCATCAGGAACCAGCGCATCGCGTCGGATCCGTCCCGGTGGAACACCTCGTTCACGTCCGGGTAGTTGCCCTTCGACTTGCTCATCTTCAGCCCGTCGTCACCGAGCACGATGCCGTGCGCGGCAACGGTTTTGAAGGCAGGGCTGTCGAACAGCGCGGTCGAGAGGACGTGCAGGGTGTAGAACCAGCCGCGGGTCTGCCCGTTGTACTCGACGATGAAGTCGCCGGGGAAGTGGCCGTCGAACCAGTCCTTGTTCTCGAACGGGTAGTGCACCTGCGCATAGGGCATCGAGCCGGACTCGAACCAGCAGTCCAGCACCTCCGGCACCCGGCGCATGGTCGACTTGCCGGTCGGGTCGTCGGGGTTGGGCCTGGTCAGCTCGTCGATCATGGGCCGGTGCAGGTCGGTCGGGCGCACGCCGAAGTCGCGCTCGAGCTCGTCCAGCGAGCCGTACACGTCGACCCGGGGGTAGGCCGGATCGTCGGAGACCCACACCGGGATCGGACTGCCCCAGTAGCGGTTGCGGCTGATGTTCCAGTCGCGCGCGCCCTCCAGCCACTTGCCGAACTGGCCGTCGCGGATGTGCTCGGGCACCCAGGTGATCTGCTTGTTCAGCTCGACCATCCGATCGCGGAACTTGGTGACCGCGACGAACCAGGACGGCACCGCCATATAGATCAGCGGCTGCCCGGAGCGCCAGCTGTGCGGGTAGGAGTGCTCGATCGTCTCGTGCCGCAACAGCTTTCCCGCGGCCTTGAGGTCCTTGATGATCACCGGGTTGGCGTCGAAGACCATCAGGCCCTCGTACGGCGGCACCATCGAGGTGAACTTGCCGCCCGGATCCAGCGGCTGCACGATCTCGATGCCGTTGGCCGTGGCGACCTCCATGTCCTCCTCACCGAAGGCGGGAGCCAGGTGCACGATGCCGGTACCGGAATCGGTGGTCACGTAGTCCGCGGCGAGCACGCGGTGCGCGTTGGGGTGACCGACGAAGAAGTCGAAGGGCGGCGCGTAGGACAGACCGACCAGCGCCGCGCCATCGAACTCGCCGAGCACCTGCGGCTCCTCGCCGAACTCCCGCGCGTAGTGCGAGACGCGCTCGGCGGCCAGCAGGTAGCGCTTGCCGTCGGCGGCGCGCAGGTGCACGTAGCGCACGTTCGGGTGCACGGCGATGGCCAGGTTGGACGGCAGGGTCCACGGCGTGGTGGTCCAGATCAGCGCGTTGGTGCCGTCGAGTTCGCGCAGCGGATGGTCATCGGCGACACGCAACACCATGTCGACGGTGACGGCCGGGTCCTGGCGCATCTTGTAGGCGTCGTCCAGGCGGGTCTCCTGGTTCGACAGCGGCGTCTGCTCGTACCAGCTGTAGGGCAGCACGCGGAAGCCCTGGTAGATCAGCCCCTTGTCGTAGAGCGACTTGAAGGCCCACATGACCGACTCCATGAAGTCCAGATCGAGGGTCTTGTAGTCGTTGTCGAAGTCCACCCAGCGGGCCTGGCGGGTGACATAGTCGCGCCATTCCCCCGTGTAGCGCAGCACCGAGGATTTGCACGCGGCATTGAATTCCGCCAACCCCATGGCGTCGATCTGTGATTTGTCCGTGATACCGAGCTGTTTTTCCGCTTCGATTTCCGCGGGAAGGCCGTGACAGTCCCATCCGAAACGCCGATCGACGCGCTTGCCGCGCATCGTCTGGAAACGTGGGATCAAATCCTTCACATAGCCGGTGAGCAAATGACCATAATGCGGCAGACCATTGGCAAAGGGCGGGCCGTCGTAGAAGACGAACTCCGCTGCACCCGAACGGTTCTCGATGCTGGCGCGGAAGGTGTCGTCGGCCGCCCATGCCTCGAGCACGCGTTCTTCCAGCTCGGGGAAGCTCGCCCCGGAGCCTGCGCCCAGATCCACGCGGGGGTATGCGCTCTTGCTGTCGTCCGCCATCGCGGATGCGTCTCCTCGTGCCACCGCGCCGCAGGCGCGTATCAGTGGTTGGCACGGGGACGACCCCGGCGCTCGGTGCGCCGAAACCGCGGTACCACCCCGTTTGTCCTGGCCAGCCCCACCGGGGCCGCCGGACCACTCGTTGCGAGCTGTGACGGGCTCACCCGTTCGGTTCTACTGAGCGCCTCGGCGCCGTTCTTCCGAAGGCTCCCCGGTGATGGCCGGATCGACGCCGTTCTGTCTCGATTCTAACCAGCCTGGGCAAACGATATTCCCGCGCCCGGCCTCAACGTTTGGCGTGCCGCCCCGGCGGTGGCGGTGCGTCGTTCTCCGGCCTGCGCATGGACAGCGCGCTCACCAACAGCAGCACCGCGCCGATGACGCAGACGACGATGCACCCCCATGCCCACAGCACCGACCCGGTGGTCAGCGCCGTGACGAGCAGGGCAAAGCCGATCGCCGCCATGGCGAGTGTCAGAACGAGCATGATGACCCCCTCGGCGTACCTCCGCCTTCGCTACGGCCATGCACGGGCTGTGACACGCGTCGTCCGGCTGGTCCGTCGGGCATGCCAGGCGATTCGACTTTACCTCTAGTGACTACTCGAACAACTGCTTTCGCGACCGACGGCGCGGGGAACGCCGAGGGCGAGATTACTTGGCGCCCTTGGCGAACGACGCGGGCGCGAGGTTGCTCGCGGTGTTCGTGTCCGCGAAGGCCTCGCCGCCGTCCACCGGGACCGCCGAGCCGCGGTTCTCCAGCTCCTCGAGCTGCGACTCCAGGTACGACTTCAGCCGCACGCGGTACTCGCGCTCGAAGGTCTTGAGCTGCTCGATCCGGCTCTCCAGCACGCTGCGCTGCTGGGTGATGGTCGCCATGATCTCGGTGTGCTTGCGCTCGGCGTCGGCCTGCAGCGCGTCGGCCTTCTCCTTGGCCTGGCGCAGCTGGTTGTCCGAGCGGGTCTGCGCGTCCGACAGCATCGCGTCCGACTTCTGGCGGGCGTCGGCGATCATCGCCTCGGAACGGGTCCTGGCGTCGCCGACCAGTCGCTCGGAGTTCGCCCGCGCGTTGGAGAGCAGGTTCTCCGCCTCGGTCTTCGCGTCGCTGGTCAGCCGGTCCGCCATCTCCTGGGCGAGGCTGAGCACCTTGGCCGCCTGCAGGTTCGCGTCGGCGCCCGGGGCGTCCTTCGGCGCGGGCGCGGCCGCGGGCATCGGAGCCGGCGGCGGTGCGGGCACCGGGGGTTTGATCGGTTCTGGCGGCGGAGCCTGCTGTACCGGGGCCTTGACGGTTGCCGGGGCCGCCTGCCGATTCTTCTTGGCGTCGGCCAGTTCCGCATCGAGTTCGGCGACCCGCTGACGCAGGTCGGCGTTCTCCTCGATCAGACGCGAGAGCTCCTGCTCCACGAGATCCAAGAAGGCATCGACTTCATCCTCGTTGTAGCCGCGCTTCCCGATCGGCGGTTTGCTGAACGCGACGTTGTGCACATCGGCTGGGGTCAGCGGCATGGAAGGATCCCTTCACGCGTCTTTTGGAGATCGAGCAGATCTAGCAAGGTATCTTGGCCCATTCTGTCACACCGGAGCTACCGGTTGGCCGAGCCTGCTCACGATCGACATCAGGATGAAGACGATGAATAGCAGGACCATAATCGACAGATCCAGGCGAATTCCCCCCAGGGACACCGGTGGTATCAGCCGTCTCAGTAGTTTCACCGGAGGGTCCGTGATCGTGAAGATCACCTCCAGGATGACGACAACGACACCGGTCGGTCGCCAGTCACGGGCGAAGCTACGAACGAACTCGACGATCACCCGGCTGATCAGCAACAGCCAGAAGATGAACAGTACGAAGTACAGCACCGCGAACAAGGCCACGACTTCACTCTGCCCGAAAATCGGCGTTGCGCAAAATGACCACACCGCCCCGCGCGCGACAAGACCGACGAACCCCCCGGATCAGACCGCTATTTCTGGTTGTAGAACCCGGTTTCGGCGATCCTGCGCCGCTCCTCGGCCGATACGTCGACATCGGCAGGTGAGAGCAGGAACACTTTGGTCGCGACCTTGTCGAACGAGCCACGCAGGGCGAACGCCAGTCCGGCCGCGAAGTCGACGAGCCGCTTGGCGTCGGCATTGCTCAGATCGACCAGGTCCATGATCACCGGGTTTCCCTCGCGGAAACGCTCGCCGATGATGCGGGCCTCGCTGTAATCGCGCGGGCGCAGCGTCGTGATCTTGGACAAGGGGCCTCCGTCCTCGAAGATCCCCGGCCTGCGAGCTGGCGCGGGCTCGGGGCGCACGCGCTCCTCCAGCCGCCGCTCCTCGGCCTCGGGATCGACGGCGAGCGCACCCCTGGTGGCTCCCCGCAACATGCCTGCGCCGCCGCCCGCGCGGAACCGGCCGGACGACGCGGCCGCATCGATACGGGTGGGACGCCGCGGCGACTCGTAGCGATCGTCGCCGTAGGGCTCGTCGGCGTACTCGTCGCGGCGGGCCGCCGGGTAGCCGGCCTGGTAGGGCGACTTGTAGGCGGGCTCGGGGTAGTCGACGTCCTCGTCGAACCGGTCCTGGCCGAAACGGTCTGCGCCGTAACGATCTTCGGCGTACCGGTCGGCGCCGTAGCCGCCGCGGTCGGAGTAGTTGCGCGGGCGCGCGCCACCGCGCTCGTTCGCGCGCGGAGCGCGATCGTCGACGTAATCGTCTTCGTAATCCTCGAGCGGCACCATGCCGAAGTACGCCTTGAACTTGTGCAGCGTACTCATGCCCGCACCTCGCTGTCGCTCGCCCCGGTCATGACGACACCGGTGGCTGCGTCGATTGAACGCTCGCCCATGACTTACCCCTCCCCGTCGCTCGACTCGGTGATGACCACGATGGTGGCTGCGTCGAGTCCATGCTCGCTGCGCTCGCTCATTCTGGTCGACCTTCCTTCGGCCCCGGTGGCGGCCGGGTGTTGAAGTCTTGCTCAGCCCTCGTCTGTCTCAATCTTATGTGTCGAATGTGACTGATGAGGTTTCTTTGCTAGCCCGAGGTTATCGGTCGAGTGCCCATCAGGGCGGTACCGACACGCACAACCGTCGAGCCGTGTTCGATCGCCGATTCCAGATCCCCCGACATACCTGCGGAAAGTTCGGTTGCCGCGGGGTGACCGGCGAGTAACCGCGTGTGCAAAGTCGCAAGCCTGGCGAATGCGCTATGAGGCTCCGCGTCGAGTGGCGGAATCGCCATCAGGCCCCCGAGCTGCAGGCCTTCGGCGGCCGCGACGTGATCCGCGAGACGATCAAGATCATCTTCGGCGACGCCGCCGCGCTCCGGGTCCTCGTCCAGGCTCACCTGGAGCAACACCCGCAGCGGCTCGGTGCGCTCGCCCGCCTCCAGCGCGGCGACCGCGCCCCTGTCAAGAGCCGTTGCCAAGCGTTCGCTGTCCACCGAGTGCACGGTGTGTGCCCAGCGCGCGACCACTTTCGCCTTGTTGCGCTGCAGCCGACCGATCATGTGCCAGCGGATATCCGGGCGGTCACCCAGTTCGGCGACCTTCGCGGTGGCTTCCTGTTCGCGCGATTCGCCGAACTCCCTGCGGCCGAGGCCGTACAGAATCGCCACGTCGGCGGCCGGAAAGAACTTCGTCACCGGCAGCAGCCGCACCGAGCCCGGCTCGCGCCCCGCCGCACGGCACGCGGCGTCGATCCGCGCGAGCAGACCGTCTAGCCGGTCCGCCAGCGCCGCGGTGCGCGCGTCGGCCTGCGCCACAACGGTTTCCGTCGCCTCACCGCGCCAGGTCATCGCGGCCCCTCGATCCAGATCACGCCCGCGATGCGTCCGGTCGGCGCGCCGCGACGGTGGCTGAACAGCGTCTTGTCCTCGATGGTGCAGCGCGGGTCCTCGGCGACCGCGGCGATCCCGGCCTCGGTGAGCTGCCTGCGGATTCCGGCGCGCAGGTCGAGCGCGGGCGTGCCGCGCACGGTGGTCGTCGCGCTGCCCGGCAGGTGCTTCTCGACGTCGTCGCGCATCGCGGCGGGCACCTCGTACTGCCTGCCCGAGGCAGCCGGTCCGAGGAACGCGCCGACCCGGTCGAGCCTGGCGCCCACCGACACCATCGCGTCCAGCACGCGCGGCACGATGCCGATGCGCGCGCCGATGCGGCCTGCGTGCACGGCGGCGATGACGCCCGCCTCGTCGTCGGAGAGCAGGATGGGAACGCAGTCGGCGCTGAGCGTGACCAGCGCCAGGTTCGGCACGGTCGTGACGAGCGCGTCGGTGGCAGGTACCGGTTCGGGGCGCGGGCCGTCGACGATTTCGACGGCGCGCCCGTGGATCTGCTCCATCCAGACCAGCCGGTCCGGGGTCAGGCCGATGCCCGCGGCGAGGCGCTCGCGGTTGCGGCGCACGGCCTCCGGATCGTCGCCCACGTGGTCGCCGAGGTTGAACGAGTCGTAGGGCGGGGCAGAGAAGCCGCCCGCCCTGGTCGTCGTGACCCGTCGGACGGTGAGTGTGTGGGCAGCAGTCATGCCTCCGAGCCTAGTGGCTTCGGACGGTGCCGCGGCGGCTCGCGAAGCGGGCATCGAACCACGCGCGCGGCGAATCCCCGTGCTCGGTCGACGGATTCGCGTGTGCGGCGCGTCGCGGCGCGGCACGCCGTGCGGCGAACCTCACCTCGCGCGACACTCTCGCGTCGCGCGGCCGTCGTCCCGGCACTCCGGGACGATCGGGTCAGCGGCGCATGAAGGACGGCACGTCGACGTCGTCATCGTCGTCGCCGCCGTCGGGGGGTTGAATGTGCGAGCGGCTGTTGTGCGAGACCGTCGGCTCGGCGAGCCGGGCGCGCTCGCTGTCCCGGTAGCTCGGCACGGCGCCGCGGGTCACGCTGCTCGACGTGCCCGCCGAGGTGGTCTCGGCGCTGCGGGTGGACGCGGCGATCTCGCTCGGCCTGCTGCTCTGACCGATTTCGCCCGCCCGCCCCGAACCGATCGAGCCGCGGGTGGTCGCGGGGTCGAAGGTGCGCCGGGCCGGTCCGCCGCCGTCGAATCCGGCCGCGATCACGGTGACCCGCACTTCGTCGCCGAGCGAATCGTCGATGACGGTACCGAAGATGATGTTGGCCTCGATGTGCGCGGCCTCCTGCACCAGCGAGGCCGCCTCGTTGATCTCGAACAGACCGAGGTCGGACCCGCCCGCGATGGACAGCAGCACGCCGTGCGCGCCGTCCATCGATGCCTCGAGCAGCGGCGAGTTGATCGCCGCCTCGGCCGCCTTCACCGACCGGCCCTCGCCGCGCGCCGAGCCGATGCCCATGAGCGCGCTGCCCGCGCCGGACATGACGCTCTTGACGTCGGCGAAGTCGACGTTGATCAGGCCGGGGGTGGTGATCAGGTCGGTGATGCCCTGAACACCGTTGAGCAGTACCTCGTCGGCGGAGCGGAAGGCGTCCATCAGGCTGACCGCGGCGTCGCCGAGCTGCAGGAGTCGGTCGTTCGGGATGACGATGAGGGTGTCGCAGGACTCGCGCAGCAGGTTGATGCCCACCTCGGCCTGGTTGCCCCGGCGCTTGCCCTCGAACGAGAACGGCCGGGTGACCACACCGATGGTGAGCGCGCCGAGTTTGCGCGCGATGCTCGCGACGACCGGCGCGCCACCGGTGCCGGTGCCGCCGCCCTCGCCCGCGGTGACGAAGACCATGTCGGCGCCCTTGAGCACCTCTTCGATCTCGTCCTTGTGGTCCTCGGCGGCCTTGCGGCCGACCTCCGGGTCGGCGCCCGCGCCGAGACCGCGGGTGAGTTCACGGCCGACGTCGAGCTTGACGTCGGCATCGCTCATCAGCAGCGCCTGCGCGTCGGTGTTGACCGCGATGAACTCGACTCCCTTGAGTCCCTGTTCGATCATCCGGTTGACGGCATTCACGCCGCCGCCGCCGATACCGACGACCTTGATCACCGCAAGGTAGTTGTGCGGGGGCGTCATGGGCTCTCGCCTTCCTTCGATCTAAAGCCTGTCATTTTCGGATTCGGGACATTTCGCTATGGGCCACCCTCGGTTGTTCGCCCGGGACCGTTCACTCCACGATCCGCGGCCCGGGCAAACCCTAAACCTCAACCACAGGGTTAGCGTTATGTCAAGTATCCGACTGGTGCGGAACGCTATTCGCAGCCGCCGCGATACGGGCGCAGGCGCGCCGACACGAGTGACAGAATCTTGTGTGATCCCTCTCGTTCGCCACTCCACACACCGTATGGTTGGACGGTTGCCCCCCGAGCCCCATCCCGGCGACGGCCCTGCGCCTCGCGGCAGAGCGCCCCCGAAAATTCCCTGGGCACAATGGGTATCGATCACTTTACCGTGACCAGATTCGGGCTCGACACGTCGAACACCGTTCCCTCCCGCGTCAACAGCGGCAACACCACGGCCGCCTTGCGTTCGGCATCGTTCGCACCGCCCCAGAGTACCGTGCGCCCGTCGTGCAGACTCAAGGAGATATCCGAAATCGACCGTGCGACAACCTCGCCCACCTGGATATTCAGGGCGGGCGGCAATACCGCGAGCACCGCCACCGCGGCGCGGGTCACCGGATCGGCGCCGCCGGGTTGTTCGGTGATCAACTTCGGTACCCCGATGGGCGCGGCTTCGATGGCGAATTCGACGCTTTCGGCATCCAGAAGATGCGCGCCTTCCGGACTCTCGAAGAACAACACCGGCGCCCGCTCGACAATCGTCACCTTGACGGTCGACGGATACACCCGCTGCACCCGCGCCGAACTCACTTTCGGAATACTCGCCACCCGCCGCGCCATGGCGTCGGTATCGATGCGCAGCATCGAGCGGCCCGAAGGTATTTCGAGTCGCTCGCGCACTTGCGCTTCCTGCACCGCGACGAGCCCTTCGATTTCGACGGTGCGCACCGAGAGCACCGGCGTGAACCAAGAGACCAACAGGACGACGGTAAGAACGCACACGCCCAGCAATCCCCACAGCCGCATGCGGCGCAGCCGGGCCGGACCGCCGGGGCGGCGCAGCAGGTCGAACCGATCGAGCCAGCCGACGGCCGCCCGCCGCTCACCCCCCTGCCGCATCGCGGCTCACCGCCCGTACTGGGGACGCGCCCGTAGCCCGTCGAGTATCTGGCTGCCGAGCATCGTGACGTCGCCCGCGCCCATGGTGATCACCACATCGCCGGGCAGCGTGAGCCCGGCGACCTGGCGACCGACCCGGGACATATCCGGTTGGTAGTGCACGGGTTTGGTGACCGACTGGGCGACGAGCGCGCCGTTGACGCCGGGCAGCGGCTTCTCCCGCGCGCCGTAGACGTCCAGCACGACGACCTCGTCGGCCAGGCTCAGCGCGACGCCGAAGTCCTCGGCGAAGGTAGCGGTGCGGCTGTACAGGTGCGGCTGGAACACCACGATCACCCGGCCCTGACGCGACCGCGCGCCGTCGCGCGCCTCCTGCTGCACCAGTTCGGCCGCGGCGCCGAGCACCGCGCGCACCTCGGTGGGATGGTGCGCGTAGTCGTCGAAGACCCGCACGCCGTTCTCCCTGCCGACGAACTGGAACCGCCGGTGCACACCGCCGAAACCCTCCAGGCCCTGGATGATCTCGTCCACGTCGGCACCCGCCGCCCGCGCGGCGAGCAGCGCGGCGAGCGCGTTGAGCGCCATGTGCCGCCCCGGCACCGAGAGTCGCAGCGTGCGCGGCGCCGGTTCGTCGGCCAGCTGGAATTGGGCGAGCCCGCCCACGTCGCGCGGCTCCCAGCTGTGCAGCCGGACGCCGACGGGGACCGGGGCGTCGGCGAGTTCGCCGGAGCCGTAGCCGAGTACCCGAACGCCCTTGTCCGCCAAACGGGTTCCGACCCGCTCGGCCAGCGCGCGCGAGCCAGGATCATCCAGGCACACCACCAGCAGGCCGCCCGCGGCGAGCCGGTCCGCGAAATCGTCGAAGACCTGCACGTAGGCGGCGTCGGTTCCGAAGAAGTCGAGGTGATCGGACTCGATGTTGGTGACCACCGCGACGTCGGGGTCGTACTGCAGCAGCGAGCCGTCGCTCTCGTCGGCCTCGGCAACGAAGACCTCGCCGGTGCCGTGATGGGCGTTGGTGCCCGCCTCGTTGAGCTCGCCGCCGACCGCGAAGGACGGGTCGAGGCCGCAGTGCTGCAGCGAGACGATCAGCATCGAGGTCGTCGACGTCTTGCCGTGGGTGCCCGAGACCAGCAGGGTGCGGTGTCCGCGCATCAGCGAGGCAAGCACCGCCGGGCGCAGCAGCACCGGGATGTCGCGCCGATTCGCTTCCACCAGTTCGGGATTGGTCTTCGGGATGGCCGCGTAGGTGGTCACCACCGCGGTCGGGCCGCCGGGCAGCAGATCGAGCGCGCCCGCGTCGTGACCGATGTTGACCTGCGCGCCGCGCGCACGCAGCGCGAGCACACCGCGGCTCTCCTTGGCGTCCGAACCCGACACCGCGCCGCCGCGGGAGAGCAGGATGCGGGCGATGCCGGACATCCCGGCGCCGCCGATGCCAACCATGTGCACCCGCTCCAGCTCGGGCGGCAGTGCCGAACGCTCGTCGCTCATCGGCCGCGCCCCAATTCCACCACGATGCGCGCCACTTCGTCGGCGGCGTCGCGGTGCCCCGCGCCTGCCGCGGCGCGGCCCATCTCGGTCAACCGGTCGGAGTCCATGAGCAGCGGTATCACCTCGTCGATCACGTACTTCGGGGACAGTTCGGCATCGGGCACAATTCTGCCACCGCCCTGTGCGACCACGGGACGGGCATTGAATTCCTGTTCGCCGTTGCCGTGCGGCAGCGGCACGTAGAACGCGGGAAGGCCGACGGCGGACACCTCGGCGACCGTCATCGCGCCGGACCGGCACACCACCGCGTCGGCGGCGGCGTAGGCCAGATCCATCCTGGACAGATACGGCACCGCCACGTAGCGCGCGGTGTCGTCGCCCTCGGCGACCTCGAGCGTGTTCTTCGGGCCGTGCGCGTGCAGCACCGAGACGCCCGCCGCCGCCAGCTGCGGCGCGGCCCCCGACACCGCCTCGTTCAGGCTGCGCGCGCCCTGCGATCCGCCGAACACCAGCAGCACCGGCCCCTCGGCGGGCAGGCCGAAGTGCGCGCGGGCCTCGGCGCGCAGCGCCGCGCGATCCAAAGAAGTGATGGCCTCGCGGACCGGGATGCCGACGACCTCGGCGCGCGGCAGGCCGGAATCCGGCACCGCGGCGAGCACCCGCGCGGCGCGGCGGGCGCCCACCTTGTTCGCGATGCCCGCCTTCGCGTTGGCCTCGTGCACGACGACCGGCACCGCGCGCCTGCGCCGCAGCACTCCCTTGCCCGCGGCCAGGTAGGCGGGCAGCGCGACATAACCACCGAAGCCGATGATCACGTCGGCCTGCACCGCGTCGATGACGGCCCTCGTCTCGGCCACCGCGGCGCGCACCCGGCCGGGCAGCCGCAGCAGGTCCGCGGTGGGCTTGCGCGGCAACGGCACCGGTGGGATCAGCTCGAGCGGATAGCCGCGCTCGGGCACCAGCCGGGTCTCCAGACCGCGCTCGGTGCCCAGTGCCGTCACTCGGATCGAATCATCGAGGCGCCGCAGCGCATCCGCCACGGCGAGGGCCGGTTCGACATGTCCCGCCGTGCCACCGCCCGCCACGATCACCGAAAGCCCGGATCCCTTCGCGGACCGCTGTGTTGCGTCGGCGGTACTCCCGGGTCCCGCATTCACCTGGATCTTCCCCGTTCTCTAGCGTGTGGCATCGGATAGTTCGGCTCCCAAGCCCTGGTGGCACGCAGCGAACTGGTGCCCCTGCTCTCCGGCGAGCGGCGTCGCGGCTGCCCGCCGGATTGTCCACGGCGCGGCGGCGCTTGGCGCGACCGGTCGGCTTGCCTGGCCCGCTGCGCGGCGGCCTTGGCGGCGTTGCGCGCCCTGGCGGCCTCCGCCTTGGCGGGCGAGTACACCTCGGGCTTGGGTAGTCGAAGCAGACGGCTGAACCGCCCGTCCTGCCCGGCCTGTAGCGCCGCCACCGCCTCCGGCTCGTGCCGTGCGGCGTTGGCGATGACGCCGAACATGAACAACGTGATGGCCAGCGAGGAACCGCCCGCCGAGACCAACGGCAGCTGCAGACCGGTCACCGGAAGCAAGCCGACCACGTAACCGACATTGATCAGCGCCTGCGCGGTGATCCAGGTGGTCGCGGTCGCGGTGAGCAGCCGCAGGAACGGGTCCACCGAGCGGCTGGCGATGCGCAGGCCGGTGTAGACGAACAGCGCGAACAACCCGAGCACCAGCGCGCAGCCGAGGAAACCGAGCTCCTCGCCGATGATGGCGAAGATGAAGTCGTTGTGCGAGTTGGGCAGGTAGCTCCACTTGGCCCGGCTCTGCCCGAGTCCGCGGCCCCAGATGCCACCGTCGGCCAGCGAGTACTGCGCCTGCCGCGCCTGGTAACCGATGCCCTGCGGGTCCTCGCCGGGATTGAAGAAGGCGCGCATGCGGTCCGAGCGATAGCCGGCGGAGAGGGCGAGCACCGCCGCGGCCACGACGCCGGACACCGCGATGGTGACGAACAGCCGCACCGGCAGCCCGCCGAACCACAGCAGCGCGGCGAGCACGATGCCGAGCGCGATGGTGGTGGACAGGTTGGGCTCGAGCACCACGAGCAGACACACCAGCATGCCCGCCGGAACCAGCGGCACCAGAATGTCTTTCAGCGCGGCCTGCTCCGACCGGCGCGAGGCGAGCAGGTGCGCGCCCCACACCACCAGCGTCACCTTGACGATCTCGGAGGGCTGCACCGACACCGGGCCGAGGTCGATCCAGCGCCGCGAGCCCTGCACCTCGCTGCCGATACCGGGAATCAGCACCAGCACCAGCGCGAGCACCGACAGCGCGAACAGCGGGAACGACCACTGCCGCAACCTGCGCATCGGAATGCGCAGCGCGACATAGAACAGCACGCAGCCGACGGCCGCGAACATGGCCTGCTGGACGAACAGCGAATACGCCGACCCGCGCTCGGCATACGCCTCGACGCTGGAGGCGGACAGCACCATCACCAGCCCGAGCACGGTCAGCAGGGTGGCGATGGTGACGATCAGATGGAACGACGCGAGCGGGCGCGCCAGCCAAGCCATGAACCTGGCGGCGGGTGCTCGCGTCGTCTCCGTCATAGCCGCCGCCCGATGTCACCGTCTTCCAGCGTGTGCACCGCGGTGGCGAAACTGCGTCCGCGGTGGGTGTAATCGGCGAACATGTCGAGGGAGGCGGCCGCGGGAGCCAGCAGCACGGTGTCGCCCGAGCGGGCGAATCCGGCGGCCTCGCGGACGGCTTGCGCCATGACGGCGTCGGCCTTGTCGGATCTCGACGGGTCGTCAGCCATCACAGCATCGTCCCCCGCGCGCACCTCGACGACCGGGACCTGGGGCGCGTGTCGCGCCAACGCGGCCGCGATCACCGGCGCGTCGGACCCGATGAGCACCGCGGCGACGAGCCGGTCGGCGACCTCCTCGATCAGATCCTCCACGTTGGCGCCCTTGAGCTGGCCGCCCGCGATCCAGATGACGTGCGGGTGCGCGAGGATCGAGGACCGCGCAGCGTGCGGATTCGTGGCCTTGGAGTCATCGATGAAATCGACGCCCGCCAGCTCGCGCACGAAGGCCGCCCGGTGCGGGCCGACCTTGTGCTCCTGCAGCCCCTCCTTGACGAACTGCGGCGCCACGTCGATGGCCCTGGTCAACGCGGCGGCGGCCAGCGCGTCGGCGACGCCAGCGGGTCCCTGCGGGCTGATGTCGCCGACCTCGGCCAGAATCGCGGCCTTGGTGAACGCGCGGTCGAGCAGTTTGCCGTCCACCACGCCGAGTTCGCCGTCGGCGGGCACGCCGATGCGGAAGCCGACGGTGCGGCGGGCCTTGGAGCGACGGGCCAGCGAAGCCGCCACCGGGTCGTCCAGGCCGACCACGCCGACCCGCCCGACCAGCGCCCGCGCCTTGGCGGCCGCGTAGGCGTCCAGGCCGCCGTGCCAATCCAGGTGATCCTCGGCCACATTCAGCACGACGCCCGCCTCCGGCCGCACCGACGGCGCCCAGTGCAGCTGGAACGAGGACAGTTCCACCGCGAGCACCTGCGGGCCGGGATTGCGGCGCAACGCGTCCAGAATCGGGGTGCCGATATTGCCGCAGGCCACGCTGGCGATGCCGGCGGCGCGCAGGATGGCGTGGGTCATCTGGGTGGTGGTGGTCTTGCCGTTGGTTCCGGTCACCACCAGCCATTTGCGGACCG
This sequence comes from Nocardia amikacinitolerans, assembly GCF_900215415.1. Taxonomy (NCBI): domain Bacteria; kingdom Bacillati; phylum Actinomycetota; class Actinomycetes; order Mycobacteriales; family Nocardiaceae; genus Nocardia; species Nocardia amikacinitolerans. The sequence goes on along the minus strand of NZ_OBEG01000003.1, from coordinate 843,056 downwards.
GGCCGTAGATCCTGGCTTGATCGACCCACCAGGCGAATTCGACGTCGCCCCACACGGGGATGCCCTCGGTGACCGCCGAGACCAGCACCGGCGAGTCGGGTCGCCAGCCCGGGCTGGTGATCACCAGCGCGAAGCGGCTCAGATCGGCCGACTCGAGTTCGACGCCGGTGGCCACTTCCAGGCCGAGTTCGGCCGCCTCGGCGAGCGCTTTCGCGCCCGCGTCGGTGACCACCGGATGCGCGCCGATATCGCGCAGCGGTTCCACCAGCGAGCGGCCGGAGACGCCCCAGCCCGCGACGAGCACGTCACGGCCCTTGAGGAATTCGAGCATGGGCCCGGGAGAGCGCAGGGCCCGCGGAGAATGTTCGACCATCGTTAGATCACCCGACCGCGGAGAGGTATTCGCTGTAGAACAAGCCGAGGCCGACTGCGGAGGCCATGGCGGCCAAGAGCCAGAATCGAATGATCACAGTCGTCTCGGCCCATTTGCTGAGCTCGAAGTGATGATGGAACGGCGCCATCTTGAACAGCCGGTTGCGGGTGGTGCGGAAGACCGCCACCTGCAACACCACCGACACGCCCTCGGCGACGAACAGCGCGCCCATCACGATCATCAGCAGCTCGGTCCTGGTCGTGATGGAGATGCCCGCGAGCAGACCGCCGAGCGCCAGCGACCCGGTGTCGCCCATGAAGATCTTGGCGGGCGCGGCGTTCCACCACAGGAAGCCGATGCACGCCGCGGCGCCCGCCGCGCAGACCAGCGCCAGGTCCAGCGGGTCGCGCACGTTGTAGCAACCGGTCTCGGGCTTGGTCGCGCACGCGTGGTAGTACTGCCAGAACGTGATGATCACGTAGCCGCCGAGCACCAGGCTCATCGAGCCTGCAGCGAGCCCGTCCAGGCCGTCGGTGAGGTTCACGACGTTGGACCAGGCGACCACCACGAAGCACACGAACGCCAGGAAGATGATCACCCCGGCCGACACCGTGTTGATGTCGCGCACGTAGGACAGGTGGCGGCTCGCGGGCGTCAGACCGTTCTCGCCGCGGAACTGGAGCGCGAGCACACCGAAGATGACGGCCGAGGTGATCTGGCCGATGTACTTGCCCGCCGCGGTGAGGCCGAGGTTGCGCTGCTTGCGCAGCTTGATGAAGTCGTCGGTGAAGCCGACGGCGCCGAGCGCGGTGGCCAGTCCGAGGACGAGCATGCCCGACGCGGTCGGTCCCTCGGCGTCGTAGCCGATGCCGATCAGGTGCGAGCCGAGGTAACCGGCCCACATACCGATCAGGATGGCGACGCCACCCATGGTGGGCGTGCCGCGCTTGGCCTGGTGGCTGGCCGGGCCGTCGACCCGAATCTCCTGGCCGAAGCCCTGCTTGGCGAAGAACTTGATCAGCAGCGGAGTCAGCAGGATCGACACCGCCAGCGCGATAGCCGCCGCGAAGAGAATCTGTCTCACGACCACGCCTCGCTGACGCTCGGCGCAGTCGTTCGACCGAAGGCCGCTGTGCCCATGGTTCGCTCGCTACGCTCCCTCACGACCACGCCTCGCTGACGCTCAGCTCCGTCGCACGACCGATCCTCGGCGTCGCCGTACACCCGACGGCCGCTGTGCCCATTGTTCGCTCGCTCCGCTCGCTCACTGCCCTGCCTCCGCGCTACTGCCCCCGCGCCCCGTGGCACGTTCCGCGCCGGTCAAGTGTTCGGCGACCGCCCAGAGGCCGACCGACTTGGACGCCTTGACCAGCACCACATCGCCCGCTTCGACCTCGTCGTCGAGCAGCGCGATGGCCGCGCCGATATCGGGCACGAGGACCGACTCCTCGCCCCATGAGCCTTCCATCACCGCTCCCTGGTGCATCGCGCGGGAGGGCCTTCCGGTGCCTACGACGACGAGACGGTCCACGTCGAGGCGCACCGCGAGCCTGCCGATGCCGTCGTGTTCGAGCACCGACTCCTCACCCAGTTCGGCCATTTCACCGAGCACGGCCCAGCTGCGTCGCGGCTTGTCGCCCGCGCGCGACATCGTCACCAGCGCCTTGAGCGCGGCGCGCACCGAGTCGGGGTTGGCGTTGTAGGAGTCGTTGACGACGGTGACGCCGTCGTCGGTGGTGCGCACGTCCATCCGGCGCTCCGACACCCGCTGGGCGCCGGACAGCGCCTGCGCGATGGTGTCCAGGTCGGCTCCGCAGGCCAGCGCGACCGCGACGGCGGACAGCGCGTTGCCGACCTGATGCTCGCCGTGCACGGCGAGCTGGATCGGCGTGCTGCCCGCCGGGGTGTGCAGCGTGAACCCGGCGCGGGCCTCGGAATCGAGGCGCACGTCGGTGGCCCTGATGTCGGCGTTCGCGGCCTGGCCGACCCGGACCACCTTGGCCTTCGTCCGACTCGCCATCGCGGCGACCTGCTGGTCGTCGGCGTTGAGCACGGCGAGACCGGTCTCCGGGAGCGCCTCGACGAGTTCGCCCTTGGTCTGCGCGATGGCCTCGCGACTGCCGAACTCGCCGAGGTGCGCGGTGCCGACATTGAGCACCACGCCAATGCTCGGCGGCGCCACCTTCGCGAGCGCGGCGATGTGGCCAGGTCCGCGCGCGGAGAGCTCCAGCACCAGGAAGCGTGTCTTCTCGTCGGCGCGCAGCGCGGTCCAGGGGTGGCCGAGCTCGTTGTTGAACGAACCAGGCGGCGCGACGACAGGGCCAAGCGGCGCGAGCACCGCGGCAAGCAGATCCTTGGTGGAGGTCTTGCCCGAGGAACCGGTGACCCCGACGACGGTGAGGGTGCCCTCGGCGGTGAGCCGTTCGACGCTGGCGCGCGCCAGTGCGGCGAGCGCGGCCAGCACCGCGGCGCCGGAGCCATCCGAATCATGGATCAGCGCAACGGAAGTCGCGGGCACCGTGCCAGGGCTCGGGGTCACCACGATGGCGGGCACGCCGACCGGGCGCGCGGCGAGCACCGCCACCGCGCCCGCGTCCACCGCGGCCGCCGCGTACTCGTGTCCGTCGACTCGCTCGCCCGGCAGGGCGAGGAAGAGATCACCGGAACCGATTCGGCGCGAATCGAATTCGACCGAACCGGTGACTCGCACCTCCGGGTCGGGTACGTCGTGCAGCGTGCCGCCGACGACCTCCGCGATCTCCCGCAGTGTCATCTCGATCATGAAACCGTCAAGTCCTCCGCGTCCGTCCCGTGCGGACTTCGCTGTGCTCGCTGAACATGCTGTGCCGCCTGAAAGTTCATGCCCGCGCCTCCGCGGCCACCCTGCGCGACAAGGCGTCCGCCACGACATCGCGATCGTCGAAAGGGTGTTTCACGCCGCGGATCTCCTGGCCCGTCTCGTGGCCCTTGCCCGCGATCAGCACGGCGTCGCCGGGCCGTGCCCAGTCCACCGCGGCGGCGATGGCCGCGGCGCGGTCGCCGATCTCACGCACCTCGCCGCGCTCGTCGGCGGGCACGGCCAGCGCGCCCGCGCCGATCGCGGCCCGGATCGAGGCGGGATCCTCCGAGCGCGGGTTGTCGTCGGTGATGACGACCAAGTCGGCGCCCCTGGCCGCGACCTCGCCCATCAGCGGTCGCTTGCCCGCGTCGCGGTCGCCGCCCGCGCCGAACACCACGGCAAGGCGACCGGGCGCGGCCGGATTGTCGGCGGCAAGGTGCACGCGCAGGGTCGCGATCACCGACTCCAGCGCCGCGGGCTTGTGCGCGTAGTCCACCACGGCGAGGAAGTCCTGTCCCCGCTCGACGCGCTGCATCCGGCCCGGCACGTCGACAGTGGCCAGCGCGGGCGCCGCGGCGGCGGGATCGACACCCGCAGCGGCGCACACGGCCACCGCGAGCAGCGCGTTGGCGACGTTGTAGCGGCCGGGAAGACGAAGGCGCACATCGACATTCGCGTCCGGACCGGCGGCGGTGAAGCGCTGCTCCGGGCCGTGCGCGGCGACCGCGCCCGCCACGTGCCAATCCGCGGGTCCGGTGGTCGCGACCGTGGTCGGCGCGGGCAGGCTCGCGGCCAGCCTGCGGCCCCACTCGTCGTCGACGCAGATCACCGAGGTGCGCGCGGCGACGGCCGAGCCCGGCTCGAACAACCTGCGCTTGGCGCCGAAGTAGTCCTCGAAATCGGCGTGGAAATCGAGGTGATCCTGGGAGAGATTGGTGAACGCGCCCACCGTGAAGCGCACGCCGTCGACCCGGCCGAGCGCCAGCGCGTGGCTGGACACCTCCATCACCACGGCGTCGACGCCCTGCTCGACCATCAGCGCGAACATCGCGTGCAGCTGCGGCGCCTCGGGGGTGGTCAGCGCGCTCGGCACCCGGCGGCCGCCGATCCTGGTCTCGATGGTGCCGATCAGCGCCGTGGACAGGCCGCCCGCCGCCAAGCCCGCCTCCACCAGATACGAGGTGGTGGTCTTGCCGGAGGTGCCGGTGATGCCGACGATGCGCAGGCGCTCGGAGGGGTTCCCGTACAGGGCCGCGGAGAGTTCGCCGAGCACCTCGCGCGGGCGTTCGCGCACCAGCAGGGGAACGCCGAGTTCCCCGGCCAGTGCGGCGCCCTCGGCGTCGGTGAACACGGCCACCGCGCCGCGCGCGACGGCGTCGGCGGCGAAGCGCGCGCCGTGCGACTGCGAGCCGGGCAGCGCGGCGAACAGATCGCCGGGTTGTACCGCGTTCGAACGCTGCTCGATCCCGGTGACGACGAGATCGCCGGGGACCGTCGCCGACGGGCGGGCGCCGGTCAGCTCCAGCACGGTGGTCAGCGGTGTCGACGGCGGGTCGACCGGCCGCAGCACGGGCTGGCTGGACTGCGCGGGCACCTCGCTCCTCTCTGACAGGGCATCTGTAGACGGCACGGATCTCTGGTGACGAGTCAGGTTACCGACGCGGACTCATCGGTGAACAACGCGCCTCGGTGTTGCCGCGCCGAGCGCGCGCCGGGACAGGGAAATACCACGTTCGACAAAGCCGGAATCACACACCGGCCTGCAGGACGAACTTCTCCGCCGGCGCGGTCGACGGCGGGATCCGGTCGCGCTGCAGCGCCCACGACGCGATGTTGTGGAACAGCGGCGCCGCGGACTGACCGCCGCTGCCGTCGGAGCTGCGCACGGGGTTGTCCAGCATCATGCCGATCACGTACCGCGGGTTGTCGGCGGGGGCCATGCCCGCGAAGGTGATCCAGTAGCTGGAGCTCGAGTAGCACTTGCAGCCGGGATCGATCTTCTGCGCGGTGCCGGTCTTGCCCGCGATCCGGTAGCCCTCGATCGCGGCGGGCCACCCGGTGCCGTTCTGGTCGGCGTTCATCGGATCGCGCTGCACCACGGCCTGGAACATGTGCCGCAGCGTCTGCGCGGTCTGCGGGCTCACCACCCGCACGCCCTCCGGCTGCGGCTCCTCGGTGCGAGCGCCGTCCGGCGCGATCTTGGCCTTCACGATGCGCGGCGGGATGCGCATACCATCGTTCGCGATGGCCTGGTACATTCCCGTCATCTGCAGCGTGGACATCGAAAGGCCCTGTCCGATGGGCAGATTGGCGAAGGTGCCGCCGGACCACTGATCCCGCGACGGCACCTGGCCCCCGGTCTCGCCCGGCAGGCCGACGCCGGTGCGCTGGCCGAGACCGAACCGATACAGCATGTCCGCGTAGCGGTCCTCGCCCACGCGCTGGGCCAGCATCAGGGTGCCGACGTTGGACGACTTCGCGAAGATGCCGGTGGTCGTGTACGGCGCGACGCCGTGGCCCCAGGCGTCGCCGACGGTGACGCCCGCCATCCGGATCGAGCCGGGGACCTGGTGGACCTCGTCGGGATGGGTCAGCCCGTACTCGATGGCCGCGGCCGCCGTGACGATCTTGTTCACCGAGCCGGGTTCGAACGGGTCGCTCACCGACGGGTTGCTCGTCTTGGCCGAGCTCCAGTTCTGCGGGCCCAGCGTGGGATTGAAGGTGTTGTCGTTGGCCATGGCGAGCACTTGGCCCGTCTTGGCGTCGAGGACCACCGCCGAGGCGCCCTGCGCGCCGGACATCTCCCTGGCCTGCTGCACCTGCTGCTGCACGTAGTACTGCAGGTCGGAGTCGAGGGTGAGTTCGACCCCGTTGCCGTTGACAGCGGGCTGCTTGTCGCGCCAGCTGCCGGGAATGACGGCGCCGTCCGACCCTCGGTCGTAGGTGTGCGAGCCGTCGGTGCCCGCGAGCACCGAGTCCAGCGAGGATTCCAGGCCGATCAGGCCGTGCCCGTCCCACCCGGTGGCGCCGAGGATGTTGGCGGCAAGCGATCCGCCCGGGTATTCGCGCCGCGGCTGCGAGTCCGCGCCCACCTCAGGGAACTGCACGGTGATGTCCGTCGCGACCCGCGGATCGACATTGCGGGCGAGATAGACGAACGTCTCGTCACTGCGCAGCTTGTCGAGCAACGCCGATTCCGACGGCGCGTTCTTGCCGAGCTTCTCGTGGATCGTCTTGGCGATGGCTTGCAGACGCTCGTCCGGGTCGGGCGCCTTGTCGCTCTTGGCCTTCGCGTCCTCCAGATCCTTGCGCACCCGCACCGGTTGGAAGTGCAGTTCCACCGCGGCGGTGGTGAAGGCGAGCGACTTGCCGTTGCGGTCGGTGATCGGGCCGCGGGTGGCCTGGTCGGTCAGTCGTACGGTGCGCTGGCTGGCCGCCTGCGCCGAGAGGCCGGGGGCGGAAATGCTCTGGATCCAGAGCAATTGGAGCGCGACGACGGCCAGCGCGACCAGCATGACGATCCGGCCGACCCCCAGCCGAAGCCGCACGGGTCGATCGGCGGCGGCGCGGGATCTCGACGGCCTCGATGCCACCGACCCGCGCCGCTTGCGCGGCGCGGGTCTGGTCTGGGTCATCGAGTGCCTCCCGGCTGATCTTGCGGCGCGACCTGTGCGCCGGGCGGTGCGGACTGGTCGGCCGGGGCTTGCGCCACCGGCTGCGACACGGCGGGATCCGGTGCCAGGGCGGGATCCTGGGCCGCGGGCTGCGGCGCTGCCTGGTCTTGTGCCGCTGCCGGATTCTGCGCAGCGGGCTGCGGCACCTCTGCGGGCGGCGGCGGTAGCGGCGACGGCTGACCCCCGACCGCCCCGGGAACCGGTGGCGCGGCGGGTGTCGGGCTCGGGGTGTTGCCGTTGGCCTGCGCGGCGCTCGGCCTGGCCGGCGTGGTCGACACCGGCACGACGCGCTCACCCTGCGCCTGCGCGTGGCCTGGCTGGGCGGACGGGCGCGCGGACGGCGTGACGTTCAACGGCGGCGCGGGCGCGCCCTGCGCCGGGGTCTCCTTGCCGATCACCGTCACCGTGCCATCCGGGCCGATCACCAGCCTGGCCGGATCCTTCGCCGGGATCATGCCGAGTTCGCGGGCGCGGGCGGCGAGTTCGGGCGCGGAGTCGGCGGCCTCGACCTCGCGCTGCAGGGCGGCGCGCTCCTCGGAGAGCTTCCTGTTGAGCTCCCTTGCGTCGCTGAGTTGGTAGCTGTCCTCGGCCGCCCTGGTGGTGAGCAGCAGGGTGAGCGCGAGACCGCAGCCGAGCATCGCGATGATCGCCGCGACGAACGGTATCCGCGCGGCCATCACCGACCTGCGGGTCGGCAGCCGCGGCCCCGCGTCGGCGCGCTGCTCGGCACGCATCTTGCGCTTGGCGTAAGCGCGTTGCGCCGCACCGGATTTGACCCGCTCGGCGGCCTGCACTCGACGGGCGACCCGGCCCGGCGACTCGACCGTGCGCGTCCGGATACTCATGGTGTCGTCGCCTCCTCTGTTCCGCAAGAACACCCCCACCCCGTCGACGTCGTGCGGCCCGCGACGATCGGCGCGCGCGGGGCGCCTCCGGTCGCGAACCGACGTCCGATGAGCGCGACGGCGGCCGAGCTCGGGCTCGATGTCGTCACGTTCATCCCCTTTCCTGAATCCGTTCGGCCGCCCGCATGCGCACGGGCGCGGCCCGCGGGTTCTCGTCTATCTCCCGCTCGGTCGCCTTCTCGGCGCCGCGGGTGAGCATCCGGAATTCCGGTCCCATGCCGGGCAATTCGACCGGCAGGTCCACCGGCGTGCGTGAGACGATCCGCGGCGCCAGCTCCTGCTTGACGAGCTTGTCCTCCAGCGACTGGTAGGACATGATCACGATCCGCCCGCCGAGCCGGAGCGCGTCCAGCGCGGCAGGTAGCGCGGCGCGTAGCGAGTCGAGCTCGCCGTTCACCTCCACCCGCAGCGCCTGGAAGGTGCGCTTGGCGGGATGGCCGCCGGTCCGCCTCGCCGCGGCCGGGATGGTCGCGTAGAGCAGTTCGACGAGCTCGGCGCTCGTGGTGAACGGCCGCTGCTGGCGGCGGCGCACCACCTCCGAGGCGATCTTGCCCGCGAAACGCTCCTCGCCGTAGGTCTTCAGCACCCTGGCGAGATCGCCGTGGCTGTAGGTGTTGAGCACGTCGGCGGCGGTGATGCCCTTCGTCGGATCCATCCGCATGTCCAGCGGCGCGTCGACGGAGTAGGCGAAGCCGCGCTCGGCCTCGTCCAGCTGCATCGAGGAGACGCCGAGGTCCATCAGGATGCCGCTCACCGAACCGAGCGGATCGAGTCCGGCCTGGGTCAGCGCGTCGGCGATGCCGTCATAGGTGGTGTGCACCAAAGTGATTCGGTCCGCGAACGGGCGCAGCCGGTCCTCGGCCAAGCGCAACGCGTTCGTGTCTCTGTCCAGCCCGACCAGTCGTAGCCCGGGATAGGTGCGCAGGAAATGTTCGGCGTGACCGCCGAGACCAAGGGTGGCGTCGACGTAGACGGCGCCGGGTTCGGTGAGCGCGGGACCGAGCAGTTCATCGGCTCGGCCCAGGAGAACCGGAACATGCCGGGGGCCGTCCTGTTCACGGTTCACCCAGACCTCCCGGATCCTGCCTCGCGTCGTCGCTGTGCACCGGATGGCGAGCGCCGGTGGCCGAACGTTCGACCATCGCACACGGGTCGCCTTGTTCCACAGTGCTTTTGATTAAGAAGCTGCTGTCGAGAACGAATGCCCCGTGGTCTCTGACCGAACAACGGCACCTGGCGTCGGGGAAGTACGCCAGGGTCCGCGTCCGGGCAGAGGCCGCGCGGCACTCGTTCGCTCGGGCTAGAAGATTCCGCCCAGCGACTCGTCTCTCGCTTGCGCGTAATCCTCCTCGTGCTCGGCGAGGTAGGACTCCCACGCCTGCTTGTCCCAAATCTCGAGGAAGTCGACCGAGCCGATCACCACGCAATCCCGGTCCAGGTTCGCGTAGCGCCGATGATCCGCCGACAACGTGATGCGGCCCTGCGCGTCCGGACGCTGTTCATCGGTTCCGGCCGCGAGTGCCCTGACGAACGCGCGGGCCTGCGGGTTGCTGCGAGACGCGGCCGCGGCTCGGCGAGCGAGCGCGGTGAACTCTTCCTTGGGGTACACGGCAAGGCTGTGGTCCTGACCCTTCGTGACCATCAACCCTCCCGCCAGATCGTCTCGAAACTTCGCAGGCAACGTGAGTCGCCCTTTGTCATCCAGCCGAGGTGTGTAGGTACCGAGAAACATCTCGATACCTCCCTACTGGATCACCTCTCTGGATGGCCTCTCCTGTAGTGCGCGCTCCACATTACCCCACTTTCCCCCACTTTCAATCGAAAGTGGAGGTGATCTGGCTCCCCGCCGAGACGATTTCGCAGGTCATCCCAGCTATCACCGGGGTGGGGAACTTTTTGCATGTTGTGCCGACACGCGGGCGTCGGCCTGAGACAGCCCGGAAACATCCAGCAAACCGCCCTGGTAGGCAAGGTCCTTCAGCCGATCCGGGGTGGTTCTGGGGGAAGGTGGAGAACGTCGTGGGGAGAAGTGGGAACCGCCTCGGGAGGCCGTCGGACGAAGTCCTCCGGATACCGCGCGCAACCGGAGCGAAGGTGGAGGTGCGCCTATCCACTACCCCGCGGGAGCGGTTCGCGGAGAGTGGCCGAAACGCGAGCAGGCGACGCCGCACCATCGTGTGGTGCGGCGTCGCCTGTCGCGATGAAGATGTCGGGTTACAGCCGAGCTACTCCTGCTCGAACCGTCTCCGGAAGCGATCCTCCATGCGTTCGGAGAAACCACCGGACTTGCGCTGACGCCCAGGTCCGCTCGATCCGCCACCGCCCGGCCCGCTGGAAGGCGCCTCGCCGGAACGCGCGCCACGGGCGGCGCCCTTGGAGTTGCCGAGCAGCAGCAGCACGCCGGCGCCGAACATGACGATGAATCCGATCAGGCTGATGATCGGAAAGCCACCGGGCTTCACCGGAGCGGCGATACCGGCGACCAGTAGAAACAGACCGAGGACGAACAAGGCCGCGGCCTGGAGTCTGCGACGACTCGAGGTCGAGCGAAGGCGTCCGCCGCGGACGGACGAGGCGAACTTCGGATCCTCAGCATAGAGCGCGCTCTCGATCTGTTCGAGCATGCGCTGCTCGTGCTCGGAGAGTGGCACGGTACCTCCCCCGGCACTAGGACGTGGCTTGTCGCCTCCGGGTAGGCGACAGATAGCCGACCTTGGCGGCTATCTGTCACCAATGATACGAGTTCGATCAGGGCCGTACCACCTTCTCGGTGATAACTAAGCGGTCATGCCTCCGCTCCATCCCGGCGCGGGCCGCAACCGCGCGGCCGACTTCAGCAGATCTTCCACGTCGTGCAGGAATGCCCCCACCCGCGAAGAGAACTCGTCGGCCTGCCGTTCGTCCACTTCGCGGTCCAATCCGGCCTCCAGCGCGGCGCGCAGCTCCGAGCGCGCGCTGAAGTAGTCGGCCCACATGACGAACTCGGGCGCGGCGCGCTGCAACAGCACCCATGCGTTGCGCGAGCGGGCCCGCGGCGCGGCGTCGGCGCCGGTGAACGCGAGCACCGCACCCGCGCCGCGCAGCGCGGCGAGGTACGCGGTACGGAAGCGTTCCCGCGGATCGGTCTCCCCCGCCGCCTGCATCAGCAGTCCGTCGGCCTTCTTCAGCAGTTTCCCCGCCTTGCCGGGCTGGCCCGGCTGCTCGATCCGACTCATCGGCTCGTCCCTCCGCACTCGCACACCTCCGGTCCCCGTGCACCGCGCGGACCGAACAGGTATTCGAACGTTTGAATTGAGCTTGAATATAGAGACGCCCACCGACAACTTTCCGCGTCCGCGCGGTCCGACGAGAGCCATGACAGCCGTCAAGCCACATCACTCACCCGCACCCGCACCCGTCGTCGTCGACCTCTCGGTCGCGGACCTGCGTTACCGGCTGCACGACGCGCTGGCGGTCTATGTCGCCGCGATGGACTATCCGCGCGGCACCGAGAACCATCGCGCGCCGATGTGGACCGAGCACACCACCCGCGCGGGCTGGCAGGCGGTCGCCGCGCTGCTTCCCGGCGACGACGGCCGCGTCGACCTGCGCACGTCGCCCATCGTCGCCATCGCCTACGGCTACCGCGGCGCGCCGCACCAGTGGTGGCACCAGCAGGTGCACAGCGGTATGCGCCGCTCCGGCTGGCCGGAAAACTCTGCGCGCGAACTGCTTTCGGACTATTTCGAGCTGACCGAGTTGCACGTGCACCCGAGCGCGCAGGGCCGCGGCATCGGCGCCACCCTGCTGCGCAGGCTGCTGCAGGACCGGACGGAGAGCGCGGTGCTGCTGTCCACGCCGGAGGTGGCTGGCGAGGAGAACCGCGCGTGGCGGCTCTATCGCAGGGAGGGATTCGCCGACGTCATCCGGCATTTCGTGTTCGCGGGCGACAACCGGCCCTTCGCGATCCTGGGCAGGCGGCTGCCGCTGTGAACGTGGTGGTCGTCGGTTCCGGCCACAACGCCCTGGTGGCGGCCTGTTATCTGGCGCGCGAGGGGCACCGGGTCGAGGTGCTGGAGCGCGACGAGGTGGTCGGCGGCGCGGTGTCCACGGTCGAGCGTTTCCCCGGGCACCTGGTGGACCGCGGCTCGTCGGCGCACATCATGATCCGGCACACGGGGATCGTCGAGGAGCTCGAGCTGGAGCGCTTCGGACTGCGTTATATCGATTGCGATCCTTGGGGATTCACCCCTGCCGATGCCGAGGGCAGGCCGCCGATCGTCTTCCACCGCGACGTCGACGCGACGTGCGCGTCCATCGCCGCGGCGTGCGGGACGGCCGACGCCGAGGCATACCGGCGGTTCGTCGCGGTGTGGGGTCCGCGCAGCGCGCGGGTGATGCGCGCGTTCGGCGGCGCGCCGGGGCCCGGTCATCTGCTTCGCTCGTTCTGGGGGCTTGACGCGAAGGCGGGCGGCAGCGCGCTGTCCAGGGAGTTCTTGCAGTCCGGGGACGCGTTGCTGGACAGCTTGTTTCGCGACGAACGGCTCAAGGCGTCGCTGGCCTGGTTCGGTGCGCAGTCCGGTCCGCCGATGTCGGAACCCGGCACGGCGCCGATGGTCGGCTTCGCTGCGCTGATGCACACGCTACCGCCGGGTCGGGCGGTCGGCGGCAGTGGCGCGTTGAGCGCGGCGCTGGTCGCGCGGCTGCGCGCCGACGGTGCGGCGGTGGCGGCGGGTGACGCGGTCACCTCGATCGGGCGCGTCGGCGAGGGCTGGGTGGTGCGTACGGCGTCCGGGCGGGAGCTGCGCGCCGACGCGGTGATCGCGGGCGCGCACGTCCTCACCACACTGGACCTGCTGCGCGCCGGCGGATTCGACGGCGCGACGCTGGACGACTGGCAGCGCCGCATCCGGGTCGGGCCCGGCATCGGCATGGTGGTGCGGGTGGCGACGACCGCGCTGCCCGAGTACCCGGGTGCCGCCACCGCGGAATCCGCGCGCGGCCTGCAATTTCTCGTCTCGGATCGCGCACAGCTGCGGCGCGCGCACGGTGCGGCGCTGGCGGGCGACCTGCCGCCGCGGCCGGTGGTGCTCGCGATGAGTTTCAGCGCGCTCGACCCGAGCATCGCGCCGCCGGGCGAACACCAGCTCTCGCTGTGGGCGCAGTGGCATCCCTATCGGCTGGCCGACGGCAGCGACTGGGCCGCGCACGCGGATCGCGAGGGCGATCGGATCATCGCCGAGGTCGACTCGTACGCACCGGGTTTCGCCTCGACTGTGCGCGAGCGGTTCGTGCAGACGCCGGTCGACCTGGAGCAGGAGATGGGGCTGCGCGGCGGCAATGTGATGCACGTGGAGATGTCGCTGGATCAGATGATGTTGTGGCGGCCGCTGCCTGAACTCTCGGGTCAGCGGGTGCCAGGTGCGCCCGGACTGTATCTGACGGGGGCGTCCACCCATCCCGGCGGTGGCGTCTCCGGCGCCAGCGGACGGACGGCGGCGCGGCTCGCCCTGCGCGACGCCCGGCGCAGGCGATTTCCCTTCCCGCGCAAGCGATGACGGACCCGGTGATGCGTATGCCGGGGCGCGCGAGCCTGCGGTCGGTGCGGCACCCGGTGCCTGTGTCGCTCGCGGTCTTGCTCGTGCTCGCCCAGATCTGCTATCCGCTCACCGAGGGTGCGGCGCGGGACCGGATCACCGTTGTGGTCGTGCTGCTCTCCGCGGGCACGGCCCTCGCGCATGCCGCCGCCACCCGGGGAACTCGGTACGCGCTGGGGTTTCTGGTGATCGTCTCGGGGGTCGGTCTGCTCGCCGAGATGCTCGGGGTGGCGACCGGAATCCCGTTCGGCTGCTACGAGTACGCGCAGGATCGGATCGGGCCGTCGCTCGCGGGCGTGCCACTGCTGGTGCCACTGGCCTGGACGGGCGGGATGTATCCGGTGTGGATCGTGGCCGGGATCGTCACCCGCGGGACCGCGGGGAGAGTCGTTCTCACCACGATCGGTGCGGTGGGGTGGGACCTCTTCCTCGATCCGCAGATGGTCGCCGACGGTCAATGGACTTGGTGCGACACCGATTCCGGGTTGCCCGGACTGGACCACATCCCGCTCACCAACTACCTCGGCTGGTTCTGCGTCGGCCTGCTGATGGCGCTGCTGCTCGCGGTCTGGGACCGCGCCGCGCCCAGCCCCACCCAACCCCGCTCCGGCGCCTCGTTTGCGGTGCCCATCGCGGTCTTCCTCTGGACCTGGCTCGGCTCCACCCTCGCCCACGCCGCCTTCCTCGATCTCCCCTACTCGGCCTTGTACGGGGCGGTCGGGATGGCGCCACTCGGCGTACCCCTGCTGATCCACTTGGCGCGACACCGCTCCGCCGAGGTGCGCCCCGCCGATTGACGCGGCTGTGCGCCCTCGGCCCGCCGCCGCTCCGCCACAGGAGCTCGCTCCGGTCGACACCATTGCGCGCACTGCGCCCACCACCACTCCGCGAAGCGCCGCACGCCGGTCGATGACGCCGAGCGCACTACACCCACCGCTGCCCTCCGCCCTAGGCGCCCCGCCGGTTGACGCCGCCGCGCACTCGGCGCGACAAGGCTCCGGAACGGCGCGCGGGGTGACCCGTCCCGGCGCTGCTCCGCCGAAGCGCCCCACACCGGTTCGACCCCACTGCGGGCCCTCGCCCGCCAACCCGCCGCCAGAGATGCCCCGCACCGGTCGAGGCAGCCGGGTGCACTTTTGCCCACGGCTTCGCCGAAGCGCCGGACGCCGCGCGCACTTCACCCACCGCTGCCTCGCCCTCGGCGCCCCGCCGGTTGACGCCGCTGCGCGCGCTCGGCGCGACAACGCTCCGGAACGGCTCGCGGGGTGACCCGTGCGATCGCCGCCATGAGCTGCTCGGTTCACGAGGCGATCGGGGGCGGTCGAGCGCGATGGGCGTGGAGGGCGCGCGGTCTTTCTGAAGAAGCCGCGGGCGATCCAGCGGAATCGGCGAGTCGCCCGGCGCGCAGGGCGAGGCGGTGCGGGCGGCTGGCATCGAGTTCGACTCGATCGGCCGCGGGGCTCGATAACGCGCGTGCGACATCGAGCCGGGGGCCACGATAAATACGGCAGGGTGTCGGCGTGTCACGTCCGCCGCGATGATTTGTTGCTCGGTTTCGAGGCGACCCGACGCGGCGTGGAGTGTGCTCGTCTGTTCTGGAGAAAGCGCCAGTGTTCCGGCGGCGTCGGCGCATCGATGGGTGAGGCGTTGCGGGCGGCTGGGATCGGGTCCGGCATCGAGTGGCGGGGTGCGCTCGATGATGTGCGCGTGCGACATCGGGTGAAGGGACCACGGTATATAAGGCAAGGCGGGGCGGGGTGTGTCGTCGTGTCGCGCCCGCCGCGTGGCGATTCGGACGTTCGGCCTGGCACGATGTGAGCCGTGCAACCGAGTCCCGCCACCACGATGCCCGATGTCCCGGTCCGACCGTCGCCGCGCGCACCACGTACCAGGGTGCGGGTAGTCGCGGGCGTGCTGCTCGCCGTGCTGTTCGCGCCGGTGCTGGCGGGGTGCCTGCGGGTGCAGGTGTCGATGGGCGTTTCGTCCAACGATCGGGTGTCCGGGCGGGTCATCGCGGCGGTGGTGCCCGCGAGTCCCGACGACAAGGGTCCGCAGCTGAAGGCGCCCGAAACGCTGGCGGCGAAGGTGCGGGTGGAGCCCTACAACCAGGACGGTTACCTGGGCAGCAAGGTGTTCTTCGAGGATCTTTCCTTCGGTGAGGTGCAGCAGCTCAGCACGCTGTCCGAGCAGACGCAGGGGATGTTCCAGCTGAACTTCAAGCGCACCGGCGATCTGGTCAGCCTGGAGGGGCGAGTCGACCTGAAGTCGGTGCCGCCGCACGGCTCCGACGTGCAGTTCACCATCGCGTTCCCGGCCAGGGTGGCCAAGACCAACGGCAACCGCGAGGGCGATTCCACCGTCTCCTGGAAGCTGCCGCCCGGCGAGGTGTCCAGGGTGCTCGCCGAGGTCCACTACGCCGACCCGAACACCCGCTCCTTCGCGGGCTGGGCGGGCATCGTCGGCGGCATCACCCTCGCGGTCGCCGCCATCGTCGCCGCCATGGCGTACATGGATCGCAACCCCGCCGCGCCGGAAGTCCCCGAGCACCAGTTCTCCTGGCGGCGTTGGTGGCGGACGGTCAAGCAGTTCCGTTGATCCGGCCCTCGGTCACCCGCGGGCCGTTCCGACCGCGCGTACCCGTCGCTCGCGCTGGTGGCCCATCGCCCGAGCGGATGAGCGCCGACAGTAGAGCGAGCCGCGGATTCCCATGGGGCGGGGGGGTAACAGTGCCACGAGGGCTCGCCGGTGCTCCGAGGGTGCTGGGCGGACATCCACCCTCGGCGATGGATGATCCCGCGGCGTCGCCTCGCCGGTGCGAATCGGCGCGGCTGTCACGCTCGTGAGCCGAGATGTCGCACTGGCCGATCGGGTCGGCGAGCCCCACCGCGCGTGGGGCAGTCTCGCCCGCGGTTCCGCCGTGTCCGTGCGGATCGGCACGGCCGTCGCACTCCTGGGTTGCGGTGTCGCACTGATCAATCGGCTCTCTATGCCGCATCTGGACGCGAATGTCGAAGTGGCCGAAGCGGTTACCGTGTGTGTACCGGCTCGTGACGAAGCGGAGCGGCTCCCCGCGTTGATCGCCGATCTGCGCGCGCAGACCGGCGTGTCCGCGCTGCGGGTGCTGATTCTCGACGACGGTTCGACCGATGGCACCGCGGCGGCCGCGCGGGAGGCGATCGCGGATGATCCCCGCTTCGAGGTCGTTCGCTCGGCGTTCGAGCCGCCGCCGGGCTGGACCGGCAAAGCCGCCGCGTGCGCGCGCCTCGCCGAACTCGTCGAGACGCCGATCGTCGTCTTCCTGGACGCCGATGTGCGCCTGGCCCCGCGGGCCATCGCCGCGGCGGCGCGCGCGGTGCGCGATCGGGGCGCGGCCTTGGTCTCGCCGTGGCCGACGCAGGTGGCCGAGACCTTCGCCGAGGCGCTGGTGCAGCCGCTGCTCTGCTGGTCGTGGGCGTCGACGCTGCCCATCGTGCTTGGCAACCGCGGCCACCGCCTGTCTACGGCGGTCGCCTGCGGCCAGTTCCTCGCCTTCGACACCGCCGCCTACCGCGCCATCGGCGGGCACGCCTCGGTAGCGGACAGCCCCACCGAGGACCTCGACATCGCCCGTGCCCTGCGTCGCGCCGGACACACCACCCACCTCGTCGCCGCCGGACGACTCGCCCGCACCCGCATGTACCGCGACGCTGCGGAGATCGAAGCCGGGTACACGCGCTGGCTCTGGTCCGCCTACGGAGGCTCACGTCCGGCGGCCGCCGCCGTGGGAACCGTGCTGGCACTCGGCTATTGGCTCCCCCCGCTGGCCGTCCTGTTCGGCAGCGGAGCGAACCGCCGAACCGGCGCGCTCGGCTACGCCGCCGCCGTCACCGGCCGCCTCCTCGCCCGCTCCCTCGAATCCGGCGGCCCCCTCCGCCGCGCCGACGCGGTCGCGGCACTGGCGCACCCGCTTTCGATCGCCGCCTACCAGCGCCTGGTCCTCCGCTCCCACCGCGCGAAAAGCCGTGGGGCACTGCGCTGGAAGGGTCGCGAACTGCCCGCCATGGACTGATCGGGCGTATTGTGCACCGCACCGTCAACCCCGCAATCACCATTTCTCTCCCGTCGATAGAGAAACGGATTCGACGGTAGTCGAATGGTCGCTGTCAGCGACGACGCAACCGCCATATGACTACCGTCGATTTTCGGCACCCGGGACGGGGCGGGTGCGGTGTGTGGAAGCCGGACCTGCACCCATTCGAACGTCCTGCCGGTGAACAGTGCTCGAATGCGCCTGCACCGCATCCCTATTCGGGCAACGGACGAAACCGGCCCGGTCCAAGGACCGAGCCGGTGGCCGTACTCGTGGGGTTTTACGGGACCGAGGTGATGCCGATGGTCGGGAGGAAGAAGCAGGACTGGTTGCCGTTCTCGACGGTGCCGAAGACGGCGGCGAGAACGGTGCCCTTGCCGGTGTCGACGGGGACGGCGCGGATGCCGCCGACGGGGAGGGCGGCGAAGAAAAATTCCTGGACGGCGCGTTCGGCGTGCGGGCGCAGGTCCGCCGGTACCTCGGCGGGGATCATGGCGCGGAAGATGTCGGCGAGCGGGCCCATTTTGGTGATGCCGCTGCGACCGTTGCTGACATTCAGCCAGGCCACTTGCATACCCGCCGTATTGCGGCTGTCCTGGCTGACGCCGTAGGGCACGAAGGTGAACATGGTCTGCCCGGATTTCACGGCCGTCAGATCCAGGCCGGGAATGGACACCGTGGTCTTGGGCCACGGTCCCGGCATGGCGCCCGCGACGGCGGGCACCAGACCGAAGGTGCTGCCGTTGCCGCAGAACGCCGCGGCGGTCGGGTACAGGAACGGGTCCATCCCGAATCCGCGCAGCGCCTCCACGGTGGACTGGTAGGCGCCGAGCAGATCGCCGGGTGCGGCGGCCTGCTGTTTGCCCGCCAGTTCGGTGGCGGCCGAGGGTGCGGCGGGGACGGGGGCGGGCGCCGCCACGGCGGGGGCGCAGACGCCGAATGCCAGCGCGACCGATCCGGTCGCGGCGGCGGTGAGAGTGGTGAAGCGGCGCAACAGGGTCACAGCGGTGCTCCTCATCGTCGGCACGGTGAGGACACGGTACTCCGGCAAACCCGCTCAGCAGCCGTTTCGGCAATCGGCAAGTTTTCGGCGCGTCGGCTTGCACCCGCATCTCAGAGCGCCATCACGAGCGGACGCGTTCTACCCCGAGCGGCCAGCTGGATGCAGGAACCGACCCGCCGACCCGCCGACCCGCCGACCCGCCGACCCGCCGACCCGCCGACCCGCGCAATGATCGTCCGCCGCAGCGCCCGCCGCCAGGGCTGCGCTCACCCTGATTCCTAACCTTGTCCACCACATGCCCTGCTCCGCATGATGATTCGGCTCGACCCTGCCGCGCCCGGTGCGGACCGGGGTCCGCAACACCATCCAGAGCGACCGAGAGACCTGGCTCGCCGACGTCGCAGCAACCCCCCGACCACCGGGTGCGGGTGCTTCCGCCAGGAACGATGGAGGACCGAATGATCTGCCCACGCGGCCGCGCCCGCCGAACCCGACGCCGCGCCGAGACCCGCCGCCGAACCCCGGCCGGCTGTCCGCGCTGATCCAGCGCCAGACCGCACCGGTCGCAGGCCGGGGCGGTAACCCGCGCATCGCGCGGTCGCGTTCCGATTCCGCCGAGGTGGCGCCGGAACCGCGCCGCCGAATCCCCAGCAGGCCGTTGGCCGCGAGCACCACACCGAGCGAACTCATGGGAGTGACACCGTGATCCGAACCCGCCATCGAATTCTCGCGCTGGTCGGCGCCCTCGCCGCGACGAGCGCCTTGGCCGCCTGCGGCGGCGATTCGAGCGCGCCTGAGACCGACGCGGGTCCGCCACGGCCGGGCGGCACGCTGCGCTACGGGTTGTCCCAGCCGCCGACCTGCTCGGATCCGGCGCAGGCGGGCACCAACCAAACCATCTACGTCGCACGGCAAATCGTCGATTCGCTGACCGATCAGGATCCGCGGACCGGCGAGATCAAACCCTGGCTGGCGCGCAGCTGGGAGATCAGCCCCGACGCGAAGACCTTCACCTTCCATCTCGCCGACGGCGTCACCTTCAGCGACGGCACCCCGCTAACCGCGGAATCGGTACGCAACACCTTCGATTCGGTGCTGCGGCTGGGCGGGGTGAAGGCGCCGCTGGGCGCGAGCTACCTCACCAATTACGTGGGCACCACCGCCGTCGACCGGCTCACCGCGCGCGTGGAGTTCAGCCGGCCCAACGCCCAATTCCTGCAGGCTTCGTCGACCGCGCAGCTCGGCATCCTCGCCGACGCGACAACCGCGAAGTCGGCCGAGCAGCGCTGCCTCGGCGACAACGTCGGCAGCGGGCCGTTCACCTACGTGGGCTGGCGGCAGGACCAGTCGGCGACGCTGGCCAAACGCGCCGGATACCGCTGGGGCTCCGCGGTGTTCGCGCACCAGGGCGAGGCCTACCTGGATCGCATCGAGTTCACGGTGGTGCCGGAATCCGGCGTGCGCACGGGCAGTCTCGTCTCCGGTCAGCTCGACGCGATCAGCGATGCGTTACCGCAGGACGTGCCGCAGCTGGAAGCCGTTGGCGCGCGCCTGCTCAGCACGGCCAATCCCGGCGTGCCGTTCGGCTTCCAGCCCAACGTGACTCGCGGTCCGCTACGCGATCCCGCGGTGCGCCAAGCGCTGCTGCCCGCCATCGATCGAAAGCAGCTGGTGGACACCGTGCTCGGCCCGCAGTTCAACCCCGCCTCCGGTCCGCTGGCCAGCGCCACGCCGGGCTACCAGGACTTCGCGGCGCGGGTAGGCTACGACCCCGCCAAGGCGAAGTACATCCTCGATCAGGCGGGCTGGACGCCCGGCGGTGACGGTATCCGCGCGAAGAACGGTGAGCGCCTGTCCTTCTCGGTGCTGTTCAGCCAGGCGTTCGCGGGCAACCAGGCCATCCTCGAGCTGGTGCAGCAGCAGCTGCGACAGGTCGGTGTGGAACTGAAGCTGGACCTGGTATCCGGGCCGGAGTACACCGCACGACAGAACGCCAAGGATTTCGACGCCACCTACTACAACACCACCCGCGCCGACGGCGACATCCTGCGCGCGGTGTTCGGCATCGACGGCCGCAATCTCAATGCCCGCGAACCTATTCCGCCGCTGGACGACGCTCTCCGCGACCAGCTCAGCACGGCCGACGCCGCCGCGCGCACCGCGCTCATCCGCACCGCCCAGGAGCAGGTGCTAGAGGCCGGGCTGTGGATTCCGACCATCGAACTCTCCCAGGCGATCGGCGCCGCCGCGAACACCAGGGATCTGAAGTTCGAGGCGTCGGCCCGGTTGCAGTTCTTCGACACCTGGCTGAGTGGGCGCTGAGATGGCCCGCTATCTGGCGCTGCGCGTCCTGCAAGCGATCTGGGTGCTGTGGGCGGCGTTCAGCATCTCGTTCGTTGTCCTCTACCTGCTGCCCGCCGATCCGGTCTCCATCGCGGCCGACGGCGGCGCCGCGGGAACACCGGTCGACAAGGCCGCGATCGCGGAGTTGCAAGCCCGATACGGGCTGGATCGTCCACTGTGGGACCAGTATTGGACCGCGCTCGCAAACGCGGTCCGCGGCGATCTCGGACTCTCCATCGCGACCGGGCAACCGGTGACCGAGGCGATCAGCGACGCCGTGCCCTCGACACTCGGATTGGCCTCGCTCGCCCTGCTTTTCGCCACGATCGGCGGAGTAGCGCTGGCCTTCGCCGCGACTTACGCGCGCAGACCGTGGCTGCGTAACCTGCTGGCCGCGCTTCCGCCACTGGGCGTCGCGGTGCCGACGTTCTGGACGGGACTGCTGCTGCTCCAGCTGTTCTCGTTCCAGTGGCGCCTCGCGCCCGCGTTCGGCGGACAGGGACTGCGCGGCACGGTACTGCCCGCGCTGACGCTCGCCGTCCCGATCGGCGCGGTGATCGCCCAGGTGCTCGCGGCAGGACTGGAATCCACCTGGCGGCAGCCGTTCACCGAAGTGGCGCTGGCCAAAGGCGCTTCGCGCTGGTGGGTGCAACGCAGGCACGTGGCCAGGTTGGCCAGCGTGCCCGCGTTCACCATCGCCGGGGTGCTGGTGGGCAACCTGCTGGCCGGTTCGGTCGTCGTGGAGACGGTGTTCGCGCGCACCGGCGTCGGCAGGCTCACGCAGATCTCCGTGC
The DNA here is from genome assembly GCF_900215415.1 of Nocardia amikacinitolerans. Taxonomy (NCBI): domain Bacteria; kingdom Bacillati; phylum Actinomycetota; class Actinomycetes; order Mycobacteriales; family Nocardiaceae; genus Nocardia; species Nocardia amikacinitolerans. Next base: position 821,480 of record NZ_OBEG01000003.1, on the reverse strand, counting down.
TGGCCCAGGACATTCCGGTGGTGCAGGGCATCGTGCTGCTGACGGCGCTGGTGTTCGTGGTCGTGAATCTGGCGGTGGACCTGCTGTATCCGCTGCTCGACCCGCGGATCACCGTGCGCGGCACGCGTTCCGGTGACGCGACGACGGAGGCCGAGGACATCGTGGAGGAGGTGCTCGTCCGTGGTTGACGTTGCCGACAAACCCCGCCGGATCGCACTGCCCGGCGTGCGCGGATCGGCGCCGAGCTTGCGTGGACTCCGGCGCAATGCCGGACTGATCCTCTCGGCGGCGGTAGCTCTGCTGGTGCTCGGATGGGCGCTCGCACCGTCGCTGTTCGCCGGTGGTGACCCGCTCACCGGCGTCCCCGCCGAGAAGTTCCGGCCGCCGAGCGCACAGCACTGGTTCGGCACGGACAACCTCGGGCGCGATCTGTACACGCGGATGGTGCACGGCGCCGGGCTCTCGCTCACCGCCACACTGTCCGCCGTCGCGCTGGCCGTGGTGGCCGGGGCGCTGCTCGGGCTGCTGGCCGGTGCGATCGGTGGGGTGGTCGACGCGGTCGCCATGCGCGTGGTTGACGTGCTGCTCTCCATTCCGGCGCTGCTGCTTTCGCTGGCGCTGGTCACCGCGCTCGGCTTCGGAACACGCAATGTGGCCATCGCCGTGGGTGTTTCGTTGATCGCCAACTTCGCGCGGGTGATGCGCTCGGAGGTGCTGCGGGTGCGGCGCGCGGTATACGTCGAGGCGGCGCACGCCGCCGGGGTGCGCTGGTACACGGTGCTCGCCAGGCACGTTCTGCCCAACTCCTACCAGCCCGTGCTCGCGCTGGCAGCGGTCGAGTTCGGCATGGCGGTGCTCGCGGTCTCCGCGCTCAGCTTCCTCGGCTATGGCGCCGAACCGCCCACCCCCGAGTGGGGCTCGCTCATCTCCGAGGGCCGCAACTACCTCGCCACCGCCTGGTGGCTCACCACCCTCCCCGGGCTGGTGATCATCGCCGTCGTGCTGGCCGCCCAGCGCCTCGGCCGCGCCGCAGGAAGGACCGACCAGCCGTGAGCAAGCCGACCACCCTCCGCACCGCTCGGCACTCCGCCCGAGACGCCACCGCGCCACCAGATCCCGGCAGTCCGACTGCCGCCGATGCTCTGAGCGATAGCCGCCAGGACGACCCAGCGCCGAGCGGAGAGCGCGAATACCCCTTAGCGCTTCCTGATTCGGAGGACCACGGAGCGCGGCGGGAACCTCGCTCCGCGCCACCGGGCAACGACGACAACCATCGGCCGAACATCGAGACGACCGCCGATGCACGCGAAATCGAGCGACGGGCGGCCGCAGACGCTAGTCACGCCGCACAATTCGCCCGACCCGGGTCGACCGGGCGATCGACGGCTGGCTCGACCCCGTCGAGCACCGAGCACCACACCGCGCGTCCGGATCCGAGCGAGGAGCGAACGAAAGCCGCTCTGTTGCGAGTGGATCGGCTCCAGGTCGCCTACCGATCCTCGAGCGGACCGGTCACGGCGCTGGCCGATGCCTCGCTGCACGTCGCTCGCGGCGAGGTGGTGGCATTGGTCGGCGAGTCCGGTTCCGGCAAGTCGACACTGGCACACGCCATCATCGGGTTGCTCGGCGCGACCGCGCAGATCGATTCGGGGACCATCATTTTCGACGGCGAACGGGTCGACACCGGCTCGGAACGGGCGCTGCGCAGGCTGCGCGGAGCGCGCATCGGGTTTGTACCGCAGGACCCTGGCCTCTCGCTCAATCCGGTGCGCCGGGTGGGCGATCAGGTGGCCGAGGCGCTGCTCGTGCATCGGCGCGTCGCTCGCCGCGGGGCGCAAAAGCGAGTGCTGGAGCTGCTCGCCGAGGTCGGCCTTGACCGCCCGGAGCTGCGGGCCGACCAGTATCCGCACGAGTTGTCCGGAGGGCAGCGCCAGCGGGTACTGATCGCCATCGCCCTGGCCTGCGGTCCTGACCTGATCATCGCCGACGAGCCGACCAGTGCGCTGGACGCCACCGTGGCGCGGCGGGTGCTCGACCGGCTCGCCGAGCGGACCGCCGCGCGCGGCACGGCGGTGCTGCTCATCACCCACGACCTGGCGATGGCCGCCGAACGCGCCGACCGCCTGGTCGTGCTCAGCGGCGGCGAGGTCGTCGAAACCGGCCCCACGGCGCGGCTTCTCGCCGCGCCGCGCCACCCGTACACCAAACGCCTGCTGAGCTCCTCGCCTAGCCTCGCACCCGGCCCGCCGCGCCCGGAACGGCCGCGCGACGGGGAACCGCTGCTGGTGTTGCGCGAAGTACGCAAACGGTTCCACGCCCGCTCCGGCGACGCCGTAACGGCGGTCGACGGCGTCGGATTCGAACTCTGCCGAGGCGAAACGCTCGCTCTGGTCGGCGAATCCGGCTCGGGCAAGTCGACAACGGCGCGGATCGCGTTGCGGCTCACCGACGCCGACCACGGCAGCGTCGTGTTCGACGGCGAGGACCTGCTCGCGGCCCGCCGCGGCAGGCTGCGGGCGCTGCGGCGCCGGTTCCAGGTGGTGTACCAGAACCCGTACTCCTCACTGGATCCGCGCTGGCGCGTCGGCGCGATCGTCGAGGAACCGCTGCGCGCGTACGGCGTCGGCGACCGCGCCGCCCGCCGCGACCGGGTGCGGGAACTGCTCGAACAGGTCGCGCTGCCGCAGCGCTTCGTCGAGCGCCGCCCCGCCGAACTGTCCGGCGGCCAGCGCCAGCGGGTGGCCATCGCCCGCGCGCTCGCGCTGCACCCCGACCTGCTGGTGCTCGACGAACCGGTCTCCGCGCTGGACGCCTCGGTGCAGGCGCAGATCCTCGACCTGCTCGACCGCCTGCAGTCCGAGCTCGACCTGAGCTACCTGTTCATCTCACACGACCTGGCGGTGGTGCGGCGGATCAGCGATCACGTTGCGGTGCTGCGCCGCGGCCGCATCGTCGAATACGGCCGCACCGCACGGATCTTCGCGAATCCGCGCCACGACTACACCAGAGAACTGCTCGCCGCGATCCCCACCTTCCGCACGGGGAGCGTGGATTTCGCAACGGAAAGGACGGCATGATGACGGACTTCTTCCTCGCGGTGGAACTCGCCGGGACCGGCGCGCATCCCGCGTCGTGGCGACGCCGGGATTCGCGCGCCGAGGACCTGTTCACCGCCGGGTACTGGGTCGACGCGATCACCGCCGTCGAAAAGGCCGGTGCCGACGCGGTTTTCCTGCCCGACTCCTTCGGATTGCAGCCGGGTGGCGCCGCGACCGTGCAGGGCAGACTCGATGCGGTCGCGATCGCGGCGCGTGCCGCCGCGGCCACGCGCCGCATCGGCCTGCTGCCGCAGGCGCCGGTCACCCACACCGAACCGTTCCACCTGTCCAAGGCGATCGCGAGCCTCGATTTCGCGACACTCGGCCGCGCGGGCTGGGAGGTCACCGTGTCCGAGGGCGCCGAGCAGGCGAAGGCGTTCGGCCGCAAGGGCGCCCAAGACCCGGCGGCGCTGTGGCACGAGGCGGACGAAGCCGTCGAAGCGGTCACCCGGCTGTGGGATTCCTGGGAGGACGACGCGGAGATCCGCGACCTGCCGACCGGGCGATTCATCGACAGGGACAAGCTGCACTACATCGACTACGCGGGCGACAACTTCTCGGTGAAGGGTCCGTCGATCACGCCGCGCTCGCCGCAGGGCCAACCGATCGTCGCGGTCCGCGCCGACGACGGGCCCAGCATCCAGGTCGCGGTCCGCCGTGCCGACCTGATCCGCATCGCCCCACCGGATCTCGACGCCGCGCACGCCAGGCGCGCCGCATTGCGCAGTGCACTGCTGGGCGCCGAACGCGATCCGGACGCCGTTCGCGTGCTCATCGACATCGATATCCACCTCGCCGACACCGCCGAAAGCGCGTACGCGGAACTGGCCGAGCTGGACCGCTGGTCGGCGTCGGCCACCGCGCCGCATGTCGCCACCAGGACCACCGGCTCGGTACTCCGTCACATCGGCACGGGCGACTCGCTGACCGAACTCCTTGCAACCGTGGCTGATTCGGACGCAGCCGACGGCGTGGTGCTGCGCCCGCTCGCGGTCCGGGCCACCCTGCGCCACCTGGCGACAGCTCCGCCCCGACCGGCCATCACCCTGCGCGAGCGGCTCGAGCTGCCACGCCCGCCGAGCCGCTACGCCACGATTCAGGAAGGGACACCGTCATGAGTTCCGCCAAGCCGCGCAAGACCGTTCATCTGGCCGCGCACTTCCCCGGGGTGAACAACACCACCGTCTGGAGCGATCCGGCGTCCAAGAGCCAGATCGACTTCGAGTCCTTCGTCCACCTGGCCCGCACCGCCGAGCGCGGCCTGTTCGACTTCTTCTTCCTCGCCGAAGGACTGCGGCTGCGCGAACACCTCGGGCACATCCACGATCTGGACGTGGTCGGCAGGCCGGACACCTTCACGGTGCTCAACGCGCTGGCCGGTGTCACCGAGAAGCTCGGGCTGGCCGGCACCATCAACTCCACCTACAACGAACCGTTCGAGCTGGCCAAGCAGTTCGCGTCGCTGGATCACCTGTCCGGCGGACGCGCGGCGTGGAACGTCGTCACCTCCTCCGACGCGTTCACCGGCGAGAACTTCCGCCGCGGTGGCTATCTGGAGCACGCGGATCGATACCGCCGCGCGGCCGAGACGGTCGAGGTGGCGCGCGCACTGTGGGACAGCTGGCCCGCCGACGCGCTGGTGGTCGATCGCGACGCGGGCGTCTTCGCCAGGAACATTCCCGAAACCCGCCACCGCGGCGCACAATTCGACATCGCCGCGCGCTTCGTGCTGCCGCCGAGCCCGCAGGGACATCCGGTGCTGTTGCAGGCGGGCGATTCCGACGACGGCCGCGAATTCGGCGCCGCCACCGCCGATGCCATCTTCACCGGCCACGGCACCCTCGAGGCCGGACGCGCGTTCTACGCCGACATGAAGGGCCGCCTGGCCAAATACGGCCGCGGGCACGACGAACTGAAGATCCTGCCCGCCGCCACCTTCGTGCTCGGCGACACCGCAGCCGAGGCCGAGGACCGGGCCAGGCACATCCGCTACCAGCAGGTGGGTCCGCAGACGGCCATCGCGTTCCTCGAACAGGTCTGGGGCCGCGACCTTTCCGGCTACGACCCGGACGGACCGCTGCCCGACGTCGACCCCTCCGGCGACGTGAACATCACCAGGGGACGGGTGCGCCACGCGAAGGATCCGCGCGCGGTCGCCGAGGCGTGGCGCGCCAAGGCCGAGGCCGAGAACCTCAGCATCCGCGAGCTGATCATCGAGGTCACCGCGCGCCAGCAGTTCGTCGGCACACCGGCCGAGGTCGCCGCGCGCATCGACGAATACGTGCAGACCGACGCCGCCGACGGTTTCATTCTCGTCCCCCACCTCACCCCCGGCGGGCTCGACGAGTTCGTCGACCGCGTCGTCCCGGAACTCCAGGAGCGCGGCAGCTTCCGCACCGAGTACACCGGCGACACCCTGCGCGACCACCTCGGCCTGCGCCATCCGCAGCACCGCACATCCGTCCACGAAGGAGCAAGAGCGTCATGACCGCGACCACCGCAACAAGTTTCGACTCCGAGTGGGCCGCCTGGCACGGCGCGAGGGAGGACCACCTGCGCGACCGGCTCGGCTTCCTGAGCCTGACCGCACTGCACTGGCTCACCGACCGGCCCGAGCGACTGCCCGACCTGCCCGGCACCTGGTGGGTCACCGACGACAAGGTGTTCATCACCGCGCGACCGGCCGACCGCCTCGTCTTCGACGGCACCGGCATCGCGGGCGTACAGATCCTCACCCCCGTCGAAGGCGCGCCGGGACTCGAGGTGCGCCACGAACAGCGCGTGCTCGAGGTCATCCGGCGCACCGGGCGCCACGCGGTGCGTGTCCACGACCCCGCCGCCCCGTCGCTGGCCGCGTTCGCCGGGATTCCCGCGTACCAGCCGGACCCGAGCTGGATCGTGCCCGGCCGCTTCGAGGCGTTCGCCGAGCCGAGGGACGTCGTCACGGCGGCCGTTGTCGACGGGCTCGAACATCACCACACCGCAACGGGCACCATCGAATTCACCCTCGGCGCGGTCACCGAGCGCGTCGTCGCGTTCCAGGCCGGTGCCGGACTGCGCATCCTGTTCACCGACGCCACCAGCGGCGTCACCACGTACCCCGCGGCCAGGTCGCTGAGTATCGCCGCGCCCGACGTCGACGGCGCGGTGCTGCTCGACTTCAACCGGGCGGCCAATCTGCCCTGCGCCTTCACCGATTTCGCGACCTGCCCGGTGGCGCCCGCGCAGAACCGGCTGCGGGTGGCCATCGAGGCGGGCGAGCAGGATCCGCGGCTCGGAAGGGGGCCGGCGTGACGGTCCCCCTTTCCATCCTCGACCTTGCCCCGATCAGCGCCGGTTCCACCGCGCAGCAGGCGCTGCGCAACACCGTCGAACTGGCCAAGCGCGCCGAACAGTGGGGCTACCACCGGTATTGGCTGGCCGAACATCACTTCGTCGCGGTGGCCAGTTCCAGCTCGATCACCCTGATCGGGCTGGTCGCGGCCAACACCTCGCGGATTCGGGTGGGTTCGGCGGCGGTGCAGGTCGGCCATCACACCTCGGCGTCGATCGTGGAGGCGTTCGGCACCATCGACGCCCTCTACCCCGGACGGCTGGACCTCGGGCTCGGGCGTTCGGGGCATCGGCGGGCCCAATTCGGTTCGGAGCCGGCACATCCCAAGGGCGGACACCCGCGCGTCGACACCGCGACCGGACGCACCGAGATCCGGGACGGCGTGGTGGTCCCGCCGCCGTTCGATCCCGGTCGCATCGTCGACCGCTCCCGCTACCTGGCAGGGCTGCGGGCGTTGCAGCAGCCCGGCGCGCAGGCGCCGGAGTTCGCCGACCAGATCGATGAGGTCCGCGCCCTGCTCGCGGGCACCTACACCAGCGCGGACGGTATCCCGCTGCACGCGGTGCCCGGCGAGAACGCGCGGGTGCAGCTGTGGTTGTTCGGCAGCTCCGGCGGCGAGAGCGCCGAACTCGCCGGTCGCCTCGGGCTGCCGTTCGCCGCGGCCTACCACGTGGCGCCGGGAACCGCGCTGGACGCCGTCGACGCCTACCGCGCGGCGTTCCGTCCGTCCGAGTACCTGGCCGAACCGTACGTGGTGGTCTCGGCCGACGTAGTGGTCGCCGCCGACGACGCGAAAGCCAAGCGACTGGCCGCGGGCTACGGGCACTGGGTGTACGGCATCCGCGCCGGGACGGGGGCGACCGAATTCCTCGCGCCGGAGGCGGCGGGTCCGCTCACCCCCGACCAGCTGCGGCTGGTCGACGATCGGCTGGCCACCCAGTTCGTCGGGTCGCCGGACACGGTGGTGCAACGGCTCGCCGCGCTACAACGGGTGACCGGCGCGGACGAACTGCTGGTCACCAGCGTCACGCACGATCACGCGGACCGGCTGGAGTCCCATCGGCTGCTGGCCGAGGCGTGGGGAGCGCGGGCGGCGCGGGCTGCTTGACATGCGAATGCCCCGCTGGTCGGCGACCGGCGGGGCATTCCTGCTTCGTGAGTTCAGGCACTCATGGGCGCGGCGGTGACGCCGTACCCGAGGTTGGTCAGCACCTCACTCGTCGCCTTGGCGAAGTTCAGCGTGATGAAGTGCAGGCACGGCGCGCCCTCGTCGATCAGCCGCTGCGCCATCTCGGTGGCGATCTCGATGCCGACCTCGCGCACCGCGGCGCGGTCCTCCTCCGGACCGTCGCCCGCTGCCTTGCGCAGCCGCTCCAGCACCGAGGCGGGCAGCTCGCGACCGCACAGCTCCTCGGCCCTCGTCACGGTGCGCAGCGAGGTGATCGGCATCAGCTCCGGGATGATCGGCTTGGCGCCCTCGACCGGATCCATCGCGACGACCCGATCCCGCAGCCGCAGGTAGTGGTCGACCTCGAAGAACATCTGGGTGATCGAATACTCCGCGCCCGCACGCAGTTTCGCGGCGAGGAAGGCGGTGTCGGTCTCCAGGTCCGGCGAGCGGTGGTGGCCCTGCGGGAACGAGGCGACGCCGACGTGGAAATCGCCGAGATCGCGCACGATGCGGACGAGCTCCTCGGCGTACTCCACGCCGTCGGGGTGCTTGTGCCACTCGCCGAGCGGGTCGCCGGGCGGGTCGCCGCGCAGCACCAGGATGTTGCGGATGCCGGAATCGGCGTACGCGCCGACCAGCGAGCGCAGCTCGGCCACGCTGTGCCCGACGGCGGTCAGGTGCGCCACCGGCAGCAAGGTGGTCTCCTGCGCGAGTTCACCGGTCACCCGCACGGTGCGATCCTTGGTGGAACCGCCCGCACCGTAGGTCATCGATACGAACGCCGGATGCATGCGCTCGAACTCGCGGACCGCGCGCCAGAGCCGCGCCTCGCCCGCTGCGTCGCGCGGCGGGTTGAACTCGACGGAGAACGGCACCATCCGGCCGGAATGCACCTGCAAGCTCTGCACGACCGAAGGTGTTCCCGAGACGATCGGTGGCGTCGGGGACGGGCGTCCTGGGGTCGAACGTCCCCGCACGGAATCGAAAGTCACCGGTTCAGTGTAGTGGGACGGCCGTACGGCCGTGTCGGCACGGGATTTCCCGGGGCGGAGGTTGGTCGACGCCACGGTCGGATGGCCGCGTATTCTCTGATACGGCACCACTATCGCTGCGGCCGGACCGGACGTGCGCCGCGATCGCGCCGACCCGGGCGGCGGTGACGCGCGCTCGCCCACACAACGAACAGTCGCGCTCGACCGGCGCGACCACACCCGTGACCCTGGAGGTTCCTCTGTCCGCCGGACCCGGTACTCCGACAAGAACCCCGGCAACGCCCGCGGCCGACGCGCCACGGACGCCGAGCACCGGCACGTCCGATTTCGTCGCCGCCGTGCAGGACCGGCTCAGCGAGTTCTTCGCCACCCGGCGGCCGATCGTCGAGCCGCTCGGACCGGTCTTCGTCGACGCCGCCGACGCGCTGGAGATGTTCGTGCTTCGCGGCGGCAAGCGCACCAGGCCCGCGTTCGCCTGGACCGGCTGGCTCGGCGCGGGTGGCGACCCGGACGGCGCGGACGCGGACGCGGTGCTCGCCGCCTGCTCGGCGCTCGAACTGGTGCAGGCGTGCGCGCTGATCCACGACGACATCATCGACTCCTCCCGCACCCGCCGCCGTTTCCCCACGGTGCACGTTGATTTCGAGCAGCGCCACCGCGAGCGCGGCTTGCCGGGCGACTCCGCGCACTTCGGTGCCAGCGTCGCGATCCTGATCGGCGATCTCGCTCTGGCCTGGGCCGACGACTTGGTGCACGCCGCAGGGCTCGATTCCGCGGCGCTCGCGCGGTTCGCGGCGGTCTGGGCGATGATGCGCACCGAGGTGCTCGGCGGGCAGCTGCTCGACATCAACGGCGAAGCGGTCGGCGACGAATCGGTGGAGGCCGCGTTGCGCATCAACCGCTACAAGACCGCCGCCTACACCGTGGAGCGTCCGCTGCACCTCGGCGCCGCGATCGCCGACGCCGACCCGGCCCTGATCGCCGCCTACCGCACCTTCGGCACCGACATCGGGATCGCCTTCCAGCTGCGCGACGACCTGCTCGGCGTGTTCGGCGATCCGGAGGTCACCGGCAAACCCTCCGGCGACGACCTGCGCGAGGGCAAGCGCACCGTACTGCTCGCCGAGGCGCTGCGCCGCGCCGACGCCACCGATCCGTCCGCCGCGCACCTGCTGCGCACCAGCATCGGCACCGATCTCGGCGCCGAGGACGTTACGCGCCTGCGCGCCGTGCTCACCGAGCTCGGCGCCGTCGACGATGTGGAACAGCGCATCGCCGACCTCACCGACCGCGGCCTCGCCGCCATCGATTCCAGCTCGGCCACCCCCGCCGCCAAAGAGCAACTACGCGGCATGGCTCTGGCCGCAACCAGGAGGACCGCATGAAAGCCGTTGTGGGACCAGCCGATCGCGTCATCGCCGTCGGCGCAGGACCGGCCCCGCGCAGCACCGGAAAGCGCCGCGGGAAGTCCACCGCAGCGCTGACCGAACGGAGACTGATTCTCGGCGCCGCCCTGCCGACCCGGCGCGGTGTCCGTGTCCCCCGGGCGTGCTCGGCGCCGCGGGACACCGAGTCGGCCGAGGACTGAGTCCCCACACCTTCGGCGCCGGATGTCGCGAGGCGACCGGCGTAGCGCACCGCGTGGCGATCCGCCTACCGACCGGCAGGCACGAGAGTCGCCGCGGCGCGCGAAACGCACGTCACACCGGTCCGCCGCGACGTGCGAACCGCCGCGTTCCGCCGGAGCGGACGCGGCGCGGGCCGAGGCAAAGTGTCGTGCAAAGTGTCGTGTCGCAGTACCGCCGTGCCCGGCGGTCGAGGAGAAGTCAGATGAAAACCGTTGCGGGACCGACCGATCGGGTGGTCGTCGTGGGCGCGGGCCTGTCCGGGCTCGCCGCCGCGCTGTATCTCACCGGGGCGGGGCGTTCGGTCACGCTGTTGGAAAGGGCCGATCATCCCGGCGGCCGGGTCGGCAGGTACCGAGGGCCGGACTACGAGATCGACAACGGCGCGACGGTGCTCACGCTGCCGGAACTGATCACCGACGCGCTCGCCGCGGTCGGCCGGACACCCGAGTCCGGCTCGACACCGCTGCGCATCCACCGACTCGCGCCGAGTTATCACGCGCGCTTCGCCGACGACTCCACCATCCGGGTGTTCGCGGACCCGGAGGCCATGGCCGAGGAGGTCGCCCGCACCTGCGGCCAGGACGAGGCGCGCCGCTATCGACAGCTCCGGGACTGGCTGGCGCGCATCTACCGCGCCGAGTTCACCGAGTTCATGGACACCAACTTCGACTCGCCGCTGGACATGGTGCGCTCCCCGCGCAAACGCGCCGCGCTGCTCGAGCTGGTGCGGCTCGGCGGGTTCGGCAGGCTAGGACCGCGCGTCGGCCGGATACTCACCGACCGGCGACTGGCCCGGCTGTTCACCTTCCAGGCGCTCTACGCGGGCATGGCGCCCGCCGACGCGCTCGCCGTCTACGGCGCGATCCCGCACATGGACACCTCGCTCGGCGTCTACTTCCCCGAGGGCGGCATGCGCGCCATCGCCGCCACCATGGCCGAGGCGTTCACCGCCGCGGGCGGGACGCTGCACCTGAACACCGAGGTCGACGGGATCGAGTACGAAGAACGACGCGCCCGCCGGGTGCGCACCGCCGACGGACGCACGATCGACTGCGACGCGGTGGTCCTCACGGCCGACCTCGGCTCGATCGAACGCTTCGGCGTGCGCCGCAGGCGCGGACTACGGGCCGCGCCGTCGGCGGTGGTCGCGCACGGCACGATTCCGGCCGACGTCGCCGCTAACTGGCCGGTGCAGGCGCACCACACCATCGATTTCGGCGCGGCGTGGGACACCACCTTCGACGAGATCGCCGTCGCGCCGCGCCGCGGCGGCAGGCTCACCGCGCGCGGACGACTGATGCGCGACCCGTCGCTGCTGCTGACCCGCCCCGCGCTGACCGATCCCGGGCTCTACATCGACCGTCCCGACGGCAGGCACGAACCGTTCTCGCTGCTCGCACCCTGCCCCAACCTGGCGAGCGCACCGCTCGACTGGGACCGGCTGGCAAGGCCGTACCTGCGCGAACTGCTCGAGGTGCTGGAGACGCGCGGCTACCGCGGAATCGCAGAACACTTCACGGTCGATCACCTGGACACCCCGAAGACGTGGCTGGCGCAGGGCATGATCGCGGGCACGCCGTTCTCCGTCGCGCACCTGTTCCGGCAGACCGGTCCGTTCCGGCCGCGGAATTTCCCGAGTTTCAGCGACAACGTGGTTATCGCCGGTTGCGGCACCACGCCGGGCGTCGGAGTGCCGACCGCGCTGCTCTCCGGGAAACTGGCGGCAAACCGGATCACCGGCGCCGCGGCCGATACCCGGGATGAACCGCGCGTACCAGCGGGATAGTGTTCCGCGCGAACCATTAAACTGATCGCCGACCTATTCACTCGCGGTTGCGACCGCCGACCTTGCCGGGGGGACCGACACGACATGCATCCCCCCGAGACGAGCGCCGCAGCCGCAACGCCGACCGACATCGCGCACCGCGCGTCGAGTCGCGGCACCTCGAGCACCACCGGATCAAGCACACCGCGATCCCTCGGCGACGGCGCCGACCGGAACAGCTTCCGGGACCGGATGCAGACCTACGCCGATTTCGCGCGCAGCCCCGAGGGCCACGCCGCGCTGCTCGGCTTCTTCGGCGCCGTGCTGATCACCTTCGGCGGGCTCGGCGCGGGCAGCGTGCGCCAGCGCGATCCGCTGCTCGAGGCGATGAACCTGTCCTGGCTGCGGTTCGGGCACGGTTACGCGCTGTCGAGCATGCTCATCTGGATCGGCGTGCTGCTGATGATCACCGCGTGGGTTCGGTTGGGCCGCACCACGCTCGGGCTCGGCAACCGGGCGGGCGCGGCGGTCACGCTGAACGAACTGCGCGCGATCGTCGGCATCTGGATCTTCCCGCTGCTCTTCGCGGTGCCGATGTTCAGCCGCGACGCCTACTCCTACCTCGCCCAGGGCGCGCTGCTGCGCGACGGTTTCGATCCCTACCAGGTGGGTCCCGTCGCGAATCCCGGTGTGCTGCTGGACAATGTGAGCCCCGTCTGGACCACCACCACCGCGCCGTACGGCCCGGTGTTCCTGCTGCTCGGACGCGCGATCACCGCGATCACCGGTGACAACGTGGTCGCGGGCACCATCGCGCTGCGCTTCGTGATGCTGCCCGGCCTCGCGCTGATGATGTGGGCGGTCCCGTACCTGACCAAACATCTCGGCGGCAAGCCGACGGTGGCGCTGTGGCTCGCGGTGCTCAACCCGCTTGTGCTCATCCACCTCATCGGCGGCGTGCACAACGAGATGCTGATGGTCGGCCTGATGTGCGCGGGCATCGCGCTGGTGCTGGAGCGCCACCACGTGGCGGGCATCGTCGTCGTCGCGATCGGCGTGGCGATCAAGGCCACCGCAGGCATCGCGCTGCCGTTCCTCGTCTGGATCTGGATGTTGCACGAGCGGGAGCGTCGCGCCGCCGAACGCGCGGCCGCCGACCCGAACGCACCGGCCGATCCGAACTCCACGTCGGCCAACGGCGCCCCGGACGCCGCGAAGGCGGGACCGGACATGCCGCACCCGGCCATGACGTTCGCCAAGATCGCTGGGCTGGGACTCAGCGTGTTCGCGGCGGTCTTCGTCGCGGCCTCGGCCATCGCGGGCGTCGGCATCGGCTGGCTGACCGCGCTGTCGGGCTCGAAGAAGATCATCAACTGGCTGTCGCTGCCGACGATCATGGCGCACACCACCACCTGGATCACCCCGCTGCGCATGGAATCGGTGCTCACCGTGACCCGCGCGCTGTGCGCGCTCGCGCTGGTCGCGGTGCTGGTGTGGACCTGGTGGCGGTTCCGGCACAGCGAGCGCGAGGCGGTGTTCGGCATCCTCATCGCGTTCGTCGGCATCGTCATCCTCTCCCCCGCCGCGCTGCCCTGGTACTACTCGTGGCCGCTGGCGCTGGCCGCCGCGTTCGCGCTGTCCACCACGACGCTCATGGTGCTCGTCGGCCTGTGCACCTGGCTGATGCTGGTGTTCCAGCCGGACGGATCGATCGGTCTCTACAACTTCTGGCACGTGGCCGCGGCGACCTTCGCCGCGGTCGTCGCCGCGCTCTCGCTGCGCACGGTGGACCCGCTGCGGCTGCGTTCCACGCCGCAGGCGGAGACCGCGCGGAGCGAAGTCGCGGCCACCGCTTCGCGACCATGAGAGCCGTTGGATCTGGTGGGGAGGACTGGGACCTAGCCGGTGTCGGCCGCGGTCCGCTCGATGGGCCGCGCGCGACCCGAGCCGCAAGGCCCCTCGGCGATCCGGCCGGAGTCTCCGACGCGGAGTCGGACGCGCGCCTGGCCGACGCCTACCGCGCGTGCCGGGCGATCGCCGCTGAGCACGGTCGCACATACTTCCTCGCGACCAGGCTGCTGTCGGCTCCGCGAAGACCCGCAGTGCACGCGCTCTACGCGTTCGCGCGGATGGTGGACGACATCGTCGACCACGTGGACGCGAATCCCGGACACCTGCCGAACTCCGCGGGATCGTCGAGTTGGGAGCGGACACCGCAGCGGAGCCAAGCCGACGCACAGCGGCACACTCCCGACCACGGTCCCGCCGACGAACTCGACCTGATCGAGAAACAGCTGCGCGTCGCCCTCGAGAAGAGCACGTTCACCGAACCGGTCCCGCCGCAGCGCGCCCAGGTACTCGCCGCGCTCGCCGACACCGTCGACCGCTACGCCATCGATCCCGCGCACTTCTGGACCTTCCTGGACTCCATGCGCATGGACGTCCCCGGCACGCCACACTTCCGTGACCGCTACGCCACGATGGCCGAGCTGCGCGAGTACATGCGCGGTTCGGCGACCGCCATCGGCTTGCAGCTGCTTCCGGTGCTCGGCACCGTCGCGCCGGTGGCCGAGGCCGAACCCGCGGCCGCAGCGCTCGGCGAGGCGTTCCAGCTCACCAACTTCCTGCGCGATATCGGCGAGGACCTGGACCGCGGACGCGTCTACCTGCCCGCCGACCACCTGGCCGCCTTCGGCGTGGACGACGACCTGCTGGGCCAGTGCCGCCGTACCGGCCGCACCGATCCGCGGGTCCGCCGCGCGCTGGCCCATCTGATCGCGATCAACCGCGACGTCTACCGCACCGCTGATCCGGGCATCGAGCTGCTGAACCCGCGGGTCCGCCCCGCCATCCGCGCGGCGAGCGCGCTGTACGCCGGGATCCTGGACCGCATCGAGGATTCCGGGTACGCGGTGTTCCAGGCTCGCGCCGTGGTACCGACCCGCCGACGCCTGCTTGTCGCGAGCACCGAACTGGTAGCGGGCCTACTCACCCGGCGTTGACCGGCGATCACCCACCGGTCGTGGGGCCCTCGCACCCCTTCCACACGCTTCGCAGCGTCTCCACCCCCTGCGAAGCGTGCGAGCGCTCTGCGAGGTTCAGAAGGGGTCGGCGGCGGCGCGGCGGAGCACCTCGCGGGCGAGCGGGCCGTGCAGTGCGTCGATGGGCTTGCCCGGGAGGCTCGCGTCGTCGGTGAAGATCCACTCGAGGATCTCCTCGTCGGTGTACTTGGCGTCCTTCATGACGGTGATCAGCCCGGGTAGGGGCTTGACGACCGCGCCGGTGTCGTCGAAGAAGACCTCCGGAACGCTCGCCACTCCATTGCGTCGCAAGGCGAGGAGCTGATGGTCACGCAGCATCTGGTGCACCCGCGTCACCACGATCCCGAGGCGGTCGGCCACCTCGGGCAGCGGCAGCACGGCCACGGACTCCGGAAGGACATCCTCGCTGCAGGGAAATGCACTCACCCGCACAACGGTAGACGGTATGGCGGCGCGCGTCGTGTGACACCCGGGCGACAGTCCGGTTCGGCCGCTCGGCACGGTTACGATCGTGGGGGCCGCACGGGGCGGTCTGTCGCTGTTCGCGTGACGAGCGAGGGGTGAGCACTTTTGTGAAAGTCGGAGGACATCACTTGATCGGGCAGATGCTGGAAGGGCGCTACCGGATTGACGCGCCGATCGCTCGGGGCGGGATGTCGATGGTCTTCCGCGGCGAGGACACTCGCCTGGATCGACCCGTCGCGATCAAGGTGATGGACCCCAAGTTCGCCGCTGACCCGCAGTTCCTCTCCCGGTTCGAGTTCGAGGCCCGCGCCGTCGCCAAGCTCAAGCATCCCTCGCTGGTGGCCGTGTACGACCAGGGCGTGGACGGCGACCACCCGTTCCTGATCATGGAACTGGTCGAGGGCGGCACCCTGCGCGAGCTGCTGCGCGAACGCGGACCGATGCCGCCGCACGCCGTGCGCGCCGTCGCCGAACCGGTGCTCGCCGCCATCGGCGTCGCGCACTCCGCGGGCTTGGTGCACCGCGACGTCAAGCCGGAGAACGTGCTCATCTCCGATTCCGGCGAGGTGAAGATCGCCGACTTCGGTCTGGTGCGCGCGGTGGCCGCCGCGACGACCACCTCGGCGAGCGTCATCCTCGGCACCGCCGCCTACCTCTCCCCCGAGCAGGTCACCAGCGGCACCGCCGACTCGCGCAGCGACGTGTACTCGTTCGGCATATTGATCTTCGAGATGCTCACCGGCCGCGTCCCGTTCACCGGCGACACCTCGCTGTCGGTGGCGTATCAGCGGATCGAGAACGACGTGCCGAGCCCGAGCCAGTTCATCTCGGGCGTCCCGCCGGAGTTCGACGAGCTGGTCGCCCGCGCGACCAACCGGGAGCCCGCGCACCGCTTCGCCGACGCCAACGAGATGGCCGCGCAGCTGCGCTCGATCGCCGCGGAACTGAGCCTGCCGCCGTACCGGGTGCCCGCGCCGCGCGAGTCGGCCGAGCACCTGAGCGCGAGCTTCCGCGCGACGCCCGATCACGGCGGCCGACCCGCGCCGTCGCGTCCCGCACCCGCGCCGGACCCGCACGCACCGCAGCACACCAAGGTGGTCACCGCGGCGCGACCGCGGGTTTCCGACTACGGACCCTCAGGGGAGTACGGGCCGCCTTCGGACTACGACCCGCAGACCACCGGCCTGCGTCAGCCGCCGTATCAGCCGTACGACGCCGATCGGCTGAAGTCGCGGCGGACCACGCTGCTGTGGGTGGCGATCGTCGCGATCCTCACGCTGGTCGTCGGTATCGGCGGCTGGTGGTTCGGCGCTGGCCGCTACGAGCCGGTGCCGCCGATCGCGGGGCTGAGCAGCGAGCAGGCCACCGCGAAGCTCCAGGAGGCGGGCTTCGAGACCGAGATCAGGCAGAAAGCCTCGGACACCATCCCCGTGGGCGGCGTGGTCGGCAGCGATCCGTCGGCCGGATCCAAGATCACCAAGGGCTCCACGGTGTCGGTGCTGGTCTCCAGCGGCAAGCCACGGGTGCCCGACATCAAGCCCGGCGACGACGTGCGCAAGGTGAACCAGCTGATCAAGGACGCCGGACTCCAGCCCGTCGACGCGGGCGAGGTCGGCAGTCAGGCGCCCAAGGGCTCCCTGGCGAAGGTCGAGCCCGCGCCGGGTACGGTGCTGCCGATGGGCGGGCAGGTCAAGGTCTTCCGCAGCAACGGCGCGCAGCCGGTGAAGGTGCCGGACGTGCGCGGCAAGACCACCGAGGAAGCCGTCGCGGCGCTCAGCGCGGCGGGCATCCAGGTCCGCGAAACCCGCACCGAGTACGACAAGGCCATCGCGGCCGACGAGGTCATCGGCACCGACCCGGCCGCGGGCAGCACGGTGAACTCGGGCGAGGGCGTCGCGCTGATCGTCTCCAACGCGGTCAAATTGCCCCTGCTGGTCGGCGACAGCGTCGGCGAGGCCCGCCAGAAGCTGGAGGCCCTCGGCCTGCGTGTCCAGGTCCAGCAGCTGACCCCGTCGGACAACTCCGTGGTCATCGGCCAGAGCCCCGGCGCGTCGGCCAAGGTCCAGCCGGGCAGCACGGTCACGCTGACCGCGCTGCCCTGAGACATCCGCCGGGCCGCCGCTGGAGGGTGGCCCGGTGTGTATCGGGTCAGGCGGGCGGGTCGACGAAGATGTCGTAGCCGAGCTCGCCGCTCGGGCCGTAGCCGGACAGATCCGTGATGCCGTGCGCGGCAAGGACTTCCACGTCCAGGTAGGTGTTGCCGGTGGTGGTCGCGGCCGGGCTCTCCAGGATCAGCACCGCGGCGTCGGCGACGATCTCCGGGGTGCGCGCGGTAGCGGCCACCTGCTCGCCGCCGAGCAGGTTGCGCACCGCGGCGGTGGCGATGAGGGTCTCCGGCCACAGGCAGTTCGCGGCGATGCCCGAGCCGCGGTGTTCGGCGGCCACGCCGAGCGTCAGCAGGGTCATGCCGTACTTGGCCAG
Source organism: Nocardia amikacinitolerans (assembly GCF_900215415.1). Lineage (NCBI taxonomy): Bacteria > Bacillati > Actinomycetota > Actinomycetes > Mycobacteriales > Nocardiaceae > Nocardia > Nocardia amikacinitolerans. The sequence continues at coordinate 803,505 of NZ_OBEG01000003.1, read as the reverse complement.
CATGTAGGGCGGGTGGGCGCCGAGCCACTTCGGGTCCAGGTTCAGCGGCGGCGAGAGCGACAGCACGTGCGGGTTCGCCGACTTGCGCAGGTGCGGCAGCGCGGCTCGGGTGAGCAGGAACGTGCCGCGCAGCTGGATCTGCTGCATCAAGTCGAACTTCTTCGCCGGCAACGTCTCGGTGCCTTGCAGGTCGATGGCGCTGGCGTTGTTGACCACGATGTCGATGCCGCCGAAGCGGTCGATGGCCTGGTCGACGGCGGTCTGCACCGAGTCTTCGTCGCGCACGTCGCCGACCACGGCCAGCGCCGATCCGCCCGCGGCCTCGATCTCCGCCGCCGCGGTGTGCACGGTGCCGTCCAACTTCGGATGCGGGACATCGGTTTTGGCCAGCAGCACGATATTCGCGCCGCGCCGAGCGGCCGCAAGGGCGATGGCCAGGCCGATGCCCCGGCTGCCGCCGGACATCACCAGGGTGCGGCCGGACAGTGTCTGTGCAGTCATGAGGTGCCTTTCGGTTTCGGCGCCGGCCGCCCCTTCGCAGGGCCGGTCGGTGCGCCCGACGCCGGGGTGTTGAGCGCAGCATATAATTGGATCAACAAATCGTTTGCACTACTACCATTTTATATACGCAACGGTTTGTCAAGCGCCCCGCACGCTGGGCATGATGTGACGGGAGGTGAACGATGTCCGAAGATTCGGCGCTGGTTCCTGGGACCATCGCGGCGCACACGGTGTGCCTGCTACAGAAGATGGGACAGGTCGCCTTCCGGCTGGCCGAGGAACGTCTGCTCGGTCTCGGCCTGCGGGTGCGGCACTACAGCGTGCTCCAAGCGCTCGCCGACCGCGGCGGCATGGCGCAGGCCGAACTCGGCAGCTATCTGCGCATCGACGCGGCCACCATGGTGTCCACCCTCGACGACCTGGAGCGGCACGGCTACGCCGAACGGCAACGCGATCCCGGCGACCGCAGGCGCTACCTGGTCATCCTCACCGACAAGGGCGCCGAAACGCTCGCGGGCATCCAGACCGCCCTGCGCGAGGTGGACCAGGAGATGTTCGCCGACCTGCCCACGGAGCGGCGCGAACTGCTCCACGAGATCCTCGGCGAGTTGAACGATTCGGAGCAGTTGCGCGGGCGGTTCGACGCGACGCGGGGCTGAAAGTTCCCGCGCTTCAGGCGAATCGGTCTGAATGTGTCGAAACGAGCAGCGCAACAAAGAGATCCGCACCGCCTGCATGACGGTGCGGATCTATATGTATCGAACTCGCCCTACCTGTGCGGTGTCTCGCGCTCGGGCACAGCGACTTCGAGCTGAGCGCAGGGGTTGGAGCTCAGCGCAGCATTTCGGCGACCAGGAACGCCAACTCCAGCGACTGCTGGGTGTTCAGGCGCGGGTCGCACGCCGTCTCGTAGCGGCCGGACAGGTCCAGATCGGAGATGTCCTGCGCGCCGCCGAGGCATTCGGTGACGTCCTCACCGGTCAGCTCGATGTGCAGGCCACCGGGGTGGGTGCCGAGCGCGCGGTGCACCTCGAAGAAGCCCTGCACCTCGTCGACGATGCGGTCGAAGTGGCGGGTCTTGAAACCGGTGGAGGCCTCGTGGGTGTTGCCGTGCATCGGGTCGCACTGCCAGATCACCTGGTGGCCGGTCGCCTGCACCTTCTCGATGATGGGCGGCAGCACGTCGCGCACCTTGGTGTTGCCCATGCGGGAGACGATGGTCAGGCGGCCAGGCTCGTTGTTCGGGTCCAGCCGCTCGACGTACTCCACGGCCTGGTCCGGCGTGGTGCTCGGGCCGATCTTCAGGCCGATCGGGTTGGCGAGCAGTTCCGCGAGCGCGATGTGCGCGCCGTCGAGCTGACGGGTGCGCTCGCCGATCCACAGGAAGTGCGCCGACAGGTCGTACAGCACCGGCTCACCCGAGACCGGGTGCTCGCTCAGACGCAGCATCGCGCGCTCGTAATCGAGAACGAGCGCCTCGTGGCTGGCGTAGATGCGGGCCGACTGCAAGCTGGGGTCGTTCACCCGGCAGGCGGTCATGAACGCGAGGCCGCGGTCGATCTCCTCGGCCAGCGCCTCGTACCGCGCGCCCGCGGGCGACTGCGCGACGAAGTCGCGGTTCCAGTCGTGCACCTTGTGCAGGTCGGCCATGCCCGCGCTGGTCAGCGCGCGGACCAGGTTCATCGCCGCGCTGGCGTTGGCGTAGGCGCGCACCAGCCGGGACGGGTCGTGCTCGCGCATCTTCTCGTCGGCGACCAGCGAGTTGACCATGTCGCCCCGGTAGGACTTCAGGCCGAGCGCGTCGGTGTCGGAGGAGCGCGGCTTCGCGTACTGGCCCGCGATGCGCGCCACCTTCACCACGGGAAGGCTTGCGCCGTAGGTCAGCACCACGGCCATCTGCAACAGCGTGCGGATGTTGCCGCGGATGTGCGGTTCGGTGTTGTCGGCGAACGTCTCCGCGCAGTCGCCGCCCTGCATCAGGAACGCCTCGCCCCGCGCGACCTCGGCGAGCTGACCGCGCAGCTCCTCCACCTCGGCGGGCACGCAGATCGGCGGCACGCTCTCCAGCACCGTGCGCATCATCGCCGCCTGTTCGGGGTCCCACGACGGCTGCTGTAGCGCGGGTCGACCCAGCGCCTCGTCGAGTCTGCGGCGCAGCTCGGCGGGCAGCGGTGGCAGTTCCGGCAGGCGATCGATGGGTACGTCGACGGTCCAGTTCACGAGTTCAGAATACGGACCGCGCGGTCGTGCAGACAGCGGAGGTGGGGGTGGATATCGCTCACCGGAGGTGTGAGCGATCCCCACCCGGAGTAGCCCCTCGCAGACGCCGCCCACATCGCCGCATAGGGTGACATCGACCGGCACATGCCACCGCCGCCCGATCGAGGAGAGGTCGATCTCGCTGAGGTACTTCTATGATTGCGAGTTCATCGAGGACGGGGTCGTCATCGACCTGGTGTCCATCGGTGTCGTCTGCGAGGACGGCCGCGAATACTACGCGGTGTCCACCGAATTCGACGCCGAGCGCGCGGGGCCGTGGGTGCGCAAGTACGTGCTGCCGCAGCTGCCGCCGCCCGCCTCGCCGCGCTGGCGCAGCCGGGAACAGATCCGCGACGACCTCTACAAGTTCCTGATTCCGCGTCCTTCCGTCCAGCCCGAGCTGTGGGCTTGGGTCGGCGCCTACGACCACGTGGCGCTGTGCCAGCTCTGGGGTTCGATGGTGGACCTGCCCACCGCCCTCCCCCGCTACACCAACGAACTGCGCCAGCACTGGGAGGCGCACGGCCGCCCCGCGCTGCCGCCCGTCCCGCCGGACGCGCACGACGCGCTCGCCGACGCCCGCCACAACTACGCCAAGTTCGAGGCCATCGAAGCTGCGCGCAGACGCTGACCACGGCGCAGCGCGCCTTTCGACGAAATGACGAAGGCCCCGAGTCGTACTCGACTCGGGGCCTTCGCGCCGACCGGGGTCAGTGGCTGTGCTTGCCGCCGCCCTTGGCCTTCTCCTGTGCCTTCTGCAGCACCGCGAGCTGCCGGTGTTCCTCGGCGTGCTCGAGTTCGAAGTTCCGCTCCGACTCCTCGCGGGGGTCGGGGCGCAGGAAGCTACCGGTGCCCGGCTTGCCCGCCGAACCCAGCTTGTTCATCTTTTTGGGCACCGGGGCGCCCTGGTACTCCAGCGGGATCGGGTGGCCGTGGTCGTCGACCGGGCCGAGCGGCTGGTGCACCTCGATGTACTCACCGTGCGGCAGACGCTTGATCACACCGGTCTCGATGCCGTGCTCCAGCACCGCCCGGTCGCTGCGCTGCAGGCCGATGCAGAACCGGTAGGTGAGGAAGTACGCCAACGGCGGGGCCACGAGCAGACCGATACGACCGATCCAGGTGGTCGCGTTCAGCGAGATGTCGAACTTCAGCGCGATGATGTCGTTGACGCAGGACAGCGTCAGCACCACGTAGAAGGCGATCGCCATGGCGCCGATCGCGGTACGGACCGGCACGTCGCGCGGACGCTGCAGCAGGTTGTGGTGCGCGTCGTCGCCGGTGAGGCGCTTCTCGATCCACGGGTAGGCGATCAGCAGCGTGAACACCAGACCCATGATCAGCGCGACCCAGAACACGGCAGGAACCGTGTAGTTGCCGATGTAGAGCTCCCACGGCGGCATCAGACGTGCCATGCCGTCGGTCCACATCATGTAGAAGTCCGGCTGCGAACCCGCCGAGACCTGGGCCGGGTTGTACGGGCCGAGGTTCCAGATCGGGTTGATCTGCAGGACGCCGCCCATGATGCCGACGATGCCGAGGGTGAAGGCGAAGAACGCGCCCTGGTCCGCGGCGAACACCGGGACGATGCGCGCGCCCACCACGTTGTTCTCGGTACGGCCGGGGCCGGGGAACTGGGTGTGCTTCTGGTACCACACCAGCGCGACGTGCGCCGCGATCAGCGCCAGGATGATGCCGGGGAAGAGCAGCACGTGCGCGATGTAGAGGCGCGGGATGATGATGTCGCCGGGGAAGTCGCCGCCGAACATCAGCCAGTGCATCCAGGTGCCGATGACCGGAATGGAGATGGTGATGCCGGAGAACGCGGCGCGCAGTCCGGTGCCCGACAGCAGGTCGTCGGGCAGCGAGTAGCCGAAGAAGCCCTCGAACATCGCCAGGATCAGCAGCAGCGAGCCGATCACCCAGTTCGCCTCGCGTGGCTTGCGGAACGCGCCGGTGAAGAAGATGCGGAACAGGTGCACGATGATCGAGGCCGCGAACAGCAGCGCCGCCCAGTGATGCACCTGGCGCACGAACAGACCGCCGCGCACCTCGAAGGAGATGTTCAGCGCGGTCTCGTACGCCCGCGACATGCCGACGCCGCGCAGCGGCTGGTAGGCGCCGTCGTAGGTGACGTGCGCCATCGACGGGTCGAAGTACAGGGTCAGATAGATACCCGACAGCAGCAGGATGATGAAGCTGTAGAGCGCGATCTCACCGAGCAGGAACGACCAGTGGGTCGGGAAGACCTTGTTGATCGACCGCTTCACGAACGCGGCGGCGCGATACCGCTCGTCCATTTCGTTGGCTTGTGCTGCCACAGAGGGACTCATGAACGACGCTCCCAGTAGGCCGGTCCGAGCGGTTCGATGAAGTCGCCGTTGGCGACGAGGAAGCCCTCGGAGTTGACGGTGATCGGCAGCTGCGGCAGTGCGCGAGCGGCGGGACCGAAGATCGGCTTACCCCATTCGGTCGCCGAGAACTGCGACTGGTGGCAGGGGCAGAGGATCCGGTTGGTCTGCTGCTCGTACAGCGAGGTCGGGCAGCCGAGGTGGGTGCAGATCTTCGAGTAGGCGAAGTAGTCGCCGAAGTTGAAGCTCTCCTGGCCCTTGCGCTTGATGGCACTCTCGGCGTCCTCGGTGCGCAGACGGATCAGCATGACCGCGTTGCGGATGCCGCGCAGCGACTGCAGCATCTCGTGCGAGTCGCCGCGCCACTTCTCCTTCCACGGGAAGACCGTCTCCATGCTGCCCGCGTCCAGGTCCTCCGGACGGACGAGCACGATGTCCTCCGGACGGCCGGTGTCGCGGCGCAGGTAGATGGTCTCGCCGGGGAAGTCCGGCGTCCAGCCCGAGACCCACAGCGGCGACTTGTCGCCCTTGGCCCACGGGTTCTTGATCATGCCGCCGACGAAGACCAGCAGCGTGCCGATGCCGAGGATGCCGACGCCGGCGCCCGCGGTGCGGGTGATCATCTTGCGACGACCGAGCGTGGAGGTGTCGAGCGCGTCCGACAGCTCGGCCACCAGGGTGCGCCGCTCGACCTCCGGCGACGGACCGTCGTGACGGTCCTGGATGGAGATCTCGGCCGGGATGAACTTCTTGCGGATCAACACCACGGCGATGCCGATGACCAGCACCGAGATGCCGAAGGTCAGGCCGACCAGCGGCGTGAACAGCGAGTAGGCGTTGTGGCCTTCCTCGTTCGTGCCCTTGAACTCCCAGGGCCAGAACAGGAAGACACCGACCAGCGCGGCCGCCGCGAGACCGGAGATGGCGAACCAGAAGGTGACCTCGCGCTCGGCGCGCTTCTCGGCCCGGGTGCCCGGGATCGGGAAGCGCTCGCGCCGGTAGGCGACGTCGACGCCGTCGCGCTCGGTGCCGAGCTTGACCAGCTCGTCGCGCGACATCGCGTCCAGTTCGTCTTCGGTCGGGTCGGCGGGGGTGTTCACCGGCCCTTTCGACAGCTCGGTCCCCTCATCCGGGCGACTCACGTCGTCTCGCTCCTGTTCACTCATGGCTCTGTCCTTTCGCCCATGCCCGGACGCCCTCCGTGGCCACGCAAGCTACCGCCTTCGGGCGCTGACCGGTCATGGGCAGTCCTTTCGCCCATGCCCGGACGCTCTCCGTGGCCGTGCAAGGCTGACCGGTCATGAGCGGGATCCGATCCACATTGCCGCACCGACGGTGAGCACGATGCCGACCACCCAGATCGCCAGGCCCTCGGTCGCGGGGCCGAAGCCGCCGAGGCCGTAGCCACCCGGGGTCTTCTCTTCGGCGGCGTTCTTGATGTACGCGATGATGTCGCGCTTCTCTTCGGGCGTGAGCTGGCGGTCGGAGAACTTCGGCATGTTCTCCGGGCCGGTCAGCATGGCCGCGTAGATCTGCTGCTCGCTGGCGGGCTCCAGCGGCGGCGCGTACTTGCCGGAGGACAGCGCGCCGCCCTTGCCGGTGAAGTTGTGGCAGGACGCGCAGTTCATGCGGAACAGCTCGGAACCGCGGGCGATGTCGTCGCCGCGCAGCGATTCCTGGGCGATCTCGCCGTTGGCGTCGCGCACCACGGACGGGCCGCCGCCGTTCGCGGCGACGAAGGCGCCGAGGGCGTCGATCTGCTGGGCGTCGAACTTCGCGGGCTTGCGCGTGGCCTGCGCCTGGTTGGCGGCCAGCGGCATGCGCCCGGAGGACACCTGGAAGTAGACGGCGGCCTCGCCGACACCGATCAGGCTGGGACCGCGGTCCGGCACACCCTGCAGGTTCGCGCCGTGGCATGTGATGCAGGACGTGTCGTAGAGCTGCTTGCCCTCGCGGATCAGCGCGGACTGGTCTTGGTGGGCCGTCGCCACCTGGGGCTCGGGCGTGAGAGCCGTCGCGAGGAAGCCGGCTCCGACCAGACCCACCAGGAGCGCGAGACCGCCCGCGATGCGCCTGCGAAGGCGACGCTGCTTGCGGGTCTTGCTGGCCTCGCCGTTCCCGGGGCTGGCGGGCTCAGGCGCTGACGGGGGAGATGAACTCATCTGTGTCCCTTTGGAGTAGACGGAACCGACTTGTGCAAAAGATTCGGGCTGGCTCAGCGGACGAAGTAGATCGTGGCGAACAGCCCGATCCACACGATGTCGACGAAGTGCCAGTAGTACGAGACGACGATCGCGGCGGTGGCCTGCGCGGGCGTGAACTTACTGATCTTGGTGCGGATCAGCAGGAACACGAAGGCGATCAGACCGCCGATGACGTGCAGACCGTGGAAGCCGGTGGTGATGTAGAACACCGAGCCGTAGGCGCTGCTCGAGATCGAGGTGCCCTCGTGGACCAGGTGGTAGTACTCGTAGGCCTGGCCGCCGACGAAGAACGCGCCCATCAGGAAGGTGATGACGTACCAGCGGCGCAGGCCGAACACGTCGCCCTTCTCCGCGGCGAACACACCCATCTGGCAGGTGAACGACGACGCGACCAGCACGGCCGTGACCGGCACGGCGAGCTTCAGGTTCAGCTCGGTCGGTTCCGGCGGCCAGTTTCCGTGGGCCTGGGCGCGCGCGACGAAGTACATGGCGAAGAGGCCGGCGAAGAACATCAGCTCGCTCGACAGCCAGATGATGGTACCGACGCTGACCATGTTGGGCCGGTTCAGCGAGTGCACACGCTGGGTAATGGCCGATCCTGGGGTCCCTACTGCGGTCGTCACGGGGGTAAGTATGACTCGTCGTAGTACGACAGCAGTAGGCGGGTACGAAACTTGGCCGTCCGTGTCGGAAAACGCACGGACGGACCGGGACTGGCATGTCCGTGTCCGTTCCGAGGGAAGCCGCCGCACCGAACGCGCCGACCTGCGCGGACGCGGTCATGATGACAGGCGAGAGTAAGTAGAAGCTGAGACGAGGAGGCGGATGTGGCACCGCGTATCTGGCGGCGGTTGTTGGGGCGCGGCGCCCCTGCCCCGCTGAACCCGGCCCGCGCGGACCTGGTGGTCGTCGCGGCGAGTTTCGACGACGCCGAGGCCTGCTCGGCCGCGCTGGCCAGGGCCGAAGGGCTGACCGAGGACGCGCCCGCGGTGCTGCGCCATCACCTGAGGATTCCGGCGGAGCAGGTCGCGCGGGTCTGCGAGATCGCGGCACAGGACGGGTACGCACCCGCCCCGCGCACGGACGCCGCGGGCGAGCTGGAGACTCTGATACTCCAGCGGGTGCAGCTGATCGATGCGCTGCACTGCGCGCAGGAGCGGTCCAGGATGGCGGGGCTGGCCCAGCGGCACGACGGATTCGCCGACGGCTGGGACGTCCTGCAGCCGGGACCTGCGGGCACCGCGCGCTGAAAACCTCTTCCGCCGGGCGGACCTGGGCGCACTAGGCTGCTCCCAACGAAACTGGTTGGCGAACCAGTGGGACGGGAGAAGTGGAGATGATCGTGCGCAGCTGGCCCCAGGTGCTCGGTACCCTCGCCGACGGCGGCGACCTGGCCGCGGACGATACGGCGTGGGTCATCAACGAGATCTTCACCGACAACGCGACGCAGGCCCAGATCGCCGCGTTCGGCGTCGCGATGAAGATCAAGGGCCCGACGCCGGCCGAGCTCTCCGGCATGGCCTCCGGCATGCTCTCGCACGCCCGTCTCGTGCACATCGACGGCGACGCGGTCGACATCGTCGGCACCGGCGGCGACCGCTCCGGTTCGGTGAACATCTCCACCATGTCCTCGGTCGTGGTGGCCTCCGCCGGGGTGCCGGTGGTCAAGCACGGCAATCGGGCGGCCTCGTCCAAGAGCGGCGGCGCCGACGTGCTCGAGGCGCTCGGCGTGCGGCTCACTCTCGGCCCGGACGCGGTGGCGCAGTGCGTACGCGAGGTCGGGATCGGTTTCTGTTTCGCGCCGCTGTTCCATCCCGCGCTGCGCTTTGCCGGTCCGGCGCGCAAGGAGATCGGGATTCCCACCGTCTTCAATGTGCTCGGACCGCTGACCAACCCGGCGCAGCCGCGCGCGGGCTTGGTGGGTTGCGCCTTCCCCGACCTGCTTCCGGTGGTCGCGGGCGTGTTCGCCGAGCGCGGGGCCAGCGCCCTTGTGGTGCGCGGCAACGACGGGCTCGACGAGATCACCACCTCCGACACCACCGACGCCTGGGTGGTTTCGGGCGGCCGGAAGCGGCAGACCACCATCGACCCGACCCGCCTCGGCATTCCGCGCGTCGAACTGGACGCGCTGCGCGGCGGCGACGCCGAGACCAACGCCGGTGTGGCGCGATCGGTGTTCGCGGGCGCGCCGGGCGCGGTGCGGGACGCGGTGCTGGTGAACTCCGCGGCCGCCATCGTCGCCTACGACCTGTCGCGCGGGGTCGGCGATCCCGAGGCGGACGTACACGAGGCGCTCGCCGCGGGCATCGAGCGCGCGGCCGCCGCGATCGACAGTGGTCAGGCGGCGGCGCTGCTGGACAGCTGGGCCAAGCTTTCGAACACGCTCGGCGATCGGTGAACATCGGGCGAACGCTCGATCAGAGTGCGGCCGAATCACTTCCGCGCAGGTAACGGACGATTAGACTGACCCATCGCGGGACGGATCGACCGCAGCGATGCGCCCGTGGCAACAAGTCTGCATATCACGATCCCGGCGGTCACCCGACCGCCGTGGCACCCACCGGCACGGCCCCGACGTGCGTCGGCGCGCCGTCCGGTCCGACACGTGAGGAGCTGACTATGAAGCGCGCACTACTCGGAATCACGACCGCGGGCCTGTTGTTCGCCGCGCCGGTCGCCAGCGCCCAAGAGGGCGACTTGCTCGTGAACGGAGAGGTGATCGCGGACCCGGTGGGCTGCGTCCAGGTGGCCGACAATCCCGACGAGCTCATGGTGGAGAACAACACCGACCGCGTCGTCGGCGTGTACGTCGACAGCCAATGCCAGGGTGACACGGTCGCCGAACTCCAGCCGGGTGAATCCCGCTCGATCACCGGCTCGGCCGTCTCGGCGCTCTGACCGGCTACTCCCCCAGGGAGAAACCGGCCTCCACGTCGGCGCGGGAGTAGGACTTGAACGCGATGTGGGTGGTGGTGCGCAGCACGCCGGGCGTCTTGTCGATCCGGTGCGTCACCACCTCGGCGACCTGCTCGTGATCGCGCACCCGCACGATCGCGATCAGGTCCACATCGCCCGCGCACGAGTACACCTCGGTGACGCCCTCGGTGTCGGCGACCGCCTGCGCGGTCTCCGGGATACGGCCGTTGTCGGCGTGGATCAGCACGATCGCGTTAATCATGCGGTCAGCGTAATCGGCGTGGCCGGGCAAAGTCGGCCTCAGCCCGCACCCGGCCCCACCGTCTGCTCGACCTGACCGGTCGCGTCCAGCCCGACCGAAGGCGTCCGCCACCCGGTCGGACAGACCGAATGTCACCTTCGGTCGGGTCTGGCCGCCGCGTCGGCCACCTCGGCCCAGCCCAGCCAGCGGCCAGCACCGTAGCGCGGCTCGCAGTACCCCTGCGTGCTGCGTACGATCCGCACGCCCGGCCGCGCCAACCAGCGCGCGACCAAACCCACCTCCTCCGACGACGCGCCACGCAGCGGCGGAGCATCGAAGGCCGCGTCGCCATCAGCCGTCCCGACTTCCGCCGAAGCGTCGCCCGCGAATTCGAGCGCCGGGGATACGAGATCGCCGCCGACCCGAACGCTGGTCTCGCCGCCCTCCGGAACGACCGTCTCGGCGGCCGCGACTATCTGTTCCACGATCGGCATCGGGGGCGTTCCGCGCCGGGCGGTACCCGAGCCCGCCAAGCGGCCGTAGCGAATGACGGCGAACTCCCAGCCGCCAGCGCCGTCCGGGTGCGCGGCGATCAGTTCGGCGATCCGAGCGACGGCCGCGAGCCGCTGGGTGCGCCGCAGCGCCCTGATCACCGCGACGGTGCGATCGCGCAGGCGCGCGGCGGCCTCGAAATGCTCGGCAGCGGAATGCGTTTCGATGCGGTCGAGCATCGCCCGCACGGTGGCGTCGGAATCGCCGCGGAACAGCGCGCGCACCGCGGCCGGAGCGGGCGCGTATTCCTTTGTATCTATAGGGATTCCGGAAGGGGTCGCCGCGGGGCAGCCGCCGACCGCCGCGGGCGGGCAGTCGTGGCGCCCGCCGCGGGGCAGCCGAGTCGTGCAGGTGCGCAGTCCGGCGTGCTCGGCGACGGTCGCCGCGACGTCGGCGGCGTCCAGGCGAGAAGTGAAGGGGCCCAGCGCATCCCGCGTCGGCGTGCGGACGATCGCGAAACGCGGGAAAGGCTCGTCGGTCAACGCGATCCACCATCCGCGTTTGGGGAATTTCGAGCGCCGGTTGTAGGGCGGCGCGTGCGCGACGAGCAGCCGCAGCTCGCGAACCCCGGCCTCCAGCGCGTGCGCGCACACCACGTGATCGACGCGGGTGGCAAGCGCGACCATCTCCTTCATCCGGCCCCTCGTCTCCGAGCCGGTGAAGTAATTGCGCACGCGGCGGCGCAGATTCACCGCGGTGCCGATATAGAGGACCTCGTCGGTCGGGCCGCGGAAGAGGTAGACGCCAGGCGCGGCGGGCAGGTCGGTGGCGAGCACCCGCTTGGCGCGCTGCCCGGAGCTCACGTCCGGTAGGTAGTCCATCAGCTCGGTGAGGCTGTGCACGCCTTGGTTTCCCACCCGGGCGATGAGCGCGTGCAACACGTCGACGGTGGCGCGCGCGTCGTCCAGTGCGCGGTGCGTCGGCTGGGTGCTCGCGCCGAGCAGCCGGGCCAGCGACGCGAGCCGGACCGAGGGCGCCTCGTCCCTGCCGAGTACCCGCCGCGCCAGCTTCACCGTGCACAGCACGGGCCCCTTGGGCCACTCCGTCTCGCAGCGCGCCGCGGCCGCGCGCAGGAAGGCCATATCGAATCGGGCGTTGTGCGCGACGAGTACCGCGCCCGCCGCGAACTCGAGGAATCCCGGCAGCACCGATTCGATGCGCGGGGCGGCGTAGACCATGGCCGTGGTGATCCCGGTGACGTGCACGACCGCGGGCGGTATCTCCCTGCCGGGGTTCACCAGCGTCGCGAACTCGCCGAGCACCTCGCCGCCGCGCACCTTGACCGCGCCGATCTCGGTGATCGCGTCGCCGTCCGCGCGCGTCCCGGTGGTTTCCAGGTCGACGACCACGAAAGTGGTGTCGTGGAGCGGCGTATCGAGTTCGTCGAAGGCCAGCTGCTTGGCGGCGGCCTGGCGCGGCGCGGGGTCGGGCACGGCGAGCAGCGTAGGGCCCCGGTACGACAACCTCCGGGCGCGCGAAATCGCGCACCATTCGTCCGATTTGTCGCGCGAGGTTCTCGTTGCGATACCCGCGAAATGATCTAGAACACCAGAAAGCGACCCAGATCACATTTCCGTCGCGAATGAATCAGCGCCCGGGCGTGTCCGGTACAGCCGACCACCCCCGCCGGGCGTGCTGCCGCGCTGCCGGAGCCACCTTGGTCAACCGCCCTGATCAAGGACGCGTCAAGCACCGCCTCGAGCGCATCCACCTGCGAAAACAGCGGTCATGCACGCCGGGTATGGACCACGTCACCACCTGGGACAGCTGGGGGTAGCGAGGCGGACGCCCGCTGATAACCGGGCCTCGTTATCGTTTCGTGATTGCTGTGAGATACCTCGCAGATATGCATGGCGGAAATTGTTGATCATCGCCATTTCGGATGCCCCGGGCTTTACAAATGACCGTGATGTGTTCGTAACCTTTTCGAGACCTCACGGAGTCCGCCGCACCGAACGGAGCGGCAGCACGCAGTCCGCCGCACCACCGGGTGTGGCGTCGTGGGGCAGATTGGAAGTAACCCGCATCATGGCGACCAACACCGTCAAGCGACAGGCGCAGCGTGCCGTTGCCGCCGGAGCCGTCGGCGCTGCCACCATCGGCGCGTTCCTCCTTCCCGCCGCCCCCGCGTCGGCTCAGCCGGTGACCATCCCCGGCGTGGGAACGTTCGAGGTTCCGAACGAGATCCCGATCCCGGCCGACATCCCCGGCGTGCAGTTCGGCACCCCGCCCGGCGGCGCTCCCCTTCCGTTCGTCGCTCCGCAGAAGACCCTCGGCGAGGTCGCCCTGGACGCGGCCATGTCCAAGCTCGGCTCCCCGTACGTGTACGGCGCCGCGGGCCCGAACGCCTTCGACTGCTCCGGCCTGGTGCAGTGGTCCTACCGCCAGGCGGGCATGGAGCTGCCGCGCACCAGCGGCGCCCAGCTGGCCTCCGGCACCCCGGTCTCGCTGGACGACCTGCAGCCGGGCGACCTGGTGTCGTTCTACGGCGGCGGCCACTCTGGCCTGTACGCGGGCGACGGCAACGTCATCCACGCCTCCACCTCCGGCACCCCGGTCATGATCGCCTCGATGGACTCGATGCCGATCGCGGGCGCGCGCCGCTTCTGATCCGGTCGAGCCGGGCCGCCGCGCGGCCCGGCTCGATCTCCCCACGGCCGTGATCGGTTCGTTCCCCACTGGACACCGACCGCTGCCGTTTCGTAATCTAAATGAGACCTACCCGGGTCGCAGAGCTGCGAAACCCGTCTCCGCGAACCGTGTGTGGGCGGCTGCGTCGCTTTCGATTTCACGAGTCGGCATTACGAGAGAACGGGGCACGCCAGTGACAGCTGGTCACCGAAGACTGCGCACGAATCGTCTGGTGAGTGGAGTACTGGCGGCCGGAGTGCTGGCCACGGCCCTGTACGCGAGCGGTCCCGCGGTCGCGGACCCCGTCGCACTGCCGAGCACCGCGAGCGAAGCGGTGCAGCGCATGATCGATCTCTCGCGTCAATCCGAGCAGCTCAATCAGCAGGCGCTCAGCGCCCAGGACGAGCTCGACGCCAAACTCGCCGTGCAGCAGGAGGCCGACGCGAAGCTGGCCGCGACCACCGAGGTCGCCGACGCCGCGCGCGCCGAGGTCCGCAAGTTCCAGCCGGTCATCGACCGCACCGCGATCGCCACCTACCAGGGCGCGCGCACCAACCGCATGTACGCCGTGCTGGTCAGCGATTCCCCGCAGCAGCTGCTCGATCAGATGTCCACGCTGGACGTGCTCAGCGCGCAGACCGCCGATCAGCTCAAAGAGTTCAAGAAGGCGACCGACGCGGCCGAGACCGCCGAGTCCGCCGCGCGCGCCGCCGCCGACGCGGCCCGCGGCGCCGCCGAGAAAGCCGACCAGGTGCGCGCCGATTTGGAACGCAAGCGCAGCGAGCTGGGCGGCGCGATCGCCCAGGTGATCGAGGCGTGGAGCTCGCTGTCCAGCAAGGACAGGTCCGCGCTTGCCGGATCGCCGTTCCCGCCCGGCTTCGATCGGGACACGCTGCTGCAGGGACTGGTTCCCGGCAGCGGAACCAGCGCGCTGGCCGCGGGGCTCACCCGCGTCGGCGACCCGTACGTCTGGGGCGCGACCGGACCGGACAAATTCGACTGCTCGGGTCTGGTGCAGTGGGCGTTCAAACAGGTCGGCAAGAACGTGCCGCGCACCAGTTCCGCGCAGGCGTCCTACGGCACACCCGTGTCGAAAGAGAACATGCAGCCCGGCGACGTGGTGTTCTTCTACTCCGACATCTCGCATGTCGGCATCTACGCGGGCAACGGACTCATGTTGCACGCCTCCACTTTCGGCGTTCCGGTGGCCGTAGCACCCATGGGGACGACACCGTTCCACTCCGCTAGGCGATACTGATCCGCTATGGAGCGATGGCGACGGGCACGCGGCTGGTGCATGGCCAAGGGGCGGTGTCAGTTCGTGCTCACCGTCGCGATGGTCACCCTGTTGACGGGCCTCTGCTGCGCACTGGCCATGGCGCCCAAGTGGGCGCTGCCGAAAATCCGCGCCGCCCAACACGTCTCCACCGAGAACCTGGGGCAAGCGCCCGCCGACGACCCGCGCCTTGCCGCGGTGCGCCGCACCCTCGAGCCGTTCGGGCCGATCGAAACGCTGCGCGTCCCCGGCGGTGACGGCACGGAGTCGCTGGTGGTCGGTCACCCCGGCCACCGCGCCGAGCTCGAGGTGCTCGCGCGCGAGCTGCCCGCCGCCACGGCCGCGATCACCGAGTTGTGGGGACCGGACTGGGCCCAGTCGGCGCTCGTCGTGGTCGCCGCCAATCCGTCGGAGTTCGCCGCGCTGGTGCGGGCGGGCGCCGAGATGCCACGAGAGGTCGCCGCGGCTTCGGTGGCCGATCCATTCGTGCGCGGCAGTCAACCGACCGGTCAGCGCGTGGTTTTCAGCCCCGACGCGGGCCGGCGCCTTTCCCCCGACGGGTTGCGTACGCTGCTGCGCCACGAACTGACGCATATCGCGGCCCGCGCCGTGACGGTCGACGGCGCTCCGCAGTGGATGCTCGAAGGCTTCGCCGAGTACGCCGCCCACCGCGGCGAGGGCCATGCCTTCGCCGACATCGCGCCGACGGTGGACGCCGCGCTGCGCGCCGGGACGCTGCCCGCCGATCTGCCGCGCGACACCGCGTTCGCCGGTGGCACCGCCGTCGCCGCCTATGAGGAGGCGTGGACGGTCAGCGCGTTCGTCGCCGAGAAGTACGACGAGCACCGCCTCGTCGAGCTCTACCGGCGCATCGCCGCGGACCGCCTCGACGCCGCTGGCGAGGATCGTGTCCTGCGCGAGGTGCTCGGCGTCGGGCGCGCCGATTTCGTCGCCGACTGGCGCGCTTGGCTCTCCGCTCAGGCCATGTGAGCAGGTCACCGCGCAGCCCGACCGGATCGGCGGCGAGCCGATCGCACCAAGTAGGTTGTCCCCATGGCCCGAACTCTGCTGGTTACCAATGATTTCCCGCCGCGGCCGGGCGGTATCCAGTCGTATCTGCAGGCGCTCGCCGGAGAGCTGCCGCCCGACGATCTGGTGGTCTACGCGCCGCGCTGGCGCGGTGACTCGCACCTGAAGTTCGATGCCAAGCAGAAGTTCCAGGTGGTCCGCCATCCCACCACCCTGATGCTGCCGACGCCGCTGGTCCTGCGCAGGGCCGCGCGGCTGCTGCGCGACGAGAAGTGCGACACCGTCTGGTTCGGCGCGGCGGCGCCGCTCGCCCTGCTCTCGCCTCGGCTGCGCCGGGCGGGCGCCGAACGCATCCTGGCCAGCACGCACGGCCACGAGGTCGGCTGGTCGATGCTGCCCGGCGCGAGACAGGCGCTGCGTGCGATCGGCGAGCACACCGACGTCGTCACCTACGTCAGCAAGTACACCCGCGGCCGGTTCGCCTCCGCCTTCGGCGCCGACGCCGCGCTGGAATACCTGCCGCCGGGCGTCGACACCGAGGTGTTCCGCCCCGATCCCGCGGCCCGCGCCGAACTGCGCGAGCGCTACGGGCTCGGCGATCGCCCGACGATCCTGTGCCTCTCCCGGCTCGTCCCGCGCAAGGGCCAGGACGTGCTGATCGCGGCGATGCGCGAGATCCGCGACCGCGTCGACGGCGCGGTGCTCGTCATCGCGGGCGGCGGACCCTACGAGGACAAGTTGCGCGGTCTCGCGGCAGCGCTCGAAGTGAGCGACAGCGTGGTCTTCACCGGCCGGGTGCCCTCGGCCGAACTCGCCGCGCACCACACCATCGCCGACGTCTTCGCCATGCCGTGCCGCACCCGAGGGGCCGGACTCGACGTCGAAGGTCTGGGGATCGTCTACCTGGAGGCCTCGGCCACCGGCGTTCCGGTCGTCGCGGGCCGCTCCGGCGGCGCGCCGGAAACCGTGCTGGAGGGCAAGACCGGCCGAGTGGTGGACGGACGCAAGGTCACCGAGATCGCCGACGCGCTCGTCGACATCCTCGCCGACCGCGACGCCGCCGCGGCCATGGGCGCCGCGGGACGCGCCTGGGTGGAGCAGAACTGGCGCTGGGACACCCTCGGCGCGCGCCTGCGCCACCTCCTCCGCTGAGGGAACCCCGATCAACTACGCTCAGCGGTGTGAGCAGTATTCAGGTCGCGGACCAGACGTTCGTCGCCGCCTCGGGCGCGGCGGTCGCCGAAGTGCTCGAGGGTCCGAACAAATGGCGCCAGTGGTGGCCGGATCTCACCCTCGAGGTGCGGGAGAACCGCGGCGACAAGGGAATTCGTTGGTCGGTGTCCGGAGCGCTGACGGGCAGCATGGAGGTGTGGCTGGAACCCTCGCTGGACGGGGTCATCCTGCATTACTTCCTGCACTGCGAACCGCAGGGCGCCGAACGGATGTCGCCGCGCGAGTTGCTCGCCGCCAACCGGGCCCGCCGCGTCGCGGGCAAGAACATGTCTTTCGAGATCAAGGCGCGGCTCGAAGCCGGCCGCCCGGCCGGGGTGACACCCGCAGCCTGAGGACCGCGGCGGCCTGACGGCTGCGGCGCAGGGTAGAGAGGATCCGACGACGAGGCTCATACCCCACCCGACCCGCGCGGAGCGAGTCTTACGAGCGACCCGTTCGCGGCCGTCTCGCGTCCGAGCGGTCGAAGCGCACGCGCCGCAGGCGCAAGTCTCGACCGCTCGGACGCGAGACACCAAGGGCCGCGAACCCGCCGCGCCCGCGCGGCCAATCAACACCGAAAGGAACCGTTGACCACAATGGCCGACCGGACCCAGAGGTCGATCCTCATCGAGGCCCCCTCGCAGCGGGTGATGGCCGTCATCGCCGATCTGGAGTCCTACCCGGAGTGGGTCTCGGCGGCGAAGTCCGTCGAGGTGCTGGAGAAGGACGCGGCGGGCCGGGCGCGCACCGCCCGCTTCGTGCTCGACGCGGGCGTCGTCAAGGACACTTACGTGCTGACCTACACCTGGCGCGCCGACGACAAGGCGGTCAGCTGGAAGCTGATCAGCGGTGAGCTGCAGAAGGCGCAGGACGGGACCTACGAACTCGTCGACCAGCCCGACGGAAGCACCCAGGTGATCTACGAGCTCACCGTGGATCTCAACATCCCGATGATCGGCATGTTCAAGCGCAAGGCCGAGAAGGTCATCACCGATACGGCGCTGAAGGAACTGAAGAAACGGGTCGAAGGCTGACCGGGCAGCGCAAGCCCGGCGAGCGGACCCGGCTCGAACTGTTCGTCGGCAAGGGCGGCGTCGGCAAGACCACCCTGGCCTGCGCCACCGCCATGTCCTACGCCCGCGCCGGGCAGACCGTGCTGCTGGCCTCCCTCGATCAGGCGCATTCGCTCGGCGACGCGCTCGGTTTCCGCTTCCCGCACGACCCTGGCACGGTCACCGGAATCACCAGGGTGCTGCCGGGACTCGACGTCATCGAGGTGGATTCTTTGGCGCTGCTGGAGGATCGGTTTCGCGACGTGACCCGAATGCTGTCGGCGGGCGGCGCGCACGCGCACGACCACGGCATCGACCTGGCCGCGCTGGACCCCGCCGAGCTGACCGGTCTGCCCGGCGTGCAGGAACTGCTGATGCTGGTGGAGATCGCCCAGTTCGCCGACGAGAACGAATGGGACGTCGTCGTCGTGGACTGCCCGCCCTCGGCGGACATGCTGCGCATCGTCACCGCGCCCGACACGCTGCTCGGTTATCTGGAACGGGTCTGGCCCCCGCACGCGCGGGCGATGAGCACCATCGGCACCGACCTGCGTCGAGCGGTGCTCGCCGCCACCGTTGACCGGATCGTCAAGGCCGTCGGCGAGGTGCGCGACCTGCTCGCCGACCACGACCGCACGGGCGCGCGACTGGTCACCGTCGCCGAGCGGGTCGCGCTCGCCGAGTCGGGGCGGGTGCGTTCGGCGGCCGCGTTGCTCGGGCTGCGGCTGGACGCGGTCATCGTCAACAAGGTGCTGCCGCCGATGCCCGAGCCGTCCGGCCCTGCCGAGGAGGCGCACCCCGCGGTGCACTGGTACCACAACCGCAGGGCCGAACAGTTCGACGTGATCGAGGCGCTCGGCAAGGCCATGCGCGACATCCCGGTGCTGATCGCCCAGCACACCGGCGCGGAACCGGTGGGTCTCGGGTCGCTGCAGGCGCTGTCCTTCGGTGTCGATTCCGCCGCGTCGGACGCCGAAACTGGACCTATGCTGGGCGACAATCCGGCGGAGGTTCGCACACGTTCCGGTGAACCGGTGGTTCGATTGGAATCGGGCACGGGTCTGCATTCGGTGTACGCGATGCGGATGCACCTGCCCGTCGTCGATCCGGCGACGCTGCGACTGGGACGAGTGGAGGACGATTTGATCGTGGGAGCGGACGGGGTGCGGCGCCGGTTGCGTCTGGCGCCGGTGTTGCGGCGGTGCACGGTCGACGACGCCGAACTCGACAGCGGATACCTGGTCGTCCGATTCCGCCCGGATCCGGACGTGTGGCCGCTGACGCCCGAGGGCCGCTGAGATGGAGCGCGAGATGTCGGACCCGCACGGCGACGGGTTCAGCGAATTCGCCGAGGAACTGAAGCTGCTGGCGGAAGCGGTGCTCGAACGCGTCGAACCGGTGCTACGGCGCAGCGCGACGCAGGGACAGCCGGACTGGTCGGCGTGCAGCTGGTGCCCGGTCTGCGCGGCCGCGGCGCTGGTGCGCGGGGAACACCACGACGTGGTCGCGGCGATCGCCGATCACGGCACCGCCATCGTCACGGTGCTGCGCGAGGCGCTGGCCGGGGTGCCGGTGGATCCGCTGCTGCCCGACGACGAGGACTCGGAAAACGGTGTGCGGCATCGTCATCCGGGTGCGGGGCCGCGATCGGCTGCTCGACATGGTGCCGGGGACGGTTCGAGTCGGGCGGGTGCGGCGCGGCAGCCTGGTGACCGGCGCACGGGGCCGGGCGACCGGCACGACGCCGAGGACCTCTCGGGCGGACGGGGAACCGACGCATCCCGGGCCGGCGACCAGCATGCTGCCGGGCACCGTTCCGGCGGACAGGGCATGGGCGCGTCCGGCGACGGCGACCGGCGCGCCGCCGGACACCGCTCGGACGCACGGAGTACAGACGCGTCCCAGGGCGGTGAGCGGCACGACGCCGGGGCGCGCTCCGGCGGACCGGACACGGATACGTCACGGGCTGGCGACCGGCACGGGGCCGAGGGCGGTCGGGGTGCGGGGCAGCGGCTTGGTCACCAACGCATGGGCTCGGCCGATCGGCACGAGGTTGGGTCTGTCTCGGGTGGGCGGGGCACGGACTCGCGCCGGGACGGTGACGGGCACGGCAACGCGGCGCGGTCGAGCGGCACGCAGGTCCCTCCGGGTAGGCGAGACAACACGGAAGGCGACGTGCGCGCCGAAGCTTCCCGCGCCGACAACGAGCGCGGCGACAGCTCCCCCTCCACCGACGCATCGCCGGACCAGCGCACCACCGCGCCCCTCTCGTCCGACGCGCACTCGGCCAAGCGCCCCGCCGGGAGCAAGAGGTCCGGATACGTCGGTATCCCCGTCACGATCAAGGCATGACGCACCAGGTGGCAGCCGCGCTCCCGCTGACCGTCGGAATCGACGTCGGCGGCACCAACATTCGCGCCTCGGTGGTGGACGGCGACGGCGAGGTGCTCGACACCGTGCAGTCGCCGACACCGCACAGCGCACGCGCCCTGGAGGACGCGCTCGACCGCGCCGTGCGCGAGCTGTG
The DNA here is from genome assembly GCF_900215415.1 of Nocardia amikacinitolerans. NCBI lineage: Bacteria > Bacillati > Actinomycetota > Actinomycetes > Mycobacteriales > Nocardiaceae > Nocardia > Nocardia amikacinitolerans. The sequence goes on along the minus strand of NZ_OBEG01000003.1, from coordinate 782,754 downwards.
CCGCCGCCACCCGATCGGCGCGGTCGGTCTGGCCGTCGCCGGTTTCATCAACGGCGATCGCTCCTCCGTCCGGTTCGCACCGCACCTGCCCTGGCAGGACGCGCCCGTCGCGGCGCGGCTCGGCGAGCGCCTCGAGCTGCCGGTCATCCTCGAGCACGACGCCAACGCCGCGGCATGGGCCGAGTACCGGTTCGGCGCGGCGGCGGGCGGGCACAACGTGGTACTCGTCGCGATCGGCACCGGCATCGGGGCGGCGCTGCTCATCGAGGGCAAGCTCTATCGCGGCTCGCACGGCGTCGCGCCGGAACTCGGTCATCTGCAGGTGGTGCCGCAGGGGCGGGTCTGCCCGTGCGGCAAACACGGCTGCTGGGAAAGGTATTGCAGCGGAACGGCGCTCGCCGACACCGCGGTCGAGCTGTTGGCCACCGACCCGGCGCGCTCGACGGTGCTTGCCAGGGAGGTGTACCGCGATCCCGGTTCGCTCACGGGCCGCCGGGTGGCGGGCGCGGCCCAGGACGGCGATCCGGTCGCGCTCGCCGCGATGGCCGATTTCGCGCGCTGGCTCGGTCTCGGGCTCGCGTTCGTCAGCGACATCTTCGATCCCGATCTCATCGTCATCGCGGGCGGGGTGAGCAGTTCGGCGCCGCTGTTCCTCGACGAGGCGCGCGAGGAGTACGCCCGTGCCCTCACCGGCGCGGGACACCGTCCGCTGGCTCGCATCCGCACCACCCAGCTCGGCGAAGCGGCGGGCATGATCGGCGCCGCCGAACTGGCCCGCGCGGTGCTCGACGAACCGGGTCGGCGCCCGTCGCGAGTCGCGCGCAGCGGGCGCTGACTTCGGTGCGCAAGGGCACACGCGTTCGAATCAGTCGGCGGCGGAGGGACCTTCGGGAGCCGCTTCTCCCCGATTGTGGTGAGATACACCGCTGCAATTGGATGTGATCTCCAGCCAGCGGTAAAGTCGGCAACTGACGCAGGTTGCCCGCTACTATCCCGGTCCCGGGGGAAGGACGTCATGTTCTACTGGCTGCTGAAGTTCGTGCTCGTGGGACCCTTCATTCGCTTCTACAATCGGCCGACCGTCGAAGGCGTGGAGAACATCCCGGCGGACGGACCGGCCATCATGGCGGGTAATCACCTATCCTTCGCCGATTGGCTGTTCGCTCCGCTGACCAGCCCGCGACGGATCAACTACCTGGCCAAGGCCGAGTACTTCAACACCCCCGGTCTCAAGGGGCGCCTGCAGAAGTTCTTCTTCAGCGGCACCGGCCAGTACCCGATCGACCGCAGCGGCGCCGACGCCGCCGAAGACGCGCTGAACGCCGCGCGCAAGCTGCTCGACGAGGGCCGCCTGGTCGGCCTCTACCCCGAGGGCACCCGCTCCCCCGACGGCCGCCTCTACAAGGGCAAGACCGGCCTGGCCCGGCTCGCGCTCGAGACCGGCGTGCCCGTCATCCCCGTCGCCGTCATCGGCACCAACGAGGTCTCCCCGCCCGGCCCCTTCAAGTGGCGCCGCCGCAAGGTCACCATCAAGTACGGCGCCCCCATCGACTTCTCCCGCTACGAGGGCATGAGCGGCAACCGCTTCGTCGAACGCGCCGTCACCGACGAGGTCATGTACGAGCTCATGCGCCTGAGCGGCCAGGAATACGTCGACGTCTACGCCCACAGCCTCAAGGGCGTCCCCTCCGGCTCGAAACCCGAAGCCCCCCGCATCCCCGACACCGCCGCCAGCTGACCTCCCCCCCACCGGCCCCGGAGCCCCCAAAGGCCCCGGGGCCGTTGCTTTTCCACGGCGGTATCGTGGGCCCGATGCCGGTGCGTGCCAAGCTGTGCGGAATCCGGCCGTGCACGTCACCGGCCCCGACGCCGTCGATATCGCCCGAGCGGCTGCGGCGAATTGCGATGCGGTCGCGCTGGATTCGCGCACGACCGACCGCCCGGCCGCACCCACGACTGGTCCGTGAGCGCGGCGATCGTCGACGACCTGCGCGAGCTCGGCCGCCCCGTCATCCTGGCGGGCGGCCTGAACACTCGCCTCGCACACGCGGCAACTCGATCAGGCGTACGAAGGCGCTGCGCGAGGCCGCGGATGACGTTGGTCACAGCGCAAGGCAACGACAAGGTGGCGGTAAGGCGGGGCGGGGAGACTTCGGGGCATGTTCAAGAAGTTGTTGGCGGCGGCAGGGGTCGGCGGGGCCGAGGTCGAGACCGAGTTGTTCACGCCGGGAGTGCAGCCGGGCGGGGTGGTCGAAGGCGTGGTTCGGCTGCGCGGCGGGAAGGTCGGGCAGGACATCGCGCAGGTCGCGGTGGAATTCGTGACCAGGGCCGAGCAGGAGTACGAGGACCACGAGGGCCTGCGCGACATCGCGTTCGGGCGCACCGGCGTGCACGGTCCGCTGCACCTGCCGCCCGGCGCGGTGCTGGATTTCCGTTTCGCGGCGCGCGCACCGATGGAAACACCGATCACGTTCTACAACGGCAGGCATCTGCCGGGCACGGTGGTCTCGCTGCGCACGATCGTGGAGATCCACGGCGCGGTGGACGCCGCCGACACCGACCCGATCGGCGTCGGCGCGCTGCCCGCCCAGCACGTGCTGCTCGCGGCCGTGGAGCGCTTGGGTTTTCACCTGCGCAGCGCCGACGTTGAGTCGGGCCGGGTGCACAACACGCCGCAGACGTTGCCGTTCTACCAGGAGATCGAGTTCGCCGGTTCGCCGCACTACCCGCGGCTGAACCAGCTGGAGGTCACCTTCGTCGCCACCGAGACCGGCATGAGCGTCGTGCTGGAGGCGGACAAGCGCGGCGGCTGGATCTCCGAAGGCCGCGATGTCTTCGACGCGCTGTGGGTCGACTACCAGCGGCTCGAGGGCGTCGACTGGGCGGGCGAACTGCACCACCGCCTGGCGCGGCTCGCGGGCTGAGGCAGCGTTGGTAGCCTTGTCACGCACAACGTCGACGCGGGACCACGGGTAGGGGTGGTCTTTCTCGGCGTGCGAGTGAGGTGAGCATGGTCCGCCGCGACACCGGTGGTCGAATTCTGAAGCTGCCCAGGCGTATCGACGCCGAGCCCGCCGGTGATCCGCCGACGGGCCGACTCGCCCGCACCACGAAGCTGGCCGGGCTACCGGTCGCGTTCGCGGGCAGGCGGGTCGCGGGCGCGGGCAAACGCATGCTCGGCCGTTCCGCCGACGAGGTGAATCGCGAGATCCAAGCGCGGACCGCCCAGCACCTGTTCGACGTGCTCGGCGAGCTCAAAGGCTGTGTGGCGAAGCTCGGACAGCTGATGTCGCTGTACGAGCTGGCGCTGCCCGCCGATTTCGCCGCGCCGTACCGCGACGCGCTGAACCAACTACAGGATTCGGCGCCCGCCATGCTGCCCCCGATGGTGCACTCGGCGCTGGCGGCCCAGTTGGGTCCGGACTGGCGCGAGCTGTTCCTGGAGTTCGAGGACCGGCACGCGGCGGCGGCGTCGGTCGGGCAGGTGCACCGCGCGGTGTGGCACGACGGCCGCCGGGTGGCCGTGAAGGTGATGTATCCCGGCGCGCGCGAGGCGGTGCTCAGTGATCTGCAAGCGCTGCGGCAGATCGCGCCACTGTTCACCGCACTGTTGCCCGGCGCGGATTCGCGCGCGGTGATCGAGGCGCTGTGCGCGTACATCGGCGAGGAGCTCGACTACGAAATCGAGGCCGCGCACCAGCGCAGCTTCGCCGCGGCCTACGCCGACGACCCCGATTTCGTCGTCCCCGACGTGGTCGCGCAACAGGGCGACGTGCTGATCACCGAATGGCTGGACGGCGTCTCGCTGTCGCGGATGGTCGCGCAGGGCGCGCCGTTCGACCGCGACCGGATCGGGTTGCTCGTGCTGCGCTTCCTGCTGTCCGGTCCCACGAAAGCCGGTCTGCTGTACGGCGATCCGCATCCGGGCAATTTCCGCATCATGCCCGACGGCCGACTCGGTGTCGTCGACTTCGGCGCGTGCGCGCCGTTCCCGCCCGGCTACCTGGACGCGCTCACCGATATCGCCCGCGCGATCCTCTCCGGCGACCCGACCGACCTGGAGGCCGCGATCCGCCGCCGCGGTTACGTCGAACCGGACCGCGCGCTGGACAGCCACACCGTGCTCGAACAACTGGCGCCGATGCGCGACGCCATGCTCGACCCGACCTTCCGCCTGACCACCGACTGGTTGCGCAAGCGAGTCTCGGCGACGGTGGATCTGAGCCTGTCCAACGTCATCCGCCAGCTCACCATGCCCGCCGAACACACCCCCATGCTGCGTACCTTTCTCGCGGGCGTCAGCGTGATGTCGCAACTCCAGCCCGAACTACCTCTGCGCACCGAGTGCACCCGCTGGTTCCCGGACGTCATCGCGGCCCTCGGCCTGGACGACGCGAACTCACCATGGATGCCCGACCGCCCAACCGAACCACTGCGCCGCCTGAACCCCGTCCGACTGGCGATCGCCCCGATCACCTCAACCGCGGACACCACCCAACCAACGCCCGGGACGCGCACCGCCCTCGACGCGCGAAGTGCTGGTACTACGGACGTTCCGGCAGCCAAGCGACCGCCCGAACGCTGAACAGCCGCCGTCGAACTCGCCACGCGACCGGCTGCCGCCACGGACGACCTCGGGGGCGGAGACTCGCCCGCGAGCCCTGAACGCCCGCAGCCCGAGCACGACCGCGGGTCGCCACCTGACGACCCGGCCAACGCCCGCCATACCCACGCCTCCCCGACGCGCGAGGCTGGTGCGACCGACCGCCCAGCGAGCACCCGAACGCTGAACAGCCACCGCCGCACTCGCCGCGGGCGACGAGCGGCCACAGCGAAGGCCTCGCACGGCGAACATTCGACTCGAGTCCTGAGCGAAGGCCGCCGAACCCCACGCGACCCGCCGCGGCACCGGTGGCCACCGAGCGCGAGTCAGCACGGCGAATGACCGCGCCCGTACGTCGGTGAGCTGGGCGCGCCCAGCCGCCGCCACCTTCGGCGAGCCTGCACAGATTCGTGTGTCCGCCAACCGCCTGTTGGCCCCGCGGACCACACCCGTTCACCCCACGTTGAATTCCCTGCGTGAGGCTGAAATCCATGGCTCCCGGTCATTCCGCACTCTCCCGGCGCACCCTGCTGCGTACTTCCGCGCTCGGCCTGGTGGCCGCGCCCGCGCTGGCCGCCTGCGGCGACGACGGTCCGGGGCTGGTCCGCCAGCGTCCGAATCTGACGCACGGGCTCGCGGTCGGCGACCCGCGCTCGGACGGCGCGCTGATCTGGGCCCGCTCGGACCGGCCCGCCACGCTGATCGTGGAGACAGCCGCCACCGAATCCTTCACCGACGCGCGCCGTTTCACCGGCCCGCTGCTCACCCCCGACACCGACGGCACCGGACGGGTCCGCGTCGCGGGCCTGCCCGCAGGCTCGCTGGTGCACTACCGCGTCACCCTCGAAGCCGAGGACGGCGCGACCTCCGAGCCGCTGCAGGGCGTGTTCCGCACCGCGCCGACCACCCAGTCCGACATCAGGATTCAATGGTCCGGCGACGTCGCGGGTCAGGGATACGGCATCAACCCGGACCTCGGCGGGATGACGATCTTCGCCACCATGGCCGCGCGCGACCCGCACCTGTTCCTGCATTCCGGCGACGTGGTCTACGCCGACGTCCCGCTCCAGGAGTCGGTCACCCTGCCCGACGGCCGGATCTGGCGCAACACCGTCACCGAGGCCAAGAGCGCGGTCGCGCAGACCCTCGACCAGTTCCGCGGCCAATACGCCTACAACCTGACCGATCAGAACTATCGAAGGTTCAATGCCTCGGTGGCCCAACTGGTTCAGTGGGACGACCACGAGACGGTCAACAACTGGTCCCCCGGCGGCACCGTCGCCGCGGACAAGGGCTACACCGAGCGAAGCATGGACACCCTGGCCACCCGCGCCTGGCAAGCGTTCCACGAGTGGATGCCGCTGGATCCGAAGGAAGCCGTCGACGGCAGGCTGTACCGCAAGATCTCCTACGGCCCGCTGCTGGACGTATTCGTCCTGGACATGCGCGCCTACAAGGACGCCAACGGCGCCAACACCGCGCCCGAAGGCAGGGTCTTCGGTGCGGCACAGACGAAATGGCTGATCGAGGGCCTGCGCGACTCCCGAGCCACCTGGAAGATCGTCGCCGCCGACCTGCCGCTCGGCGTGATCGTGCCGGACGGCAAGACCGCGTTCGAGGGGCCGGCCAACGGCGCACCCGGCGCACCATCGGGCCGGGAAACCGAGATCGCGCAGGTGCTTTCGGCGATCAAAGCGAACCGGGTGACCGGCGTGGTGTGGCTGACCGCCGACGTCCATTACACGGCGGCGCACCGCTACTCCCCCGAACGCGCGGCGTTCACCGATTTCGACGAGTTCTGGGAGTTCGTCTCCGGACCGCTCAACGCGGGCGCCTTCGGCCCCAACCAACTCGATCCCACGTTCGGTCCCGAGGCGGTGTTCGTGCACGCGCCGCCCGTACCGAACACCTCGCCGCTGGACGCCGCCTATCAGCATTTCGGCGAGGTCCACATCGACGGCCGCACCGCCGAGCTGACGGTGAATCTGTGCGACGCGACGGGCGCGGTGTTGTTCGCTCAGCGCCTGCCGGCGCCCGGCCGCTGAGCCACGATCGAGAGCCGATGCGCGCCGTGCCGATTCGAGTGTCCGAAGGGCCGATTCCCGAGGCGTGCGAAATCCGCATAACCGCAGGTCGAAAGGGGTTGTTCGGGTGCGGGGAAAGAGCCTCCGACTTCGGGTGCGCACCGAGCGCCAGACTGTGGTTAGCTGTCGTGCCATGAGCACGCCGCAGACTGTCTCCGCCGAAGAATATCTACCCCGTGACACCGCGGATGTCGTTCGCACGGTGCGGGATTCACGGGGTCGCGCGGAACGTCTGACGGTCCGCGGCGGCGAGCCGATCGACGACAACCTGACGCTGCCCGATCAGCGCACCGTCGTCTCGCTGCGCCGGATGAATTCGGTGCTCGACATCAACCTGGGCCGTCGCACCGTCCGCGTGCAGGCGGGCGCCAAGCTCTCCGACATCGACCGCCGCCTCGGCGCGCACGGACTCGGCCTGCCCATCGTCGGCGACCATCGCGACATCACCGCGGGCGGATTCGCCTCGGTCGGCGGCGTGAGCAGCGCCTCGCACCGTTACGGGCTGTTCATCGACCAGATCGTGGATCTGGAATACGTCGACCCGGACGGGCGCATCGGCACCTGCGGACGCAACCACCACACCGAGCGCTTCCACCGCATCCTCGGCGCGGGCGGGCGCGCGGGCATCATCACCGCGCTCACCCTGGACGCGGTCGACATCGACAAGGACCACACCTGGCTCACCACCGACGCCGACCGGTTCCTCGATTTCGATTCCTTCGTCGAGCACGCGCATTCGGAGATCGCGCGCCCGGGCAACGCGGCGTTGCAGGTCGGCCGCTGGGTCGACACCGCGCCGCTGAAGGTGGCCAGGCCGGTCGGCACCGGCCACGTGCAACTCGGCACCGTGCGCTTCGGTCAGTGGTCCAGCCTGTACCCGACCACGCCGACTCGTTCGCTGCGTGCCCGCCGCGAGGTCGGCACGCGCACCCGGAAGTCGTTGGGCGCCATCGCCTCGCACGCGGGCGGCAAGGCGGGCATGCCGGTGCGCAACGCCGCGGCGGGCGCGCTGATGTTCGCCCCCAAGGTGCTCACGCTGCGCGACGCGGAGTACCTCGCCGACACGGTGATCAGCTCCTCGGAGCGCGGACCCGCCTACCGCGTGGGCGTTTTCGCGCCGCTGTCGACCTACGCGTCGGTGTTCTACCGGCTGCACGACCTGTTCTCCGGCCACCGGGAACGCACCGGCTGCTTCACCGTCATCTCCGCGATGACCTACGGCGTGCGCTCGACCTACCTGCGGTCCGAGGCCGCCGCGCGCAACCTGCCCGCCGAGGACCACGGCCTGATCACCTTCACCTGCCGGTTGCGTCCGTCCGCGCTGCCCTCGGAACTGCTGCGCGACATCGTCGCCGGAATCGATGAGATCTGCGCGTCCGAACACGCCATGCGCTACGAATCGGCCGATTAGACTGTGCCGCACCGTACGAGTCGCCGAGTGGTAGCTCCCTAGCCACTCGGCGGCCGCGGTCGACTCGGCATTGTCGGCGGGGTGCCGATGGGTTCGTTCAGCGTGTCTCCAATGCGAAGGTAGCTGTGTCGATGCTCGAATTCCGCCCCGCCCCGGCCCGTTTCGTCGAACGCAAGCTTCGCGCGTCAGCACCGCGCGCCGGACAATCCGGCGGCCGCCGAGGCGGTGCGGATCCCGGTGCGGATCGGCCCGGCGCAGACCGGCACGAACCCGATCGACCCAGCGCAGACCAACCCCGTGCGAACCGACCCAGCGCAGATCGATCCCGCGGGAATCGAACCGGTGCGGATCGAGCTGGCGCGAATCGAAACGGTGCGGATCGAGCTGGCGCGAATCATCAAGGCGCAGACCAGTCCGCCGCCGATTCCCTGGCGGGCAAGCGTGTCCTGCTCACCGACGCATGCTCCGAGGTCGGCCGCGCCACCGCCGCGCTGCTGGCCGATCGCGGCGCCCAGCTGCTCCTGGTCGCCCGGCGCGGTGATCAGCTGATCACCACCTGCGAGGAGATCACGTCCGCCGGGGGCCGGGCGCACTGGTTCCGGTGCGACATCTCCGCCCTCGGCGATGTCGATCAGCTCGTCACCTGGGTGCTCGCGGAATTCGGCTCGGTCGACGTCCTGGTGAACAACGCCGGACGCCCGCTACACCGCCCGGTCGCGGAATCCTTGGACCGCTTCCGCGACTATCAGCGCATGATGGCGGTCAACTACTTCGGCCCGCTGCGGCTGACGCTCGGCTTGCTGCCCGCGATGCTCAATTCCGGTTCCGGCCACGTCGTGAATGTCGGCCCCGCGCACCACAATGCCGCGGCGGCGGCCAGTTTCGCCTCCTACGCGAGTTCGCAGGCCGCCTGGACCACCTTCGCCGAGTGCGCCGAGGCCGAACTCGGCTCGCGCGGCATCCAGGTCACCGCGATCGACTATCCGGCGGTGCACGCCGATCCCGCCGCGGCCGGAACGGAGGCGGCATTCGCCGACGAGTACGACCGCGGCCCCGCGGAAGTCGCCCGTGCCGTCGAGGCCGCCATCACCGCCCGCGACGCGGAACACTCGCGCCTCGCCCGAACCCTGCGCGGCCTGGTCGGCGTCGCGCCCCGCTCCACCACTCGCCTGCGCCACGCTTTCGGCCTCTGAGCCCGTCCCGGAACAGCAAAGCGCCCCACCGGAATTCCGGTGGGGCGCTTCGTGCTTACGCTCAGTGCTTCTCGGGACCGAGGTGGTACTCGAACACCAGGCCCGCCGCCGCGGCGAGCACGCACAGCACGCCGACCGCGATCAGCCACGGCTCGAAGAAGGCCAGGCCCAGGGCGGTGACCGAACCGGCGGCCGCCAGGGTGATGGGCCAGAAGCTGCCCGGCGAGAAGAAGCCGAGGTCGCCTGCGCCGTCCACGATCTCGGCGTCCTCGTAGTCCTCAGGACGCAGGTCCAGACGACGGGCGACGAACCGGAAGTAGGTGCCGATGATCAGCGACAGGCCCGCGGTCAGCACGATCGCGGTGGTGCCCGCCCACTCGATGCCGGTGCGCGACTGGGCGGTGAAGAAGCCGTACACGATGCCGACGATGACGAAGAACACCGTCAGCAGTTCGAAAATGCGCGCTTCGATCTTCATGTCAGATCAGTCCTCACTTGGTCTCGGGCGCGGCCGCGCTCTTGACCGAGCGGTCGGTGTTGAACGGCCGGGTAGAGGTGGCGACGGGGGACTCACCGATGGCCTCGAGCGCCTGGGCGTTGGTCTTGCCCGCGCGACGCTCGTCAAGGTACCGGGTGAACTTCTCCGGCGAAACGGCGCGGACCTCGAAGTTCATCATCGAGTGGAAGGTACCGCACATCTCGGCGCAACGGCCGACGAACGCGCCTTCCTTCTCGATCTTGGTGATCTGGAAGACGTTGTCCGACTGGTTTTCCTTCGGGTTCGGCATCACGTCGCGCTTGAACAGGAACTCCGGCACCCAGAAGGAGTGGATCACGTCGGCGGCGGCGAGCTGGAACTCGATGATCTTGCCGGTCGGCAGCACCAGGACCGGGATCTCGCTGCTGGAGCCGACGGTCTCGACGGTGTCGTAGTGCAGGTAGGAGAGGATGTCGTTCTCCGGCTTGCCGTGCACCGGGCCCGGCTGCGGGTGACCGTCCTTGGTCCGCTCCTCGTACTCCCGCAGCTGCGCCTGCGCGGCGTCCTCGCGGACGGAGTCGATGCCGTTGAACTGGTAGCCGTCCTTGAAGTCGACCTCGCGGTAGCCGAACTTCCAGTTCCACTGGAAAGCGGTGACGTCGACCGTCACGTCCGGGTTGTCGACCTTCTCGTGGACGTAGTTCTGCACGACCACGGTGAAGTAGAACAGCACGGCGATGATGACGAACGGGATCGCCGTGTAGGTCAGCTCGAGCGGCACGTTGTAACCGGTCTGCCGCGGGAACTCCGGGGAGTCCTTCTTCTTGCGGTGGAACGCGATCGTCCAGAAGGTCAGACCCCAGACCAGCACACCCATCGCCAGCGCGGCGACGACCGACCAGGTCCACAGCTCCCGCATCCGGGTGGCCTGCGGCGTGACACCCGAGGGCCAGCCGAACCGCAGCCAAACATTGTCGATCGAGCAGCCCGAGACGAGCATCGCGGTGATCCCCAAGGACACCGCCAGCCCGGCCCGCCGAAGGACGCGGCCCTGCCGACCCTTCACGGGTCGTGCCCCGATCTCTTCGCTCGCCTTGTGCGCCACGCTCACGCCTTCCTGGTCGCCACACATTCCGACAGTGCGCCGCCGGGGCCGCGATCCGCCCTGACGACACATTCCAAGCACATGTCAGGCCGTCCCGGCGGGCATCCGACTCCGCGCACGCGTCGCCTGAGAATGGCCTGAGTACTACGCAGCGTAGACCAAACCGGCGTCCTCCTTGTCGTCGGGTCGCGTTCGACACTCCGCCGGGGCGGGGGCAAGCGCGGTCACCAGCGCATCCGCGCAGGACAGGACGCGCGCGCCGCGCGGATCCCCCGCGTGCGGCATACTCGGACACAACATTTCGGCCCGCGGTGTGCGTGGCGCGCGCCGCAGCACCCCCAGCCATCCGGACGCCCGAACGCGTGGCGTCCCCACCGGAGAAACGAGGTTGCCGACACCGTGTGCGGACTGCTCGGATTCCTGACATCTGACGCGGCGACATCCGACGTGGTCGACCAGGTCTACAACGCGCTGCACTGCATGCGCCACCGCGGCCCCGACGAGCGCGGCACCTGGCACGACGACCACTTGGTCTTCGGCTTCAACCGCCTGTCGATCATCGATATCGAGCACTCGCACCAGCCGCTGCGCTGGGGACCCGCCGAGAACCCGCAGCGCTACGCGCTGACCTTCAACGGCGAGATCTACAACTACATCGAGCTGCGCGAGGAGCTGGCGGCGGCGCACGGCGCCGAATTCCCGGACGGGAAGATGTTCGCCACCGAGGGCGACAGCGAGGCGATCGTCGCGGCCTTCCACTACTGGGGCGCGGAGGCCGTGCGGCGGCTGCGCGGCATGTTCGCCTTCGCGATCTGGGACACCGAGACCAGCGAACTGTTCCTTGCCCGCGATCCGTTCGGCATCAAGCCGCTGTTCCTGGCCACCGGCCCCGGCGGCACGGCCTTCGGCAGCGAGAAGAAGAGCCTGCTCGACCTGCTGCCCGCGCTGCGGTCCTCCGACGAGCTGGACCCGCGCGCGCTGGAGCACTACACGGTGTTGCAGTACGTGCCGGAGCCCGAGACCCTGCACAAGGGCATCCGGCGGCTGGAGTCGGGCACCTACGCGACCGTCCGTCCCGGCGAAGAGCCGAAGTTCACCCGCTACTTCCGGCCGACTTTCCAGGTGCGTCCGTTCGCGGCGGGTTCGGAAGCCGCTCGCTACCGCGAGATCGCGGCGGCGCTCGAGGACTCGGTCGCCAAGCACATGCGCGCCGACGTGACCGTCGGGTCGTTCCTGTCCGGCGGCATCGACTCCACTGCGGTCGCGGCGCTGGCCATGCGGCACAACCCGAAGCTGATCACGTTCACCACCGGGTTCGAGCGCGAGGGCTACTCCGAGGTGGACGTGGCCGCCGAGAGCGCCGAGGCGATCGGCGCCCGCCACATCGTGAAGGTGGTCTCCCCCGCCGAATTCGCCGCCGCCATCCCCGAGATCGTCTGGTACCTGGACGACCCGGTGGCCGACCCGGCGCTCGTTCCGCTGTACTTCGTCGCCAAAGAGGCGCGCAAGCACGTCAAGGTCGTTCTCTCCGGCGAGGGCGCCGACGAGCTGTTCGGCGGCTACACCATCTACCGGGAACCGTTGTCGCTCAAGCCTTTCGAGTATCTGCCGAAGGGTGTGCGCAAGCTGGCGGGCAAGCTGTCCGACCGCATTCCGGACGGCACCCGAGGCAAGAGCCTGCTGCACCGCGGCTCGCTGACGCTGGAGGAGCGCTACTACGGCAACGCCCGCAGCTTCAACGACGCTCAGCTGCGCGCCGTGCTGCGCGAGTTCCGCCCGGAGTGGACCCACCAGGACGTCACCGCCCCGATCTACGGCCAGTCGCGCGGCTGGGACCCGGTGGCGCGGATGCAGCACCTGGACCTGTTCACCTGGTTGCGCGGCGACATCCTGGTCAAGGCCGACAAGATGACCATGGCCAACTCGCTCGAGCTGCGCGTGCCGTTCCTCGACGCCGAGGTGCTGAAGGTCGCCGAGCAACTGCCCTTCGAGCAGAAGATCACCAAGGAGACCACCAAGTACGCGCTGCGTCAGGCGCTGGAGGGCATCGTGCCCCCGCACGTGCTGCACCGCGCCAAGCTGGGCTTCCCGGTCCCGCTGCGGCATTGGTTGCGCGGCACCGAGCTCTACGACTGGGCGCAGGCGCAGATCGCCGACTCGCAGACCGACCACCTGCTGGACAAGGCTGCGATCAAGACCATGCTCGACGACCACCGCGCGGGACGTTCCGATCACAGCAGGCGGCTGTGGACGCTGCTGGTGTTCATGGTGTGGCACGGCATCTTCGTCGAGGATCGGATCAAGCCGGAGATCCAGGAGCCGGTGTACCCGGTGTCGCTGTAGCGGCCCGCAAACGCGCGCGTCGTCAAGCCCCGAAGACAACGCCGTAGGCCTCGAAGACAACAGCGCCCCTCGGTCGGTGGACCGAGGGGCGCTGTGCTGTCGTCTCGCGAGCTCCGGCGTTCGTCCATGTCGCTCCGGCCGGGTCCGATGCGGCCGCCGTCGACGGGCGGCCGCTATCCGATGCTCAGAGCAGCGGCTTGATGTCGGCGGCGGCCTCGGCGCCGTACGCCTCGGTGAGGCGCTCGAGCGCGTCGTCCTTGTTGAGCGTCCACTCCTGGGTGCCCATGGTCTCCAGCACCAGGACCGCGACCAGCGAACCGAGCTGGGCGGAGCGCTCCAGGCTCAGGCCGGCGGTGTGGCCAGTGAGGAAGCCCGCGCGGAAGGCATCGCCGACGCCGGTCGGCTCGACCTTGGTGCGCTCGGGGACCACGCCGACGTGGATCTCGGTGCCGTCGTTGTCGATGATCTGCACGCCGTCGGCGCTGAGCGTGGTGACCCGGATCCCGACCCGCTTGGCGACCTCGTCCTCGCTCAGGCCGGTCTTCTGCAGCAGCAGCGCCCACTCGTACTTGTTGGTGAAAAGGTAAGCGGCGCCGTCGATCAGGCGCACCGCCTGATCGCCGTCCAGGCGGGCGAGCTGCTGGGAGGGGTCGGCCGCGAACGGGATGCCGAGCTCGCGGCATTCCTCGGTGTGGCGCAGCATCGCCTCGGGGTCGTTGGCGCCGACGAGCACCAGATCCAGCTGCTTGGTCTCGGCGAGTTCGGCGAGGGAGATGTCGCGTGCCTCGCTCATCGCGCCGGGGTAGAAGGACGCGATCTGCGCCATGTCGTCGTCGGTGGTGCAGACGAAGCGGGCGGTGTGCGCGCGATCGGAGACGTGCACGGTCGAGCAGTCGACGCCGTGCCGCTCGAGCCAGGCGCGGTAGTCGGCGAAATCGGCGCCGACCGCGCCGACCAGCAGCGGCTCGCGGTTCAGCACGCCCATGGCGTAGGCGATGTTGCCCGCCACGCCGCCGCGGCGGATCTGCAGATCGTCGACGAGAAAGCTCAGCGAGACATGGTCGAGCTGATCGGCCAGGAGCACATCGGCGAACCGTCCGGGGAAACGCATGAGGTGGTCGGTCGCGATGGACGCGGACACGGCGATAGACACGAGGCTGAGCCCTTCAACGGTAGGCGGCAGGCGGTGGGAGCGAAGATCGTGATCCCGCTCCCACCGTAGCCGATCCGCGGTGCGCTACAGAGGCACTGGCGTCAGGTGGCGCGGCTGGACGCGAGTGGTCGACAGCCGCGCACACTTCGAGCGAATGCGCTCTTTTCGCGGGTCAGTTGAAGGAGTCGCCGCAGGCGCAGGAGCCGGTGGCGTTCGGGTTGTCGATGGTGAAACCCTGCTTCTCGATGGTGTCGACGAAGTCGATCGAGGCGCCCTGCACGTAGGGGGCGCTCATCCGGTCGACGGCCAGGGTGACGCCGCCGAAGTCGACGGTCAGGTCGCCGTCGAGCGAGCGGTCGTCGAAGAAGAGCTGGTAGCGCAGACCCGCACAGCCACCGGGCTGCACCGCGATGCGCAGCGCCAGGTCGTCGCGGCCCTCCTGATCCAGCAGCGCCTTGGCCTTCGAGGCGGCGGCATCGGTCAGCGTCACACCGTGGGTGGTCGTCTCGTTCGGCACAGTCATGAACTCTCCTAAGGACAGCTGTGGGTCAACCCGTGAACAGCGCACGGCTCGTGGAGTCAACACCACTCAGCGGGCTGCTATTCCCCATCTTGCCACTCGGCCCCTCGCGCGATGACACAACCTCGGTGTTCAGTGGTGTATCGCACGACCGCATTTCCGGCCGGCTGACGCATCGAATAGCCTGGTTGCTGTGAAATTGTTCCGTCGCGGCGAGTCCAGCACCACCGACGCGACCGCCGACACCACGGCGGACGCGGACGGCGGCTCGACCGCCATCACCACCAAGACGACGCCCACGCTCACCCCGGGCAAAGGCCGTCCGACCCCGAAACGCCGTGAGGCCGAAGGCAAGCGGCGCGGGCCCGTCGCGCCTGCGCCGTTGACCGCCAAGGAAGCCAGGGCCCGCCGCAAGGCGACCCGCGGCACCAAGGAAGAGCGCAAGGCCGCGAGCGCCGAGCGCAGGCAGGCGGCCCAGGAGCGCCGGGCGCGCATGCTCGCGGGCGAGGACAAGTACCTGCTGCCGCGCGACCAGGGTCCGGTCCGCGCCTACGTGCGCGACCTCGTCGACGCCCGGCGCAACCTCGTCGGCCTGTTCATGCCGATGGCGCTGGTGCTGATCATGTCGATGTTCGCCGCGCCCGGCCTGCAGACGATCGTGACGTTGGCCATGCTGGTGATGATGCTGTTCATGATCATCGAGGGCGTCATCCTCGGCCGGATCGTGAACAACCGGGTCCGCGAGCGGTTCCCCGACAGCACCGACACCGGCTTCCGCCTCGGCTGGTACGCCTTCGTCCGCGCCTCGCAGATCCGCAAGATGCGGGCGCCGAAGCCGCGGGTCTCGCCCGGCGACGCGGTGTAGGGCGCACCTCCGCGTTCGCTCCAACCACGGGGCTGTAGATGGACTTCGTCCGGCAGCGCCTCTAGCGCCCCGTCCACAAGGTTGGCCACCCAACGCCAACCAAAGGTCACCATTGGTCGCCCCACCGCACCAAAGGTCACCCTCGGTCGGTTCACCGGTGCACGCAGATCGGGTGAATGAAGGTCACGTCCAGTCGGTCTGGCGGGATGAAGGCGGCCTTCGGTCGGTTACCGCACCGACCATTCTGGTCGCGGCACCGGCTGCGTCTTACTCGAGTTCGGCCGTTCGTGGCGGGTGCCGCGAACGGCCGTTCGGCGTTTCGCACCGACCGCACCGACCGCGGCGGCTCGGCCAAGCGGATTCGCCGCTGATCGCCGCCGCCAACGGCGCTGACCGGCGACAGCGGTCGCACGGCGCGTTGGCAACGGCGTGTTTCAGCGGTGGTGCGAGAAGCGGATGGCGTCGAGTTCGGACCGCAGCCGCTGCGCGTCGCGGTCGGTCACGTGCGTGGAGCCGGTGAGTCCGCGACCGCGAGCGAGGAACAGGGACGCGGCCACGATGACTGTCGCGAGGAGAAAGAAAGTCAGCATGGCAGTAATTTTGCGCTGACCAATTTTCCGCCGAAAGTGGCAGCAAAGTCATTGTTCGCAAAGATCCGGCCAGGTACCCTCGGATCATGCTGTCGAAGGTCGCCGTCGTGCTGTTCGAGAAGCTGGCCATGTTCGAGTTCGGCGTGGTCTGCGAGGTCTTCGGGCTCGACCGGACCGCCGACGGACTGCCCGGCTTCGACTTCAAGGTCTGCGGCGCCGAACCCGGCCGCCCGCTCCGCTCCACCACGCCAGGCGTGACGATCACACCGGAGTTCACGCTGGACGAACTCCCGAAGG
Source organism: Nocardia amikacinitolerans (assembly GCF_900215415.1). NCBI lineage: Bacteria > Bacillati > Actinomycetota > Actinomycetes > Mycobacteriales > Nocardiaceae > Nocardia > Nocardia amikacinitolerans. The sequence goes on along the minus strand of NZ_OBEG01000003.1, from coordinate 766,112 downwards.
CGGACCTGGTCGCCATTCCCGCCGCGCCCGCCACCGCGCTCTCGGACGGACTCGACCCCCGGATCGTCGACGCCGTGCGCGCCGCGTCCGACGCGGGCGCCATCATCCTGACCGTCTGCTCGGGTGCGTTCGTCGCGGGCGCGGCCGGTTTGCTCGACGGACGCAAATGCACCACGCACTGGCGCTACGTCGATCAGCTCGCCGCGCGCTACCCGTCGGCCACCGTCGACCCCGACGTGCTCTTCGTCGACGAGGGCAACCTCATCACCAGCGCGGGCACCGCCGCTGGCATCGACGCCTGCCTGCACCTGGTGCGCAGGGAGATCGGCAGCGCCGCCGCCAACGGCATCGCCCGCCGCATGGTCGTGCCGCCGCAGCGCGACGGCGGGCAACGCCAGTTCATCGAACGCCCGGTCCCCGCGTGCACGTCCGACAGCCTCGCCGCCACCCTGCAATGGATGAGCGAGAACCTGGATCTGCCGCACACCATCGACGACCTGGCCGCGCGCTCGATGATGTCGACGCGCACCTTCGCCCGCCGCTTCGCCGCCGAGACCGGGACGACACCGGTGAAATGGCTCACCAACCAGCGCGTCCTCTACGCCAAGCACCTGCTGGAAGACACCGAGCAGGGTCTCGAACAGATCGCCGCCCGCGCGGGCTTCGGCTCCGGCGCCCTCCTCCGCCACCACTTCCAACGCCTGGTCGGCATCTCGCCGACGGAATACCGCCGCCGCTTCGGGGCTACGTCGCCGACGAGCTGAGCGATTCGTCCCACCGCTTCGGCGTGGGCGGACAGTCCGTCCAGCGATGCTCACCGGGCGTCGCCCAATGCTGGCGGCGGCGAGGCCACCTGCGTCGCGCCGAAGCCGAAGGCGCTCAGCTCGAGCACCGGAACGTCGACATTCTGCGATGACGTGCGGCACCTAGTGTGCCCGAATACCCGCCCCGCCACCGAAGCCTTCCGGAGGGCGGCTCGCTCCCGCTGCAAGCAGAGAATCGGACTGCCGAGCGTTGGCTGTGGCGTGGGCGGGCGGTTGATAGCGTGCGGGGGTGTCGCAGGATTCCGGAATCGCGCGTCCGCCGCGGACGCTTGTGCTCGGCGGGGCTCGCTCGGGGAAGTCCGCGTTCGCGGAGCAGCTCGCCGCTGCCTCGGGGGTAGTGCGATACCTGGCGACCTCGGTCCCCGATCCCGACGACCACGACTTCGCCGAACGCATCGCCCGCCATCGGGAGCGCAGGCCCGGCGACTGGTCGGTGGTCGAAAGCGTCGACGCCGCAGCGGTTCTCGCCGATCCCGCCCCCGGAGCCGCGACGCTCGTCGATGACATCGGCACCTGGTTGACCGCGCGCATCGACGCGCTGAACGCCTGGGATTCCCCGCGCGGCACCGTCACCCCCGACGTCGAGGCCCTCGTCTCCGCCGTCGCCGACTACCGCGACCGGCTGATCATCGTCAGCCCGGAGGTCGGCATGGGCGTCATCCCCGCGACTCGCTCCGGCCGCCTGTTCCGCGACGAGATCGGCATCCTGAACCAGCGCCTCGCCGCGGTCTGCGACGAAGCCTTCCTCGTCGTCGCCGGGCTGCCCGTCCGCCTGAAGTAGAAATGCCCTGCAGCGAAATGGTGGCTCGGCGGGCGTGTCGAACCGCCATTCGACTCCCGTCGAATCCGTATGACTCCGCTCGATAGCGAAATGGCGGTCGGTGGCGGAGGCGGGTGCGGTGCGGGCGGCGCGTTCCGGGCAAGATTGGGCGTCGGAAGCACGTGCGGCCGACGCCGCCCGACCGGAGAGGCTCGACAGTGACACACGGATTCGGACCGGTTGCGCCCCCCGACGCGCGGATTCGCGCGGCCGCCGAACAGCGGCAGACGCAGCTGACCAAACCCGCAGGCGCGCTGGGCCGCCTCGAGACGCTGGGCAATTGGGTGGCCGCGTGCCAGGGCGTGTGCCCGCCGAAGCAGTTCGAGCGCGCCAGGGTCGTCGTCTTCGCCGGTGATCACGGCGTCGCGCGCCACGGTGTTTCGGCGTATCCGAGTGAGGTGACGGCGCAGATGGTCGCCAACTTCCTCGCGGGCGGCGCGGCGGTCAACGCGCTCGCCGCCGTCGCGGGCGCGACCGTGCGAGTCGCCGACATCTCGGTCGACGCCGAGACCGATCCGGTCGTCGGCAAGCACAAGGTGCGCAGGTCGAGCGGTTCCATCGACCGCGAGGACGCGCTCAGTCAAGCGGAGGTCGAGGCCGCCATCGCCGCGGGCCGCGCCATCGCCGACGAGGAGATAGACAGCGGCGCCGACCTGCTCGTCGCGGGCGACATGGGCATCGGAAACACCACGCCCGCAACCGTTCTCATCGCCTCGCTCACCGACACCGAGCCGGTGGTCGCGGTCGGGCGCGGCACCGGCGTGGACGACGCGGGCTGGTCGCGCAAGGTCGCGGCGATCCGCGATGCGATGCGCCGCGCTCGACCCGTGCTCAAGGATCCGGTGGATCTGCTGCGTGTCGCCGCGGGCGCCGACATCGCCGCCATCGCCGGATTCCTCGCGCAGGCCGCGACCCGGCGCACGCCGGTGATCCTGGACGGCGTTGTGGTCACCGCGGCGGCGTTGGTCGCCGAGGATCTGGCCGCGGGCGCGAGCGCCTGGTGGCTGGCGGGGCACCGCTCCACCGAACCCGCGCACGACCTCGCGCTGAAGCAGCTGCGCATGGAACCGCTGGTCGACCTGAGCATGCGACTCGGCGAAGGCTCCGGCGCGCTCACGGTCTTGCCGATCCTGCGCGCCGCGGTCGCCGCGCTCGCCGAGATGGCCACTTTCGGTGAGGCGGGCGTCAGCACTTCCGATGCGGAGACCCCGGCCGCACCCAACCTGACCAAATGACACCGGGCGGCGGGATTCGCCTGGCGGTCTCGTGGCTGACCGTGCTCCCGGTGCGCGGTCCGGACGACGTCGATCGCGCAGCGGCGGGTCGCGCGATCGCGCTGGCCCCGCTGGTCGGTGTGCTGCTCGGCGCGATCGCGGCGGGCCTGTTGTGGGCGCTGACCTCCGCCGGGGCGAGTGCACCGCTGGCCGGACTCGTGACGGTGGCGGCGCTGGCGCTGCTCACGCGGGGCATGCACCTCGACGGCTTGTCCGACTCGATGGACGGTCTCGGCAGTTACGGGCCGCCGGAGCGGGCCCGGCAGATCATGAAGAGCGGCGGGGTCGGGCCGTTCGGAGTGGCCGCGCTGGTGTTCGCCATCGGGGTACAGGCGTTCGCCTTCGCCGCGCTGGCCGACGCGGGACGGTGGTTCGCGGTGGCGCTGGCCGTCGCGGTCGGGCGGGTCGTTGTCGTCCTGGCATGTCGCCGCGGGATTCCTCCCGCACCGGGCACCGCCTTCGGCGCGCTCGTGGCGGACAGCCAGTCTCCGCTGACCGGGGCGGCGTGGGTGATCGTCGCGCTGGCTTGCGGCGTCCTAGCGGTGCCGGAGCATCCCTGGCTCGGACCGGTCGCCATCGCGGTGGCGGTGGGCGTCGCCGCGGTGGTGGTGGTGCGGCACATGCTGCGCCGATTCGGCGGTTTGTCCGGCGACGTGCTCGGCGCGGCAATCGAGATTTCGGTCACCATCGCGGCGGCCGGACTCTCGCTCGCCGGATAATTCGCAAATTCACGTAACCGTCGGTATCACGCGAATTCATATCGCGTTGGACGGTGTATGAACTTCGTCTCTCTCCCGCCCGGCGTGAATGGACACATCGCGTTGCGGAGCGGTTCGCTGACCACTGTTTTCGAGGAGGCTCGGGCGGAGTCGCGTCGCGCGGCGATGTTCGGCCAGGTTCGTGCGCCGAGCGCACAAGCCGGGAAAACCTTTGGCAGACAATCGAAGTCGGCGAGGGCTCGGCGTCGGTGGCTTTGCGCACCGACGATCAAGACCTCCGTCGCGCACCCGAAGACGGGAACACTACCCACTCGCCACCTGTTTGCGCACGCCGTGATCCGACCTATCGGAATCTTTCACGCACTTGGCGCACGAACCGTCTGGGCCAGGATCTAATGTGGGCGGTATGTCTTCCGAGCGCCTCTATTTTCGGCAACTGCTGTCCGGGCGGGACTACGCCGTCGGTGATCCGATCGCGACGCAGATGCGAAATTTCGCCTACTTGATCGGTGATCGGGAGACGGGCGAATGCGTTGTGGTGGATCCGGCGTACGCCGCGGGCGATCTGGTGTCCATCGCCGAGGCCGACGGCCTGCGCCTCACCGGCGTCCTCGCCACCCACCACCACCCCGACCACGTCGGCGGAACCATGCTCGGCTTCACCCTGCGCGGTGTGCGCGAGCTGCTCGAGAAGACCAGCGTCCCGGTGCACGTGAACAACAAGGAACTGGCCTGGGTCGCCAACGTCACCGGCATCGCACCCAGCGAGCTCACCGGCCACGAGCACGGCGACAAGGTCGAAGTCGGTGCGTTCGACATCGAGCTATTACACACCCCTGGCCATACGCCAGGCAGCCAGTGTTTCCTGTTCGACAACCGCCTCATCGCGGGCGACACCCTCTTCGTCGACGGCTGCGGCCGCACCGACTTCCCCGGCGGCGACTCCGACGAGATGTTCCGCAGCCTGCGCTACCTCGCCGGCCTACCCGGCGACCCCGTCGTCTACCCGGGCCACTGGTACTCCCACGAGCCCAGCGCCGCCCTGTCGACCATCCGCGACCACAACTACGTCATGCGCCCGCAGACCCTGGAGCAGTGGCAGATGCTGATGCCGGGCTGAGCGTCCGGCATCTCGGCCGACCGCTCTCCGCGGCCCCGCCGTCCGACCGCCGGCGCTGTCCGCCGGGCTCGGCCACATCCGCTGCCCGACCACCGTCGCCTTCGTGCCGGCTGACGACCGACGGTCCGGACTGTACGGGTGAGGTGGCAGTCCGCGGCCCGGCGACATCCGCGCCCGGCCGCCGCGCCTCGAGCGTTCGGCCGCCCACCATCACAGGGGTGAGGCGCCCTGCGCTGGCGACGGCCTCGGCTCTGGGCACCGCCGAGCTGTCACGCCCGCCCTGCGACCTAGCGGCCGGGCGCCCGAGCTGCACGAGGGACCCGGCCACATCCACCGTGATCCGCTTCCCTCAGCGATGGAACTCCAGCACCGGCTTCCCATCCCGCTCGGCCGAGACAGCCACCCAGTCCGGTCCCGCGCCACACAGGTAGCCGCGGTATCGCTGAAGTTCGCGGCCCGATTCCCGGTCGTAGACGAGGGTGAGGTAGCCGCGGTCGGTCTCTGACGCGGAGAAGCCCCCGATCACCACCCGGTCACCGGCGACGATCGTGCGTTGCTGCGTCGCCGCTGTCGAGAAGCCAGGATCCGGCAACGTCCATCTCGTCGCGCCGGTCGTGATGTCCAGCAACGACAGCGCGCCTTGGTCGGCGAACTCGCTGAACAACAGTGACCGGTCGTCGCCGTCCAGCGGACTGCCGACGCCCGATCCGGTCCACACCGTCGTGCCGGTGGCGAGGTCGAACAGTTGCGGCGCGCCGGAATCGGTGACCGCCGCTATGCGGGTGCCCGCGCCGATGAACTGGTCGCCGAAGACGGGGCCGAGCATGTTCTGACACTCGCCGTTCTTCTTGCGGCCGCTGTAGACCTCGGCGTCGTAGCGCTCGACGCCGTCGCGCGCGGCCGTCGCGCTGATGGCGACGCGGCAGTCGCCGGGTGCGTGGTGATCGGTGACCACGAGGAGGTCGCCCGCACCGAGCTGATGCCAGGCATGATGCTCCGCCCGGCCCGGAAGAACGGTCCCCGTCGACGCCTCCACGACCGCCCAGGGGCGCTTCGCCGTGGAGACCGGGTCCTCGACCGCGATGGCCACCAGCTCCGGTTCCAGCGGAGCGCGATTGCGCCAGGTGCCAACGGTATCGCCGTCGACCGATCCCTGAGCCGGGCCGGGCCACGTGGGTTCCCCTGATCGGAGGTCGTGGCGCATGGAGGTGCAGTCCGCGCGGCCGCGCGCGCAGTCGGCCGTGTAGATCGCTTTGTCGAAGACCACCACGTCATCGGCGCTTGTCTGCCAGAGGGTCCGGCCGTCGGCGGCCTCGACCACCTCCACCAACGCCGGGTCGCCGGGTTTGCCCTGGTCCTCCAGGAAGACGACGGCGTCGCCGCTCACCCGGTAGGAGTACTGCTCGGGCCGCTTGGGTTCCCTGCGCCACAGCTCGCGACCGGTCGATCGATCCACCGCGACCAGCGCTTCCTTCGTCGGGACCAGCACCGCGTCACCGGCCGTCGAGATCCACGAGAGTGGTGAATTGTCGATTTCCAGAGCGGCTTTCGACCACACCGGTTCGGGATTGGCGGGACGCCCGGTGCTGGTCGGCGCGGCAATAGTGGTGGTGCTGCTGAGCGCGTTGTCCGGCGCCGACGCCCCACCCCCGCAGGCCGAAACACCCATACTCACCAACGCGATTCCGGCAACTACCGATCGACGCACGACGTCCCTCCCAAATCCCCGGCTGTCCCGCCGGAGCCTACGGCCCACCCACTCCCCGGGGGGAGCCCTGCTCACATACCGCGCATCCAGCCGTGGATGTCCGCGAAGGTACCGCGCTGGATTCCGGTCAACGTGTCGCGCAGCGCCATGGTGACCTCACCCGGTTCGCCACCGCCGATGGTGAATTCGCCCTCGGTCGAACGCACCCAGCCGACGGGGGTGATCACGGCGGCGGTGCCGCAGGCGAAAACCTCGGTGATCGCGCCGGATTCGGCGCCCTTGCGCCACTCCTCCACCGAGATCTTGCGCTCCTCCACGACATAACCCGCGTCGGCGGCGAGAGTCAGCAGCGAGTCGCGGGTGATGCCGGGCAGCAGCGAGCCGGACAGTTCGGGGGTCACCAGCCGCGCTTCGGAACCGGAGCCGAAGACGAAGAACAGGTTGTTGGTGCCCATCTCCTCGACGTAGCGGCGCTCGCACGCGTCCAGCCACACCACCTGGTCGCAGCCCTTTTCGGAGGCCTGCGCCTGGGCGAGCAGCGAGGCGGCGTAGTTGCCCGCCACCTTGGCCTCGCCGGTTCCACCCGGCGCCGCGCGCACGTACTCCGTCGACAGCCACACCCGCACCGGCTTCACACCGCGCGGGAAGTACGCGCCCGCGGGCGATCCCAGCAGCAGGTACTTGTAGGCGGCGGCGGGCTTCACGCCGAGACCCGCTTCGGTGGCGAACATGAAGGGCCGCAAGTAGAGCGAATCCTCGCCGCCCGCCGCGGGCACCCAACGCTCGTCCACCGCGAGCAGCTGACGCACCGACTCGATGAACAGTTCCTCCGGCAGCTCGGCCATCGCCATGCGGCGCGCGGACTTGCGGAAGCGGGCCGCGTTGGCGTCGATACGGAAGCAGGAGACGCTGCCGTCGCTCTGCCGGTACGCCTTGAGACCCTCGAAGATGGCCTGCCCGTAGTGGAACACCATGGTGGCCGGGTCCAGCGGCAGCGGACCGTACGGCTCGACCCGCGCGTTGCTCCAGCCCTCGCCAGCGGTGTAGTCGATCGACACCATGTGATCGGTGAAGAACCGGCCGAACCCCGGCGCCGCCAGAATCTCCTGTACCCGCTGCGCCGGAGCGGGCGCAGGATGCGGAACATGGGCGAACTGTGCGGCAACGGTCATGCAGGTGATCCTATCGGTGCCCGATTCTCGTCTGTCCACCTGTCGGGAATCGGCTCGGCGCCCGCGCGATCGGCAGACGAATCAGCTCGAGCCGTCGGGCCGCCGCCCCCGCACACCTGCGCTCGGCTCGGGCCGGACAGGCGGCCGCCGAGGACAGCTGACCACTGACAGCCACACGACGGATCGACACCGCTATCGCTTGGCGAGGACAGCGACCACCCGCGCCATGTGGCGGCGGCGGCTTTCGCAAGAACAACAGCCCGCCCCACATCGGCCATCGCTGCCGCAGGTGAGAGCGACAGCCCGCACCGGCTGCGGCGAATCCCTCTCAGGCGATTCGCGCCTGCACGAACGGCGGCTCGTCGACCTCGCAGCGCAACCGGCGACCGCGACACGTCCACCTCGATTTCGGCGAATGTCCGACCGGCCAGGCAGTCACCCGCGACGTCTCGACACCGGTGACCGAAATGCGATCAGCATCCGGATCGGCTCGAACCGTGGGGCCGCCCGCGGCGCACGCCGCTGGCCTCAACGCGGTCATCGGCGACGGATCGACACCGCTATCGCTGGCGAGACAGCAACTACCGCGCCTGCGTTGCGGCGGCGCCGATCGCAAGACCAACCAGCCCGCGGGTAGGCCACACCGCCGCCCACCGGTAAGGGCTACAGCCCACACCGGGCGCGGCCGAATCCGTTTCAGGCGGTGCGCGCCTGCACGAACGGCGGCTTGACGACCTCGCAGCGCAACCGGCGGCCGCGCACGTCCACCTCGACCTCTTCGCCCGGCTGGAGATCGGCATCGGTGTCCAGCAGGGCGAGCGCGATGCCGACCTTGAGCGTGGGCGAGAAGGTGCCCGAGGTGGTCTCGCCGACGGGTTCGCCGTCGCGCAGCACCGACTGGCCTTGACGCAGCACGCCGCGGTCGAGTGCCTTGAGCCCCAACAGGGTTCGCCGCGGTCCCGCCGACTTCTCCTGTTCCAGTGCGGACTTGCCCCAGAACTCCGGCTTCTTCCAGCCGACCGCCCAGCCTGCCCGCGCTTGCACCGGCGAAATGTCCAGGGACAGTTCGTGTCCGTGCAGCGGGTAGCCCATTTCGGTGCGCAGGGTGTCGCGCGCGCCGAGACCGGCTGGCTGGCCGTCCGCGGCCTTCACCTGTGCTGCGAGCGCGCGGAACACCGCCTCGGCGTCGGCCCAGCGCGGCAGCAGCTCGTAGCCGTGCTCGCCGGTGTAGCCGGTGCGGCAGACGCGGACCGGGCGCCCGTCCCACTCGGCATCGGCGTAAGCCATGTACTCCATGTCGGTGGGCAGGCCGAGCGCATCGAGTACCTCGGCCGAGCGCGGACCCTGCACCGCGAACACCGCGTACTCCCGGTGCTCGTCGGTGACGGTGATCCCCTCGGGCGCCGCCGCGCGCAGCGCCGCGACCACCGCCGCGGTGTTGGCCGCGTTCGGCACGAGGAAGATCTCGTCGTCACTGACGTAATAGGCGATCAGGTCGTCGATCACGCCGCCCTCGGGCGTGCAGCACAGCGTGTACTGCGCCTTGCCGGGCCGAATCCGGCCGAGGTCGTTGGTCAGCGCCGAATTCACGAACGCCGCCGCGCCCGGACCCGCGACCGACGCCTTGCCGAGATGACTCACATCGAACAGGCCGACGGCCGTCCGCACCGCCTGATGCTCCCCGACCGTCCCCGCGTACGAGACCGGCATCTCCCACCCGCCGAACGGCGCGAACGTCGCACCCAACTCGACGTGGACTTGATGGATCGGCCCTTGCAGCAGGTTCGTCTCGGTCACCCGGCGAGCTTAACCGCTCGGCGGGGCGCCACGGCGTCCCGAACAACCGGGTGTGGGTCGACCGGGGAACTCATCGCACCTCAGGGTGCGCCAGCGGCAACGAACGGAAACCGTTCAAGTTCGCGGGGGAGGCGGCAGGAGCGCGTGTTCGCGCGAGTCGGTTACCGTCGGTCGCGTGGATACGCGGCCCGTCATCGATTCGGCTGAGCCTCTGACGCGTCGGGGTGAGTGGTTTGTTTCGACGCAGTGTGTTCGCGTCGAATCGCCCAGTTTCGAGAAGCTGGGGGACCAGTGGCTCGAGTTCGGTATTCCCGCAACACAGGTCGATCGCATTCTGGATTTTCAGAAGCGCTGGGGTGGACTCGTCCTGCCGCCGTCGGTGGACTACGACGGCGGGCCGAAAATGCTGTGGGGCGACCTGCCCGCGGGGAAGCCCGAGCGTGTCGGGTGGTTCGACGCGGGTGCGCAGCGTGTGTCGATGGGCTACGCGTTCATGATCGGTCCCGCAGGTGAATTCGGCATCGACGCAGATCAGTGGGTGCCCCTGCACGCGAGCATCGAAGGCTGGATCGAATCGGTCGCGCTGGCTCACCACGCGTCCACTCGGGCTCGACAGATCACCACAATTCGCGGTGACGCGATCGATGAGCTGCCGCCCCGCGATTTCGAACCCGTGCCCGAGGTTCGAGGCCTTGCCGATACATGGTGGCGAGGGCCGGATTCGCTGATCGCGATCCATACCGGAGAGGCCGTAGGCTTCGACCAACCAAGGTTGCGGGTCGCCCGCGTCTACAACGGTGGTTTCGTCAGTCATCTGTGATGGCGGTCTCGACGAATGGGGACTACGCGGCGCACCACGATGAGCGTGCCGTGCGACCGGCACCGCTCCTCCACACGTCAGCTCCGGAACCACAGCGTGATCAGGACGAACCGGAGGCGACCCGCCCACACCGGAGCGCCTCCACTGCTGGTCAGCCCCGGAACCACATCGGAATCAGCGTCGGCCCGTCGTCGGGCAACGTATGCGTGACGCCGGTGCGGACGAACCCGTTGCGCGCATAGAGCCGCGACGAGCGTTCGGTGCTCGCCTCCAGGAACGCGGTCTCGGACGCGTCGGAGTACGCCTTGATCCGGTCGGCGAGGATCGCTCCGCCCGCCCCTTTGCCGCGGTGTTCGGGCACCGTGACGATCGCCTGGAGGTAGCGGTGCGGGAACTCGCGCGGATGGTGTTCGGCGAGCAGCGCGGTCACCGCCACCAGCCGCTCCAGTGGGCGCACGTTCGGGACCGCCTCGGCCATGGCGCGCGCTTCGGCCGCCTCGGCGCGGACCCGATCGGCCGAGGTCACTTTCTGCCAGAGCGAGACCGCCCAGATCTCGTCGTCGGTTCCGGCCAGCCAGACCTCGTCCTCGCGGAGCGCGCGTTCGACGAGGCGTGGCGCGTGTTCGGTGCGAAAGGCCTCCGCGACCTCGGGATGGTCGGCGACCACCCAGGCCGTCACCGCCTCGTCGGCGGACCCCCGCGCGAAGGCGGCCGCGACGGCGTCCATCTCCTGAATCCCCGCGCGGCGAACTGTGGGCTGCATGGTGAACCTCCCGTGGTGAACGATGTCAACGTTCGCCAATTTATGAAGCACAGCGCGGTACAGCCACCATTTCGTCACACTTATTGGTGTGTCGAAATCACCGGCCTGCGCCACCTGTCGGAAGGCGCTGACCCAACCGAGCCGCGGCCGATCACGCCGCTACTGCTCGCGCTCCTGCCAGGCCCGCGCCTACCGCGCCCGCCGCGATCGGCGCGTGCCCGCCGCCCGTCCGCGCCCCGCCCGGCTCACCGCGGTCGGAATCGCCAGGACCGCGGTCGAGCTGACCGACCGCGAGGGCATCGACGGTCTCACCATGCGCCGCCTCGCCAGCGATCTCGGCGTCGCGACGGCCGCTCTCTACCGCTACTTCCCCGACCGGGAGGCGCTGCTGACCGCGATGACCGAACTCGTCCTCGCCGAAAGCCCGCCGCCCCCGGTGCCCCCGGCCGACTGGCGCGCCGCGCTCACCCACGAGGCCGAACAGGAGTGGCTGCTCTACCAGCGCCATCCGTGGGTGCTGCCGGTGCTGGCGCGGACCAAGCCGCCGATCGGTCCCGCCCTGTTCGACGTCCTCGAGCGCGCGTTCACCGCGCTGGACGCCAGCGGCCTCACCCGCGACGAGGTGATCACGGTCTATCTCGCCTACTCCGGCCTGGTCCAGGGCTTGGCGTTGCTGCGTTCCGACCGCGGAGAGCAGTTCGAGACGCTGCCGGAGTCGCTGCGCGCCGAATTCGCCGAACTGGTCGACACCAGGCCGACCATGCGCAAACTGTTCGCCGCCGGACCGCCCGGCCCCGAGCTCGACCTCGACGAGCTGGTCGCCACCGGCGTCGAGCTGCTGCTGGACGGCGTCGCCATGCGGCTGTCGAAGCAGACCGAATAGCCTGTGCCAATGACCGCTGTTGCAGATCGCTCACTCGGACCGGAATTGGCGCGCACCCTGACCATCGGGCCGGACACCGACGTGCTGGTGATCGGATTGACGTCCTCGGAGAACGGTCCGTCGATCGCGCCCGACGACCTGTTCGGCGATGTGCTCACCGACGACATCCGCGCGGAGCTGCTCGACCAGCTGGGCGCGGTCGGCGCCAAGGGCAAGGCCGAAGAGCTGACCAGGGTGCCCGCACCGGCCGCGCTGGACAACGTCACCAGCGTGCTCGCCGTCGGACTCGGCGCCGCCGACAAGGTGGACGCGGAGCAGATCCGCCGGTCCGCCGGTGTCGCGGGCCGCTCGCTCAACGGCACCGAACTGGTGGCGACCACGCTGTCGGGCCTGGATCTCGGCGCCGCCGCGGAGGGCTTCTACCTCGGCGCCTACTCGTTCAACCCGTTCCGGTCCGAGAAGTCCGCGCCCAAGCCGGACGAACAGCCCGTCGCCCGCATCGAATTCCTGGTCCCCGAGGCGGATTTCGGCGAGGAGGCGTTGTTCCGCGCCCAGCTGATCGCCGAAGCCGTCGCCACCGCACGCGATTTCGTGAACACCCCGCCCAGCCACCTGTACCCGGCCGAATTCGCCTCGCGCGCCCAGGTATTGGCCGAGGCCGCCGGTCTCGAGGTCGAGGTTCTCGACGAAAAGGCTTTGGAGGCGGGCGGTTACGGCGGCGTGCTCGGCGTGGGCAAGGGCTCCTCGCGCCCGCCGCGGCTGGTGCGGATCACCTACGCAGGCGGACCGAAGAAGATCGCGCTGATCGGCAAGGGCATCACCTTCGACACCGGCGGCATCTCCATCAAGCCCGCGCAGAACATGGAGAACATGACCTCGGACATGGCGGGCGCCGCCGCGGTCATCGCCACCACCCTGCTCGCCGCGCGTCTGAGCCTGCCGGTCACCGTGACCGCCACTGTCCCGATGGCCGAGAACATGCCGTCGGCCACCGCGCAGCGTCCCGGCGACGTGCTCACCCAGTACGGCGGCACCACCGTCGAGGTGCTCAACACCGACGCAGAGGGTCGCCTGATCCTCGCCGACGCCATCGTCCGCGCCGGTGAGGACTCCCCCGACTACCTCATCGACGTCGCCACCCTCACCGGCGCCCAGATGGTCGCCCTCGGCACCCGCACCCCGGGCGTGATGGGCACCGACGACTTCCGCGACCGCGTCGCTCGCCTCTCCCGCGAGGTCGGCGAAAACGGTTGGGCCATGCCCCTTCCCGCCGAACTCCGCGCCGACCTGAACTCCAAGATCGCCGACCTCGCCAACGTCGCCCAGCACCGCTGGGGCGGCATGCTCTCCGCGGCGCTTTTCCTCAAGGAGTTCGTGCCGGAGGGCGTGGAATGGGCGCACCTGGATGTCGCGGGACCCGCGTACAACACGGGTGGGCCGTTCGGGTACATCGGCAAGGGTGGCACCGGTGTACCGGTGCGGACGTTGATCGCAGTGATCGAGGACATCGCCGGGGAGTGAGTTCGGGAGTGCGCCGTGCGATTTGGATCGAGCGGCGCACTCTTCGGTCTTGTTTCGCGATCGACAGCGGGCGGCGCGCTTTCCGTCTTTCGCGTTCTGTTCTGGCTGACGGCGCGGTACTCGCTGTCGACGGTGGCGGGCGGCGCATCGTGACGCTGCTGTCGCGGTTGCGCTTCGTCCCGAGTCCGACGGCGACTTCTCTCGGCCGGGTGCTGTGTGAAGCGTCGTCGGACTCGATCGCCATGCGTGGTCGGCAGAGCGCAGGTGGACTGGTGGCTCGCTAGCGGCTGGGAGGGGCACTTCACGGCTGAACGCGTCGTATGCGGCGCAATACCGCAGGGAACAAGAAGTCCCGGCGCGGTGCGGCGGAACGAGTGGTTTCGGCGCGGTGCGGGGCGGAACGAAAAGCCCAGCGCCGTGCGAGGCAGAACGAAAAGCCCAGCGCCGTGCGGGGCGCAGCGAAAAGTCGTGGCGCGGTGCGGGCGGAACGGGTAGTTCCGGCGCGGTGCTGTTCGCGACGTCGCCCGGTGTATGCCTTTCCAGATCGACTACGCCCCAGGGTTTTCCTCGAACAGTGCTGGGCGCGTTGGGAGCCGTACCCGGCTTACCTCCCGCGGTTGGTCTGCGCGGGTGCGGCTTCCGGCGTGGTCGACCGGCTGTGGTCGCGTTTCTTCGGGGTGGGTCGGGCGTCGAGTTTGCGTGAAAATCGACGGTAGTCAAATGGTTGCTATTCGATCTTCGATTGCCACCATATGACTACCGTCGAATCCATTTCTCTATCGACCGTAGTCAAATGGCGGTTGCGGGCTTGACAGACCGCGCCCGCTCTTCGGGGTTGCACTCGCTGAACGCAACCAGAGCCGGTCGACCCGGCCGGAAGCCGCACCCACGCTCACCGACTGCGGAAGGTAAGCCGGGTACGACACATGACGCGCCCAGCACCGCTCCGAGGCAAACCTGGGTAGGAACCAGAAACGGACAAGGACCCCGGGGCACGTCGCCCACCCGGCCTGAACCGAACTCACCGATCCCCCGCCCCCAGCACCGCCGCGCGAAACTGGACAACCGCGTCGACCTGACCGAACTCGCATCCTGCCTCCGCCCCAGCGACAAGCACCGGACCGCACACCCCCACCGAACACTCGGGCTCGCAACCGAACCCGCCCCCTACAGATCCCGCAACTCCTCCTCGAACGCCCGCTGCCGCTCGATCCTCTTCCGCGCGTCGTAATCTCGCATCCGCTGCGGATACCCGGTCTTGCGAACCTCGTACACCGGAATGCTCAGATCACTCGCCAACCGCTGAGCCCCGCGCTCCCCGACGATCCGACGCGTCCATTCCCCGTCCGCGGCGACCAACACCACCGTGACATCCGTCATAGTGGTCTTCGGCTCCAGGTACCCCTCCACGCCGATGTGCGTGCGCACCCAGTCGGCGAGGTAGCGGGCGTCCTCGTTGCCCGAGGTCTTTGCACGTCCGGCGGGACCGCCCCGGTTCAGAGCGCCACGGAAACGATCCAGCAAACCCATCGACGCCGACCTCCTTCGTACACCGGACAAATGCTCACACCCGGTCCTCCCATACTGCCAGCTTCCCGGTAGAGACATGCCCTGTGCTACACGCCACGCGGACGAGTGCAAGGATGGACCGCGGTACAAGAACCGCACAGATCTCCGGTGCCACTCAGAATGATGGTGGCTTCCGGGTTTTCACCGCGACCAGCGGTGGGCGACCCGCCAGAGATCAACTGTTGTAGAACCCGTCGAGCAGTCAGAGGAGTCAACGGACATGGCCTTCTCCGTCCAGATGCCGGCTCTTGGTGAGAGCGTCACCGAGGGAACGGTGACCAGGTGGCTGAAGCAGGAAGGAGACACGGTCGAGGTCGACGAGCCGCTGCTCGAGGTCTCCACCGACAAGGTCGACA
This sequence comes from Nocardia amikacinitolerans, assembly GCF_900215415.1. Classification (NCBI taxonomy): domain Bacteria; kingdom Bacillati; phylum Actinomycetota; class Actinomycetes; order Mycobacteriales; family Nocardiaceae; genus Nocardia; species Nocardia amikacinitolerans. The sequence goes on along the minus strand of NZ_OBEG01000003.1, from coordinate 750,766 downwards.
CCGAGATCCCGTCCCCGGCGGCGGGTGTGCTGTCGAAGATCGTCGCCCAGGAAGACGACGTGGTCGAGGTCGGCGGCGAGCTCGGCGTGATCAGCGACGCAGGTGAGGCGCCCGCCGCCGAGACCGCGCCCGCGCCAGAAGCCGCCGCACCGGCCGCCGCCGAAGAGTCGGTCGAAGCCGAACCCGAGCCCGCCGCACCGGCTCCCGCCGAGCAGGCCCCCGCCGAGCAGCCCGCTGCCGCGTCGGCAGGCGCCGCCGAGGGCACCCCGGTGAAGATGCCCGAGCTGGGCGAGTCGGTCACCGAGGGCACCGTCACCCGCTGGCTGAAGTCGGTCGGCGACAAGATCGAGGTCGACGAGCCGCTGCTCGAGGTCTCCACCGACAAGGTCGACACCGAGATCCCCTCGCCCGTCGCGGGCACCCTGCTGGAGATCACGGCGCAAGAAGACGACGTGGTCTCCGTCGGCGGACAGCTCGGCGTGATCGGCAGCGGCGCCCCCGCCGCCTCCGCCCCGGCTCCCGCTCCGGCCCCCGCGCCCGAAGCCAAGCCCGAACCGGCTCCCGCTCCGAAGCCCGAGCCCAAGCCCGAACCGGCCCCCGCCGCCGCGGCTCCCAAGCCCGCTCCGGCTCCTGCCCCGGCTCCGAAGCCCGCCCCGGCTCCCGCCGCGGCCAAGGCCCCGGCTGCCGACGGCAACGGCGCGACCCCGTACGTCACCCCGTTGGTGCGCAAGCTCGCCGAGGAGAACGGCGTCGACCTGGCCTCCGTGCAGGGCTCCGGCGTCGGCGGCCGCATCCGCAAGCAGGACGTGCTCGCCGCGGCCGAGGCCAAGAAGGCCCCGGCTCCCGCCGCAGCGCCCGCTCCGGCCGCCGCCGCGCCCGCCGCCAAGGCTCCGTCGGCTCCGGCCGCCGCCCAGCTGGCGCACCTGCGCGGGACCGTCCAGAAGGCCAACCGGATCCGGCAGATCACCGCCACCAAGACCCGCGAATCGCTGCAGACCACCGCGCAGCTGACCCAGGTCCACGAGGCCGACGTCACCAAGATCGCGGCGCTGCGGGCGCAGGCCAAGGCCGCGTTCAAGGACCGCGAGGGCGTCAACCTGACGTTCCTGCCGTTCTTCGCGAAGGCGGTCGTCGAGGCGCTCGGCGTGCACCCGAACGTCAACGCCTCCTACGACGAGGGCACCAAGGAGATCACCTACCACGCCTCGGTGCACCTCGGCATCGCCGTCGACACCGAGCAGGGCCTGCTCTCCCCGGTCATCCACAACGCCAGCGACCTGTCGCTCGCCGGTCTGGCCCGCGCCATCGCCGACATCGCCGACCGGGCGCGCAACGGCGGCCTGAAGCCGGACGAGCTGGCGGGCGGCACCTTCACCATCACCAACATCGGCAGCCAGGGCGCGCTGTTCGACACCCCGATCCTGGTTCCGCCGCAGGCGGCCATGCTCGGCACCGGCGCGATCGTCAAGCGTCCGGTGGTGGTGACCGACGAGACCGGCAACGAGTCGATCGGCGTGCGCTCCATGTGCTACCTGCCGCTCACCTACGATCACCGCCTCATCGACGGCGCGGACGCCGGTCGCTTCCTGACCACGATCCGCCACCGCCTCGAAGAGGCCGCGTTCGAGGCCGATCTGGGCCTGTAACCCGGGAAGGTTCGACCCGCATGAAGGTCGTGATCGCCGGTTCGTCCGGGCTGATCGGGACAGCGCTCGTCGCGGCACTGCGCCGCGACGGGCACGAGGTGGCCCGTCTGGTGCGCCGTCCCGCCGCCGCCCCGGACGAGTTCGTCTGGAATCCCGCCCGCGCCGAGCTCGACGAGCGGGCTTTGCGCGGAGCGGACGCGGTGGTCAACCTGTGCGGGGCGAGCCTCGGGCGGCGCCGCTGGAACGGCAGCTACAAACAGGAGCTGCGCGACAGCCGCATCACCCCGACCGACGTCCTCGCCAACAAGGTGGCCGCCGCGGGCGTGCCGGTGCTGGTCAACGCCAGCGGCGTGCACTACTACGGCGGCGCCACCGGTGACCGCGTCGTGGACGAATCCTCCCCCGCCGGTTCGGGTTTCCTCGCCACGCTGTGCCGTGACTGGGAAGCCGCGACCGGCCCCGCCAGCGCCGCGGGCGTGCGCACGGTGCTGTTGCGCAGCGCCGTCGTGCTGTCCAAGCACGGCGGGATGCTCGGCATGCTGCACCCGCTGTACTGGCTCGGTCTCGGTGGACGGCTGGGCAACGGGCGCCAGTACACGCCGTGGATCTCGCTGGACGACGAGATCGGCGCGATCGTCTTCGCGCTCACCAACGACAGCGTGTCCGGACCGATCAACACGGTCGGCCCGGCCCCGGTCACCAATGCCGAATTCAACCGCGCGCTCGGACGTGCGCTGCACCGGCCGACCCCGCTGGTGCTGCCCGCGTTCGCGCTGCGCGGGCTGATCGGGGAATTCGCGGACGAAGCCATCCTGCGTGGACCGCGTGCGATCCCCACGGCGCTCGAAGAGGCGGGCTACCCCTTCCGTCATCCCACGATCGGCGCGGCGTTGGCGGCGACCATCGGCCGCGACGCCGACGACCGGTGAGTCATTCCACCGCGCGTCGTGTTGCCGCAGCCATGACCAAGACGCGGCCGTTGTAGTCCGGCTATCGGGCATCCCACGAACCACGGCCATCAGCAAGCATTGCGCGGTCAAGACGATCTGCGGCCGCGTTGCCACACGTGGCGGGATGTCGCCCTCACTCGGACTCGCTCAGTGGCCGGCAGCCGCTCCCCGCGCGTCCACGGCACCGCGCAAGTGCGGCGTCGCGACCACACCCGACGCCGACGACAGGTGATCCAGCCCGCATTGCCGCAGGTTCCCTGACGCGCGATGATCGGATTCGAACACCGTAGGCCCGCACACACCGCGCATGCCGGGCGCCGCCTACCTCCTTCGCCGAACCCACGGAGAACGCCGTTGACCGCCATGGACACCCGCAACGCCACCGTCATCCGCGACGCGCGCGAAGGTGACCTATCCGCGATCCTCGACATCCACAACGCCAACATCGCCACCTCCACCGCCATCTGGGATATCGACGAAGTCGGCATCGACGAGCGCCAGACCTGGTTCCGCGCCCGGGTCGAGGCGGGCATGCCCGTCCTCGTCGCCGAGGTCGACGGCGAAGTCGCCGGATACGCCAGCTACGGCCAGTGGCGGCCGAAAGTGGGATACCGCTACTCCGTGGAGAACTCGGTCTACATCGCCGACCGCTTCCAGCGCCGTGGCCTCGCCAGCGCCCTGCTGACCGAATTGATCGACCGCGCCGCGACATCCGCGCGAGTGCACGCGATGATCGCCGCCATCGAGTCGAGCAACACCGGGTCGATCGCACTGCACGAGCGATTCGGTTTCGTGGTGGTCGGCCAATTGCCCGAGGTGGGCCACAAATTCGGCCGCTGGATGGATCTGACGTTGATGCAGCTGACGCTGCCGGTCGAGGTGGATTGAATCCATCGCGTCCCCGGGTCGCGGCAAACTCCCGTCACAGGGTGCATGCCGGTCCGCGGTTCCGGTGACGGACCGCAGACCAAGCGCCGCGGCTCGCCGAAGGTGGCGGACTGACCGCATCGTTCCCAGCGGATACGTTCGACGGCCCCTCGCAGGGTGGCGTAGGACCGGCTGTCTCGCACACAGACCACACCGCCGCTCGTCTGCCCGGCTCGGTTCACCAGCTGGAATGGGCTGTCCCCGAAAGCCCGCTGTGATCGAGAATTCCCGAGTTCGGCCGAGCCTCAGTTCCGCGGATCACCCCCGCGGCCCCCGCAGCGTTGCGCACGTCCCCGTCGCGCCAAAGATGCCGTACCGCCCCACCATTTCTCTCCGGCGGATGAGCCCGAGCCTCTGCGGCCGACCGGACGCACGGCGGCGGCCCGCAAGCCTGTGGCATACCGCACACCGAGTCCCTGACGAGCGCGCAACCGCAGGGCGTACCGTCAACGGCGTGAACGACACGCGCACCACCTGGTCCGCCCGCTTCGATCGCACCCCGATCGTCGTCGAGGACCTCGGGCTCATCGACTACCATTCCGCCTGGGACCTGCAGCGATCCATCGCCGCCGAACGCGCCGAAGGCCTCGGCTCCGATCGCCTGCTGCTGCTCGAACACCCCTCCGTGTACACGGCAGGCCGCCGCACCGAGGAAGCGGACCTGCCGATCGACGGAAGCCCCGTGGTGCAGGTCGACCGCGGCGGAAAGATCACCTGGCACGGCCCCGGCCAACTGGTCGGCTACCCGATCATCCGGCTGGCCGAGCCCGTCGACGTCGTCCAGTACGTGCGCCGCCTCGAGGAGGCGCTGATCTCGGTGTGCACCGAACTCGGCCTCACCGTCGGCCGCGTCGATGGCCGCTCCGGCGTCTGGCTGCCCGCCAACGACTGGTCCCCCGAACGCAAGATCGCCGCCATCGGCGTCCGCGTGCAGCGCGGCGTTGCCCTGCACGGCCTTTCGTTCAACTGCAACTCCATGGACGGCTTCGGCGCCATCGTCCCGTGCGGCATCCGCGACGCAGGCGTCACCACGTTGACCCGCGAACTCGGCCGCGAAGTCACGGTCGCCGAGATCAAGCCGATGGTCGCCGACGCGATCGTGCGCGCGCTGAACGGGGATCTCCCCGTCAGCGACCACGACATCAACCGGACCGCGGCCGTCCCCGCCCACCGCACCACGGCCGACGCCAAAGCCGCCGACGGCGCAGGTGTGCCCGAGGCTGACTCCGCGACACCCACAGGTTCGACCGCCGACGTGAAGGTCGCCGACAACGGCACCGAACCCGCAGGCATGTCCACGATGCCCCACACTGCCAGGCGCACCGACCCGGCACGCGCGGCGGACAGCGCCACCAACGCACCCCACCGCACGGCCCCCTCCACCCCGGCAGCGGCCGACACCCGAGGCGTAAGGTCGATCAAGTGACCTCAGTCGACACCCCGACACCGCACAACGCGTCCGCACCCAACGGCCGCAAACTCCTGCGCATCGAAGCCCGCAACGCGGAAACCCCCATCGAGCGCAAACCCAAGTGGATCCGCACCCGCGCCACCATGGGCCCCGAGTACACCGAACTCAAGGGCCTGGTGAAGCGCGAGGGTCTGCACACCGTGTGCGAAGAAGCGGGCTGCCCCAACATCTTCGAATGCTGGGAAGACCGCGAGGCCACCTTCCTCATCGGCGGCGAACAGTGCACCCGCCGCTGCGACTTCTGCCAAATCGACACCGGCAAACCCGCAGCCCTCGACCGCGACGAACCCCGCCGCGTCGCCGAAAGCGTCGAGGCCATGGGCCTCCGCTACTCCACCATCACCGGCGTCGCCCGCGACGACCTGGAAGACGGCGGCGCCTGGCTCTACGCCGAAACCGTCCGCGCCATCAAGTCTTTGAACCCCAACACCGGCGTCGAACTCCTCATCCCCGACTTCAACGCCGACCCCGACCAGCTCGCCGAGGTCTTCTCCTCCCGCCCGGAGGTCCTGGCGCACAACCTCGAAACGGTTCCGCGCATCTTCAAGCGCATCCGGCCGGCGTTCCGCTACGAGCGCTCCCTCGCGGTCCTCACCGCGGCCCGCGAGGCTGGCTTGGTCACCAAGTCCAACCTCATCCTGGGCATGGGCGAAACCCCTGAGGAAGTCACCCAAGCCATGCGCGACCTCCACGAGGCGGGCTGCGACATCCTCACCATCACCCAATACCTCCGCCCTTCGCCCCGCCACCACCCGGTGGACCGGTGGGTCAAGCCGGAGGAATTCGTCGAACACTCCAAGGTCGCCGAAGAAATCGGCTTCGCGGGTGTCATGGCAGGCCCCCTCGTCCGCTCCTCCTACCGAGCAGGCCGCCTCTACGCCCAGGCAATGACCCACCACGGCCGCGAAATCCCTTCGGCCATGGCCCATCTCGCCGAGGAAGGCACGGCCTCCCAGGAAGCCAGCTCCGTACTGGCCCGCTTCGGCAGCTGATACCGCCGGACGTCGGCTGACAGCCGTGGCTCGCGCCCACGGCTGTGCCAGCGCCTCCATTCGACCCCGGGATCGGGCAGTCCCGCTCGGATGAATCTCCGAATTCGTCATCGGGTCGGCAGCCGTCGGCGTAAACCGGGGGAAGACGGCGCAGGCAGAGATTTTGCGCTGTCGAATATGGCTTTCGTTCAGCGGCTGCTGGCACCGACCGCCGAGAAGTCCTGCCAGATAGTGCTGGTTAGCCGCTTGATCGATGTGCTCTTCGCACAGTTGCCCCACCTGGACTCCGGCGCTCAAGGCACCAGATCGGTGAGGAACTCCTGGGTCTCGGGGTCCGTTGCGTAGATGACCACCCCCCGCATCCCACGGGTGAGCAGCACCTTGTAGACATTGCGGATAAGCCGGTCGAAATCGTCGTCGAACAGTCGCTTCGACTTCATGGCCTTGTCATGGCTGCTCCCCCGCACGGTGGCGAGACGCCCGTTGCGAACCACCAGATCGGGACCGATGATGACGCCCGCCCAATCGTATTCGAAGCCTTGCGCGGTATAGACGCAGCCGATCTGATCGAAACCGGCCGGATCGGTCGCCCAGAACAACCTGGACGGAACTCCATTTACCGCCCTATCCGACTTCGAATTCCACGGCATCGACCACGACCCGATGCGAACGTCGTCGACCAGGCTTCCATCCGGGTTCGGATCGCTCCACGGCCAGCAGTACCCGGCGGTGATGCGCGCCGACTCCCCGACGTCGTTCTTCGCCCGCAGAAAGTCCTGCATCTGTTGCGGCGACTGCGCCACCCGAACCTCGAAGTTCGGGTCACCGGACCATGGAGTCGGCCCGCCGACCCGCAAGCCGAGTAGTCGACGTACCCACTCGTCATACTCTTCACTACCACCGCACCGGAACAACCCATCCAAGGCGATGTGGTGCACCGGGTAGCCGGCACGGGTTGCGTGCGAATGGATCTCGTCGAAAGTACCCACTTCACCCGGCCGAACGACTTGATGTTCGTCCAGAAGGAACACCGGCACCTTGGCCGCGGAGATGAGTTCGTCGATCTGCGGCCGATCGGTGCGCTTCTCCTTCTTGGTGAACCGGTTGGTCGAAACCGACCGGATGCGATGGGCTTCATCGCAGATCAGTACATCCAGCTCGTTCTTCCGATAATCGGCGAAGGTACGGTAGTACTGGAACAAGCCCTTCAGCTCAGTAGAACCTCTCGCTGGGAACTTCCGCAGCGACTCGGTGAAGGCCTGTGCGCCGGTCGCGTGGCGGACCCGTTTTCCTTCGCGGTGTAGTTCCGCGAGCAACGTGACCGCTATGAGGCTTTTCCCACTGCCGGGACCGCCGGTCACGATCACGACGCTCTTCTGATCTCGCTCGTGGGACAACCGGACCTGATCGAGTACCCGCTGGTACGCTATCTCCTGCTTGTCCAGCAATGAATACTCTGTTGCCGCACTACGCAATTCCGATGCCGTCAAGGCAAACAGGCTGGGCCGCGGACGAATCGGGCTCTTCAACAATCGTTCCGACGACGAAACGTCCGACACCGGCGCGAACCGACTCTTCAGGAACTTCAGAAACTCGTCGCGTCCCTCTCCGGTGAACATGCGGCCAAATTGATCGGGATGTCGGGCGCGCAAGGTACTGATCGAGTTCTCGGACGCGTTGTGCAGGTAGGCGACGCCATGTACCGCATGCGGACGATCGTGGAGCACCTCGACATACTGTGCGAGGTACTTGCAGTAGCCGCGTACCTGCTCGATCGGATGTAGCTGTTCGTCTGGTAGCCCACGAGCCCTGACAATGCGGTCGCTGTTGTACGCCAGCTCGGCCGCGCTCCACTGTTTGAGCTCGACAACCACATAGCTGTCCTCACCGGTCCGCGGATCGATCCCGCTGAGAACCACGTCCGCCCGGGAATTCGTCTCCGGCAACCGAAATTCGATCAGCATGTCGACCTGCCCTAGGCCGGCATCCTGCAAGTCCCGTGCTATCCGTGGAAGACTGGCTTCCCAGGACCGCAGCTCGGAGTTACGGTGCCCCGCTTGCCGTCGCAGATGATCGGCGATCATCTGGGCGAGCGTCGCTTCGGCCGACCAGGCCAGCACCTCCGCCGCGGTCGACCGCAGAGCTCTCTCCACCACGCCTTCTACCCCTAGGCAGCACGAAACCTCGTGCAGCGGGGGCCTATCCGCGCAGCGGAAGCCCGTCGGGCCGCAAACTGACAATCAGAATCGTATCGTACGTCTCGCTGCGAGCCGAACTTCGTGTTGCACAACTCATTCGACTCGGACTGCGGACCCACCTACCGCAAGTAGGCCCCCAGCGAAGGCTAATCGCAAATACATAGCTATCACGAGCCGACCATGGAATCCCTGATCGAATGGGACAGGAGCCCATCGCTATGGGACCGGTTTCTCCTGTACCGGGCTCGCACCCTCGCCGACTTCGCTCGGGTCTGGCGTATTGCTTTCGCCACGTGTGTCCCACGATGGAGTGCCGGACACCTGCGGACCGAATCCGCAGTGCTCGATATTCCGGTGGTCGACGCCGCTCGCTCCCGGAGCGCGCCTGTGCGGCGAGTATCGTCCGAGTCGAGGTAGCGGGTAGTCGGCCAGCGCTTTCGTGGCGTGCGAGCGCCGCGTGGAGCCGCGGAGGTATCCCGAAACGTACACGCGAGAGACTCGCGTGAGCTCCTGCAGTTCCCAGTCACCTGAACCTGGCGGGGATCCCGATGCCCATCGAGCATTGGCGTATCGAATGTCTAAATGGCTTCGATGTTTCTGATCAATGTCGCGAGCTCGATGACGCGCCGATCCTGTTCGCCATACCGAACCGCCATCTGACTGTGCAGATGCTGGAGCCTGGCTAGGGCAGCTTGGACATCGCCGTTGTGCGCGTCGCAGCTCGCCAGTTTGCGTTGACAGAACATGACCTGTTCGTCGTACGGCCCACGCTCGGTGGTGATGTCGTCGATGAGGCTGCGGTATATCTCGGCCGCCCCGGAGTAGTCGCCGGCTTCGAAGCGGAGAGAGGCGAGCTGCATCCTGGCTTCGATCACATCCGCATCGCGCGACCCGAACAGCGGAACAGCGAAGTCCACCATGGTTTCCAGCGCATGCAGTGCCGGATCGTATTGCGAGTCATCGGCGAGATCGCGTGCACGTTCGACCGCCCGTTGCAGATCGCCGCGGCTGAAATCGGCAGTCACCGCGATCTCTTCCGGCAGGTCTACTCGCCTACCGACGGCCGGACCGAGTGCGGGGTCAGCTGTGTCTCCATGGGCCGACGCCGCGCCAACGGCCTTGGCATACATGAAAGCCGGACCGTGGAGATCGTCGATCTCCGGCAGCATCCCCAACCCCGTCGCATGCCGAAGCAGCAAGGTATGCACCGTCGCCGCATCCTCGGGTCGCTGGTCAGGCGACTTGGCGAGCATGCTCATGATGAGCTCGGCCATATCGGCAGGGATCTCGGGACGTATCTCGCGAATATCGGGCGAGGGCAGGTGGACTTGGTTCTGCCACACCGCGTACGGCGTGCTACCGGTCATCACCCGATCTCCGGTGAGCAGCTCGTGCAGCACCAACCCGAGCGCGTACAGATCGGTCTGCGGCACTACCGGCCGGCCTTCGACTTGTTCAGGTGCCATGAAAGCAGGCGTACCGAGAGTGTGCCCAGTGCTGGTGTACCGGGTCATGTCGGTATCGAGGATGACAGCGAGCCCGAAGTCCAGTACCTTCACGGTCCCGTCGGCGCACAGCATGAGATTCGACGGCTTCAGATCGCGGTGGTAGATGCGGTTTCGGTGGGTCGCCGCGAGCACGGCCGCGGCCTGGGCTCCAAGCGTCGCGACCGCTCCGATCGCCAGCGGCCCGCGCCGGTCCAGGAGTTCGCCCAAGGTGACTCCTTCGATGAACTCCATCACCAGATAGGGCCGCTCGGGGTTGCCCGGGACCGTGCCGGCATCGTGGATCACGGGCATCCCGGGGTGACGCAGGCGCGCCATGAGTTCTGCCTCCCGGAAGAAGCGCTTGGTCCAGTCCGGATCGCTGTCGAGACCCGGCTGCGGGAACTTCACCGCGATGCGCCGTTTCAGGTGGCGATCGAATCCCTCGTATACCTGCCCCATTCCGCCGGCGCCGATCTCTCTGACGAGTTCGTACCGATCTCCGACGACCTGCGGTTGCACCGCCGCTACCTCCGTGAGTCCTGATGTGCTGACACGCCGAGCTATTCGGCCGGGCTGGGCCGCAGCACCCCGGCAGCCAATCCCCCGATGCCCGCGCGCACCACTTGTTCGATGCTCGCACGTCGACGGCGCCAGGACGACTCGAGCTCGATCAGCTGCTCGAAAGCTGTTCCGTAACAGTCTTGCTCAGCCAACGGGATACGGGGGACCTCGACCCTGTACAGATCGAACGGAAGGCCGTCGGCGACATCGACCGCACTCCGCAGCACACACGCGAGAAACCGTGGATCGAACGTGTCGGGGTTTCCACGGACCAGGTGAATACCCGGCCCGAGCAGTACGCCGTCCTCTGCACACACCCTCACCGCGGCACCCACGCCGACGACGACCGCGACGTCACCGGTGTGCACCGTAACGGCGCCCGGACCATCTGCCGAGCCCCGTCTCGAAGGTGGCCGATCCAGGCGGATGTCTTTCGCCGACAGCATCGGAAGGTCACCACCACCGGACCCGATCGCCGGTGGCGCCTCGTGAACGGAGACCGCCTCCGCCTCGACCAAGTCCTCGAGCAGAACCGTGCCATGGGACGCCGAGTTGGGTAGCAGCGCGGGCGGCATCGACATCGGTTGGTCGAGCAGTGCAGCGCGCAGGGTGGCGTAATCGTTCCAGCCGTCGGTCACGGTCGCGCCTTTCCCACATCGATCGAGCTGTCGGGAAGAAGAGCTCCCGCCGTCAGTCCAGTCGTCATGAGCTCGGTGACGTGTTCGGCGGCGGTGAAAGCGCGACCGGCGGTAGCTCGCAGCAGAAACAGCCGCCGGAACACGGCACCGTATCGTTGTTGTTCCTGCAACGAAAGCACCGGTATCCGAAGTCGGCTCGGGTCGAACCGAACGGTGGACGTTCTTGTCGCGGAGACGTTCTCGGCCCCCGTCAAGAAGCCGGCGACGAACCACGGGTCGAGCCGTTCGCCATCGAGACGCAACGCGTGCACATGCGGGCCCAACACCGCACCGGCATCCTCCACACCCGCCACCCGCGCGGCGCGCCCTGCACTTCGATCGCTGCGCACGGCTGGAAGCAGGACGTCTCCGGCTCGGACTTCGATCACTTCGGAGGGCCGCGCGGACATCATCGTTCCCGACGCCGGGTTTCCCGCAGCTACATCGGGCGCCGTCAGCACCCGCCTCGCATCGGTGGGCTCGCTCCGATCCGCATCCGCTGGTCGCGCGCGAATCCACTCCAGTTGGCCGTGCGACGCCAGATCGGCGATCGTCACGAACCGCCACGTTTTGCCTGCCGCCTCGGACCATCCGGTGACCTCCGCGGCCAACGACGTCAACTCCGACGCCGCAGCGGTGAGTCTGCTTATCGCGCCGCCGACCTGATCGGAGACCGCCCCCGCATTCAGCGACGATCGCACATACCGCGCCGGGGTGAGATCGACCTCGTCGTCGAGCACATCCACAAGTCGCGCCGCGGCCGCAACGCCCGATACCTCCGCTCGATCGGCTTCGCCGCCATCGAAGGCTCGCCACAGTCGGACAACGTTGCCGGTAACCAGGTCCCAGTCGATCCGATCGTCGCCTGGGGCATCCCGGGACAATGCGATGGTGTCCACGAAGAGCAGTGCGTCGGGCACTGCAGCGCCGGGTACAGGCCGACGCAGGATCCAGATCTGCAGTCCGATGTGCCACGGCTGCGCCGAGCCCGGGGCCAGGCCGATCACCGCGCGCAAGGCCCCGGTTCGCACGAGGTTCGCCCGAATCTTGCGACCGGAGGATCGAGTGGCCACCGCCGGTGGAAGCAAAAGCACCGCATCGGCTCCGGGATGCAGGTGAGCGATCGCGTGCTGTACCCAGGCGAGTTCCGGTTCGCCGCGTGGCGGCAGGCCATAGTCCCAGCGAGTGTCCAACGCGAGTTCACTGGAGCCCCAATCCCGTTGACCGTACGGCGGATTGCACAGCACGGTGTCGAACCGGCGACCGAGAAACGCGTCGTCCATAAGGCTGTCGCCCAGTCGCACGTCAGGCTCGAGTTCGGTGTCCGCCTCGATCATGAGCCGCGTGCGATCCACCTGGACCCGCGAAACATCTTGGCCGTGCAGCTCGGCGGCGCCGACCTCGGCGGCCGCCAGCAAGAGGGAGCCGCTCCCGCATGCCGGGTCCAGCACACTGCCGACTTCTGATTTCGTTGCCGACCTCGACAACGCTGCCATCAGTTTCGCGACTTCGGCCGGCGTCGTGTACACACCGGTCACGGGAGTGCCCTCCATCGCCCGCTCCGCCAGTGTGTCGAAAGCGATCCGAGTGCCTTCCACCTCGGCTGTCCGCGCGATTGCCGCTGCCACTTCTGCTGCGAAGAGCGAACAGTCGCCGTCCAAACCTGGTGCGACCCAGCCGCCATCGGAACGGTGCAAGGCTTCCATCACCTGTCGAACGAGCTGGGGTTCTCGCGATCGAACCAGCGTCCGAAGGTCGGCAGCAGGCGAGTCCGACACCTCGACGCCGTGCTCGGACAGCCAACCCTGCACTTGGTGCAGATCGAAGAGTGGACGAGCGTCGGTGCCTGCGATGGCCTGCGGAAAGTCGTCGTGTCTGCGTCGCCAGTTGCTGACTGTCGCGCGGGTGACGCCTGCGAGCCGAGATATCTCGGCCGCACTCACCTCCGGCATACCTCTCCTCCTCTCGGGTTACCTCCAGCTCACCTTGACTCAACCGTGAGCAAAAATCAATCCAAGATTTCAATTGACATTGTTTTCAGCTGTTCGTACAGTCTTACATCATCCGAACGAAGAATCGTCGAAACCAATCGATCACGACGAGGAGTTCCTCATGACCCCCGAACCCGAAAGACCGCTCGACTTGTGGAATCCGGCGGACCCACCGGCTCAGCGGCCGCCGGCGTCGCCCGAACAGTCGGCCGCGCATCCCGCGCCGGCTCGCCACATTGGAGGACCGCACCCGGCCATGGACACCCGGACCTCGAGCCCCCACCCACAGCCGCAACCCGCACCGCCTCACCCGCAGTACCGAGCAACACATCCGCAGCAACCGCCGATGCCGTATCCCCAGCAGGCACCGGCTCCGCTGGTGAATGTGGTGCAGCACAACGCAATTCCCGGAGCCGGGCTCATCGTCGTGCGCTCGGCCTTCCCACACGGACTGCACCTGGTGCTCTCGCTCATCACCTGCGGTATGTGGCTGCCGATCTGGCTGATCCACTACCTCATTTCCGGCAACCGCTGACCTGCCCGAACCGCTCTACGAGGAAGCGAAACATGCGTACTATCTCGACCCTGCTCGCCATCGGCGCGACCACTGTCGCTCTCACCGCCGCCGCGCCCAGCGCGCTCGCCGCACCCGACACCGGTTCGGCCGGCGGCTCCAGCAGCGGATGTGGCCCGCGGAGTAGCGCGGACCGGCTCTTCCTTAGCAAGTCGCACCATGAGGACGAGAGCTGCGAGGTCCAAGACGCCGCGATTCAGCTCGCCCTGTCGGAATGCCGGTGGCTCGACTCCCACGGTAACTCGGCGCACAACCAGATCCTGGTCGCGGAGCGCACCAGCGACACCTTGGAGTACCCCTACACCTTCCTCGACGCCGCCATCACGGCCTACTGCCCGCAGCATCAGCTCTGAAACCCTTCGAAGGACCCGAATAGCCATGTACCGCAAGCTCTTCACCGCCATCGCGTGTAGCGCCCTCGGCACTCTGGCCGCCGCCGGCATTGCCGACGCCGAACCCGCCGCCCGACTCCACGAGGGCATGCAAGTCGTCGGTCAGGACGTCCAGCCCGGCCTCTACCACACCTCCGGCCCGCGCCCCGACGACTACGGCGCCTGCTTCATCGAGTGGCTGCCTTACAAGGGAGCGAGGTCGTCGGAACTCATCGACATCGAGTCCTACACGGGCGCTTCGTACGTCCACCTGGACGATGGCGACGTCATCAACGTCACCGGCTGCGTCTGGATCCACGAGTAGCTCGGCACTCGATCACTTCCGACAAGAACAGGTAGATACACCGTGGTCGACAATCACATGGGACTGATGGAACACGACGGCCTGGACAAGGCGCTGACTGCGGCGTCGGCCGACGCCGCCGCGGCGGGAGCGCGGGTGTTCCCGTGCACCGTCTTCCGGCAGGGCCACCGAACGATGATCTCCACCTCGTTCCCGTACTCCTTCCTGGCACGTCAGGTCGTGTCGGAGTCGGTGGACAAGGGCGGAGACCCGGCGAACACGACGAATCGGCCGCTGCTGACCGATCACGTCAAGACGATCAACACCTACGTGCGGGAGAACCAGGACAACTACATCCTGCCGCCGGTCACCCTCAACGCGCGCGAGCTGCCCGCGCTGCACGTGCCGCGCGGCAACTTCAAGAACCGGCTCGGATTCATGGTGATCGGCGACAACGTGCGTTTCTACGTCACCGACGGCCAGCACCGCATCACCGCGATCAAAGGCCACGGCTCGGGACGCTCGGCGATTCCGGGGCTGGTCGATCTAGGCATCGGTTTCGAGGACGACAGTCTCGCCGTGCTGATCGTCGTCGAAGACGATCTCAAGCGCATCCATCAGGACTTCGCCGATGCCGCCCAGACCAAACAGATCCCGGCCAGTCTGCTCGCGGTCTACAACACCCGCGAGCCCGTGAACGGCGTTCTTGCCGACCTGGTGGAGCAGACTCGCTTCTTCCGCGGACGCGTCGACGCCACGGCCAAGACCCTGCCCAAGGCGTCGCAGTCGGTGTTCCTGCTGAACCAGGTGCGTCAGTTCGTCAAGGAGCTGTTGTTCGCCGATTACGCACTGGCCGAGGAATCGGTAGCTCGGCAGAGTGCGCAGTTGCTCGGGGACCGGGCTGCCCGCGACGAGTTCGTGGCCGACTCCGTGGCGCTGATCGATACTCTGTCCGCGCACATGGACCCGTGGCAAGAGATCTGTTCGCTGCCCACCACGGGCGGACCGGCCAACCAGGTCGCGGACTTCCGGCAGAAGTACATCAACATGACGGCGACCGGTCTGGTGGTCATCGGCCGCGTGGGCTACGAGATCCGTAAGAGCCCCGACTTGGCGTGGCGTTCCCACCAGTACAAGCGGCTGGCCACGGAGATCGACTGGCGCCGCAGCGCGAGCATCTGGCGCAACAACGTCGTCGTGTCCGACGACGGCAAGGTGTCCACGCAGCGCGCACCGGTGCGCGAAGCGGTCGAGAAGGTAAGGGAGCAGCTGGGTCTGCGGCCCGGCCAATAGGCGCGGGTCGGCTCGGCGCGAAACGGAACCGCGGATCGCGCCGATCCTCCTGTGAAGAACGGCACACAGCCTGCCGAGCCTGCTCGGTTCGGCAGGTCGTCCGACGCATCGGTACCTCGCCGAGGCAAGCTAATGTTGCTGCAACAGGTGGGGCCGTATCGGCGGTGAACTGCCCGATATGCACGTACCGCACGAGCGGTGCGGACATCGCACGGTCTGTCGCGTTCGCGGGGGATCAGGCGACGTTTGGAACGACGAGACAGGACTGCGCATCTATGGACGAGGGTCGGTGGACAACGGTCACCGAGTCGAGTTTCGAGCACGAGCGCCGGGGGCTGGAAGCGATCCGGACGCAGCTGCCGAACGTCGATCCGTGGTACGCCTGGTCGAACTTCACCTTCACCGCCAAGACGGGGCACGTGCGTGAGGTCGACCTGCTGGTGATCGCCCCGAACGGCGTGTACATGATCGAACTCAAGGATTGGAGTGGCCGGCTCACCGGCCAGGGCGGAGATTGGGTTCAAACCACCACGCGCGGCGATCGCCGGTTCCACCGGAACCCGCTGCATTTGGTGAACCAGAAGAGCAAGGAACTGGCGGGCCTGCTCGGCGACAACGGCGCACGCGTCTTCCTGAACTCCGCTGTCTGCCTGACCAATTCGGGTCTGCGGTTCGACCTCCCGGCGGGTGACCGCGCGAACACCCATACGATCCGGGAACTGATCGATCGACTGGATGCGCCGGTGCGCGACATCAAGCACACGATCAACGCCCAGCGCGCCAAAGCGATCAAGAAGGCTTTGGAACAGGTCGGCATCCGGCGCAGCGACGCGGATTTCACCGTCGGCCCATACCTGTTGGAACGCAAACCGTTGGACGCGGGCCCGACCTGGCAGGACTATCTGGCCGCGCACACCGAGCTGCGTGAGCCCGTCCGCGTTCGCATCTACCTGCGTGAACGTGGTGCCGACGAGCAAGCCCGCAAGTCGGTCGACGCGGCCGCTCGACGCGAAGCCGCTGTGCTGCGCAGGTTCCGGCATCCGGGCGCCGTGCAGCTGGAGCTGTTCGACCCATCGGGCCACATCGCGGGACCTGCCCTCATTTTCCGCTACCACCCGGACACGCTGCACCTGGACGACTACCTCTCCCGCCATGGCGAGTCGCTGGATATCGGTGACCGCGTCGAGCTGGTACGACAGCTCGCGGAGACGTTGCGGTCGGCGCATTCGGCCCGGCTGTATCACCGCGCGTTGGCCGCTCGCTCGATCCATGTGATTCCCCGCGCTGGTGTGGGCGAAGCCCAGCGGTGGCGTTCACCCCGGCTGCAGATCTCGGATTGGCAGGTCGCGACCCAGCGCTCGGCCGGTACGGCGCTGACGATGACCCGGCACGCCCCGACTCTGCTGTCGGCGCACCACCTGTCCACCGGTTCGGACGCCTACCTCGCGCCCGAGGTGTCGGCGCCCTCCCCCGACCCCATCGCTATGGACGTCTACGGCCTCGGCATGCTGACCTACCTGCTGGTGACGGGTAGAGCTCCGGCCACCACCCAGGCGGAACTGCTGGCCCGCTTCGAGGCCGGTGAGGAACTGCGTCCGAGCGCACTGGTCGACAACTTGCCTGCGGACGTCGATCTCTTGGTGGCTGCGGCGACGGACTACCGCCCGTCGAAGCGGCTCACCTCCATGGACGAGTTCCTCGAGCTGCTCGAGGATGTCGAGGAATCGCTCACCGCTCCCGTCGAGGAAGAGGTGGTCGCCGACGAAAAAGACCCCCTGGAAGCCGTCCGCGACGACGTGCTCGCCGGCCGCTGGCTGGTCCGCCGCCGCCTGGGCACCGGATCGACCAGCCGTGCCTTGCTCGTGCGCGACCTGCAAGCCGAGACCGACAAGCGCGGCGCCAAAACCTATGTGGTTCTGAAGATCGCGCTCTCCGACGACCGCGCCGATGTGCTCGAGCGCGAGGCCGGTGTGCTGCGCGGGCTGCGGCGGCATTCGGGCGTGATCAACCTGGTCGACCCGGGCGTGCTGACCCTCGGCGGCCGCACCACCTTGGTTCTGGAGTATGTCGGCGACGAGCAGGGCCTCGAACAGAACTCGAACCATCGCACCGAGGAGACCGTCGCCCGCGAGCTGCGCGACAACGGCCGCCTCCAGGTGGGGCGCCTGGAAACCTACAGCGACTACCTGTTCGCCGCGGCCGACTTCCTCGAGGGCGAGGGTGTCTGGCATCGCGACCTGAAACCGGACAATATCGCGATCCGCGTGCGCCCCAACCGAACCCGCGAACTGGTCCTCATCGACTTCTCGCTAGCGGGGTATCCGGTCCAGAACACCGACGCGGGCACCGACGGCTACCTCGACCCGTTCATCGGCACCCTGATTCGCAGCGTCTACGACGCGCAGGCCGAACGTTACGCGCTGGCAGTGACGCTGCACGAGATGGCGTCGGGTGAGCTACCGCGGTGGGGTGACGGCAGTGTGTTGCCGCGCCAGTTGGACCCTGCGGAGTTCCCGTACCCGGCGATCGCGGCCGACGCGTTCGACCCGTCGGTGCGCGACGGGCTGGTCGCGTTCTTCCAAAAGGCACTGCATCGCGATGCGGGACAACGCTTTTCGGATCTCAAGCCGATGCGCGACGCTTGGCGCAAGATCTTCCTCGACATGACGCGATCGGTGCCTCCGCGACCGCTGAGCACGCATCCGGCGCCGCCTGTCGATGTGGACGAGGTGTCTCCGGATGACCAGCGTCGCCAGATCGCCGAGCAGGCGACAGTCGAGACTCACCTGTCGCAGGCGGGTCTGACCGCCGCCACCGAGCAGTTCCTCTATGGGCTGGGCGTGAACACGGTCGGCGAGCTGCTCGACTACGGCCGGGGGAAGCTGATCAACGCCCCTGGCTTGGGTGCGCGTGCCCGCCGCGAGATTCAGGATCGGCTCAAGGAGTGGGGTCGACGCTTCGGCAAGGACGAGCCGGCACCCCTCACGCCGGAGGCGCGCAAGGAGGCGAAAGAAGAGCTCGACGCCGCCCAGGCCGATCTCGGCGCAGGGCTGTTGCGCTCACTGAGCCTGGATACCCTGGCCGCTCGTTTTGTGCCGGAGCGCAAAGGCGCCAACACCACCAAGGTCGATGCGGTGGCCCGCCTGCTCCGGATTCCCGGCGCGGGCGATCTGCCTGAACTCGATGCGTGGCCGACCCAGTCGGCGGTGGCCGAAACCCTGAACCTGACCCCGGGCCGCGTCGCACAGCTGTTGCGAGCCCAGCGGCAGCAGTGGAAGAAGGACCCGGCGGTGCTGGCGCTGCGCGAGCAGGTGCTGGAACTGCTGGATGGATTCGGACGGGTCGCGGCGGCCACCGAACTCGCCGACGCCTTGATCGCCCGGCGTGGCACCCGCCTGTCCGAGCGCGCCCAGCGCCGCGCCCTGGGTCTGGCCGCAGTGCGCGTCGTTGTGGAGGTCGAGCAACTGACGCCGGACGAGGCCGCGATCTACACCGCCCAGAAACGCGACTCCGGCGAGCACCCCGTGGTCGTGCTCGCGCTCGAGGCCGGCGAGGACGCCGCCCCTGACACTCCGGCCGCACCAGCACTGGCGAATTACGCTCTGCGCCTTGGCAAAACCGCGGATGTTCTGGCAGCACAGGAGACCCTCCCGACAGCCGCGACCGTGTTGGACCGGCTGGGCGCGATCGACCCGCCCGCAGGCATTCCCACCTTGGACGAGCGCCGCCTGGTGCAGGTGGCCGTCAGCGCCTCCCGCAACGCCGCCGTGACGCCGCGTCTCGAGATCTATCCGCGCGACCTCCCGCTGGTGCGCGCTGTCCGGCTGACCCAGGCCGGTCTGCTCACCCTCACCCCCGGCGTTTCGCTGAAGCAGCAGCCCGGCCTGCGGGCGGAGCGCGTATTCGAACGCATCCTGGCACGCTTCCCCGAGCTGACCATCGCGGGAAGCGACCGCGACGTACCCACCCCGGAGCTGACGAAAGCGTTGCGCGAGGCCGGATTCGACCTCGTGGTGGCGACGCACCCCGAGTCCCGCGTCCAGCGCTACATCCCCGAGCACGCCGACCTGCAGTCCAGTTACACCGCGCACGCGCCGCGCTGGACGACCGCCGTCAACAGCCACGCGGCAGGCAGGTACGCCGACGACCCGAACCTGGCCAAGGCCGCCCGCGCCGAGGAGCTGCTGACCGGCGCCGCGCCGCGGGACGGTTTCCGCGTCCTCACCTCGCCCACCGCACCGACATCGGCTACGCTCTCCGCCATTCGCGAACTGCGGGAGCGTTTTTCGGTGCGCCCGATGTCCGCGACGGCGCTGTTCCTGGCGAACATGCACGACCTGGTCCCGCCGGGCACCAAACCGACCTGGGACACCATCCTGCGCGCCGACATCGCCGAGCCGGGTTCCCGCGCGGCGCTGAAGTTCAGCGAGTACGCGCGCACCGCGTGGGGCCGCATCGAAACCGAGATCGCCGACAACATCGCGGGCGACGGCCCACTGCTCCTCACCGACACCATGGTGTTCGCCCGCTACGACGCCATGGGCATCCTCGGCCGCCTGGCCGAACAGGCCCGCCGCGGCAAGGGCGGCCTGTGGCTGCTGTGCCCGCAGTCCGACCCCATGCGCCAGCCGCACCTCGGTGCGGTAGCGGTGCCCTACCAGTCCGCTCTCAACGAGTGGATCCAATTGCCCGAAGCGTGGATCCGCAACGTCCACCGCGCCGCCGCCTCGACCGACACAGGAGTAACCGCATGATCGACCGCGCCGCACTGCTCGCCGACCTGAAGAAGCAGGTCACCGCGGTCGAGACCGATCTCGAGCAGCAGCTACGCATCCTGCCCGAGGTCAAAGCGCGCCTGCACGACGAATGGGCCCAAGCACGCAAACTCAACCGCACCGCCGCCACCGAAAGCTCCTGGCTCGGAGAGCGCGTCACTCAGGTCGCCGTCGCGTGGGTTCTCGGCACCGTCTTCGTCCGCTTCTGCGAAGACAACCACCTCATCGCCGACCCCTACCTCACCGGCCCCACCGACGACCGCCGCGAACTCGCCCACGCCCGCTATGACGCCTACGTCGAATCCGACCCCGACCCCACCTACCGCGGCTGGCTCGAACACGCCTTCGCCGAACTCGGCGCGGGCCAAGCGGGCAAACTCCTCTTCGACCCCAACCACAACGCTCTCTACCAGATCCCGCTCTCCCACGACGGCGCCCGCCAGCTCATCGAATTCTGGCGTGCGCGTGACGAATACGGCGTCCTCGTCCACAACTTCACCGACCCGCTCGACGAAGACGGCATCAACGGCTGGGACACCCGCTTCCTCGGCGACCTCTACCAGGACCTCTCCGAAGACATCCGCAAGAACTACGCGCTTCTCCAAACCCCCGAATTCGTTGAAGAATTCATCCTCGACCGCACCCTCGAACCCGCCATCCGCGAATTCGGTTACGAGAAAATTCAACTCATCGACCCGACCTGCGGATCGGGGCACTTCGTCCTCGGCGCGTTCAAACGGTTGAACTGTCGGTGGGCTGACGAGCAGCCGACCAAAGACCGCCACGAACGCGTCCACGCCGCACTCAATTCCATCCACGGCGTCGACATCAATCCCTTCGCGATTGCCATCGCCCGCTTTCGTCTGTTCGTAGCCGCCATGGCTGCCGCCAACGTGCGCACGCTCGCAGAAGCCGCTCGCTACGAATGGCCTATCAAACTTGCGGTCGGCGACTCCCTGATCAAGGCACGGCAGCTGGAGCTCACCTTCGACGGCGACCAGCGCGACCCACTCGCCGAATTCTCCTACGCCACGGAGGACGTCCACGACTACCCCGGGATTCTCGAGCCGGGCCGCTACCACGTTGTCGTGGGTAACCCGCCCTACATCACGGTTAAAGACAAAAACCTCAACGAACTATATCGCGGCCTCTACAACGCTTGCGCAGGCAAATACGCACTGTCTGTCCCCTTCGCGCAAAGGTTCTTCGAACTCGCAAAGAGCGGTGATGCCGAAGGGAACGGCTTCGGGCGGGTCGGCCAAATCACCGCCAACTCCTTCATGAAACGCGAGTTCGGCACCAAGCTCATCGAGAACTACTTCGCACACTCCGTCGAACTAACCGAAGTAGTCGACACCTCGGGCGCGTACATTCCAGGTCACGGCACGCCTACTGTAATCCTCGTAGGCACGCGCCGCTCGGGCAAGGATAGGGCTGCGACGATCCGCACAGTTCGAAGCGTCCAAGGTGAACCGAAAGCTCCCGCCAACCCAGAAGATGGGCTGGTTTGGCGCGCAATCGTTGAACAGATCGACAATGTCCCTAGTCTGAGCCAGTGGGTCTCGGTCGACAATCTAGACCGTCAACGATATTTCAGCAAGCAACCGTGGGTATTGCTTGACGGCGGTTTGGAAATGGCCGAGAAGCTTGAGGAAGGTGCGACGAAGCTGTCATCAATTGCCGACTCAATTGGTATAACCAGCTTCACCCTAGAGGACGATCTTTACCTATTATCTCCTCGCAGCGCGGACCGTCGAGGTGTCCCTCCACAGTACAGGAGGCCGATGGTCACAGGCGATCTTCTTCGCGACTGGATCGGCAATGGTTTCGATGACGCCGTGTTCCCATATAGCGAGAACCTCCACCCGGTATCGGTGAACGAAATCCCGCCCCTCATGAGATTCATGTGGCCCGCAAGGACCAACATTTCACGGAGCATTATGTTCGGTGGCAAGAGCAAGGTTGCTTCCGGACTCCAATGGACCGAGTATGGCCGTCTATCAACCAATAAGCTTCGCGTGCCGCTTTCGATCTCTTTCGCGTTCGTGGCGACACACAACCATTTCGTGCTGGACCGGGGCGGGAAGGTGTTTAAACAGACCGCGCCGGTGATCAAGTTGCCGGAGGGGGCGAGCGAGGAGGAGCATCTGCGGCTGCTCGGGCTGCTCAACAGCTCCACCGCCTGCTTCTGGCTCAAGATGGTGAGCTACAACAGGGGGAGCACCGTCGACTCCAAAGGTGCACGTCAGTCACGCGTGCCCTTTGATGACTTCTACGAATTTACGGGAACGAAACTGGAACAGTTTCCGCTTCCCAGTAGTTATCCCATCGAGCTGACGATGAAACTTGATCGTCTGACTCAGCAGGCAGAGGCAGCTCTACCCACTTCAGTAATTGCCAAGAAGACCCCCACAGCGTCAGAGCTCCGCAACGGCCAGAAAGATTGGGAGACCATCCGCGCGCAAATGATTGCGTTACAGGAAGAGCTCGATTGGCAGATATATTCGATGTATGGGTTGCTCGCCGACGCACCACTCAGCCAGGAAGCCGAGCTCCCACCAATATCATTCGGTCAACGCGCATTCGAGATTTCATTGGCCCGCCGAGTCGCAAGAGGTGAGGCTCCCGACGACTGGTTTACTCGCCACGACGCAACTCCGACGACCAAAATCCCAGACCGCTGGCCCGATTCTTACAAACGCATAGTCGAACGACGAATTGCCGCGATCGAATCGAATCGGGCGATCGGCATGATCGAGAGCCCCGAGTACAAGCGCCGCTGGGCTACGGAGGGCTGGGATGCCTTGCAGGAGAAAGCGCTCCGCTCATGGCTACTGGACCGAATGGAATTCCGCGACTTGTGGTTCGATGACAACGGCCAACCGCAGATGGTTACCCTCTCCAGGCTTACCGATCGCCTGGCCGCTGACGCGGACTTTGTCTCGGTCGCCGCCCTGTACGCGCCCCGAACCGACCTGGCACAGGTGGTCGCAAGTTTGATCACCGACGAGCACGTCCCCTTCCTCGCTGCCTTGCGCTACAGGCCCTCCGGCCTGAAGAAGCGCAAGGACTGGGAACACGTCTGGGATATGCAGCGTCAGGAAGACGCGATGCCCGACGGGCACGAGAAGAACAAATTCCGCGACTCCATTCCGGTGCCGCCGAAGTACACCTCCGCGGACTTCCTGCGCACCTCGTTCTGGCAGGCGCGCGGCAAGCTCGACGTGCCCAAGGAACGGTTCATCTCCTACGGCGCCACCAACGTCGCCACACCCGAGCTCTACGGCTGGGCGGGCTGGGATCATCGCGAACAAGCAATGGCCATCGCCATCTACCTCGCCGAGCACAGCCTCTCCACCGAGGAGATCACCCCGTTCCTGGCGGGACTGCTGGAGCTGCAGCCCTGGCTCGACCAGTGGCACAACGAGATCGACCCGAACTACGGCATCGCCCCCTCGACCTTCCTCTCCGGCGACCGCCGCACCATGCAGGGCGAACACGGCCTCACCGACGACGATCTCCGCAACTGGCGACCGCAACCCGCAACGCGCGGCCGCCGAACCACTACCAAACGCACCACGAAGAAGTCCGCTGCGGCGGAGGGGGATAACTGATGGACCAGCGCCCACTTCTGCGCGACCTCATCGACATCAAAGAGCACGTCGCCGGCTCAGACTATGTGCTCACCCTCGCTGATGCGGTCACCGAGGAAGGCTCCACGAAGGCGGTCGAGGACTATGTGCTCACCGACCGCCTGCTCGGCAACTTCGAAGAAGCCCTCGCGCTGATCAAGTCCGCGCTCGACGGGAACACCTCGAAACCGGCCTTCCTGCACGGCTCCTTCGGTGCCGGTAAATCGCACTTCATGGCTGTGCTCTACGCCCTGCTCTCCGGCAACCCGGTCGCCCGTGCCCGCGGCGAGTTCGACCCGGTCATCACCAAGAACGACTGGCTGCTCTCGGACGGCAAGAAGTTCCTGATGGTGCCGTACCACATGATCGACGCCAAGGCGATGGAGCAGCGCGTCCTCGGCGGCTACGTCGACTTCGTGCGCAAGAAGCATCCAGAGGCACCGATTCCCCCGGTGTATCGCACCGATGCGCTGTTCACCGACCTGCGGTCGCTGCGCGCATCGATGGGTGAAGAGCGGTTCCTCGCGGTCCTCAACCAGGGCCAGGCCAACGACGAGGACGACGAATGGGGTGAGCCCACCGCCTTCTGGACCACCCAGAAGGTCGACACCGCGCTGTCCGCGGCGGAATCGCACGACGGCGGCGGCCTGAACCTGGTGAGTCCGACGACGCCGCCGGAGCTGCGCGCCAAGCTGGTGCACGACGCGGGCACCCATCTGCTGCCGGGATTCGCCCAGCGCGCCGCCGAGGACGAGAGCGGCTTCATCTCCCTCGATGCCGGGCTGAGTGTGATTGCCGCACATGCGAAATCGCTCGGCTACGACGCCATCATCCTGTTCCTCGATGAGCTCATCCTGTGGCTGGCCAGCCTCATTCACGACGAGAAGCGGGTGGCGCGTGAGGCCAGCAAGATCACCAACTTCCGTGAGGGTGGTGACGCCCGCCGCGCGATCCCGATCGTCTCGTTCATCGCCCGCCAGCGCGACCTGCGCGAGCTGGTCGGCGAAGAGCTCGCGGGCGCTGCCGAATCGGCGATTCAGGACGCCCTCAACCATGCCTCCGGCCGGTTCGACCTGATCAGTCTCGAAGACCGCAACCTGCCGCAAATCGCCCACGCTCGATTGCTGAAGCCGCGCGATCCCGCCGCCGCCGCGCAGATCGACGCCGCGTTCGAGAAGACCAAGAGGCTCGGCCCGAAGGTCTGGGACACGCTGCTCGGCTCCGACGAGAGCACCACCGGCGCCGACGAGGCGTCGTTCCGGTTGAGCTACCCGTTCTCCCCCGCTTTCCTCGACACCTTGGTCCACATCTCGGCCGCACTGCAGCGCTCCCGGACCGGCCTGAAACTGATGGGCCAGCTGCTCGCCGACCACCGCAACGAGCTGCGCGTCGGCGACCTGGTGCCGCTGGGCGATCTCTACCAGCAGCTCACCCGCGGTGGTGACCGGCCGTTCGTCGCCGACAAGAAGGTGCTCTTCGACGCCGCCGACAAGCTGTACAAGACACGGTTGCGTCCGTACCTGCTCAGTTCGTGCGAGGTCACCGAAGACGACATCGACGCCTACGTCAACCGGCGCGAGACCATCACCGATGCCAAGCTCGCCGGCAACTGCAAGAAGTTCGTCGGCCAGAACCGCCTGGCCTGCACAGTGCTGCTCGCGGCGCTCGCCCCCAGCGTTCCGGCGCTGCGCGACTTGACCATTCGGCGTCTCGGCGCGCTCAACCACGGCTCGATCACGACCATGATCCCCGGCCGGGAAGAGGGCGTGATCAAGGACATGATCGGTGAGTGGGCCTCCCGATTCCCGGAGATCAAGCTCACCGGCACCGACGCCAATCCCGGTGTCCGCCTGGAGCTTTCTGGCGTCGATGTGGAGTCGGTGATCGCCAACGCGCAGGTCAACGACAACCAGACCAACCGGCTCGCGCTGGCTCGCGACCTGCTCGCGGAGGAATTCGGGCTGGATCGCGCCAACGGCAGGCTTGATGCCGACGAGCTGCGTTTCGTCTGGCGCGGGTCGAACCGCATCGCGGAAGTGGTCTTCGGCAACGTCAGTGATGAAGACGCGATGGCCAACCACGATCTGCAGCCCGCCTACGAGGGACGCTGGCGCATCGTTATCGACCTGCCCTACGACGAGGGCATCCTCGGGCCGGTCGAGGACGCCGACCGCATCCGGCGGCTGAAAGAGGAGCAGGGCGACAACCATCCGCGCACCGTCGCCTGGCTGCCGTCGCATCTGACCAAGCCGCGCTGGGAGGACTTCCGTCGCCTGCTGGTGGTCACCAAGGCGCTCGCGGACCCGTATCGGTTCGACACCCAGTACGCCCAGCACCTCAATCCCGACAACCGGGCCAGCGCGAAACAGCTGCTGGAATCCCAGCGCGAAACCCTGCGCAAGCGAGTGCTCGCCACGTTCAAGCAGGCGTACGGCTTGGCCGAACGCAAGCCCGACGACGTGACCAACGAGTTGGACCAGTTGTTCTATCCGCTGCCCGATGTCGACGGGCTGACCGTCTCCATCGGCCAGTCGATGCACGACGCCATCCGCACGCTCGCGGGAAAACTGCTCACCCACCAGTTCCCGGACCACCCGAACCTCGATCCGGAGGGCACCGGGACCGCGGTCAAGCCCGCCGACGCGAAAACCGTTCTGGCGCAGGTGAAGGGCGCCGCCGAGGCGCGGGACAACCGCGTCGAGGTTCCGGCCAAGGACCGTGCGCTCATGCGCCGGGTCGCCGAACCGCTCGGTCTGGGCCAGCAGAAGGAGGCCTACTTCGAACTGTCGAGGCGGTGGGCCGACCACTTCCGCAAGTCTGCGCAGAACGTGGGCAGCACCGGCGACCTGTCGGTGATCTCGCTCGGCGACTGGATCGATCTGCCCCGGCCGCGCGGCCTCGAGCCGCACATCGCCAATCTGGTGATCGCGTCCTTCGCCGAAATGGACGACCGGATTTGGGTGCGCGGCGGTGTGCCGATCGACGCGCCGGAACTTACCAAGATCCAGGCCGGTGACGCGCTGCGCACCCAGCCGCTGCCCAGCGAATCCGATTGGGACGCTGCCCGCAACCGGTTCGAAGTCATCTTCGGTGAGACGACGCAGACGCTGCTGCGCGGCGGGCCGGTGCAGCTGTTCGCCCGGCAAGTCAGTGGTGCCGCCACGAAATACCACGACGTGGCAGCGCGGCTCGTCGAACAGTTGGAAAAGCACGCCGATTTCCTCGGGCTCGACGACAGCAAGCCCGAGGAGCGGCTCGCGCTCGCCCGTCGCTCCCTCGAGCTGCTGTCGACTCTCGCCTCTGCAGGCGGGGGTGGGTCGGCCGCCGCCAAGAAGACCGTCGAAGCGCTCGCTCACTTCGACCTCGCCGGAGTCAATGCGGATCGGTATGCCACCTCGATCAAGTCGGCCGAGAAGGTGATCAGCGCACTCACTCACGCCGCTTGGCGCAACCTCGAGCAGGCCAGCCTGCTCGGCCCCGAAGGCGCCGCACTGTTGGACTCGTTGCGCACCGTTGCCCGTTCCGACCAGCGCTCCGGCGACTTGGCCGAGGCACTGCGCGACACCGATATGAAGATCACGGCGCTGACGACTCGGAAGCTCCGAGAGGAGGCCGCGCGCAATCAGCAGACAGCCACCGTTACGCCGCCACCGCCGGCATCCGCCGGGACCATGAAGTCCGCCACCGGAGCCGACGACGTCGACCTCGGGACTCCTACCAGTAACCCGCCTTTGGACGGCAGCACACCGCAATCCGGAAAGCGGTCCACCCGGCGGTCCGGCATGTACACCACTACCGCTGGTGATGCCGTCGCGAAGTTGGCCGCCGAGCTGTCCGAGCTGGAACCCGGCGCCTCGATCGAAATCCTGTGGAAGGTCATCGAATGACCGGTGCCACCGTCGCCACCGCGCTGCGGCTGTCGAGAACGACTGTCGCCCAGTACCTCTCGTCGCACAAGCGGCTCACGGAGGTACTCGGAACTCCCGGTGAACCCGTCACGCTGCTTTTGCGCGGCGAACCGGAGTGGGAAGGCGACCCGATCCTGACTCTTGCCGACGGTCGTCAGGCGCGGGTGTCGGTCGGGGCTTCACCGCTGGCAGTGCACGAAACGGTTCTCGCGCACGCTCGGGAGATCGCTCCCAACCCACGAGTTCTGGTACTGCTGACCGGTGTCGAGGAACACGACCTCGACCCGGCCATCCTCGTACGCACCCACCGCGGTCGCGTGCACACCGTGGACCGGTGGGACATCGTGCGGGAGACCTTCGGCGCCAACGCGATCGACCCCTGGCTCAAGCGTGAAGGGTGGGCCTGCGAAGCGCTGCTCGACGCGGCCGGAGCGCAGGGATGGCCGACCGCTCTGGCCGGTGGTGTCCTCTCCCGCATCCCCGCACTGACCGCGTTGGCCACTCGCCGATTGGGCATCCAGGCCGCGGTGGACCGGATCGACCCGCTCAGTCTCCTCGAGTGGACGCAGCGGCCGGGCGGTCCCCAGCTCCTGCTGGATCTGCGTGCTCCTGAACGCGACGGGCTCATCGAATTCCTCAGTGAGAAAGAACAATCCGGTGCCACCGGTGCTGTCGTGACCGCGCTCGTGCGCACGGGGCACGGAGCGGACGCGGTCGCGTACGGGCTGGTGTGCGCGGCACTGTGGCAGCATGCCGCCGCGGACAGTGCGGTGTATCAGGCGCGCGGGCGCGTCGAACGCTGGCTCGGTGACCATCTACCCGCGGTAGGTCAGGGACTGGACCGGTTGTTGGCGACCTTCGGATATACCTGCGAGGACTACGTCAGGGATCTGCTGGTGAAAGCGCGTTCCTCGGCCGACCTGCACGACGAAGCCGAAGAATCCGCACGGCACGCCCGCAAGATCGCGGACACCGTGCTCGCGCAGGCTGACCTCCTCGTTCGCCAATTCGGTGCGGGGACGGCCGCGCAGCACAGTCCCATGCTCTCCGCGGGCCTCGAGGCCAGGTTCACGGCCGCGGGCAAAGCCCTCGGTCGCGGCAAGGCCGAGGACATCGACGCGGCCGTGGCTGCGCTGCGCGAACACGACCTCGCCGCCGACCACCGTGTCCGTATCGGCCGGGTTCGGATGGCCCAGCGGCTCACCCGGTGGCTGGACACCGATCCCGACCCGAGCTCCGGCAGCATCGCGTCAGCACTCGACCGGCAGATGCGCGACACCGCGTGGGCCGACCGCGCTCTCGACTATCTCGATGCGGGCGGTGACGACGACGCCGCCCTCCGCGTCGCCTACGAGTCCATTGCCAACCGCGCCCGCAAGATCCGCCGTGAATTCGACCGTGAGTTCGCGAAAAATCTTGCGGTGTGGACCGAATCGGGCACGTCGCCCGGCAAGATGTTGACGGTCGAAAGCTTCCTGCATCGTGTGGTGCGCCCGCTCGCACCCGATCGTCGTGTGCTGCTGATTGTCGTGGACGGCATGAGCGCCTCCATCGCGACCGAACTAGCCGGCGAACTGCGCGGCACCTTCGCCGAATACGATCCCCTGCCGGGCGAGGGAACGCCCTACCGTCGCTGCATGGCTGCGGCCTTGCCGAGCCTGACCGCGGTGTCACGCACCTCGCTGTTCGCGGGCAAGCTCATGAAGGGCGACCAGAAAACAGAGGAACGCCTCTTTCCACAGCATCCGTTCTGGGGTGCCAAGCGCGCCGAGGTTTTTCACAAGAACGACCTGCGCAGCAAGCCGGGCGATCGGTTCGGGGCAGACCTCAGTGCCGCCCTCGCCGATCCCGCCTGCCACGTCGCCGTCGTGCTCAACACCATCGACGACCGCCTCGCAAAAGAAGCCAAGCTCGACGACTCCGGCTGGGAGGCACGCGAAATCGGCGACCTGCGCGCGTTGGTCTCGGTAGCGACCGGACAGGGCATGGTCGTGCTCATCACCAGCGATCACGGCCACGTCATCGACCGGCACGGTGTACTCGTCGAGGCGGACAATGTGGAGTCGGCACGGCACCGCCTGCCCGCCGCCGAGTTCGACCGTCGGGCCGAAACCGAGATCGCGCTGCAGGGACCCCGAGTCGTCTGGCCCGAGCCCGGTGCTTCGATCGTTGCCTTGTGGGACAACGACTCCCGCTACACCGCTCAGAAAGCGGGGTATCACGGCGGCGCTTCTCTGGCGGAGATCACCATTCCCGTGCTGGCATTCCTGCCGTTCGGCGCCACCCCGCCCGCCGGCTGGCGGGAGCTGGGTGACCAGCGGCCCGAATGGTGGCGCGACGGAACGGAATCGCTGCCGCAGCTCCGCACCCCCGCCGTCGAACACAAGTCGCGGACGCGTGTCGTCAACAAGGCCGCCGAAAAGCAGTCCGATCAGATCACGCTGGACATCCCGCTGCTCAGCGCCGCACCCTTGCCACCACAAACGAACGCCGCCGACGAGCTCGTCACCGGACTTCTCGCTTCGGAGGTGTTCGCCGCGCAGCTGGAGCAACTCGCGCGGAAGCCGACAACAACCAAGCTGGAGAAGGCAATCCGCGCGCTCCTCGACGGACCGCAGTCGACCACCGCACTCGCCCAACGTGTCGGGGATCCACTTACCCGCGCCAGCGGTTTTGCCGCCGTACTCGGGCAGCTGCTCAACGTGGACGGAGCGCAGGTACTGGAGACCCTGCCGGACGGCCGGACACTGCGGCTGCACGTGGGGCTGCTGCGGACCCAGTTCGGTCTGAGGTGACCGATCGAGTGGCGCTCGTTACCGCCGAGCGCCACTCGACATCGAACCAGTCCCACCTACAGACTTACCCAAGCCACGGCGGGTAGTTCGGTTCAACCGGAACTCCACTGGACAGCTCTACCAGCACCGAACCACGGGAGTGGAGTTGCAGTATCAGGCGATTGACTCCCATCCTGGCCAAGGACGGGAGCCGAACCGGCCGAGGAGGCAATCGACGCGGTGCTGTGCTTGACGTGCATGATCTGGACGCGTGCCAGCGACCTGTACCGCCATGCACGTCATTCGCATCTCGCGAATGTCACGGAGCAGCGCGAATCCCGACCAAGTGGTGACATCGTGGCCGTACGCGTCGCAGAATGCGGCGTACCGCTCGGCGGTGATCCAGCCGAATGAACTGTGCTTGATCGCTGTGGAGGTGAGATCCCATTCAGGCGGACCCACGGAAGCGCGCTCGAGGTCGATGAACAGCGTCAATTCTTCGACCGTTGTGACTACGTTGCCTTCCCACGCGTCGCCGTGAATTGGCCCCCAGGGCAACCCTTTCGGCAATTCCTCCCAGCCTGAGCGGAGGTCTTCGAGGTGTTCGCGCATCCACTGCCGATCTCGGGCCGGCAGTGTGTGCGCGGCGTCGATCCGCTCGGCCAGCCGCACGAACGGCGCGACCTCGGTGAGGAACGGAGGCGGCGGCAGTGAATGCAGTTTCCGCAGCGCTAGAGCAATCTCCCGCTCAGTCCCACCCCTGTGCGCAGGTAGCTCCTGCCAGAACGTCACGGGCCGGTCGCCGACCATGACGAGGTCGCTTGTCGTGTGTGCAGGCCGGACCGCTGGTAGCCCAGAAGCCTCCAGCCACATCGCCACCTGCAGTTCTCGTTGCGCGGCAGCCTGCTGGCCGGGTTTGGCGACTCTGACGACGATCTGTTCGCTGGGTAGCCGGTAGGTTGCGTTCTCGGCCACCTTGATGGGCGTCAGGCCGGTCGTCGAAATCCCGACCAAGGCGCACGCGGCTCGGACGGCTTCTTCGGGAGTTCGAGTCGGGCCGCTCACTGCTTGGCCACCGCGGGGATCTGGACACCAGCACGACCCGCGAACATTCGCAGTTCCTGTATATCCTGCGCGGCCCGTTTACTTTTCACCGCTCCAGCCCGCTCGATCGCTGTGGCGCCGATGGATATCGCCTCGTCCCTGTCGCCGGTCGCCATCACCAATGAAGCCAGCTTGATTGTCGATATTGTTCGCGACCGGACGGCGTTATCACCGTGACCCGCTACCGCCGCAGCGAGGCGCGATCGGGCTTCACCGGCGAAGCTGCCGCGGACTGCCAGGTCGAACAACGCGTGGCCGGTATCACCAGCGTGCTGCGCGGAGTCGTAGTACGCCATCCAGCTGGGGTCGTTGTGCGGTTGAGAGTTGGCGAAGTTCTCGTCGGCGTGCCCGACCGCGGTGAGGGTCTCCTGAATGCGCCCGAGTTTGGCGTATCCGCGTGCTTGCGCGGTGAACAGCATGGCTCGCTCGGTGGGCGTCAGCCGGTCCGAGTGCTGGAACGCGCGGTCGATATGGCTCAAGCCTTGTTCGATGTTGCCGGTCCAGATCATGTGGCGGCCCATCGAGCTGAGCACTTTGGCTCGTAGGTGCCACGCGTCGGCCTCTTCGGCGCAGGTGAGCGCGACATCGAACATCGTTGTGGCATCGGCATGTTCGCAGGCGTCGAAGGCCATGAACGCGGCGGTATGGCTGAGCGCGCCGACCGCTAGGAGCAGATCCGGGCGGTACTTCGGCGCGCACTCGGCGTTGAGATAGGTGACCGCGGTGCGGACCTGGGCGGCGACGACATCGCGAACCAGGCCGCTGCCGTAGGTGGCGTCCCAGTCCGCGAACAGGTCGGCCGCGGCGCGCAGCTGGCGGATCTCGACGAGACCGACCCTGGTCGGAGCCTCGGATACGCGAATATCGTTGAGCATCCGCAGGAGGCCGGAGGGTGAGATGGCGGCCGTGGCGGTGACAGCTGCGGCGGCCCGAAGGAAGCTGTGTCGGTCCACGTCGTCGAGGCTAGACCGGCCTGGAAGTTTGAACCACAGCAACTCGGGCGGAATCTTCAACGCGGTGGCAAAACTGATCAATTGGCCGAGTCGTTCCGGGGCAGGACCCTTCTCGAGTTTCGACAGCGCGCTCTGGGAGATGTTCAGCCAACCTGAGACGCTTTCCTGCGGAATCGGTGTCCCGTGCAAGGGGTGCGTGCGATAGGCATAGATGACTCGACCCATATGCCAGGATTCCAGGGCGTCGAGCATATGGGCCGACTGCCAGAATTCCAGCGGTAGATCAGGAGCTTCTAGGACCGAGCGGCTCGTTTCGCAGGATCGGCACAGCGCTCCGGTGTTGTACCCGCTCAGCGGGCTTCCGCATCGCGAACAGTTCCGTGAACTCGTGGTCGAACGCGCCATTATCTGCCGCTCCGGCTGGTGAGGTAGATGCTCGAGACAGGTCTTTTCGACGCTACCATTCTGCCGCGAGGGCGGTATTCCAATGCTGAATAGCCGTATTCGCTTGCGTGCTACCAGTTTTGACTGTCCAGCGCCATCGTCGAGATGTCCAACAAGACATCTCACGAAGGACTCGCCATGACGCTCACGCTCGTAGTGCCAATCCTAGGCCCACCGGCAGTTGGAAAGACGACGCTCACGCTCGCCCTCGGCAGCGACGCCCGCAGGCAAACTTTCAGATTGCGCGACCAGGTCCCGGTCCAGGTCCTCGCCGCAACCACCGGAACAGCCGAACGTCTCGGCTGGATCGACACCCACATCGTCGACCAGACGCTGCGTTCTTACCTGGATTCCATCGTTAATCGCGACGTCGATGTCGTGCTGATGGACAACTTTCCAGGCTCCGCCGAGCAGGTATCGCTGCTGTTGGACGCCCTCGCGCACTCCGCGCCGACGGCCAGGGTGGAGCCGATCGAGATGCGCGCGGAGGGCAAGGTTCTGCACAACCGCGCACGCCGTCGCCGCGTGTGCCAGCGCTGCGAGAAGGATCCAGTCGCCGACCCCCGCATACCGGCCAGGTCATCAGTGCTCGATGACTGGCACTGCGGCAGATGTGGCACGCTTCTGCACCTCCGCCGCGGCGATGCACCACGGCTGCTCGCCGCCCGGACCAAACGATTCGACAGTTCCATCAACGAGATCCGAGCAGCGTTCACCGCCAACGGCATCGACATCACGATCCTCGACGCCGCTCTGCCCACCGACAACGCGATCCATCTGGTCGAACCGATGCTGAACTCCGGGAGCGCAATCTCATGACCTCGATTCCATTGTCGACACCCACTGTCCGCACCGACCGCTACGGCCACGCCCGGATGCCCCGAAACTCCACCGGACCCGAACCTCAGCGCGTCGACAAAATCGCTTACGGCAGATTCCGGAACGTCTACCTCTACATCACCGAAGCCTGCCAACTTCGGTGCGAGCACTGCTACATGGGCGAGCGGCTGGAGCGGGCACTGAAAATGCAGCCGCAACAGATCGTCGACACCCTCACTGTGTGGCGAAAGATGGGCGGGGACAAGCTGACCATCCTCGGCGGCGAGCCGACGCTGCACCCGTTCTACGTCGACTCCATCCGCGCGGCAAGCAAGATCGGCTACGGCCACGTCATCACCACCACCAACGCTCAACAGCACGCACGCAGGAAGTTCGCCAAACTCGAGCCGTCCGACTTCGCCTACATACAGGTCAGCTTGGACGGTGGTAGCGCCGAAACCCATGACGCCGTCCGCGGGCGGGGCACCTTCGAGATCGCGATGGAAACCACCGCCGAACTCTGCGACCGCGGCTTCGACACACGCATCATCTGCACGGTCAATAAAGCCAACGAGCAGGACGTGCTGAACCTGCTCGACATCGCCGACGACATCGGCGCCTCACTCGTGAAATACCACGTGTTCAGCACGATCGGTACCGGCCACGGGAACCCGGACATGGCAATGACACCGCCGGAATGGGTCGCCTTCTGCGACCGCCTCGAGGACGCCGCGCCTGAGTACGAGACAAGGGTCTGGTTCCAGCCGA
This sequence comes from Nocardia amikacinitolerans, assembly GCF_900215415.1. Classification (NCBI taxonomy): domain Bacteria; kingdom Bacillati; phylum Actinomycetota; class Actinomycetes; order Mycobacteriales; family Nocardiaceae; genus Nocardia; species Nocardia amikacinitolerans. The sequence goes on along the minus strand of NZ_OBEG01000003.1, from coordinate 716,147 downwards.
CCTACGCACGCCGCAGCCAGATGGAACAGTATGCGGGCGAGGGCTATCAGGGTTGCATCGGCCGGACACTGGACCGGATCAGCATCTTCCCCGACGGCCGCGCCTACGTCTGCTCGTACCTGTTCGACACCGACATGTACTTCGCCCAGATGAAGGGCGACCAAGTAGTGCTCAACCGTGAGACCCCGAACAACGAGTTCGACCTGTTCACTCTGCCGCTGGTCGGCAGCTCATGCGGCGGCTGCAAGGAATCCGCCTGCCTGGGCGGCTGCCCGGCAGAGGAGATCGTCATGGGCGCGTCCTCTTGCGCCACCTACCCCGACATCGTGCCCGTCTGCCGGTTGTGGAAGTCCAGCGCCAAGCTCGAATCTGCCTAGGAGCCAACCGAAGTGAACACTGTCGAACAGATCATCAAGCCACTGCGCGACATCGACTGGAACAACACCGAAGCCGTCCACACCTCGACACGGCCCGTACTCGACGAACTCGCCACCGATCGCCAGCTGCTTCGAACGTCGGCTCTCGCCACCCTCGACGACCAAAAGTTGCTGTCTCTGTGCGAGCACTACGACATCCTCGACAAGCTCGTGCTGTTCAGCGATCCGAGCGGAATCCGATTGCGGCTGCATGTCTTCCAGCCCGGCTACTTCGACCGGCCACACAACCACCGCTGGACATATTCCAGTCGCATCCTTCGAGGCCGGTACCTGCACCGACTCTACGGAGACGCCGAGCTGGACTCCTCGCTTCACCCCGGAACACTGGACGCGGTGCAGGTCCGCGAGGAAGTCGTTGGCACGTCGTACACCCTGAGCCACAAGGCCATCCACGCCGTCGTGGCCGAACCCGGCACGGTGTCGCTGGTCCTGCGCGGGCCCGCAGTCGCCGACCGATTCCTGGTGATGGATGCAGCCACCGGCGCGGCTTGGTGGCAGTACGGGGCCGCACAGGAATCGGAGGAGGATTCGCGAAAGAAGCGAATGTCGCGCGAACGGATGAGAGAGGTGATCGACCAGCTCATCGACTGGATGGTCCTCTAGGCCAGGACCAGGCTCGTGTCGGGTGCCGCGGTCGGCACCCGACCGACATGCCTACCAGCCATACACCGAAAACGGTTCGCCGACAGCGATCGAACCCAGCGCCGCCCGGCAATACCCGATCATCCGATCGGGCAGCTCGGCGGGGGCAAACCATTCAAGCGCATCGCACTTGTCCGGTTCCCGATTGATCGGAGTTCCAGCCCAGGCGCGAACCAGGAAGAAGAACGCGGCCCGGCCGCCGGAGCTGGCGTTGTGCATTACGTGCGCGAAGTGCACGTCCTCGGGGGCGATCTCCACCCCGATCTCCTCGGCGGCCTCCCGAACGAGCGCATCGATGACTGACTCGTCGGACTCGAGGTGACCGGACGGCAAGTGCCAGGCTCCGTCCTCGTATCCCGTATTTGCTCGCCGCCCGAACAGGTACCGCCCCTGATCGTCGACCAACACCAGGTGTACGTCCCCGATCAGCTTGTGCCGCTTGGTCACTGTCGCGCTCACAGCGTTCTCCTCCCGATCCAGTGCGCGCCGACTGGCGCGCGCCGACCGTACGCCACAACGCGCGCCGACCGTATTCCAATTTCGAATAGTCCAGGAGCACGAATGACCACGCCCGTTGTCCGCTACCCCGAGGACGGCCATCTCACAGTTCAGTCGCAAGCAGCTGGATGGCTGACGGCCATCATTGCGTTCAGCGCAGCGGCGAAAGCCGGCCGGGCCGACGCCCAACTGCCAGAGTCGGAACGACGCGGTTACAGCATGTGCGTGCCGACTGTGCCGCCGAGTGGGCGTCACCGGAAGGAGTGGTGATGTTCGAGCGTTGCCACTCCGCTCACGAGGTGGCGTACGTGTATCGCGAGTTGGGGTCGCCGGCCCAGCTCGAGGAGCACGGGGTTCGAATTCTCGAATCCGGGCAGCGGGTGTGGCTTCCGATGACCGATCACCCCACAGGGCAGTTTTGGGTCTCGCAACCGGTGGACGCCCAGTCGCTGCCGTCGCGGACTTCGGTGATTGCCGTGGCCTGCCAGTTCATTGCCCGCCCCGACCCCGCGATCGCGTGGTGATGACCGATGCGCGCCCTATCAAATCCAGTCGCAATCGAGGGAGAGCTGTCTGGCACCGAACGGGCCGTTGCGGTGCTGTTCCCCGCCGGTGAGGCGATGTTGTCGGCGATCCGTGGTCATCACGTCGGCGTCCACCCGCTGACGCAGCTCGCCCACCAGCTCGGGCTGTTGTATGAGCACCGACTCACCGGGCCAGTCGACGAGTGCCGGAGCAGCAGTATCGAACTCATCTTCGCGGTGGACTTGTGGGTCGCCAACCATTCACCGGCCCCGCATCCCACCGCGACCCTGCACACAGAAACGCTCGGCGCGGTGATCGATCGGCTCGCCGAGGCCCAAGTGCGCGCCTACCACCTGCTGATGACAGTCGATCCGGCCGATCCGATCGTGCACGCGGCCTGGTATCGACTCGCGGAACTGGTCGATGGCTACACCGACTTGACGACCGCCGTAACCCAGCGGGCACGCCGCCTCCCCGCACCGCGAGATCGCCGCTGAATATCCATGGCCTTCCACGCCCAGTTGGGATATGCCCCAGATGCGCGTACAGGCGAGGCGTCACTCCACCACACGTAATTCGAGGGCGCCCATGGCCGCAAACCATTCCTCCAATTGCCGACCCGCGAGGAGTTGATTGTCGACCAGCACCGGGCCGCGCACCTCACCGCGGCTATCGGCGACCTTGGCACCCGACAGCTGCGCTTCACTCAGGCGGGTAGGCGTTGGCCGAAGTGGCATCCTCGGAGCGCCGGACAGGTTGACGACTTCTGCTTCACACCCGTCCGCCTCGGCCTTATGGAGGTAGGCACCGGACAGGTCCGCGTTTTTCAGCTTTGTACCGAGCAGCGTCGCCCGGTCGAGGTCGGCTCCAGCGAGGTTGACGCCGTCGAGATCAGCCACCGCGAGATAGGCATCCACGAGATCTAGATCGCGGAGATCTGCGCCGTGGAAGTTCAAACCAGCACCGCCGAGTGCACCAAGGAGGCCGTCACCTGAAACGGTGCGGATCCGAGTGTATTGCGTCGACCTCCACATCCACGAATCGCAGAGGACCGGGAACGGCCGACGCTCGCGAGCTTCCTCGCATCGGCATGACCTCTGCCCATGCGAAACTGTCCAGGTGAGTAGCCAGCCAACCCAGGTCAGCGCGGCCCGGCGCCGCGCGGTCATCGATGCGCTGCGGCGCGGCGCCGTGCCAGAGAGCGGACTGGACCTGCTCGCTACCGGACTCGATCGATTCGAGGCCGCCCTCGATGCGGAACTGGACGTGGTCGAGTCCGGCGGGTCGGTGTTCAAAGCGGTTCGTGGTGAGTACGGATCCGGTAAGACGTTCTTCTCGCGGTGGCTGGGCGAACGCGCGAAGCGCCGCAACTTCGCGGTGTCGGAGGTTCAGATCTCCGAAACAGAGACACCGCTGCACAAGCTGGAGACGGTGTACCGGCGACTCACCGAGCGACTCACGACATCGAGCTTCCCACCGAGCGCGCTTCGCTCGGTGGTCGACGCCTGGTTCTACGCACTCGAGGAAGACGCTCTGGCCGCTGGCGCCGATGAAGACTCGCTCGTCGGTGCTGTGGACGAGCTGATGACCGCCCGGTTGATCGAGGTCTCACGACACGCGCCATCTTTCGCGACGGCGCTGCGGGGATACCGCAAGGCACTCGTCGACGGCGACGAAGCGACCGCCGCCGCGATCCTGGCATGGCTGGGCGGACAGCCGAACGTGGCCGCCTCGGCTAGGCGGGCTGCGGGCGTCCGAGGCGAGCTCGACCACTTCGGCGCCTTCGGATTCCTCCAAGGCCTGCTCACCGCGCTGCGCGACAGTGGTCATCGTGGCCTGTTGCTCGTGCTCGACGAGGTGGAGACCCTGCAGCGAGTGCGATCCGATGCCAGAGACAAGGCACTCAACGCTTTGCGTCAGCTCATCGACGAGGTCTACTCCGGCCGGTTCCCCGGGTTGTATCTGCTCATCACCGGCACGCCTGCGTTCTACGACGGGCAGCAGGGGGTGCAGCGGCTGGCTCCGCTGGCACAGCGTCTTGCCACGGATTTCACCACGGACCCGCGCTTCGACAATCCTCGCGCCGTGCAGCTCCGTTTGTCGGGATTCACAATGAATTCACTTGTGGCCCTGGGCATCACCATCCGCGATCTGTATGCCGACGGCAGTGAGCATCCCGAACGGATCCGTGACGTAGCTGACAACGCCTACATAGCCGACCTCGCTCGGGCGGTCGGCGGCACTCTCGGCGGCAAGGTCGGCGTCGCGCCCCGGCTCTTTCTCAAGAAGCTCGTCGGCGACGTACTCGACCGCATCGATCAGTTCCCCGACTTCGATCCGCGGCAGCACTACAGACTCACCGTCAACACCTCCGAGCTCACCGACACCGAGCGCAATCTCGTACGCGCCGACGACATCGACCTGAAGCTGTGACCGACGAGCCGTGGGATCGCCTTCATCCCGTGGTCGTCCACCACATCGTCAACACACTGGGCTGGCCGGGCCTTCGACCACTACAACAAGACGCCATCGCACCGCTCATCGACGGCGAGGACGCCGTTCTCCTCGCGCCGACAGCGGGCGGAAAGACGGAGGCTGCCTGCTTTCCACTGTTGAGCGCCATGGAAGAGCAACACTGGAAGGGCATTTCAGTGCTCTATCTGTGTCCGCTGAAGGCCCTGCTGAACAACCTGGTCACGCGGATCGACGGATACGCGCAGTGGCTGGGAAGGCGCGCGGCGCTCTGGCACGGCGACGTTACGAACTCCAAGCGCGATCGCATCCGGCGCGAACACCCCGACATCTTGCTGACGACGCCGGAGTCGTTGGAAGCCATGCTGATCGGCACGAAGACCGACCACGACGAGTTGCTCGGCAATATCCGCGCTGTCGTCGTCGACGAGGTCCACGCCTTCGCCGGTGACGACCGTGGCTGGCATCTGCTGGCAGTACTGGAACGTCTGCAACGAGTGAGCGGTCGTCCAATCCAGCGCGTCGGCTTGTCCGCCACGGTCGGCAACCCGAACGACCTCCTCACCTGGTTACAGGGGTCGGGAGCAGGCACCCGGCCAGGTCGAGTCGTCGCTCCGGGTCTCACTCTGCCGCCGACGACGAAAACCGCCACTCCTCCGCCAGGAGAAGTCGAACTCGACTATGTCGGCTCCCTCGACAATGCCGCCAAGGTGATCGCCGCATTGCATCGAGGCGAGAAGCGGCTGGTCTTCTGCGACTCCCGACGACAAGTCGAGCACTTGGGAGCCGCGCTGCGGGAACGGGAAGTGACGGTGTTCCTCTCGCATTCCTCGCTCTCCGTCGACGAACGCACGCGCGCCGAACAGGCATTCGCCGAGGCACGGGACTGCGTGATCGTCTCCACGTCCACCCTCGAGCTCGGCATCGATGTCGGCGATCTGGATCGGGTGATCCAGATCGACTCACCGACAACGGTCGCGTCGTTCCTCCAGCGAATCGGGCGCACCGGCCGCCGCGCCGACAGCACCCGCAACTGTCTGTTCCTGGCCACCACCGACGACGCCCTCGTCCAAGCCGCGGGGCTGCTGCTGCTCTGGGGCCGTGGATGGGTCGAACCGATCACTCCCCCGCCCGAACCACGACACCTTGTTGCTCAGCAACTGCTGGCTGTCACGTTGCAGCACCACAGCATCGGCGACCGGCGCTGGACACACGAGTGGAATGATCTGGCGCCTTTCGACGAATCTGCCTCGCCGATACTGCACCATCTACTAGCCCAGGGATATCTGGACGAAGACAGCGGGCTGCTCCATATGGGCCCCACCGCCGAAAAGCGCTTCGGCCGTCGGCATTTCCTCGACCTCACAGCAGCATTCACAGCACCACCGCAGTTCACCGTGCTCGCCGGCCGCCAAGAGATCGGACACACCGACCCTTCGGTCCTCACCGACGACAGCCCCGGCCCGCGCCGACTGCTGCTCGCCGGGCGCAGCTGGCAGGTCACCTACATCGACTGGAGCCGACGCCGCGCCTTCGTGGAACCGACGCAGTCCGGAGGCGTGGCCAAGTGGTCGAATCTGGGCCTTCGAGGCTTGTCGTTCGAGCTCGCGCGAGCAATACGCGATGTGTACTTGGGCGAGGATCCACAGGTTGAGCTGACCCGTCGGGCAAGAACGCAATTGGCCGACATCCGCGCCACCGAAGGCACCGGCAATGCTCACGCGGATGCGACGGTCGTCCACCGGGACGGCGAACGAGTCGACTGGTGGACCTGGGCAGGATTCCGAGCAAACGCCACGTTGGCCGCGTCGCTTCCCGGCATCGTCCATCCGAATCAGCGGCCGAACGATTTCAGCATCCGATTGCGACCGGATCTGACCGTCGACATGTGGCGAGGCGCTCTGGCCGAACGGCGCGCGCTTCTGCCATCCCTCGAGTTTCCACAGGTCGACGAGCGTGCCGCGCACGGATTGAAGTTCTCCGACGTCCTCCCGGACGAGGCCGCGACGGCGACGGTGTCGGCACGTCTTGCCGATCTCGACTCGGCGCGGAGGGTGCTCGGCGAGAGCACGGCGTTCTACGCCGTCTGACTCACCCGCCGACCAAGGCGTGTGTCGAAGTCAGAGCGCTGTCGGCGCGCCCTTACTGGTTCCGGAGCTATTGGGAGGGCCGGTGGCCCGCCCTCACCAACTGCCACCATCACGGCAATCACCGGCAGCATTCTGATGGCCCCGCGCATGCCGTAGCCAACTTTCGGACAACGCATACACCTCCGCGGCCGACGAGCCCTCGATACGAAGCAAGCACATCGATACCCTTGCCAAACCAGCGTGAATTACCGTCCGGTACTGCGCGATTCATGATCTGGGCCGTGGCAGACTGTCGTCCGCAACACAACTGGATGGAGCACAATGAAGTACATCGTCACCCTCGCCTCCGCCGCGATCGCCGCTTTCGGCTTCGCCCTCGCAACCCCGCAGGAGGCGATCGCCGAACCCTCCAACTGCCACGACTCCTACATCCCCTGCCTGCCCATCGTCAGCGACGTGGACTGCGAGGGCGGCAGTGGCAACGGTCCCGTCTACACCGGCCGCGTCCAGGTCATCGGCCCGGACGAGTACGGGCTCGATCGCGACGGCAACGGCATCGGCTGCGAGTGAACGAAGGGGTGCCTGCTTCGGTGCAGGCACCCCCCGCATTTTCGACGGCGATCTTCCCGCACACCGACGGAATCAAGTTGTCGGCCCCGGCGGATATGGTGCGGGCACCCTGTTTGGACGGCCGGGCGGTCACCAGCGGGCAAATGCTGGAAGTTACTGGATTTCACTGGAAGATATGGATACGCTCGCGCCATGACCGACGCCGCCGAGAAGCTGGAGGCGCGCATCGGCGAGTTGCGTGCCGAGGTGCGGCGCGCGGTGACCGCCGGGGATCGCGCGACCGCCCGCCAACTCCGAGCCGAGTTGCGGCGAACCGAGGATGCTTGGGATTCAGCCGTTCTCGGAGCCGAGGCACCGCGAGCGGAGGAGGTGCCCGAGGAAAAGACGGAAGCGGTCGGGATGCCGATCCGCGAGCACGTCCACCGCTCGCTCACCCTGCTCGGAGTTCCCGCGTCGCCGAAACTTGTTCTGGCGGTCCATGAATCGTTCTTCTCCGGCGCCGTCGCTCCCGGCCGGTTGACCAGTCTGCGCCGCGACGAAGAGCGTTCGTTCCGCGCTTCGCCGTTCACCCGCCCGTACTACATCTGCGCGGCCCTCACCGCCGATCACCTCGCCCCGGCGCGCGGTTTGATGGCGGTGAGCACCTGGCCGTTGGCGCAGCGGATGATCGGTCCGCTCAGCCCTCGCGTGGATCTGCTCACCGCGACCATCCGGATCGCCGAACATATCGTCGCACAACACGATTGCGGTGCCAGTGCGCAGCGGATCTTGTGGAAGCTCGCGGTTACCGTTCCCGGCGTGCAGGGTTCGCCGGACACGATCGACCATGCCGCGGTGATCGACGCCGCCACCAGGGAACTCGAGGTCCACCGCGCGGAGGACGCGCGCCGCCGCGCCGAGGCCGCGCGACGCGCGAATCAGCAGCTCGACGAGGCCGCCCGGTTGTTCGGGGTCCGGCTCGGCGTGGCCAATAGAAGACGAAACGAGGTGGGATGAACACACTTTCGGCACGGCTGGACGAGCTGCGCGGTGCGGCGCCGGCGTGCCGCCACAATGCCCGCACCATCGCGGCGTTGACGGCGAACCCCGGTTGCGCGCGACGAGCGCTGCTGGACGCGGCGGCGGCCGACAAGGCGGCCATCGCCAGGGAACTGGGCTTTCCACCCCGATTCGGTCAGTCGCAGTTCGCGATCACACGCGGTAACGCGTTCGAGGCGATGGTGAAGGAGAACGGGTGCGCGGAGCTGCTGGCGTTGCTCCGTGAGAAGCTGAACCTCCCCATTCCCGAGGTCGCCTATCACGATCTGAATTCGGTCGGTGACAACGCGGGTAATGCCGTGCGCTACAAACGGACCCGTCAGCTGCTCGCGCACGCGATCAGCTCCGGCGACGGCACTCTGTTCGACCATCCGATGCTGCGGCTCGACATCGCGGGTGCCGCGGCCTATCTGGAGCCGGACGTGGTCGCCTTGCAGATCGGCGGTCGCTTCCACGTGGTGGAGATCAAGTCTTTCCCGGTGGTCGACGGACAGGCCGATCCGGTTCAGGTCGCCGCCGCGGCGCGTCAGTCCGCCGTCTACGTCATCGCGTTGCGCGAGCTCATGACCGAGATCGGCGAGTCGCCGGATCTGGTGTCCCACGATGTGATCCTGGTGTGCACCAGGGATTTCACCAACCGGCCTACGGCCGAGTTGGTGGATTTGCGCAAGCAGATCGCGGTCGTGTCGCGTCAGCTGTCACGGCTGACGGCGATCAGTGAGTTGGTCGAAACCCTCCCGGAGGGTGCTTCTTTCGCACCTGGTGAGCACTTGGCCAAGACGATCGCCGATATCCCGGCCCGCTACGCCCCCGAATGTATGTCGTCTTGCGAGCTGGCTTTCGCCTGCCGCGACGCCGCGCGGGCGAACGGCTCGGTGGACGCGCTCGGCCGCGGTGTCTGCGACGACCTCGGCGGCCTCGACGACATCGCCACCGTGCTCGCCGTCGCCGACGGTTCACGCGACCTCGGACCCGAGTTCGCCGACATCACCCGCATGCTGCGGGAAGCCGACCGGCTCCGGCTGGAGATCGCCAGCGCATGAGTGTCCTGACCGCCCTCGCTCGCTTGCACGCGGTACGCACCGGACGCGCCGAGCCGATCGCCGACGTGCGCCATATCCACCTCTCGGACAATCCGCTGGTCCTGGTACCGCTGAAGCTGGCAGGTGAAGCCGCCGCACCACTGGCGGTCATGGTGGGGTCCGATCCCGCCGCACCGGCACTGCTGACCGTGCCGCAGCCACGAGACCGGGTGCTGCGCCTGCGATTCCTCGCCCAACTCGCCGAGATCGTGCTCCCGCACCTCGCGGCATACGCCGAGAACACCGAGGAGGTGACCACCAAATCGGGCGAAACCTACGAGCGGTGCCTCGACGCACCTCAGCTGTGGGTGCCGAATCCGGGCGGGGTGGGGTTTCTGAAGCTGCTCGGCCGCTCGGTGCGCTTTCATCGAACCGAGGGCGACAACGCTGTTCCCGAGTCGATTCCGCTGCTCGGTCGGTGGCTCACTTGGTTCTGCGATCGCGCCGAGCATCCCGGCTCCAGCACGCTGGTTCCCCTCACGTCGGCATTGTCCGCCCACTGGGCCACCGGCCAATCCGCCCTCGAGGATGCCAATCTCGCCGCACTGCTCGGGTGGATCGCTCCACCGCCCGGCAGCACAGGTCCCGAGGCCGCCGCGCGCGCCGAAGACCCGCTGTCTGTGCCGCCCGCCGGACCCGCCACCGACCCTGGCTTCGACAACGAAGAGCTCGCCCCGCTCATCGCCGCATACGACACTGCCGAGGACAACGAAGCGAAATCAATTGCCACACGGCGCATCGAGCGCGCGCTGCACGCTCAGCTCGAACCGACCTGGCAGCTCATGTGGCAGGGCCTCGCGCTGCTGCGCGAACTCGAAGCCGGTGCGCGAGTCGCCCGGCGGTGGAACGAGGACGTCGGATCGTTCTCCTATTTCGCCGGATCGGTTCACGAAGGTGTGCCGCAGGCACGGCGGGATTCGGCGGTGTCGGCCGTGCGGAAGCTACTCGATCGCGAGCGGGCACTCGAAAAGTACGAGGCGGAAAGGGCTTTCGACGATCCTCGGATCATGCTCGAACATCGACTGGCCGGAACAGCTTTCGTGGGCACCGTTGTCGGTGTCGATCCGGACCGGGTAGTGATGAGTGAGAAGAACCGTCCCTTGCTGCGACCGATTCTGCAGGTGCGCACCGCGGATCCGATCGTTGTGGCCGAGGGCGATGAGTTCTGCAACGTCGGCAATCCCACCCAGACGGGAAAGGTATTGCCGGTGGAGGGCGATCACGACTACATCGTGCTGGAGCTCTCCGGCGGGATGGGCACCGGGAAGGTCGCCCGTCCAGGGTCTGTCCCCGAACTCGGCAGCACCGTGTGCTTCGCCGGATTCAAGATCGGTAATGGCGGACCTCCCGCGAAACTTCCCGCCCGCGAAGACACTCCGTGGACACACGGCGGTCCGCCGCCGGAGTGGACGCCGGAGTCCGAACCCATCGAGGATCTGTGATGCGAACAGCGGATGCGGCCGTCGACGGCATCCTCACCGACCTCGCCGACACCTCGCACCGTGCCGTCGTGGTCGATTCGCCGCCCGGCGCGGGCAAGTCCACGTTGGTGGTGCGTGCGGCGCGACAGCTCGCCGCTTCCGGCGGTCAGCACATCGTCGTCGCCCAGACCAACGAACAGGTCGACGATCTCATCGACCGCCTCGCCACCGCCGATCCCGCGCTGCGCATCGGAAGGCTCTCCCGCACCGGGTATCTCAAGCCGGAACGCATCGATCGACCCAACGTGACCGTCGGCCAGAAAATCGCGGAACTCACCGACAGCACCATTCTCATCGGCACCGCCGCCAAATGGGCGACGATCGACGACGGACGCTGGCCGCACGCGATCGTCGACGAGGCGTATCAGATGCGGTCGGATATGTTGCTGCGCATCGCGAATCGCTTCGACCACGGGCTGTTCGTCGGCGACCCCGGTCAGCTCGATCCGTTCGCCACCGTCGAGGTGGATCGGTGGGCAGGTCTGGGCTGGGATCCCACGATGAGCGCGGTCAGCGTAATGCTCGCGAACAACGATGACATTCCCGTGCACAGCCTGCCCGTGTCCTGGCGGCTGTCCGCATCTGCGGCGCCCGTGGTCTCCAAAGCGTTCTATCCCTTCAACGAGTTTCGCGCGGGAACCGGAATCCACGACCGCCGAATGGAGTTCGCGGCAGCCGGTCTGCGCAGCCCGATCGATGACGTGCTCGATGAAGCGGCCGAACACGGTTGGGGCTGGTACGAACTGCCCGCCCGACACACCCTGCGCACCGACAGCGAAGCCGTCCGCGCGATCGCCGAGATCACCTGCCGACTGCTCGAACGCGGAGCGACCGCCCATTCCGAGCAAGGCTCTCGCCCGGTGACGGCCGAACGAGTCGCCGTCGGCACCGCCCATCGCGACCAGGCCGATGCCGTACGCACCGCGCTGCGCGGCACCCCGGCCGAGACGGTCACCGTCGACACCGCCAACCGCCTGCAAGGACGCGAATACGATGTGACCGTGGTCCTGCACCCACTGTCCGGCCGCAGGGACGCCAGTGCTTTTCACCTCGAAGCGGGACGTCTCTGCGTCCTAGCCTCGCGTCACCGCCACGCCTGCATCCTCGTCGGCCGCGCCGGAATCCCCGAACTCCTCGACGCCCATCCGTCCGCCGAACCCGTGCACTTGGGCGTACCGGTGAAATTCCCCGACGGTTGGGAGGCCAATCAGGCCATCCTCAACCACCTGTCTCATCACCGCGTCGCGGCGAACGTCTGACACCCCTTCTCAGCGAGGACACATGACCACCGATCTCCGGACCGCCATCGGCGAGTTCGATCGTTCCAGTGCTGCCCTGTGGGTCGCCGCCGCTGCCGACCAACGCAAGCTTGTCCTCGAGACGTTCCCGTTGGCCGATTGGCCGACGCTGCCCGTGGAGCGGTATGCCCTCGGACTCGGATCGGCCGATTCCGATGCCGTGACCTATTGCCGCCTCTTGGAGTTCGGTACGCGGGAACTCGGCAGCATCAGCGGCGGCAGTGCCCGGAAACATATGCTCTACCGGCACAATTCGGGCGAGTGGAAACTCGCACCCGCGCTGCTGGGTCTCTCCGTCGAGCAAGCGTGGGAACGTCTGCGCGGCCAATTCGTCGCCGCGTTCGACGCCGCGGAGCGGGCGGCGTTCGCCGAACTCGATGAACTCGAAGTACTTCTGTCCGGACAGGCGCTGGTCACGAAATCGCTCGCCACCTACTTCCCCGAGCATTTCCTGCCGATCTTCTCCTCAGCCCATCTGCGCGCGTTCATCTCCGAGCTCGGCGGCACGCCCGAGAAGAATGTCCCGGCCTGGCGAGCCAACCGTCAGCTGCGCGATCTCGTCATGCGAGACCACGAGCTGTCCCTCTGGAATCCGCACGAAGTCATGAAGTTTCTGTACGACAACTACGACCCGCGCGGACGCACTCGCGCCATCTGGAAGATCGCACCCGGCGAGGGAGCGAAGTTCTGGAAGGACTGTCTCGCAGGCGGATTCATTTGCGTCGAATGGGACGAGGTGGGAGATCTCACCCAGTACACAAGCGACGCTGAACTCAAGGAAGTTCTCAACGCGACCTATCCGGAGCGCCCCGGCGGCAATGGCGACAAGGCTCGCAAGCTGATCGCTTACCGCGACCTTCAGGCTGGCGATCGCATTGTCGCCAATCAAGGCATGCGGCGCGTGCTGGCGATCGGCACGGTGACCGACGGCTACCGGTTCGACGACAGTCGAGCGGAGGCGAAGCATCTCGTTTCGGTCGCGTGGGACACCGACTACGCGCAGGAACTGCCCAAACCCAGAGGCGCGTGGCGGCCCACCTTCGCGAAGGTATCCGAGAACCTTCTCGCTCAGCTCACGGCCCACGAGGGCAGCAACGGCGAGGTCCGTACTGATACCCCTTTGCCGGAGGAGGTCTCGCAGGCGCTCGCTGTCCTCGACCACAAGCGCCAGCTGATTCTGCACGGACCTCCCGGCACCGGCAAGACGCGCCTCGCACTGAATATCGCACTCGCCGCGCATGGAAACCACGCGGTGACGGATGGTCCGCGCCGCAATGAATCGGTCGTCGAACTGCTCGATACCGGCGTCGTCCGCCTCGTCACATTCCACCCGTCCTACGGCTACGAGGATTTCGTCGAGGGCTTCAAACCTGACCATGACGCAACGGGCCAGGGGCTGCGACTCGTCTTGGCGGACGGCGTGTTCCACACGCTCTGCACCGCGGCCGCCGCCGAGCCGGACACGACGTTCCTACTGATCATCGACGAGATCAATCGTGGTGACCTGCCGCGCATCTTCGGAGAGCTGGTGACGCTGCTGGAGTCCGACAAGCGCGGCATCCCGCTCACTCTGCCGATCAGCAAGCGCAGATTCGCGGTCCCGCCCAATATCCGGATCATCGGCACGATGAACACCGCCGATCGCAGCGTCAGCCACCTCGATGCCGCGATCCGGCGCCGATTCGCGTTCCTGTCCGTCGAACCCGACCCCGAGGCAGTGTCGGGACAGGTCGGCCCGTTGGAGCTGTCGTCCTTCCTCTCGTCATTGAACGAACGGATCGATCGCACGCTCGACGTCGATCATCGCATCGGCCACGCGTACCTCTTGCGCAATGACGAGCCGGTCGCCACCGAGGACGAACTCTGGTCGGCCTTCTACCACGACATCGTCCCGCTGCTCGTGGACTACTGCGTCGGGCGCGCCGATCTGCTCCGGCAGATCCTGGGTGAGATGGTCGACCAGGCCACCGGCCGACCCGCCCAGGTCTCGGTGGCCGATCTTCCGGCGGCGCTCGCCGCTGAGTTCACCGCGGGCGCCCACGACTGCGATGAGTGACAAGCCACGGCTGGAAGTCGCCGAATACGAATCGGTTCCGCTGCCTCACGACCAGCTGACCGATGATGATCTGCGTCGGCTGAAGCTGCTGAGCGACCGTCGGCGCGGCACTCTCGTAGAAACGCGCACCGGATGGCGATTCCGCCCGGAAGCGACCGCGGGGGTACTGACTCTCGACCGAATCCGCCTGGCGATCCTCCCAAAAACGGCATTCACGGGCCGATCCCTGATCCAATGGCTCTGCTATGCCCTCGGGACACCCGTGCCGCACGAGACCACAACCCGCGCTTGGACCGTGGAACGGGATGGTTTCGCGGACGTGGTCGCCGGCGCACTGCTCGCCGAATGCCGCACGCTCCTTCGCGACGGTCTGCGCCGCGACTACGTTCGCACCGAGCACGTCGGGCCGGTGCTGCGCGGCCGACTCGACGCCGCGACGCAGGCGACCAAACGATTCGGGATGCTCGACCGACTTCATATGCGCACGTTCGACCGTGAAGTCGACATCTGGGAGAACCAGCTGTGTGGTCACGCTCTGCGCGCCGCGGCCAGGGCAGTGACCAATTCTCACCTCGCCCGTGAGATCGGCGCGGTGGCCAAAGAGTTCCCGGTCACCGGTTCACCATCGGGTGCTCTGCGTGCGGTGGATCGGAGCCGCTACACGCACCTGAACCGTCGTTATCGCGCTGCCCATGTGTGGTCGGAATTGCTGCTGCGTGGCGGTGGCGTTACCGACCTGCTCACCGACATCGGCTACGACGCCGACAGCCTGCTGCTGGACCTGCCGGGCCTCTGGGAGGCGGTGGTGCGTCGCCTGGCCCGCGAATCCGCGCCCGCCCGAGCGATTATCGTTCCGTCGTCAGGTCGCAACGGCATCACCGTCTACGGCGATCTGTCGACCCGGCCTCCGTTCCGGCCCGACGTTCTCGTCCGCATGGGTGGCCCAGGGGGCAACCTAGTGCCCATCGACGCGAAATATAAGACGTACCAAGCCGATCCGGTGTCTCCGGCCGATGTTCATCAACTGCTGACCTATATCGCCGGTCATTCACCGCTCACAGCGCCAGTGGCCGCCATCGTCTACCCGAATCCACACCGCCACTCACACCGTGTTCTACGAGTCAGCGGTCCCGGCCGCAACCTCGGGGCGATCCACGTTCTCGGTGTGCACGCGTCCGCCGATCCCGCCGAGGCCACAGCGTGGCTGAGATCCACGCTGTGGCGGCACGTGGTCGAGGGAGAGCTCATTCACTGACGACGCTTCGAGCACAGGGTTGGACAGCGATATGTCTGTACTCCGGTCAGCGGATCTCGAATTCGTCTTTGTACAGCCGGTTCGGCGGCGCTGAAGCATCTTCCGTGACCGTGACTCGGTAATCGCAGTCGCGCAGCGACTTCGGACGGTACTTTCCCTCGAAGGTGATCATCACCGAGCCGCCCACGCCGTTGCGCCCCCGCGTCTGGTTCGCTTCGCGGCCGACGTTGAAAACCTGGTCGATATCACGTCCGTCGTTGCCGACCGCGATAGCTCCATCGTGGAAGAACTGCACGAACGTGCCGTTGTCCACACCGACCGTCGCGGCGATCGTCCGGGGGCGGAATGCATCGAGCGGAATTTCCAGGTCACATGGGTGTTGCCGGTTCGTCGGCCCCGGCGTCGACAACGCGCGGCCCACACCGATGAATACGGTCTCGCCGAGGGCGTTGTGGCGGTCGCGTCCTTCGACGGTCCACAGGTGCGTGGTCGACCAGACCTTCACCCGACCGTCATCGAAAATCGAGACTCGATCGCCGAGCCCGTTCCCGACGAGGTACTTGGCATTGTTCGCCGTCAATCCTGCTCCGTCCGAAGGGTCCCACCACGCAGCACGTCACCACCGAAGATAGCCGCAGCGCCTCACGTCTGGGGCGAATGCTCGCGCAAAGCCTCTTCCACCGTGTCCGCGTCGACCGGCTCGCTCTGCCCCCACACCTCCCGCGCCAACCGCAACTTCCCGACCATGCTCGCCACCAACGCCGCTTCCCTCTCCACGCCCGCGCTCCCCTGCGTGATCACCTTGCTGTACCGAACCGCGTCGACGATGACGGACTTCACCCGCTCGTGCTCGAGATAGATCCGCAGATCACGCGACCACTCGCCGCTGGCGGCCTCGGGTTCGGCGGCGGTCCACGCGGTGAGAAACGACTCCTGCTCCTCCGGAAGGTAACCCATCTTGTGGAGGTGGGTCGCCACGTCGTACAGCGGGCGACCCTGAAACACGCATCCCTTCAACGGGCGGAAGGAGCCGGTGCGGTCGAGGCGGGACGCCGGAGTCTCCCCAGGCAGTGCGGTCGATGTGATGGAACCGAGCGCGGAGTTGGTGCGTCCAACCTGAGCATGAGGAATGACAGGGACAACGCGGGTGAGGATATTCCCGCTGGTGGCGGGCAGCGGCGGGAGGGGCAGCGGAAGGGGAGGCAGGTGGGGTGTCGGGTCAAGAGAGGAGGAGGGGGCGGGGGGCTTCCTCGGTTCCGAGGGGGACGGCGATGAGGTCGGTGCGGGGTTGTGCGGGTGTGACGAGTTTGTCGTGGGAGGAGGTGGCAACCCATTTCGACCCGCGTGACGGTGGTGTTCTTCCGGATGTCCATGTTCCGGGCACGTCTGTGGAGGATTGGCAAGCGTTGTTCGATCTGGTTCGGGAGAGTGGGTGGGGGTGTGAATATCGGGAAGGGTTCGCGCGCTTGCCGTTTCCTTCGGCCGCCGAGGTGTTCTCGCGTTCCGCCGAGGGTGAGTGCGTAGAGGTGTACGTCAGGCCGGTACCGGATATGTTGGCGATTTTTCGTGCGTATTCGGCGGAGGAGATCGACTTCGATGTCGATCTGAGGGAACTTCAGGGGCAGGATCGGCTGGATATCCTGTGCGGCTTCCTGAGTGCGGTCGGGCGGCGGCTGGGCAAGCCGGTGATCATGACGGCGGAAGGGTTTCGCGAGTGTCCGATTCTCGGGTTCGATCCCGCCGTCGACCGCGTGGTGCTGTTGGCCGCGGAAGGTTGAGAGGCACTCGTCGGCGAATGTCGGATTGTTTCCGGCGCGGTCGACTTCGCGCAGGGTTCAGAGTCGCTCCACCAGGCAGCGCAGTGCCAGACCGCGTTCAACGCCAACGCGTCGCCGTCAGCAGTCCGGCGGAAACGGCAAACACAAAGGCGGCAAAGGCATCGCGCCCGTCTGCTCGGCGACTTGCGCGGGCGGCGGGACGACTTCCGACTGCGGCACGGGCTGCGGTGATTCGACCGCGTTTCCGGTCCGCGCGGAGCAGGTGGAGGCCATGAGCCAGACCGCGCAGAGAGTCGCGGCGATGACGGCGCAGGCGGCCAGTTGCTGGAAACGATGCCCGTCGAGCGCTATCGAACCCCTGAGAGACTCGAAGGTTCGCGAAGGAGAAATCGTCCGTCCGAGGACCATCGCGCTCGGCCGCGTTTCCGGAGTGGGTGTCGAGACGCGGCGCAACGGTTTCGGCTCGATTTCGGGCGTGTCCCAGGTCCGGCTGGGGAGGGATGGGGCGGCGGCACGCGGAAGTGCAGGGTTTTCGGTTTCCGGCAGTATCCAGGACGACCAACGGTCGGTGAACTGCGGTTCCGCAGGGCTTTCCGGCGGCGTGGGAGCGGGAACGTCGACGCTCACCGGGTTGGGGGCGTCCTCGACCAGGACCACGGTCGCCGACGACGATGGCATCTCGGCCCCGTCGGAGCGCGACGTCCGTGGGGTATCCCGGTCCACCGCGGGGTGTGTCGCGTAAGGGAGATCGGGCGAGTCTTCGGCGAATTCGTCTCCCGCCGACTCCACATCCTCCGGTTCGATCGGGGGCACGTCCTCCGGTTCGATCAAGGGCGCGTGTCCGGTGCCGCCGCCGGACCTGCGTGGCGGCCGGAGCGGTTCGACATCGGGATCGGGCTCGATCCAAGGCGTTTGCTGTTCCCTCGGCCGCCGATCCGATACGGCATCGGCGAGTTGCTTTCGCTCACAAGGAAAGCCTTCGGCCACAAGGTCTTCCACTAGCACCCACTCACCGACATTCAGCTCTGTCAGCAAAGCGTGAACATCCTCGGCGGTCCACACGAACCGCCTGCCCGCGGTGCGGTGAAACCAGGCGCGCAGTTCACTCGGTGTGGAGCCGAGCACGACACCGCATCCCTGCCGCGATTCGACGTCCAAGACCACGGTGGATTCCCGCGGCGGCACGACGACGATCAAGCCGTCGACCAACGCTTCGGGATGGCGAAGGTCTACCACCGCCTTCAGGCTCGCTACGTTGTTCGTAACGCGGTCGAACGGGCTCGTGTCGCGAGCGCGGATCGGATCTCCGTCGAACCCCGGCAGTCGCCAGCGGCCGTCGGCCTCGACGGTGAGCGTTCCGGAACTCGCCTCGGGAACCATGTCCACGGTCTCCAGGACCACCACCGCGCGGGGCGTGATCACCACCAGGTCCGCTTCCAGCGCTCCCTCGTCTCGATCACCGAGGGGGCAGCCCGAGATGGCCAGTCCCACAATGACGTACTGACCCGTCCATGTCCGGATCCACTCGAGCACCCGATGCTCGGCTCCCGGTATCGCCGTTCGTTCGTCGATGACCAACATCGGCGGCCACCTCCATCGCGTCCCAGACCAATCGACGGTTAAACGTTATTCGTCGCCGCGCCCGACTGCGAATCGAAAGGCACTGCAAGAACAGGGGATTGGCGACACGAGGGCCGACAAGGTCGGCATGTCGGCGAGACACGCCCGTCGCACGTTCCGAAGTCCGCCCACTTCCGACGAGGCCGGTCCGATCCTGCCGACTGAAACGAATACCTTCCCGGGTTCGACAGACCCGACGACCTGTTCGGCAACATCCAGTCCGAGGAGCATCTACCTATGAAACGCATCGTGAGGAAGATCGCCGGGGTCGCGGCGGCCGCCGCTGTGGCGCCGGTGGTGTTGGCGGCGACCGCCCAAGCCGATCCGGGGCCGGTGTACTTCAGCGCGGGCAGTACGAACTGCGCGATCTACGACAACGGCACTGTCGGTTGCGATCTGGGATCACCGACGCGGTTGCAGTACAGCTTCCTGCCCTTCCTGCTGACGGTGAACGAGATCGTGATCGATCAGCCGTGGCTGCCCGCGCACCCGATGTTCGATGCCGGGGCGACGTACACGCTGCCCGGCGGCAATCCGTCACTGAACGACGTGAAGACGGGGAACGGCCAATGGGGCCCCTACATCGAGTACGCGGGCGCCCGCTGTGAGAGCGGGTTCCACGGGAGCTTCACCTGCCAGTCGAAGGGACGGTCGTTCACGTCCTGGAGTGGGACCATCTCGGCCTGACACCCGAAACACCGAACCCGCTGACACCCAATCCAATTCGGGTGCCAGCGGGTTCGGGACGGATCAAGCGCGGCGCCGGGCGACGAACCAGATCGCCACCCCGATGCCGACCAACGCGACCACGCCGACACCGATGCCGACCACAGCCCACGGCGTATCCGAGCTCGAACCGCTCACTGCCACCGGCCGATCGGCGCGGGGCCCGGACTCCTCACCGAGGACGTCGGCGCTGCCGGTCACGTAAGTCGGTCCCGCTTCCGGCGTACCGGCGACGGTCAGATCGAACTCGACCGGAGTCGGCGGCATCGCCGTCGCGCCGGACGGCAGACCCACCTTGACCGCGATGTAGTACCACCCGGCCACCGACTGACGCTGGACCTCCGAGTCGTTGGCGTCCCGGTTGGCGTAGCGGATCGGCACCGATGCGAGTTCCAGCTCGGCGACCGTCCGGCCGGTGTAGGCGTTGGTGTCGGAGTCGACCCGGCGGCCGAGCGGCGAGTACAGCGTGGTCTCGACATTCGCGGCCGAGGTGTACCCCGCCCCGCCCGTCTCGGCGAAGCGCACCCGGTAGGCCAGGCCCTGGCCCCAGTCCAGCCGCACCTTGTAGAAGACGTACTCGCCGGATCGCACGGTGTCGGTGTACTTGCCGCTGCCGTCGAGCGTCGAGGCGACGGTGAACGACCCGCCACCGCTGACCGGCCGCGCGATCCCGGTCGGCTCGGTGAACGTGGTGGCCTCGCCGAGCGTGGTCGTCCCCGGATCGGTGACGCCGGGTTCGATGCCGACGAGGATCTCCACCGGCAGGCGTGCGGGTGCGCCCTGCGGTGCGATGTCCCAGTTCAGCTCGTAGTAGTACCGGCCGCCGCCCTTGCACTTGTCCGAACTGCCGCCGGACGGCGTCGCGGCCGCCCCCTCGAAGGTGCTGCTGACGGTGAGCGCGACACCGTCGCTTGCGCCGGTCTCCAGCTCCCGTTCCCTGACGTTGCAATCGGTGCCGTCGCGGCCGTAGACGCGAAGTTCCAGCACGCCCATGTCGTCGGTGACGGATACGCCGGTCGTTCGAGGGAAGGAGACGATGCCGGTGAAGTAGGCGGTCGCGCCCGCGGGCAAATCCACGGCGTAGAAACGCTTCTCGTGCTGGCCGATGGTGTCGAGGTACTGACCCGGCTTCGCGACCGGCGCGGTCTGGTAGCCGTCGGTGCCGGTGATGGGCGTGCCGGTGGCCTGGTAGTTGCGCAGGGCGGCCGAACTCACCCGGGGCAGAATGCGTTCCAGCGCCGCGCCGTCGGCGGCGTCGCTATAGGTGCCGCCGGTCGCCTGGGCCATGCAGGTCAGCTGGGCGCGCGCCTTGTCGTCGACGGCGAAACCGATCGAGTGGACGACGAGGTCGACACCCTTCTGCTTCAGCTCCCTGGCGACGTCGCACGGGTCGGGCGGCGCGCAGGTGTCGTCACCGTCGGAGACGAGCACGATCGAGCGCGGCCCCGAGGACGGCAGGGCGTCGGCGGCCTGCCGCAGCGCGGTGCCCATGGGCGTCCAGCCGCGAGCCTGGATACCGTCGACGGCGCTGGTGAGCGCGGTCTTGTCGATGGTGTTCGGCTGCCGCAGGATCTGGACGTCGCGGCAGCCTGCCGCCTTGTCGGCCGCGTCGTTGCTGGTGCCCGTGCCGTAGGTGGTGAGCCCGACCTGTGCCTCGGCGGGCGCTGAGTCGACGAAGGTGCGCACGGCCTGCTTCGCGGAGTCCATCATCGTGGCGCCCTGGTCGGGCCGCTGCATGGACCCGGACGCGTCCAGGATGAGCATGGTCGGGGCGTACTGGCCGGGTTCGGCGTGCGCGACGGCCGCTAGCACTGCGGGCGGAAAGGTGAGTGCCGCGGCGGTCAGTGCCGCGGTCAGCGTGCGATATCTCGACATATCCTCGATTTCGGCTACCCGGATGAAACCGGACAGACGTTACCGATGGAGCGACCCACCCTCCAGCCCCAAAACAGGTGGCACAAGCCACCTGTCGCTGTCGATCCAGTATGTTCCCAGCGCCGCCGAGACGATCTTGTTCGACCACCTCGGACCAGCGGATCGTGCACCCAGCTCCTTCCCCCTTCTCCCCCGATTCGTGGACGCACACCTCCCGATGGTGGGAAGCTCGATACAACCGCGGTGTCGAGGCGAGGAAGCGTGACACATGGTGGACAAATCGAGTGGACCTGCCGGAGGCAACGGCAGAGTGGTGACGGTGGATCGGCCGGAACGCATTCGAAATGTGGTCCTGGTCGGTCACAGCGGGGCGGGGAAGACGACGCTCGTCGAGGCGATGGCGCTGACGGCGGGCGCGGTGAATCGCGCGGGGCGGGTGGAGGACGGCACGTCGCTGTCGGATTACGACGAGATCGAACATCGGCAGCACCGGTCGGTGCAGGTGTCGGTGGTGCCGGTGGCGTGGCAGGAGATGAAGGTCAACCTAGTGGACACGCCGGGATACGCGGATTTCGTCGGTGAGTTGCGTGCCGGGTTGCGCGCGGCGGACGCGGCGTTGTTCGTCATCTCGGCGGCCGAGGGCTCCGAAGGGGTGAGCGGGGCGACGCGCGCGCTGTGGGAGGAGTGCGCGGCCGTCGGCATGCCGCGGGCGATCGTCATCACGCACCTGGACACCGCGCGCGCGGACTTCGACGAGATGGTGCAGACGTGCCGCGACGTGCTCGGCGGCGGGGCGTCGGAGAACATCCTTCCGCTGCATCTGCCGGTGTACGGGCCGCGCGGTGTGGACGGTCATCGGCCGGTCACCGGGTTGATCGAGCTGCTGCCCAACTGCGTGGCCGATTACGCCTCCGGTGAAGGGGTGCGCGGTGAGCCTTCGGCGGAGCAGGCCGCGGAGCTGGACGAGGCGCGCAATCGGCTCATCGAGGGCATCATCGCCGAGAGCGAGGACGAGTCGCTCATGGAGCGCTACCTCGGCGGCGAGGACATCGAGCTCGACACGCTGGTCGCCGATCTGGAGCGCGCGGTGGCGCGCGGCAGCTTCCATCCGGTGCTGTTCGGCGCACCCGCTCCGGAAGGTGCGCGGCAGGGCTTGGGCACGATGGAGTTGCTCGACCTGATCACCGGCGGTTTTCCGGCGCCGACCGAGCACATCGTCTCGGCGGCGCCCGCGACCAACGGCGCCGCGCCGACACCACTGGCCTGCGATCCGAACGGCGCGCTGGCCGCGGAGGTCATTCGCACCGCGTCGGACCCCTACGTCGGCCGGATCTCGCTAGTGCGGATCTTCTCCGGCACCCTGCACGCCGACGACACCGTGCACGTCTGCGGGCACGGTCTGGCCGATCGCGGGCATCCGGACCACGACGTGGACGAGCGCGTCGGCGCGGTGACCGCGCCGTTCGGCAAACAGCAGCGCCCGCTGGGCGAGGCCATCGCGGGTGACATCGCCTGCGTCACCAAGCTCGGTCACGCCGAGACCGGCGACACCCTCTCCGGCACCGGCAAGCCGCTGGTGATCGAGCCGTGGCCGATGCCGGATCCGTTGCTGCCCATCGCGATACGCGCGCACAGCAAGGCCGACGAGGACAAGCTCTCGCAGGGACTCGCGCGGCTGGCCGCCGAGGATCCCGCCCTGCGCGTCGAAAACAACAGCCAGACACACCAATTGGTGCTGTGGTGTCTCGGCGAGGCGCATCGCGATGTCGCGCTGGAGCGGCTGCGCACCCGGTTCGGGGTGCAGGTGGACACCGTCGACCACAAGGTCGCGCTGCGAGAGACGTTCGCGGGCAAGGCGACCGCGCGCGGCAGGCACGTGAAGCAGTCGGGCGGGCACGGGCAGTACGCGGTGTGCGAGATCGAGGTGGAGCCGCTGCCCGGCGGTTCGGGGATCGAGTTCGTGGACAAGGTGGTCGGCGGCGTGGTGCCGCGCCAGTTCATCCCCTCGGTGGAGAAGGGGGTGCGTGCGCAGGCGGCACGCGGGGTGGCCGCCGGGTATCCACTGGTGGACGTGCGGGTCACGCTCTTCGACGGCAAGGCGCATTCGGTCGACTCCTCCGACGCCGCGTTCCAGACGGCGGGCGCGCTGGCGCTGCGTGAGGCGGCGGCCGTGGCGGGCATCGACCTGCTGGAGCCGTTCGCCGAGGTCTGGGTGGTGGTCTCCGACGACTACCTCGGGCCGGTGCTCAGCGATCTGTCGAGCCGTCGCGGACGGGTGCTCGGCACGGAACCGCACGGGACCGGTCGCACCAGGATCCGCGCGGAAGTGCCGGAATTGGAACTCAGCCGCTACGCGATCGACTTGCGTTCGCTGTCGCACGGGACCGGGGATTTCAGCAGGACCTACGCGCGGCACGAGCCGATGCCGTCGCAGATCGCGGGGGCGCTCCGGGAAAACGCCAAGGCCTGAATACGACCGCCGTCCCGGCGCGAATGGCGAGCTCGGCGGCCACTATTCTGAAACACATGGCAGCAGGCAAGGGCGGTACACCGTCGAAGGAAGCGAAGGCCGCGGCTAAGGCGGCGCGCAAGAAGGCGTCGAAGGAGCGGCGCCAGCAGCTCTGGCAGGCGTTCCAGATGCAGCGCAAGGAAGACAAGCTCCTGCTGCCCCTGATGATCGGCGCGGTGCTCGGCATCACCGTGCTGTTCCTGGTGATCGGTCTGATCTTCGATCTGCAGTGGTTCCTGCTTCCGATCGGCCTCCTGCTCGGCGTGCTCGTGGCGTTCATCGTCTTCGGACGTCGCGTGCAGAAGAACGTCTACGCCAAGGCCGAGGGCCAAGCGGGCGCGGCCGCGTGGGTGCTCGACAACCTGCAGGGCAAGTGGCGGGTCAGCAACGGCGTCGCCGCGACCACCCAGCTGGACGCGGTGCACCGCGTGATCGGCCTGCCCGGCGTGATCCTCGTCGGCGAGGGTTCGCCGCAGCGGCTCAAGGCGCTGCTCGCCCAGGAGAAGAAGCGCACCGCGCGGCTCATCGGCGACACCCCGATCTACGACGTCATCATCGGCAACGAGGAAGGCCAGGTCCCGCTGAAGGAACTCCAGCGCTACCTGACCAAGCTGCCGCGCAACATCGACACCAAGCGCATCGACAACATCGAAGGCCGGCTCGCCGCTCTGAGCTCGCGCAGCGGGCCCGCGCTGCCGAAGGGTCCGATGCCCGCGGGCGCCAAGATGCGCGGAGTGCAGCGCACCATTCGCAGGCGCTGATCCAGTTTCGCGAGGCCCGTGTTCCACGATTGGGGACACGGGCCTTCGTCATTTCCGGGCACCCGAGGCGATCCACCCAGCGGGGCGATCCACCCGGCGAGCCGCGAAACAGCTTTTCCGATGAGAGCCGATTAGTTTCGAGCGCGCAGGAGGTCTACCCGTCATGAGGAAACTGATCTACGGGATCGGCATGTCCCTGGACGGCTATATCAACGACCGCGACGGCAGCATCGACTGGACCAACCCGGACGACGAGCTGCACCAGTTCCACAACGACCGCTACCGCCAGATCGAGATCTCGCTGCACGGCCGTCGCCTCTACGAGCTGATGGCCGAGTACTGGCCGCACGTGCCCGAGGACGCGCCGCCGATCGAGCGTGAGTTCGCCAGGCTCTGGACGGAGAAGCCGAAGGTCGTCGTCTCCCGGACGCTCACCGAGGTCCACTGGAACAGCACGCTGATCAGCGAGAACGTGGTCGAGGAGGTGCGCGGGCTCAAGGAAGGAGGCGATGGCGTCATCGAAGTCGGTGGCGCGACTCTCGCTGCCTCGCTGATGCCGCACGGGCTCATCGACGAGTACCAGGTGTTCGTCTCGCCCATGGTGCTCGGCGGCGGCACACCGATGTTCCCCTCGCTGGACAAACGCATCCCGCTCCGGTTGGCCGAGACGAGGCAGTTCGACACCGCGGTGATGCTGCGCTACGTCGTCGACTGAGTCCCGTTCGTAGCCCGCAACACCCCAGCCGGTCCCACACACGTTGCGCACGGTCTACATAGGCACCGCCTCTGTGAGGCGTGCGAAAGGCGTGTGGCAGCGATCCGAGGCGCTGGCCGCGTCAGCGCGATTTGACCAGCGCGGTGCCGGTCGCGCGGTCGTGCATACCGCGGCCGTCTCCGTCGGTGAACAACGCGGGCACCACGAAGATCAGCAGCACTTGGCGGGCCAACGCGCGAACGAACCCGACCGGCGCGGCCGCGTCGATCCGGATGACCCGCAATCGCAGGAAGTACTGCCCCGGCGTGAAGCCGAACAGCGTGACCGCCGCGACGCCGATGACGAACCAGATGAGCAGCGGAAGATTCGCGTTCACCCCGCGCACGATCAGGGCCGAGACGCCGACGGCGATCATCCAGTCCACGAACAGCGCCGCGATCCGGCGGCCCATCCCGGCCAGCGAACCGGCGCCGTCGCGGGGCAGGCCGAGGTGTTCGCCGGGAAACTCGGGCGTAGCCGGGTCCCCGGGGTCCGCCGAAGGTCCGGAAAGCCAGGATCCGGTGATGCGCGCCATGGCCTCCAGGATAGGCGTACCTCCGCATCCGCTCCGGCCATGCGCAGGTTTGTGGACGGACTGCGTCCGACAGCGCCTGATCGGCGGCGGCCCCGCCCGCCCTCGGCCCGGCGCGGGTTTGCGGACGGAACGCGTCCGACAGCGCCTGACATGCGGTGACCGCACTCCGCCCGGCCGCGTCCAAGGGGAGTTCAGCCTCACAGGACGCGTCGTGAACAGCAGGACTACCATGCTTGGCGAGCCCGGGTGGCCATCACCACTCGACCAGCCGCACGTGTAACACTGGCGAAACACAGCCTTGACTGTAGGGAAACACCGCGTCCATAGCGTCTGGTCGCGACGAACCCATGCAATCGACACTGGCTGGGAACCGATCCGTAAGGAGAACAAGTGACGTTCAGCACGGCCGATGAGGTCATCCAGTACATCAAGGAAGAGGACATCGAGTACGTCGATATCCGCTTCAGCGATCTTCCCGGTGTGCAGCAGCACTTCTCGATCCCGGCCAAGGCCTTCACGGCCGACCTTGCCGAAGAGGGTCTAGCGTTCGACGGTTCGTCCGTCCGCGGCTTCCAGTCGATCGACGAGTCGGACATGCTCCTGCTCCCCGACTACACCACCGCGCGCATCGACCCGTTCCGCGCCGCCAAGACGCTGAACCTGAACTTCTTCGTCCACGACCCGTTCACCCGCGAGGCCTACTCCCGTGACCCGCGCAACATCGCGCGCAAGGCGGAGGAGTACCTGCGGTCGACCGGCATCGCCGACACCGCGTACTTCGGCCCCGAGGCCGAGTTCTACATCTTCGACTCGATCCGTTACGAGTCGAACATGAACGGCGCCTTCTACGAGATCGACTCGATCTCGGGCTCCTGGAACACCGGCGCCGAGTTCAACCTCGACGGCACCCCGAACCGCGGCTACAAGGTTCGCAACAAGGGTGGTTACTTCCCGGTCGCGCCGTACGACCACTACGTCGACCTGCGCGACAAGATCTCGACCAACCTGCAGAACGCGGGCTTCGAGCTCGAGCGCGGCCACCACGAGGTCGGCACCGCGGGCCAGGCGGAGATCAACTACCGCTTCAACACCCTGCTGCACGCTGCCGACGACCTGCAGCTGTTCAAGTACATCGTGAAGAACACGGCGTGGAAGGAAGGCAAGACCGTCACCTTCATGCCGAAGCCGCTCTTCGGTGACAACGGCTCGGGCATGCACGTGCACCAGTCGCTGTGGAAGGACGGCAAGCCGCTGTTCCACGACGAGGCCGGCTACGGCGGCCTGTCGGACATGGCGCGTCACTACATCGGCGGCATCCTGCACCACGCGCCGTCGCTGCTGGCGTTCACCAACCCGACCGTGAACTCCTACCACCGTCTGGTTCCTGGCTACGAGGCCCCGATCAACCTGGTGTACTCGCAGCGCAACCGCTCCGCTGCGGTCCGCATCCCGGTCACCGGCAACAACCCGAAGGCCAAGCGCATCGAGTTCCGCGCGCCGGACTCCTCGGGCAACCCGTACCTGGCCTTCGCCGCCATGCTGATGGCCGGCCTGGACGGCATCAAGAAGAAGATCGAGCCGCTGGCCCCGGTCGACAAGGACCTCTACGAGCTCCCGCCGGAGGAGGCCAAGAACATCCCGCAGGCCCCCACCAGCCTGGCGTCGGTGATCGACCGCCTCGAGCAGGACCACGACTACCTCACCGAGGGCAACGTCTTCACCCCGGACCTGATCGAGACCTGGATCGACATCAAGCGCACCCAGGAGATCGCTCCGGTGAACCTGCGTCCGCACCCGTACGAGTTCGAACTGTACTTCGACGTGTAAGTCGTCGTACGGCAAGACGTTTCGAGCCCTTCCGCACTTCGGTGCGGGAGGGCTCGTCCCGTTTCGGACATACTCGCGCGTGCCGCGACGATGGCCCTCGTCATCGCAATATCATTCGATTGATTCTGAATCTCCAGCATTTGTCGCTTCCTCGACCCCGCCCAAGGGAGTAGTGACGGAAATGATCGCTAGCAGAATCGCCGCCATCGCCATGATCATCGGTGCTCTGCTCACCGCGGGCTCGGGCACCGCCGATGCGTACGGCCCCTGGTCGTGTGCGCCCGGCAACCCGTGGCAACCCACCGCGGAACTGTTCGGCACCTGGAACACCGCCACCATCACCGACCCGGCCGATCCCCGCATGGACGACCCGCTCACCCAGTTCGAGCTGGAGGTCCACCTCACCGCGGTCATGGAGGCGGGCCTGCCGGTCTCTTCCGAACCCGTCGACGGCGTGCGCTGGTCGGAGCAATCCCAACAGATCACCTACGAACCTGCCCGCCGCTTCGAGTTCGCCTGCACCGGCCGCGACAACCTGTGCTGGATCGCTGACGACCTCCGGGTGCGCTACAACCAGCAAGCCGTCCTCGGCATCGAGTACCTGCCCGCCGACGACGAGCGAGCCGACGGGTTCCTCGTCCGCGTCCCAGGCGTCGACCTGATCCGTGTGCACGACGCGCTGATGGCCGACCCGGTGGCGCGGGAACGGATAGGCGGCGGTTGGGTCACCGAGGACGGCACGCTGATCTTCATCGCCGACCGAGCCGACCTCGAGGTGGCGCGAGCCTTCATCGAAGGACTTGGCGCGCACTGGGATCCGGCCGCCGTACGCTACGGCGACCGTCAACTCGTCACGGGCTATTGCTTCCCTGGCGTCTACTTCTGAGCGCTCGTCATGGATCTGTCGCGGGTGACGTTCTTCGGCTCGGCGGGCCTCGAGGTAGTGATCAGTGCCCTGCGCACGCTGAGTCAGAGGCCGAGATAGAAGCGAATCGTCGTGCCGTCATCGCCGGTGTGCACGCGCACCAGATCGGCCATGTAGTTCACCAGAATCAACCCTCGGCCACCGAACTGCCCCGGCTGAGGCGGTCTGCGACCGGCCAGGGGGTCGGTCAGGCGCCCGCCGTCACGCACCTCGCACACCAGCTGCCCGTGCTCGGCCCAGATCGCGAAAGTCCCGCTTCCGCCGCCGTGCACCACGCTGTTGGTCGTCAGCTCCCCGACGGCGAGCTCGACATCCTGCAGCCGCACTCCCGTGAGGCCCAGCTTCCCGGCCTGCTCGACGGCGAAGTACCGGGCCGCTCGAAGCTCGTCCGCGCCGAAGGAAAAGACGGCGGCATTCGGCGCCTGCGGCAGCGACTCGTTGTAGCGGGCCACGATCGACTGCCAGTCGTAGACGTCGCTGGCCACCTCGAGCCCGTCACTGATGACGGTCGGGTGGGTGGCCCGCGCGTCGGCCAGCACGCCCGCGTCCAGTCGCGCCTCGTCGTAGGGGCACAGGATCGTCACCGCGCGCCCTTCGAACGCCGCGTTGATCAACGCTTCGTGCTGCGCGCACGCGGGGTACTCCACCGCGCTGCGTCCGGCCCAGATCGGCTCGCCGATGATGCGCACCCGCCCCTCGGGATGCGAGTCGGCGAATCCCCTGAGCACCTTGGGAATGATTCGTCCTGGGTTGCGGCCCGCTTCGGTCATGTCCAGGAACAAGATGCCGTCGGCGTCCGCGCCCAACCCGTTCTGTATCAGTTCGAGGTTGGGGCCGGGCACCGCGACGGCCATCGGCTCACCGGCCGCCATGCCCTCCCGCAGGAACGACACCGTCTGTCGCGTGTACTCCTGTTCGGTGCGGTAGAACAGGGCAGGATGCTCGAACGCCTCGCTTGCGGCCACTGCACTCATCGCGGCGTCACCTCGATTCGATTCAGGTTCGGCCAGAACATCTCCAGTACCCGCGGCAACGACGATGGCGGATGTTCCACCACCACCCGCCCGGCGGACAAGCTCATAACGGTCGCCGCCAGCGCCGTCGCCCCGGACACATCGATGTAGGCCACATCCGACAGCTCGACGTAGGAGACGTTCGTGTGCCGCCTGGCCAACTCGGCAAGAGCGTCTTCCCAGGGCGAGCGGGTGACCGCGGTGATCTCGCCGCTGGCGCGAACCCCGGGGCGATCGGGCAGCGGGCTCACCACCAGCTCGGCAGGCACGGGCAGCGCCCGTTCGGACTCACCCACCGCGTGTGGTGCATCCACGCTCGGACTCCTTCGTCACCATCGGCCGCCGCTACCGTCACAGCCACGAGCAGCGGAAGGACGAGCCTTCCAGCGGCACAGTGTATCCGGGTGGCCGACGTTGCCAGTCACCTGGGATCGGCCCGGCGGTGTCACCGGTTGCCGTCCCGTTCGGAACCCTGGCCTACCTCGATGCCGACCACACAGGTGTCGTCGTCGGTGTCGGCGTCGCTGCTGTCGAGCAGGTGGTCCAGGCGTTCGTCCAGGTTCCCGGTGAATTCGGCCGAGATGGTCAGCAGTTGTTCCACACAGTCGTCCAAAGGGCGGTCGCGGCGTTCGATGAGACCGTCGGTGTAGAGCAGCAGGGTGTCGTTCGGTTCCAGCTGGAGTTCGGCTTCCTCATAGGTCGCTTCCGCCACAGCACCGAGAATCATGCCCTTGATCACCGGGAGGGTCGACGCTCGACCGGCGCGGATCAGCACGGGCGGGAGGTGGCCAGCGCGTGCCCAGCGCAGCACCTGGGTCTGCGGGTCGTAGAGGCCGCAGATGGCGGTGGCGAAGATGCTGTCGGTCAAGTGGTGGGCAACCAGGTTCAGCCATGTCAGCATCTGTCCGGGCCCAGCGCCTGTGGCGGCGAGACCGCGCAGGGCGTTGCGCAGCACCACCATGCCGGTAGCCGCCGTGATTCCGTGGCCGGTGATGTCGCCGACGGACAGCAATATCTTCTTGGAGGGCAACACGATCGCGTCGTACCAGTCGCCGCCGACCAGATGGTCTTGCTCGGTCGGCTGGTAGCGCACCGCGATCCGCAGCCCGAACGCTTCCGTGGACGGCTGCGCGTCGGGCATGATGGCCTGCTGCAGTTGCCGCGCGAGGCGGCTCTGCTCGGCGGCCTGTTCTTCGGTGTGCGTGAGCCGGTCCCTGGTGGCCGAGAGCGCGATCTCGGTCCAGTGCTGCGACGAGATGTCTTGGTAGACGCCGCGGATGGCGAGCAGGTGCCCGGCCGCGTCGGGCACCGGTTCGGCGCTGATCCGTATATGCCTTGTCACGCCATCCGGCCGGATCAGGCGGAAGGCCGTGGAGGCAGGGCGGCGGTAGCGCAGCAGTGTCCGAAGGAACCGCCGCACCGCGTCGGTGTCGGCGTCGTCGACGTGGCCGGGCAGCTGCGCGAGCGGTATGGGGTCCGCCGTCGTCGCCAGTCCGTAGAGGGCGAAAAGTTGGTCGCTCCAGGTGATTTCGCCGGTGGCCGCGTTCTCCTCGAACCCGCCGACCCGGCCGAGACGCTGGGCGTGCTGCAACAGTGCCGCCAGTCGCGCCGCCTCGTCCTCCACCCGCCACACCATGAGCACGGTGTCGCCGTGGCGGCTGATGCTGAGCGCGGCCGAGACGGTCAGCGGTACCTGGTCGACCAGTTCGGTCAGCATCATCCGCTCGGCGCGGTAGGTCTCGCCGGTGGCGAAGACGTGTTCGATCCGCTCGAACAGTCGACCCTCGCTCGCGGCCATCGGATATGTCTCGAGCAGCAACGTGCCCCTGATCAGGCCGCTGGCGCGCCCGGCCGGGTCGACGAAACAGGGGTTGACGTGGTGGATGCGAAAATCGGCGAGGGCTCCCTCGTCGTCGAGGTGAGGCAGCAGCACCAGCGCGGGGTCGAACAGGCCGTCGGCCAGTCGCACGAGATCCGCGATGTCGGGCCGGTCCGACGCGCGCACCGCGGCAAGGTCCGACTCCAAGGTGTGCGCGCACAACTCCGCCAGCGCTTCCAACTGCCTGCGCACCTGGGGCGGTTGCGGCTCGATCGGATGCGGCCAGCACACCTCGAGCACGCCGAGCAGTTTGCCGCCCGCGCCGACCGGGATCGCCGCCCTGCCACCATTCCGGTCGCCGATCGAGGGCAGACCAGCCGTGCTCAGGTTCTCGATCCACTCCGCGTCGCGATTCACCAGCGCCTGCCGCGCCGGGGTCGCAAGGCCGGGCGGCACATAACGCCAACGCTCGGCCTCGTGCGCGCCGATCCCGGCGAAACCCACCAGGGACAGCGACGCGTCGGTGCCCGCGGCCCAAATCGCCACGGCGGTCGCACCCAGCGGCGCGACGGCGTGCTCCAGCACCGATTCCGCCACGCGCTGGGTATCGCCCGCCGCGAGCAGCCCGCTCTCGGCGGTGCGCAGTCGTACGGCCGTCGTCGGCTCGCCCGGCGTTGCGGTGTTCAGCAAGAACTGCCCCACCGCGGCACTGACTTCGTCCTGCGCTGCCTGGTTGACCAGGTCGGCGGCGAGTTCCAGCGGCGTGACGCCCGCTTGCCCGGACAGGATGTCCAGCTGCCGCGCGGCATGCGCGGGCCCGCACCGAAGCCGTTCGATCAGAACGCCTTTGGCCATCTCGATCAGCGCCCGCCCGTCGGCGGTGGCTTGGGCGTGCTGGACCTCCTTGCGCAACCGCTCCACGGTGGCGGCGAGGCGGGTGACCGTGTGCTGCGAGGCCGAACGGCCGTGCGACGTCGCTCCGGGGGCGACCTCGCCGATATCCGAATCGGTCATCAGGCACGCAGCCAGTGCTGGATGCACGCGAGCAACGCGTCCGCGTCGACGGGTTTGGTGACGTAGTCGTTGGCGCCCGACGCGAGGCTCTTGTCTCGATCGCCCAACATGGCCTTGGCTGTCACGGCGATGATCGGCAGATTCGCGTACTGCGGCATCTCGCGGATCGTCGCGGTCGCGGTGTAGCCGTCCATCTCGGGCATCATCACGTCCATCAGGACCAGGTCCGTTTCCGGGTGGGCGAGGAGCTTGTCGATGCCCTCGCGCCCGTTCTCGGCGTGCAGCACGCCGATGCCGTGCAGTTCGAGGATGCTGCTGAGCGCGAACAGGTTACGGGCGTCGTCGTCGACGATGAGCACCGTGCGCCCGGCGAGCTCGCCCACCGGCTGTCGCGGCGCGGCGGCCGGTGTCTCCTCCCGTCGCACGAGGGCAGGCACGTCGCCGGGCGCTTCCGCGGTGACGTGCAACGCGATTCGCTCACGCAGCTCGTCCAGGCTGGACAGCAGCTCCAGCGGCTGGCGCGCGATGCGCTCGCGCAGCAGCCGCTCGTTCTCGGCGTCGAGCCTGCGGTTGTGGGCGAGCACGGGGACGCTGCTCAACGCGGCGTCGCCGTCCATCGTCTCCAGGAACCGCAGCGCGGCTCCATCGGGCATGTCCAGCTCCAGCACCACACAGTGGAATGCCTCGGCGGCCAGCGCGGCCGCGGCTTCCTCCACTCCGTTCGCACCGACGATCTGGACCGGGCCGCGCGGATCGTTGCCCGCCGCGAGGTCGGCCACGGCGCTCTGCGCGACCAGCGACAGCAGTCCTGTCGGGCGTTCCTCGACGACCAGCAGCCTGCGCTGCTGCTGCGGTGCGGCGGGAGTCGGCGTGTGCTGCGGGCGGTTGTCGGCCGGTTGTGCGTCCTCGCGGTCGTGGTAGGGCGCCTCCTGGAAATCCGGGCGGGCGACGGGGAGATAGAGGGTGAATGTGCTGCCCTGGTCGATAGCGCTCTCCGCGGTGATCGCCCCGCCGAGCAGATAGGCGATCTCCCGGCTGATCGACAGGCCGAGTCCGGTGCCGCCGTACTTGCGGCTCGTCGTCCCGTCGGCCTGCTGGAACGCGCCGAAGATCGACTCCAACTGGTGCGCGGCGATTCCGATGCCGGTATCGATGACCCGGAAAGCGATGGCCGGTCCGTGCCTGCGCACGGCGGCGGGCAGTTCCCGCGCTTCCGACGGTTCGATGCGCAGCTCCACCGATCCGGTCTCGGTGAACTTCACCGCGTTGGACACCAGGTTGCCGAGCACCTGCCGCAGCCGGGAGTCGTCGGTGAGCAATTCCAAGGGCAGGCCTGGCGCGGTCGTGATGCGGAAACCGAGGCTCTTCTGCGTCGTCATCGGCCGGAAGGTGGCCTCGACGTAGTCCAGCAGCTTGCGCAGCGGCACGCGCTCGGGCGTGATGTCCATCTTGCCCGCCTCGACCTTGGACAGATCGAGGATGTCGTTGATCAGCTGGAGCAGGTCCGAACCCGCCGAGTGGATGATGGCCGCGTACTCGACCTGTTTGGGCGTGAGGTTGCGGGTCGGGTTCTGGGCGAGCAGCTGCGCGAGGATCAGCAGACTGTTCAGCGGCGTGCGCAGCTCGTGGCTCATGTTGGCCAGGAACTCCGACTTGTACTTCGACGCGAGCGCCAGCTGCTGGGCGTGCGTCTCCAGTTCCTGCCTGGCCTGCTCGATCTCGAGGTTCTTGGCCTCGATGTCGCGGTTCTGCCTGGCCAGCAGCGCCGCCTTCTCCTCCATCTCGGCGTTGGACCGCTGCAGTTCTTCCTGCCGCACCTGCAGCTCCTCCGAGCGGGCCTGGAGCTCGGTGGTCAGGCGCTGGGATTCGACGAGCAGTTCGTCGGTGCGCGCGTTGGCGATGATGGTGTTGACGTTGACACCCACCGTCTCCATCAGCTGGTCGAGGAAGTCTCGATGGATGCGGGTGAAGCGGTGCAGGGAGGCCAGCTCGATCACGCCGAGCACCTGGTCTTCCACCCCGATCGGCAGCACGAGCAGGTTGACCGGTGCGGTCTGCCCAAGCCCGGAGGAGATGGTGACGTAGTCGCCGGGCACGTCGTCGACGGCGATCGTGCGTCGGCTGCGCGCGGCTTGGCCGACCAGAGACTGACCGAAGACGAACCGGGTCGCACCGCCCGGCTCCTCCGGGCTCCCGTAGGAGCCGATCAATCGCAGCTCCGGCCGCTCGTCGGTGTCGTCGGCGAGGTAGAACGCGCCGAACTGCGCCGAGACGAGCGGCGCCAGCTCGTCCATGATCAGCTCGGCCATCACGTGCAGGTCACGCTGGCCCTGCATCAGGCTCGAGATGCGGGCCAGGTTGGTCTTGAGCCAGTCCTGGTCCTGGTTCGCCTTGGTGGTCTCGCGCAGCGACTCGACCATCGAGTTGATGTTGTCCTTCAGCTCCGCGACTTCGCCGGAGGCCTCGACAGTGATGGAGCGGGTCAGGTCGCCCTCCGCGACGGCGCTGGTGACCTCGGCGATGGCGCGAACCTGGCGGGTCAGGTTTCCCGCCAGCTCGTTGACGTTCTCGGTCAACCGCTTCCAGGTGCCCGAGACACCCTCGACCTCGGCTTGACCGCCCAACCGGCCCTGCGACCCGACCTCGCGGGCGACGCGGGTGACCTCGGCGGCGAACGCGGAGAGCTGATCGACCATCGTGTTGATCGTGGTCTTCAGCTCGAGGATCTCCCCGCGCGCGTCCACGTCGATCTTGCGGGTCAGATCGCCCTGCGCGACCGCGGTGGTCACCTGGGCGATGTTGCGGACCTGGTTGGTCAGGTTGTTCGCCATGGAGTTGACGTTGTCGGTCAGGTCTTTCCACGTGCCAGCCACGTTCGGCACGCGGGCCTGGCCGCCGAGCATGCCCTCCGTGCCGACCTCGCGGGCGACGCGGGTGACCTCGTCGGCGAAGGCCGACAGCGTGTCGACCATCGTGTTGATCACGCCGGCCAGCGCCGCGACCTCACCCTTGGCCTCCACGGTGATCTTCTGACTCAGGTCGCCGCGCGCCACCGCCGTCGCCACCTGGGCGATCGACCGCACCTGGTTGGTCAGGTTGGAGGCCATGACGTTGACGTTGTCGGTCAGATCCTTCCAGGTGCCCGACGCGCCGCGCACCGTCGCCTGACCGCCCAGGTTGCCCTCGGTGCCGACCTCGCGAGCGACTCGGGTGACCTCGTCGGCGAACGAGGAGAGCTGATCGACCATCGTGTTGATCGTCTCTTTGAGTTCCAGGATCTCGCCGCGCGCGTCCACCCGGATCTTCTGGGTCAGATCGCCACCCGCCACCGCCGTGGTGACCTGGGCGATCGAACGCACCTGCGCGGTGAGGTTGTCGGCCATGACGTTGACCGATTCGGTGAGGTCCTTCCAGGTCCCCGAGACGCCCTTGACGTCGGCCTGCCCACCCAGCCTGCCCTCGGTGCCCACTTCGCGGGACACGCGGGTGACCTCGTCGGCGAAGGACGACAACTGGTCGACCATCGTGTTGATGGTGTTCTTCAGCTCGAGGATTTCCCCCCGCGCGTCCACTCGGATCTTCTGAGTCAGATCGCCACCGGCGACCGCGGTGGCGACCTGGGCGATCGAGCGCACCTGCGCGGTGAGATTGCCCGCCATGAAGTTCACCGAGTCGGTGAGGTCGCGCCAGGTGCCGGAGACCCCCTTGACGTCCGCCTGACCCCCGAGGATGCCTTCGGTGCCCACTTCGCGGGACACTCGGGTGACCTCGTCGGCGAAGGACGACAACTGGTCGACCATCGTGTTGATGGTGTTCTTCAGCTCGAGGATCTCGCCCCGCGCGCTCACGGTGATCTTCTGACTCAGGTCGCCGCGCGCCACCGCGGTGGTGACCTGAGCGATGTTGCGGACCTGGTCGGTGAGGTTGCCCGCCATGAAGTTCACCGAGTCGGTGAGGTCACGCCAGACGCCGCCGACGCCAGGCACCTCGGCCTGGCCGCCCAGCTGTCCCTCGGAACCGACTTCCCGCGCCACGCGGGTGACCTCGTCGGCGAAGGACGACAGCTGATCGACCATCGTGTTGACCGTGTTCTTCAGCTCGAGGATTTCCCCGCGCGCGTCGACATCGATCTTCTGCGACAGGTCTCCTTGCGCCACGGCGGTGGCGACCTGGGCGATGTCGCGCACCTGGCTGGTCAGGTTGCCCGCCATGGCGTTCACCGAGTCGGTCAGGTCCTTCCAGGTGCCGGACACACCGGGCACCTCGGCCTGACCGCCGAGCCGCCCGTCGGTGCCGACCTCGCGCGCGACGCGGGTGACCTCGGAGGTGAACAGCGAGAGCTGGTCCACCATGCCGTTGAACACCGTCGCGATCTCGCCGAGCAAACCCTCGGCGTCGGTGGGCAACTGCGTGCCGAAATCGCCATCACGCACTGCCGTCAATCCGGCCAAGAGCTGGCGCAGCTCGACTTGATCGGTGGCCACAGCCTGCTGCGGCGCGGTGCGGGCCGGTGCCGCGGTATCCGTCATTGCCATCCTCGCTTCGGTCCCGATTCGGACCGTCCCGGTCCGAATGGGCACGCCACACGCTGCGGCACCGCGCATGGCGGGGTCGCTGGCGAGCGGCGAGGTGCTGGCTGCTGAACACCCGCCGTGCGGTACTTTACTGTCTCCTAACACTCCTGGGCGAAACCATTGGCGCACAGGTGATCAGACCGGTGTCGAGTCGCAGCCGACCCCGCGTGGCAGGCGCTTGGGCGCGCACGCCCGCGGCCGGGGCGGGGATGGTGTGTTTGCTCGGGGCGGTTAGCGGTTAGGCCATTGGTGCCGGGCGAGGTTGAGAAGCCAGCCTCGCCCGGTCTCACAGATTCGTTCAGCGCGGGCAGCCACCCGGTTTCGGCCCCGCGAACGGCCAGAAGTCATGGGTCGGCTACGGTTTCGAGGATGCCACCGAGTTGCCGGGGCGAAAGGCGGCGGTGCGGGGGTAAGAACGAATACCGCTGGGCGGGTCGCGAGTCCCGGTGAGCGGGTGGGGTCACGCGAACCTGAGAGGTTCCTTAGAACGCGTTCTAGTGTCGCCCGGCATGAAGATTTCATTCATTGCTCTCATCGGTGCGGCGTTCAGTGCGCTGGCCCTCGTTTTCACTCCCCTTCCGCCGA
This sequence comes from Nocardia amikacinitolerans, assembly GCF_900215415.1. Lineage (NCBI taxonomy): Bacteria > Bacillati > Actinomycetota > Actinomycetes > Mycobacteriales > Nocardiaceae > Nocardia > Nocardia amikacinitolerans. Next base: position 678,388 of record NZ_OBEG01000003.1, on the reverse strand, counting down.
GCGCGGTGGCCGAGCCGACGGTGGAGGCGTCGGCGACGCGGATCGACCTACAGGGGGCCGTCAATGTTCGGGATATCGGCGGGTATCGGACATATGACGGGGAAAGGGTCAAGTCGGGCAAGGCGTTTCGGGCCGATTCGCTGGAGAAGTTGACCGAGGCGGACGTGCAGAAACTCGGGACGTTGAATTTGCGTGCGGCCGTGGATCTTCGGACTCCGGCCGAGGTGCAGTTCGCGGGGCCGGACAAGCTGCCCGCGGGGGTCCAGGCGGTGGCGCGGCCGATCGACGACACCGGTCTGTTCCAGCAGATGTTGCAGGCGATCCAGTCGCGCGATCCGCAGAAGCAGGAGGAGTTGCTCGGCAACGGACGGGCCGAGCAGATCATGGCGGGCGTGTACCGCAGCTTCCTGAGTGACGCCTCCCGCAACGCGTTCGGGCAGACCATCCGCGATCTGGCGAACTCCGACCGGGCCACGCTCTACCACTGCACGGCGGGCAAGGACCGCACCGGCTGGCTCACCTACGTGGTGCTGCGGGCCGTCGGCGTGCCGGAACGCACCGCGCGCCAGGACTACCTGCTGTCCAACCAGTACCGCGCGGCCGCCGACGCCAAGCTGCGGGAGCAGGTGAAACAGGCTGGGCTGATGCAGAATCCAGACCTGCTGATCCCGCTGCAGGAGGTGCGCGACGCCTACCTGAACACCGCGATCCAGCAGATGGAGCAGAACTACGGCGACTTCGGCAAGTTCCTCACCCAGGGACTCGGCCTCGATCCGGGCACGATCCTGAAACTGCGCAAGAACCTCGTCGGCTGACACCCCGCTCCCGAGCCCTCACCACCCGGGTGGTGGGGGCTCGGTGGTGTTCAGTTGTTCGTGCTGGGTTTCGAGATGAGGCCGAGGACGGTGAGGTCCAGGTCGCCGGAGGCTTCGGTCCAGCCCATGGCGCGCAGTTCGGTGGGTGCACCGACGCCGAGGGCGTGGTGCAGGCCGAGGGCGACGGAGCGGGCGAATTCGACGAGCACGGTTTCGGCGAGCGGCCAGAAGAGGCTGCGTTGCCAATTGTCGATCTCGCGGCGGGAAATCGGTTCCTGCCAGCCGAGTTCGCGGAGCATGCGCTCGGCGGCGGACGACATCGGCCGGTCGAGATAGCGATTGCCCGCGAGCTCGGCGGACAGCTTGATGTCGTACTGCACGAATTGGACGTAGCGGTTGCCGGGCGCGGCGATGATCAGTGTCGCGCGCGAGGGCAGTTGGGCTAGACAGCGGGCCAGTGCCTGCACGAATCGGTCCCAATCCGTGGTCACCGGCTCGCTCATCTTTCCCCCGGTCGATCGCACTGGAGCCCGATCATACGCCGACCTGGCTCAGACACCAGAGTGAATCTTGGTGGCGCGATGGAAGGTTCGCGGGATTGATGCGGTTCGGCGACAAGTCTCACCGCCGCGGCCGCCGAGCGGTCCCCCGCACCCCAGATTCCGGGGCTGGACGCAAGCCCAGGTGAGGCACGATAGTCCTCTGGTGCGAGTGGGTTCTGTGGTGGCGCGGGTGGCGGCCGGGGTGGCGTTGATGCTCGGGATGGCGGTGCCCGCCGTGGCCGAACCGCCCGGCGCGCCGTTCACTTGGTGGCAGACCTACCTGACCGCCCCGGACGGCACCCGCCTGCACGCCGACGTGCTGCGCCCGCCGGGGATAGCCGACGACGCCAAGACGCCGGTGCTGCTCACGGTGAGCCCGTACCGCTCGCACCTGGCCTACCTGACCCATCCGCTGCCGGAGGGCGGCCCGTCCGTCGAGAACCTGCCGGTCGAGCAGGCGCTGCGCGCGGGCTACACCTACGTGCTGGTGGATCTGCGCGGGTTCGGCGGCTCGAACGGTTGTCCGGACTACGGCGGGCCCGGCGAGCGCTCGGACGTGGTCACCGCGGTGGAATGGGCGGCCGCGCAACCGTGGTCGACCGGCCGGGTCGGCATGACCGGCACCTCGTACGAGGCGTGGACGGGCATGCTGGCGCTGGCGGCCAAGCCGAAAGGCCTTGCCGCGGTGGCGGCGTTCGCGCCGGTGGTCGACCCGTACTCGTACCTGTACATGCGCGGCGTCTCCTGGAAGTTCTCCGGAAAACCGGTGACCGACAACGGTATCCGTCCCGCCGACCAGGTCGGGTTGGAACATCTCGCGATCGCCTCGACCCCGGCGCACTGGGAAGACTCCCCCGAATACCAGGCCAACGCCGTGAGCATGCCGCCGGGCTGCGCCGAGCGCTACGTCGACCTCACCACCGACCACGACGCGACCAACCCCGGATGGGTCGAGCGCGACCTGGTCGACGACTTGCGCGGCAACACCATTCCGCTGTTCGTGAGCCAGGGCTTCCTCGACGGCAACACGCGGGCGGATCGCGTCTTCGAGATGTGGCAGGGCCTCGGGCCCGGCGAACACCGCGCTTGGTTCGGCCAGTGGGGTCACACCGACTGCCACGAGAAGTGCGGCACACCGTTTTTCGACGCCGAGCTCATGGCGTTCTTCGACCGGCACGTCGCGGGCAAGGACGTCGAGGTGCCCGGCCCCCGGATCAGGGTCGGCCAGTTCGACGGTGGTTGGCGCTCCGAGACCGCCTGGCCGCCCGCCGATTCCGAGCGCGTCACCGTGCAGTTGCGGACCGGCACCTACACCGACCGCGGGCTGCTGCCCGGCCGCGACCGCGAGATCTGGTCGGTATCAGAACCTTTGGCGGAACCGACGCACCTGTCGGGCGTGGCGACGGCGCGGCTCCAGCTCGCCGGTCCCGAGTCCGCCACGGTCACCGTCGAGCTCTACGACATCGCCCCCGACGACCGCGCGACCATCATCACCCGCGGCATCGCCCCGGTCCGCCCGGACACCGACATCCGGCTGCTGGCTCAGGACTGGCCGCTGGCCGCGGGACACCGGCTCGGCGCGAAGATCACCGACGTGATCGACGACGTGTGGTCGCACGCGCCGAGCAATGCCGCCGTCACCGTGCATTCCGCGCGCCTCGAACTGCCCGTGCTCGCCGCGCCGCGCAGCCCCGATCTCCCCGGCGGCACGCCCGACTGGCACGCCAGATGGCGGACGGAGAAGACCTTCCCCGTCGCACCGGACATCCTGAACAACCCGGCGACCGCCATCGACCTGCCCCGGGCACGATGACCCCGCCCGTCCGACCGGTCGGTCTCCCGTCTCGCGCCGAGTGTTGAAGAATGCAGTGATGCTCACCAACCCCACCGGTGCCCGATGACGCCGGAGACCACTCCCACCGACGTCGACGACCGCGTCGCCGAGCGGCTCGCCGCGGCCCTGCGCTGCGCCACGATCTCCACCGAGGACCCGACCGGCGCCGCCGACGAAGCCTTCGAGCAGCTCGCCGCGCACCTGGAGCGCTCGTTCCCGCTGGTGCACGCCGAACTCGAACTCCAACTGTTCGGCCACAGCAGGCTCTACCGCTGGCCGGGCACCGCGCCGGATCGGGTGTCCGCGATCCTGCTCGCCCACCAGGACGTGGTGCCGGTCGACGACGCGCGCCGCTGGACGCATCCGCCCTTCGACGGCGTGGTGGACGAGGAGTTCGTCTGGGGTCGCGGCGCCATCGACGACAAGAGCAGGCTCATCGCCATCCTGGAGGCGGTGGAAGCCGCGCTGGCCGAGGGCCTGCGACCCCGCCACACCATCTACCTCGCGTTCGGGCACGACGAGGAGATCTTCGGCGACGAAGGCGCCGTCCGGATGGCGGAGCACCTGCGCCAAGCCGGGGTGCGGGCGGATCTGCTGTTGGACGAGGGCGGTGTGATCACCGAGGGCGTCGCCGACGGCGTGGACCGCCCGGTGGCGTCGATCATGCTGGGCGAGAAGGGTTATGCCACCGTGCGGCTGCGGGTCCAGGAGACCGGCGGGCATTCCTCGATGCCGGGCAGGCAGACCGCCGTCGGCCGGATCGCCAGGGCTGTTGGACGGGTGCAGGATCATCCGATGCCGTTGCGGCTGACGCCGGTGATCGCCGACATGCTGTCGCGCCTGCGCGCGGCGATGCCGGAGACGCGCAGGCGGCTGCTCGGCATCGCCGGGCTCGCGGGACCGATGATCACCCGGATCATGGCCGCACGCCCGCAGACCGAGGCGCTGGTGCGCACTACCACCGCACCGACGGTGATCAGCGGCGGTGTGAAGGCGAACGTGCTGCCCCAGCGCGCCGAGGCGCTCGTCAACTTCCGCATCCTGCCCGGCGATTCGGTGGCCGGGGTACTCGCGCACTGCCGCAAGGTGATTCGCGATCCCGGTGTGCAGCTGGAGCTGGTCGGGATGTCGTCGGAACCGTCGCGGACCACCGCGCCCGGCCCCGCGTTCGAGTTGATCGCCCGGCTCGCCGAGCACATCGTTCCCGGCGTCGCGGTCACCACCGGCCTGGTGCCCGGCGCCACCGACTCACGCCACTACGACGACCTCGCCGCCACCCGGTGCAACTTCGCGCCGATCGTGCTGACCCAGGCCGACCTGGCGACAATCCACGGAACGGACGAGCGCATCTCCCGAGTGAACTACGCTCGGCTCATCGAGTTCAATCGACGGCTGATCGAGGAACTCGCGCACGGATCGACCCGAGAGGAGCGCAGGTGACCCGCACCGAGGATGGCGATTTCGAGGGCACTGGCAGCCGGATCGCTTGGCGCGCTTGGCTTCCCGAGACCACGACCAAGGCGGTGATCGTGCTGGTGCACGGCATCGCCGAGCATTCCGGCCGGTACGCCCACGTCGGGAAGCGGTTGGCCGAAGCGGGTTTCGCGGTCTACGCGCTCGACCACCTCGGCCACGGCAAGTCGGCGGGCAGCAAGGCGAACATCGGCTCGATGGAGGGCTCCGCCGACAACGTCGAGGGCATGCTCGACATCGCCGCCCGCGAACACCCCGGCGTGCCGAAGTTCCTGCTCGCGCACTCGATGGGCAGCCTGATCGTGCTCTACCTGGCCACGCGCGCGCCGATCGACGTGGCGGGCATCGTGCTCTCCGCGCCGCCGCTCGACATCGAGGTCGGCAACCCGGTGCAGCGACTACTGGCACCGGTGCTGTCCAAGCTGACGCCGAATCTCGGTGTGCTGAAACTGGATTCGTCGATGATCAGCCGCGACCCAGCGGTGGTCGCTGCCTACGACGCCGACCCGCTGGTCTACCGCGGCAAGCTGCCCGCGCGCACCGGCACCGAGATTTTGAACGCGACCGCAACGGTCAAGCAGCGGCTGGACAAGCTCACCGTTCCGCTGCTGGTGATGCACGGCACCGCGGACGCTCTCGCCGCGCCGTCCAGCTCGGATCTGATCGAACGCGACGCGGGGTCGAAAGACCTGACCGTCATCCGCTACGAGGGGCTCTACCACGAGATCTTCAACGAGCCGGAGCAAGATCGAGTGCTGATCGATGTGGTGGCATGGCTGGAGGCGCACGTTACCCAGCCGTAAGATCCGGTCATGGGAACCACACCGAACGGATCCGTCGCGTTCGTCCGCGCCACCTGGCACAGCTCGATCGTCGGCAAGGCCCTGGAGGGCTTCACCACCGAGTACACCGATCTCGGCTTCGACCCGGCCACCATCGATGTCTTCGAGGTGCCCGGCGCGTTCGAGATCCCGCTGCACGCCAAGCGGCTCGCCCAGACGGGCAAGTACTCGGCGATCGTGGCCGCCGCACTGGTGGTCGACGGCGGCATCTACCGGCACGATTTCGTGGCCTCGGCAGTGATCGACGGGCTGATGCGGGTGCAGCTGGACACCGACGTGCCGGTCTTCTCGGTGGTGCTCACCCCGCACCACTTCCACGAGCACAGCGAGCACGTCGACTACTTCACCGGCCACTTCGTGACCAAGGGCGCCGAGGCCGCCCGCGCGCTGGCGACCACGCTCAGCTCGCTGCGCTCGCTGCCCGCCACGGCCGGTTAGGTCCGGCCGCGGCGGACCGGCTCACTTGAACTTGGTCATGCAGGCCTGCTCGCCGTCGAGCACGCCGGTGCGGAACGCCTCGAGCCGCTGGTAGCCGCTCTTGACGACCTTGCCGTCCACGTCCGCGGCGGCGAGCCCGTCGGCGAGCAGGCCGGAGACGGCCTCGTCGAGGTCGTTCGCCGACAGGCGCGGATCGCTGGTCGGCTCGCTCAGCTTGGTGGTGAACGCGCCGCTGAGGCAGGCGGTGCGCAGGCCTGCGGTCTCCGCGCCGGTCAGCGAGAGCTTGCGATCCTGCTGAACGGCGAGCATGTAGCGGGAGACGAACACCACGAAGGCGTTGTAATCGCCCTGCACGACGGCCGACAACGGCTCGTCGTCACCGTCGAGCGGACCGCCGCGCTCGGCCAGTTCCGGAATGTCGGTGCCGATCTTGTTCGAGCTCGGGCAGTACGACACCGGTTCGGTGGTGGTGACCTTCGAGCAGTTGCGCACCACGCCGGTGTAGTCGAACTGCGGCGCGTCGGCGATCGGGAAGTTCTTCAGCAGCGCCTGGCTCACGCTGGTCAGCGAGGCCTGGTCGACCGGGAGCTGCTGGCTCTCCTCGTCGTCCACCTCGAAGGTCACCGGCAGACCGCCGCGGCGCTGCTCGATCTCTTTCCTGTCGATCCTCTTGCACGCCTCCGCGCCGTCGGTGTAGCCGAGCTGCACGGCGGTCACCCGCTCGAACGCCGAACCGTGCACGTTGTCGGGGTCGCTGGGATCGGTGTCGCGCACGGCGATGGTGGCGCCGAGCACGCCGTCCAATCCGTCGGTCATGTTCATGGTGAAGTGCGGCGAGTCGCCCTCGGCGACGTGCCGCAGGAACACACCGGCCAGGCAGTCGGCCTGCTGCTCCTTGACCAGCCCGCCGGTGAACAGCCCGGCGATCTTGGCCTGCCCCTGGATGGCGTGGCCGTACTCGTGCGCGAGCACCATCACCACCGACATCGGACCGTACTTGTCCTCCAGCAGCGGCAGCAGCACCCTGCGGTCCCAGCCGATGGTGTGGTCGAGCCCGCAGTAGGCGGCGTTGACCAGCTTGTGGGTGTCTGTCTTGCAGAACTTCACCGACTGCTCCTTGGGTGCGCGCGCGTCCCAGGAGATGTACTTGTTGACCGGCTCGAAGGTGCCGGGAAAAGTCTTGGCGTACTCGGCTTTCCAGAACTCCTCGATGTCGGCGATGGCATTGAGGGCGAGCTGGTCGACCGGTCCGCCGTCGCCGTTCTCCGCGGTCAACGTCGTGTCGGGGACGCCGGGACGCGGACCGCTCGGGCCGGTGTTGCTTGCCGCGCCTGCCAGCATCCACGGGTTGTTCGGATCGGTGGCGGCGGCGTTCTCCGAGCTCGTCGTGGTCTGCGAACTCCCGCAGCCCGCGAGCGTCGCGCCGATCGCCACCAGCACCGCGATAGCCGCGAACCGCAGCCGTTTGGTCCTCATCAGGTCTTCCTCCCCGGTCCCGCGCGGGCACCCGCCCGCGCCGCCGCCGGACGGTGGTCTACCCACACCGCCGGTCGAGCGTTCACATGGTAATCGCTGACTCTCGTTCGCGCGTATCGCCTTGCGCGCCATGAACTCACGCGTGCCCCGCACCCTCGAGGCGCGAACTCGTGCGTCGCCACACACCGTCTGCACGCCGCACACAGGCGGTGCCTATGTGAGGCGTGCAGACGGTGTGTGGGAACGGCAGCCAGGTGGTCAGGCGTCGAGGCGCAGCACCGCGAAGACCGCGCGGTGGTCCGATCCGGGGATCGAGAGGCTTTCCATTTCCTCGGCGGTGCCGCCCGCGACGAGAATGTGGTCGATTCCGATCACCGGTCCCCAAGCCCGGTCGGTGGGATAGGTCGGCAGCGGACCCGCGCCCGCGAGGTCGGCGGCGGAATCGAACCGGCCGCGCACCAGGTCGCGGAAGGCCGAATGATCCCGTGTCGCATTGAAATCCGCGCCGACGACGGCCGGACCGGTTTGGGCGTCGAGGATTTCGCGGACGCGGTGCATCTCCGCGCTCCACGCCGCGAAGTCCAGCGGTGGCGGCATCGGGTGGAAGGCGTAGACGGCGACGGGGCCGCGCTGCGGGTGCTCCATGATCGCCGAGAGGTTGTTCATGACGAAGCCGTCGTATTTCCTGGTGTCGCGCAACGGGTATCGGCTGAAGATGCCGGTGCCCGCGCCCCATTTCCCGGGTTCCAGGTAGTGGTACGGGAGATCGCCGGCCAGTTCGGTGGTCAGCCGCGCGGCCGATTCCGGTGTCAGCTCCTCGAGGGTGAGCACGTCGACGCGGCGCTCGCGCACCTCACGCACCACCACGGGCAGGTCGGCGCCACCGAACAGCAGATTCGACTGGAGCAGTCGAATCTCCGGACCGCTGGCCGCTCGTCCGTCCGGCACGAAGAGTGGCAGCTGCGTCCACAACACCCCCATCACGACGACACCCGCGGCGGCCGCGCTGCGCCACCCGCGTGCCACGACGAACAGCAGCAGTCCCACGATCGCGCCGAGCATCAGATACGACGCCCCAGAGGCGACCAGCACCGGCAACTGCCGCTGCCAACTGCTGAAGTACAAGACGATGCCCACGAGTCCGACGACGAGGGCGCACCACCCGAGACCGAGCAGCACCCGGTTCACCCATACACGCATGCGGTCGACACTAAGCAAGTTTTCCTGGAGAAACCTTTCGCGCCGCATAACGCCACAGGATCCGCACACTTCCTACACTTGGCGGCAGATTCCGCGGAAAGGGGCTGGAGATGTACGTCGAAGAATTCACGGCCGTCGGGCCGCTGTCCGCCGACGAAGCCCAGGAACTCGCGGACATCGCGGGCCGCTACACCTCACGCATCACCGTCAGCTGCGGCGGGCGCGACGTGCACGCGCTGGTCCTGCCGGTGGCGTGGGACGAGCTGCCGATGAAGGCGGGCAGCCGGGTGACGGTCACCGTCGAGGGCGGACGGCAGGGACCGGAGGAGGATCGGAAGGCCCTGCGCGATTTCGTCTGCCACATGCAGCACGTCGGCGACTGATCGCGTCACGCCCCGAAAACCCGCTCGACCACCGCTTTCGCCCGTCGCGTCACCCGCATGTAGTTGTCCAGGAACTCGCTGCCGTCGTCGTTGCGCCAACCCGCGACCCGCGCGACCGCCGAGAGCAGACGACCGGGGCCCGGCAATTGATCGGTCGCCTTGCCGCGCACCAGAACCAGCGCATTGCGCGCCTTGGTCGCGGTGAGCCAGGCGTCGCGCAACAGCGCCACGTCCTCGGCGTCGAGCAGCTTGGTCTCCTCGATGACGTCGAGCGATTGCAGCGTGGAGGTGTTGTGCAGCGCGGGCACCTCGTGGGCGTGGCGCAGCTGCATGAGCTGCACGGTCCATTCGATGTCGGCCAGACCGCCGCGTCCCAGCTTGGTGTGCGTCGCGGGGTTGGCGCCGCGGGGCAGGCGTTCGGAGTCGACCCTGGCCTTGATGCGGCGGATCTCGCGCACCGCCTCGGCCGAGACGCCGCCGATCGGGTAGCGAACCTTGTCGATGACGTGCAGGAACCGCAACCCGAGGTCCTGATCGCCCGCGATCTGGTGGGCCCGCAGCAGCGCCTGCACCTCCCAGGGCTGCGCCCACTGCTCGTAGTAGGCGCGATAGGCGGCGAGGGTGCGGACCAGCGCGCCGTTGCGGCCCTCCGGACGCAGACCCGCGTCGACGTGCAGGGGCGGGTCGGTGCTCGGCGCGCCGAGCATGCGCTGCACCTTCTCGGCGATGCCGATCGCCCATTTGACGGCCTTGGTCTCGTCCTCGCCCGGACGCGGATCGCAGACGAACAGCACATCGGCGTCGGAGCCGTAGCCGAGTTCCATGCCGCCGAGCCTGCCCATGCCGATCACGGCGAAATCGGCGGGCGCTGGCGCACCGGTCTCCGCCTCGCTCGCCCGGATCACCGCCGCCAGCGCGGCTTCCAGCACCGCGACCCACACCGACGACAGGGCGCGGCAGACCTCCGGCACCTCGAGCATGCCGAGCAGATCCGCCGAGGCCACCCTGGCCAGTTCGTGGCGGCGCAGCGAACGGGCCGCCGCCACAGCGCGTTTCGGATCCTCGTAGCGGGCCGCCGCGGTGAGGATACCGCGCGCGACGTCCTCCGGCTGCGGTCCGAGCAGCAGCGACCCACCGGGACCGTCGGCGTACATGCGGATCGTTTCCGGCGCGTTGATCAGCAGATCCGGCAGGTACTCCGAGGAACCGAGCACGATCATCAGCCGCTGCGCGATCGCGCCCTCGTCGCGCAGTTCGCGCAGGAACCAGATCTGGTCGTCCAGCCCTTCCGACACCCGGCGGTAGGCGAGCAGGCCCGCGTCGGGATTCGGTGTGTCGCCGAGCCATTCGAGCAGGGTGGGCAGCAGCAGCGCCTGGATGCGTCCCTTGCGGGAGACCCCGCCGGTGAGCGCCTTGAGGTGGCCGAGCGCGTTCTCCGGGGCCGCGTAACCGAGCGCGGCCAGCTGCCGGATGGCGGCGTCCGGGCTCAGCCGCAGCGCGTCGGAGTCCATCCGCGCGACCGCGTCGAGCAGCGGACGGTAGAACAGCTTCGCGTGTAAACGCCGCACCCGCACGGCATTTCGGCGGATCTCGGAGGCGAGCACGCCGACCGCGTCCTGCCTGCCGTCGGGACGGATGTGCGCGGCGCGGGCCAGCCAGCGCATGCCCTCCTCGTCGTCGGCCGCGGGCAGCGTGTGGGTGCGCTTGAGCCGTTGCAACTGGAGGCGATGCTCGAGCAGGCGCAGGAATTCGTAGGAGGCGGTGAGGTTCGCGGCGTCGTCCCTGCCGACGTATCCGCCGGCGGCGAGCGCGGTCAGCGCCTCGACGGTGCCCTGCACGTGCAGCGACTCGTCCACCCTGCCGTGCACCAATTGCAGTAGCTGCACGGCGAATTCGACGTCGCGCAGGCTGCCGTGGCCGAGCTTCAATTCGCGCTCGCGCAGGTCGGCTGGCACCAGGTCTTCCACGCGGCGGCGCATCGCCTGCACGTCGGCGACGAAATCGGGCCGCTCCGAGGCGGTCCATACCATCGGCATCACCGCGTCCCGGTACTGGTGCCCGAGTTCGAGGTCGCCGGTCATCGGCCGGTTCTTCAACAGCGCCTGGAACTCCCAGGTGCGCGCCCATCGCTTGTAGTAGGCGATATGCGATTCCAGGGTGCGCACCAGCGCGCCCTGCTTGCCCTCCGGGCGCAGCGCCGCGTCCACCTCGAAGAAGGCCAGACTGCCCACGCTCATCGTCTCGGCGGCCAACCTGGTCGCGGTGGCGTCGGCGGGTTCGGCGACGAACACCACGTCCACGTCGCTGACGTAATTCAGTTCGCACGCACCGCTTTTGCCCATCGCGATCACGGCGAGCCGGACCGGGCACGGCCCGTCCTTGCATACCCGCGCGACCGCGACCGCGAGCGCAGCGGTGAGCGCCGCGTCGGCCAGGTCGGTGAGATGACTGCCGACTGTCTGGTACGGCAGCACCGGCTCGTTCTCGACGGTGGCGGCCAGATCCAGCGCGGCGAGCAGCATCAGCTGGTCGCGGTAGCGCCTGCGCAGCAGCGCCACCGCTTCAGGACCGGCGATCCCCGCCCTGTACAACATGGGGCCTGCGTTCGGCCCCTCCTCGGGCACCGCGTCGACGGCGTCGAGCAGATCCGCGAGGACATCCTCGCGCTTGGGCAGCTCCGGGCGGCGCAGCAACTGCCACGAGGCGGGCTCGGCCACCATGTGGTCGCCGAAGGCGCTCGACGAGCCGAGCAGCGCGAACAGCCTGCCGCGCAAGGACTTATCGGTGCGCAGCGCGGAATCCACTGCGGCCCAGTCGCTTCCGAGCCCTTCGCGGAGGCGCATGAGGGTGCTCAGCGCGAGGTCGGCGTCGGGCGCCCTGGACAACGACCAGAGGACCGGGATACTTTCGACGTTGTCCCAGCCCAATTCGCGCAGCGAGGCTGCGGCCGTCGGCTCGAGCAAGCCGAGCCGACCGACACCGGGAACAGCAGAGCGCGCAGACGGTGGCCGGACCATAGTCTTAAACTACATGGCCCGGCCGCGCGTCCACGTCACAGTCCGAGGTACTCCCTGAGCTCGAACGGGGTCACCTGGCTGCGGTAGTCGGCCCACTCCCGGCGCTTGTTGCGCAGGAAGAAGTCGAAGACGTGCTCGCCGAGGGTTTCGGCGACCAGCTCCGAGCGCTCCATCGCCTGCAACGCCTCGTCCAGGGTGCCCGGCAGCTCGCGGAAGCCCATCGCGCGGCGCTCGGCGGTGGTCAACGCCCACACGTCGTCCTCGGCCTCCGGCGGCAGGTTGTAGCCCTTCTCGATGCCGCGCATACCCGCGGCGAGCAGCACCGCGAACGCCAGGTAGGGGTTGCAGGCGGAATCTGGGCTGCGGATCTCGACGCGCCGCGAGGACGACTTGTTCGGCGTGTACATCGGCACGCGCACCAGCGCGGAGCGGTTCGACCGGCCCCAGGAGGCCGCCGTCGGGGCTTCGCCGCCGTGGATGAGCCGCTTGTAGGAGTTCACCCACTGGTTGGTGATCGCACTGATCTCGGGCGCGTGCTCCAGGATGCCCGCGATGAACGCGCGGGCGGTCTCGGAGAGGTTGATCGGGTCGTCCGGATCGGCGAAGGCGTTGTTCTCGCCCTCGAACAGGCTCATGTGCGTGTGCATCGCCGAGCCCGGGTACTGCGCGAACGGCTTGGGCATGAAGGTGGCGCGCACGCCCTCGTCGATGGCCACTTCCTTGATCAGGTAGCGGAAGGTCATCACGTTGTCGGCCATGGACAGCGCGTCGGCGTAGCGCAGGTCGATCTCCTGCTGACCCGGCGCGCCCTCGTGGTGGCTGAACTCCACCGAGATGCCCATCGACTCCAGCGCATCGATCGCGTGGCGCCGGAAGTTCGGGGCCGAGTCGTGCACGGCCTGGTCGAAGAAGCCACCGGAGTCGGCGGGCTCGGGCGGGCTTCCGTCCCGCGGGCCGTTCTTCAGCAGGAAGAACTCGATCTCCGGGTGCACGTAGCAGCTGAACCCGACATCGCCCGCCTTGTTCAGCTGCCGCCGCAGCACGTGGCGCGGGTCGGCCCAGGACGGCGAGCCGTCGGGCATGGTGATGTCGCAGAACATGCGCGCGGAGTGCTGATGGCCCTTGCTGGTGGCCCACGGCAGCACCTGGAACGTGGAAGGATCCGGGCGCGCGACCATGTCGGCCTCCGACACCCGGGCGAAGCCCTCGATGGCCGAGCCGTCGAAGCCGATACCCTCCTCGAAGGCGCCCTCGAGCTCGGCGGGAGCGATGGCGACGGACTTCAGGTAGCCCAAGACGTCGGTGAACCAGAGACGCACGAAGCGGATGTCCCGCTCTTCGAGCGTCCGCAGCACGAATTCCTTCTGGCGATCCATGTCCGCGAGCGTAAGCACCTGGCGTTAAATCCGTGTTACGTACGGCCTCGGGATTGCGTTTCGGGTCCGCGAGGGGCTGTTCGGAACGAAGTTCACCACCGTCCGGACCGGTCGGCGAGTGGTCCCCTGCGATTCCGCATGCGTCGGATCCGCCGCCGCGGATCGTTCCGGAATTGCCGTCGGGACAACGCCGGCCGGCCCAGCGGAATTCGCACGACCTCCGATTCCGTTCGCACAGCACGCCGCGCGCGACGTCGCGGCGGACGCTGAGGGGCAGTCGAGTCCGGCGGCAAGTCGCCTTGACGTTCAGCAGGTCAGGCCGGGCTCGGGGAGTTTCAGATCGACCAGGTACGTGATCACCGCGTCGTCCAGACACTGGTTGCCCGCCACCAGCGCGGCGGTGTGGCGGTTGCCGGTGAAGGTGATCAGCGCGGCGTCCAGCTGGGCGGCCAGGTCGACCCCCGCCTGGTACGGCGTGGCCGGGTCGTCGGTCGTCGACACCACCACGACCTTCGGCAGACCTTCGACGGCGATCCGGTGCGGGTTGCCGCTGTTGGGCACCGGCCAGGTCGAGCACAGTTCCAGCGGGGCCTGTCCGGTGCCGCGTCCGTCGTCGAGGAAGGGGGCGGCCTTGCGGTACTCGGTGTCCTGACGGGCCGCCACCGCCGGATCGGTCACCCGCGGATCGTCGACGCAGCGGATGGCGTTGAACGCGTCCTGGGTGTTGTTGTAGGTGCCGTCGTCGCGGCGGCCGTCGTACATGTCGGCCAGCTGCAGGAGGGTGTCACCGCGGCCGTCGCGCAGTTCGTCGAGGCCGAGGGTCAGCACCTGCCACAGGTCGTCGGAGTAGAGCGTCTGGGTGACGCCGGTCATGGCGTCGTTGTAGCTGAGGCCGCGCGGGTCGGTCGTCTCGGCGGGCCGGTCCCACAGCGGGTTGACCAGCTCGCGGAAACGAGCCACGGCCTGGGCCGGGTCGGTGCCAAGCGGGCAGTCCGGCTCCTTCGCGCAGGCCTGGGCGTAGGCGTCGAACGCGGTCTGGAAGCCCGCCGCCTGGCGCAGCGACTCCTGGACCGGATCCTGCGAGGAGTCGACGGCGCCGTCCAGCACCAGCGCCCGCACCCGGTCCGGGTACTTCTCCGCGTACAGCGACCCGAGCTTGGTGCCGTACGAATAGCCCAGGTAGGTCAGCTTCGGGTCGCCGAGCACCGCCCTGATCACGTCCATGTCCTGGACGACCTCGCGGGTGCCGACGTGCGCGAGCAGCTCGTCACCGGTGCGCTCGACGCACTTGTCCGCGTACTCCTTGTTCTCCGCCTCCGCGGCGGCGATCCCCTCGGGCGTGTTGTCCTCGGGGCGCTCGGCGCGCTCGGCGTCGTTCTCCTGCGGCGTCAGGCACGCGATCGCGGGCGTCGACGCGCCGACACCGCGCGGATCGAACCCGACCCGGTCGAAGCGCTCCGACAGTGGCGTCCTGTTCGCGAGGCTCGCCATCGACAACCCCGACACCCCGGGCCCGCCAGGATTCATCAGCAGCGAACCGATCTTCGCCCCCGACGCGGGCACCCTGCTCAACGCGATCTGCGCCGTCGGCCCCGCCGGATCCGCGTAGTCGACCGGCACCGTGATCCGCGTGCACTGCGCGTTCGGCGGGAACCGATCACCCGGCCCCGCGAATTCCAGGCACTCCCCCCACTCCGGCGTCTGCCCGTAGAACCGCTCCAACCCGGCCTGCGGTGCGGGCATCGGCCCCTGCGGCTGCGCCCGCTCGATCGCGCACCCGGCCGCGACCATGCTCAGCACCGCCGCCACCAGCACGCCACGCCCACGCCGCAATCCCATACTTCGATCCTGCCAGCAATGGTTTGCCGAGCGGTCCCTCCCCCACCCGCCCGACGGCAGCGCCACCGCCCTCGCAAACCTTTCGCACGCTTCGCAGAGGGTGCAGCGCCTGCGAAGCGCAGGGAACCTTTGCGAAGTCGTCAGGACGCCGTCGGGGTGCTGTGCGGCGGGTCGCGTCAGGTGCCCGTAGCTGTGAGCAATCGCACCGAACGACGCCCTTAAGCGAGCGTGGAGGCGGGTGGCACACTGGAACCGTCAGAAAACCCGGGGACCCGGCCAGGGCCTCGAGGCGACGATACGAAAGGGACGATGATGTCCGTATCCGATGCGGAAACCCCTGCCTACGGCGCGGCTCAGGCCGAGACCAAGAAGGCGCGGCGCAAGACGCGTGTCCCCCACCTTCAGCAGATGAAGGCCGACGGTGAGCGCTGGGCGATGCTCACCGCCTACGACTACTCCTCCGCCCGCCTGTTCGAAGAGGCGGGCATCCCCGTACTGCTGGTCGGCGACTCGGCCGCCAACGTAGTGTACGGCTACGACACCACGGTGCCCATCACCGTGGACGAGCTGATCCCGCTGGTGCGCGGCGTGGCGCGCGGCGCGCCGCACGCGCTGGTGGTGGCCGATCTGCCGTTCGGCACCTACGAGTCCTCCCCGCAGCAGGCGCTGGCGACGGCGACGCGGTTCATGAAGGAGGGCGGCGCGCACGCGGTGAAGCTCGAGGGCGGCGAGCGAGTCGCCGAGCAGATCGCGCTGATCACCGCGGCGGGTATCCCGGTGATGGCGCACATCGGCTTCACACCGCAGAGCGTGAACACCCTCGGCGGTTTCCGGGTGCAGGGCCGCGGCGACGGCGCCGAGCAGCTCATCGCCGACGCCATCGCGGTGCAGGAGGCGGGCGCGTTCTCCGTGGTCATGGAGATGGTTCCCGCCGAGCTGGCCGGGCAGGTCACCCGCAAGCTGACCATCCCGACCGTCGGTATCGGCGCGGGCGCCGACTGCGACGCCCAGGTGCTGGTCTGGCAGGACATGGCGGGTTACACCAGCGGCAAGACCGCCAAGTTCGTCAAGCGCTTCGCCGAGGTCGGCGACCAATTGCGCTCGGCGGCAGCGGCTTACGCCGACGAGGTGCGCCGAGGAACGTTCCCCGGACCCGAGCACAGCTTCTGATCGACCGGACGAGCGCCGCGGCGTACCTGCCGCGCCGCTCGATTCGTCGTCACGCCGCGAGGCGTGGAACGAGCGGTGCGGGCCGCGGGCCGCGAACAATGGCAGACTCGATGCCGACATTCTCGACACGAGCAGAGGTACCGATGCCGCACAGCCGTTGGATTTTCCGCAGCACCTCGCTGGCGGTCGCCGCGTTCGCCGCCGCGACACTGGCCGCGTGCGGGACGAACGGGAACCCCGAGCCCACCGGTAGCACGGGATCGACCACCTCGGCGCCAACGTCGGCGACCACGACCGCCCAGGCCACCGGCACCCAGAAGCCGACGCCGACGGTCACCGACGCCGCCGCCACCCAGTTGTGCGACGCGATCCGGCCCGAGCTGTCCAACTTCCGGGTGCAGGGGCCGACGCTGGGGCGGGTCGGCCTCAACCTGATCGTGCACCCGTGGGGTCTACAGAACGGCATCGACGTGCTCGGCAACAAGGCCGTCGTCGACACCGTCACCACCAAGAGCTGCCCGGACGTCCGTCAACAGGCCATCGAGGCGCTACAGACGCCGGACCTGGCCTCGATCATCGTCGGCCTGTGATGCGCACCCTGTATCCCCCGATCGAGCCGTACGAGTCGGGCATGCTCGACGTCGGCGAAGGGCAGTCGGTGTACTGGGAGGTCAGCGGCAATCCCGAGGGCAAGCCGGTGGTGTTCCTGCACGGCGGCCCGGGCGGCGGCACCGCGCCGTACCACCGGCAGTTCTTCGACCCGTCGGCCTACCGCATCGTGCTGTTCGACCAGCGCGGCTGCGGGCGGTCCACCCCGCACCTCGCCGACGGCGCCGATCTCGCGCACAACACGACCTGGCACCTGGTCGCCGACATCGAGGCGCTGCGTGCGCATCTCGGCGTCGAGCGCTGGCAGGTGTTCGGCGGCTCGTGGGGCTCCACGCTGGCGCTCGCGTACGCGCAGAAGCATCCGGAGCGGGTCACCGAACTGGTGCTGCGTGGCATTTTCCTGTTGCGGCGCAAGGAGATCGACTGGTACTACAACGGCGCGGCGGGCAACGTCTACCCGGACGAGTGGGAGAAGTTCCTCGCGCCGGTGCCGGAGGCCGAGCGCGACGGTGATCTGGTCGAGGCCTATCACCGGCTGCTGCACTCCCCCGATCCCGAGGTGGCGACGGCCGCCGCGATCGCGTGGTCGGTGTGGGAGGGTTCCACCAGTTCGCTGCTGCCGCACCCGGATCGGGTCGCCGAGACCGGCGAGCCGCGGTTCGCGCTGGCGTTCGCGCGCATCGAGAACCACTACTTCCGGCACGGCGGTTTCCTGGAGGAAGGACAGCTGCTGCGCGATGTCGGCGCCATCTCGCACCTGCCGGTCGTCATCGTGCAGGGTCGCCACGACATCGTCTGCCCGGCCGTGAGCGCCTGGGATCTGCACCGCGCCTGGCCGGGCTCGCAGTTGCACATCGTCGACGACGCGGGGCACGCGGCCAACGAACCCGGCATCGTCGACCGGTTGGTGCGCGCCACCGACGGCTTCGCGAAGGTGGGCTGAGCCGTGGCGGTCGTTGCCGGAGAAGCCCTGATCGCCGCCCTGCGCGACGACATCGACCGATTGCTGGCCGCCGAGCCCGAGGTGCGCGCGGACGCATCGGATTCGGTGCACCAGATGCGGGTCGCGACCCGGCGGCTGCGCAGCGTGCTTCGCTCCTATCGCGGCTTGTTCGAGAAGGCTCCGGCGGCCGAGATCGGCGCGGAGCTGAAGTGGCTTGCCACGCTGCTCGGCGTCGCCCGCGACGCGGAAGTGCGGGCCGACCGCTTCGCCGACCTGCTCGACGATCAGGGCGAGGACGTGCCGGACGTGGTCGCCGAGCGCCTCGTCGGCGCCGAACGCGCACGCTACGACGCCGCGCACGCCGAGGTGCTCACCGCACTCGACACCGACCGCTATCGCGCGCTGCGTGAGCGACTGACCCGCTGGCGCACCGACCCACCGCTGCGCCCAGCCCGCGCCGCCGCGCCCGCCGTCGACTTCTTCGGCGTCGTGCTGCTGCGCGACCACGAACGGGTGGCGGCGCTGATCCGGCACGAGCCGACGGTGCCAGGTCCGGAGCGCATCGAGGCGCTGCACGATATCCGCAAGAGCGCCAAGCGTTTACGCTATTCCTGCGAGGCCGCCGAACAGGTCATCGGCGAGTCCGCCGCCGATCTCGGCCATCGAGCCAAGCGCCTGCAAACCGTGCTCGGCGACCACCGCGACGCGGTCGAATCCGGAGAAGCGATCATCGAGCGCGCGGCGGAGGCCGAAGCGGCGGGCGAGGACGTGAACGTCTACCGCCGTCTCACCGTGGCGGAGAACGCCGCGGCCGACCGCGCCCTGTCCCGCTACCCCGAAACAGCCGAGGCCCTTTCGACCAGCCTCTGGTGACGTTGCGACTCGAGAAGTCAGGCGGGGAAGGCGAAGCCGACCTTGCGGGTGACCGGGTCGGCGGAGACGAGCCGCACGCGGACGGACGCGCCTTCCTTCGGGCTGCCGGTGCAGGGTCCGAGCACCGGGGGATCGGCGATGAAGACCTCCGCGGGTCGGTTGCCGTTGGCCTCGCGGACGACGACCGCGTCGAACACGGCGTCGAGGCGTTGGGCGAGCAGGCTGGCCTCGGTGAGGTCGATGCAGGCGCGGTCCACTTTGCCGGAGACGCCGTCGGTGCGCTTCATGGTGTCGGCGGTCGGCGCGAGTCCGTCCCGAACCCATTGCGGCACCGGGGTTCCCGCGCAGTGGGCCAGGCAGATCTCGGTGGCGAAGCGGTCGGCGAGGCGGCGCAGCGGAGCCGTCACGTGCGCGTAGGGCGCACCGATCCCGCTGTGCGCCAGTACCTCCGGCGGCGACCCGTTCACCACCGTGTACGCGGCGCCGCGCAGCAGGCCGGTGGCCTCCGACATGAGCACGAGGGCGGCGGGGGTATTGGGATCGAGCCCGGCCAGCATGCGGCCGACCGGCTGATCCGCTGGCCAGTCCACGGCCAGCGCGGCGGCGGTGCGGCGCATGGACGCGATGGCGGATTCGGTGGGCGGCGGCATGGTGCGCAGCAGGCCGATCCGCTGCCCGTCGGCGTCGGCGCCATCCAGCATGATGCGTGCCGCGCACATGCCGGTCAGCAGGGAGACCTGCTCGTTCCAGTCGTCTGCCGCGGTGCGCGGCTCGACGACGAGCCGCCAATGGCCGTCGTTCGCGTCGTCGCGGATGACGCTCTGCGAGGGCAGCCGCAGCCCGATCGCGCCGCGGGCGAGTCCGGCCTCGATGCGCCGCGTGCCGAATTCCGGCAGGGCCGCGATCGAGGGGTGCAGGGCGCCCGCGTCGGCGGCGGCTTGGACGCCCGCGTAGTCGAGTCGGGCGCGGGAGCGGACGGTCGCGCGCACCACCGAGTAGGTCAGCGGTTCGGCGTTCTCGTCGAGTTCGATGGTCCACAGGGCCGCCGGCCTGGTCTGCTCGGGCAGCAGGCTCGCAGTGCCCTCGGAGAGGACGGGCGGATGCAACGGCACCGTGCCGTCCGGGAGATAGAAGGTCTGGCCCCGCGCGCCGGATTCTCTGGCGAGCGCGCCGTCGGGGGCGATCACGGCGCCGACGTCGGCGATCGCGTAGTGCAGTGTGAAGCCGGAGGCGGTGCGCTCCAGGTGGAGGGCCTGGTCGAGATCCATGGCGCCCGGCGGGTCGATCGTCACCAGCTCGATGTCGGTGCGATCGATCCGGTCGCCCGCGAACGCGTCCACCGCGCCGCGGGCTTCCACGGTGGCCTCGGCGGGGTACGCCGAGGCCAGACCGAATTCGGATCGGATGGCGCCGAAATCGACCGGCGCCGAGATGATCCGCTGGTGCAGTTCCACGTAGAAATACGTTACTGCAGTGCCAGCATCGTGCCGTTCAGCTCGTTGAACGGACCGAACACCGTGAACGTCACCCGCCCGGTGGGGTAGGTCGACGACAGATCGGCCGCGGCGTCGAGCGCCTCACCGAAGGACGCCGCCGACGGGTGCGGAAGACCGGCGAGCGTGCGGCCGAAGTTGTTGTCGGCCACCCACTTGGTGTCGGCAGGGCTGAGATCGACCTGCACCCCGCCGGGAAGCGGAGTCACCGCGACCGCGTTGGCGGACCCGGCGCCCAGCGCGGCGAAAACCGATGCGGCCCCGGCGATGAGCGCGCCGGCGACCAGTGAACGAACTACCCGCATAGAGTTGAGACCTGCTTCCGCAATCGAAGAATGAATCGGCCCGCTGCTGCCCGGCATCGGGCCTGCCAACGGCGACTACTGTATGACGTCGGTCACCTTTAGGCCAGTTCCGTACGAATCGCCCGGCCGCACCCGTCGTGTCGCGCGCGACTGCTACTGTTCGGGGCCGGTGCGGGCCGTGATCCAACCGCCCATTCCGAAGTGACCCCGTACGTCGACAATTGGGAGTTATGCACTGATGTCATCGATCATCTTCGACTACCTGATGCCGCTGCTCGGCCCGGAGCAGGCCGCATACTGGGCGCAGGTCTTCATGGTCGATCCCACCTGATCTCACAGAGAACGCCACACGACGGTCGCCTTCCGTTAACCTCACGGAAGGCGACTTTCGTCCGGTGCCGCTAGCATCCGGCACCGTGAGAAGAACTTCCGCCGCGATCGCGGTAAGCACCACCCTGTTCGCCCTGCTCATCGCGGGTTGCAGCAGCGACGACAAGGACACCGCGACGGCGTCGTCCACCTCCACCTCCCCCGCCACCCAGCCAAGCGGCGCCGCCGTGCCCGACAGCGCCAAGGCAGGCATGTTCGTGGTGAGCTACCGCAGCGCCTTCCCGAAGCTGGCCGAGGGCCGCAGCGACGCGCAGATCGCGGAGATCTTCACCGCGACCTGCAAGGACATCAAGGACGGCAAGGCCGAGGACGCCATCGTGCAGTCCACCGTCGACCGCTCCAAGTCCGGCCAGACCGCCGCGAGCAAGGAAGAAGCGCAGGCCATCTTCACCACGGCAAAGTACCTCTGCTGAACCACGCCGCCGATGCGGGCCGGGTGCCTCGGTGCGCGGCCCGCATCCGGCGGTTCGACTCTCGTTCTTTCGGCGCCGATCCTCGCGGGCTCGGCACACCTCGATGCCGGGCGTGGGGCGGACGAGTTGGTCTGTAAGCCGGATCCTGTTCCCGGTTCGCACCGGGCGGCGACCATCCATCTGGGCACACCGTCGCCGGGTGCCTCGAGCGGCCCACCCGCAGGCTCGGGCGAGCAACCCTCGAACGCCTGCGCAGCCGCACTCCGAGGAGTGCGACCTTCGACCTTGCTCCGGGCGGGGTTTACCGAGCCGCCCCGGTCACCCGGGGCGCTGGTGCGCTCTTACCGCACCGTTTCACCCTCACCGCGCGTCCCCGAAGGGACACGGGCGGTCTGTTTTCTGTGGCACTGTCCCGCGGGTCACCCCGGGTTGCCGTTAGCAACCGCCCTGCTCTGTGGAGTCCGGACTTTCCTCGGCGACGGGCGGCGGCACCGGAGTGCCCGTTCCCATCGCCGCGGCCGCCCGACCAACTCGTCCGCGCGTGCCAGGATACTCCCCGGCAGGTGAGCGGCCGCTCGCGCCAGTACGGTTAGACGTCATGGAACGTCTCGAGGTCAGTTTTCCCTCAGGTGGCCAGCAATGCGCCGCCTGGCTGTATCCCCCCGCAGGCGTCCCCAAGCCCCGTCCACTCGTGGTGATGGGGCACGGTCTGGGGGGCACGCGGGACATGGGATTGGACAGGTACGCCCGACGATTCGCCGCGGCGGGCATGGCCGTGCTCGTGTTCGACTACCGACATTTCGGTGCGAGCCAAGGTGATCCGCGCCAGCTGCTGCACATCGCGCGACAGCGGGAGGACTGGCGGTCGGCCATCGCGTACGCGCGCACCCTGCGCGGCATCGACAAGACCCGAATCGCGTTGTGGGGCACGTCGTTCGGCGGCGGTCACGTGCTGACGGTGGCGCCGGAGGACGATTACATCGCCGCCGTGGTCGCTCAAGTGCCGTTCACCAGCGGGTGGGCTTCGGCATGGGCGAAGGGGCCGATCAGCATGACCAAGGTCGCCACCATCGCCGCCACCGATCTGCTGATCGGGCCGCTGCGGCGCAAGCCGGTCCGGATTCGGCTGGCCGGGCGCAAGCGGTCAGCGGCGCTGATGAGCGCGACCGATGTGCCGGAGGGTTTCGGAAGGCTGGCCGAGGAGAGCGAGACCTACGACCCGAAAGTCGCAGCGCGCGTTGCCTTTCCGGCGCTGTTCGATTCGCCCGGACGGCACGCCAAGGCGTTGAAGATGCCGGTGTTCTACGCGGTGGCCGACAACGATTCGATCGCGCCCGCCAAGCCCGCGCTGAAGGCGGCCGAACGCACCAAGCACGCGGTCGTGAAGCGTTATCCGGTCGGGCATTTCGACGTGTACTTCGACGACGTCTTCGAGCAGGCGGTCTACGACCAGACCGACTTCCTTGTCTCGGTACTGCGGCCGTGAGCACCTCAGCGTGAACGACGCAGCGTACGCCACAGGATGAGCAGCGCGGCGAGGGCGGCCAGCGCGAACGGCAGTGGTCGTTCGCGGACGGCGGTGGCGATGTCGCGGCCGCGCTCGGCGACCGGTTCGGGCAGCACCTCCTCGCCGTGCTCGGCCGCGTCGAGAACCCGGGCGGTCGCGCGATCCACCAGATCGGTCGCCGCGAGCGCGGCCGCCGCGCTGCGGTCCTCGGCGCGGTGTTTGGCGTCTGCGGCCTTGTCGGTGCCCGCCGCTACAGTCGCGGGCCATGAACGCAGCGACTGCCGCGGTTGCCGAGATCGTCCGTGGGATCGATCCGTGCGACGAGCTCGAGCGCGAACACATCGCGACGGCGCTGGACTGGCTGGCGTCGACCGACGACGTGTTCCGCAGGGAGAAACCGGCGGTGCCGCCGCGGCACCTGGTGGCGTACACGGTGCTGGTCGACCCGGTGTCGCGCGCGGTGTTCCTCGGGCGCCATCGGCTGGCCGGACTCTGGCTGCCGATGGGCGGTCATCTCGACCCCGGCGAGCATCCGTTCGACGCGGCCCGTCGGGAGGCGGGCGAGGAACTCGGTATCGCCGCCGAGTTCGATGTGGTGGGTTCCGCGCCGTTGTTCCTCACCGTGACCACGACCGTCGGAATCGGCGGTGGCCACGAGGACGTGAGTCTCTGGTACGTGATTCGCGGCGATCGCACCCGTGAGTACCGGCTGGACCCGCGCGAATTCGACGGTGGACGGTGGTGGGACATCGACCGATTCGCGGTTCCGGAATCCGATCCGCATTTTGCCCGCTTTCTGTCGAAACTGGACGCGGTCCTCGGAACGGACCTGGATCCCGTCGCGGCGTAGATCCAGGCGATCGGTCGGACCTCTGCCGAAAGCGGTACTCAGGCAACCGAGTTGGTGGAGAATCATGGCTCGGTTTCGCCTGATCACCGCCGAGCAGTACGGAATACGGGGCCGTCACCGCGACCGCGCGTCATGGCGCCGATCGGATGCGGGTGTTCTGGAAGGACGTGAACAACCACTGTCCGTTCACGCGCACGGCGGTGCGGGTTTGGATCGAAAGGTCTTCCGAGCGGCAAGTATTCGCGCCATCCCGCAGCACACAGACGCCATTGGTGACCAGCACGGCCACATCCGGCGCCGGAAACCGGATCGTGGTTTCCCGAGGAGACGAGAGGCGCGTGCCCTTCATGAAGCCGTCGAATCCCTGCTGCATGACCTCGGCCAATCGCGCTCGGCCGCGGACGAATTCGCCGATGACCGAGACGAAGTCGGCGTCCTCGGTGAACGTCGCGGCGAACGCCACACCGTCACCCGCGGCCCACGCGGCGGTCTGCGCGTCCAGCAGTTCCAGCAATCGGGCCTCGTCGGCGCTCACCGCGCCGCCCGCCGCAACGCGGTGTATTCGGTCGCGGCGAAGGCGGCGACCACGGTCGCGCCGATCAGCACGAACAGCACGCCCAACCCGGTCAGCTCGAGCACCCCGGAGAACGCCAACGCCACCATTCCCACCGCCGACAAGGTGTTCACCGCGACGACCGCCTTCGCGTGCCGTGCGGGAATCCGCGGATACCCGGCGATCAGCAGGAGCGCCAGCGCACCACCCACCATCGCGACCCCGAACGGAATCGACCACGCCGTCGGCAGCCCGAGCGGGTCGCGCAGCGCGGCCGCTCCGCCAAGCATGACGACGCCGAACGCGCCGGTACTCCAGCCGTCGACACGCAGTGCCGTGCGCAACGGGTCGGTGGGCGGGGCGGCGAGTGCTGCCGTACTCATGTCCATCTCCTGTCGATCGAGCTTCCGCCACCCACGGTGCCGGGACGCGGTAAGCGTCTCAATAACCTCGGAGGTCATGTGGCTACCCTGCTGAGGTGGAGAACGGTTCCCGGATCGGCCCGCTGCTGCGCGAGTGGCGGCAGCGGCGGCGGCTGAGCCAACTGGATCTGGCGCTGGCCGCCGACAGTTCGGCCCGCCACGTGTCCTACCTGGAGAACGGGCGCGCGGCGCCGAGCAGGGCGATGGTGCTCCGACTGTGCGAGGCGCTGGATGTGCCGCTGCGAGAACGCAATACGTTGCTGCTCGCGGCCGGTTTCGCACCCGCGTACCGCGAGTCCCACCTCGACGACGCCGAGTTGACCGCGGTGCGCTCGGCGGTGGCAACCATGCTCGCCGCGCACGAGCCCTACCCCGCGGTGGTGGTGGACCGGTGGTGGAATGTGGTCACCGGCAACTCCGCGATGTCGGTGCTCACGGCGGGCGTTCCTGAGCATCTGCTCACGCCGCGTCCGAACGTCTACCGGCTGGTGCTGCATCCGGACGGTCTGATCGCGCGGCTGGCCAATCCCGCACAGGTGCGGGAGCTGTTCCTGGAACGGCTGGGCCGCCAGGCCGCCGCGACCGGCGACGAGCGCCTGCGCGCGCTGTACGACGAGGTGCTGAGCTATCCGGCGCCGTCGGATCCGGCGACGGATCGCGCGGCACCGACGGGTCCGTTCCAGGTGCCGGTTCGGATCAAGACGCCGCTCGGGGAGATGGCGATGTTCAGCACCATGGCGACGTTCGGCGCGCCCGCGGACGTGACGCTCTCCGAGCTCGCCATCGAATTGTTCTATCCCCTGGACGAATTCACCGCCGCGGTCCTGCGCGGGACCACGGCGGTGAACGGTTCGACCGGAAACGACTCAGATCGGGCGGAATCCGGCGCCGACGCCGCCGATGGCGTTGACGGCGGCGAGGATCACGTCGATCGGCGCGAAGAACGCCGGTGAGTGGATCGGGTTGGCCGCGGTGGTGCACGGCACGTCGAAGCCGATGCCGGCGAGGCCGGTCAGCCTGCCCTGGTTCATGCCGACCAGGCGGTCGCCGACCGTCACAGGGCCGCCGGAGTCACCGGGCTTCGAGCAGGCCTGGTTCAGGGTGATGGTCTCGTCCAGGTTGCCCCAGACGACACCGCAACCCGGGCCGCTGGTGCGACCGTTGGAGCACACGGTGGTGCCGGGACCCGGCGTCGGGCCGATCCCGTTGATCGTGGTGGCGCCGACCGTGCGAACCGGCGTGACCTTCGCCGGATCGAACTGCAGCACAGCGAAATCCAGCCCCTCCCCGTTGTCGGAGTAGGCGACCACACCGACCGCGCCGACATCCAGCGCCGCCTCCGATGCCAGCCGCGAACCGGCGGGCGCGCAGTGGCCCGCGGTCAGGCCCACCAGACGACCGGCGTTGTCGTGGCCGATGGCGGTGAGCGAGCACGCGGAGTTGTTCTCGAAGACGAGGCCGGAGCTTCCGCCCAGCACCGCGCTCCCCGGAGCGGCCTGCGCGGCGCCCGAGACGGCGGCGCCCACACCCGCGACGACGGCCGTCACGGCCGCCATCCACCTGAATCTCACAGCAGTAACTCTCCTTCTCGAAAGACACGGGCCGACACTCGATTTCGATCGAGGAATCGACCCACCCGACACATCGTGCTGCATCGCACCGACAGAACGGTGACGCGATGCTCGTTCCGGATGTCTCCGCGCGGCGGCGGAGCGAACCGAGTACGCGGCCTCGGTCGACTGTCGGCTACCTCAGCGTCGGGGTAGCGGCCGGTGCGCGCAATGCGATGTGTGCCGCGCCACCGTACCCGGAGACGGCCGCCGATGCGTCGGTCAGGTCGGGAAAGGAACGGTCAGGACAGGTAGGAGGTGTCGTTGACCAGCCGCACCGAGGACCCGCCGTCCGGGTAGAACTCGGCGATGGACAGCGACGCCAGATCCAGATGCAGGCGATACAGCAGCGACGGTCCCACCCCGAGCGCCAGCTGCAACAGCGTCTTGATCGGCGTCACGTGGCTGACCACCAGCACGTTCTTGCCCGGATACAGCGCGACAAGGTCGCGGCGCACAGCCTCGATCCGTTCGCGCACCTCGTCGAAACTCTCCCCGCCCGGCGCCGCCACCGACGGATCGCCGAGCCAGCGCGCGTGCAACTCCGGATCACGTTGCGCCGCTTCGAGAAACGTCAAGCCTTCCCATGCGCCGAAGTCGGTCTCGATGAGCCCGTCGTGCGTGCGCACCGGCACGTTCAACGCCGCGCCCGCGGCCTCCGCGGTCTCCCGCGCCCGGCCGAGCGGCGAGCTCAGAACCGCGGCGATATCGCCCTTGGCCGCAAGCATTTTCGCGGCGCGCGCGGCCTGTTCGCGGCCGAGCGAAGTGAGCGGGGGGTTGCCGCGGCCCGAATAGCGCCGTTGCACGGAGAGTTCGGTTTGGCCGTGGCGGAGCAGGAGCAGGCGGGTCGGGCGGCCCATCGCGCCGGTCCAGCCGGGGCCGGTGGAGGCGGCGTCGGTGTTCGCGGGGTCCACTCGGGAGGCGCGGACTTCGTCGATCCAACTGGGGGCGTTCTGTTCGGATCCTCGAACGGAAGGCTTTGCAGCGGTGGCAGCTTCGGTGCCGTCGTCGACGGTGCCTGACGCCGGGGTTCCGATGCGTGGTGGGGCTCCGAGCCCGGTCTCGCTGCTCTGTGTTTCGGTGGCCGCCCCGTTCGCGAGGCCTTGCTCAGCCGCAGCGCCCGTAGCTGCCGCGTCGTGCGCCGAACCGGTAGATGCCTCCACGCGAGCGCGACCCGCAGCGTCACGCGCAGGCGCCGGGCGCTCCGGCTCGCGGGCAGCTGTAGAAGTGTCGCGCATCTCGTGCCCGGCATCGCGGGCGGCCCGCACCTCGTCGACCAGGGTGGCGTCGTCCATCGCCTCGTTGGCCAGGCGGTCGGCATGCGAGTTCTGGGCGCGCGGAATCCAGGTGAAGCCGACCCGGTCGAAGCCCGCGACCAGGCGGCGGGCTCGGTCCGCCAGCGGGATCATCGCCGCGTGCTTGACCTTCCAGCGGCCCGACATCTGCTCGATCACGAGCTTGGAGTCCATCCGCACGTCCACCGTGCGCGCGCCCAGCTCCGCGGCGGCCTCCAGGCCCGCGATCAGCCCGCGGTATTCCGCGACATTGTTGGTGGCGATGCCGAGGCTTTCCCGCCGCTCGGCGAGCACCGCGACGTGGTCGGCAGCGAAGACGACCGCGCCGTACCCGGCGGGTCCCGGGTTGCCTCGCGAACCACCGTCCGCCTCGACGATCACGTGCTCGTAGCTCACCGGACCTCCTCGGCATCCGGACGATCGGACCCGCAGGTCACAGACCGGATTCCTTGGTACGCACCAAGATCGCGTTGCATTCGGGGCAGCGCACCACCACGTCGGGCGCCGTCTTCGCGATGCGCGCGATCTCGCCGCGGTCCAGCTCGATCCGGCACGCGCCGCACTTGCGCGCTTGCAGCAGCGCCGCGCCGACACCGCGCTCGGCCTTCTGCTTGTCGTAGGCGCTCAGCAGCTCCGCGGGGAACAGTCCGATCAGATTGGACCGCTCGTCCGCGCAGCGCCCCTGCGCCACATCCAGATCCGCCAGCGCCTCGTCGCGCAGCCGCTGCGCGTCGGCGAGCTCCTCTTCGGTCTTGCTCAGCCGGGCGCCCGCGTGATCGTGATCGGAGGCGGACGCCTCGCGGCGCTCCATCACCTCCAGCAGCTCGTCCTCCAGCACGCCGCGCCGCCGCTCCAGACTGCCCAGCTCGTGCTGGATCTCCGAAAGCTGTTTGGCGCCAACGGAACCGGCCGTCAGCATGCCGCGGTCGCGCTCCTCCCGCTTGCGGACCGCCTCGATCTCGCCCTCGAGCTTGCGGATGTCGCGATCGAGGTCGTCCAGCACGATCTCCACCGCCACCGCGGCGTCCTTGTGCTTGTTGCGCTCCCCCTCCAACCGCGCCACCTCCTGCTGCTCGGGCAGCACGGTGCGCCGATGCGCGATCCGCGTCAGTTCGGCGTCGACAGCCGCGAGCTGAAGCAGCTTGGCCTGGATCGGTGGTTCGACATTCAACGCGGACAAACTCCTGAGCACTGTGGACGGGTCGGGGGTATCCGCCGGGCGGCGAATGCCAGTGCTCAACCGTACCCCGGCCCCCGGGCGGTTGGTTCCGAGACCGGGCCGAGGAATGTGCGGGTCGCGCGCCCGCTATGTCGGATAGCGGCCGGAATCCGAGGGAACCGACGACCGGTTGCCCGCGTCTTATAGTTACGACGGGGGAAATCACCCGACGCCGACGACAGGGAGAGCTATGCGAACCGCCGACGTCCTACGCACCGCGGCCGCGGCCGCCGCTGTCATCGGGTTGGCCGCCGGGTGCGGGTCGACGGTCGGCGGGACCGCCGCGACGCCGACGACCACGGTTCGGAATCTGGATGAGATCGAGGTCTTCAATCCGTGTACCGAACTCGGCGAGGACGCACTTCGGGCCACAGGGGTGGATCCAGCTACGAAACGAGTGATCACGGACCCACCGTCCGGCCCGGCCGCGTGGCGAATGTGTGGCTGGCGGTCCCCCGACTTGCCGTACACCCTCCAGGTTGGTTCATCGAGTCACACCCCGGAAGAAACCCGCTCGAATCCGAAGGTCACAGTGCTCAGGGATACGCCGATAGGGCCGCGTCCCGGATTGATATCTCAGGACAAATCGGACTCGAAGGGCTTGATCTGCTACGTCACCGTTCCTGCCGAGCAGGGCCTGTTCGAAATCTCTGTCGGCTGGATGTCATCGCAACCGATTACGCGCGATCGGTGCGAACTGGCCGTCAAGCATGCTCGCGACCTCGAACCGTTCTTGCCCAAATAGACGGCTTCCGGAGGAGAGGGCATTTCAACACCACCTTTACGTCTGAGGGGAGTGCACCGTGGTGGATGACATGGCCGGCCAGGCACGTCACTGGCAGCAGCTGAAGCAGCAAGCTCTGAGCGGTGAGTTCAAGATGGAAGAGGGAATCGGGGAGGCTCTGCGGAAACGCTGTGAAGGCTTTCTGGCAGAGCTCGATACATTGAGGACCGATGCCCAAGCGCTCGACCGTCTGACGGGTTATGGCACCCTGCCTTCGGCACAGCAGCTACAGCAGAAATTCGAACAAAAGGCCGGTGGCGGCTCCCCCCACGACTCGAATGATTCCGCGGTCAAGCGAATAGAGCAGCACATCGAGGTCGTCCAACTCATGCGCGACACGTACGCCGCCGCAATCGGCAAACTGCAAGAAACCGACCAAACCGCAGGCGCCCAACTGACCGCCCACACCGAAGGGATGAACTGATGCCCTTCTTCGCCGCCGCGGCAGCGGTCATCGGCGTCATCGCGGGCGGTGCGGGAATCGCCCGCGCGCAGAACGACTCCCACGAGAACAAGGTCAACGAGACCAATCTCCGCGACTCCGGCGAGGACAAGTGGAAGAACGACCGGAGCCACATCCAGAACGAGTGGAACACCCTCAACGGTCAGTACGGTGACCGCGCGCCCACGGTGCTGAAGGACATGGAGCCCTTCGACACGTGGTCGCACGAGCAGATCTGGAAGGCGCTCAACGACCACGAGGGCGGCAAGGGCGTCTCGCAGGCGGACATCAACAGCGGCGCGGACGGTTGGCGGCGGCTACGCGACCGCGCCGACGAGGCGGTCCGTCAGTTCCGTACCGGCGTCGACCAGGACATCGAACAACTCTGGAAGGGTCGCGCGGCGAACGCCGCGATGGAAGCCACCCGCGCCTACACCGACGAGTTCAAGAAGTTGCCGACCAGCTTCCAACAGGTCGCCAACGGCATCGACCTGTTGCAGGGCTACCTCGATCAGGTCAAGATCTCGATCCCGCCCGCGCCGCACGTTTCCGGTTTCGACGAATTCATGGGGCACATCCCCGGCAACGGTGTGTTGAAGCTGGCGCAGCATCGCGCGAACGAGGCCGAGGCGAACGCTCGCGAGATCATGAAACGGATCTATGTGCCTGGCGCGCAAGAGGTCGACAGTCACACTCCCAAGCTCCCCGAGCCGTTCAATCCGGTCGGCAATCCCGGTGACAAGCCGAAGGACGACAACAGCGGTTGGCCGCCCGGCGGTCGACCGGTCAATCCGCGCGGTACCGACGATCCCGGCGGCTCTCCTGACGATCCGAATGCGGGCGACGACCCGAATCAGCCG
Source organism: Nocardia amikacinitolerans (assembly GCF_900215415.1). NCBI lineage: Bacteria > Bacillati > Actinomycetota > Actinomycetes > Mycobacteriales > Nocardiaceae > Nocardia > Nocardia amikacinitolerans. The sequence continues at coordinate 647,415 of NZ_OBEG01000003.1, read as the reverse complement.
CAAACGGATGATCCGAGCACGGACCCGCAGAGCACGACCCCGGCCGGGACGAATCCGGCGGGCACCGATCCGCAGAGCACGGTTCCGCAGAGCAGCGTGCCGACGCCGGACAAGCCGAAGTCGTATCTGGAGGACCCGCTCAGCAGACCCGATCCGAATCGACCCGGCTCGCCCGGTTCGCCGGGCTTCCCGGGTGGACCCGGTGGTCCGGGATCGAATCCCGGCGGCCCCGGAAAGAGCATCCCGGGCGGCAAGCCGGGGCAGCCAGGTGCCCCCGGAGGCACGCCCGGCGCACGAGCAGCGTCGCCGACCGCGGGCCGTCCCGGTATGCCCGGCATGGGCGCGCCGGGTGCCGCACGCCGCGGCGAGGACGACGAGAGCGAGCACAAGATTCCGGACTATCTCGTGCAGGACCGCACCACCGAGTTGCTCGGCGTGCAGCCGCGGGTGCTGCCACCGGGCGGGGTCATCGGCGGATGAGCGAACCGAATTCAGCGCGCGTGCTGCGGCCGTGCGCCGGCGAGGCGATGGCATGACCGAATGGCGTTGGCAGCTGGACGGTCTCGCGTTCGGCATCGCGATGGAAGCGATGGGCCGGGATCGGCTGCCGTATCCGTTGAGTTTCCGGCCCGAATTCATGGAGTCCCAGGCGGATTTCGAGCGGCTGCGCATGCGGACGGCGCAGCGGTTGCAGACGATCTTCGACGAGCGGCTGCACCGCGCGCTCACCGTCCTGCTGGAACCGCAGGTGCGCATCGAGATTCACGGCTTCTACGGTCCGGAGTTGAAGCAGGTCGTGCGGATGCACGCGGGCATAGTGGATCAGGTCGCGACGATCGCGGTGCAGCAACCCGGTCCGGATCGGGAGCACGGGCGCGATGTCGTGCTCACCATGTGTTACTCGCACATGGTGGTCTCGGAGATCGCGGCGCGCTTGCCGCGTTGCCGGGGCGGCGCCCACCATCCGTTCAGCGCTCGCCGCACGGACCTCGACCAGCCGCTGTACTCCCGGCATCCCACGCGCCTGTCCCGTACCGAGGAGGTGAACCGGTTCTTCCGGCGGCCGCGCAACGGTGCGGGCGAGATCACCGTCTACCCGGGCATCGCCTACGACGCAAGGCCGACGCTGGACGGGCACGCGTTCATCTGGCTGGACTACCCGGACGACGGGCGATACCTGCTGGTCAATCACGGCAGGAACGACTTCGACATCGCGCCGGGTCCACCCGACGAGATCATGCGGCAGCTTCAGCAGCGGATCGATGTGGTGAACCGGGAGCGCACGCACACGTGGTGACGGGCGCGCACGGTCAGCTTCCCGGCGCGCGGGTCTTGATGGCGTCGCGGGAGATGTAGACGTCGTATTCGCCGGGGGTCGCGATGACGGCGTTGCCGTAGGCGGAGCGGACGAAGGGGTCGGTCCACCACTTTCCGTCGCGCATGTCGGCGAAGAAGTCGGCGTCGCCGCCGTTGAGGAAGATGTGGTTCTGGGTGGTGGCGACGCCGTCGAGGCGCTGGCCGTACAGGCGGGTGACCTGGTAGCCGGAGTGGAAGCCGAGGGCGTTCACCCAGGGCTCCAGCTCGACGATGTTGGCTTGCAGCACCCACAGATCGCCTTGGACGCGGAACTTCTCGCGCCGGTCTGGATCGTCGTCGTCGCCGTAGAGCGTCAGGTCGACTTCGAGCTGATGTTCCTCTCCCGCAACCTCACTCACCACCACGTGCGCGGCTTTGATCTCGCCGCTCAGTCCCAGGTACGTCTGCATGAGGGTCGCGACCCACAGCAGCAGCACCGCGACGACGAGGAGCACGAGGCCGCCCGCACCCCGGCCGAGCAGCACCCGCGGCCCGACCCTGCGCACCTTCACCAGCGCCGAAACGAGCAGCGCGACCGCGATCAGGATCAGCAGGATCAATCCGATCTGCAGGATCCCGAAATCCACCGGGTAACTCATGCGGTAGTTGTACCCGCTTCCGGCGCTTCGATTCCGGGGAACGGCGAGGAACCGTCAGTCCGCGGCGCCCACCGACCACGGATCGGTGCGGATGGTGCAGACGCGGGTCTCCACGTCGGGAAGCGCCGCGGCGACAATGCCTTCCGCTTGCGCGCACCAAGGGAATTCGGTGGCCCAGTGGGCGGCGTCGACGAGTGCGGGTCCGCCTTTGCGGAGGTGTTCGTCGACGGGGTGGTGGCGCAGGTCGGACGTGAGGTAGGCGTCGACGCCGAGACGGGTGGCCGCGGACAGGTAGGAGTCGCCCGCGCCGCCGCACACCGCGACCCGCTCGATCATCCGATCCGGATCGCCCGCGGCGCGGACACCCCAGACGGTGGACGGGAGCGCGGCGGAGACGCGAGCGGTGAAGGCGCGCAAGGATTCCGGTTCGGGCAAGGTGCCGACGCGTCCGATGCCGAGGCCGGACGGCAGGGCCGCGCGCTCGGTGACGTGGTACGCCGGGTCCTCGTAGGGGTGCGCGGCGCGCAGGGCGGCCAATACGGCGCTGCGGGCCGCGGGCGGGGCGATGACCTCGACACGGTCCTCGTCGACGCGCTCCAGTTCGCCGATCGTGCCGATCGCCGGATTCGCGCCCGGCGCCGGGCGGAACTGTCCCGTGGTCGGCGCCCAGCTCGCGCAGTCGTGATAGTTGCCGCTGGTGCCCGCACCCGCGGCGAACAGGGCGCTGAGCACCGCGTCGGTGTGGGTGCGCGGGACTTGGACGACCCAGTTGTCCACCGCGGCCGTGGGTTTCGGGTCCAGTGGAGCGGTCACCGTCAGCCCGATCGCCGCGGCGAGCGCGTCCGAAACGCCGGGGTCGGCGGAATCGGCGTTGGTGTGGGCGGTGAACAGGGCGCATCCGGAACGGATGAGGCGGTGCAGCAGAGCGCCTTTGGCGGTGTCGGCGGCCACGGTGTCGACGCCGCGCAGCAGCAGCGGATGGTGCACCACCAAGGCCTGGGCGCGCCAGTCGATGGCCTCGTCGACTACCTCGGCGGTCGCGTCCACCGCGAACAACACCCTGGTGACCTCGTCTTCCGGATCACCGCACACCAACCCGACCGAGTCCCACGACTCCGCCAGCTTCGGCGGATACGCCGCGTCGAGCACCCCGATGAGATCCGCCAGCGTCGTCACCATCCGCCTACCCTCACTCCTCCCGAACTCCCGTCCCGGCGCGCGCCGGCCGTCCTCCATCATCCAACGCGGGAGTTCGGCCCGGACAACACACCCGGTTTCCTGCCGTGTCCGCCCGACCGAGAGGGCGCCTCCGCTCGAACGAGATGACGTCGACGACTACCTCCGCCGTCTACGAAGGCGAGGGGCATCCGCCGTCGATCGCCTCGCCACCGTTGGCGCCACCGTCGCGGCCATCCGCTCGGGCCGACGTCCAGCCTGGAGCAGCAGTGCTGCCGTCAGCTTCCGTCGAGATTCGCCCGCTGGAGACGACCGGGCGCGGTGCGGATAGCAGCGCACAAGCGGTCTACCGCGGCACCCTCCCGCACGGCCACCCGAAGGAAATCAGGCCCGAGCCCCGGAAATGTATCCGCCCGGCGCACCGCGATTCCCGCATCGGCCAGGTGCCGCCGCAACGATTCCCCCTCGGCGACATGCACAAGGAGGAACGGCGCGTGCGCGGGCGTGTGGACGTGGACGCCGAGGTCGGTGAGACGTTCGACCATCACCTTGCGCGCGGCGGCGAGAGCCGTTGCGTGGCGGTCGGATTCGGCGACGGCGTGTGGTGCGGCCGTGGCGGCGATCGCCTCGAGTTGGAGAATGCCGAGCGGCCAGTGCGGGCGGCCGTGGTCGAGGCGGGCGAGCAGGTCGGGGGCGCCGAGGAAGTAGCCGCAGCGCAGGCCGGCGAGCGCCCAGGTCTTGGTGAGGCTGCGCAGGACGACGATGTCCGGGGTGGCGGTGGCCGCGAGGGATTCCGGTTCACCGGGGACGGCGTCGGCGAAGGCCTCGTCGACGACGACGAGGCGGCCGGGACGGCGCAGGGCGCGCAGGGTTTCGGCGGGGTGCAGGACCGAGGTCGGGTTGGTGGGGTTGCCGAGGACGACGAGATCGGCCTCGTCGGGCACCGCGCGCGGGTCGAGGGTGTAGGGCGTTTCGAGCAGCACTCGCGCGACGGGGACGTCGGCTTGGCGCAGCGCCAGTTCCGGTTCGGTGAACGACGGGTGCACCACCGCGGCGAGGCGCGGGGCGAGCTTCGGCAGGAGCGCGAACCCTTCGGCCGCGCCCGCGAGCAGCAGCACCTCGTCCGGGCGGCGGCCGTGCCGGGCGGCGACGGCGGTGCGGGCGGCCAGGTCGTCGGCGGCGCTCGGGTAGCGGGCGAGGTCGGTCAGGCGGGCGGCGAGGCGTTCGCGCAACCACTGCGGCGGCTCGCTGCCCTGCACGTTGACCGCGAAATCGAGCATGCCCGGGCGCGCGTCGACGTCGCCGTGGTGGCGAAGCAGCGCGGGGTCGACTGTGTCGGAGGGCACGGGATCACACCCTACGTGGCGGGCGAACGAGGAGACCGGCCAGAATGGCTGTCGTGGGTGACCTGCACGTCTCGTTCGTCTGTACCGGCAATATCTGCCGATCGCCGATGGCGGAGAAGATGTTCGCGCACCACTTGCGCCTGGCCGGCTTGGCCGACCGGGTGCGGGTGAGCAGCGCGGGCACCGGCTCCTGGCACGTCGGCGACGACGCCGACCCGCGCACCACCGAGACGCTGCTGAAGTACGGGTATCCGACGGGCCACGTGGCCGCCGTCGTCGGCGCCGATCACCGCGCGGCCGACCTGCTCATCGCCCTGGACACCGGGCACGAGCGGGCGCTTGCCCGACTTGGCGTACCGTCCGATCGCCGCAAGCTGCTGCGCAGTTTCGATCCCGGAGCCGACGGCCCCGACGTGCCCGACCCGTACTACGGCACCGCCGCCGACTTCGAGCTCGTCCGCGCGCAGATCGAGGCCGCGATCCCCGGCCTGCTGGACTGGGTGCGCGTGGCGCTGAACCGGGTCCCCGTCGCGGACGGGCGGCCGTGATGCGCCGCCTGGCGTTCCTGTTGCGCCCCAGCTGGCTGATCCTCGCCGCGCTGGTGGTCGCCTTCGCCTATCTGTGCTTCACCGTGCTCGCGCCGTGGCAGCTCGGCAAGAACACCGCCACCGAGCACCGCAATCAACTGATCGCCGCCTCGGTGCGCGCCGACCCGGTCGACGTGACCACGGTGCTCGACACCTCCGGCGCCGAACACAACGAATGGCGGCGCGTCACGGCCACCGGCAGCTACCTGCCCGACTCGACGGTGCTGGTGCGCCTTCGCCACCTGGACGGCGCGCCCGGCTACGCGGTGCTCGCGGCCTTCCGCTTGGACGACGGGCGCACGCTGCTCGTCGACCGCGGTCTGGTCGCCGGTGTGGACGGCAGCTCACGGCCGCCGCAGATCCCCGAACCGCCGTCGGGCCCGCAGCGTCTCGAGGGCCGGGTTCGGATGTCGGAGGGCGTGAGCGCGGACCGGACGCCGCTCACCCAGGACGGCTACCGCCAGGTGTATTCGATCGACACCGCCCAGGAATCCGAGGTGCTCGGTCAGCCGCTGACCCCGATTCCCGCTGGCGAGCGCGGTGGGTACCTCCAGCTCTCGGAGCACCAGCCGGGCGCGTTCACCCCGACACCGCTCCCCCAGCTCGACGCGGGCCCGTACCTCTCCTACGGGCTGCAGTGGCTGGCCTTCGGCATCATGGCGCCGCTTGGCCTCGGGTACTTCGTCTACGCGGAGATTCGCGAACGCCGCAGGGAGAAAGCCGCGGCCGCGCAGTCGACGCCGACGGAACCGGCACCGACCGAACCCACGTCGACCGAACCCGCCGCGGCGACACCGGCGCCGTCGACGACCGAGGCCAAGCTCGCCGACCGCTACGGCCGCAACCGCTCCTGACTCGACCCCGCGAAGCACATCCGACCGCCTGCTCCAGCCATCGACCTCACTCGGCAGGCGCCCACCCCGGTCCGCGGAACATGTGCCCCCACCGATCTCGCCACCGCCGGGCGCCGCGCACATCCCGCCAGATCGCCGCGTATTCGTGGGTGGCGACGCGCACCGGGTTGAAGGTGCCGATGTTCTTCGTCAGCCCGTAGCGCACCCGCTCCCCCTCCGGTTCGAAGGTGCCGAACAGCCGGTCCCAGACGATGAGGATGCCGCCGTAGTTCCTGTCGAGGTAAGCGTCGTTGGAGCCGTGGTGCACGCGATGGTGCGATGGCGTGTTGAAGACGAATTCGATGGGCCGCCACAGCGTCCCGACCCGCTCGGTGTGCACGAAGAACTGGTAGACGAGGCTGACCGACTGCTGCAGCAGGATCATCCACGGCGGGAATCCGAGCAGCGCCAGCGGCAGCCAGTACGGCAGTGCGGTGAACGGCGTCCACGTCTGACGCAGTGCGGTGGACAGGTTGTAGAACTCGCTGGAGTGGTGCACCACGTGGGAGGCCCAGAACACGCGCACGGTGTGGTGGGTGCGGTGATACCAGTAGTAGGCGATCTCGTCGGCGAAGAACAGCGCGACCCAGGTGAGCGGGTGGTCGGCCGGTAGGTGCACGGGCGCCGCCAGGTAGGCCGCCGCGTAGACCGCGACGACCACGAGCTTCCAGCCGATGTTGATCACCACGTTGCCGAGACCCATGAGCAAGCTGGTCCTGGTGTCGCGCAGTTCGTAGCCGCGCTCCTCGTCGTCAGGCAGCCAGTAGAACGAGGCGGCCTCGAGCACGAGACAGAGCACGAAAACCGGGATGGCGTGGGCGATCAGGTCGAACATGGGTCAGGCTTTCGGTACGTCCAGTGCGTCGACGAGACGGCTGAGCAGGCGATAGGCGTCGGCGTAGGCGTGGTCGGCGTCTCGGGCGGCGATGCGGACGGCGAGCTCGCGATGCACGTCGCGGTCGGCGTACTCCTTGTTCAGGCCGAGCCGGGCGATGAGCTCCCAGCCGATATCGGCATAGCCGGCGACCAAGGTGTTGAGCGCGAGCCGATACGCGAGGTTGCCCGAACCCTCGATCACGGTGATCCAGAACGCGTGGTCGGCGGCGATCACGGTGGCGAGGTCGGCGGTGGCGTCGGGGTAGGCCGCGGCGGCGCGCAGGATCGCGGCCAGCTGATCCGGATCGGCGCGCTGCGCGCACAGCCGCGCCGAGTCCGCACCGACGGATCGGCGCATGACGGCGATGTCGTACAGAACCCGTTGCGGCGGTATCGAACCCGAGCGCGCGAGCGCGGAGAGGATGTCGAGTCCCGCGTTCTCCCGCCAGTTCAGCACCCGGGTCTTGCCGCCGTGCGCGACGCGCACCAGGCCGCTCTGCTGCACCCGCTTGAGCGCCTCGCGCACCGCGTGCCGGTTCACCTGGAACGTTTCGGCCAGCTCCCGCTCCGAGGGCAACGGTTCCTCGGGCGCGATCCGCCCCGCGAGTATCGCGTCGACCAGCTGACCGTAGACGGCATCGGAGACGGCGGCGCGATCGACGGCGGCGAATTCCATGCGAGCAGTGTGCCGCGTCACAGTCTAGTGGTCAACTGGTTGGACCAGTTTGCCTCGGCTGGTGGCGGCGAGGTGAATTCCGCCCTGCCTCGCGCGGTGCGACACAACGAACACAAGCCCGCGCGAGGCCACCGACCGCGCGAGGTCAGCGCGAGCGCGACAGCCGCCTACGCAGCGAGGGCCAAACCCACGCCGCACCAGCCGCGAGCACCACCGCTCCCACCTGAACGGCCTCCGACATCCGCACCGCCCGTCGCAGATCCGGAACCGTCGGCGCGGGCCCGTCGCCGAGCGTCGGGCGCAGTTCCGTCCCGTACCGGTACTGCGTCCGCCCGCCCAGTCGAACACCGAGAGCTCCCGCCATCGCCGCCTCGACGACGCCCGCGTTCGGGCTGGGATGCTTCGCCGCGTCGCGCCGCCAAGCGCGCAGCACCGCGCGAGGACGTCCACCGACCAGCGGCGCGAACGCGGCGGTGAGCAGTCCGCTGACGCGGGCGGGCGCGAGGTTCACGACGTCGTCGAGCCGGGCGGCGGCCCAGCCGAAGCGGTGATAGCGGTCGTCGCGGTAACCGATCATCGCGTCGAGGGTGTTGACCGCCCGATAGCCGAGCAGACCGGGCACGCCGGCGACCGCGCCCCAGAACAACGGCGCGACGGTGGCGTCGGAGGTGTTCTCGGCGATGGATTCCAGTGCGGCGCGGGCCAATCCGTCGGCGTCGAGCACCGAAGGGTCCCGCCCGCACAGCGAGGGCAGCAGCGCGCGAGCGCCTGCCAGATCGCCCGATTCCAGGTGATCGGCCATGGCGCGACCGGCGGCAGCCAGGCTGCGTCCGCCGAGCACGGTCCAGGTGGCGAGGGCGGTGGTGACGATGCCGCCCCGCCGCACCGCGAACCCGAGACCGAGCACGGCCCCGACCGCGACGGCCTCGTGCACGATCCCCGCAAGCCGCCGGTCGGCGTAGGTCAGGGATTCGAGCGCGCTTGCCGCCGAACCGAACCCGGCCACCGGATGCCACCGGCGCGGGTCGCCGAACGCGCGATCCAGCGCGAAGCCGAGCAGCAGACCGCTACCGGCCGAGATCCCCGTGTGCACCTGGCGAGAGTAGCGGGCACACGGCGGCCGCGACCGCCGGGATGTCACACTCTGTGGTCCTGCCTCGTCATACCGGCGACGCCCGCTACGACCCCGCGAACGGGGCCGCCCGACCGAACGGTGGTTGCAGTGACATCCGAGAAGCCCGAGCCCCTCGACACCGCCGAGCTGGCGCGCCGCTTCGAGGAGCACCGGCCGTATCTGCGCAGGCTCGCCTACAGCACGTTGGGCAGCCTGGCCGACGCGGACGACGTGGTGCAGGATGCCTGGCTGCGGTTGCAACGCCAGCACGAGGCGGGCACCGCGGGCAAGATCGAGAACCTGCGCGCCTGGCTGACCACCGTGACCGGCCGGTTGGCGCTCGATCAGCTCGGCTCGGCGCGCGCCCGCCGCGAACAGTACGTCGGCGACTGGCTCCCCGAGCCGGAGGTCACCACCGTGGACGATCCGGCCGATCGGATCACCCAGGACGAGCGGGTCACCACCGCGCTGCTCGTCGTACTCGAATCCCTCTCCCCCGCCGAGCGCACCGCGTTCGTGCTGCAAGACGTGTTCGGCATGAGCGGCCCGGAGGTCGCCGAGGTGGTGGGGCGTACACCGGCCGCGGTCCGCCAGCTCGCCTCGCGCGCGCGCAAACGTGTCGAGGACGGAACGCCCCGCTTCCCCGCCTCACCCGACGAGCAAGAAAAGGTGGTGTCGGCGTTCGCGGTGGCGTGGCGATCCGGGGATCTCAGCGCGCTGCTGGGCGTGCTCGACGCCAACGTCAGCCTGACCGCTGACGGCGGCGGCAAGGTGCCCGCCATCCGCAAGGGCGTGCAGGGCGCGGAGCTGGTGGCGAAGCTGCTGCTCGGTTGGTACAACGCGCCGTCCGCGCGCGGCGCGTGGGGCCGGTCGGTCCTGGTCAACGGCGAGCCCGGCCTCGTCGTCTTCGACGGCGCCCACACCGGCGTCTTCTCCTTCACCGTCGACGACGGCCGCATCGTCGCGCTGCACATCGTCCGCAACCCGGACAAGCTGCGCGAACTCCCCGAAACCGACACCCCCGATTGGTTCCTCGGCCCGGACCAGGGGTAGGTCAGTCGCTACGCACCAGATCGTCGACGGCGCGAACGACGTCGGGCGGGGCGGTCGCGATGACGGTGTCGAGGGCGTGGCGGGCGGTTTCGAGGTCGCGGATACTCGCGTCGATGCGGTCGCGTTCGCGATACAGGTCGACCAGGAGTTCGGGGCAGTCGGCGATGAGTTGTCCATCTCCGGTGGAAAGGCAGGGGAGCAGGTCGGCGATGGTGGTGGTGGACAGACCCGCGGCGAGCAGGCTGCGGATGTTCAGCACGGTCTCGACGTCGGATTCGGTGTACTCCCGATACCCCGAAGGCTGCCGGTGCGGCCGCAGCAGCCCCTGCTCCTCGTAGTAGCGCAGCAGGCGCTGGCTGACTCCCGTGCGTCGCTGCAATGTCCCGATGCGCACCGCGGCCTCCGATACGTACTTGACTCTCACATTGATGTGAAACTTTAGCGTAGCGGCATGACCGATCCAGATCCCTTGCACCCCAACCGAACCACCACCGCACCTGCTGGTCCCCGTGACTGGCTCGGCCTCGCTGTGCTCGCCCTGCCGACCCTGTTGCTCGCGATGGATGTCACCGTCCTGTATTTGGCCGTGCCGCACCTGACGGAAGATCTGCGGCCGACCGGCATCGAACAGCTGTGGATCGCCGACATCTACGGCTTCATGATCGCCGGCTTCCTGATCACCATGGGCACGGTCGGTGACCGCATAGGCCGACGCAAACTGCTGATGATCGGCGCAGCCGCGTTTGCCGCGGCGTCGGCGCTTGCCGCCTTCGCCACCGGCCCGCTACTGCTGATCGCCGCCCGCGCGCTGCTCGGGATCGCGGGCGCGACCCTCATGCCCTCGACGCTCGCGTTGATCAGCAACATGTTCCGCGACGCCGGACAACGCGCGATGGCGATCGGGGTGTGGGCCACCTGCCTGTCGGCGGGCATGGCCCTCGGCCCGATCATCGGCGGCTCGATGCTGGAGTCGTTCTGGTGGGGTTCGGTCTTCCTGCTCGCCGTGCCGGTGATGGCTCTGCTGCTGGTGACCGCGCCGATACTGCTGCCGGAGTATCGCGACCCCGAGGCGGGCCGCGTCGACCTGCCGAGCGTACTGCTGTCGCTGGCGACCATCCTACCCGTGATCTTCGGCATCAAGAAGTCGGCCGAAGCGGGGCTCTCCGCGGTGCCGGTCGCGGCGATCGCAGTGGGTATCGGCTTCGGCCTGCTCTTCGTCCGCAGACAAGGCGAACTCGCCGACCCGCTGCTCGATCTGCGGCTGTTCGGCAACCCGACGTTCCGCGCGGCACTGCTGATCCTGCTCTTCGGACTCGGCACCGTCGGTGGCATCTACCTGTTCATCACGCAATACCTACAGCTGGTGCGCGGTCTGACGCCGCTGGGGGCCGGGCTGTGGTTGCTGCCGCCGGCCGGGGCGCTGATCCTGGCGTCGATGCTGACGCCGATCATCGCGCGCAAGGTCGAACCCCGGTTCATCGTCACGGCCGCACTGGCCATCGCGACCCTTGGTTACCTGACGCTTGCCTTCGTCGACGCCGTCGGTGGGCTTCCGGTGCTGGTGTCTGGCTTCGTGCTGGTGTACGTCGGTATCAGCCCGCTCATGGTTCTCGGTACCGATCTGGTCATCGGGACGACGCCACCGGCGAAAGCGGGTTCGGCGGCGGCTATGTCGGAAACCAGCATGGAGTTCGGTGTCGCCACCGGTATCGCCGTGCTCGGCGTCATCGGCACCGCGATATACCGGGCGGGCGTCGCGGGCTCCCCGGTGCCGGGAGTGCAGCCGAGGGTGCAGGAGGCTGCGGAGGACTCGCTCGGCGCCGCCGACGCCGCGGCGACCGATCTGCCCGCCCATCTCGGCGACACGCTGCTCTCCGTGGCTCGCGATGCGTTCACGAGCGGCCTCAACAGCACGGCGCTCGTGTGTGCGGCGATCACGGCCGCGTTGACCGCTGTGGCGCTCACGTCGCTGCGACCCGCCGCGGCTTCTTCCTCGCACGAGGCAGACAGGGCGCCGCATTTGTGAAGCGTGCGCGGGCGGGGTCAACCTGCCAGGCCGACCGTCTCCGTGACGGGATAGCCATGGGCCGCGGCCACTTCGGCGGAGAGCAGGCGTCCTCTGTCGGCGGCGAGGCCGTGGGCGAGGTCCGGGTGGGTGGTGCACGCGTCGCGCCACCCGTGGTCGGCGATGGCGCGCACGTACGGGAGGGTGGCGTTGGTCAGGGCGACGGTGGCGGTGTGCGGTACCGCGCCCGGCATGTTCGCGACGCAGTAGTACAGCGCGTCCGCCACCCGGAAGGTCGGATCCGCGTGCGTGGTCGGCCGCGAACCCGCGAAGCAGCCGCCCTGGTCGATGGCGATGTCGACCAGCACCGACCCGGGCCGCATCGCCGCGACCATCTCCTCGCTCACCAGCTTCGGTGCGCGCGCACCCGGCACGAGCACCGACCCGATCACCAGATCGGCGCCGAGCACCGCGCGCTCGACCTCGGCGGCATTCGACGCCACCGTGGTGATCCGACCCTGGAACCGCGCGTCGAGTTCGCGCAGCTTCCCCAGGTTGGTGTCGAGCACGCTGACCCGCGCGCCCATCCCGGCGGCCATGATCGCGGCATTGGTCCCCGCCACGCCGCCGCCGAGGACGACCACATCGGCGGGCTGCACCCCGGGCACGCCGCCGAGCAGCACACCGGACCCGCCGAGCGGCGCCATCAGGTGATAAGCGCCGACCTGCGGACCCAACCTGCCCGCGACCTCGCTCATCGGCGCGAGCAATGGCAACGAGCCGTCGGCGGCACGCACCGTCTCGTAGGCGAGGGCGGTGATGCCGGAGCGCAGGATGGCCTCGGTGCAGTCCCGCGAGGCGGCCAGGTGCAGGTAGGTGAACAGCACTTGACCCCGGCGCATCCGCGGGTACTCCTGCGCGATCGGCTCTTTCACCTTCAGAACCAACTCGGCATCCGCCCACACCGCGTCCGGGCCGTCCACCAGCGTCACGCCCGCCTCGACGTAGTGCCGATCGGCGAAGCCCGACCCGACGCCCGCGCCCGCTTCGATCAGCACCTGATGCCCGAGCCGAACCAGCTCCCCTGCGCCCGCGGGGGTGAGCGCGACCCGGAACTCCTGCTCTTTGACCTCCCGTGGCACTCCGATCCTCATATCGCCATCGTGGACCACCCGGCGACGGTTCGCCACGACGGCGCGCACACCCCAGCGGACAACTTCCGCCCGATCCGCCCGCAACTGCGCCACCGCACACCACCCCGACCCCACGGCCGAAAATTATCCGTGCCACTACTCGACCGCCCGCCGTCGACGGACTTCCGCCACGGCTCGGCGCGCCCATCGCCGACGGACTTCGGCCACGACTCAGCCCGCCCGCCGGACGGACTTCGGCCAACCCCCGGCACGCCCGTCGCTGACAGACTGCGGCCACGACTCGGCCCGCCTATCGCCGACGGACTTCGACCACGCTCAGCCCCGCCCGACGCCGACGAACTTCGGCCACCGCCCGGCACACCCGTCGCCGACCGACTTCGACCACCGACCCCGGCCAGCGCGCGGCGGTGGAAAGTTTTCAGACGGCGATGACCTCGCCAATGACCGGAACACGCAACCGGTCGGCCAGACCGGCGTAGCCGAAAGCGCGCGCCAGGTGATCCAGCGTCTCGGTGAAGTGCGCCCACCCTTCCGCGTGCACCGGAACGATCACCGCCGCACCGAGCAACTCCGCGGCCCGCACCGCGGTCCGCGCGTTCAGTGTCAGGTCGCTGTCGCCGAACCGTCCGACGTTCGCCGCCCCGACGTTCAGCAACGCGATGTCGATCCGCTCGAACCGCTCCGCGATCTCGGCGACCACGTCCACCGACGCGTTGTCGCCGGACACGTACACGGTCGGCTCACCCGTGGCCTCCAGCACGAAACCGGTGACCGTCCCGCTCAACGGCTCGCACCCTTCCGGCCCGTGCAGTGCGGGCACCGCGGTGACGGTGACCGCTCCGACCTCGAAGCTCTCCCAATTCCGCAGCCCCTGAACGTCTTTCATTCGGGTGGCGGCTTCGGCGGTGGAGAGCACCGTGTCGACGGTGGCGAGAAGGGCCCGCCCCGCGGTGTCCAAGTTGTCGGCGTGCTGGTCGTGCGAGAGCAGCACGACGTCGACCGGGCCGACTTCGTCGACCGGCACCGCTGGGCCGGTCAACTTGTGCAGGGTGACCGGGCCGGGATAGTCGCCGGGCTCGTCAAAGGTGGGATCGGTCAGCCAGGTGCTACCGCCGTAGCGGAAGCGGACGGTGGGCCCGCCGATGTGCAGGACTTCCAGGGCGGTGCGTTCGATCGTTTCGGTCATGACGTCGATCGTCGCCGCCGCGCGATCGCGCGAATAGTGGCCCGTGAGCCGCGTATCGCTAATATCGGGCCATGCATGAGGTGACCGTGCTCGCCTACGACGGGATCAGCCCGTTCCATCTCTCCGTACCCGGCCTGGTCTTCGGCAGGGTCGGCGCGGACGGACCCACGCCGTACACTGTGCGGGTCTGCGCGGAACGTCCCGGAATCCTTAGCACCCCAGGTGGTTTCGATATTCACGTCGCCGATGGCCTCACCGCCTTCGAGAGCGCAGACACCGTCGTGGTGCCCAGTTGGACGCGCGGCGCGGGAATCTCCGACGAACTGCGGGACGCGCTCCGGGCGGCGCACGCGCGCGGCGCCCGGATCGTCGGCCTGTGCCTCGGCGCCTGGGCGATCGCCGCCAGCGGTCTCGTCGACGGCCGGGAGATCACCACACACTGGTCGACGGCCGCCGACCTGGCACGCGCCTATCCCGCGGTGCGGGTGCGCGCCGATACGCTGTGGTCCGATCTGGGCGACGTCATCACCTCCGCGGGCGTCGCCGCGGCATTGGACTGCTGCCTGCACCTTGTCCGCGGGGATCACGGCAGCCGCGCCGCCACCGAGCTTGCCAGGGCGCTGGTCACGGCGCCACACCGCAGCGGATCCCAGGCGCAGTACATTCCCGTGGCGGTGCCCGACCAAGCCGAGAACGACCCGATCGAGCGCGCCATGGTCTGGGCGCGAACGCATCTCGGAGACCCGATCGATCTGGACGCCTGGGCCGCGGTCGCGGTGATGGCGCGGCGAACCTTCACCCGAAGGTTCCGCGAACGCACCGGAAGCAGTCCGCAGCAGTGGTTGCTGCACCAGCGCGCCGACCGCGCCCGGCTGCTCCTCGAGTCCACCGACGACACCGTGGATCGCATCGCCGCCGAAACCGGCTTCGGGACCGCGGTGAGCCTGCGCCACCACTTCCGCCGCCTGCTCGGCACAAGTCCCGCCGCGCACCGCGCCCTCTTCCGCGCCGCGGTCGACGCCCCCGTGCGCGAAGGCGGGCGCCGCGCGGCTACGTTGCCAGCATGAGGATTGAGGTCGGCGGGTTCGCGCCGGAGATCGATGAGAGCGCGTGGCTCGCGCCGAACGCGACGGTGATCGGGCGCGTGGCGCTCGGCGCCGAGGTGAGCGTGTGGTACAGCGCGGTGTTGCGCGGCGACCTGGAACAGATCACCGTCGGCGCGCGCACCAACATCCAGGACGGCTGTGTACTGCACGCCGACCCGGGCTTCCCGCTGACCGTCGGCAGCGGAGTGTCGGTGGGGCACAACGCGATTCTGCACGGATGCACCATCGGCGACGACGTGCTCGTCGGCATGGGCGCCACGGTGCTGAACGGCGCCGCGATCGGCGCGGGCAGCCTGATCGCCGCCAACGCGCTGATTCCCGAGGGCGCGCAGATCCCGCCGGGCTCGCTCGTGGCCGGTGTGCCAGGCAAGGTGCGCCGCGAGTTGAGCGAGGCGGAGCAGGATGGAATCCGGCTCAACGGCGCGGTCTATCTACACAACATGGCCAATCACCGCAGCGCGAAAGTGCTGTGATACATCACACACTGATCAAGGGTCCAGCACCAACGGCTGATAGCATTTTGCCTGCATGCTCGGCGTCCGACGGCTCGGCGAGACCGTCCGCACGGCGAGCATGATGCGTGACAGGCAGGAGGTATCACGGTGTCGTACCGGGACTCGAGTATGCACCGGCCGAAGGGGCGGATCAGCGTGGCCGACATCGCGGCCCAACCGGGCGGGATCGAGGCGCTTCATCGTCGCGTCCACGAATTGCGTTCCCGCGGGGTCGATTTCGCCGCGAACGCGATCGAAAAAGAGATGGCGGACCTGGACCTGCCCCGGCAGTGAACCCGGCACGGTAATTCGGCGATTCAGCGACGCCCTGACAGTGCCGTGATCTCAGCGCAGGACCAGATCGAGCACACGTTCGTGGTACGGACCCGCGTACCGGGTGACGAGGTCGACCAGTAGCGCATCCAGTCCGACGAGCACCTTCGCGTGCCCGCGCGCCGCACCGCGCAGGATGGTGCGGGCGGCGGCCTCGGGGCTGGTGCGCGCGACTTCGTCCTCGAATCGCCTGGCCACCGCGGCCCCGTCGATGCCAGGCGCGAACTGCGCCGTGCGCGCGATTGTGGTGAGCACGCCGCCGGGATAGACGCCGGTCACCCGCACCCGCCCGCCCGCTGCGCGCATGTCCTGGCGCAGCGATTCGGTGAACCCGCGCACCGCGAACTTGGCCGAGTTGTACGGCCCGTGCCCCGCCACCACCACCTTGTCGGCGAAACACCCCACGGTCCAACCCCTTTCACCCCATACCCGAATCGGGCACTCGATCAGGTTATCCAGAACGAAGGAGCTCGGGAAAGATCAACTAGCGGTCCCGACCGCCAACCACGTCGACTCGCACCACCCCACGCGCGCACCTCTCCGACGAACCCATCGACGACGCACCGCAGCCGGAGCTACATCTGCACCGGCCGGTTTGCGCCCCATCGGGTGCGCCAGCCCGATCGCTCATGCGCCGCGGCCTGCTGCACCCGAGGCCGAAGTCCGGGACTTCCATTCCGCCCGGTCTCACACCTTCGCGGAATCTCCGACCCCCACCTCGCGCGCTGGTGAAATAATGAACGTCCATCACCCGCACCGTCGCGGCGCCGCAGCGCACCGGTTTCCGCGCGAACGACTGGAGAATCGATGCCCACCGTTCCGTCCATGCTCCAGCGCATCCTCGACAAGCCCGTTTCCGACGGCGAGAAACTCCTGGAGAGCGCACTCTCGGCGTTCCTGGACTTCGGGATCAAGCGCACCAGCATGGGCGAGATCGCGCGCCGGGCGGGCATCAGCCCCGCGACCCTCTACCGGCGGTACGAATCGAAGAACGACCTGGTCGAGGCGGTGAGCGTGCGGGAGGCGCAGCGCTTCGTCGCCGAGATCGACAAGCGGGTGCGCACCGTCGAGGGCACCGAGAACCAGCTGGTGGAGATCTTCGTCGCCTTCATCACGGCGATCGCGGGCAACGAACTGCTGCGCAGGCTGCTGCGTACCGAGCCGGACCTGATCCTGCCGCGACTCACCACCGAGGGCGGTCCGATCCTGGCCGTCGGTCGCGCGTACCTGGCGGAGAAGTTGCGCGAGCTACGCGCCGGGGACGCCGACTTCGACGCCGATCTGGTCGCCGAGATCATGGCCCGCTTGGCGCTCTCGCTGGCGCTCACCCCCGACGGGCTCATTCCGCTCGGCGACGCGGAAGCCGGTCGCGCGTTCGCCCGGCGCACCCTGCTGCCCATGGTCGGCGTCCGCGCGTCCGCCTGAGTTCAACCCGAACGCCGCGTTCACCAGCTCGTCGAGCCGGTGCCGCGCGGCGTCGTCGGGCGTGCCGTCGCCGTCGACGAGCTCGGCGACCAGCGCCGCGATCTCCCGGGATGCCGCCCGGTCGGGATCCGGCAGCGGCAGCCGGGACACGTACTGCGTGATCCACCGCCGCCTGCCCGAGTACAGGCGGTTGCCGCACACGGCGTCGTAATAGCGCAGACCGAGTGCCGAATTCGCCACGCCCATAAGGAGATACGCCAGCCGCTCGGCCACCTCGGCGGCGCCGAGATCCTCGAGCGAGATCCAGTAGCAGTCCCCGTTCACCACCGCGCCGGACCGGTCCAGCGCGAAACGCGGCCGTTCGCTGATATCGGGAAACACCAGTTTCGGCACCCGCCACAAGTTGGGTCGCTGCGGCACCCAGATCTCGAACCACTCGCGGCCGCTGTCGGTGAGGTATTTGCGCGCGGCGAGCGTGGACTCGTGATCCCGCAGATACGCTGCCGCACTGGGGAATTCGCGCAGGTCCACCGGAACACGGCGCGGAGCGGCGGTGTCGTAGGGATAGAGCACGCGAGTGTCGGCGGCCCGCTCGATCCGCCACGGCGCCAGATCGTGGTGGGTGATCAGCTCCAACAGCAACTCGGCCTCCGGTCGCGGGTGCACCTGTGCCCAGCGATCGGAGATGAACACCCGGTCCGCGGTCGTCTTGATGCCGACCCGAATGCGGGCGACCTCACCGAAGCTCCGCCAAGTCCCCGCGCCGACGCGAGCGAGCCAGGAATCCACGCTCGGCCGCGACATCCGCCACGCGGACTGTGTACTCCCGCTTCGGCCGTGCGCGGCGGCACTTACCGACGCGCCCGTCGACAGGGTGCCGACCTCGACCGCGAAGGTCCGCCCGTTGTGCCTGACCAAGGAGCCGGACTCCGCGATGAGTGCATCGAAAAGATCTGTAGGGCACAGTATTTCATCGAACGGCACCTCGTAGGCCGAGACGTGACGGCACACCGGACCGCCACGGCCCCGGGTGGCGATGGTGACAGCGGGCAGCACGGCGGCCGCGAAGAGCTTGGTGTCGCCCAAGTCGTAGAGCTCGACCGGGGACAGTTCACCGAGCAGGATGGCGCGAATGTTCGCACCCGCCTTCGTCGTCAGAAAACGATTGGCGCACAACAAACCCAACGCGCCACCCGGAGTGAGCAGCCGCGACGCGACGGCGACGAAAGGGTGCGTGAGGTCGATGCGACCGCGCAGCCCGTACTGCCTGCTCAGCAACTGCGCGGTGGCGCCGCCGAGCTGCTGGGTGCGCACGTAGGGCGGGTTGGTGATGATCGCGTCGAACGAGCTGTCGTCCAGGTCCACGGCGTCGGCGAGGAAGTCCCCCGCGCGCCAGTCGACTTGGACGCCCTCCACCATCGCCCGCGTCCGCGCCACGGCGAGCCCTGCTTCGTCCAAGTCGTACCCGGTGAGCCGGAGCCGGACGCCGGGAAGGCGGGCTGCGGCTTCCCGATGCAAGGCGAGCAAGAGTTCCCCGTCACCGCACGCCGGATCCAGCACGCGCAGTTCGCCACCCGTGCTCGGGCGCGGCACATGCGCGAGCAACCGCCGAGCGAGGAAAAGCGCCAGCGCGGGCGGGGTGTAGTGCCGCCCATGCCGTTTGCGCTCCCGCGCGGCGCGGGTGTGCGAACCCATGGGTGGGATTGTGCCTCGCCGGAGAGCCGAGGGAGTGCTGATGCCCGGAACCCGCGCGCGTCGTCGGCGGTGGCCCAGCCGTGCGGCGTCCATCGAGCCCGCGCATCAGCGGAGCGTGCACGCGCTGATGGATCCCCGCCACAGTTCGAGAGACCTCAGCCCAGTTCCGAAATGAGACCATACCCGCTAGCATTTAGTCTCGAAATAGAACCAACCGAAGGAGACGGGTTCATGAGCCCGACCATTGCGCCCACCGACGCGTTCGCGACCCTGACCCAGATCCTCGACGAGCGATGGACCTGCCGACAGTTCCGGCCGGAGCGAGTGCCGCGCCCGACCATCGAGGCCCTGCTGCGGGCGGCCCAGCGCAGCCCCTCCTGGTGCAACACCCAACCGTGGCAGGTCGCGGTCACCGAAGGCGCCGCCACCGACCGATTCCGCAAGGAGCTGCTGGAGCACATCCAAAATTCCGCCGCCGCACCGGATTTCGCGTTTCCCGCGCAATACACCGGCGTCTACCGCGACCGCAGGCGCGAATGCGGCCTGCAACTGTACGAGAGCGTCGGAATCGTCAAGGGCGATCAGGCGGGCACCATGCGACAAGCGATGCGGAACTTCGAACTGTTCGACGCCCCGCACGTCGCGATCATCAGCACCGAGGCCGATCTCGGCGTCTACGGCGCCGTCGACTGCGGCCTCTACATCGGCACCTTCCTGCTTGCGGCCCAGAGCCTCGGTCTCGGCGCCGCACCGCAGGCGGCTCTCGCCTCGTACTCCCCTTTTCTGCGTGAGTATTTCGAGCTCTCCGAGAACCGGAGAATCGTCGCCGCCATCTCGTTCGGCTATCCCGACAGCGACCACCCCGTGAACGGTTTCCGCACCCGCCGTGCGGAAACCGATCGGGTCGCGACCTGGTTCACCGACTGATCGAACCACCGCTCAGCGGCCCGGCGACCCGGTGATCCGCCCCGGTCAGCCCCGGCCCCGGCTCGGGGCTGACGTCGCGGGCGGCGATTTCGCTTCCGCAGGAGTCGCATTCGAGTCGCACGTGCGCCTCGCCGGTGCAGTCGTGGTGCCGGTAGTGCACCGGCGGCCCGTCCGGCGCCATGTAGGTGTCGCCCCAATCCCGGATCGCCATCAGGATCGGGTAGATGTCGTGCCCCTTCTTGGTGAGCCGATACTCCTCGTGCGCGCCGACCGCGGCCGGTCGCTTCACCAGAATGCCGTGCTCGATCAGCCGGTCGAGCCGATCCTGCAACCTGCTGCGGGAAATGCCGAGCGCGCTCTGAAAGCCGTTGAACCGGCGAATGCCGGAGAACGCGTATTTGAGGATGACCAACGTCCACCGGTCACCGAGAACCACCAGCGGCCGCGTGATCGAACACGGCTCGTCGGCAAGATCCTCGTAACGCATCCCTCGATGCTACCCAGCCCCGTTGGCAGGCGCTGTCGGACGCAGTCCGCCCTCAGCCCGCGCACGGCCGGAGCGAAGGCGAAGGTACGCCCAGCGGGCGCTGTCGGATGCGGTCCGTCGTCGAACACGCCCGGCCGCGGCGAACGCGGAGGTACGCCCGCGTCCGAATCAGGCGTCCGTCCGCCGGTGGATGACGTACTGGAAGTGCCCGTCCTCCGGATCGGCACGCAACGGCCACGGCTCGGCCTCCAGCACGCGACGCCACTCCAGCGGCCGGTGCGCGTCCTGCTCGGCGAGCGACTGCGCGTCCGCGAGGGCGGCGCGGGAACCGATCGTCTGTTCCTCGGTGTCGCAGAACTCGCAGCTGTGTACCTTGCCGACCTCGTAGCGTTCCGGCACGACGGTCTCCTTCGAGCGAAAAAGCTTGGGCCCCGGGAGGTTTCCCGGGGCCCGAGCGGAGTCCTCACATCACAGCGGGATGTTCTTGTGGTGACTCTTGCGCGCGGGCGCGGCGGCCAGCGCGGCGGCGATGACACTGCGGGTCTTGGCCGGGTCGATGACCTCGTCCACCACCCCGATCGCGATGGCGCGCTCGACGCCGCCCGCGATCTTCTCGTGCTCGGCGGTGAGCCGCTCGTGCAGCGCCTCGCGCTCCTCCTCGGGAGCGGCGGCCAGTGCCTTCTTGTGCAGGATGCCGACCGCGGCCTTGGCGCCCATCACGGCCACCTCGGACCCCGGCCACGCGTACACCGCGGTCGCGCCGAGCGAGCGGGCGTTCATGGCGATGTAGGCGCCGCCGTAGATCTTGCGGGTCACCAGGGTGACGCGCGGAACGCGGGCCTCGGCGAAGGCGTGCAGCAGCTTCGCGCCACGGCGGACGACGCCCTCCCACTCCTGGCCGACGCCGGGCAGGTAGCCGGGCACGTCGGTGACCACGATCAGCGGGATGCCGAACGCGTCACACAGCCGCACGAACCGAGCCGCCTTCTCGGCGCTCTCGGAGTTCAGGCAGCCGCCGAGGCGCAGCGGGTTGTTGGCGAGCACGCCGACGGTGCGTCCGCCGAGACGGCCGAGGCCGACGACCATGCTGCGGGCGTATCCGGCCTGCAGTTCCTCGAACGTGGACTCGCCGTCGACATTGTCGAGCAGTTCGTGCACGAGCGGCTTGACGTCGTAGGCGCGCTTGGCCGACTCCGGCAGCATCGCTTTCAGGTCGACGTCGCCGTGCGCGGCGGCGGTCAGGTCGAACTCGCCCTGCTCGGCGAACATCGACACCAGGCGACGGGCGCGGTGCATCGCGTCGGCCTCGTCGTCGGCGACGATGTGGCACACGCCGGACTTCTTGCCGTGCGTCTCCGGACCGCCGAGGGTCGCCATGTCGACCTGCTCGCCGGTCACGCTGCGCACCACGTCGGGGCCGGTGACGAAGACCCGGCCCTCGGGGGCCATGATCACGATGTCGGTGAGTGCGGGACCGTAGGCGGCGCCACCGGCCGCGAAGCCGAGCACCACGGAAATCTGTGGGACGAGACCGGACGCGCGAACCATGGCCTCGAAGACCAGGCCGACCGCGTGCAGGGCCTCGACGCCCTCCGCGAGCCGGGCGCCACCGGAGTGCCAGAGACCTACGACGGGAACGCCGGAATCGATGGCGGTGTCGATCGCGTCGACGATGTGCTTGCAGCCCTCGACGCCCATAGCGCCGCCCATGACGGTCGCGTCGGAGCAGTAGGCCACGGTACGGACGCCGTCCACCTCGCCGATCGCGGCGAGGACGCCGGACTTGTCGCGCGGGTGCAGCGGAAGAACAGTGCCGGGATCGAAGAAACGCTGGAGCCGGCCAAGCGGGTCACGCGGATCGGTCGCTGTTTCCGGCTGAAACGCGGGAGCAATGATTGTCATCGCGTTTTCTCCTCAATCAAGAGAGTGCCGCTACCGCGGCTGCGTATGTCGAACCACCGGTGGGGTCGGACCAGGGGTACTGGCCGACCCCACCGGGGATCGTTGTTGCAGTCAGTCGGGCGGCTATGCGCGACCGAAGGCGAGCGCGACATTGTGCCCACCGAAACCGAAGGAGTTGTTGATCGCGTACTCGATCTCCTGGCGGCGGGCTTCGCCCTTCACCACGTCGAGGTCGATCTCCGGGTCCTGGTTCTCCAGATTCAGCGTCGG
The DNA here is from genome assembly GCF_900215415.1 of Nocardia amikacinitolerans. Classification (NCBI taxonomy): domain Bacteria; kingdom Bacillati; phylum Actinomycetota; class Actinomycetes; order Mycobacteriales; family Nocardiaceae; genus Nocardia; species Nocardia amikacinitolerans. The sequence goes on along the minus strand of NZ_OBEG01000003.1, from coordinate 624,755 downwards.
CGGAACGATGCCGTCCCGGATGCTGAGCACGGTCAGCACGGACTCGAGCGCGCCGACGGCGCCGATCGAGTGGCCGAGCGCCGACTTGGGCGCGTACACCGAGGGGTGGTTGCCGACAGCCTTGTTGATCGCGTTCGCCTCCGCGGTGTCGCCGATCGGCGTGGCGGTGGCGTGCGCGTTGATGTGCGTGATGTCCTGCTTGGACAGGCCTGCGGTCTGCATCGCGCGGGTCATCGCGCGGGCGGCGCCGGTGCCTTCGGGATCCGGGGCGACCAGGTGGAAGCCGTCCGAAGTGATGCCCGCGCCGAGCAGACGGGCGTGGATGGTGGCACCGCGCGCCTTGGCGTGCTCCTCGGTCTCGAGGGTCAGCAGCGCACCGGCCTCGCCGAAGACGAAGCCGTCGCGGTCCTTGTCGAACGGACGCGACGCACCCTTGGGGTCCTCGTTGCGCGTGCTCATCGCGCGCATCATGGAGAACGCCGCGATCGGCACCGAGTCGATGTAGCCCTCGACGCCACCGGTGACGACCATGTCGGCGTCACCCATCACGATCATCCGCCACGCGTTGGCGATGGCTTCCGATCCGGACGAGCACGCCGAGACCGGAGTGACCACTCCTGCCCGGGCCTTCAGCTCGAGTCCGACGCAGGCCGACGGCCCGTTCGGCATGACCATCTGAACAGCGAGCGGCGAGATCTTGCGGTAGCCGCCGTTCTTCAGCTTGTCGACCGAGTCGATGAGCGCGTCGCCGCCGCCGAGACCGGTGCCGATCGCCACACCCAGACGGTCGGGATCGACCTCAGGGCTGCCGGCGTTCTTCCACACCTCGCGGCCGAGGACGGTCGCGAGTCGCTCGACATAGGCCATGCGACGGATCTCGACCCTGCTCAGCAGGGTGTCGGGGTTGACCTTCAGGTGGCCGCCGATGCGGACCGGCAGGTCGTATTCCTCGACGAAGGAATCCTCGAGAACGTCGATGCCGCTCTCGCCGTTGAGGAGTCCCTTCCACGTCGCATCGACGTCGCCCGCGATCGACGTGGTCGCCGCCAGGCTCGTTACGACGACGTTGGGGAAATTCCCGTTCAAGGTGGAAGGAGTGGTCACTTTTCGGCCCTACTCGGCGTCGAACTTGGCCTTGAGCTCCGCGGCCGCCTCAGCGTTCTCGGCCTCGAGCTTCTGGATGTAGGCGACAGCGTCGCCGACCGTCTTCAAGCTGGCCAGATCCTCGTCCGGGATCTTCACACCGTACTTGTCCTCGGTCTGCACAGCGATTTCGACCATGGACAGCGAGTCGATGTCCAGGTCATCGACGAAGGACTTCTCGATGGTCACCTCGGAGGGCTCGATGCCCGTAACCTCTTCGATGATCTTGCCGAGTTCCTCGACGATTTGTTCCTGGGTCAGAGCGGCCACTTGGTGGCTCCCTTCTTGTTACTTTGTAGGGCTTCTTCTGTGTTTTTCGGGCCGAGGCCGCCGGGGGTTACCGTCGGTTCGGTCACGACCTCGCATTTTTTCGATGCGCGGTCGCGGAGGAAAGCTAGCCGGAGGTCGACAGTTCGGCCAACGCGGGGAGGTCCTCAGGGGTCTTCAGCGCCAGGTTCGGCGTGCCCTTCAGCTCTCGTTTCGCGATGCCGACCAGGGTTCCGGCCGGTGGCAGCTCCGCCACCGCCGAGACACCGGCCTGTCGGACGGTCTCGGTGCACAGATCCCAGCGCACGGGTCGGGTGACCTGTGCGGCGAGCTTTTCGATCGCGTCCTTGCCCGAGGCGACCGGCTGCCCGTCGAAGTTCGACAGCAGCACCCGGGTCGGGTCCTTGGGCGTGATCTTGGCGATGGCCTCCGCCACCGCGTCCTGGGCCGGAGCCATGAACGCGGTATGGAAGGCGCCCGCCACGGACAGCGCCCGAACCCGCGCCTTTTCCGGCGGGTTCGCGGCGAGTTCCGCGAGGGCGTCCAGCTTGCCCGCGGCCACGATCTGGCCCACCGCGTTGCGGTTGGCCGGAACGAGGTCCAGTTCCGCGAGTCGCGCGAGGACAGCGGCTTCGTCGCCGCCCAGCACCGCGGACATTCCGGTCGGCTCCAGCGCGCACGCCTTGGCCATCTCCCTACCGCGGATGGCGGCCAGGGTGACCGCCTCGTCGGAGCTGATCACCCCGGCGACGGCGGCGGCGGCGAACTCGCCGACCGAATGTCCCGCGATGATCGTAGCGGCAGGAAGCGAATCCTGTTCGATCTCCGCGTACGCCAGCAGCGCGGCGGCGACCACCAGCGGCTGGGTCACGGCGGTGTCGACGATCTCCTCGGCCGTCGCGGTGGTGCCGAGACGGACCAGGTCGAGGCCTGCGGCCTTGGACCACAGGGCGAGGCGATCATTCGCGCCGGGAAGGTCGAGCCAAGGCGCGAGCATGCCGGGTGTCTGGGACCCCTGTCCAGGGGCGAACAACGCGATCACGTCTCTAAGAAAACACTGTGAGCCCCGCCGCAAGAGATGTCGGCGCGAATGAAGCTTTCCGATGCGTTTTGTGGGAGTCCCACAAAATCCCACGTGGGTCGGACCGATCGACCGACTCGCCTTCGGCGTTACAGGCCCTCGTGACCGATTGGTACCGGAGTTGCCTCTGGGCTTGGAGTTGTCGATTCGTTACGCGTTCGTGTCAAACGACCCACTGTTGCTGCGATCCGGAGTACGTATGCGTCCCGCGGATTCATCGGATCCCGGCCCGTTATCTCGGCGATCCGTTTGAGTCGGTAGCGAACGGTATTTGGATGGACGTACAGCTGACGGGCGCACGTCTCGACGGCTCCCCCGCAATCCAGATAGGCATCGAGGGTGTCCGCGAGCGCCGAACCAGCGGCGGCCAACGGGAGGACAAGATACTCGTTCAGCGCGTCGATCGCACCTCGATCGCCCAACAAAGCGCGTTCGGGTAACAACTCCGCCGCGTGCACCGGCCGCGGCGCCCCGCGCCAGCCGACCACGGCCTCCATACCGGCCAACGCCTCCACGGCGCTCGCATGCGCCGCGCCCAGGGTCCGGGTGGTCGGGCCGATGACCACCGGACCGTCCGAGAACACTTCGGCGAGCAAATCGGCGAGGAACGGCGAGACGTACCCGGCGTCGCCGAGATGTCCGCTCACCACCATCACCAATCGGGTGCCCTGCACGACCGCGAGCGCCGCGCGCCCGTGCCGTGCCGCGATGGCATGCACCGAACCGACCGACGAGACGCCCTGCTCCCCCGGCGGCGTGCCGACGAGGACGGTGGCGGGCGCGGTGGCGTCCCAGTTCAGGGTGGCCGCCCTGGAGAGCATGTCCGGGCCGGTGTCGCCGCGCACCACCGCGTCCACCACGAGCGCCTCGAGGCGGGTGTCCCACGCGCCGCGCGATTCCGCGGCGCTGGCGTACACCGAGGCGGCCGCGAAACCGAGCTCGCGCCCGTATCGCAGCACCGCCTCGGTGAGCGCCACCAGCTGCCGGTCGTTGCGCGCGAGCGCGGGCAGCCACTGTTCGAAGAACTCCATGGCGACCCGCACCATGTCGACGGTCTGGCGCAGCGTCAGCCGCCGCGCCAGATCCTGCGGAATGACTTGGAACGCGTCCAGGCTGAACCGGATGTCGCTGTCGGGGTCCTGCAGCCACTCCAGGAAGTTCACCACCGCGGTCTGCACCAGCATCTGCACGCCGGCGCGCTGCGCGGCGTCCAGATCGGCGAAGAACGGCAAGCGATCCTGCATCGACCCCACCGCCTCGGTGGAGAGCCGTCCCGAGAACTGCTTCACCCGTTTGAGCAGCGTGTCCGGGAGCGGGTCGCGGTTTTGCCGGTTCGGTGAGAGCGCGCCGGTCGGCAGATACACCTCGTGCTCGGAGGAGCCTTCGGTGATCCGACGAGGCCGCGGCGGTTTACGTTCCACCATCCAATATTCCGCTATGCGAGATCTTCGTCCGAACTCACGGCTGCCTTCGGCGCGGCGTCCACATCATCGATGCGGTACTTCGCGGCCGCTTCCACCGCCTTCGATTCGTCGATCTTGCCCGTCCGCGCCAGCCCTTCCAGCGCCGCGACCGCGATCGACTGCGCGTCCACGTTGAAGACGCGCCGCGCCGCGGGCCTGGTGTCGGAGAAGCCGAAACCGTCCGTGCCGAGGGTGGTGAAGTCGCCGGGCACCCACTTGCGCACCTGATCGGGCACGGCGCGCATCCAGTCGGTTGCGGCGACGTACGGGCCCTCGACCCGCGACAACGCCTCGGTGATGTACGGAACGCCCGAATCCTCGCCCGGCTTGCGCAGCGCCGCGATCTCCTTGGCCAGCGCCTCCTTGCGCAGCTCGCCCCACGACGTCACCGACCAGACATCGGCCTGCACACCCCACTCCTCGGCGAGCAGCGCCTGCGCCCGGAGGCCGTCGGGCACCGTGACGCCGGAGACGAGGATCTGGGCGCGCACGTCGCCCTCGCCCCCGCGCCGGTACAGGTAGATGCCCTTCAGCAGACCGGCGACGTCCAGGCCTTCCGGCTCGGCGGGCTGCTGGTACGGCTCGTTGTAGAGGGTGATGTAGTAGAAGATGTCCTCGCCGCCGAAGGTGTCGGTGTCCGGCCGCTCCATGGGCTCGGTGCCCGGCAGCGCCGCCTGATGCGGCGGCGTCGTGCCTCCGCCGTACATCCGGCGCAGACCGTCGCGCACGATGTGGGCGATCTCGAAGGCGAAGGCCGGATCGTAGGTCACCACAGCGGGATTGGTGGAGGCGAGCAGCAGCGAGTGGCCGTCGTTGTGCTGCAGACCCTCACCGGTCAGCGTGGTTCGCCCGGCGGTAGCTCCGAGGACGAAACCGCGCGCCAACTGGTCCGCGGCGGCCCACAGTCCGTCGCCGGTGCGCTGGAAGCCGAACATCGAGTAGAAGATGTACAGCGGGATCATCGGCTCGCCGTGGGTCGCGTAGGAGGTACCCGCCGCGGTGAACGACGCCGTCGAACCGGCCTCGTTGATGCCCTCGTGCAGGATCTGCCCGACCGAGCTCTCTTTGTAGGCAAGCATCAATTCCGCGTCGACCGATGTGTACAACTGACCGTTGCGGTTGTAGATCTTCAACGAAGGGAACCACGAGTCCATACCGAAGGTGCGGGCCTCGTCGGGGATGATCGGCACGATCCGCTTGCCGATCTCCTTGTCGCGCAACAACTCCTTCATCAGGCGCACCAGCGCCATCGTGGTGGCCACGTTCTGCTTGCCGGAGCCCTTGCGCACCGAGCGGTACGCCTCGTCGCCCGGAAGTTGCAGCGGCTTCGCCATACTGCGTCGCTCGGGCAGGAACCCGCCGAGCGCCTGGCGCCGATCCAGCATGTACTGGATCTCGCGCGCCTCCATACCCGGGTGGTAGTACGGCGGCAGGTACGGATCCTTCTCCAACTCGGCGTCGGTGATCGGGATCCGCTGCAGGTCGCGGAAGTCCTTCAGATCCTGCAACGTCAGCTTCTTCATCTGGTGCGTGGCATTGCGGCCCTCGAAGTGCTTGCCGAGGGTGTAGCCCTTGATGGTCTTGGCCAGGATGACCGTCGGCTGACCCTTGTGTGCCATCGCGGCGGCGTAGGCGGCGTACACCTTGCGGTAGTCGTGACCGCCGCGCTTGAGATTCCAGATGTCCTGGTCGGACATGTTCTGCACGAGCGCCTTGGTGCGCGGGTCGCGGCCGAAGAAGTGGTCGCGGACGTAGGCGCCGTCGTTGGCCTTGTAGGTCTGGAAATCACCGTCGGGCGTGGTGTTCATCAGGTTCACCAGCGCGCCGTCGCGGTCGGCGCCGAGCAGCGCGTCCCACTCGCGGCCCCAGATCACCTTGATGACGTTCCAGCCCGCGCCGCGGAAGAACGACTCCAGCTCCTGGATGATCTTGCCGTTGCCGCGCACCGGGCCGTCGAGGCGCTGCAGGTTGCAGTTCACCACGAAGGTCAGGTTGTCCAGGCCCTCCATGGCCGCCACGTGCGCGAGGCCGCGCGACTCCGGCTCGTCCATCTCGCCGTCGCCGAGGAACGCCCAGACGTGCTGGTCGGAGGTGTCCTTGATGCCGCGATCGTGCAGGTAGTGGTTGAACCGCGCCTGGTAGATGGCGTTCATCGGGCCGAGGCCCATGGACACCGTCGGGAACTCCCAGAAGTTGTTCAGCAGCCGAGGGTGCGGGTAGGAGGGCAGTCCGTGGCCGAGGCCGCCGTGGCTGTACTCCTGCCGGAAACCGTCGAGCTGGTCGGTGCTGAGCCTGCCCTCCAGGAAGGCGCGCGCGTAGATGCCGGGCGAGGCGTGACCCTGGATGAAGATCTGGTCGCCGCCGCCGGAGTGGTTCTTGCCGCGGAAGAAGTGGTTGAAGCCGACCTCGTACAGCGCCGCCGAGGACGCGTAGGTCGAGATGTGTCCGCCGACGCCGATGCCGGGCCGCTGCGCGCGGTGCACCATGATCGCCGCGTTCCAGCGGATCCAGGCCCGGTAGCGCCGCTCCACCTCTTCGTCGCCGGGGAACCACGGCTCGTTCTCGGTGGGAATGGTGTTGACGTAGTCGGTCGAAGTCAGCGAGGGGATGGCGACCCGGCGCTCACCGGCTCGCTCCAGCAGGCGCAGCATGAGGTAGCGGGCCCGGCCGGGGCCCTCGCGGTCGAGCATTTCGTCGAAGGACTCGAGCCATTCGCTCGTCTCCTCCGGGTCGATGTCCGGCAGGTAGGACGCCACCCCTTCGCGGATCACCCGCACACGTCCACCCGACTGCGGCTGCGAACCGTTCGATTCGCGGCCCGTGGCGGGGGCGGGGGCGGCATTGGTTCCAGCGGATTTCGCTGGAACGGAAGAGTCGATCAGGTCGGTCAAATCTGCTCCTCGTACAGGGGTGGACAAGCTGATGGCGTCTGTTTCCCCGGGCGGGCGCGCTGGTGGGCGGACCACCCGTTACGTAAGGTTCGGGCGCACCCTCCATCCTTGCCGAGGATGCGTCCCAGGTCATCATGTCAGCAGGAAATCCAGTACCGTTTGCAAGAAAAGGGTTACTCCCCAGTTGCCCCGGTACGCGCCGGGAACCGGATGTCGCCCAGCTGGCCTGACCACCTGTTTTTCGAATACCGCCGATGGACGAAACAAGAGCGGGGAGGACGATGAAGCTGCTGAACCCACGCGGGTTCGGACTGGTGTGCGCGACCGCCGCGGTCGCGGCCGGATTGACGGTCGCGGGCTGCGCCGACCGGGTGGCGGGCAGCGCCCAGCCGAACACTTCGGAGCTAGCCGCGTACAAGACCGAGGCGGCGGCTTCGTCGGCCGCGGCCACCTCCTCGCGGCGGGCCGCGGCGCAAGCGCAGGCGATCAACGACAACTGCGCGCAGTTCCCCACCACCACCGGCGTCGGCGTGACGACCTACAACGCCTTCGTCGACGCGCACGACTCCAACGCTCCCGACTACGCCGCCAAGCGCGATCTGGCCGCGCAAACCCTCGAGGACGCGGCGACGAAAGTCGAGACCGGAGTGAACACCGCGGCGGGCGCGCTGCCCGACGACCTCGTCGCGAAACTCAACGAATACGTCGCCGCCGCACGCGCGTTGGCAGCGGAGACCCGCACCATGACCTACACCGCGCCGGTCGGTCCGCTCAACGAGGCCAGCAAACGGGTGAACGACGCGCGCAACGCGGTCCGCGACGCGTGCCCGAAACGCTGACGACACGGCGGCCGACGCGACATTCGGTGATCATTTTCGGCCGATCGGCTTGCGCTCGAGCCGATAACCATGTTCGCTTGCAACTATCTATTGTCGGGAGTTGAGGAGGACACCACCGTGGTCGCCGCGGCGGACGCGCAGAACTACGCTCAGAAGCTTGGCATTACACACGGCATGGTTGTCCAGGAACTGGGCTGGGACGAGGATACCGACGACGACCTGAGGGCTGATGTCGAGGACGCCAGCGGTGGGGAGATGGTCGACGAGGACTCCGACGAGGTGGTCGACGCCGTGCTGCTGTGGTGGCGCGAGGGCGACGGTGACCTCGCCGACGAGCTGATGGAGATCATCAGCCCGCTCGCCGACGACGGTTTCATCTGGGTCCTCACCCCCAAGACCGGTCAGCCTGGGCACGTCGACCCGAGCGAGATCGCGGAAGCCGCACCCACCGCGGGTCTGACGCAGACCTCGGCGATCAGCCTCGGCGGCTGGACCGGCAGTCGTCTCGTCCAGCCCAAGGCGCCGTCGAAGCAGCGCTGACCCTTTCGCTATGGTTTCGCCGGGCGGTGTCGTCGCCGCCCGGTGGAGACCCGAACCGATGGAGGACTCGCGTATGCCGCTCGAGGTGGGCACCCTCGCGCCGGATTTCACGCTGCGGGATCAGAACAACCAGCACGTCACGCTGTCGGACTATCGCGGCAAGAAAAACGTGCTGATCGTGTTCTACCCGCTGGCGTTCACCGGCATCTGCCAGGGCGAGCTGTGCAAGGTGCGCGACGAGCTGCCCAAGTTCCAGAACGACAACGCCGAGATCCTCGCCATCTCCGTCGGCCCGCCGCCCACCCACAAGATCTGGGCCGCCGAACAGGGCTACACCTTCCCCCTGCTCTCCGACTTCTGGCCGCACGGCGCCATCGCCCAGGCCTACGGCGTCTTCAACGAGAAGTCCGGCTACCCCAACCGCGGCACCTTCGTCGTCGACCGCGACGGCTACATCCGTTTCTCCGAGATGAACGGTCCAGGAGAGCCCCGTGACCAGGCGGCTTGGGAGAAAGCGCTCGCCGCGCTAGATTCATAGACCGTTGCCCGTCGGCCCCGCCGACGGAGACGGGCGTATAGCTCAGCGGTAGAGCACTGGTTTTACACACCAGCGGTCGGGGGTTCGATCCCCTCTGCGCCCACTCCGCTCATGGGCGAGCTGTGCTCACGGAGAGCGTGAGCCTGGTTCGCTTCGTCGTGTTTTGTGGGGGCGCAGCCCCCACGCCCCGCCCGGCGGGCTCCGCCCCCGGACCCCCGCCTCAGGCGCGCCTACCCGGAGCCGCGTTGCCCCCCAGCATCCACCCCTCCTCTGGTCCGCATACCCAAGCCGGTCCGCCTCCAAGGCCTGCCCGCCTCGGGTTCGCCTGCCAAAGTCGCTCCGCTTCCAGGCCTTCGCACCTCGGGTTTGCCTGCCAAAGTCGCTCCGCCCCCGGGCCTCCCACCCCGAGTTCGTCTGCCAAAGCCGCTCCGCCCCCGGGCCTTCGCACCTCGGGTTCGCCTGCCAGAGTCGCTCCGCCCGCCGGGCCTCCCCACCCCGAGTTCGCCTGGCAAAGCCGCTCCGCTCCCGGGCCTTCGCACCTCGGGTTCGCCTGCCAAAGTTGCTCCGCTCCCGGGCCTTCGCACCTCGGGTTCGCCTGCCAGAGTCGCTCCGCCCGCCGGGCCTCCCCACCCCGAGTTCGCCTGGCAAAGCCGCTCCGCTCCCGGGCCTTCGCACCTCGGGTTCGCCTGCCAAAATTGCTCCGGCCCAAGGCCTCCCTGCTTGGGTTCGCCTGCCCGAAGGTCGTTCGGTCCCCGGGGCCCCACCTCGGCTCGCCCACCTCGAGCCGCTTCGGCCCGTTCCCTACCTCGGCTCGCCTCGAGGACAGTCGTCCCGAGCCCTTGCTCGCCCACCCGAGTCGTTTCGGGCCCCCGCCTCGGCCGGCACAGCCAAAGCCACTTCGCACCGGCGCCCCTCGACGACGCTCGACCCCGGACACCCAGCTGGGCTCGCACTCAAAGTCGCCGTTCCCTGGACGCCTACTTCGGTTTCGTGCCCGAAGCCACTTTCCGCCCGGCCACTCCTCTCGCTCGCTCCCAAAGCTGCTGCCTTCCGAGCCTCATCACGAGCTCGCCTGTCCAGGCTTCGGGGCTCGGCCTCGGGTTGCCGGCCGGGGCCACTTCGCCAAGGCTCACCCACTTGACGCCGCTTCATCCCCGACGCCCGCCTCGGCTCGCCCGCGCGACGTCAGTTCTCCCCCGCGCTCGCATTTCGGCTCGCTGATCTCATGTTGCGGTAGGGCTTCGCTTCGAACCAGACGAGCTGGTGTCGCGCGCTGTTCCGTGGCAGCGCAGTGGGTTTCGCCGGACCACCATCCCAGCGGAGCCCGCATCGTGCGTTGCTCTCCTTCCATTGCCCATCGACGCCGACTGTGCTCCGGACCACCCGCTGCTCCTCACAGGGTGGTAGCGGCGGCTTGTGATAGCGCGGGCCTGGCTAGCATCAATCGTCGTACAGATCGAGGGAACCCCGAGGACGCGCGTTGACTACAGACCATCTTGACCGCTGGAACGCTCACGAGGCTTCGGCGGAGGCGATGATTCCGATCATTGGACGGTTGTATCGCGAGAAGGGGGTGACCATCCTCCTGCACAGCCGGTCGCTGGTGAACAAATCGGTGATCAGCATCCTGCGCACGCACCGCTTCGCGCGGCAGATCGAGGGCGAGGAGCTGTCGATCGAGGAGACCCTTCCGTTCCTCGAAGCGCTCAGCCAGTTGGATCTGGGGCCGTCCAAGATCGACCTCGGCCGACTGGTCATGGCGTATCGCACCGACGAGCGCGGACTGTCGATCCCCGAATTCACGGCCGCGGTGCTGGCCGACATCACCGACGGCAACAAGGCCGAGCCGCAGGGCCCTCGGGACGTGGTCCTCTACGGCTTCGGCCGGATCGGTCGCCTTGTCGCTCGGCTGCTCATCGAGAAGGTCGGCTCCGGCAACGGGCTGAACCTGCGGGCCGTTGTGGTGCGCAAGGGCGGTGAGGGCGATCTGGCCAAGCGCGCTTCCCTGCTGCGCCGGGATTCGGTGCACGGCAGTTTCAACGGAACGATCAAGGTCGACGCCGAGAACGACACGATCATCGCGAACGGCAACGTCATCAAGTTCATCTACAGCGATGACCCGACGACGATCGACTACACCGAGTACGGAATCGACGAAGCGATCCTGATCGACAACACCGGCAAGTGGCGCGACCGTAAGGGTCTGTCGCAGCACCTGCGTCCCGGCATCGCGAAGGTCGTCCTGACCGCGCCAGGCAAGGGCGACGTTCCGAACATCGTGCACGGCGTCAACCACCGCGGGCTGGACTTGTCGGAGCAGATCGTCTCGTGCGCTTCCTGCACGACCAACGCGATCGTTCCGCCGCTCAAGGCGATGGACGACGAGTACGGCATCGTCCGCGGTCACGTGGAGACGGTGCACTCGTTCACCAACGACCAGAACCTGCTGGACAACTTCCACAAGGCCGACCGCCGCGGTCGCTCCGCGCCGTTCAACCTGGTGCTCACCGAGACCGGCGCCGCCTCCGCGGTCGCCAAGGCGATGCCGGACTTCAAGGCCAAGATCACCGGCAATTCGATCCGCGTCCCCACGCCGGACGTCTCGGTCGCGATCCTCAACCTGCAGCTCCAGCGGGAGACCACCAGCACCGAGGTGCTCGAGTACCTGCGCCAGGTGTCGCTGTCCGGACCGCTGAGCCGCAACCTCGACTACACCGCGGCCACCGACGTGGTCTCGAGCGATTTCATCGGCTCCCGCGCCGCGTCGATCGTCGACGCCAACGCCACCATCGTCGATGGTGACACCGTGATCCTGTACCTCTGGTACGACAACGAATTCGGCTACTCGTGCCAGGTCGTGCGGACCGTGCAGTACATCTCGGGCATCGAATACCCGACGTACCCCCAGCTGAGCGAGGCGGACAGCGCAGGCGAGGTGCCCGCGCTTGCCGACGCCCGGTAGACCCGGGGACAACCGAATACCGAGAGACCGTGCCGGTGAATCTGGCACGGTCTCCGTGTTTTTTCCCCGGATACATCCTGGTCACCCTGGAAATTGGCATCGTTCGGCAATCTTGAACTTGAAATTTAGGCAACCCGAAACTTATCATTCGGCTTGTGAAGGTCTGGCTCCATCCGTTGTTCCGCACGACTGCTCGCGTGTTCGCCGCTCTGCTCGGCACCATCGCGATGACCGCGACGCTCGCCGCCTGTGGCGAGTCCGCGAATCGGAACGAAAAGCCGGTGGTGCTCACCACATTCACCGTGCTCGCCGACATCGCGCGCCAGGTCGCGGGTGAGCATCTGACCGTCGAATCGATTACCAAGCCGGGCGCGGAGATTCACGGCTACGAGCCGACCCCCGGCGACGTCCGCCGCGCCTCGACCGCCGATCTCATCATCGACAACGGCATGAACCTCGAGGCGTGGTTCGCACAGTTCGTCGAGGACGTCGACGTGAAGCACGTGGTCGTCACCGAGGGCGTGACGCCGATGTCGATCACCGAGGACGCGTATCAGGGCAAGCCGAACCCGCACGCGTGGATGTCTCCGCTGAACGTGAAGATCTACGTGGACAACATGATTCGCGCCTTCAGCGAACTAGCTCCCGACCATGCCGCCGACTTCCGCGCCGCCGGCGCCGCGTACCAGGCCGAGTTGCAGAAGATCCACGACGAACTGGTGAGCACCCTCGCCACGCTGCCGCCCAACGAGCGCGCACTGGTGACCTGCGAGGGCGCGTTCTCCTATCTGGCTCGCGACGCCGGGCTCACCGAGAAGTACATCTGGGCGGTCAATGCCGAACAGCAGGCGACACCGCAGCAGATCACCTCGGCGATCGATTTCGTCCGCGCGAACCGGGTGCCTGCCGTGTTCTGCGAATCGACGGTGTCCGACGCGCCCATGCAGCGCGTGGTCGAGGCGAGCGGCGCGCGGTTCGGCGGTGTGCTCTACGTCGACTCGCTGTCCGAGGCCGACGGCCCGGTGCCCACGTACCTCGATCTGATCCGGCACGACGTCAAGACCATCACCGCGGCGCTGACGGGAGCTCGGCCATGACACCCAGCATCGAAATCCGTGACGTCACAGTGCATTACGGCGATGTGCTCGCGCTCGACGGCGTCGATCTGACCTTGCGTTCCGGGCGGGTGTGCGGACTCGTCGGCATGAACGGCTCCGGCAAGTCGACGCTGTTCAAGACGATCATGGGTCTGGTGCGACCCGATCGCGGCACGGTACGCATCGGCGGGACCGACCCCGCGGACGCGCGTCGCGCCGGATCGCTCGGCTATGTGCCGCAGAGCGAGGCGGTCGACTGGAGTTTCCCGCTGTCGGTGCGCGATGTCGTGATGACCGGACGCTACGGCCACATGGGTTTCACCCGCCGCCCCCGGCGCGCGGACCGGGAAGCCGTGGCACACGCCCTGGAACGAGTGGAACTGACCGATCTCGCCGACCGTCAGATCGGGCAACTGTCCGGCGGCCAGCGCAAGCGCGCCTTCGTGGCGCGCGGAATCGCCCAGGGCGCAACGATTCTGCTGCTCGACGAACCGTTCGCCGGGGTGGACAAGCGCTCCGAGGCCACCATCACCACGCTGCTTCGCGAACTCGCCGCCGACGGCGCAACCATCCTGATCTCCACCCACGACCTGCACGCGCTGCCCGACCTCGCCGACGAATCGGTATTGCTGATGCGAAAGGTGCTGGCGCACGGTCAGACTCGCGAGGTGCTGCGCCCCGAGAAGCTGGCGCTCGCCTTCGGACTCGATGTGCTGGAACGCGATTCGCTCCCGAAGGCGGGCTGACATGTCGCTCGTGGAGTTCTTCGTCGATCCGCTGCGCTACGAGTTCATGGTCCGGGCGCTGGCCACCACTCTGGTCACCGCCGTCGTGTGCGCGACGCTGTCGTGCTGGCTGGTGCTGATCGGGTGGTCCCTGATGGGTGACGCGGTGTCGCACGCGGTGCTGCCCGGTGTCGTCCTGGCGTACATCGTCGGCGCGCCGTTCGCGGTGGGCGCGGTCGTCTTCGGCTTCCTCGCCGTCGCGCTCATCGGCGTCGTGCGAAATACCAGCCGGGTGAAGGAAGACGCGGCGATCGGCATCGTCTTCACCACCCTGTTCGCCTTCGGGCTCGTCCTGGTCTCGATAACGCCGAGCCAAACCGACCTCAACCACATCATCTTCGGCAACCTGCTCGGCGTGAGCCGCGAGGAACTCGTCCAGATCGTCATCCTCGGCGTCATCGTGCTCGCCGCACTCGTCCTGAAGCGACGCGACTTCACCCTCTACGCCTTCGACAGCACCCACGCCCACGCCATCGGCCTGCGCCCACGCCTGCTCGGCGCCGCGCTGCTGGCGCTGCTCGCGCTGACCGCAGTCCTCGCGCTCCAAGCGGTCGGCGTCATCCTGGTGGTCGCGATGCTGATCATTCCGGGAGCGACCGCGTATCTGCTCACCGATCGCTTCGGTCGCATGCTGGTGATCGCCCCGACCGTGTCGGCGCTGTGTTCGGTGATCGGGCTGTACGTCAGCTACCACCTGGACACCGCGCCCGGCGGCATGGTTGTCGTCGTGCAGGGCGTCGCGTTCACGCTGGCGTACCTGTTCGCGCCGCGGCAAGGGATCATCGGTCGCCGGATCGCCGCTGCTCGTCGGCGCTCCACCGCCGCGGCCTGAAGCAACACCCGCCGTCCGAGCCCGCGCCGCGCCGAGAACCCCTTCGTCGCGCGACAACCGAGTCTCGGCCGCTCCACAACTAAACTGAGCAGGTGGACGCACCCACCGCGCAGCGGGAGTTCTCCGCGTACGGGCTGTCGCATTGGATCGTGCTCGCCGTGTTCGCGGTGGGCGCGGTGCTGGTCGTCGTGCTGGGTCGAACGCAAACCCCTTCCGCCGCACGCCGTTTCAGCCACATGTTCGGCGCGGTGACATTGGGGATGTATCTGGCGATCTACCTCTCCACGCTGTTCCCGCCCACCCTCGGCCGCTCGGTTCCGCTACGCCTGACCGATCTCGCCACGATCGTCGCCGGCTACGCGCTCCTGACCCACCAACGCTGGGCGTACGCACTGACCTACTACTGGTGCCTCACCCTCAGCACCCAGGCGCTCATCTCACCGGCCCTGGAAAGCCCCGAGTTCCCGCACTACGAATTCCTCGCCTTCTGGGCGATCCACCTGGCCGTTGTCTGGGCCGCGATCTACCTGACCTGGGGCATCGGAATGCACCCGACCTGGCGCAGCTACTGGTTCGCCGTGGCGGTCACCGTCGTGTGGGTCGCGGTCACCTTCGTCTTCAACACCCTCGCCGACACCAACTACGGCTTCGTCAACCGCAAGCCGTCGACCCCGTCCCTACTCGACGTGCTCGGCCCTTGGCCGTGGTACTGGGGAACAGTGGCCATCATCCTGCTCATCGTGTGGGCTTTGATGACGTGGCCGTGGGTCCGAATTGCTTCGAGACCGCAGGTGCCGGACCCGAACCGGCAGGTAACTTCGCAACGAACCGAAGACAACTGATTCGCAAGGCCTTACAGCTGCAGAGAAGAAGCCTCCGCGCGCACCACGCCGCAGCTCCCACACACTCCGTGTACGCGCCACATAGCCACCGCCTGTGTGAGGCGTGTGAAACCTATGTGCCACCACCCATACCAATGCGCGCTGTGGGGACGGAAGCTAGCCCACGTCGCGGCGCAACCAGGTGACCTCGGCGCCAACCCCGCCGTCGCCGGAGCGGAAGACTTCCAGATCCTCGTCCCAGGCCGTCCCCAGTGCGCGATCGATTTCGGAGGCCAGGTCGTAGGCGGAGTACTTGCTTAGTTCTCGCGCCGCTTGGAGCATCGAACGCAGACGCATTTCGCCAAGTGTCACATCACCATTGGCACTGGTCGACCCGTGCCAGAGTCCAAGGCCGGGCACGAAGCTGTACCGCTCACCGTCGACGCCATCGCTCGGGTCCTCGGTGACCTCGAATCGGAGCACCGGCCAAGACCGCAACGATTGGGCGATTCGGGCGGCGGTGCCGACGGGGCCGATCCAGTCGCTGGTCGCGCGCAGTTGTCCGTCGGCCGGTTGGGTGGTCCAGCGCAGTTTGGCCGGGGAACCGAGGGCCGAGGTGAGCGCCCACTCGACGTGTGGGCACAGCGCGGCGGGCGACGAGTGGATCCACACCACACCCGCCGTCGCGTCCGCGAACTGACTCGATGCGCGCACCACCGATACCTCCAGCTTTCGACGAGGGACGTCTTCCCCAACGACTCGTCCAGCTGGCGTTGCCTGAGTGTACTGGAGTGCCCGAAGTTACGTATGTTACTTCGCGACCGTGTTGCTTGCGAGTCTCGCTTCGGCGATCACCGCGTCACTCAGTACCGGCCACACCTCCCGTGCCCAGTCGCCGAAATTCTCGTCCGCCAACGCGACACACGCCACTCCAATCTCCGGATCGACCCACAGGAAGGTGCCGGACTGGCCGAAATGCCCATAGGTACGCGGGGAGTTCGCTCCGCCGGTCCAGTGCGGGGATTTCGCGTCGCGGATTTCGAATCCGAGTCCCCAGTCGTTGGGGCGCTTCGAGCCGTATCCGGGCAGGATGCCGTTCACGCCGGGGTATTGCACGGTGGTGGCCTCGGCGTGGGTCTCGGCCGAGATCAACCGCGGGTTCAGCAGTTCGGCGGCGAACAGCAGCAGGTCCGCCACCGAGGACTTGCACGCGTGTCCGGCGGGTCCGGTGAGCACCGAGGATTTCATGCCGAGCGGTTCGAACACCGCGTCCCGCAGGTATTCGTCGAACGCGATTCCGGTCTGGTCCGCGACGAATTCGGCGAGCACCTCGAACCCGGAACTCGAATAGATACGGCGCGCACCCGGCTCGGCGAGCACGTCGGTGGTGTCGAAGGCGAGTCCGGAGGTGTGCGCGAGCAGATGCCGGACGGTTGCTCCGGGTGGGCCCGCGGGTTGGTCGAGCTCGATCGCGCCCTCCTCCACCGCGACGAGCACCGCGTAGGCGACCAGCGGCTTGGTCACCGAGGCGAGCGGGAAGACGCGCTCGGCGTCGCCCTGCGATACCGCGCCCGCGCCGGTGACCACACCGGCCGCCGCGTGTCGAACCGGCCAGTCCTGAATCTGCTCGAGTGCGCGCACGAAAACGAGCCTACGAGACCGCGGCGGCGCGGTAGTACCGCCACCGGAAATCGATCCGATGAATGGGAGCCCTAGGGGAGATATCGGTACCGCCGGTACCATCGAGCCACTATGAACGAACCCACGATCCACGGCGAGGTGGCACCCGGCTTCGGTCCGGTCGCCGACGCGTTCCGCCGCAATTTCTCCCGGCACGGCGAAATCGGCGCGGCCGTAGCGGTTTTCGCGGGCGATCGCCCCGTCGTCGATCTGTGGGCCGGATACCGGGACCGGCGCCGCACCCAGCCGTGGGAGCAGGACACCATCGCGCCGGTCTTCTCCTCGACCAAGGGCATGGCGGCGTTCGTGGTCGCGGCCGCCGTGTCGAAGGGTCTCCTCGACTACGAGAAGCCGGTCGCCGACTACTGGCCGGAGTTCGCCGCGAACGGCAAGGGCGCGATCACGGTGCGCCAGCTCATCGATCATCAGGCGGGCTTGCATGGACTCGACACCGTGGTGAAACTCGCCCAGATCGCCGATCTGGACGGGCTCGCGAAGATCCTCGCGGCGCAGAAGCCCGCGTGGCGGCCCGGCACCCGGCACGGCTATCACGCGATCACGCTCGGTCTCTACCAGGGCGAACTGGTGCGCCGCGTCGATCCGCATGGCCGCACCCTCGGCCGCGTCTTCGCCGAGGATATCGCCGGGCCGCTCGGCCTGGACTTCTTCATCGGCCTGCCCGCCGACGAGCCGATCGAGCGCGTCGCCGTGCTCTCGGCCACCAAGGGCCTGGACATCCTGCGCTACGAGCGCGACCTGCCGCTGCGCATCGGCGCCGAGATCTTCTTGGAGCGCGGGCATGCCCATGCGGCGCTGACCAATCCGCGGTGCGGCGCACCCGCCCGAGCGGCCCGCCGCGAATTCCTCGAGGTCGAGCTGCCGGCGTCCAACGGCGTGGGCAACGCCCGCTCGCTGGCCAAGGTCTACGGCGCGGCCGCGGCGAACACCGGCGCGCTGCCCATCGCAGACGACCTGCTTGAGCTGCTCGCCGCCGCCGACACCGCCGACGACGTGCCCGCCGAGGATCTGGTGCTGCACACGAAGAGCCGCTACCACCTCGGCTTCCGCAAGTCCCGCGGTTCGTTCCGATTCGGCTCCGACAAACGCGCCTACGGCACCACAGGTCTCGGCGGCTCCTTCGGATTCGCCGATCCGAGCACGGGTCTCGGCTTCGGCTACACCATGAATCGCCTCGGCATGGCCGTCCTCGACGACGTGCGCAGCCGCAATCTGCGCGAGGCTTTGTTGCGCTGCAAGATCTGATCGTCCGCACTCGGCACGCAAGACCGAGCACCGACGACACCAACGTCGACTCGGTATGCGGCACCGCGAGAATCCGCGAGGTCATCCACCGGCGACAGCGGAACGTCGGCCTGTCGATCTCGCGGGGCGACACGGCTTTCCGCGGATCCCATAGAGAAGGACGGTGAAGTCCCCTCTCGGCGAACCGATCCCGGACCTGGTCCCCCAGCACACGGTCCGGCTCGCCGAGCAGGTCGGCCGACGAACTACCAGTCGTTCTCGGTGTAGCGGATGATGCCGCGGATGTTCTTGCCGTCCAACATGTCCTGGTAGCCCTGGTTGATCTCCTCCAGCTTGTAGCTGCGGGTCACCATGTCGTCCAGGTTGAGCTGGCCGGACTTGTACAGCGCGAGCAGGCGCGGCGCGTCCTGGCGGGCGTTGCCGCCGCCGAAGATGCAGCCCTTCACCGTCTTCTGCAGCATGGACAGCAGGAAGCTGTTCATCTTCACCTCGCCCGCGTCCATGCGGCCCATGGAGGTGACCACCAGGGTGCCCGCCTTCGCGGTGAGGATCAGGCCCTCTTCGATGTAGTCGCCGTGCATTTCGCCCATGGTGAGAATGACCTTCTCGGCCATCCGTCCCTCGGTGGCGTCCATCAGCGGCATGATCGCCTCGGCCATGCTGGCGTAGGTGTGGGTGGCGCCGAACTTCTGCGCCTGCTCCCGCTTCCACGGGTTGGGGTCGATGGCGACGACCTTGGACGCGCCGGAGAGCACCGCGCCCTGCAGCGCGCTCATGCCGACGCCGCCGATGCCCGCGATCACCACGGTCTCGCCGGGCATCACGTTGGCCACGTGGGTCGAGGAGCCGAAACCGGTCGGCACGCCGCAGCCGACCAGGCAGGCCACCTCGAACGGGATGGTCGGGTCGATCTTCACCACCGAGGTGTGGTGCACGGTCATGTACGGCGCGAAGGTGCCGAGCAGGCACATCGGGATGACGTTCTGGCCGCGCGCCTGGATGCGGTAGGTGCCGTCGCTGATCGCCTGGCCGAGCAGCAGACCCGCGCCCAGGTCGCAGAGGGCCATGTTGCCCGAGACGCAGGCCGGACAGCGACCGCAGGCCGGGATGAAGGACAGGATGACGTGGTCGCCGACCTGAAGATCGCTCGGTACGTTCGGGCCCAGCTTGGTGATCACGCCCGCGCCTTCGTGGCCGCCCATCACGGGGAAGGCGGGCATCGGTGTCGCACCGGTGACGATGTGGTGATCCGAGTGGCACATACCGGCGGTTTCCATCCGGATCTGCACCTCGCCGGCGACCGGGTCACCGATCTCGATCTCTTCCACCGACCACGGCTCGTCGATCCCCCACAGGATCGCGCCCTTCGTCTTCATTCCTGTCGACCTCTCGCGTGCACAGTGCTTCAATGTGACTGCACCCACAGTACGAGAAAAGTGGAACGCGTTCTAGTACCGATCGGGAAATTCATCGGTGCGGCTCGGCGCGATGCCCGAACACGTTCTAGAATTGGAACTCGTTTTCAGCCGCGCACGTCGTGCACGTGATGGACGAGGTCGTGCACGAAGTACTTCGCCAACGAGTCGACGGTGAAGATCGACCCGTCGCCGCGACGCACCCGCAAACCACGATCCGCCGCGGGCACCACTTCGAACGCCCGCGCCGCCGCCTCGGCCGCCAGCGCCAGTTCACCCGAGACCGCGACGGGCTCCTGCGCGTCGTAGCGGTCGGCGATCGCCGTCGCGTCCTGATCCCAATTCGAGAAGACCGGCAAGCCGTCCGGCGTCTCCTCCGGAGTGAGCCCACGCGCGTCGAAGGCGGGCACCCGCGGATCGACGGCGGCGGTGCGGGCGGTGACGGCGGCGCGATAGGCGAAGATCCGGCACACGTCGCGCACGTGGGCCGCGTACTCCAGCGGCGACCAGGTCGACTCGTCCGGGCGCCGCCGAGCATCGGGACGTTCCAGCGCCGCGCGCAACCGGTCGGCGCTCTCGCGCGCCAACGTCGGCACCTGCTCGTAGCCGGTGGCGGCGGCGTCGAAACCGCATTCGGGACAGGCGCGCTCCAGCACCCAGGTCCAGTTCTTCACGTCGGGAACGATCGGCATGCGTCGAAACTAGAGCTGGCCGTATATGGTTTTCCACCCATATACGGCCAGGTTTCGTCGAGATCCGGTCCGTCACTCCATAAGTCGCTGCGCCCGCTCGAACAACTCCAGGGTGATGGCGTGCAGGAAGTCGCCGACCTGCTTGGGCGCCTTGCCCGCGAAGGCGCGCGCGTGCGTGCCCTCCAGCACGATGCCCAGCTTGAAACAGGCGAGCACGGTGTACCAGGTGACGTGGCTCAGGTCGCGATCGGAGAACCGGCCGTAGTGCTCGACCATCTCCTCCGGCGTCGGCAGCCCGCCGACAGCGCCCAGCTTGCCGACCAGCGCCGCTCCGGTGGTGCCGGGCTCCGGCCGGGTCGCGATCTGCCAGCCCAGGTCGAGCAGCGGATCGCCGATGGTCGACATCTCCCAGTCCACCATCGCGGCCACCTCGGGGCCCTCGTAGGAGAACATCATGTTGGCCAGGTGACAGTCCCCGTGCAGGATGCCCGGCGTCCACTCGGCGGGCCGGTTGCGATCCAGCCACTCCCCGACCTGCCGCACGCCGGGAATCTCCGGTCCGGGGTAACCCTCGTTGGCAGAATAGGATTCGAGTTCGCCGAGCCAGCGCGGCACTTGGCGCTCCAGGAATCCCTCGGGCTTGCCGTAGTCGGTCAGGCCGAGCGCTTTGTAGTCGAGCGCGCCGAGCCGGGCGATGGCCTCCACCGCGGACAAGCCCATCTGCCGCCGAATCTCGGGGTCTTTCGCGTGCAACTCGGGCAGTTCGTTCTGCGGGTTGAAGCCTACGATCGGCTCCATCAGATAGAAGACCGCGCCGATGACCGACTCGTCGGCGCAGGCGGCGATGACCTCGGGCGCGCGCACGCCCGCACCGCTGAGCGCGCCGAGCAGCCGCGCCTCCCGGCGAATGACGTCGTTGCTCTTGGCGCGCAGATGCTTCGGTCCGCGCCGCAGCACGTAGTCCCGGCCGCCGCGACGGAACCGCAACATGATGTTCTGTGTGCCGCCGCCGAGCGAAGTCACCTCCTCGAACGCGCCGCCGGGCAGGCCCTGTTCTTCCATCCATTTCCCGACGATCGCGAAATCGACGACGTCGCGATCCACTTCGACCGGTTGCGCAACAGACATGCCCCACATTCTGCACCACCCGTCCACACCAACTGAAGGCACATGACCACAGTTCGTGCCGCGCCGCCAGGCGTAGGGTTTTGCACACCATGCACACGCTGTTGATCGACAACTACGACTCGTTCACCTACAACCTGTATCAGCTGATCAGCGAGGTGAACGGCGTCGAGCCGACGGTCGTGCGCAACGACGAGGTGGACGACCCGGACCGGCTCGGCCTGCACCGTTTCGACAACGTCGTCGTCTCCCCCGGCCCCGGCCGCCCGGATGTCGCCCGTGACGTGGGCATTTCCGCCGCCGTCATCGCCACCGTCGAACTACCGTTGCTCGGCGTGTGCCTCGGTCACCAGGGCATCGTCGTGGCGGCGGGCGGTCTCGTCGCGCCCGCACCCATCGCGCGGCACGGCTATCTGGACGAGGTCGGCCACGACAACCGCGACCTGTTCGCCGGTCTTCCGCAGGGCTTCACCGCCGTCCGCTACCACTCGCTGTGCGCCATCCGGCCGCTGCCCGCCGAGCTGGAGATCACCGCGAGCACACCCGACGGCGTGATCATGGGCGTGCGGCACCGCGTCAGACCGCAGTGGGGTGTGCAGTTCCATCCCGAGTCCATCGCGAGCGAGTACGGCGCGGCGCTGCTGCGCAATTTCGCCGAACTCACCGCGGCCCACCACGACCGGGCCGAACACGCCGGAAGACGACGACCCGGAGGCATGCAGGCCACCCGCGGCGGAACGGCGACCGTCGAACGTGCCGAAACCCGTGCGGCTCGCCATCGCCCGACCGCCGAAGCGCCGCCGACCGTGCGCAACGCGCTGCCGCTCGCGCGCTCCAGACCGCCCCGCGGCAGCGCAGTGCTCGACGCCGCCGCGAGAACCAGACCGGCCGCGGATTTCGATCCGTCGCGGGACTCGACCCGCGCGTCCGGCTTCAGCACCGAGAGAACGGCGATCGACCTCGGCCCCGGCGCGATCAAGACCGGACGGATGCCGCCGGAGCCCGGCCTGTCCACCGAAAGCCCTTATCGCCCAGGGCAACCCGAGCGACCCTGGCAGCTGCGCCACGAGATCCTCGACCGGGCCATCGACACCGAGGCCGCGTTCCTTCGCCTCTACCGGGATTCCCCGACCGCGTTCTGGCTGGACAGCGAGCACGTCGAACCCGGGCTCGACCGGTTCTCCTTCCTCGGCGACGCGAGCGGTCCGCTGGCCGAGGTGGTCCGGTATCGGGTCGGAGACGGCGCGGTGGTCGTGGAGACCGCAGACGGTGGCCGACGCACCGTAGCCGGCGACGTGCTCGACTATCTGGCCGCCGAATTGCGCTGGCGCACCGCCGAAATCCCCGAGCTGCCGTTCGACTTCGCGTGCGGGTACGTCGGCTATCTCGGTTACGAGGTGAAGGCCGACTGCGGCGCGAACGCGGCGCACCGCGCGCCGACACCCGACGCGCAGTGGATCTTCGCCGATCGGCTCGTCGTGGTCGACCACGTCGCCGGACGCACCCATCTGCTCGCACTCACCGATCCCGGCTCCGACACCGCGCGCGCGGCCGCGGACTGGCTGCGCGACACCGCGGAGGCGCTGGCCACCCTGCCCACCTGGTCGAATCCGCCCACGCTGGAAGTGGATTCGGATATCGCGGCGGTGGAGGGACTGCTCACCCGAGGCCGCGACCGCTATCTCGCCGACATCGACGTCTGCCTGGACCGGCTGCACGCGGGCGAGTCCTACGAGATCTGCCTGACCGACAGCCTCACCGTCGCCGCCGACACCGAAGGCCTCGACTTCTACCGCACGCTGCGCCGCTGCAATCCCGCACCGTACGCGGCGTTCCTGCGCTTCGACGACCTCGAGATCGCCTGTTCCTCACCGGAACGCTTCCTCAAGATCGACCGCGCGCGCACCGTGGAGAGCAAGCCGATCAAGGGCACCGCGCCGCGCGGCGCGAACCCCGCCGAGGACGAGCGCCTGCGCCGCGAACTCGCCGACAGCCCAAAGACCAGGGCCGAGAACCTGATGATAGTCGACCTGTTGCGCAACGATCTCGGCCGCGTCTGCCAGATCGGCAGCGTGCACGTGCCCAAGCTGATGGCCACCGAGACGTATACGACGCTGCACCAACTGGTTTCGACGGTGCGCGGCACGCTGCGTCCGGATGTCGACGTGATCGACTGCCTGCGCGCCTGCTTCCCCGGCGGCTCCATGACCGGCGCGCCGAAGCTGCGCACCATGGAGATCATCGACGAGCTGGAGACCGAGGCGCGCGGCGTCTACTCCGGCACCATCGGCTTCCTCGGGCTCGGCGGCACGGCGGATTTGAACATCGTCATCCGCACCGCCGTGCGGCACGGCGGCGAGTGGCGCATCGGCGCGGGCGGGGCGATCGTGCTGGACTCCGACCCGGAGGAGGAGTACCGGGAGGTATTGCTGAAGGCGGCGGCCACCTATCGCGCCGCCGCCCGCTGAGGCCGGTCAGCGACGCCGCTTCGGCGGCGGGGGCGGCGGTTCCTCCTCACCGGGCCGCCTGCCGCCGAATCCGGTCACCTTGCCGAGCATGGCGATGCCCGGCAACCTGGCCAGCCTGCCGAGGACATCCTCGCCGAGGGCGATCATCGCCTCCAAGCGCGGCAGCAGCCGGTCGTAGGCGGCGAACGCCGGGTCGGCCAGCGCGAGCGTCCGGTCCAACCTGTCGATGGTCGCGTTGAGCCGATCGATGGCCATCGTCAGGTTCTCGAGCAGATCGGGCAGCTGCGCGGCCAGCTGGGCCGAGGCCGGTGGCAGCCGGACGGCGGCGTCGAAAGCGTGTCCCGCGGTCAACTGCGCCGACTCCAGCGCCTGACCCGCGGCCGATTGGGCCGCCTCGACCGCCGTCTGCGCGGCGGCAAGGATCTCCGCGGCGCCGGGGACGCGCGGTCCCGTTGTCTTCGGGGTCTGCTTCTTGCGGCCCGACCCCTTCGGGGTACTCATAGGACTACTGTGCCCGACCGACCCCCGGAACTCCGGTAAATGCCGGACCGCCCGGTCTGTGTCGCCTCGGCGCGCCCGCGCGCGGACCTCGCGAATTCGGCGTGTCGGAGGGTCGTGGCAATATTCGAGCACGATGAAACTGAGCAAGGGCGCGCACGCGCCGGTACCGACATCCCTTCTAGCCGTGGTCGTTTCATGGCGGTCGGAGCATGTCGTCGACGCGCACGCGCTGTTGCTGGACGGGTCGGGCGCGGTGCGCACGGACCGGGATCTGGTGTTCTACAACGCGCCGCGGCACGTGTCGCAGGCGGTGACCCTGGATCAGGAGCCAGCGCCGGGGACCGCGCGGCTGTCCGTCTCGCTGCCGCGCACCGAGAGCGACGTGGACCGGATCGTGGTCAGCGGCTCGCTCGAGCACGGAACCTTCGGCGACATAGCGGGTTTGACGGTGACCGTCTTCGCCGCCGACGGCCCGATCGCCCGCTTCGACATCGAGGACGCCGACGCGGTGACCGCCATGATGTTCGGCGAGTTCTACCGCCGCGACGGTCGCTGGCGGTTCCGCGCCATCGGTCAGGGGTGGGACAGCGGGCTGGCGGGGCTGGTCACCGAGTTCGGCGTCGCGGTCGACGAGTCGCCCGGGCGTCCGGCGCGGCCTTCCGACCCGTTCGCCCGACCGCACGGTGGTGGCGTGCGCGAGGTGGGAACGGGGCGGTCCCGAGTGCGTGAGGTGGAAGCAGCGCGATCCGGCGCGCCCGAGGCAGGCGTAACCCGGCCCGCCGAGCGCACGGCGGAAGCGGCGCCGTCCGGCACACAAGGTGCTGTCGCGTCGCACGGCACGCGGACCGCGCAGACCGCACCGGACCGGCACCTCCCCGCAGGCGCCCCCTACCCCGCGCGGCAGGCTCCGCACAGCGCCGAGAACGCCGGTGGCGGAACGACTTCCGCGCGGCAAGGGTCCGCCGGTCGCGAATCGGCCGGAGCCGCTGTACCGGCGGACCCGGTGACCTCTTCCACCGCGGGCGGACCGACGCGCACCCCGCCGCACGTCGACCTGACCCGGCGATCGCGGCAACCGGCCCCGCCACCACCGCCACCGAATCCCGAACGCGCCGACTGGCATTCGGACCCCGAGGACCCGTCCCGCATGCGCTGGTGGGACGGCTCGGAATGGACATCGGCGACCTTCCGCATCACGCCGCCAGGTCCACGCGCCTGCCCGCGCTGCGGAAATGCCCTGCGGCGCAAGCTGTTCGGCGGGACCGCGCCGTGCCAGTACTGCGAGGCCGAGATCGAGGAATTCCTCACCCACTGGCACACCAGGGCCTGGCGGGTGCTGATCGGCTCGGGGCCGCAGGGTGAGCCGTGGGAGGCGCTGTGGGCGTCGCTGCGCTACCAGCGCATCGACGAGAACATCGGCCGAACGGCGCTGCGCGAGGTCGGGCTCAGTTACGTCGAGCGGCTGGTCACCTTCGCGTTCGCGGACGGCGCGATCCAGCAGTCGGAGTACGACATCTTCGAACGCGCCATCGCCGAGCTGGCGCTGACCGGGCCGCTCATCGAGGACCTGCGCAGGCGGATGCACCGCGGTCGCACGCTGTGCCGGTTGCGCGAGGGCGATCTGCCGGTGGTCCGGACACCCGGTTTGCACCTGGATTCGGAAGAGAAGGTGCACCTCGACCTGGTCGCCACGCACGTGCGGCAGCTGGCCCGCGGGCCGAAGCTCACCGAGGGCAGGCTGATCGCCAGCAACAAGAAGCTGCGTTTCGTCGGCACCGGCGCGGGCGTGGAGATGCCGTGGTCGCGAGTCGTCTCGGTGCACGTCGAGGCGGGGGTCGTGGTGATCGCGGCGACCTCGGCCCGCGGCGGCGCGACCTTCGAAGTCGTCGACGCCGACTACGTCGCCGCCGTATTGGAGGGCGCACTACGGGTCGCGAAACGCCTGGTGCTCACCCCTGGCCAGCGCGACACACGCAGCATCTCCCAGGAAGTGAAAGCCGAAGTGTGGCAACGCGACGGCGGCAAATGTGTCGAATGCGGCAGCGCCCACTACCTCGAGTTCGACCACATCATCCCGCTCAGCCGCGGCGGCGCCACCAGCGCGAGCAACCTGCAGATCCTCTGCCGCGCTTGCAATCGCGCGAAGGGGGCGCGGATCTGAGGCTGGCGACCACCGTGCCGCTCCTGTCAAAGGCACGATCGCCGAAGCCCGGCGGCAACGGATGTCCACGTCCTCGCGCGCCGGACCAGCAGACGTCTTCCGCTACCCATTCGCTCGTGCCCGCGCGGTCCGCCAGCGCACGTACTCGCCGAACAACCGCACCAGCGGTCCTTCCGCTGGCATCGGCCGCACCCAGGTGTTGTGGAACGCGGCGACGCGCCAGCCGTCCGCGGTGCGCACGAGCACCCAGGTGTTGCGGGAGCGGCGGCCCTTGGGCACCTCGCGCTGCCAGGCGAACGCCACCGAGCCGGTCAGGTGGACGACGGCGACGTCGTCGGTGAGGAAGCGGATCGACTCGATCGAGCCCTCCATCCGCGTCCCGTACAGCACGCTGTCGAACAGCCCGGCGTGCAGGGCGCGGTTGGCCTCCCGTCCGCGCAGCAGCGTCCCGTCGAACGCGACGTAGTCGCTGTCCTCGGTGAATTCGGCCGCGTAGGCCGTCGCGTCGTTGGCGTCCCACGCCCGCGTTGCGCGCGCCACGACCTCGCGGATCAGTGCCTCGTCCTTCGCCCGATCTGTCATCTCGGCTCCTCGTCTCGATTCGGTCGCATCGATCGTGCGGCAAGAACCGCGCGCGGGAGAATCGGGAAAAACCCTGAGAAAACACGGATTTCGGGTCCGCTCTCGGCGAAACCGGGCACATTCCGCGGCGCGCGGGCCTCTAATGGGTAGCAGTCGCACCCAGTCGGGAGGTCACCCATGACGAGCATGTACGAACACGTGGGAGGCGAGGAGGCGCTGCGCCGGGTGGAGACCGCCTTCTATGACAAGGTGCTTGCCGACCCGGTGCTGAAGTCGCTGTTCCCCGAGCGTCGCCCGCACCACGTCGATCACCTGACCTGGTTCACCGCGGAGTCGTTCGGCGGCCCGGATCGCTTCAGCCGCGAACTCGGGTTCGACTATCTCATCGCGGTGCATCGGCACCTGAAGATCACCGACGAGCAGCGCGAGCGCTTCGCCGAGCTGTACATGGCGGCGTTCGAGGAGGCGGGCCTGCTGGAGTCGGCGGCGTTCCGCGACGCGGTGCGCTCGCACGTGGAGTTCGGCGCGGAAGTGGCGCAGCAGAACTCGCACGCGAGCACCGACGAGGAACTGCATCCGATCCGTGCGGTGCCGCGCTGGACTTGGGAGGGTTGAGCGCCCAACAAACCGCGGCCCGAAAAGTTCGGACCGGTCGGTCTCGGGTCAGCCTCCGACGACGGCGTTCATGATGGTGCCCGCGCTGGTCGCGACGACACCGCCGATCATCGCGCCCGCCACCATCTTCGGCGACTGCAGCGCCCCGCCGGACCATTTCTCCCAGGCGAAGCGGCCGCCCGCGTAGATGATGCTCATGATGCCGGACAGCAGCGCGAACCAGGTCGCGTACCGAACGAACTGCATGAGTTTGTCCGACAACGGCGGCGCCTCGGGAGTCGGGTTACCGATCTGCGCCAGGGTGGAATACGTGTCCCCGAAAGACATCAAGATCATGCTCACTGTTGGTTACCTCGGGATTCACCGGTTTCACGGCGGCCGGGCGTCGACCACCACGTCCCACCCATGATCCGGACGGACCCGGCCGCTCGCAAGGCGCTGTGCCACAACGATGTCTGCGCCACAGCGACAGCCTGGCTACGCCGAGCCGGTCACGGCCAAGCGCAAAGGATTTGTCAATCCGGCGAGCCGGGCCTTGTCCGGGCGACGGCGGGGACCTTAGATCTGACCATGACCACCACTCCGGACGCGCTGCCTCTGCGCATCTCGTCCGGCGCTGTCTCGGTCGAGTTGCCGTCGTCGCTGGAACTTTTCGGTTTCGGAAGTGAGGACGAGCCGCCGAGTCCGGCTTGACACCTCCTTCTTTCCGTCCCGTCCGGCACTGCCACGGGGCGCCTCTGCGCGTACGGAAGCTGCCATACGCGTTTCAAAGATCGTCCGCGCGTTGATCGGGGATCACTCGTCGCGGATTCGCCTGCCGTCGCTCGACGGCGGCCCTACGCTCACTCGATAGGAGAGCTATGTTCGAACCCCTGTCCGCGGCTCGGATCACGATGGTGACCGGCGTCGACACCCCTCTCGGTTTCGCGACCGCGCGACGGCTCGCCGCCGATGGCGCCGCCGTCATCCTGCACGCAACCGACAAAGAACGCGCCGAAGAGGTGCTCGAAGCGTTGGTGCAGACCGGCATTCCGGTTGCCCGGCTGCACATCGTGCACGCCGACTTCTCGAAACTCACCGAGGTGGACGAACTCGCGGCAACGTTGGCCGCGACGGTGCCGTGCCTGCACGCGCTGATCAACGCATCCTCGATTCCGGGCGGAGAACGCCGCTCGCGAACCGCGGATGGCTACGAGACGACCCTGCAAATCAACTACCTCGCGCCGCAGCGTTTGATCGCGGCGCTGGCGCCCGCGGTCGCGGCGGCGCGGGGCCGGGTGGTGACCGTGTCGTCTCCGCTGCACGTGGGCGGCACCGTGGACTACTCCGATCTGGATCGCAATCGCGGCATCTACACACCGATGGCGGTGTACGCGCAATTCAAACTGGCGCTGACGATGTTCACGCGGACACTCGCCGAGACCGGTCCCGAGGGCCTGACCGCGGTGAGCGTGCACCCGGCCGACTTCGAAATCGACATGCCCCAGCTGCGCAGCCACGTGGACGCGCCGATGGACGACGCCGCCGATCTGCTGGCGATGTACAGCGCCTCCGGCGCCCCGGTCGTCAACGGCGGCTACTACGAGGGCACCCGACCCGCGCGACCGGCTGCGCTGGTGCGCAATTCACGTGCCCGAGCCCGGCTGGCCGCATGGACCAACCAGCAGTACACCACCGCTTGACCCCAAGAGAAACCGAGAGGTAGCCGAATCCCATGTCGAAACGCTCCAGCAAGAAACGCGCCGGCCGGAAGAAGAAGGCCAACCACGGCCACAAACCGAACCAGCGCTGAAATCGCCCACCCCGGACTGAAACCGAGGCGGGAAAACCCGAAGCCCCGTGGCGCGCCCACTACGCGCCACGGGGCTTCGCGCATGTCTGCCGAACCTCGTAGCGGCCTGCGCACCGCCACGCTGTTGTCGCGCCAGGACACATGGGACGCGCTGTACGAGGATGCGTTCGACGACGGATCACCCGACCGCAGCGACCCGCCAAGAAAGCGGAAATAACCCCTAACCAGCCGTCGAGAAATCGCTAATAGCAACGCCGTCATGACAGTTACCGCGTTGAATTGCACCTCTGGGCCGCAATTCGTTCAGGGGGCATAGGACCGTCATGACTTCCGTCGCTCGAGAGATCTGCCTATCGTCCATCCACGTGCACTGGTCGGCGGCGGACTCCGCCTTCGTCGCATTGTCGGATCAGTATCCGGACCTGGTCTGCCACAACCCATGGTCTTCACTGGCAGCGATCGACGGCCTGCTCGACATGATCGAAGAGCATTGCCGCGGCCACCGATCGGCCGATCGCCCTGCAGCATGACGACGACCGCGCCGGAGACAACGAAGGCAGCGCCGAGCTGACACCGCGCCACGGTGACGACCGTGGCCGTGCCACGGTGCCGCACTGAGGCGAGAGTCTGACCGCGCCAGGAAGACAACACGCCGCGCCGGGGTGGTGGAGGTACCGCGCCACGGGCGCGAGGTGTCTGCGTCGGGCCGAAGAACCGGATACCATCTTTTCAGTGATTCTCCTTGTCCCGAACCCGGAATGAGCAGCACAACGATGATCCTGGCCGTCGCATACGACACCCTGGCGCAGATCGGCAATCCGACGCCCGAGGCGCCGCCGGTGTCCGATAAGATCTTGCAGCTCGTCCGCTACCTGACCTGGTTCGTTCTGCTGTCGGGTGTCTGCGGCATCATCTACGCGGGCGGCCGGTTCGCCTGGGAGAAGTGGACCGGCGGCGGACTCGAGTCGCCGAAGATGGTGGCGGGCGCGATGATCGGCGGCGTGGTCGCCACCAGCGCGGGCACCATCATGAACGCGGTGATCGGCTGATCGCCCTCGACCACTGAACGCCGCGGTTCAGCCCGTCACGCCCGCGGCACGCGCGGCGCGCAACCACTGCGGGAATTCGCCGAGCAACCTGGCGTACAGCTGCGCGTCGTCGACGCTGTCGATGTCGTCGAGCGCGAAGAAGCCGGCGTTGTCGACGAGCCTGCCGTCCATCTCGTCGATGCTGCGCAGCAGACCGTAGTTGGCCTGGCCGAGCCCGACGAACTGCCAGAACGCGGGCAGCCGTGAGGCTTCCCGCATCAGCGCGGTGATCTCCGGCTTCTTGGCGAAGCCGCCGTCGGTGAAGAACAGCACCAGCGTCGGCCGATCGCCGGGGCGCAGCGTATCGATGACGGCGCGCATGATCGGCAACTCGTCGTTGCGCCCGCCGAGTGCGCCGTAGTCGATGCCCGCGTGCGTGCCGCTGAGGTGCAGGTGCGTCTCCGACCACTGATCGCCGTCGGCCACTTCGATATCCGGCAGCTTGGCGTACGACAGCGCGTACAGATAGGCCTCGAGCGTCCCGTCGTCGTCGAGCTGGGTGGCGATCGGGATCATCCGCTCCACCACCCGGTGCACGACCTTCTTCCGGTACTGCTTCTGCATGCTGCCGGTCTTGTCGATGACGAGCACCACTCGCGCGCGGACGCCGACGGCCCGCTGGTCGACGAGGACCTTGGCGACCTCGCGCTTGCGCATATCGAGCACGCTGCGCTTCTCGAAGGAGAGCTTGGCCTCCCCTGGGACGGTGCGGACCTCGGGTGTGGCCGACGGCTTCACCTCGCCCAGAGCGGATCCGGGGCGCACCACGGCCGGTTGCATCGATGCCGAGGCCGAGACGGTCGACGCAGCGGAGGGCGGCGATACGGCCCCGGCCACGTGCGCGTGGGGCATCGGTTCACTATCGGCGCTCGGCGACGGCTCGTCGACGACCACTCCGTGATCGGTGACCAGCGCGGCGAACCCGCCCGCGTACCCCTGCCCGACCGCGCGCACCTTCCACTGCGGCCCGCGCCGGTAGAGCTCGAGCGCGATCACCACCGATTCGCTGCCCAGCCCCTCGATCGCGTACTCGTACAGCACATTTCCGAACTCGTCCGCGACGGTCGCGACCGGCGGAGCGAATCGTCCGAAGGTGGCGGCGGGGTCGTCCAGGGTGAGCACCGCGCGCACCTGCGCGATCTCGTCGGGCAGGTCGGCGGGCGAGATCGCCAGTGCGGCGGGCGGACCCGGCGTCAGCTCGACACCGGGCGCGACGGGCTGGTTGAAGAACACGAAGTCCGCGTCGGAACGCACCGTGCCTGCTTCGGTGACCAGCAGTGCCGAGACGTCGACCACCGCCTCGGTGCGCACGGACACCACGACCAGCCCCGCCTCCACCGGCCCGTTCTGCCCCTTGACCAAGAATGTGCCCACCGAAAACTCCTGTCGCCGCGACCGGCTCAGCGTACGGCAGCCCCGGCCGACCGGCTGCGGTTCCACACCCGGCGGATCGCATCGGCCGCAACGCCTTCCGGGCATGCGAGTCGCTTCGGCCGTGTACACCCCCGTCGGCATCCGCGAGCTACGAACCGTCTCGCGCCGCCGCCTCACTCCGCGGCCGCGACCGGTCACCATCGCGCAGACGCAACTCCAGCCCGTCGAGCACGCACACCAGCCCGAAATCGAACGCAAGCGCGCGAGCGACTTCCGGGTCGGTCGGTGTGACTTCGCGGTAGTCGGCGAACATCTCGGGATAGTCCGCGGTGACTTTGCTCATCGCCTGCAAGATGCCCTCGGTGTCGTAGTCCTCGCCGACGGCCTTGGCGTACGCGATTTCCGGAAGAACCTGGCCGAGCACGAAGGACATCACCGTGCCGCTGGCGAGGTAGATGTCCACACCGTGAAAACCCGCCTCCGTGAACGCCCGCCGCAGCCGATCGGTCATGCGCATCGCGTTCGGCCCGATGCTCGGGATGTGGCCGATGAGCCCGGCGACCCACGGGTGCGCGCGCATGGTGCCGCGCAGGCTGTAGGCGAAGGCGGTGAGCACCTCGCGCCAGGACGCCTGTTCGGATTCCGGGGCTCGCAGCATCCCCCAGAACTCGTCTAGGACGAGCTCGAGCAGTTCGTCCTTGTTGGCGACGTACCAGTACAGGCTGGTCGCGCCCGCGTTCAGCTTCGCGCCGATCTTGCGCATGCTCAGCGCGTCGAGCCCCTCGGAATCGAGGATCTCGCGTGCCGCCGCGACGATCTGCGCGCGATCCAACCCCGACGCCCTCGGCTGCCGGAGTTCGCGGGTCCATACCGAAGTGAACTGCTTGGCCACGACCATGATCCTATATTCACTCGCACACTGTTCGAGAAACTAGTACGGTGTGCGAGTGGAATCGAACGCTGTACGAGATCCCCGCCGCTGGTGGGTGCTGGGGGTCCTCTGCCTGTCCTTGCTGGTGCTGATGATCGACGGCACCGTCCTCAATCTCGCCATCCCGTCACTGATCCGAGAACTCGGCGCCACACCCTCCGACGTGCAGTGGATCCTGGACGCCTACGTGCTGGTCTTCGCCGGACTGCTGCTCACGGCGGGCAGCCTCTCCGACCGGTTCGGGAGGCGGCGGATGCTCGTCACGGGCCTCGCCGTCTTCGGCGCGGCGTCGCTGGCGGCCGTCCTCGCCACCGAACCGTGGCAGGTGATCGCCGCCAGAGCCGCGATGGGCGTCGGCGGCTCGCTGCTCATGCCGTCGACGCTGTCCATCCTGATGACCACCTTCGCCGAGGACGAACGGCGCACCGCGATGGCCGCGTGGAGCACCGTCTCGATGGTCGGCATCGTCGCGGGGCCCACGCTGGGCGGATTCCTGCTCGAGCACTACTGGTGGGGCTCGGTGTTCCTGCTGAACATTCCGGTCGCGGTGCTCGCCATCGTCGCCGCGCTGGTGCTGATGCCGGAGACCACCGGCGAGCAGCGGCCCGTCGACCTGGTCGGTGTGCTGCTGTCGGTCGTCGCGCTCGTCTCGATCGTCTACGTCGTCATCGAGCGCGAATGGAACATCCCGGTGATCGTGCTCGCGGCGGTGGCGGCGCTCGGATTCGTCGCGTGGGAGAGCCGATCGGAGCATCCGATGCTGCCGCTGGGGGTGTTCCGCAACCGGGACTTCACCGGCACCTGTTTCACGTTGCTGCTCATGGTCTTCGGCATGGGCGCGATCATGCTGATGCTCACCCAGTACCTGCAGTTCGTGCTCGGGTACGGCCCGATGAAGGCGGGTCTGGCGCTGCTGCCGTACGCGGTGGCGGCGGCCGTGTGCAACGGACTCGGCGCGACGCTCGGCAAGACGCTGAGCAACAAGACGCTGATCGTGTCGGGTCTGCTGGTCATGGGCCTGGCCTTCGCGATCCTCGCCGTCGGAAGCGGCTACACCTGGGTCCTGGTCAGCATGCTGGTGATGGGTGTCGGCGGCGGCTTGGCGGGACCGGCCGCCTACGCCGCCATCATGAGCGCCATTCCGCTGGAGCACGCGGGCGTCGGCTCGGCCATGAACGACACGCTCCAACAGGTCGGCATGGCGATCAGCATCGCGGTGCTCGGCAGTGTGCTCGCCGGGGTGTTCACGTCGAACATGCCCGCCGACGCGCCGGAGGCCGCGCGCGAATCCATCGGCGCCGCATTCCAACTCGGCTTCGAGGAACCGGCCAAGACCGCGTTCACCGAAGCGATGTCGAGCGGTGCGTGGATCAGCGCGGGCTTCAGCATCGCCGCGGCCGTGCTCGGTCTGCTCCTACTGCGGGCGCGGAAGACGCCGATCGCCGAACCGGAGGCCGAGTCCGTGCGGGCGTAACCGAGTGCGCTCGATCCTTTTCGGATGAACCGCGAGGCGCGCCGTTCCACTGGACGGCGCGCCTCGATACGGCTCGCCCTCAGGCCTTGTCGCCGAGGGATTCCCGGTATCTCGCCAACACTTGGTCGCGCAGGCTCTTCTCGGTGTGCCGGATGGCGGGGCCGACGAAAGCTTGGATGATCTTGTCCAGTGCGCGTCCGGCGAATCCGCCCGGCACCCGGTAGTCGACCACCACGCCGATCTCGGTAGTGCTCTGGTCGATCGCCGCGAAGCTCCAGCGGACCGTGCCCTCGATGCCCTTGATCGCGTGCAGCGAGACCTTCGCGCCGTCTTCCCATTCGGTGATCTCGGCGCGCATGTGCAGGGTGGTCGGGCCCAGATGCAGTGCCGTGTCGAACACCGCGCCGACGCCGGAGGTCTGCTCGCCGACCGGCGTGAAATGCCGAACGCCGAACATCCATTTCGGCACGTTCCGATAGTCGGCGACGTACTCGAACACGAAATCCACCGGCGCCTCGCCGGTCGCCGAGTGCTCGACATGCCCCATGACTGCTCCCCTTCCGCCGGTCCGCCCCGTTCATATCGAGGGTAGGTGGTGATGCCGGATGCTGCCCCGCAGCGGAAGCCTCTGCCGCGGACCGTGATTCAACTCACGCACCACACTGGCTCGCCGGCCTCGGACAGCTCCAGCGCCGCCGCGAACCCGGCGCGTGTCCGACATCCGTCCACCGCACCGACGATCGCAGCGAATGTTTGTGTCCAGCGGACCCGGGTAGCGCCACGAGTGGTGGCGCAATCCCGCGTCACCGCGACCGCCGACCTTCCGAGGGAGGATGACGATGGCAGACAACCGACGAGGTTTCGCGGCAATGGATTCCGAGCAGCAGCGCAGGATCGCCAGCCAGGGCGGCAAGGCCAGCGGCGGCAGCTTCGACAACGACCCGCGAAGGGCGAGCGAAGCGGGCAAGAAGGGCGCCGCGGCCCAGCCGGTCGAGGCCAAGCGGCTCGGCGGCCGGCACAGCCACCAGGGCCGCTAGCGAACCGCGCTGGAAGAGCGGGACATCGCGTCCCGCTCTTCCAGGCTTCGAATCACTCCACGTACCACCGGAAGTGGTCGGGACCTTGCGCGTGGGCATCGATGGTGTCGCGCAGATAGTTGGCCGACTCGACGAGCACGCCACCGGATTCCAGGCTGCCGATCACGATGCCGAGGAAGGCCGCGCGGCCCTCCGGGGTCGGGAAGTAGACGATGCCGCCCGAATCACCGCGGTCGGCCACGAAATCCGCGACGAAGAAGGTCGCACCGACCTCGGTGACCCGGCCGCAGGTCCAGTTGGTCGCCCAGCCGACGTGGCAGACCTCCTGTCCCACTTGGGCATCGGTGTAGGTCGACTCGATGCCGAAGTTGCCGAGCGAGGCCGACACACCCACCCCGGCGGCCAGCCGGATGAGCGCGAAGCCCAGCCCGCCGATGGTGGCGTCGTCGCCGTAGCTCTGCTCGTAGCGGCCGATCACCCTGCCGTTCTCGTCGTAGACGGTGCGTCCTTCTTGAAAGCAGTGCGCGGCGGTGACCGCGTACTGCGCGTCGCCCATGTGCCCGGTCGCGCCGACGGAGCAGATGCTCTCGCCCGTCGTGATGGTCATGCCGGGATAGGCGATGCCCTGCGCCTGCGCGGCGGCGGGGAACGCCGCGCCGAGACCGGTCGCCAGGGCAGCCGCCAGCAGGAGCTGCGTCAGCTTGTTGCGGTAGTTCATGTTCACGCTTCCTCATGCGTGGCCGAGGCGCGGTCGGCCGGTGTAACTCGATGCGCCCGATCGGCGGAAGGCTCGCCGCGAATCCACGGACAGCCGGCCGACGCACGCCCCGACACGCGAGACGATCGGCTACCCGAAACCCGGATCACGCGGCGGACTCGCCCACTCCCCCTCACCCCTGACGAACGACCTCTCGCCGTTCGCGCCGTACCGTATCACGCACCGCCGACACCACCGGCAGAGCGCCGAATACGCTGCGCCCCTTGATGAATCACGACCCCTCCGTGGTGCGGAGCATGCCCGATGCGGCGCGAGGGGTACCCTGCCCAGACTGCCGGGGACCCGTCACGCACGGGCTTGGTGCATGTTCGCGGCGCAGGACAATGCCGGTGCCAGCGGTCTGGGTGCCGACTGCCGCGAACCCGTTACGCCGTCGGCCGGGCACAGTCCGGAATCGGCTCGCCGGGTTTCGCCTCGACGGTCGGCACGTACGGCCTGCCCCCTGCTTCGCCCGCCGGACACAACCGCACCACCGCGGGACCCGGTCCCGCCCGGTTACCGCTGTTGTCGAAGACGATCGGGCCGCCCGCGCCGTTCACCGCGAGATCGGGTGAGGTGAAGCCGCCGATCGAGATGTTGACCTGACTGCGCTGGACCGTCGACGCGGCCGGGAGGGCGCGCACCGCGGCCACGACGGTGCTCAGCGCGTCGTAGGCGTTGACCGCCCAGCCGTCGCCGATGTGCGCGAGGTCGAATCCGGCTGCGGCGTACGCCTCTTCGAACGCGCCCCACTGCGGATTGCCTTGGTCGGGTCCGTCCGCCCCCGCGACGCGGGTGAACAGCAGCCGAACGCGTCCGCTGGAGAAGCTCGGCGAGCGCAGCGCCTTGCCGCGCAGATCCTCCAGTGCGGCATCCGATTCCGCGGTGCGCAGGCGGTTGCCGTCGGAGGTGCTCAGCACCGTGATCGAGGTGGCCGCGCACTGACCGTTGGTGTACGACTCGTCCAGGCTGTAGAGCAGCCGACCGAGATCGCGGCCGCGGGCCAGATAGGCGATCGTCACGTCCGCTGCCGTCGCGCAGACCCGTCGCGCCGTCTGCGAGACGGTGGTCGGCTCTTCGGCGTCGAACTTCACCTCCAGCAGCTCGCCACCGTACTGCCGGTGCAGGAGCGGCAGCGTCGTGCAGGTGTACGGGTCGGACCCGCCGGTGGGAACCATGACGAAATCCGGCCGCGTTGGCGCGACGGCACCCAACGCGCGCACCTGCACCGCGACGCGAAAGGCGACCCGGTAGAAGTAGTCCTTCCCGACACCCCCCGGGTAGGTGATGTCCTCGTCGCACCGGGCGAAGTCGGGATCGTCGCCCGCGGAACCGCTTTGATCGAAGCCCTCGGCGGTCACCAGGTCCGACACCATCGGAATCTTCTCGGCGGCAAGCAGATCAGCCACTTCGGCGGTCGTCTGATCGCTCAGCCCGATCCCCGCGACGGCGACCACGTCGCCGCGCTGCGCCAGCTTCCGCGCCACCGCCAGCGCGTCGCCCCGGCGTCCGTAATCGCCGAGGTTGCCTACGACGAGCCGCAACGGGTGCACGCATCCGGTGCCGTTGGCCCGGCGCTGACCGACGGCCATGCCCTCCAGTTCGTGCACGGCGCGGCTGCCCGCCAAATGGTCGGTCATGGTCAGCAGCACACCGACGGTCACCGGCGTGCCGGGACATCCGTCGGCCGCGGTGCGGTTCTGCTCGTCGACGACCCGCATGACGTGCTCGAACGCGGGAAGGCCGAAAGCGTAGGGACCTTCGGACAATCCGACGCACTGGTCGCCCGCCGCCCACGCCGCCGTGTTCGGCCAGCCGTCGTTGCAGGTCGCCAGTCGGCGCAGAGGGTCGCGGGCCGCGAACGCGCCAACCGCGCCGACCACCAAGATCACGACAACGCCCAGTCGGACCCAGTCGGTCCATGGTCGCGGAATAGGCCTGTGCCGCTTCGGGAATATGCCTGCCAAGTAACGCGACTCCACAGCGGGCTCCTCATCGAGGTCGGGTCAACGGGTTCGGCGAGCGCGTTCGTGATACTCGTTGGCGCGCAACAGGAACGGGCTTCGATCGGTGGCATGGTCGGCAAGCCGTTCGTAGCTGTGCGCCACCCGTGTGCACAGGATCGACCTGCGCTCGTCACGGGCGACCCGCGGGTCCGACTCCTCCGCGGGCACGAGCGCGAGCAGCGCCGCGATGTGCTCGTCGCGACTCGTGGCGCGGTCGCTCCCGTCGACGAGGGCGGCATCCGGCCTGCGCGGATCGAACATCTCCACGATCTTGTCGAACAGCGACAACCACCCGGTAGCGGCCATGGTCGGCAGCAGCTCACCGAGTTCCTCGACGATGTCCGTGCCGCGGCGCAGCAGCCGCGTGTAATACAGCCTGCTCGCGCGATCGCCGGAAGGCACTGTGTCCAGCAGCTTTTCGAACACTTCGTCCCAGCCGGGGCGACTGTTCGTGCGCGCCGCCAGCTCGCGCAGACCCATGCGGCGAACGAAGGCGGGTAGCGCCGCGCTGTTGCCCGGCCCGCTCCACAGCGACGGGGATCGGAACAGCGGCGAACGCTCCCCGATCCCGGAGGGCAGCATCGGTACCAGGCGAAGCGCGTCGCCCTTGGTGCGGGCCGCGGACACGGTGACGAGCGCGTCGAGCATGCTCTCGTCGAGTTGCTTGCGCGGGTCCAGGTCTCTGGCGAACGCCCCCAGCAGGTGGCGTTGGACGGCGGTCCCCGGCCCCGCGTGGTTGCCGCGCAGCAAGGCGTCCAGATCGTCGGTCGACTGCCGACGCATCCGGTCGAGGACGTAGGCGGTCGCGGCGGGGTGGCCGTCGGTCAGCTGGTAGACCCGTTCGCCGATCCGGTCCGCCTCGATCGAGGTGACCTCTTTGGCCAGGGTCTTGACCTCGAACTCCGTGAAGTCGCCGAGCCGCAACCGCGCCCACGCGTCGCGTGCGGTCGGATCGGCGCGCCGGCGCGGCGTCCACGTCACGGGCGCGGCGACCTGTCCGTCGAGTTCCTCCGCGAGCACGCCGGAGCTGGTGGTGACGAGCGTCAGCGGATCCGTCAGTGGAGAACCGGTGGCCGCCATGGCCTTACGCGCACGCAGCAGTGCGCTGGTGAAGGCGATCGCGGCCGGTGCGTCGCCATCGTCGAGCAGCACAACGACATTCGACGGTCGTCCGGCGACCCGCGCCGCGCTGTGCCGCAGGTCGGCGAGGAAGGCGCTGATCAGTAGGTCGTCCACGCCGCGCCGGATGGCCGGGTCCTCGCTGGCCGCTTTGATGGCGAGTTCGATGAGCACGGTCTCGGCGTCGGCCCGCAGCCCGAGGTCCTGGTGCCCGTACCAGGAGACCGCCGAGCCCCAGGTGATCTTGGTGATCAGCCTGCCGCGAGTCAGCCTGCCCACCACCAGGTTCGACAGGTGCTGGCTCAGGGTCGGCGCGATCACGCTGGCGCCGGGCAGCTTGATATTGGCGGCCTGCGCGCCGACCAACCCGACCAGATCGCCGATGAAGCCGACCAGCGCCGCGCGATCCTTGTACTGATTCAGTACCGTGCGCAACCGTTCTCGATGTTCGGTCGCGGGGATCTCGGTGAAGTTCTCGTTGATCGCGATCTGCGCCACCACGATGCGCGGAAACGCCATCGGGAAGCCGGGCAGATCCATGCTCAGGCCGAGCATCGCCGCGGCGAGCACCGGACGGGCCGGGTTGAATTGGTCGTATGGACGATCCAACGGCCGGACCAGCACGGTCGGCGTCCGTCGCTGCCACCGGTCGAGCACCTGCTCGAGCACGGTGGTGCGCCCCGACCCGCCGTACCCTTCCAGCACCAGCACCGGGTTCCCGGTTTCTTCGGTGTTCCCCCTCGGAACCCGCACCAGGGTGTCGATCAGTTCCAGCAGCTCGGCGCGCCCCACGATCACCAAGCCTCACCTCCCTCGGGCTTGCGCGCGACTTTAGCAGCGCGGCGCCGATTCCGCTGTGAGACAACTCGATCCGCGTGCCAGGAGGTGTGGCGGCGGGCTGGGCGCGGGTTCGCCGCGGTAGCGCGACACCGGACCGTCGATGCGGCAGATCTTGCACAGCATTTGGGGCACCGGATCCATGGGGTTCATGTCGGTGGTCAGCGTGCGCACATCGGCGAAGCCATCCCGCCCACCTGCCTACCTGCCGGACATTCGCGCGCCCAAGCACGGCAGCCTCGCTGGCACACAGGTTCTGTACGCCTCGCATAGGCGGTGGCTATGTGAGGCGTGCAGACGGTTTGTGGGATCGGATGGACTCGCCGACGCAAGCAGGTGGTCGGCGCGGCGGAGTGCTCACCCGCCCGGTCAGACTTAGGCGGCGAAGGGGTTCCGAATGTGAGCTGGTGATCGCGGAGGCTCGGGAGGTGCCCATCTCCGCAGGTCAGCGCGTCCTTTGCGGCGGAGTCGACCAGGTCGAATGCGAGTTGTGCGCCAGGACGCCGGGCCAGAGTCTGGGTACATGGAATACCTGCGATACGCCCAGTTCCTGCCCGCCGACTATCGACGCGAACCGCTGATCGAGCCGACCTCGACCTGGTGGCAGTGGCGCGGGCGCAGGGTGCACGTAGCCCGGGCGGTGCGTCCCGATGCGGCGGTGCGGGTGCTGCTCATCCACGGCGCGGGCGGGCACGCGGGACTGCTCTGGCCGTTCGCCGCCGGCGGCGGCGCGTGCACCGGCGGGCCGTCATGATCGGGCGCCCGACGCGGCGAGCGAGGTGCTCTCCGGCCGAAGCGGAGGATCGTGACGCGGTGCCGGTATCCCACGGCGACGACCGCAGGTTCTACCTCGGCTGCGAGGCGGACGCCGTTCGAGGTCAGCCGACGACGGCCAGATATTCGCCGTAGAAGAGCATGAGCCCCACCGCCGCGGCGATGCCCGCGAGGAGCCAGAAGCGGATGATGACCGTGGTTTCGGCCCATTTGCTGAGTTCGAAATGGTGGTGGAACGGGGCCATCTTGAACACCCGGTTGCCCGTGGTGCGGAAGACGACGATTTGCAGCAGGACCGAAAGGATCTCCGCGCAGAACAGCGCGCCGACCACGGCCATCAGCAACTCGGTGTGGGTGGTGATGGAGAGACCCGCCAGCAGGCCGCCGAGGGCCAGCGAGCCGGTGTCGCCCATGAAGATCTTCGCGGGTGCGGCGTTCCACCACAGGAATCCGATGCACGCCCCGACACCCGAGGCGCAGACCACCGCCAGATCGAGCGGATCGCGAACCTCGTAGCAGCCCGGAGCGGCCCCGGTCGCGCACGCGTTGGTGTACTGCCAGAAGGTGATGATCACGTAGGCGCCGAGCGCGAAGCTCATGGATCCGGCGGCGAGACCGTCGAGGCCGTCGGTGATGTTCACGGCGTTCGACCAGGCCACCACGAGGAAACAGACGACGAGCAGGAAGCCGACCACCCCCAGCGACACGGCGGTGAAATCCCGGACGTAGGAGATGTGCCTGCTGGCGGGCGTCAGCCCGGTGCCATCGGAAAATCGCAGCGCAAGCACGCCGAACAACACCGCCGCGCCGAGCTGGCCGATGTACTTGCCCGTCGCGGTCAGGCCGAGATTGCGTCGCTTGCGCAGTTTGATGGAGTCGTCGAGGAAGCCGACGAACCCCAGAGCGGTCGCCAACCCGAGAACGAGCAGCGCGGAAGCCGACGGGCCATCGACGCCGTCCCGGACCACGATCAGATGCGAGCCGAGATACCCGGCCCACAGACCGGCGATGATGGCTATGCCGCCCATCGTCGGCGTGCCGCGCTTGGCCTGATGGCTTGCCGGGCCGTCGACCCGGATCTCCTGACCGAATTGCCTCGTGACGAAGGCCTTGATCA
This sequence comes from Nocardia amikacinitolerans, assembly GCF_900215415.1. NCBI lineage: Bacteria > Bacillati > Actinomycetota > Actinomycetes > Mycobacteriales > Nocardiaceae > Nocardia > Nocardia amikacinitolerans. The sequence goes on along the minus strand of NZ_OBEG01000003.1, from coordinate 582,688 downwards.
GGAACGGCGTCACCATGATCGACACCGCCAGCGCGATCATCGCCGAGAACAAGATCTGATTCATGGGCTCCCGTACCGCCGCTGAGCTTCCGCCCGATCCACCACACCCGTACGCCTCGGTCAGATGCTAGCCAACGCGCGCGGTGTACGCCGGATTCGGGTCGAACCGGCACGGACGTGTTCCCGATCGTTCGCCGAATACCCGATTCCGTCTTACCCTGAGATGGCAAGGGGCACACGGCGATACAGGGGAGGGCGCGCGATGCGCAGTCTGGAAGACCGATTCGGCGACGTCATCGACCAACTCGAGGGTCTCGGCGACCGGCCGACACTCGCGGAGGTCGACGAGCTACACCACTTGATCGACGACCTCGACTACGAGCTGCAGACCACGACGGGCCTCGGCGCCCGCCGCTACGAACTGACCAAGCGCAGCAGGCATTCGCACGCCCTGCTCGGCGAGGCCCGAAACCGCGCCCTCGACATCACCGACGAATGGGAAGTCCCGCAGACCATCGACCGGCCGTACTGATCGCCGCCGCGCGAGTATCGAGACGAACTATTTCCGCTGCCGCGCCAGGGATTCGGCGTAGGTCGTCAGCATGTCCAGGACAAGGGTGAAGACCGCGTCGTCGCGCTCGGGATTCGGAATCACGCCGCGCACTATCGCCTGACCGGAGAACAGGTGCAGCGTCAGGAAGAACAACGGCTCACGGATCCGCGCCGGGAAATCGCGCAACACCTCGGTGCGCTCGACCTCGGCGACGATCTCGGCGTAGTACTGCTCCACCGTCGGCGCGATCCGGTCGCGCAGTTCGGCGTCCGATCGCGCCGCCAGGTAGATCTCGCGCAGCGCGTGGGTGATGGTGGACGACTGCGCATCGCGTAGGAACCGCAACGCGACTTCCAGCGGATTCTCCTGAGCGCCGAGCTGTTCCATGACGGCGCGGAATCCGGCCAGCTGCCGGGTCACGATCTCGTCGGCCGTGCGCACGACGAGATCGAGTCTGCTGTCGAACTGCCGGAACATCGCCCCGACGGAAAGCCCGGCGCGCCCGCAGATCTCCTGGACAGTCGCGCGCTGATAGCCGACTTCACCGATCGCCGCGATCGTCGCCTCGATCAGCTTGGCGACGGTCGCGGCGCGGCGCTGCTGTTGGGTGCGACGTGGGCGGTCGGCGGAATCGGTCACGGCTGCCCATCCTGCCGCTCCGCCCGAGGGACACCGGCCATCGGGTCGACGTGATCGTTGACACACCGCCGCCCCGGTCCTACAGTCACTCCAATTTAGGAAACGATCGCTCTCTTTTTGGGTGCGGCAGAGGGGTACGAGATGAAGCCGATCGAAGTCAGGGCCGCAACGACGGCGGCGCACGCCTGCTTGGCATTGACCGCAGGGTTGACCGTCGCTCTATGCCCGGTCGTAGTGAGCGACGCGGTCGCCGAGCCCGTGCCGGTGGCCCCTCCGCTGCCGTTCCCGGTCCCGCCCGCGCCGCCGTATCTCGATCCCGCGTTCTACCAACCGGATCCGGCCCGCGTCGCCGCCGCGCAGCCCGGTGAGATTCTGCGGGCCAGACAGGTCAACCTGGCCAACTTCTGGCTCATCCCGCTGAACGTCAAGGCGTGGCAGCTCTCCTACCGCAGCACCAACACCCGCGGCGAACCGATTCCGGCCGTTGCCACGGTGATCGTGCCGCACCGGCCCGCGCCCACCGGCGAGCGCGGCCTGCTCGCCTTTCAGTTCGCCGAAGACTCGCTGTCGGTGAACTGCGCACCGTCCTACGCGCTGCAGATGGGATCGCTGCCCAACCCGCTCAACCCCGTCATCCCGTTCGAGTTCATCGAACTGCAGGCGATGCTCCAGTTGGGCCATGCCGTAGTGGTTCCCGATCACCAAGGTCCGAACTCCGCCTACGCCGTCGGCCCGCTCGGTGGCCGCATCACGCTCGACGCGATCCGCGCCGCGGAGAACTTCGAACCGGCCGGACTGCCCGGATCGTCCACCCGCGCGGCGATGTGGGGCTACTCCGGCGGCGCCATCCCCACCGCGCACGCCGCCGAATTGCAGCCGGCGTACGCGCCGGAGCTGAATCTGGTCGGCGCGGCGGCCGGCGGACTGCTCGCGGATGTCGCGGCAGGCGTCGACTACAACAACGGCACCTCGGCGTTCACCGGAGCCGTCTTCGGCGGATTGCTCGGCGTCGCAAGCGAGTATCCCGAAGTCGACCGGTTCCTCGACCGATACATGAACCCATTGGGCCAAGCGCTACGTGTGGTTCACGAAGGACAGTGCGTCGCAGTGCAATTCGCCGGGTTCCCGTTCCTGAACATCAAGGGACTCTTCGACTACCCCGGCGATCCGCTCAGGGCGCCCGAGGTGCAGGGAATTCTCGCCGAACTCGCCCTCGGCAACCGGGGCACGCCGGAAAGCCCGCTCTACCTCTACCAGGCGCCCTTCGACGAGGCCATGCCGATCAACGCGGTGAACAAGCTCTACGACACCTACTGCGCCGATCCCGACGCCCAGGTCTCCTACACGCGCGACATCCTCGCCGAGCACGGCATCGCGGCCGTCGCGGGTGCGGGCTCGGCCGCGATGTGGTTGAACGACCGGCTCAACGGCGTGCCGGCGCCCGAAGAGTGCAGCAACCGGGACGTGGCCAGCCAGATCCTCGACCCCGGCGCGCTCGCGGCGTTCGTCGGCGCGATCGGCCAGACTCTCGCTTCGGCGCTTGGTGTGCCCGTATGAACGACTCTCCGTCCAGCGGGTCCAGCGATGAAAGGGCTAGTGCGACTAGGGCACCGGTTTACCGCGACTGCCGCTGCCCGTGCAGTTCGGTGGCGCGTCCGGCGAGCCACGCGAAGTCGTCCCACAACTCGGGTGCGCCCCGATCCGAACGGTACTTCTCGACCAGCGGTCGCAGGACACTCCAGCACGTCCGGAGCGAATCGCCCCACGAATCGGCGACCACGTCGGTCGGGATGAACCCGTTGCGGCACATGATGGCGACGCAGTCGTAGCTGTGGCAGACCCGTTCGGCGCGCAGGATCTCGTCCTCGGACCAGGTATCGAAGGCGCGAATCCGCAAGTCCCGCATGACGAAACGCCGATCCTGACGCAGCGCCTCCCCCTGCAGCATGTCGTACACCGCTTTGAAAGCGCTGGCGTAGGTCGTCTTCCGCATCTCGGTCACCTGCCACACCACCAGCGACGCCGCGACGAGCGCGATCACCGCTGTCGCCACACCAGCAGCGGCGGCAACCGCCGACGAATCCATGCCACACCTCGCGCGAGTGATGCCAGAAGTTCCAGAGGGAGCTTAGCCGAGCGCGTTGATCGCAGCTGTATTGCCAACGGTCCGAGATGGATTGGCGACCCGCACCACCAGCGCGATCGTCGGCGGGATCGTCGCCGCCTACACCGGCGGCGGCCTGCTCGGCTCGGTTTGGGCACAAGGCGTGGCTTGCCGCACGAGAACCGTTGCCCGCCTGTTTCGAACCGGCCAGCCGTACGCAACGTTGGCGGCGTCTGTTCTGCTCGAGCTTGGTGCTTCGGCCCTTCGTGGGGACGCGGGCGGCACCGTCAACGGCATGCACAACCGATCGTTGTGGCCAGCAGGTTGATTGGTTGTTTGAGCCCCCTCGCGTCACCTGGTTGCATCCTGGTCATCAATGTGGGTTGTTCGGAAACGATGGTCCGCTGACGCTTTCCTCGGCGCCCCAACACTCCACACGGCACGCGCCTGCGAACAGGAGGAACATGGAGATCGGACTGAAGCGGCTGATCGGCGAGGGGCTCGACGCTTACGTCGAGGAGAGCCGGCGGTTCAACGCAGCCTCGAAAGCTGTCGCTGGCCCTGCCACTGTCGAGGAGCTACATCAGGCCAGAGAACGGCAGGCCAGGTCTCTGACGCCGTTGGACAGCAGGGCGACCCAGCACACCGCCGAAGTCGGCGGGCGTCGAGTCCCGGTGCGGATCACCGTGCCCCGGGAAACCGAGATCCGGGGCGCCTACCTCGACATCCACTCCGGCGGCTTCTATCTCGGATCAGCAGCCAGTGGGGATGCTCGCAATGCTCGTCTGGCCGACGCTCTCGGCGTGGCCGTGGTGAGCGTCGACTATCGATTGGCGCCCAAGCATCCATGGCCCGCCGCTCCCGACGACTGTGAAACCGCCGCGCTGTGGCTCCTGGATCAGGCGGAGTCGTCGTTCGGGACAACGGAATTGGTGATCGGCGGAGCATCGGCGGGATCCACTCTGGCCATGACCACCTTGCTGCGGCTACGAGACAAGGGCCTGGCCGATCCGTTCGTCGGTGCCGTTCTACAGTTCGGCGCCTACGACCTCAGCGGGCGAACTCCGGGCGGCAGACTGTACGCCGACGAGTACTTCATCGAGGCGTACGTCGGCCACGTCGCCGACCGAACCGACCCCGATATTTCACCCCTCTACGGCGACCTCGCCGACCTACCGCCGACCCTGCTGGTGGTCGGAGGTCTCGATATCCTCCTCGAGGACAACCTGGCCATGGCCGCCCGCCTCTCCGCCGCGGGAAACGACGTGGACATCCGCGTCTACCCCGAGTCCACCCACGCATTCACCCACCGCCCGACCGGCATGGCCGCCGCCGCCCTCCGGGACGCCGAATCGTGGATCGCATACCGCCTGTCGAGCGCCTGAATCCGGAGACCCGCGGCACGCAAGCTCACGCAATTTCGCAGTGAATCTGCTTCGCTACCAAACGAATTCATGACCACCGGGCTGGATTCGGATTGCCCATAGCTACGGAGGAGGCAGTGAAGGGCTGAGCCCAGGGGCGGTGGGTCGGATCATCCAGATCAGCAGGAGCGGTTCAAGGGGCCTATCGGGCGGATGAAGCGTGCTCGTCCAGGTACCTCGGTCAGCCCGTGGTCCTGGATGATCGGTATGCCATAGCGGTGTTCGAACTTGGTCCGCAGTTCGTCGCCGGCTCGCGCGGCGCCGCAGATGGCGAGCCGCACGGACGTGGTGTTGGGCTGTATCTCGGCGGGCAGATCGGACAGCTGTGTGTACATGGTCGGGTCAGCGGTGAAGTAGGTGGCGCGGCTGCCTTCGATCCGGTCGAAGAATGTGGTGGGGCTGAATGGGCCGACGACCGTGGTGCGGCCACCGGCGAGTAGTGGTGACACGGTGCCCACCGCGATGCCGTTGAGATGGAACAGCGGCAGGATCGACAGGCTGTGATCGGTGTCGGTGAGTGCGAATATCTCGATCGCCAATCGGCACAGGGCGTTGAGGTTCAGGTGGTCGAGCGTCACGATCTCGGGATCGCCGCCAGCGTGGTTGGTGTGGATGAGTAGTGCCGGTGCGTCGTCGCGGGCCCGTGCGGGCCCGTGAGTGTCGGGCGGTGCTGTCGTGAGCGTGTCTACGGGTATGACCGTTCGGACCGGAAAGGCGTAGGCGCGTTGGCGCACGGCGATGAGGACTTCGGCGCCGGTGTACGCCATTCGATGGCAGGCATCTTCGGTGGGCGACGCCGGGTCTATGAGGGTGGCGGTGGCACCTAGGCGCCAAGTGGCGAACAGGGATACGACAAGGGCGGCTGTGTTGGGCAGCATGATCGCGACTACGTCGCCGGTCGAGACTCCCGCGGCGCGCAGGGAAGTGGTGGCCCGCCGTACTGCGGTCAGAAATGCGGTGTTGTTCAGGTCGGTGTTGTCATCGGCGACGGCGGCGGCGTGTGGTGCGGTGCCGGCACGGCAGTCCGGGAGTGTCGCAAGGTCCATGGTCGATCCTGGGGAGGGATGTGGGAATGGCACCAACGGTAGGAATACCCGGGTCGCTCGGCACCGTCGTGCGTGGATGAACTTCGCTGCATGTGTTGTTGCTCGAGGACAATGCCGACGCCTTGATCTACTGGCGGTAATCGCGATGTAACAGCCGTTTCGTAGCGGCGCAATATCGATGTGGAGGGCACTCACGCCAGCGATGGGAATGCGCAGTCGCTGGGTCGGAGGAGGAAAGTTACGCGATTTTGTCGCGCGAGAACAAGCGGATCGAAGGCTGCCATGAGGTGGGCAGGAGATTAGGGTTGAGAACGTGACGATCGCGCGTCACGACGATGTCGATGTAGACCGCATCATCGCGGGGATAGCCACCCGAATGAATGACCGGGTGACCGACGTCAGCGCGGCCATCTGCGCCTACCTCGAAGAACGCATCACCGAGCTTCGCGGCGATCCGCGCACCACTGATCTGCTGACCGCCAGCGTCGAATCCAACGTCGCCACCATTCTGCGCGCCTTGCGCTACGACCTTCCCGCCGCAGACGTTCGAACTCCGCTCGCCGCCGTGGGGTTCGCCAGACGCCTGGCCCGGCAAGGGGTATCTGTCAATGCCCTTATCCGCGCCTACCGGCTCGGGCAGCGGTGCATGACCGAGCTGATCTTCGCTGAACTGCAGACACTGGCCATTTCCGCGGCCGAGCGGATCAGCGTGATCGAACGCATCACCGCGACTCTGTTCGACTTCAGCGACCGCATCACCGAACAGATCCTGGCGATCTACGACGAAGAGCGGGAGCGCTGGCTGGAAAGCCAGAACAGCGTCCGAGCGGTACGGGTCCGCGAGGTACTGGATGGCCGCAAGAGCATCGATGTCGACGCGGTGACCGAGGCGATCCGGTACCCGCTGCGCTGGCAACACCTGGCACTTGTGCTGTGGTATCCCGACGCCGAGACCGACACCGATGCGATTCAGCGCCTGCAACGGGTCGTCCGCGAACTAGGGGACGCGGTTGCCACCGCGTCCAGCCCGCTGGTCGTCGCCGCGGATCAGGTCAGCGTCTCGGCCTGGCTGCCATACCGGACTGCGCCGGAAGCCCTGGTCACCGATGTACGCACATTCGTGACCGCCCACCGCGACCACCCGAACGTCGCGATCGGAACCGTCGCCGCGGGAATCGATGGCTTCCGAGCCTCCCATCACAGCGCTCAGCGCGCTTGCTCCGTCGCCCTGGCGCGCCGATCATCCTCGTCCACCGTCGTCGCCGCCGACGACCCCGGTCTGATGGTTGCCGCACTACTGGGCGGCACCCTCACCGAAACCCGCGACTGGGTGAGCGAGGTGCTCGGCAACCTGGCCGGTGACGACGAGCACGACGAACGCTTGCGCGACACCCTGCGGATCTTCCTGCGCACCGGATCCAGCTACAAAGCCGCCGCCACCGAGCTGAATCTCCATTCGAACTCCGTCAAATACCGGGTCGGACGCGCCGTCGCCCGACGCGGGCGACCGATCGGCGCCGACCGGCTCGACGTCGAACTCGCACTGCTGGTGTGCCACTGGTACGGCCCCGCCGTTCTGCGTCCGGACCCGAACCAGTAAACGGCGTGACGCTGCTTGTATCGCTCGGGGTCGAAGGCCGGTAGCCGACCACCGGCCGAGCCCTTCTTGCGTCGGTTGGCGACCTGGTCGGCCTTGATCGGGATCGTCGCGGTGATCCCGCGCCCGCGCAGGTAACGGCGGTTGGCGCGGGAGCTGTAGGCCTTGTCGGCCAGCGCTTCGTCGGGGCGGGTCCGCGGCCTTCCCTTGCCGAGACGCGGCACCGAGATCGCTTCGAGCACCGCGGTGAACTGTGGGCAGTCGGCGCGCTGACCGGCGGTGATCAGCAGTGACAGCACCTTGCGGCCCTGCTCACAGGCCAGGTGAGTCTTGGTGGTCCAGCCGCCCCGGGAACGCCCGAGCCCATGATCGGCGGGCTCGGTATCGACCCCGCCGGGCGGCTCGGCCTGGGCGTCGCCGTCGTGGCGGGCTCCGGCGGCGTGCCGATGCGCCCGCGCGATGGTGGAGTCCGCGCTCACCCGCCAGGTGATACGGCCGCCGGCATCAGCGAATGCCTGCAGCGTCTTCCAGATCAACACCCATACTCCCGCACGTTGCCAGCGGCGGAACAGCCCGTACACCGTCTGCCACGGCCCGTAACACTCCGGCACATCACGCCAGGGTGAGCCCACCCGAGTGCGCCACCGGATCCCGTCGATGAGCTGCCGCTTCGTCCGCTTCGGCGGGCGACCCGCCTTCTTGCCACGAGGCAGCAACGGCTCCAACCGCGCCCACTGCGCGTCGGTCAGATCCGCCCGCCTCGTCACCGCTACCCTGGTCACGAGGTCTCCGGTATTCAGGTTCTTCTTCGACAGCTGAACCATCTACCGGAGACCTCACTCCGTCAGATCACCGACACGCCCACGCAGACAACATCATTCGATCTATTCAGTGGTGGGCGCCGCATGGCGGCGCCCACCACCCAAACCACTTTCAAAACAGGGGCTAGTTCCGATCTGGTCGAGTCCAGCACCACGTCCCCCGCCGCGATCGGCGCGGAGGCAACCTTCGGTTCGTCCGTGCGCGCGTGCTCGGGCAGCCAGCTGCGCGAACCATCGTCTCGTGCGTCACATGCATCTCCGGCTGGTCGGGAAACCGAGCACGTAGAGACTGACAGATCTGCTCCGGGCTCCAGCGCAGCTCGAGATGACGCTGGATGAACTCGCGCAGCCGCGGGTTCTGCCCGATCTCGCCGGGCTTGGGGCGCGGACGTCGCTGTTCGGCGCGACGATGCGCCGCATGCGGCCGGCAGGCCCAGCGGGATGGCTTGCCGCCATCAGCTATTCCGTTGCGGCGGATCTCGCGGCTTATCGTGGACGAGCTGCGACCCAACTCAGCGCGATCTGCCGGATCGTCGCCTTCTCCCGTAGCCGGTCGGCAATGTGGATACGGTCGTCCTCGCGCAGGTAGCGCGACAGGCCGGGAGCCGAAACCTCCACGTAGATCCGAGGCTTCGGCTTCCCGACGGAGACGAATGCGAGCCGTTTTGCCACCTCTTGCCAGTTCGAACGTTGATCCCGACGATCCGACAGGCTTCCCGGCTGCTGTAGCCCTGCGTCGTGAGCCGGAAGTACGCCTCCCGCTCACGCGTCAGCCAGCGCCTTACGGTGCCTGTCTTGCCGGATCTCGAATTCCATCGCAACCCCTGAGCTGGGGTGGCGTGACGACCAACTGGAACTCGAGGTGCGTGAGGGCTTGAACCCACGAAACACGCGAAAACGAGAATGACGAGCGCTATACTGCCAATTTCGTGGTCAGCTCAGTAAGAAATTGTACGGATTTACGTTTGTCACCATCGTTCAGATGAAGCTCTCCGGTGGCTGTTCGAGTTTCGGAATCTCGGATCTCGAGAATTGCGTTCCATTTATTTATGCGGGTAGCGAACCGAACAGTGTTGGAGGGGTTCTCCGTATCCGTTCTCATGTCGTACACCCACACCGCCTCGCCCAGCTCTGGCCGCTTCAAGTAACCACGGCGGCCTTGGGTTGGGTCTGGTTCGTCCGGAGCGTTTCGTACCTGGTAGCTCCCAATCGGGTTAGCCCCCTGGGCAAGCTCACACACTCCGCCGACCGTAAGCGCGGTGTCTGTCGATACGTTTGGGATAGCTCGTGCTTCGACGGCGTGCAACTCAGATGTGAAGAAGTTCTTGAGAACGTCGCACAACTGTCCCTGAGTCATCACCGATCGAGCCTGCGATGGCGCAGGGGTTGTTGAGGGCTGCGACGAGGAGCATCCGGCCACCAAGGCCAGTACAGCAGTAGCGGCCACGTTTAGCAAGCCAATCTTCACTGGGGTACCGTCCAATCTGACTTGTCTCCGTCTTTTGTCGACGCGTCGCCGATTGCTTCCCGGATTCCTTCGATTCCATTCCCATATGACGATTTAACACCACTGGGCCACTTATTGTCGGGCAAGCCCTTTTGAACCCCCACGCTTTCCGATATCTTATTACCCTCGACTATATTGGTTTTAGCGGCATCTCCCAGGCTCTTCACGAGACCAATAATGAACGTCCTTGCAGCCTCAACCACCTTTACCAACTCCTGCACCAGAGTGAGCGCGCCGGAGAACGATATGGAGAGCAGGGCCTTGACGCCATTGAAAAAACCGTCCTCAACCTTCGAGATCAACTCCTGCACCTTTGTGGCAATCTCGCCGTAAAGTGTCAACTCCGACGCGGCAATAGTTTCCAAGCTAGTTGCGATTTTATCGAATTCGAGCGGCAAATTGTCCAAAGCGGGCTGCTGCCTGGTGGTGCGCATTTCCTCGTACCTGGTGGCAGCATCCCCCGACCATTCAGAAAGCTTAGTGTCGGTGAAGTCGCCACTTGCTGCTATCAGGTTGTTCCTAAGGTTGCGCCATTCATTCGCGACGTCGATGAACTTGACTGGAACGTCTAGATCGGGTTCTAGCTTCTTGAGTTTCTCCCAAGTCTCATTAATGGCCGCGTTTGCCTTGTCGCGTTCTGCCCAGATCGAGTCGACGGTATCTTCAGCCGTCAATGCCCCCACCAAGTTGCCGGTGAGGACGCCGCCATATCCGTTTGCGCGGACAAGCTTGACGAGGTGCCCGCAGGATTCGCTCACCTTTGCTGGCAGATCTCCAACTTCAATCGTCTTCTCCCGAAGATATCTTGACGTGTCGAGCAAGCTTTGTCGGTCATCTGCGACGGTCATATTTCCCCCTCCAGCTTTCGCAGCTTTCCCTTACTGGCGAGATCTTCCGCTTCGTAGGTATCGGCTGCGAATTTGAGGACTTTGCCTATATCCTCAAAAACTGTGACACCTTCGTTCAACCTGTCTCGGAAGTAGCCAGGGGCTGGCTGATACTTGGACAGGGCATCCGCGAACGTGCCTGCCTCTGATGCGGTAATTTCCAGCTTCTTCGTCGTCTCAACCCCGGCCCTGAGGTCATCTGCGGCCTTGCCCCAGCTAGCGGCAGCCAATTTCATTGCTTGCAGGTTAAGTGTCAGCTTATCCGCCATCAGCCCATCCGTTCTTCTAGGAGCCGCAGGCGGTGGCGGTCCAGCCGATATTCCAGATCATCGTCTGCGTAGCGTGAATAGTCGCCACGTACGACGCGCTTTGGACGCATGGAACGGATCTGGTCGGCGCACCACAGGACCTCGTCGACGATCCGTTCGGGCTGCGCGGTCGCTGCCCAGTCACTCCGCACCACGATCGACAGCACTCGGGATACGTCGGCACTCAGCCTGACGGGATGCTGTCCATGAAATATCACTTGGCCCGATGCTTGGAAGTGGCCACTGTTTATCATGCCGCTGGACACGCTGCAGTATTCGTCCCAGGTGCGAGTCTCGAGTAACATCATCAGAATTGTCCGGTGATCCGGGATCGCTGCCTCCGAAATTTCCTGCGGAGTTGCCCGACGGCCCGAAGCGAACAGCTGGTCTAAACGCTTCTCCATAGCGGCTCTGTAGGCTGCCATAAGTTCATCGCCTACCTCACTGGGAGCAACGTAACGACTCCACTGCGGACCGATCTTAATTCGGATCGGTAGGCACCCTCGGTCGAGTTCCATTGAGGCGAAAGATGATCCGACACGAATCGGAGTCGCAGATAGGTCGGCCACTGCGAGGGGCGCGCTATCCTGGGGGGACGTTGACTTGGTGATGGTCGGTGCTAGTTTCGGCGCTACGGTCGGTGACGCCGAGACGGGGCGAGCGGCGTGGGGCCTCTGCGGCACAAGTGGCTCGTCATCCCAGTATTCATCGGGGTCGTCGTAGTGATTGTAGTATCCCTCGGTCGCCATCACATCACCTCGTTGCCTTGCACCACTGCGCGGGACAGAGTTCTTTCGTCGTTGGAATCGACATCGAAACCCCCTCTTGTGCAACTGGTCGCACCCTGCGTCGACGACTGGCCGTCACGGAGCCTTCCGTCCTGCATCGAGCCCCCTGACGGTGCAGCCATGATCACTCTTGTGGCGGTGGAAGGATCTGTCAACCTGAGATTGCAACCAGCCTTAGACGCGAAAGTGATTGCAAGAGTTCTGACCTCGCGGTTGTGCGCCAACGCGGAGGCGGTTGGGGATGCAGTTTGAAGGAGCTGCCACTGGTCGGCCAGCTCGGGCGAGACCGTAACGGAGGCCGTAATGAGAGGGGTCAAGGAGGAGACAGGCATCGACGTCCGCGTGACCACCCTGGTCGGCATCTTCTCCGATCCGGGTCACATCATCGCGTACGAAGACGGTGAGTGCGCCAGCAGTTCTCGATCTGCTTCCGCGCCGTACCAATCGGCGGAAAGCTTCGCACAGGCTCGGAGTCGAAGCACGTCGAATGGGTTGAGCCCGAGGCGGTGTCGACCTTAGGCATTCATCCGTCTGTCCGGCTGCGCATCGATCGCGGCCTCGAAGCTGACACGAGTCCATATTTCACCTGAGCAACAGGTCAGGCGCTGCCCTCGCCTCCGCCTAGAGGCACAAAAGCGGTCGCCCCGACTTCCTACAGGCGTGCACGGCGATGCGCGGACTTCGCACGACTGTCGGCGACCGCGGCACCGTACCGTGCGAGCATCTGGCGGGATCGCCTCCGGCGAGGTCCTGTGCCTGGCGCCGCTGTCGAGCCACGTGTGGGAGAAGAAGTGGCGGAGCTGATGCGGGTGGAGGCGTTCGATGCCGGCGGCGTCGCATCTGCGTTCGAGCATCTGCCGAATGCGGAGTCCGTCATCGCACCGCGGTAGCCAAGCCAAAGTATTGGATTCTCGTTTTTGCGGCCGGTTGTCGCGCCCGTACGCGCAGATAGCGCCGCCGTACAGTGCGAGTCTTGTCACCAAATGGCACAGTGCGCGGCCGTCGTCCCTTCCCGATGCGAGCACGGTGCTCTCGTTCAAGTCGAGGAAGTCGAGTTCGAGGGGCGCCATCTCGCCGAAACGGATGCCAGTGTCGGCGAACAGCCGGATGATGGCGGTGTCGCGCCGATCGTTGAAGTCCGTCCCGTCGCACTCGGCGAGCATGGTGCGCACCGCGTCGATCGACGGCACCGGCACCGGCACCTCATGGTCTGGGACCGTCGGCGGGCTCATCCTGTCGACCGGGTTCGTCTCGATGATGCCCTCACCGGCGACGTACTTGAAGAACTGTTGCAGCGACCGGTACTGCCCCCGAGCATGTTCGGGCGAAAGCGGTTCTCCGGTACGAAGTTTCGACCGGGCGAGCAGGTTCTCGATGTACCCACCGGGATGTTCTCGCGTGATGTCCGGCGCTGAGGTCGGGAGCTCGTTGCGCAGTCAGTCGGCGAAGTCGGATGCACTCGAGGTAGCCATCGATGGTCTGATTGCTACGGTTCTTTCGACGCAGTTCGGTGGCGAAATCCTCCGCCAGCTCTCGGATGTCGTCCAGATCCGGCCCCATGCGAGCGGATTCTACCGCCAAAATACATTGCTGATGAAGCGTTGTTCTGGACCAACCCGGCTGTCGGATTCAGCGTTTCCGCTGGTAGAGGGGGTTTGTGGGGCGGGCGGGGCTCGAACCCGCGACCAATGGATTATGAGTCCACGGCTCTAACCGACTGAGCTACCGCCCCGCATGCGCGGTGGAACCGCGACTGTCAAGGATGCTACCGGGCTCGAAGGGGCGGGCACCAGTTGACTCCCCGCTCCCGCGACGCTGTTGTGAGGACGTGCGGTCTGTCGGCCGAGGCAGGCTGGGGAGGTCGATTAGGGTGGGGCCGATACCGGAAACTTACTGGAGGGTCAGATATGGCCAGTGTGTTCGCGAATGTGCTGCGGGTTCATCAGTGGGTGTATGAGAAGAGCGATGGCCTGATCGGCCACAAGCTGCTGTTCGGGAATCCGACGCTGCTGTTGCGGACGGTGGGGCGCAAGACCGGGCAGCAGCGTACTTCGGCGCTGACCTACGGGCGCGACGGCGAGGCGTACCTGGTGACCGCGTCGAACGGCGGCTCGCCGCGTCCGCCGGGGTGGCTGGCGAACGTGAAGGCGGCGCCCGAGTGCGAGATCCAGGTGGGGCGGCGCAGGATGAAAGTGGTTGCGCGAGCGACATATCCGGACGATCCGGACTACGCACGACGTTGGGCGATAGTCGACGAGGTGAATCAGGGCCGCTACAGCGCCTATCAGAAAATGACCAAGCGGCCCATCGCGGTGGTGGTGCTGACGCAGGCGAGGTGAGCCGTCAGTCGTCGTCGTCTCCCCAGCGCCCCTTGTCCACCGGCACGCTGTCGTCCCACCGACTCTCCATTCTCGGTGGGCGACTTGCGAATTGGACGACGGCGAAAACGAGGAGGAGGACGACGGCGACGACACCGACGACGATCAGAGTTTGCACGGGGGCACCCTAGCGCTGTCTCAGACCGATCGCACGCACTGCCTGACAAGTCACAAAGTAAGCAGCGTTCGACCGAGAGATTTCCTCAATTCGATTGCGGCATGGGCTCGGTCGGCGTGTTCGAGCGGGAACGTCTGTCCGATCACGACCTCGATGTCACCGGCGGCGACAGCGTCTTGGATACCCCGCGCGAGGGCGTTCCAATCCGTGTCGGCGCCGGTGATGTCGAACAGGCCGAGCACCGCGATGTCGCGCGCGGCCAATCCGTCCTTGTCGAGCTCGGCGAAATCGCCCGCCGCGGCGCCGTATCCGAGGAATCGGCCGTGGTCGGCGATGGCTGCGGTGGCCGCCTCGCCGAGGTCGCCGCCCGCTCCGTCGAGCACGACGTTCACCCCGTCCCTGCCGGTCGCGGCGCGCACCTTGGCGGCCCAGTCCGGCTCGGAGTAGTCGATGACGGCGTGCGCGCCGAGCCGTTCGGCGAGTTCGAGCTTGGCGCGGCCGCGAGCCGCCGCGACAACGTGTGCCCCTGCGGAGCGGGCCAATTGGATGAGCAGCGTGCCGAGCCCGCCGCCCGCCGCGGTGACGAGAACCCACTCCCCCGGCTGGATCGCGGCCCGCTCGAAGACGGCGAGCGCGGTCCTGCCGTCGTGGACCAGCGCCACAGCCTGCTCGAGCGAAAGCCCTTCCGGCACTTCGTTGAGCGTCTCGGCCTTGGCCAGCGCCTTCTCGGCGTAGCCGCCGACGGGCTGACCGCCGCCGATGCCGCTCGCGGCGGTGCTGGTGGCGACGCGTTTGCCGAGCCACGCCGGATCGACCTCGGCGCCGACCTCGACGACCACGCCCGCGACCGCGCCGCCCGGCACGTAAGGGGTTTCGATGTCGAAGTATTCGCGTCCCCACCCACCGCGCAGCCGAGTGTCGAGGAACATCACGTCGGCCGCCGCGACCTGCACGACCACCTGTCCGGGACCCGGTGTCGGATCCGGGATTTCGCGCACCGCGAGCACCTCTGGTCCACCGAATTCCATTGCCTGCACTACCCGCATCACTGATCTCCCTGTCTCGTGGGGCAGTGCCCAGCATGAAACCTGAAGTTCAGTAGAGGTCAAGCGCTGCGAGTCGGATCACTCGCGAGCGGGCAGGACATCGGGTTCAGGAACCCCCACCGCAGCTACTGCCACCACCGCCGCCGCAACTGCTGCTGCTCCCGCCGCCACAGCTACTGCTGCTACCCCCGCCGGACCCGCTGTCGCCGCCGCTGCCGCCCGAACATCCGCTTCCGGAGTCCCAGGCTCCCCCGGCGCCGCAGCCGCTGCCGTGGTGGCGGTGCTGGTGCCCCGCCCCGGCGCCGCCGGCGAACCACGGTCCCGGATTGTGGTTCGGCCCCCAGCCGGGCTGCCGCGGCGGCCTGTTCGCGGCCTTGACCAGAACCACCACGAACGCGACGACCGCGAACAGGATCAGTAGAACCATGACGAGCAGAAACAGAACAAGAAGAGCCCTCATGCCGGAATGGTAGCGGCGCGCCGCCGTACAGTGAATCGTGCAGTTTTTCCGTTCCCGACAGCGCCTCCGCCGCCAGGTCGACCTGCGCGACGTCGAGGAGGCGGTGGCCGCGCTGGAACTCACCGAGGCCGTCTTCAAGACGTGCCCCTGGCAGCCGCGCGAGCTGGTGGAGACCGGCCTGCGCCAGTGGCTGCGCTGCTGCGGCGCGGCGATGCGCGACGGCCAGGTCATCGGCATGCCCTCGCACGCGGTGGACGAGGCATGGCACGGGCTGATCCTGTGCACGCAGCGCTACGCCGCGTTCTGCACGGCCGCCTACGGCCGGTTCCTGCACCACTACCCGGACGGGGACGGTCCCGTCGAACCCGCCGCGCACGGTTCGATGGCCGAGCAGCTCGGCCGCACGGTGGTGGCGTGGTCGATGGTCGCGCGACCCGGTGAGACCTGCGTGCTGTGGGATCTCGACAGCAAGGTCGGTGTCGCCGAACCGTGGGGCATCGACGCCCGGCGCGTGGCGGCGATCGAGGCCGAACTGCACCGGGCGTCGACGGGCCCCGCTACGTGAGCTTCACCCGCGCCGCGAAGAACCGCACCACCGCGGGCGCGAAGCGGTTGAACTGGTACTGCAACCGCGCCTCCGGGGTGACCGGCACGATGCTGCGGTCGCGCCGGACGGCCCGCACGATCTGATCGGCGACCTTGTCGGGCGTGTAGCGGCGCCTGCGGTACAGGTCGTCGTACTTGGCCTGCTTGCGCTTCTCCTCCTCGGCGCTGACGCCCGAGAAGGTGGTGGTGGCAACGATATTGGTGTGCACGATGCCCGGGCAGATGGTGTGCACCGAGATGCCGCGGCCCGCCAGCTCGGCGCGCAGGCAGTCGGAGAACATGAACACCGCCGACTTGCTGGTGGAGTACGCGCTGAACCCCTGCTGCGGGCTGTAGGCCGCCATGCTGGACAGGTTGACGATGTGTCCGCCCAAGCCGCGCTCGGCCATGGCGGCGCCGAAGGCACGGCAGCCGTTGACGACGCCGCCGAGGTTGATCCGCAGTACCCGATCGAACTCCGCCGACGGCGTGTCGAAGAACCCGCCCGCCTGGCCGATGCCAGCGTTGTTGATCAGGATGTCCGGCACGCCGTGCGCGGCGAACACCTCGGCCGCGTGCGCGGTGACCTCGGATTCGTCCGAGACGTCGAGCCGATAGGCATGCGCCACACCACCTTCCGCGGCGATCAACTCCGCGGTCTGCTTGGCTGCGTCCAGATTGATGTCGGAGAGCACGATTTCGGCGCCGAGGCGGGCGAACGCCAGCGCGGTCTCCCTGCCGATGCCGCTGCCGCCGCCGGTGATCACCACCAGCTGGTCGTCGAATTCCTTTCGGGTCCGGTCCGTTTCGGCACGACGCAGGCCGCGCGGCACCGCGCCGCCGTCGAGCGTGTCGATCAGCTCGGTGGTGGCGGTGGCCAGTAGTTCGGGGTGCGAGAACGGCATCCAGTGCCCGGCGGGCACGTCGCGCCGCCACAGCCGCGAGACCCACTTGCGCTCGTCGTCGTAGCCCGCGGGCCGCACCGCGACGTCACGACCCGCCACGATCAGCTGAACCGGCACCTCGGTGCGCCGCTCGCGCGGGGCGAGCAGCCGCGGCACGATGTTCGCGCGATAGATGCGCAGGCCGTCGACGATGTCACGCCGGAAAGTCGGCGCCAGGGTGACGTTCGACGCCGGGGTGTCGTTCATCAGGGAAACGACGCGCTGCCAACGCTCTTCGGTGCCGAGCGCGGTGAAAGCGGCTCGCGGCAGTACCGGCGTCATGAAGAAGGCGGTGTAGGCCGAGGACAGCAGCTGGGTGAACGGCTGCCAGACGTTGCGCGGGGTGGGCCGGGAAAGCTTGGCGCGCACCCACTTTCCGAGGTGGTCGAGGTTCGGCCCGGACACGGAGGTGAACGAGGCGATACGGTCGGCGGCGGCCGGTTCGCACACCGCCTCCCACACCTGCACCGAACCCCAGTCGTGCGCGAGGACGTGCACCGGCGCGTCCGGGCTCACCGCATCGGCGACGGCGTAGAAGTCGGCCGCGAGCGCCTCGAGCCGGAAGTCGGCGGTGCGCCGGGTGCGGGTGGACCGGCCGTGCCCTCGGGTGTCGTAGGTGACGACGTGGAACCGCGGCGTCAGCAGCGGCACCACGGCGTCCCAGAGGCGGTGGGTGTCCGGCCAGCCGTGCACGAGCACCACGGTCGGGTTGGCGGGATCGCCGTATTCGTAGACAGCGAGGTCGAATTCACCGCTGCGCACGATCCGCTCGGTCGCCGCCGAGTCGATATCCGTCGTCATCGACGTCTCCTTGTTGGTCGGGGGCCTTCACTACAGGTCGAGCACGAGACGGCCGCCGTCGCAGCGCGATACGCAGGCCAGCATGTCGCCGTCCGCGCGTTCGTCCTCGGTGAGCACAGTGTCGCGATGATCCGGCTCGCCGGCCAGCACGCGGACCTTGCAGGTCCGGCAAAACCCCTGCCGACACGAATACGGTTGGTCGGGACGGGATTTCAGCAGTGTGGCAAGCGCGGACTCGTCGGCGGGCACTTGGAGCACCTCACCGGTGGAGGCGAGCTGGATCTCGAACGGCCGCCCGTTCACGATCGGCGGCGGCGAGAAGCGCTCGGAATGCAGTTCCACGCCGCGCATTCGGCGCACCGCTTCGGCGACGGTGGTCGTCATCGGCACGGGGCCGCAGCAGTAGACCGCGGTGCCGGTGGTCACGCCGGGCAGCAGCGCGGCCGCGTCCGGCAGACCGTGTTCGTCGTCGGTGCGCACGGTGACCCGGTCGCCGAACGTCTCGATCTCGTCGAGGAACGGGATGGTCTCGCGGCTGCGGCCGACGTAGACCATGGACCAGTCCAGGCCGAGCCGCATCGCCAGCCGCGCCATCGGCAGGATCGGGGTGATCCCGATGCCGCCCGCGACGAAGTGCAGGTGCACCGAGGGTGAGCCGTAACCGGGCACCGCGAACGGAAAGGCGTTGCGCGGACCGCGCACCACGATCGGCGAGCCGACCGGCAGCGCGTCGTGTACCTCCACCGAACCGCCGCCGCCCTCCGGGATGCGGCGCACCGCGACGCGGTAGGCGCGGGTGTCGGCGGGGTCGCCGCACAGCGAGTACTGCCGCAACCTGCCGGACGGCAGCTCCAGATCCAGGTGCGCCCCCGGCCGCCACGGGGGCAGTTCGCGCCCGTCCGGCGCCTCGAGCCGCAGGCTCACCACGTCCTGGTCGTGCGCTTCGACCCGGCGCTCGGTGACGACGAGCGCGAGCCTTCGGTCGTCGACCTTCGGGCGCAGATCCCGCCGGTTGACCAGCGTTGCCCAGCGCAACCGGGCCGAGGCGACGGCGTCGAAGACCCGCACCGTCCGGTCCCGATCGCGCTTGCCGAACAGGTCGGCGGGCAGCTGCTCGGGGATGATCCTGGGACTCACGAGGCGACCGCGCGCGCCGCGGGCGAGGCGGCCAGGTACGCCACCGCCTGCGCGGTGGAGCCGACCGTCTCCGGGTTGTAGCCGGGCTTGAAGGTGGACAGCGCGCTCCACAGCAGCGAAGGCACGCCGGGCAGGGAGCCCCGCCACATGGCGCCGAGAACCCGCTTGATCAGGCGCGGATAGCCGAGATCGGGCAGCGTGGCGTCCTGCTGCACCATGAACTTGGTGCCGCGCACGACCAGCGAGATGAAGATCGGGAACACCAGCACCATCAGCGCCGACCTGCGGACGTATCCCGCGCCGAAGTACACCGCGACGTCGTGGGCGACATGCCGGTGCTCCACTTCCTCCGCGCCGTGCCAGCGGAAGAGGTCGGCCATCCGCGGGTCCGCGCCGAACTTCTCCAGATCGGCGTTGAGCACCCAGTCACCGAGGAAAGCGAAGAAGTGCTCGAGGCACGCGATGAACGCCAGCCGCTCGACCATGATCTGGCGCTGCGCGATGCCCTCGGCGTCCTTGGGCCCGAGCGTCTTGCGGAACAGGTATTCGGCTTGCCGCACATAGGGAGTCGGGTCGATGCCGTTGGCCGCGAGCACCTCGTGCAGCACCTTGTCGTGGGTCTCGGCGTGCATCGATTCCTGACCGATGAAGCCGAGCATGGCCTCGCGCAGCTTCGCGTCCTTGACATAGGGCAACGCCTCGGCATACGCGGCGCAGAACATGCGCTCGCCCTCGGGCAGCAGCAGATTCAGCGAATTGATCAGATGCGAGGCGATCGGCTCCTCCGGCATCCAGTGCAGCGGAGTGTCGGACCAGTCGAACTGGACATTGCGTGCGTTGAGGGCCACCTCGCCCGGGTCGGTTTCCGGGCGCCGGTGAGCCCTGCGAAGTAGCTTCATCGGTACTCCTCGATCCTCATACGTGCACCTCAGCGGGCGAATCGGCACAGCGGTGCGCCGGTTCCTGCGCTGGTGTAGCAACGATCATACACATATATGGAACTAGCGGTAACACACATGAGAGTCACCGGTCGGACTCGAACTCGATACGACGGGCTATCCCACGGCATTCATCCGATGAATCCCGTTATCCAGGTTGACAATAGAGCCCACCACTGTGAGCGATCTCCCCCGGATCCGGCCCAAAATTAGAACACGTTCTAGTAGGCTTTCGCTATGGAACGTTTAACCGGATTGGATGCCAGTTTCCTCTACCTCGAGACCGGGACCCAGCATCTGCACGTGTGCGCGCTGCTCATCCTCGACCCCACCGCGGACGGCGTGCGGTACTCCTTCGACTCCTTCAAGGCCGAACTCGGTCGCCGGGTGCCCCTGATTCCGCAGATGCGGCGGCGATTGCACGAGGTGCCGTTCAACCTGGACCATCCGGTCTGGGTGGAGGACCCCGACTTCGATCTCGACTACCACCTCCGCCGTATCGGCATCCCGAGTCCGGGCGGCAGGCGCGAGCTGGCCGAACTGGTCGGCGACATCGCCAGCAGGCCGATGGACCGCGACCGCCCGCTGTGGCAGATGAACGTCGTCGAGGGCATCGACGGCGACAAGGTCGCGGTGATCTGCAAGTACCACCACGCCGCCGTGGACGGCATCACCGGCACCAACATGATGATGCACCTGTGCGACATGGAACCGGGCGTGACGCGTCCGGAGCCGACCGAGGAATGGCAGCCCGAGTCCGCGCCGAACGACTGGAAACTGTTGGCGGAGGCGGCCGTTCGGTTGCCCGGCAAGGCGGGCATCGTCGGCATGCTGCCCAAGACCGTCGGCATGCTCGCCGGTTTCGCGCAGCGTCGGCGAAACAACCAGGCGGGCATGGCGATTCCGCTCACCGCGCCGCGCACACCGTTCAACAAGGCCATCACGCCGCACCGCACGGTCGCCTTCGCCGAGGCGGATCTGGCCGCCATCAAGGAGATCAAGACCGCGTTCGACGTGAAGGTCAACGACGTGGTACTGACCGTGGTCGGCGGCGTGCTGCGCGCCTACCTGGACAAGCACGGCGAGCTGCCCGATCGCTCGCTCATCGCCTCGGTACCGGTGTCGGTGCACGAAGCCTCCCGGCACAAGGCCGGAATCAACAAGGTCTCCTCGCTGTTCTCCGAGCTCGGCACCGACATCGCCGACCCGGTCGAGCGGCTGCGCAAGGTGGCGGCGGCGAACAGAGACGCCAAGGACGAGCACGATCTCATCGGCGCGGACTTCCTGCAGGACTGGTCACAGTACGCCCCGCCCAACACCTTTCAGCTCGCCGCGCGGGTCTACTCGTCGCTTAAGCTGGCCGAGCATCATCCGGTGGTGCACAACCTCGTCGTCTCGAACGTGCCGGGACCGCCGATGCCGCTGTACTTCCTCGGCGTGAAGGTGAACGCGATGTATCCGTTCGGTCCGGTCTTCCACGGGGCCGGGCTCACCGTCACGGTGCTGTCCAACAACGGCGATCTCGATTTCGGGTTCATCGCCTGCAAGGAGCTCGTGCCGGATCTCAGCGCGATGGCCGATGCGGTGCCGGGCATCATCGATGAATTGCGTTCCGCGGCACACGAGTCGCGGTGACGACGAAGTGCGCACTGCGTCACCCGCATAGGTGATCCCAGCCCGCCCTGTTCGCCACCGACGCCGAACAGGGTCGACCGCAGCGGGTTTCGCTACACCCGCGCGGTGACCGACGCGCAGCCGTCCAGCAGTGCGGGAACGAAACGCTCCGCACCGAATACGCAGCCCGCATGTCCCACACCGGCGAGATGAATGGTCGCGCCGGGAATCATGGTCGCCATCTCCAGTTGCCGATAGACCGGAATCGCCCGGTCGCGGGTCGTGATGACCACCGCAGTCGGCGCCGTGATCGTGTCGAGCCAGGCGGACGCGTCGAAGCGCCCGACCTCCGCGATCACCTGGGCCAGCGCCCACCCGCTCGTACTGCGGAACTCACCCAGCGCCCACTTCTCGAAGCCGCCCGGCGGCCACGTGTGTTCCGGCAGCTCGGACAGTGTGCTCGCGAATTGCTCGATGCGCCGCAGCGAATACGGTCCGATGGCGTCGGCGAAGGCGCCGAACGCTTGGTGGAAGGCCTGCTCGCGCCACTTCTCCCGGAATCGGTACGGCGTCGCGCACAGGACCAGCCCGCCGACGCGGTCGGGATGCCGGTGCGCGGCCGTCAACGTCACCACTCCGCCGAGCGAATAGCCCGCGCAGATCGGGCGCTCGACCTCCATCGCGTCGGCGACGGCGATCACGTCGTCGGCGCAGTCGTCCACCGAGAAACGCGGGGATCGGATGCCGCGGCCGTGCCAGCGCTGGTCGAACAGGATCACCCGGTACCGCTCGGCGAGCGCTTCCAGCGCCGGAAACCAGGTGAGGCAGGCGGTGCTCGCGGTGCCGTGCAGCAGGATGAGCGTGGGAGCCCCCTCGGGTCCCGGCATGTCGACCACGTAGGTGCGTCCCCGGCCGGGCAGGTCGACCAAGCGGCCGCCCGGCACCTCCGCGATGTCGGGGACGCCCGCGCGCCGGATCAAGCGTCGGAACCGGTTCGCCATCGTCGGCCTCCTCCGGGACGAGCCGCTACTGAAACAAGTTCTATTCGATGATGCCACACGGTTGTGCGGCTTCTTCGCTGTGCCGTCGAGCCTTCGAGGCGCAACCACCCCGGAGTTATGTAACGTGTTCACGTCGGCTTCCGCCGGCGACTGTTCCGCGACGGACGGAGGTATCGCAATGGGGCGACTCACCGGCAAGGTGGCCTTGATCAGCGGCGGAGCCCGCGGCATGGGCGCCGCGCACGCCAGGAAATTCGTGGCCGAGGACGCGCGCGTGGTGCTCGGCGACATTCTCGACGACGAGGGCAAGGTGCTGGCGGAGGAACTCGGCGACCACGCCGTCTACGTGCACCTCGACGTCCGGCAGAAGCAGGACTGGCAGGCCGCCGCCGACGAGGCCGTGCGGCGGTTCGGCGCGCTGAACGTGCTGGTGAACAATGCCGGGATCGTCAACGGGAACCTGCTGGTGGACTTCGCGCTGGAGGAGTGGCAGCGCATCGTCGACATCAACCTGACCGGCACGTTCCTGGGTATGCAGGCCGCGACCCCGGCGATGATCGAGGCGGGCGGGGGATCCATCGTCAACATCTCCTCCGTCGAGGGCATGCGCGGGAGCCCGGGTCTGCACGGGTACACGGCGACCAAGTTCGCGGTCCGCGGGCTCACGAAGTCGACGGCGCTGGAGTTGGCGCAGTACGGGATTCGGGTGAATTCGGTGCATCCCGGGTTGATCAGCACACCGATGACCGAGGGGATTCCGGCGGACTTCCTGCAGATTCCGCTGGGGCGGGCGGCGGATCCGGCCGAGGTGTCGAACTTGGTGACGTATTTGGCGAGTGATGAGTCGTCGTATTCGACGGGGGCGGAGTTCGTCATCGATGGTGGGTTGACGGTCGGGGTGCCGCACAAGTCGTTCTGATGGGACGTCGGGCAAACAGTCAGCTGGCGAGCAGCAGTCCTGCGGCGAGGGTGAACATGACTAGCGCGATCCCCGAATCCAGGATCCGCCAGGTCGTCGGGCGGGCGAACAGCGGGCCGAGCAGGCGGGCGCCGAAGCCGAGGGTGACGAACCAAAGGATGCTGGCGAGCATCGCGCCCGCGCCGAGGAACCAGCGGTCCGGCGGGGCGTAGGTGTTGGCGAAGGAGCCGAGCAGCAGGACCGTGTCCAGGTAGACGTGCGGATTGAGCCAAGTCAGCGCCAGGCAGGTGAGGACGGTCGCGCCGAGTGCCACCGACGTGCCCGAACCGTCTGCGCTCAGCGTGCCGCCGGAGATCGCGCGCCGCGCAGCCAGCACGCCGTAGCCGATGAGGAACGCGGCGCCCGCGTAACGCACCACCGTCACCACCGAGGGCAGCGACTCGACCAGCGCTCCGAAGCCCGCGATGCCCGCGGCGATCAGCACGATGTCCGACACCGCGCACACCGCGACCACCGCGGCGACGTGCTGTCCGCGCACACCCTGGCGCAGCACGAAGGCGTTCTGCGCGCCGATCGCCACGATCAGCGACAACCCGAAACCCAAACCGGAGATGGTGGCGAAACCCGCCGAGGCAACTGTCACGTCCATCGACGCTAAGACCGCGCCATTCAACCAGACAAGCTAAAGATTCTGAAGCATCATTACAATTTCTTGATATGGATCTCCAGTTCGACCAGCTCAGGGCGCTCAACGCCGCGGTCACCGAGGGGACCTTCGAGGCGGCCGCGCGCAGTCTGCGGGTCACTCCGTCGGCGGTCAGCCAGCGCATCAAAGCGCTCGAGGACGCCGCCGGTCGCATCCTGCTGCAACGCACGAAACCGGTGCGCGCCACCGAATCCGGGCTCGCCGTGCTGCGCCTTGCCCGGCAGATCGACCTGCTCACCGGCGACACCGCCCGCGAACTCGGCGACGCCGACCACCCCGTCGACCGCCCGATCCGCCTCCCCATCGCGGTGAACGCCGACTCGCTCGAGACGTGGGTGATGCCCGCACTCCGCGACGCGCCGCCCGGCGTGTGCTTCGAAATCCACCGCGAGGACGAGGAGCACACCACCGCCCTGCTGCGCGACGGCACCGTCATGGCGGCCATCACCGCCACCGCCAAGCCGGTGCAGGGCTGCAAGGTCGACAAGCTCGGCGCCATGCGGTATCGCCCGATGGCCAGCCCCGAGTTCGCCAGGACCTGGTTCGCCGACGGCCCCACCGCCAAGGCCTACGGCGCGGCGCCCGTCGTCCTGTTCGACCGCAAAGACGACCTCCAAGACCGCCACCTCCGCCGCCGCACTCGGCAGCCGATCGACCCGCCCCGCCACTACGTCCCCTCGTCCACCGCCTTCGGCACGGCCGTTCGCCTCGGCCTCGGCTGGGGGATGCTGCCAGACCTCCAGACCGCCGACGACCCACCGACGAGTCTGGTTCCGATAGACGGAGATTCGTTCATCGACGTGCCGCTCTACTGGCAGCAGTGGAAGTTGCACTCCCCCGCGTTGAGCGCGATCGCCGGGGCGATCGCCGAAGCGGCTGCCGCGGCGCTGCGCTGACTCACCGAGAGTGCTTGCGCACGTACAGTTCTTGGCTCGTGCGCGCGACCAGCTCGCCGTCGGCGCCGACGAGTTCGGCGGAGTGGTTGGTGCGAGAGACGCCGTCCGCCTCCAGGTTTCCGCGGATCTTCGCCATGTCCTCGGGCGGCATCAGCATCGTCACCCGCACCAGCCCGCGACCCGGCCGCACGAATTCCGTTGTGGCGGTGGTATTCCAGACCCGATAGCCATCCCCCAATTGCCAGAGGGCCATCAACCCGAAGAACGGGTCGGTCATCATGGACAGGATCCCGCCGAACGCCACACCCGCGTGGTTCTTGTTCCACCCGCTCACCTTGTGCCGGACCGTGACACTGGACCAGTCGTCCGCCACATGCTCGATCCGGACGCCACCCATGAGGAATACCGGGTAGGCGTTGGTCATCAACCGAAACTGTCGCGCCGACAGCTTCCGCAAGGTACTCGCCATGACCATGTGTTCCCCCTCAGCTGTGCGACCGCTGTCCGGCACATTACCCCGCCCAGCCGCAACCAAACTCGTTGCAGCCCTTCACCTCCCGGTAGGCGCTGACGGATCGACGGGAGAGCAATGGTGGTTCCGGCGGCGGTTGCGACCGCCATTCGACTACCGTCGAAACCATTTCTCTATCGACGGTAGTCGAATGGCGGTTCGGGACCGATCGGGTCGCTCCGGCGCGCCGCCGGAGTCTGTTGCCTGAGCCCACCACGCCCGCTACGAAGATGCGGATCGCAGGCAGCAGTGCACGCCGCTACGCCGCGCGAATCGAAGGCACCCTATGGTCACGCGGAGTCGGAAACAAGCGCGCCGGGGAAATCAACGCCTGACGCGGGTCGACCGAGTCGACTCGGGGTCGCGGATCACCGCAC
This sequence comes from Nocardia amikacinitolerans, assembly GCF_900215415.1. Classification (NCBI taxonomy): domain Bacteria; kingdom Bacillati; phylum Actinomycetota; class Actinomycetes; order Mycobacteriales; family Nocardiaceae; genus Nocardia; species Nocardia amikacinitolerans. Next base: position 556,583 of record NZ_OBEG01000003.1, on the reverse strand, counting down.
CGGTCGACCCACCGGCTGACACTGTCGCCGCCCACAAGCACGGCGGCGGTGGTGTCGAGAACTCAGCCGAAGTGGCAGACGTAATGCACCGTCTCCAGGACCTCGATCTGGAACGAGCTATCGCCGGGCACCTCGAACGACTCGCCGCCCTTGTAGGTGACGGCTTCGGTGGCGCCGGCGAGGGTGACCTTGCACTCGCCCTCGATGAGTTCCATGATCTCCGGCGCGCCGGTGTTGAACGTCAGGGTCGAGGGCAGGATGACGCCGACCGACTTGGCGGTGCCGTCGGCCAGCTCGATGCTGTGGCTGACGCACTTGCCGTCGAAGTAGACGTTGGCCTTCTTCGTGACGCTGACATTCTCGAACTGCGACATGGTCTCTTTCCCGTGCTGAAGTGGAGCCGTCAGCTTAATGGACGCAGTCCGCCCGCAGACCGCGCACGGCCGGAACGGATGCGGAGGTACGCCTACTTCAGCAGCGGCGCAGCGCCCGCGCCCACCTGGGAGAGGACGCGGCCGCGGCGCACCAGAGCCCGCGCGGGCCTGCTTCGAGGCGCTGCGGTCGGCGGAGGTTCCCAAGGCGGTCATGGGCGAGGACGCCGCCGCCAGCTGCTGTGGCACACCCGCTCGGCCTAGTCGGTTCGGCCCGTGCAGCAGTCGACCCGTCGGCCGCTGCCGACGCACAGTCAGTCGCCCGCCTCCGGAAACAACGCCTCCCACCGCCGCGACCAGTCCCACACCGGCCCCAGCGCCGCGCCGAGTTCCCTTCCCGCCGTGGTCAATTCATAGGACTTGTCCGGATTCTTGACGATCAACCCAGCGGCCTGAAGGTGCTGCAACCGCACCGAGAGCATGCTCGACGAGCACTGCCCCATCCGGCGGCGCAGCTCGAGAAAGCCCAGCGTGCCTGGCTCCAACTCCCACACGATGCGCAGCATCCACCGCTGGCCGAGCAGTTCCATGGCGGCGAGCATCGGTTCGTTCGCGGGGTCGGCCTCACCCCTGGACGGTTTCGCACCGCTTGCGCTTCTCATTTCGAACCACCATAGTGATTCTAATTCAGAAGCAGCAGGGCGGGCGGAGGTCCGCGACGGAAGGGAACGTGGTGCACGAACCGGACATCTCGACCGATCAGCGAATCACCCTCGTCACCGGGGCCTCGCGCGGTATCGGGGCCGACACCGCCCGCATCCTCGCGGCCCGCGGCGACCACGTGATCGTCAACTACCGCGAGAAGCGCCGCCGCGCCCAGACGATTGCCGACGAGATCACCGCCGCAGGCGGCAGCGCATCGATCGCGGGAGCTGACGTCTCGGACGAAACCGCCACCCGCACACTTATCGCCGACATCGCCGACCGCTTCGGCCGCCTGGATGTCTTGGTACTCAACGCATCCGGCGGTCTCGAACGCGACGCGGCCGCGGACTACGCGATGTCCATCAATCGCGACGCACAACTACGCCTGACCCGACTCGCGTTGCCCCTCATGCCATCCGGCGGCCGCATCGTCTTCGTCACCAGCCACCAGGCGCATTTCCACGGCCGCAAACCCGTCCCCGCCGACTACGAACCGATCGCCGCGAGCAAGCGCGCGGGCGAGGACGCCCTCCGAGCCCTCATCCCCGAACTCGAAGCCCTCGGCATCACCCTGACCGTCGTCTCCGGCGACATGATCGACGGCACCATCATCGTCCGCCTCCTCGAACGCCGCGACCCGGACGCCGTCGGCACCCGCCGCGACAACGGCCCCCTTCCCACCATCGAAGAGTTCGCCACCGCCATCGCCGACGCCACCACGGACCCAACCGAATCCGGCCACACCGTCTACATCGGCGGCCACGACTACCTCGCGGGGGCGTCGACCGACTAGCGACGCGGGTTTAGGCTGTTCCACCGGAATCCGTTGACGTGAGGGTGGGTACGATGCCGAGCGCACCGCTCGATGACGCGGCCCTCGACGAGGCCGCCACGCGCTTCGCGAGCGCGCAGCAGCATGCCGACGACAACCCCTCGACCGCCGCCTCGGCGCGATTGGACGACGCGCGGCGTGCGCTCGCCGAGCTGCGGTTGGCGAGATCGAAGGCCCTGCCGGAAGGCGGCTCGGCGACCGCCGAACTGGCCATGGCCGTCGGTCTCTTCCGTCCGCTGCTCGGTTCCGCGACGCCGACTCCCCCTGCGATAGCGCGACTCGTCGGCGACGGCGCGCACGCCGACGAACAGTGTCGTGTCGGCATGAAGATCGTCGAATACACCATGTCCGTGGCCGAGCTGGCGATCCTCGACACCGGAATCGAGCTCCTGAAGCTCGCGCTGCCCGTCGCCATCGAGCAGCAACTGGACCGGCCGGTCATCACCTCGTACCTGTGCCTCGCGCACAACATGCGATACGACCTGTCCGGCGCGCGAACAGATCTGGAGCAGGCCGTCGACTTCGGTGCGGAGGCACTGGCGACTTTGCCCGAGGATCACCCGGAGTACGTTGCGACATTGAGCAACTTGGGTGTCACCTACGACCATTTGTTCGACCTGACCGACGACCCCGGTTGCCTCGACGAGTCGATCACCTACGGAGAGCGCGCCGTGGCGCTCGATCGCGGTGCCGACCCGGATCTGCCCGCCTCGATGACTCTGCTCGCCACCTCGTATCGCCGGCGCCACGAACTGACCGGCGCCCGCTCGGATCTCGATTCCGCGATCGCATTGACCGAGGACGCACTGGCGCTCACACCGACCGACAGCAGACACCACCCACTGGTACTCGCCAATCTGATGCTCGCGTTCTCCATGCGCTACCGCTCGACCAGGGAGCGGTCGGAGTTGGACAAGATCATCACCATCGGCGAGGAGGCGCTGGGGGGGCTCGAGCACGGCCACCCTGAGCGGGCTTCGGTCCTCGGCAACTTGGCCCTGCAATACAGCGAACTGTACGAGCATACGGGCGATCGCGAACACCTCGACCGCGCGATAGCACTCGGCGAGGAGTGTTCGGCTACCACCACGGATGCGAGTCCAGGGCGAGCGACCCAGCTGTCCTCGCTGGCGACCATCTACCACACCCGCTTCGTGCGATCGGGAAATCGCGCCGACATCGATCGCACGATTACGCTCAGCGAACGCTCCCTTGCCCTGACCCCACCACAAGGTCGCGAGTACGGCCTCCGGGCCGCCAACCACGCCGCCCACCTCTACGCGAGATACGACCTCGCCTGGGACTACGCCGATCTCGACAGTGCCATCTCGCTCGCCGAGCACGCGGCCTCCGACAAGGAAGATCCGCAGCACCTGACCCGATTGACGACCCTGGCCGCTCTGTACCACAAGGCGGGTGAACGACGCCCGACCGAATCGTCCGAATTCCATTCGCGGGCAATAGCGATCGGCGAGCGCGTCTTGGCGCTCGCCCGACCGAACGATCCGGACGTCGCGTCGTGGAAATCCAATCTCGGCATGTTCTACCTGGATCGATATCTCCTCGACAGGAACGACCTCGCCGACCTCGAACGGGCCGACACGCTCAGCAGAAGTTCGATCGAATCCACCGCGACCACGGATGCGGACTACGCACTTCGCCTGTCCAATTTTCTCTCCACCCAAGAGCATTCGATGGATGTCGGACGCGAGGCGATCGACGTCCCTGCCATCACCGCCTACGCGACCGCGCTCGCGCGGGCACAGTCGTCGATGCCCCACGACCGCATGATCGCCGGACGCAAGCTGGGCTTGCTGGCGAACCGTAGGGGCGCGCACACCGTCGCCGTGCGGCTGCTCGACGAGACGATCGAGGTGTTGCCGTCGATCGTCCTGCGGGACACGCCGCCCATCGACCGGGAGCAGCGGCTCGGCGATACCCGTGATCTCGTTACGGAAGCCGTTGCGGCACACTGCGAACTGGGTTCGGCCAGGAGCGCGGTTCAGGTCGCGGATCTCGGCCGCGGGATCGCACTCCGCGAGGCGCTCGACGCACACGGCGACGCGACCGATTCGCTGGCCGACCGTACGCAACCGGCCGAGCTGGTCGGCGCCCTGCGGGACGAGCCGAACACGGATCCACTCGACACTCTGCGACGCACCGGGACACCCGGCACAGTCGTCCTGGTCAACGCCGGAGCGCATCGCGGCGACGCGATCTTGCTCGACGCGCGTGGCGATCCGCGGATCGTGCGGCTGCCCGGCCTCGCGTCGACCGACGTAAAGGCGCACGTCGAGAAGCTGGCCGAGGCGGTGGCGATCGAACAGTCGGTCGTCCGAGAGCTATACATGCGACGAGTCCTGGGGAGCGTCCTGCCGTGGCTGTGGGAGACCGTCGCGGAGCCGATCGTCGAAGCCGTCAGGGACGGTGATCTGCGCGCGGACGCCGAGGCGATGCCGCGGATCTGGTGGCTGCCGATCGGACAGCTGGGGCTGCTGCCGTTCCACGCCGCGGGAAAGCCGGGCGAACCGGCATGCTCGATGCGGCAGTCTCGTCTGTCACGCCAACCCTGCGCACGCTCGCCCACGCCTTGCGCAGGCCGAAGGCGGTGTCCCGACGCCAGCTCATCGTCCAGCTCGAACGCACACCGGGGTACCAGGACCTGCCCTGGACCGCGGAAGAGGCCGCGGCGCTGGCATCCGGCCTGCCGGGCCCGCCTCCCCTGGCGAACGAGCGGGCGACGGTCGAGCGCGTCCGTGCCGAGTTGCGGACCGCCAGGTGGGCACACTTCGCCTGCCACGCCGTCGCCGATCCGCGGGCGCCCTCGCGCGGCGGGCTTATCCTGCACGACGGCATGCTGACCATCCCGTCGATCAGCGCGCTGCGGCTCGAAGAAGCCGAGCTGGCCTACCTGTCCGCGTGCTCGACGGCGGGCACCAGCTCGAAACACGCCGACGAATCCGTTCACCTCGGCGCCGGGTTCCAGGTCGCCGGGTTCCGACACGTGGTGGCCAGCCTGTGGCCGCTCAACGATGAACTGGCCGCCGCCGCGGCGCACGAGTTCTACCGCGGTCTGATCGATGTCGACACCGCTGCGGTCAGGGTCAACGCCGTGTCACGAGGTCTGCGCGACCGCTATCCGACCCGCCCCGACCTGTGGGCGGCGTTGGTGCACAGCGGCGCGTGAACGAGGGCGGCGCGGTCATCCTTCGTGGCGGGGACCGAGCCGTTCGAGTTCGGCCAGTACCCGCCGCCTGCCCGCGCCGTCGTGCAGCTTCGAGAAGCCCGCGAGGGCACAGATCAAATTGCGCTGTGCCGCAGACCATTCCGCCCGGCCAGCGGCGATCACACCCATCCCCTCGTGACCACGTGCCTCCTCGAGCACGCTGCCCGCCGATCGGCCGACGTCGGCGGCGCGCTCGAAGGCCGCGTACGCCTGCGGGAGCGCTCGTAGTCGCCGATACGCCTCGCCGAGCGCATTACATGCCATCGCCTCGTCGATACGCAGGTCGTGGGTCGCGAAGAGCCCCAGCGCGTCGATCAATCGCGGCACCGCGTCGGTGTATCGGCCGAGCGCGATCTCGATCGAGGCGGTGTCGCGCATCAGGATCGCCCGATTCCGCACCGTTCCCCGGTCGGCGATGTATGAGAGCGCGCGCAGGCTCTTGTCCAGCGCCTCGTCGAGTTGTCCGCGATGCACGTGCACCCAGGCGTGGTGGGCCAGCGCGATGTGCTCACCGTGTCCGTCGCCGATGTCGGCGAAGAGCTTATGCGCCCGCTCGTACATGACCTCGGCTTCCTCGTGGTCGCCTCGGCGCAGCAGAGCCAGCCCAAGGTTGTTGCGCATCACCGCCTCGGCGTACCGATTCCCCGCCCGCTCGGCCGCGGCCACCGCGCACCGATGCACCGTCACCCAGAGGTCGATGTCGTTGGTGATGAACGCGAAACCCCGCAGCGCGAAGGCGATCTGCCAGCACTGCTCGTCACGACCGAGGTCGTAGGCCACCCGGGTCGCGGCAATCAGGTTGTCCCGGTCGGCGGTCGTCCACCTCATGGCGGCGTCGTAGCCGAGCACCTCGACCGGGACCGTCGCGGGGGTCATGCCCGCGCGATGCCGGTGCGGGGTGAGCGCCCGATCCGCGGCGTCGACCTTCGCCAGATAATGATCGACGACCCGCGTGGTCGCCTCGACGACCTCGTGCCGCCCCAGTGTCGCGGCGGCACGACGCTGGACGAAAGCCCTTACCAAGTCGTGCAATCCGTAGCGCCCGGCACTCCTGGACTCCAGCAGGTTGACCTCCACGAGGTGGCGCAGGATCTTGCGGATCGCCGTCCGATCGACACCCGTCAGCGCCGCCGCCGCGTCGATGTCGAAGTCGAATCCGAGGTGAGCGCCCAGCAGGGTGAAAGTTCGCGCCTGCTGCGGGTCGAGCCGCCGCACCGAGTATTCGAAGAGAGTTTCCAGATCCCGGTCACCGTCGTAGAACACCTCGATGCCCACCGCGCCGCCCTCGGGTACCGCGGTAGGCCACGGTTCGGAGCGGACCATGGCCGCGGCGATCCGGATCGCCACCGGCAGACCGTGACAGTGCCGTGCGATCTCCGCCAACTGCCGTTCGTCCGGTCTCCGGTCCGGCGGAAGATCCTTGGTGAGTTCGCGAACCAAACCCGCCGACTGTTGCGCCGAGAGCGCGTCGAGCCGCACGTGCACGACGTCGTCGAGGCCGTTGAGGTTGCTTCGGCTGGTGATCAGCGCCCGGCTGGGTCCTTCGGCGGGCAGCAGCGGCCTGATCTGGTCGGTGTCGATGACATTGTCCAAGATCAGCAGAGTTCGCTTGTCGCGCAGTTCCTCTCGGAGCAGCGCCGCCGCCTCTTCCGGGTCAGCGGGTATCGACCGCGCCGACACCCCCGCCTGCCGTAGCAGCTTCCGTGCGGCGTCCGACCACGGCACCGGATCCGCAGCGGCGTACCCGCGCATGTCGACGAACAGGCAGCCGCCGGGAAACTGCTCGTGCAGCCGTCGCGCGGCACGCACCGCCAGCGCGGTCTTGCCGACTCCTCCGAGACCGGACACCACGCACGTGGCGCCCTGGTCGGGTCCGCCGCCGATCGCGGTGATGATTCGGGTCAACGGCAGATCTCGGCCGACGAGCACGACGATGTCCCGCGGCAGGTCCGGTGCGAGCGGACGCGGCGATCCTGACGTCGTCTTGTCTTTGGTTGTGCGCCTGGTTATTTCGACACGGTCGCGCAAAGCCACCAAGAGTGCCGCATCTGGGCCGACGACATCGAGTTCGCCGAGCAATTTGTCGAATACGTCCGACTTGGGCAGCGTCTTACCGTTGAGGTAGGCGTAGACGCTACCCGTCGAAACATTCAACCGCTTTGCCAGATTCGCCCGGTTCACCGATCCGCTGCGCTTCTCCGCACGCAAGATCGATCGGTTCAGCGAGGTAACGAATTCCCGTTGCAGCGCGTCGGCATCCGCCGAGCTCGGCTCCTTCTCGGCCACCGCTCACCTCCACACGCCTCCGGCCACAGTGCAGCGTATTCAAGCGCTTTCCAGTCGTCCAGAGGATTGGGGCATCGGTCGTGATCCAGTAGTTGGCACCGCAATAGGTACGACAAGGAGTCGATCATGAACCCGTACAAGGAATTTCCGCACCGTCCCACATTTGCCGAAATGCCCGCCTTCGGATTGCCGTTCCCGCCGAAGATGTTTCGTGTGGCCGCACTGACGGTGTCCGCGTTGGCGGCCGTCGGCGCGCTCACGCTGACCGGCTGCGGGAACTCGTCCGACACCGCGACCCCGGCCACGGCGGCTACCTCGTCCGTCGCAGCACCCACGAGGGGCGCCAACGCCGGCGGCGGCGAAACCACCTGCAAGGACTTCGTCGCGGCGGATACAGCGGCCAAGAACACCATCATCGAGAACTACCTGCGCGCCACCGGACAGGACACGAGCCGCGCAAACGTGACCTCCACCAAGCTGTCCGCGGAGGCGTTCTGCCGCACCAGCGGAAGGAACAAGTTGGTCCGGGACATCACCACCGGCTGATCGGTGAACGGGAGACAATCATGGAATTTCTGCTCATCGTCATCGGCTTCGCTTTCGTGGCAAGCCTTGTCGCCGGATTCGTGCTGAGCATCGCGGCGAAGAATCAGATCGATACGCACGCGAAGGCGCCTCGAACCCGGGTGACGGACACCATCATCGACCATTTCGGTTCCGTCTGGTGGCGCAGCGTGGACGGTCCCGGTGACTTCAACTTCCAGGCGCGTGGTTTCGGATTGAACTCTGCCGGATTGCGGCGGCCGGTGGTCTCGATCGATGTCGCCGCGTTGGACAACGGCAATACGACTGTAGCCGCCTGGATGTCGGCGTGGTCCCAGCGCATGGGCATTGTCGGCTGCTGCGATCGCGTCTATTTCAAACGGCGCCAGCTGATCAAGAAGATCGAAGCGCTCTAGCTCGAGTGGAAGGAAATACGAGATGGAACTACAGCCCGCGCTCGGCGGGAGCCGCGACTGGGCGGCGATCGCCGAGGGATATCTCGACAGTGGGGACGACGTCCAAGCCCACATGGCGGCCAAGGAGGCCACGAACCGGCAACCGGACAACGCCGTCGCGTGGCATATTCGCGCGCGGGCTTCGCTGCGCTTGGACAAACGGGCCGATGCGTTGTTCGAGGTGAACGAGGCCGTGCGGTTGGGTCCGCACGTCGCGGAGTTCTACGCAACCCTCGGCGACGTGCGCTGCGCCGAAACGGATTGGCGGCGGGCACGCGAAGCTTATTCGCGTGCGAAAGCACTCGATCCGGCCAATCCCTTCTACGCCGTCGGCATCGCGAACACGTATGTCGATGATCTCGACACGGCGATATCGATCTACGAAGATGCGGTGCGGGAAAACCCCTCGAACCTGTATTTCAGGGAGGGACTCGCGGTGGCCGTCGCCGAATCGATCACCGAGCAGTGGAGCGAGCTCGCGGACGGCGGTCGCGCGATCACGAGTGCGGCGCAACTCGAGCATGCGCGCCGGGGCCTCGCCCGGCTCGACTCGCTGGATCTGTCCGGACCGGAGTTCGATGAGGCTCGCGAACAAGTCGATGAGATCCGCAGGCTCGCCGACCGGGCCACCCGGGTGCAGTGGTACGGATCGGACCACATGGGTGCGTATCTGCTCGGGACCGGTGTCGCGATCACGCTGTTCCTGATCGGGATCGCCGCGGGTAACGGCGGACTCGGCTTCCTCGCGGTACTGCTGGGAGCCGGGATCGTCGTGCTCTATGTGCGGCGGCACCGGATGGCGGGCTGGCAGTGGATGCGCCGCCAGGTTTCCGAGAGCGTCCGCCGAACCGGTCTTCAGGACAGGTCCAGCTGAGGTTCGCGCGCGGGCCGATCGGTGGGAACGGCGCTCGTTCACCGAACCGATCGGCCACCGCGCCGGGTGTTCAGCATGCGCTGTCGCTCGGCTTCGAGACTCGCGAACGTCTCTCGGACGTGCCGGACATAGGCGTCGCCGGGATGGCGAACCAAGGTCGGACGCTTGACGCCGTCGGCCTCGGCGGCCAGCACCACCTCCATGGAGGCGACGTGGGCGCAGAAGGCTCGCAACGCTTCCGGCATTTCCGGTTCCAGCAGGTCGGCGTGCTCGATGATCAGATCACGCATCGCCCGGTTGGTCGGCATCAGCATGTGATCGCGCCACCAACGCCATTCCGGAGACGAGACGGTGAAGGTGCGCGCCGACCGCGGGGGCAGGTGGGACCTCCGAAGCAGCTCCCACACTTCCTCGTTGACTTCGACGAGGGCGCGCAGTGGCGCGTACAACTCGGCCAGCTGGCTGCTGACACGGGTGAGGCGAAAGTGCCGCCGCTCCTGCAGGATCAGGCCTCGCTGGTTGAGGCCGAACGCCAAAATCGCGACTAAAACGGCGACACACGAGGAGATCACCACGGTGGTCATCTCAACCTCGCGTCGGAAGGCGCACCACCACGGGGTTCACCGAAGGCCGGAGGTACGCGGGTTGGCCGGTCACCGCCCGCAGCAGGTCGTCCGCGCCCTCGACGGTGAAATCCTGGACGAGGTAGTGATCGGCGGTCTGCGGCGCCAGGAAGAGTGGGATCTCGTCAGGAGACCTGCCGGGCAGTACCACCGGCAGCAATTTGCGTGACCAGGTCTCCCGATCGCTGTGCAACTGCTCCATCAGCAGCAGGATTTCCGACTGCATGCCGCGGTTGCTCTTCGGATCGCCGTGACCGTCGGCCACCTGCTTGCAACGCGGCGACGCGATGACGAGGACGAAGTCCGCCTTCGTGACCTGCTCGATCGCCCACTGATACCAATTCCGTCGCCGGTCGAGATCCCAGCGGTCCATGTGCACGTCGAAGACCCGCGGCGGCGGCTGCACCGGAAAGACCTGCCAGCTGCGCATTCGCAAGGTACCCACGGCGATTCGGCTCGGCTCCGCCGTTATCCAACGGCTGCCGCCGGTGAGCAGAAGCGGGACCTCGACCGGTTCGATCGGATCGCCGGGCTGGCCAATCGTGGGCATATCGATCTCCCATGCACCATTCGTGCGGTTGCGGGGAAGCCCGGGGACGGGATCGGCCCCGAGGCGGGCGAAAGGTCGGTGAAGGAGTGATCCGGCGATCGTCCCGCAGGCCCATGGTAATTCGGCGATCCGTGCCGGTGAGCGGTTCGGAGTTCAGCGTATTCCAGCGCTTTTCAGCTTCTTCGTGTGCCACCTTGGCCGCACGGATCGGTGCTTCCGCATACACTCGGCAACGACTCAGCGCGCGTGTTCGTGGCGCGGTGGGCGGCCACGCCACGAACACGAACACCGACTGCACGCGTGCGGCGGCGCCCTCGCTGAAGCCCTTGATCTCGGCTTCGCTGCCCGCGATCATCCGCAGCGGGGCGCGGCGCGACCTCGGCGACGGCGGCGTACGCGTCGAACTGGTCGAGCTGATCCACGCTGCGCAGCGCGAACTCACCGGTCGAGCGCGGATGCTGGGCGCGCGGTTGCCCGGGTTCGATTCTTGGACGGGAGGCGATGTGTGCCGGGCCTCGACTGTGACTTATCCCCGATATCCGGTTCAATGACACCTTCCGTTATCGACACCGCTTAACGTCGCGACGGCACAACAGTTGGTTGGAAAGGTGGCAGCGAGCGTGGCAGGTACCCAGGCGAAGCTCGATGAACTGGTCAAGATCCTGACGATCGCTGCGGAACCGGCAGGTGAGGCCGGCGTCGCCAAGCGGGAGAAGAAGGGCATTCCGAGCGTTCGCCAGCGTGTGGAGATGCTGCTCGACCGCGGAACGTTCGTCGAGACCGGTGCGTTGGCTCGTCAGCCCGACAAGCCGGACGCTCTCTACGGTGACGGGCTGGTCACCGGTCGCGGTCTGATCGGTGGCCGTCCGGTGGTGGTGATCGCCCACGATCAGACCGTGTACGGCGGGTCGGTCGGTATCACGTCCGCCCGCAAGTTCATGCGGGCGCTGCAACTCGCGTTCGACAACGCGTGCCCGGTGGTGACGATCAACGATTCCGGCGGTGCGCGTATCCAGGACGCGGTCGGTTCGATCGCGTCGTTCGGCGATATCTCCCGGGTGCTGGAGAAACTGTCCGGGTATGTGCCGCAGGTGTCGATCATTCTCGGCAAGTGCGCGGCGGGTTCGGTGTACGGGCCGATCAACACCGACGTGCTCATCGGCACCAAGGATTCCTACATGTTCGTCACCGGGCCGGAGGTGATCAAGGCCGTCAACGGTGAGGACATCACCGCCGAGGAGCTCGGTGGCGCCAAGGTCCAGGCCGAGCGCGGCACCCTGCACTACGTTGCCGACACCGAGCAGCAAGCCTACGACTGGGCCCGCAACTACCTGAGCTACATGCCGACCAGCTGCCTCGAGCAACCGCCGATCGTGAACCCCGGTCTGGAGCCGGAGATCACCGCGTCCGATCGCGAGCTCGACAAGATCATCCCGGATTCCGACCGCGCCGGTTACGACATGCACGAGATCCTGCTGCGGATCTTCGACGACGGTGAATTCCACGAGATTCGCGAGGCGTTCGCCCCGAATCTGATCACCGGATTCGCCAGGGTCGACGGATATCCGGTCGGTGTGATCGCCAACCAGCCGTTGGTGCTGGGTGGTTCCATCGACGCCGCCTGCTCGGACAAATCGACCTACTTCATCCGGCTCTGCGACGCGTTCAATATCCCGCTGGTGTTCGTCGCCGACACCCCCGGCGTGCTGCCGGGGCTCGAGCAGGAAGCCAACGGTGTGATCATCCGCGGCGGGCGGGTCCCGCGCGCGATCATCGAGGCGACGGTCCCGATCATCAACCTCGTCGTGCGCAAGTCCTACGGCGGCGCCTACGGCATGATGGCGGCCCGGCAGGTGGGCGCCGATATCAGCTTCGCCTGGCCGACCGCCCGGATCGCGGTGATCGGCGCCGACAGCGCGGTCGACCTCATCGGCAGGCGGCAACTGGCGGCGGTGCCGGAGGAGCATCGGGCGGCGGCGCGCGAGTTCATGGTCAACCAGTACAACGAGACGATCGCCACCCCGTGGATCGCCGCCGAACGCGGCTACATCGACGCGGTCATCGAACCGCACACCACCCGCCTGGAGATCCGCCGCGCGCTGCGCCTGCTGCGCGACAAGCCGCCGGTGAAGCCGGAGTTCAACCCGCGCAAGCACCCGGTGTATCCGATGTGATCCACCCGAACCGCTCATCCGGTCGGTGACAGCAGAGCCATCGTGGTCATGAATTCGACCCTGGAGCCGGACTGGCCGGAGGAGCTCGAGTGGCAAGGGTCGGAGCCGGTAGTGCGCCGGACTCAGGCCCTTGACCGGAACCTGTGACGACCCCCGGTTCAGTAGTCGGCCCTGTGGTCGAAAGTTCTTGTCGGCGTGCCCATCTACAGTCACGGCATCGTGTTCGGGATGTACGGGGATGGACCTCGTCGCCGACGAGGCAGTGTGCCCGCCGATATCGAGCTCTGCCGCGCCTGCCGCCGCGCACTCGACGAGATCTTCGCCGCCTGAGGCCTTCTCTGCTGTGCCTTTCCGATGACCGGGATACCGGCCCTCCCGTCGAGGCGATCGGGCCTAGCGTCGACGGGAACACGGTGGCACGGGAGGAAACAATGGTGGACTGGAACGACGAAGTCGATGTGCTGGTCGCGGGTTCGGGTGGCGGTCTGGCCGGTGCCTACACCGCGGCCCGCGAGGGACTGAGCGTCGCGGTCGTCGAGGCGACCGACAAGTTCGGCGGCACCACCGCCTATTCCGGTGGCGGCGGAGTGTGGTTCCCCTGCAACCCCGTACTGCGGCGAGCGGGCAGCGACGACACCATCGAGGACGCGCTCACCTACTTCCATGCCGTCGTCGGCGATCGGACCCCGCGGGAACTACAGGAAACCTATGTCCGCCGTGGCCGCGACCTCATCGAATACCTCGAGGCCGACGACCACTTCGCGTTCGAGGTTCTGCCCTGGCCGGACTATTTCGGCAAGGCGCCGAAGGCCCGTCTCGACGGACTGCGCCACACCATGCCCACACCGCTCCCCGCGGCGGAACTCGGGGAGCTCGGTCAGTCGCTGCGCGGACCGCTGGACGCCGACCGGCTCGGCGCGCCGTCCCCGGATGTGCTGATCGGTGGCCGGGCGCTCATCGGCCGGTTCCTGCGGGCACTGTCCACCTACCCGCACGTCCAGTTGCACCTGAACTCGCCGCTGATCGAACTGGTCGTCGAGGACGGTGCGGTGCTCGGCGCGCTGATCGAACGCGACGGCGAACGGCTCGCGATCCGCGCCCGACGCGGAGTGCTGCTGGCGACCGGCGGCTTCGAGCAGAACGACGAAATGCGCCGACGCTACGGTGTGCCGGGCGAGGCCCGAGACACCATGGGCCCGTGGGGAAATCAGGGATTGGCGCACGAGGCGGGCATCGCGGCGGGCGCCGACGTCGACCTAATGGACCAGGCGTGGTGGTCGCCCGGGCTGACCCACCCCGACGGCCGCTCGGCATTCGCACTCTGGTTCACCGGCGGCATCTTCGTCGACCAGGACGGCAAGCGATTCGTCAACGAGTCCGCACCCTACGACCGGCTCGGTCGCGAGGTGATCCGGCAGCTGCGGGAGGGCTCGATCACCCTGCCCTACTGGATGATCTACGACCACAAAGAAGGCGAGCAGCCCCCGGTCAAAGCGACCAACGTCTCGATGGTGGAGACCGAGAAGTACGTCGCCGCCGGCCTCTGGCATACCGCCGACACGCTGCCCGAACTCGCGGACAAGATCGGCGTCCCCGCCGACGCGCTGGTCGCGACCGTCGAACGGTTCAACACGATGGCCGCCGCAGGCGTCGACACCGACTTCGGCCGCGGCGACGAAGCCTACGATCGCGCCTTCTCCAATGGCGAACCGCCGCTGGTCCCGATCGACCAGGGACCCTTCCACGCCGCCGCATTCGGCATCTCCGATCTGGGCACCAAAGGCGGGCTGCGCACCGACAGCGCCGCCCGGGTACTCGACCGAAACGGAGCTCCCATCCCGGGCCTCTACGCCGCGGGCAACACCATGGCGGCGGTCAGCGGCACCACCTATCCCGGAGGCGGCAACCCGATCGGCGCGTCGATGTTGTTCAGTCATTTGGCAGTGCGGAACATGTTGGGCGACTGAAGGGCTGGTACCGAGGCGCCAGCTCCCGGCCGATCAGCTCGTTCCTGATCTCGTTGGAACCATCCAAGATCTGGCCGCTCGCAAGACCATCCACGCACGCGCAACTCCGTTCGCACGTTGATCCTGAGGCGCTCGACCAGGCCCGCACATCGGCCGACGGCCGGAATGCGCGAATCACGTTCTGCTGCACCATCGTGCGCACCAACGGCTAAGGCCTCACTTGCTAGGAGCTGGACCAAGACCGAGTCCGGCTACCGGGCAGTGGTCTGCCCAGCGTGGTCGTTCGAGGACGATCTCGACGTCGGCTGTGTCACTTGCGACTCTCGGTGGATGAGAGATTTCGGGGTGGGATTTCTGGTGGGCGCCTCCCCACTGCTGCTTGTGTTGGCGGGGCTCGTGTTCCAGTTCGGTGGCCCGCTCAAAGTGTTGACCAGCAGACGCATGGCTTGTCGGCCGGGAAGCGACATACACCGGCTATTGCTTCTGGCTGTCAGCACTCCGTGCCGTGCCCGTGGCGACCTGGATCATCGGAGTCATCATCGCCGGCACATCGTTGTGGCAGGGTGAGATCGCGTTAGGGATAGGCATGTCGGTGCCACTCGCCCTCGCAGCAGCGCTCTCACCGTTGCTGCTACTCGGTTGGATCTTTCTGGGAACCGGAGAATTGATCGACCGCTGACAGCACGTCCGTGATGCAGCTGCGCTGGAGACTTCGGCGCGTCTCGCTGCGGACGTGCCGCAACACGCCGATCCGGCGATGGCTCAGCGCTAGTACACGGCTCGCGGGCGGCACGACGCCGCGGCGGTGATCCACAATTCGGTCATGACCAGGCTCGGCCACAGCGGGCGAGATCGCGAGGTCGACGAACAGGACGCGACTTCTGGGAGACTTTTCGGCGCTTTTCGCGCTCTGGAAACGAATCCGGCCCCTGACCATGTACGCTGAGCGCTGGTCAGGGGCCGTTCTCGGCTCCCCCATCTGGACTCGAACCAGAAACCTGCCGATTAACAGTCGGCTGCTGCGGCCTGGCGTGAGCTGCCCAATTCTCCGATAAAGCCTGGTAGGGATACGTTTACGGTTAGACGCGTCTAGCCGCGTCTAGACCATCGTATGCTACAGTTAAGCTACAGTTCCCACAAGGGGGAGAAGCGCATATGCCACCGAAAAAACGTCGCCGCCCCCGCGGCGAAGGCGCGTTCTACCAACGCAAGGCAGACAGCCTCTGGATCGGTGCCGTCACATATGAAGACGAGAACGGACAGAGCCGACGCGCCACCGTATCGAGTTCCGACAAGGCAATCGCGATGCAGAAGTTCCGCGCCCTGCGCACGGAGATCGAATCGGGAACGTTCACACCACAGGCCAAGATGACCGTCGAAAAATGGCTGACCTACTGGGTTGACGAAATCGTTAAGCCCAACACCGAACCGAAGACGTACAAGGGCTATAAGCAGATCGTCGACAACCAAATCCTGCCCTACGTCGGCAAGACCAAGCCCCTGCCAGTCACGCCGGCAGTCGTACGGGGCAACCTGAAATGGGTCGGTGAGCGATGGTCGGGGCGCATGGTGCAGTTGACTCACTTCGTGTGGCGCAAGTCGATGGAAGACGCGAAGAAGGAGAACATCGGCGTCCGCACCAACCCGGTCGAGTACATCCCGAAACCCAAGGCAGCGCCGAAGGTGTCCGGCCAAGCGCTCAAGTCCAATGACGCGCGCAAGGTGCTGCTCGCCGCGATGGAGGCGGGCGACCCGATGGTCACCCGCTGGGCGGCAGCGTTCATGCTCGGCGCCCGGCAAGGTGAGTTGTTGGGCTTGGAGTGGTCCCGCCTCGACCTGGACGCGCTCACGGTGGATCTCAGCTGGCAGTTGCAGACGATGGCGACCAAACCGGGCGCGTCGCTCGACGACCCCGACAGGTTCGACGTGCCGCCAGGCTATGAAATCCGTCCGCTCTACCGAAAGTTCGCGCTGAAGCGGCCGAAGTCCGAGCGCTCGAAGCGGCTCACCCCCCTGCCCGTACCGCTCGCCGCGATCCTCGCGGAGTACAAGAAGACCGCCCCGCCCAACCCATACGGCCTGGTGTGGGTGACAGCGAAGGGCAACCCCATCCCCCAAAAGTACGACAATACTTGGTGGCACGAGGCGCTGAAGCGTGCGGGCGTCCCGGACGTACGCCTTCACGACGCGCGCCACACCACCGCGACGCTGCTGCAAGAACTCGGCGTCGAAGAGTCCGTCCGGATGCAGGTGATGGGCCACTCCTCCGTTGCCGCACAGCGCATCTATGCACACGTCGACCTGTCGCTCGCCCGTAAGGCGCTTGGCAACCTGGACGGACTGCTGGAGCTAGGCTAAGCATGCGGACTTCTCGCGGACCCTGGAATCGGCCAGCGCCGTCGACCACGCGTACAAGCTGATCCTCGCCGCATCGTCGAGGAGTTGAGAAGTTCCTGCACAACAACGACATCATCAACAGTGCGCTGTAGGTACGCAAACGCGAAAGCGCGTTCAACGACTCGCCTACGCGCACGCACAGAACATGGTTCTATCGTCCGTGCCGCCTGGCCGTACTGAACGCGGATGAGAAGAAGAGCGTCAAGGAGATCGCCGAGGAGGTCCGTCGTCGGACCGGGTGTTCGTCCACAAGTTCAACGTCGTGCTCAAGAAGATGCAATTCAAGGTCAGCGACCTACAGGCCGTGCTCGCGCGCGAGCTGGCGCAGGTACTCGCGGCTCCATCCAGTCCTGCGGACCAGTTCGGCCTGTACGCCGCGCTTCCCGCTGCGCAGCATCTCCAGCATGACCTGCCGAAGATGCTCCTCAGCAGCCACGAACTGCAACCTTGCGCGCGCGACTTCAGCGAGCGCTCGATCAAGGTCGTCGGTGTCGCCGTCTGTGCCCATGCGGCTAATTTTAGGCCAATATCTTTGGCCAAACCACTTGCGCTAATGCCAACGGGGTTGGCATACTTGCAGCATCGCCACGGCAAGCCAACACCGGACAGGCCACGACAGGCACCGCAAGTGTCGGTTACCCAAGCGAAGATGAACAGCAAACGGGGCGGCATCCCATCCGACCAAAGACAGATGCCGCCCCGCTGGCGAGATCAGCACCCCACCTATCGGAGGCGCCACAATGCACCCTACTCTGACCCGTCCGCGCCGCACCATAGCCGCACGCTTCACCGAACCCCCGAGCCGCACCCAGCGCCCCCGCATTCGCTACGGCAAGGCTGAAGCCGCGGCGTTGCTGGCCATCAGCCCGCGGCAACTCGACCGTCTCCGCGAACGGGGCGAAATCATCGCCCGAGTCGACGGCGGGCGCGTGTTCTTCGACCACGACGAGTTGGAGTCCTACGCCAAGACGCGTCCGGTCGAAGCCGCTTAGCGGAACGCGCCACATCTCACGCTGCCGCTTCACCTCTTCGATTCCGACTCGGCAGCGCCACACCTGGACTCGCGCCGACGCAGCGCGGTCCACACCCTCACCTTGCGCAGTCGCGCACCCCTCCTCAGGAGAAACCACACGATGGCCACCACTGCACCCTGCACCGACGCAGCCGGTTTCGCGACCGTCCAGATGCCGACGCCCGGCATCCACGCGGAAGATGAAATCTTGATCGCCGGTATCAGCATCGTCAACCGCCCCGAAGGCCCACGCCGGACGACTGAAATCGACGGCACCGCCTTCTATTTGGCGGCCCGGATCAAGACCGACGCCGACCGGCGCATCACGATAGAGATCGCTACGGGCTGCACCGCCCGGCACCTCGCTGAACTCATCGCCTACGCGGGCCACCTCGCCTACGAAGGCAGCCCGCCCAACCTGTCCGACGAGATGTGGCTTGCCATCGACAGCGACAACTAATCAAGGAAATGGTCTGGTGCGCGATTGCCCTCGCGCACCAGACCATTTCGAGATTCCAGTCTCCCGGCCGCTACCGCGGGAGACCAATTCCGTTGAACAACTGAATGTCCAGGAGAGCCGTGCTCAGCTCCAATGATAGCGGAAAGTCCCCCGCTACGCCATTCATTCGCGCAGGTCACATCGGGGATCTCATTGTCCCCGATGACGATCAGCGACGCCCGTATGTCGTGCTGCATCCAAACTTTCGCAGCCAACGCGGCGAGCCCAAAACCTCTGAGGAACACACGGTTAAGCAGGCGCTCGCCCGCGTGCTCACCGGAAGCTTCAGCGACGACGAATTCACTCGCCGTCGGTTCGGTTACGCCCACCAGTTTCACACCAACGAGGCAAAGGAGGCCGCCGCGTGAGCCGGCAAGCAACGGAGTGGGCTCGCTGGAAAATTCCCCAGAATCTGGTGAGCGTTGCAGCCCAGGCGGTCCTCATCGAGTTCGCGGATTTCGCGGACGCGAACGGACGTGGGGCGTGGCCTGCGCTCTACAGGATCGCCTGGGGCCTCAGCTGCTCAGAGCGTAACGTCGCGAATCACGTAAAGGCACTGAAGGATGCGGGCCTGCTCGTTGAGTCGCCGAGTCAGGCGGCCACCGCTCATCTTCCCTCCGATGAGCGGCCGATTGTCTACGACCTCCCAATCCATTGGGTCCGCACCGAGACCTATGAAGAGGCGAAGAAGAAGCACAATGCGGAGCGTGCCGCACGCAAGAAGGCTGCGGCCGACAAGCGCAAAGCGAAAGCGAAAGCCGCTGCCGGTGATGAACAGAATCCTTCTGCCCCTCCGGCCGATGGGTATGAAGAATCCTGCCGTGGGGGTATGAAGAATCCTACGGGGGGGTATGAAGAATCCTGCCGTAGGGGTATGAAGCTGACTTCATACAATCCCACTACTAAACCAAGTACTGAACCAAGTACTGAACTCCCCACGCAACTGCCGCTCGTTGCTGCGGTCGGCCCGGTGACCGAAGCGACGCATCAGGCAGAGATCGTCGACCCCTACGACCAGGCGTACCACGACTATCCTCAGCCGGGCGGCTACGAGGAAGGGCGGAAGGTTTTCGAGGCTGCCCTTGAAAAGCGTTTGGTCCCCCTCCCCATGCTCTTGCAAGCCATCAGGAACTTTGCGGCCGATCCCGTGACTAGGCAGCGGCTTGCCTCCCCCGAGCGTCAGTTCGTTCCTCAGCTCGCACGGTGGCTGAAAGACCGGCATTGGAAGCAGTGGATCGACCCGCCCGCTCCCGCCCTCACGAAGCTCGATCAGCGAACGCTCAAGAACGCCAGTCGAGTAGGCGACCCCGCAGCCCTCCGCGCACTGAACGATCGCCTCATCGAGCGCACAACCCATCCTTCGGTCGCGCTGCAACTCGAATCTCCCCGCCCCACCCCTGGACTCGGAGCCGCCTAGTCATGACCCGAGACGAGATCGAAGCACTACTCACCTTCGCTGGCACCTACGACAGCCGCGAGGTCGGCGAAGCCATGGTCACAGCGTGGCTGGCCGCCGCCGTCCACGCCCAATGGACCAACGATGAGGCCATAGATGCCGTCATCGCGCACTATGCCGCGAATAACGACTGGATTCGTCCCGGCCATATCACACAGACCATCCGCGGCAGCCGCCGTCGATTCTGGCAGGAGTAACACCGTGAGCAACGGATATGACACCACCACCGAATACTCCCTTATTGCTGTCGCCTTGCAATCCCCCGACCAGGTCCGCGACATCTTCCTTGCAGTAGGTGCCGAAGACTGGTTCGACCGCAAGGCCCGCGACATCGCTGCCGTGATCGCCGGAATGATGCGCTCCGGCAAGACTATCGATCCCACAGCTGTGCTCATCGAAGCCGGGAGCCGCGGCCTGGTCCCCGGCAGAATCCCCCCGAACTTCATCATCGACTGCTTTGGTATGTCGGGCGTGCAAGCGGTCTCCGCGTCCACTTATGCACAGACGATCAAGAACCTGTCGGCGGCACGGACGCTCAACGGTACGGGCGAACGACTCACTCAACGCACCCAGTCTTCACTTGAGACGGGAGTGGACCGGGGCGACATCCTGTCTCACATCCGCGACGCAAGGCGGGGACTCGACATAGCAGAGCGGGCCGTGGGCGAACTGGAGTTCGAGCCACTGATGGGGATCTCCAGCTTCCTCAATTCCGTATCCCACGATCATGACTGGCTTGTGCCCGGCCTGCTCGAACGCATGGATCGCATCGTGCTCACGGGAATGGAAGGCGGCGGGAAAACTTGGGCTTGCAGCCAGATCGCATGCACTCTGGCCGCAAGCTTGCATCCTTTCACCGGACACCAACTCGGCAGCGGCAACTACCACTCACGCGTCCTCGTCATCGACTGCGAGAACAGCCCCCAGCAATCGGCCCGCCGCTTCAACACGATCATGGGGAAGGTCGACAAGCTCCGCCGCGACAAGGGCTTGTCGCCTATGGATTGGGACGACCACATGTCCCTCGTGACTCGGCCTGCTGGGATCGACCTGCTTGCCGGTGCCGACACGGCATGGCTCGACCGCACCATCTCTTCGTTCGCCCCCGACCTGCTGCTCCTCGGCCCGCTGTACAAGTTGCACCACGAAAACCCGAACGAAGAGAAGCCTGCCCGCGAAATCACCTGGGTCATAGACGGCCTCCGCGAACGTTATGGCTTCGCGCTCCTCACCGAAGCGCACGCAGGCAAAGCCAACAACTCGGATGGCCGTCGCAACATGGCACCCATCGGATCCAGCGTTTTCTTACGGTGGAGCGAGTTCGGGTTCGGGCTCCTCCGTTCCCCGGACGACCCCGGCAAAGCCCGCGCCGAGAAGGTCGATGTCGTGTCCTGGCGCGGATCGCGTGAGGAACGACAGTGGCCTTCCAAGTTGCAGTACGGGGTCAATCTGCCCTGGATGCCCGCCGACCCCGAATACTACGACGAGGTGCGATTGCGGGTGGCCACGTGAGCGTCGAGCCACCTGCGTGCGCAGGGCCGGTGATCGTCGGAGTCGTCGAGTACTGGGCACGGAGGTATCCACACCTCAAGCCGCCGATATTCCGCGCCGAGGACGTGATGCCATTGCTGCATGGCGACGACGCCGCATACAACGCGGCGTCGACGCTACTCGATGCCGAGCGGGTTCATTTCCCCGAAGGCGACGAGATCTGATGACGCAGAGCGTGAGCTAGGTGAGTCCTGCCTCCGCGAGTTTGTCAACGATTTCGCTGACGCTACTGTGGATATCTCGCAGGAGCGGTATCAGCGGTCGATAGTCAGTCGTGTTTGGGAGGTCGATAGCTGGCTCAGTTTGCAAGTACTTGTGGTATTCGAACGAAGTGGCACCAATACCGGTCGGCTTAAGCCTGTATCGCGTCAGGACGTCACCTTTTGCGAGGCTTTCGCCTTGTTGTGGATCCTCATAGGTAATGACGTACTTATCTGACTGCTTGATCAGTACCTGCGCTGCGAACCCGTTCGTGACGAGAAGCTGACGATGCTTATCCGTATTCACGAGCGCCGCCAAAACTGCAATCGCGTGATGATGCGGCGCTTGCGAATGGTAGGGCTGATTCCTCTCAAGCACGTCGGTTACCGCAGCGGAGTGGGCCTGCCTGATCGTGATCAGATCGCCGTTGGGTTTGGTGCGCGCGGTCAACGTCGGGAACTGCCGTGCATGCGGGTACACGGAATGATCGAGAGCTGCACGCATGCATGTCAGTGCATCACCTGTGATCAGCGACCACTCTTCCGGCACCTCCGGGGGCTCGGTCAGGGCGATCATGTGGCAGTCCACTTCGCCGGGGTGAGTCTGGCTTGGTTCCCAGAAGGCGTGGACCTCGATCGGATTGGCCTTCGTGAACGCACCCACCTGTTCATCAAGATCAGCGATGTGATGCATGGCCCGCGCGAGCTTGTGTCGCGCGCTGGCGATCCCCGTGATTGACATCCGTCGATCATAAGAACGAGCACGCCGACCGCGCCACCCGATTTCACATCCCAGAGGGGCGAGGACCGCGACGACGCCCCGAATCCTCGTGCGAAGGATCCGGGGCGCCGTTGGGGTAATCGTCGTTGGGGTTCAGCATCCTTAACGACGTCCTCGACTCTAAGTGTCACGGAGAGGTTCGGCAAATCCGCAGTCGCTAATTCGGACTTGACTAATTCACTAAGATCAGATAGTGCCAGGACATTTCAGGAATAGCCGAATCTGACCGGCCACGGCGAGAAAGTCACCGCCCAGCAACCTGGCCTCACCACCCAAGGGGACACAACCAAATGACAGAAATCGCTAGCGCTGCCGAACCGGCCTGGAGCACGGTACAGCGCGCCGCTGCCATCGGCGATCCAATCATCGCACTCGACGAGACTTGGCCAGAACTCTGGAGACTGCGCTGGAAAGCCTCCGTACTCAACGGCCGCAAGCAAACGGCATTCACCATCGAGGAGACAGCTCCCGGTCAATTCCACGTGGCATACGGGTACTGGGTCATCGCCGGACCCGCAGACTACGCGACAACCCTCGGAACACTCGGAGGGTTTCTAGTCTCCTTCCATTTGGCTGGCCTCGGCATCTCCGAGAACATCTCTAAATGGATCATCGGCGCCTATGAGGAGCACACGCCGTGAACAACACTCCCCCAAGCCTCACAGGCGTGTGGATCGTCGCTGACGGCGACCACGGCGGCAGCACCGTCATCCCCTGCGCCCGCGAGATCGACGCTTACCGAATTGTCCACGCAAATGGATACGGCAAAGTGCACTGGGTGCCCTTCAACGTCGACCTGCACGACATCATTTACCGACGCATCGACGTACCCCTACCGCCACGCGAACTCGAACACGCCGAACACGTCGCGAACTGCGACATCTGCCAACGCGCAGCCTGACCCCCTTCCCTGAACTCACCACCGGAGCGCGCATGGAAGACCACCAGTGCCAGCAAGGACGCCGCTGCCAAGGCCGCACACGCACACCCAACGGCCAATGGCACGCCGCCGGCGTCGAACGCCCCCGAACCCTATGCCATCCATGCGAAGAAGCGTGCTTCGCCGCAATCCGCTCCCTCCCAGACGATTTCCGGCTGCTGTCCGAAGCATCCACCAACCCCACCGGCATCAGGCGCCGCGCGCCCAAGGTCCGGCGAACCCCTGGACGATCCATCCCGATCAACGTCGAAGCCCACGCACTCATGTCGGCGATCGACGACGAGACGTTCCGGTGGGCGCTGCGACTCGACCCCGACATCAACGACAACCTCCCCCGCGATGCACAGCGGCGTGTAGAGCGCTGTGTGACAGCGCTTTCCACGCGGCTCGGCACACTCATCGACCAACCCGTCCACGTCTTCTCCGCGCTGCTGCCGCACCCTGACGGCGGCGACCACCTCGGGCGTGAAGCCCTCGACGGAGTCGATGCGGTGCTGCGCCTCGATGGCTACCACCGGCGGACGCGTAGCATCCTCGGCCTCACCGAGGCTTCCAAGTCCTACCTCAACGGCGAAACGTGCCACGTCTGCGCCGCCCGCACCCTCTTCGTCCACATTCACGAACACCGAATCCACTGCCGAAGCTGTCAAAACACCTGGGAGCAGGACGACTTCGCGAGGCTCAACAATCCACTGGCCGCGGCATGACCGGACACCGCAACAACCTGGAGCGGGCGCGGGAGATCGCGCGCGCCTACCGGAACGCCCTCCGAGCTGTCGACCCCGAACGATGCTCGAAGCTCGACGAGATGGCCCGCCAATGCGGCCAACGGTGGATAGCCCCAACCGAACTGCCCCCCGAGGCCGTCGAAGCAGCCCTTGAAGCAATCCTGAGCCCGCGCGACATCGCCGAGTTCTGGGGAATCCCTGCCGCGACCCTTTACGCCTGGTCGTCGAAAGGTCGCCTCACGAACCGCGGCGAACCCCGGCGCCCCAAATTCCTTGTCTCAGAAGTCCTCGCCGTCGAAGCGGAAGGCCGAAAACGCGGCTGACAGCGCCGGGTCGTCAGAATCTTCTGATACAATTAGAAAGCGCCTTGGCAGACGCTACCCAAAATCCGGTAAGCACACACGCGGCACCGCGAACCACCGAGGGCATTCAACGTTCGAATTCGGCTCAGCGTACACACATCACCGCTGCTAGAGCGGCTATTTTCGCGCCTTCGAGCCATTCCAATACGCCGCCCGACAGTCTTACTGAAGCGGTTGATTCTCCTGGGTGAGGAGGGCGGCCGACTCGATGGATTACTCCGTTGAGTCGGCCCGAATGTGCCGTCCGGTGAGCGTTTAGCGCTCCCGGACGGCACATGTGACCGGAATCACTAAACTTTTTTCTGGCGTCGCCAGGAAAACCCAACTAGACGCCGACGGTAGCGTGAGAACAAACGCCGACCACCACAGCGCCTCAGCGCAAAAAGGATCAGCGATGCCCTCCGCAATCACCACACGCCGCCGCCGCGACCGCTGGGCCACCGCCATATGCCGGCAAGACAAACACCACCAATGGGCACGCGCCAACCACGGCACACTCTGGGACTACCGGATCGAAAACGAATCCAAAGCAGACCAGAAAGCCCGACTACGGAAAGCCCAGGGCCTCTGCTTTGCCTGCCCCCTCCGAGCGATGTGCCGCGAATATCACCAGACCCTCACCAACGAAACCGGCGAGCACATGACTGGCGTCTGGGGCGGACAAATCATCGAAGAAGCCTCAAGAGGGCAACTGAAGGCCGCGTAAGC
Source organism: Nocardia amikacinitolerans (assembly GCF_900215415.1). Taxonomy (NCBI): domain Bacteria; kingdom Bacillati; phylum Actinomycetota; class Actinomycetes; order Mycobacteriales; family Nocardiaceae; genus Nocardia; species Nocardia amikacinitolerans. The sequence continues at coordinate 531,343 of NZ_OBEG01000003.1, read as the reverse complement.
CGCCCCGGCCCGACCGCACGGAAGGGGAACCGGTTGCGTTTTCGCCTCAAGGCATGGCTCTTCGAAATCGAAGTAGAAACCCCACCGCCACCCCAAATATCCACCGTCGACCTCGTCGCGGCCATCTGGTCAGCAATGGCAGCCAATCCAATAGGCGCCATCGAAATCCTGACCGACGACGACTCAGACGACTAGAAGACAAGACACCAGAGCGAACAATGCGTTTGCCAGACCGCTTGGACGCCCTCATCGTCCACCTCATACAACGCCTGCTCACCCGAGTCGGCGTGAACCTCTACAAAGGACCGCACAAATGAGCGTCGACCTCGACACCGTCACACTTTTCATCCGCGTCATTCTCGCCATCCTTGAACTGATCGCCTGATGACCCGCACACAGCCGCAGAACGACGAAGCCGTCCTCGACGCAGCCACCTCAGCGCAGGACACCCACGAAGCCACACGACGACCACGCGGCAACCCGAAGACCGAAGAAGCCGCACAGGCCGCGACCACAGCCCACGTCGCCATCCACATCGGCTGAACCGCAACCGAACAGGACTCCTCACCTTGGCAGATTCACCCATGCGAATGCGCGTTGTCGAACTACCCATGACACACCTCGGCGAAGCCACAAACTCGCCATACCTCCTCGTCTTCGACCGCTGCCAACCCGGCGAGATCAGCACAAGCCAATGGCAGGAACAGGACATCGCAGGCATAACCGGCGCCCGCGGCGTCCTCGTATTCGACTACGAAGTTGACATCGAATGATCGCCGTCACACCATCCCAGCGGCCAAGCTTCCACCAGATCTGGAAGCGCCAAACCTGGGGCGTGCAAACCCTCGTCATCGGCGCCGCCATCCTCGCCGGCATCAGCACGCTCAACCTCGTCCTGTGGATCGGCAGCGGCCTCGCATACGGCACCTGGCCCTACGACGCAGTACGCGGCAGCCTCGGACAGATCGCCTTCGCGTGGTCCTACCTCGGCTGGATCTACTGGCGCACCTACGCCAAAGAGCTTGAACACACGGTCATGCGCCCGCGGGCCACATAGACCGACACCTCACCACCTAGGCGGACACCAATGCCCCACCTGCCCGACCTCGTGACGCTCGATCTTGCACAGCGAAAGCTGTTCATCGACGGCACCGAATTCCCTTGGCTGATCAGCCAAGGAGGCCCCACCTTCAACGCGCTCGCCGACCCACGCGAACTTCGTCAGGTGACTGTCACGTTCTTCACCAACGATGTCAAGGTCATCCCCGAGCACGGCAAGCCTGCACCGGGCGACGAGGACACGACGCCAGCAGACGACGCCATCGAGTGCATCGCCACACGCCTCGTCCAGGACGAGTTAGGCCAAGTCCCCCAAGAACGCCACTACGCGATGGCCGAACGAATCGTCGACACCCTCGTAGACCGAGGGCTGCTGACGACCACCGATCCGCAGCACTGGCCCAACCGGGACACCGACGACACCCCATGAGCCGCTGGGGATCCGGCCGGACCAGCACCAGCGCACACCGCCGATGGGCGCGCGCCGTACTCCAGCGGGACGAATACCGTTGCCAGCAGTGCGGCTACCAAGGCCGCGCCGGCGCCGGAGACGTCGAGGCAGACCACATCACACCGGTCTACTGCGGCGGAAAAACCATCCTCGACAACGGGCAAACGCTCTGCAAGCCGCACCACGACGCCAAGAGCGAAGCCGAACGACTTGCAGCACTCCGTGACCGGCACCAACGCGGTCGCCGGCCACCGGAGACACACCCCGGCCAGCAACCACGTCGCAACACCCTGGGGGGATGACCCCCTACCGGCCCCCAGCTCGCCCCAGGGGCATAGCAGGCGGACCTATGCGTGCGGAGACTCCAGCATTTGCCCAGGTCAGAGACTTGGGCTTGCCGATGGATTCCGCCGGCTATTGGGTTGCTCAACATATTCCCAGTTCAGGCGCAGTAATTCGTAACACGGCTGGTATGCTTGGGCCATGGCGACCAGGGTTTGCGAGCAGTGCGGAGGTCCGCTCGGACCGATGCGTGCCCGTGGCCGCACTGCGTCGTATTGCTCGAATGCCTGCCGTCAGAAGGCTTATCGTGCGCGGAAGCCAAAGCCTCCGGCTGAGCTGGTGTCGCGCGATCGTTGGGTGCTGTGGAAGCCGGTGCGACGCGCCGGGCGGATCACGAAGATGCCTGTCCAGCTGGACGGTGCGCCGGCGTCGAGCACCGACCCGGAGACTTGGACGCCCTTCGCGCAGGTCCGCGGCGCGAAGCGCAAGGGCTTTGTCGTGGGCGAAGGCATCGGTTGCATCGACTTGGATCACTGCCTGGTCGATGGCGTGCCGACCGCGGCTGCGCGTGCCTTCCTCGCTGCGTTGCCGCCTACCTACATTGAGATCTCCCCCTCTGGTGATGGCCTGCACGTGTGGGGCCTGATACCTGAAGGGCGTGGCCGTGTGCGCAACGTGAACGGCCTGTCGACCGAGGCGTACAGCGTCGGTCGCTACATCACTTTCACCGGTCTGCCTTTCAAGGGCTCGGTGCCGCATCTCGCGGATCTGACTGCGCTGGGGCTCATCGGCCTCGGCTGATCAACCCAGCTCACTGCCGCAACGGAGGTGGGCGCACCCCCGAAACGGGAGTTCCCATGGCCAGTTCTGACTTTGCGCCTGACGCGACTATGCCTGTCCCAGCCCCGGATGGGTTGGGTTCAAGTGGCACTGCCCTGTGGTTCGGCATCGCGAACGATTACGAGTTGCGTTCAGACGAACTGCGCATCCTCGAAGATGCTTGCCGCGAAGCCGATTTGATTGACGCCCTGGCGGATCGGCTCGAACACGAAGACCTGCTGATCACTGGCAGCCAGGGACAGACGGTGATCAATCCTCTGGTTGGCGAGTTGCGCCAACATCGGTCGGTGCTGTCGACGCTGTTGCAGCGCCTGAAGTTGTCGGGCGATGACGGCGATTCTCCGGAGGAGCGTTCTGCGCAGATGCGCAGCCTCGCGAACCGGCGATGGAAGCGAGATGGCGCGTAGGCGGCGCGCTGCGACTCGTGACAGTGGCCTTGATGACGCCTATGCCCAGATCGTCGACTGGTATCGGCATCAACTCTCGATAACCAAGCCGCCCAATGACCTGCTGTGGGAACCGATCAAGATCGGCCCGACGTGGCAGTGGGACGAGGAAACCGGCTGGCTGCTGCCGAAGTGGACCCTGGGTTGGGGTGTGCTCGCATGGTGCGGGCATTGGCTCCGCGATAAGGACGGCGATCCCTGGCAATTCACGATGGAGCAGGCCCGCTTCATCCTGTGGTTCTTCGCGGTCGACGAAGAGGGCGACTTTCTCTACCCCACAGCGGTTTTGCAGCGGATGAAGGGCCACGGCAAGGATCCGGTCGCAGCATGTTTGGCGTTGGCGGCCTGCTTCGCCCCGGTCACGTTCGACCACTGGGATGCGAGCGGCGAACCAGTCGGCCGCGAGGAACCCGCTGCATGGGTTCAGATCGTCGCCGTCTCTCAGGAACAGACCGAAAACACTTTCGATCTGTTCAAGACCCTGGTATCAGCAGAAGCCATCACTCGCTATCGGATTCAGATCAATGGGTTCGATGTCTACGGCCTGGGCGGAACCCGCCGGATTCAGGCCGTCACGAGCAATCCGTTGTCGATCGAAGGCGGGCGCCCGACGCTGGTGATCCGCAACGAAACTCAGAATTGGCAGAAACAGAACCGTGGCTTTCAGATGGCGGCTGCACTCGACGGCAACGTTGCGAAGAGTGCGACCGCCGCTCGATCTCTCGACATCTGTAACGCGTACCGCACGAATGAGGAGTCAGTCGGGCGGCAGATGAGGGAAGCCTACGACCAAAGCGTTGCGAATCCTGATCTGGCTATCGCCGATCTCGGGCTGTTGTACGACAGTTTGGAGGCGCCGCCAGAAGCTCCGCTCACAGTTGAGGACGCACCACATGTGGTGCGTGCGATTCGTGGTGACTCGGTTTGGCTGGATGCCCGACCGAAGTCGATGATCATCAAGTCGATTCTCAACCCGTCGAACACTGCGAGTGAGTCCAGGCGGAAATGGTTTAATCAGATCCTCGCCGCTGAAGACGATTGGATGCAGTATCCCGAGTGCTGGGCGAATATGGCTGTGCCGCTGGAGGTTTCAGCGGCTGACCAGGTCGTCATGTTCTTCGACGGGTCCAAGTCGGATGACGCTACCGCTCTGATTGGCTGCCGCATCAGCGACGGCTACGTGTTCACACTCGGTATCTGGGAGCGTCCTCCTCGCAGCCTGCCCGACTGGAAGATCAACCGCGACGTCGTCGACCGGCGTGTGCGGCAAGCGTTCGAAGCGTACAACGTCGTCGGTTTTTGGGCTGACCTTTCCAACGCTCGCGACGATGAGACCGGCGAACGCTACTGGGAACCGTACTGCGACAGATGGGCGGAGGACTTCGCCCGCGAACTGTCGGACCTTCCCGCCGTCAATTCGGGACCTTCCCGTCACCTGGTCGCGTGGGACATGCGAAACCCGAGTCACACAGCCGTGTTCGTGCAAGAGGCGGAGCGGTTCATCAGCGAGATCGCCGAGGAACTATTCCAGCATGACGGACACCCGCTGCTGACCAAGCATGTGAAGAACGCCAAGCGAAATCCAGGCAAGTTCGGCATCTCGCTGTCGAAAGAGCATCGCGAAAGCGCCCGCAAGATCGACGCCGCGGTGTGCGCGGTCGGCGCCCGTCTGATGCGCCGCATGTGGCTGAACCGGCCCAAGTCCAAGAAGCGTCCGCCCGGTAAGGGGCGAGTCGTCGTCATGAATTGAATGAGGAGGTGCACGCGCCTTGCCAGTGAATATCTCAAGTCTGCTGTCGCCTCTGCAACCCCTACCCGAACCCGCGGCCGACTTCACCTTCATGGTGAAGGACACGGAAGCAGCGCTGTCGCCGTATGAGGCGGCGTTGGCTTCACACCTGGCGCGTCGCCTTTTCGACGAGCGGGCCGACATGCTGATGTCGGGTCTGTACTTCGAAGGCATGGAGCCGATCACCAATTTGGGTATTGCGGTTCCGCCTGAGCTGCATGGATTGCGCGCTGTCCTCGGCTGGCCTGAGATAGGCGTTGGCGCGCTCAACGAGCGCCTGGAGGTGCAAGGCTTCCGGTTGCCATCATCGACGTCGATTGTTGCCGACTTGGGGGATATCTGGGCTGCGAACAACCTCGCCGAAGAGTCACCGCTGGCGCATCTCGATGCGATGGTCTACGGGCGTTGCCCGATCGTCATTGGGACGCGAGAGGGTGGCGGTCAACCGGTCATCACGATCGAGTCGCCATTGGACATGATCGTGCATTGGGATCCGCGGCGGCGTGCGGCTACGGCGGCCCTGCAAACGTACATCGAGACCGATCCCACCAGCGAGCACTACTTTCGCCAGCGCGCGGTCCTCTACATCATCGGCGCCACCATTCACATGGTGCGCGGCGAAAAGGGCTGGCAGGTCACGGATCGCGACGACCATGGCTTGCCGATGCTGCCCGTGGTGCAACTGGTGAACAGGCCGCGTGTTCGACAGCGGAATGGCAGATCTGAGATCACCCTTGCGTGGCGGAATACTGTCGATCGTGCGGCCCGCAACATGGTCGCGATGGAGGTTTCGCGGGAGATCAACGCGGCTCCGCCCCGGTACATCATTGCTGCTGCCGAGTCGGCGTTCCAAAACGCTGATGGTGAGCAGAGGACCGCGTGGCAAACCTACATTGGCCGCTTTCTCGCGTTGGAAGCCGACGAGCACGGGAACCTTCCCCAGGTCGGAACTTTCGATGCGGTGAGCCCGGAGCCGTTCACGAAGTTGCACGATTTGGACGTCCGGCAGATGTCGGCCCTGACTGGGGTGCCGCCTCAGTTCCTCGGCATCCTGTCGGACGGCAACCCTGCCTCAGCGGACGCAATCCGAATTTCTGACTTCAGGTTGAAGACTCGCGCAGACGAGAAGACGACCAGCTTCGGGGGCCGCTGGGAGGAAGTGCAGCGCATTGCGCTCTTCATCCGTGATGGCGAGCTTCCGCCGGATGCGGACCGGATGGAAACCGATTGGGCGCCAACGGGTATTCCGACCCCTGCCGCGGATACCGACGCTGTGGTCAAACAGATTCAGGCGAAGATGATTCCGCCCGAGTCGGAAGTGGCGTTGGAGCGTGTCGGGTATTCGGCGTTGGAGCGGGAACGCATCAGTGCTGATCGCCGCGCGGCGCGTGGTCGTCGAGAGCTCGCGGACCTGATTGGCGCTCTCGCACCTGAACCGGAGTTGCCGCCTGAGCAGTCGGCGGCCTGATGGCGACCACGGCTGAGGTCGAGGAGTACTCGGCTGCAACGAACGCGATCGTCGTTCTGGCTACATCGCAACTCGCGCGGTTCATGGCGACCGCACCCGGCCCGGACCAGGTTTCGAATTACTATACCGAGCTGATCCGATCGGCTGGTCGTGCAGCAGCGTCGACCGCCGCAGACTTCTACGACGACATGCGAGCGCAATCCCGCGCGCGGCGTGGATTCAGGGCGACTGTCGCTGAGCCGATACCGGTCGAGCAGGCGCGCGCGGTCGTCAGGTGGGCAACCGAACCGCGAGCGCGATTGTGGACGCCGCCCGAGAGCGACGCCGAGTTGTGGACGCCAGACGACGCGGATGAGGACGACATCGTCACCGATGCTTCCGACGATTCGCGACCTGAGTCGGACCGAACGTCATCGCAGGTAGATCCCGACTTCTTCGAGGACGTGCCCGAGTCGGAAGACGCGGATGACGTCGAGGGCGATACGCCCGAACTTGAGGAGCCGACTCCCGACGAGATCCTGAGTCGACTCACCCGTTCGTCGCAGCGGCTCATCATGCAGCCTGCCCGCGACACCATCGTTGAATCGGTCGAGCGCGACCCTGCTGACGCCCGGTGGGCGCGTGTGCCGACCGGTGAAGTGACGTGCGCGTTCTGTCTGGTGATGGCGTCACGCGGCGCGGTCTACACCTCACGCGCTGCCGCAGTGTCGGTGATCGGGCGCCGTGGACGGACGCGCGGTAAGCGCGCATTGGGCGAGTCGTACCACGACGCGTGCGACTGCCAGGCCATCCCGGTCTGGGACGAAGACGAGGACTACCCGGAGCACTACGACCCGGAAGCCCTCTACGACATCTACTCCGACGCGAGAGACGCCGCGCACTCCCCCGACCTGAAGAAGATTCTCGCCAAGCTGCGTGAGCAGCAGGGCCTTCGATAAGACCACCCGCCACCGAAACGGCGGCGGACAGTTCCCGAAACGGGAGATCAACAGTCATGTCTGACGAAACCACCAACCCGCAACCGACCGACGTCCAGCCCACGGATTCGACGCCTGCCGAGCCGACCACTGCCAGCGACACTGACGCGGCACCGAAACCCGCCGAGACCGTCGAGTTCTGGAAGAACAAGGCCCGCGACTGGGAATCCCGGTCGAAGGCCAACGCCGACAAGGCCCGGCAGTTCGACGAACTGCAAGAGCAGGCGAAAACCGAACTCGAACGCGCGCAGGATGAGGCGAAACGCCTTGCAGCGCAGGCCGATAGCTTCCGCAATCGCGCGGTGGTAGGCGAGGCCAAGTCCCTTGCTTCGGACTTCGCGAACCCGACCGTCGCGGTCACGTTGCTCGGCGACCTGTCCGGCTACGTCGACGACCAGGGCGACATCGATTCCGCCCGGCTCAAGTCCGATCTCGACGACCTGTTGCAGCGGGAACCGTATCTCGCGCGTGTGCAGGCACCGACCGGCATGCGCCCCAACCCGGCGCAGGGCCAGTCCGGCAATCCGTCGTTGACACCGTCTCAGCGCGCAAGCGAAAGCGAGCGTCAGGGCGACTGGAAAACCGCGGGTGCGGTCAAGGCCGACCAGCTGCTGAAGCTGCGGCCAACCCAGTAGTAGGCAGGGCATTTGACCTGCCCCAACCCACATCAAAGGAGTAGCTAAAAGATGGCTACAGTTTCCGGGCAGGGCACCGTTTTCAACCTGCCGAATTACACCGGCGAGCTGTTCAGCGTCGCCCCCTCCGAGACCCCGTTCCTGTCCGCCATCGGCGGCCTGGGTGGCGGCTTGGTCACCAACTCCGTCGAGTTCGAGTGGCAGACCGAGGATCTGGAGTCGACCAGCGCGAACAACGCGAAGGTCGAGGGTGCTGCCGCGCCGACCGCCTCGGGTGTCTCGCGCTCGAACGTCTCCAACGTGGTGGAGATCCACCAGGAGGCGATCGAGGTCAGCTACACGAAGCAGTCGGCGGTGGGCCTGCACGGCGGCATCAACAACGAGGAGACCAACCCCGTTCGCGATGAGCTGGCGCATCAGATCAACCTCAAGCTGCGCAAGATCGCGGTCGACATCGAAAAGTCTTTCCTGTCCGGTGTTTACGCCAAGCCCGCCAACAACGCGACCCCGCGAACCACTCGCGGCATCCTGACCGCGATCACCACCAACGTGTTCGCCAACGGCGGCACCGGCCGCGCGCTGACCAAGGCGATCATCGACAACGCGCTCAAGGACATGTTCACCAACGGCGCGACCCTCAATCAGGCGTCGACCGTGCTGATGGTCGGTCCCGCGCAGAAGATCGCCCTGTCGAACCTCTACGCCGCGGCCACACTGAACCAGCCGACCCAGACCCGCAACATCGGTGGTGTCTCGATCGACACCCTGGTCACCGACTTCGGCACCTTCGGCGTCATGGTCAACCGCTGGTTCCCCGCCGGCCAGGTCGGCATCATCGACCTCTCGGTGTGCCACCCGGTGTTCCTGACGCACCCTGGCAAGGGCAACCTGTTCGTCGAGCCGCTGGCCAAGACCGGCGCATCGGACAAGTACCAAGTGTACGGCGAGGTCGGCCTTCAGTACGGCCCCGAGCTGTACCACGGCCTGATCAAGGACTTGACCTGATCTGATGGCTCGCTATGTCTTCCACGCGACCCACGGCGTGGAATTCTCCGAGGACGGCACGAATCCGTGGGCAAAGTTCGTGCTCGACAGCGCATCATCCAGCCTCGTCAACGGCGTCACGGTCCGCACCTACCGGTTCGAGACCAGCGACGCCAAGATCGCCGCTCGGCTGCGCAAGATCGACGACTACGGGATCACCGAGGTCAAGGCCGACAAGCCCGACCCGGACCCCGCAGCGTGACCGTGAGGGGGCGCAATGGCTGACTTCGCGACACCAGCTCAGCTGGAAGCGTTCTGGCATCCCCTGTCGGAAGCCGAGGAGGAACGGGCGACCGTCCTCCTCGGCTACGTGGCGGCGTTGATCCGAAACGAGTGGTCCGATATCGACGACCGCATCGCCAGCTTCGACGACGACCCGCGTCCTGCGGATGCACTCGATCCCACAGTGCCGCAGTTTATTTCGATCACTGCGGTGAAGCGGGCAATGATCGGCGGGACCAGCGGCGGTGACGGGGTCTCCTCTGAAATGAAGGTCGGCGGCCCGTACACACATCAGACGTCGTACTCGAATCCGATGGGCAACCTCTATCTGACCGCCACGGAACGACGGCAGTTGTCTCCTGGTGGTGCCCGGCGCCGCGCATTCACGGTCAATCCGATCGCTGAAACCGCGGGAACTGGTCTGCCCTACTGGGATTGGGAGCGGGCATCGTGAGCTTCCTGCCGACACCGTGGACCGTCAGGTACCACGAACGAACGCCCGGCGGTCCGGACCCGCACCGTAACCCGGCGATCTACACGCCACCCGCCGACCAGCCTGGTACCGAAGTGCCCGTCTATGGCTGGTACACGCCCGCGATAGACGATCCGTTCGTCGCGGGACATCCCGACCGCGTGAACATCGACGTGGTGCTGCTCGCCCCACCGGACTTCGCACCAACCGATGGCAGCCTGATCGATCTACCCGCTGGACCAGCAGGGAGATTCGAGGTCAGCGGCGGGGTGCGGGACTACAACTACGGCCCCTTCGGTTTCCAACCCGGCGGCTTGGTCGCGCTTCGAAAGGCGGTGGGCTGATGGCTGCGGGACAACCTCGAATCGACTGGAACATCGAAGCTTTCGCCCAGATCCGCCGGTTGGAAGGGGTGAAGAAGGCGCTCTACGAACTCGCGAAGAAGGGCGCCAACGCCGCTGGTGACGGGTTCGTCGCGCGTGCGGGTGACCGCCCGACGCGTGCACGTGCCGCCGTTATCGCCGCGACCATCCGCGCACGTCACGCCAATGCCCGTGACCACACACTGTTGGGTCCGGTCGTCGATGCGATGCGTGAGTCATGAGCGAACCAATCAGCTTCGCAGACATCGAGATCGCTCTTGCCAATCACCTGACCACGGAGCTTGCCGCCCGCAATGTCCTCGTTCCGGTCGTGATCGCGGTGCCCTCGACCAGGCCGAAGAGGTTCGTGCGCCTGGTTCGCGTCGGCGGATCGACTTCCAATTTGGTTACCGACAGGCCGCGCATCGTCGCCGAATGCTGGGACAGCATCGGCGCCGGCGCAGCTGACCTTGCCCGCATCGTTCGAGCGTTGATCCGTGCTACGGCACCCGGCTACATCGGCCCCGTGTGGGTCAACAAGGTCATCGATCTAGGGATCGCGTTCATCCCTGACCCCGACACAAACACCCCCCGCTACCTCGTCAGCGCAGAGCTGCACGTACGCGGCGAGGAACTGACCTAGCTTCCCGCTCGGGTCGACAACTCAACAACTCAACTCCCCAGGGCCTGCGCAAATCCCAAGGGAGACAACATCATGGCTCTGCCATCTGTCCAGAAGATCGGTGCAGGCACCTACAACACCGTCACCGGCGGCATCCTTGTCGCGCCGCTCGGCACCACCCTGCCGACCACTGCGGCGGCGGCCCCCGATGCTGCGTTCAAGGCCCTCGGCTACGTCTCCGAGGACGGCATCGAACCGCAGGGTGAGCGCAGCGTGAATGCCATCAAGGACTGGAATGCCGACGACATTGCCCAGTTGCAGACCGGTCACAGCGTCCGCTACGGCTTCACCCTGTACGCGGCCTGGGACGCCGACGTGCTCAAGGAGATCTACGGCGAAAGCAACGTCGTCGTCACGGCGCCGACCGCATCGACGGGCACCCTGATCAAGGTCACCGAGAACGGCAAGGTGCTGCCGCTGCGCAGCTGGATCATCGACATGGCCGACGGCGGTCGCAAGCACCGGATCGTCCTGCCGAACGCGAAGATCAGCGAAGTCACCCAGCGCCCCCATGTGGCCGGCGAGCTGAATGGTTTCCAGGTCGTGATCGATGCCTTCAAGGACGCGACCGGCCAGAAGGCTTACCACTACCTCGATGACGGTGTGTTCGCGCCGTAACCCACAAACCCCGGCAGCGGCCGGTTTTTCCCCTTTCGCGCAGGCCCGTCGGCCGCTGCCGGGCATAAACGTGCCCGTGAACTCACCTGCGAATCAACGAATATTCCAACCACCTGAAAGAGGTCTGCGCATATGACTGCCAAGAAATCGAACACGGTCAAGGACGATTACGTCAAGAAGGTCGGCGATACCGAAGTTCGGTTGCCGTCCCTGTCGTATCTCAAGCCCGGACTCATTCGGAAGATCCGGCGACTCAGCGACATCGATGCGATGTACACGCTGCTCGAATTGGTTCTCGAAAAAGATGCGTTGGCCGTCCTCGACGACATGGACCCCGACGAGTACGCGGCGCTGCTCGACGGTTGGCGCGAGCACTCTGGGGTTTCGCTGGGGGAATAAAGCGCCTGGACTCCCTCATCGAGGAGTACACCCAGGCGATCGAATCCGACCTGATCGATCGCGGGTTGCGGCTGCGCCAGCTCGGTTCCAAGGTTCTGAGCTGGCGTGACCTGAGTTCGATCATCGCAAATCTGAAACCGGACTCTGCATTGGTTCGCCAATTGAGTCCGGACACCTGGCGATGGCAACTGAATGAACATCTGCTTGCCAATATCGCTGACTCGCTGCGCTGGCTCCGGTGGGCGAAAACCGAAGACGGCCGTCGCGGTCGCAATGTGCCTCAGCCAATTCCACGGCCAGGCATCGAACCTGAACGCATCGGCGACACACATATGTCTATCGCCGATATGGACAAATTCCTTGGCTGGGAGGTGAAGTCGTGACATCTCCTGAAGCGGAGGAAAGCGCCGCAAAGATCGAGGTTGGCGTTGCCTACCTTTCGATCGTCGGTGACACCGACAAACTTGCGCGCAGCATTCGCAACGAAATGATTGCCGCGCAAAGGTATGCGCGTGCCAATCCAATTCATGTGGAGGCTCACGCTGACGTCGAGCTGCGCAGCACCCCCGCCGAGCGCAACCGGTTCGTCGCCGATCTCAACCAGCGTTTGGAGGACCGCAGGGTCACAATCAAGGTGACCCCGGTTCTCGACACTGCTGGCTTCCCGGCAAGCGTGCAGAGTCGAATGCGCGAAGTCATGCGGCATTTCGACTTCGAGCTGAAAGTCCGGATGACGCCGGACTTTTCTCGGTTTCCGGGCGAAGTCATTCGGGGTCTACGCGAGATTCGACGCCTGTTCGACTTCTCGCTTCCGATCCCCATTGACCTCGACACCGCCGCAGCTATGGCGCGGGCCGCAGCGCTTCGTCAAGAACTCGAACGGCTGCGCGGGCCTTGGAACGCTGATGTCGACGTAGATGTCAACCGCGGCGCAGTGGAACGCCTTAACTCTCTTGGCGCGGCTGGCCTGAGCAAGACTGCACTGGGCGCGTCCGCTGCCACGGCAGGGATCGCGGCAATCGGCGGTGCGGCTGGTGCGGCTCTAGGTGCGATCAGCGCGCTCGGTGTCGGTATCGCCGCCTTGGGTCCTGCTGCTGCGGCGGCTGGCGCGACTGCTGCGGTCGGGCTGGCAGGGGTCGGCGATGCGTTCAAGGCGCTGTCCTCAGCTGCGGATTCGGCGGGTACGGATGGTCAGGCGCAGGCGAAGGCTGTCGCCGCAGCGCAGGAGCAGGTGGCTACGGCGCTGGAAAGTGTCGAGTCCGCGCAGCGCAACCTCGCCGATGCGCAGAAGGACTCTCGTGACGCTGCTGCCGATATTGCGCAGGCGTACAAGGATGCCGCCGACGAGTTGGAGGACTACAACCTCAAGCTCGCAGACGCAGCCCTCAGCGAGAAAGAAGCCGCCGTCGCGCTGCGCGACGCAGAACGCGAGTTCGCAAAGGCCAAGCCCGAGGACCGGGAGAAGGCGGCGCTGCGTGTAGAGCGCGCCCAACTTCGTTTGGCAGAGGCGCAGGAACGCAACCGCGACATCCAGGAAGAGGCCAACGAGGCCCAGGCCAAGGGCGTCGAGGGCTCCGACCAGGTGGTGCAAGCCAAAGACCGTGCGGCCCAGGCGAATCAGCGGGTGGTCGATGCCGAGAGGCAGTTGACGTCAGCGCACGAGCAGGTCGCCAAAGCCCAGCAAGCCGTGTCGGACGCGATGACTCAAGGGTCGTCGGCGCAGGACAAGGCCGCGCAGGCGCTCGCGAAACTTGCACCCAATGCCCAGGCATTCGTATTGGCGGCACGCGAACTGAAACCCGCGTGGGACAACTTCGTTGGCGATCCCACCCAGAACGCTTTGTTCGACGGTGCCGCTGACGGGATCCGTGATCTCGCGGAAGCAGCGCTGCCCGTGCTCGGTGCTGGCATGACCGACGTCGCCGGATCGATGAACGGGCTGACCAAGCAGTTCGCTGCTTTCTGGGCCGCGCCGGAGAACCTTGAGGGTGTTCGGGCGATCTTCGCTGGCACCGCCTCGTTCATTGACGGGATGGGTCCGGGGCTTCAGCAGGCGACCCAAGGATTCCTGAGTCTGGGGCAGGCGTTCGAGCCTGTCGCCAATCAGGTTGGCGCACAGTTTGCTGGCCTGCTCGGTCAGATCGGGCAGAGCTTCACCGATGCGTTTGCAAATGGATCGCTGACCCAGTTGCTCGGCACGTTCGGTGACATCCTTCAGGGTTTGGGCGAGGGCCTGAATCCGTTGATCGATGGCCTCATTCAAATCGGCAACCTCGTCGGTCCAACGATTGGCCCACTGTTTGCTCAGCTGGGGCAGTCGATTCAGGCGCTGGCCCCGGCGCTGGGTGCGATCGGCGCGACCTTCGCCGAGACGTTGACGGCGCTGATGCCAGACCTGACGAACTTCATCAACGCGTTGCTGACCGGTCTCGAACCGGTCCTGCCCGTGATCGGTGACCTTCTCCAGAGTCTCATGACGGCGCTGACACCGCTCCTCGGACCGATGAGTGAAATCGCTCAGGTCGTGGGAATTGCCTTGTCACAGGCAGTTACAGCGCTGGTGCCAGCCATTGGTCCGCTGGGTCAGGCTTTCGCGGCGCTGGTGACCGCGGTCGCGCCGTTGCTGCCCGCGTTGGCGCAGATCGTTGCTGGCTTGGTGCAGGCGCTCGCGCCGGCACTGACGGTGATCTTCCAGGCGTTGACTCCGGTCATCCAGCAGGTTGCTGATCTGATGCTGCCGATCTTCGAGGAGTTGCAGCCGATCCTTGCTGAGACCGCGATGGTCATCGGTCAGGCACTAGCCGACGCCATCACTGCGATCGCGCCGATTCTGCCCCCCTTGATCAACGCGTGGGGCGAGCTGATGTTGGCGATCGCCCCGCTGATGCCCGAGCTGGCTCGGATGGCTGCGGAGTTGCTGCCCCCGCTGATTGATCTTCTCGTCGAACTGGCTCCCGTGATCCTCAAGATCACCGAGGTCTTCACCTGGCTCATCACCAACGTCATCCAGAAGCTGGTCATCCCCGGAATTCGGGGGATGACGGACGCCTGGAGCACCGCCATGGAGAACGGCGTCGAGGTCGTTCGTACGGCCAAGGACTTCATCGGCAGCGCCCTCGAAAGCATCGGCGATTTCTTCTCCGGACTCGGCGACACCGCGTCGACGGTCTGGGATGGGATCGTCCGAGGAATCGCCATCGGGGTCAAGAAGGTCGGCGAACTGCTCCAGCGCGTGAAGATTCCCGATTGGGTTCCTGGCGTTGGCGGCAAGGGCGCCGTAGGACTGGGCGATTCCCTGGTCCAGTGGGCTGACCAGCACATGGCTACCGGCGGTCTGCTGCGCGGACCTGGCACCGGGACTAGCGACTCGATCCTGATCGCCGCATCGAATGGCGAGTTCGTTGTGAATGCGCGGGCGACTGCGGCGAATCTGCCTCTGCTGCAAGCGATCAACAGCGGCTGGGTTCCCTCCGCTGAGTTCCTGCACAGCATGGTTCCAGGCTTCGCTGAAGGCGGTCAGGTTCCAGGTAAACGGTTCGCGGAGTCCATGGATTCTGCGAAGTATTTGATGGGCGGGTTCTCACGCTCGTCGATCGACTGTTCCGGCATGGTCGCCGCGGTCGTCAACGACGCGCTCGGCAAGGATCCGTTCTCGGGTCGCATGTCCACGGTCAACGAAGGGCAGTGGCTGTCCAATCTTGGCGCGCTGCCAGGGCTCGGCGGACCCGGTGACATCGCGGTCGCTTGGTACGACCGCGGCGGCGGCGCGAACGGACATACCGCGATGCGCCTCGGCGACGGAACCGGCGTCGAAAGCCGATCCGGTGACGGTGTGGTGATCGGTCCGGCGGCGACAGATGTCACCGACCCGATGTTCGACAAGCACATGCACATCCCGAAGGAACTGCTGCTCGGCGGTGATCTCGGCGGCCCCGCTACCGGCGACAGTGCCGTGAAGGGTGGCCGGTCCAGCAAGCTCGGCGGACTAGGCGGTAGCGGCGGATCCGGCGGTGGAGGCACCGGAGGCGGCGGCTCAACATCCGGCGCAAACACAGTGGCCACCGATGCCACCCGTGTCTTCGTGACGAACTGGCCTACTGGCTTCGCTTCCGCTGGCCCCGCGGCAACTACCACCACCAGCACTTCGAGCACCACGCCAGCCGTCACGGCGGACTCGAACACGTTGTCATCGACCACCTACGGCGCGAATCCCAGCACGGCCGCGCCTGCTCCAGCCGATCAAGGCACACATCCGTTGGCAGCCCTGCCGATTCCCGGAGCGGCGGAACTCTTTGATGGTCCAGCCCCCTGGTACATGGCGGCGAGCCCGGAACAGGCGCTGGCCAATCTCGGCACGCAAGCCGCGGGGCTGGCGCAATCCGGGATGGAAGACGTCGTCGGATTCTTCCAGAACAACTGGCAGGAAATGTTGGAAACCGGTGCCGGCGTGCTCGGCATGGGCGCCCTCGGCGGCGGGGGCGGCGGCAATACGACCTTCAACATCAGCGGCACCGATCCGATGAGCGCGGCCCGCGCAGTCGAACGGGTGCAGCGACGGCGCACGCTGGCGACGCAGCGGTCAGGAGGCTTCGGCCGATGAATCCGCTGCTGCTCAGCGAGGCCACGAAAGTCGTTGTCTGGGACCGCAACGGGCGCGTGTGGCACCTTCACGGTGCTGGCGCCGGCCGCGAAGGCGTCACCCTGAGTCGCCAGTCCGGGTATGCCTTCGCCCCTGTCTCACTGCTCGTATCCGAGGGGGCACGCCAAGACGGCGCGACCTTCCTTCGGTCGGTGCGCAGCCGCAAGGAATGGGACTTCGTCGTCTTGATCCGCGGCGCCGATACAGCGCGCAGCTTCTACGCGGTTCATGACGCCTGGCATCGAGGGTGGAGTACCGACCAGCCGTGCACGGTTGGTTGGTACACCCGCCATCAGGGTTGGCGCTTCCAAAAGTTCCAGCTCGATACAGCTCCGGAGCCGCTGGGCGATGCCGATCCGGCGTTGAACGGTGCGGTCGAATACCAGATGTCGGCGACGGCGATGGATCCTTTGGGATCTCATCTGCCCGAAGTCGATGTCTGGGTGAACGCCGATGGGCTCAACGAAGGCGTTCTGCGTGGACGTAATGCCGCCGATCAACCGGCGTGGCCGCGCTACACCATGAACGGGCCGGGGCGTTGGCACATTCAGGATCCGAATTTCGGCGACTCGCTTCGGATCGTGGAGACCCCGGTCATCCTGCCGGGCGAGGAACTGCGTATCGACACGCACCCGAGGCACCGCACCGCTCGCGTGTACTCGGCCGGTAATCCTGCCGGGCGCAACGTCTGGGGCGCGCTGGCGGGTAGGCGTTGGTTTGAGCCTCTGCCGCCGTGGTCGACGACCGACATCACTGTGCGTGTGTCCGAGGGCGGGAATTTGGAATCTACTATTCGCGTCGATGTTTCGCCGCGGTCATCGAGGCCGTTCTAAATGTGGGATCACGACGCCGCCGCACGGCGGCTTGACAATTTAGAGCGCGAAGATCAGGAATACCGGTCCGATCAAACCGCGCGCGTCCGCTACTACGACAAGTATTTGCAGGAGATCGGCGAAGAAGCCGCATACATCGCCCTGCAATTCAATCACCCGAAGAACAAGGCGGGTGGGTTGAAGATGTCGATCCCACGGGTCGACATGATCCATTTCGACCACATCTTCAGGAATCCTGACGGCGAGGACGCGACCATCCCGATCACCGTGGACACCGCGGCGTTCCGATGGGACGGCTACATCACCAAAGCCAGCGTTATCCGTGACGAGGACGGCGTCGAGACCGTCGATATCGAGGCCATCCACTGCTGGCATCACATCGCTACGACCGCGCTGTGGGCTAGCCCGTTCGCGCCGATCCTCGCGCAGTTCCCGCGCCATGACGTGAAGTTCGGGCCAGTCGAAACCGTGTGCCTGCTGTATCTCGTCACCAACTTGATGCGTCTCCAGGCCCATTTCTGGGACGTGCCCGATCGCTGGCTCGACGCGCCGGACTGGGCGCAGGTCGGATCCGCACTGTGGCCGATCGCGATTGTGCCCATAGATGTTTGGCGCGATTCAAGCCCATGGTGCGCGGCGACAGCACGATTCGACATGGCCGATCAAACCCTTGTGCCGCTAATGGACGGCACTGGCGTCATGCTCAACGCCAAGTTTTTCCTGCCCGAAGACGGCGACGAGCAGCCTGCACCCAATTGGTATGTGCTCGACCGCCCGACTGTCGTGATCTGGACGGAGAACAAGGATGGCGTTGTCGGTCCTACCGGCACACTATTCGACGGCCTGATCGCCCAGGTCGAAGAATTTATCGACGACACCACAGTGGTCCGATATCCCAAGTTTGACTCGCAGTCGGAATACGAAGCGGTCTACGGCAATTCGGGTCCGCTCGGAACTTTCCGGGCATTGCCGCATGTCTGGTATCTCGAAGGCGAATACTCCGGTATCGGGCCGTCCGAGATCGCCCTACACAAGCCGATGGCCACAAGTGTCATCGTGGGCGGGCGTTCGCCTGGCTGGGTGAACGCGGGCATCGAGTTGGTCATGAAGAACCTGCTCGCTTGGTTGGGCATGTTGATCGGCATCCCCGGATTGGATGCCCTCTACCAGGGCCAGTTGGATGACGTCTTCCTGGCGTGGATGAACTACGAAGACCGCGAACGCACCCGCCGCGCAGGGCCTTTCGCGTTTCGGGAGCATGTCGTCACGGCCTCGTCGAAGGCATTCACATTGGACGGCGTGATGAGCGGCTTGCGTGGCCTGCATCAGACCCGCGGCTACACCAGCAAGCGCGTCACCATCGGCGACGGCGCGCCGTACCTGATCGGAAAAGACTTCACCCTCGGCGATCAGATCGGATTCCAGGTCGGCGACCAACTGTTCACCGACTACGTCACCGACATGACCTTCACCGACGACCGCGAGCGCGGCGCCCGCTGGGAACTGACCATCGGCGACGGCGCCGACGAAGAGGACTCGGTCGTCAAAGGCTGGGACCGCATGGCCCAATTCGCGCAGGCCATCCGCGTTCTCGCGACCGACGTCGGCGCCGACCTCGATCTCATCATCTTCTAGGAGGCGCAGTGGACATCCTGCACCAAGGCCAAACATCCAGCCACCCGACGCACCTCGTTGCGACCCTGTCAGCTGCCGACCGCGGCAAGGCGTGGTCAACGGGACGCGACCTGTACATCTGGGACGGGGCCACGCTGAGCTACACCCCTGACGCGATCGGTTAGGAGACGGCGTGGACATCTCATTCCCCGCCCATATCACCGTCACCGAGACCCCCGATCTTGACGGCCTGCCAATGCTGACCGCCGACATCGCCCCGGCGAACGAGTCCGCCGCACTGCCGCTGCCTGCCGGTCCGGCTGGGCCACCCGGACCGCGCGGCGGGCCGCGCACCACCTTCCGCAAAATGGGCGAGATCCCCGATGCCGCTGCACGGCCGAACGCCCTCGGCGTTGAGGATCGTGGGAAGTGGTGGCATCGTCTCGACACCAACGGCATGGACGTGTGGACCGGTGCCGGGTGGCAGCATTCGCCCGGCGCGGTCGGCGCGCAAGGTCCGGTCGCCCCTGCGGCCGTGATCACCACGAACACCACCCATGACCCGGCGTACACCGTGCCCGCAGTCCGCGTCACCGGCACTGGCCCTGAGTTGACGCTTGCGGTCACCGCCCCGGCCGGATTGCAAGGCCCGAAAGGACCAGCCGGTGCAAGCGGGGCGATCAGTACGGCAACCGATTTCGACCAGTCCGTAGGGCCGACGCAGCGAAGTACCTTCGCATTGGGTGCTGGGTCGCGGAAGTGGAAGGTGCAGCCACCGCCGAATGGTTTCGGGTTGTGGGCCTGGTACGGCAACGACTTCAACGCCGACGCCCAGCAAACCGTCGAGCAGCTGGTCGCGGGCACTTTCGTCATCCCGGCGCTGCCGTTCGCGTGGCGGCCGATGTGCTGGGGGCGCATGGCGATCTTCTGCCAATCGGGCTTTCAGAACGATGGCGAACTCCGGGTGCGCATCGGGTCGGAAACGGGCGCGATGGTCGCCTCCGGCGGGGGCATCCGCGGAGACGGCGCCTATTTCGCGACCAGCATCACGCCCGCATTCGGCGACAGCACCACGAAACCGATCTCACCAACGAGCACGGTGGCCACGGTGCCCGCCTACACCGAAACCGCCATCGTCGTGACCGTCGAGCGGGTCGGCCAGTCGACCGGCGGCTCAATCGGATATCAGCGCGCCAATGCCTGGCTCACCGTGTGGGCACAACCCGTCGCATGAGGAGGTCGAGTTGTCCACAGTAGGGGAGTATTTCGCAGCCACCCGCATACGCGGCATCAACGAGGGCATCGGCACACCCGGTGTCGTGCAGGCCATGCAAGGCACCCCGGCCGATGGCTCCCTCGAACTACCGGTCGGCGTGGCCGGACCCGCTGGCGAGCAAGGCCCCGCCGCCGCGCCATTCCGATGGGAGGGCGACATCGCCGACCCCACCGCGCTCGCAGCGCTGGCGACCCGGCTCGGGCCTGCGCAGGCAGGCAAGGCGTGGCGCGTGCTGAGCACGAACGCGCTGATGATCTGGAACGGTTCGTCGTTCGATGCGTCCACCGACGCGTTCGGCGCGCACGGCCCGATCGGCGAGGCGAATACCCTCAGCATCGGCACCGTCACCACCGGTGCCGTCGGCGGCGACGTAGAAGTCACCGTCACCGGTGCCCCGCCCGCCCAGACGGTGAACATCACCGTTCCGCGCGGCGTGAAGGGTCTCAAGGGCGACCCCGGCGGGCCCGGCCCGATCACCGGTGCGAGCGACTACGACAACACCAGCGCGCCCGTCGACGGTGCGGTGCCGATGTGGTCCGCCGCGACGAGCAAATGGACGCCCACACCATCGCCTGGGTGGCGCGGTCCCTGGACGATCAGCGAGGCCACAGCATGGGACGGCGGCGTAGGGTTCGCCGCCGACGCGTCCAACACCAACACCAGTCCATTGACGGTCGCGATCGTCAATGTGCCCGCCCAGGATGTGGCGTGGCGGCCGATGGTGCTCGGCGGTGCGCAAGTGCGTTCCGGCGGCTCAGGTACACGCGTCGATCTCGAAGCGTGCATCGGCTCTGCGGCGGGCCAAGTTGTCTCGGTCGGCTCGGGTCTGTCGGAGGTGGTGTGGTGGTTCAACCAGCTACTTCCCACCTTCGCCACCAGCGCGGTCACCCCCGCCTCGTCGACCGGCGTGATCGCCGCCGGCGCGCCTGCCGCGATTCATCTGGTGATGCGCCGCAACGCAGGGTCTGACACCTTCAGCTATTCCCGCCTGCGCGCACATGTCGCGGTCTGGGCGGTTCCCGTGACAGGAGCCCCGTAGTGCCCACTGTGTACGACGCCGACATTCAGATCACCATGCGCGGCGTCGAGGATTCCGTTGGCCTGCCCTTCACGGTCAACCCCTTCGAACTCGCCGACCGTGAGGCGCTGATCGAGATCCGGCAAGGCCCACCTGGCGCACCCGGCCCCCAAGGTGAGCCCGCGTGGCCGTGGATCTGGCAAGGCGACATCACCAACTTCGCCGCGCTGACCGCACTCGGCCTCGGCCAAGCCGACGCCCGCAAGGCGTGGCGCGTCGTCGCCGAGAATGCCGTCTACTTCTGGACCGGCGTCGACTGGATCCGCTTCGCGAACGCCTTCCAGGCGCCGGGTCCGCAAGGCCCGCCGACCGTGCTCACCGGCAGCGCCACCGCTGGGGCAACCGGATCCTCTGCCGCCGCGTCGATCACCGGCACCGCACCGAATCAGACTCTGTCGATCACCCTGCCGCGCGGTCAGACCGGCGACCCCGGTGACCCCGGATCCGCTGGCGCGATCGCCGCAGCCGCCGACGTCGCCGACCTCACCGAGGCGCGAGACGGATCCGTGCTCGCTTGGGATGCCGCGGCCTCGCGATGGAAGGGCGTGCCGAACCCAAAGCTCGCAGGACCTTGGGCCGTCGCGTCCGGCCAGTTCTCCGCAGCGTCGAACATCAACGCGGAGATGAAAACCGTTGCGACAATGACGATCCCGGCGCAACCGGTCGCGTGGCGGCCGATCGTTATCTCCGGGCATCTCACCGTGCGCGTGCACGTCGCAGCGCACGACGACACGCGCGTCATCCTTGAAGTCCGCCTCGGCTCGGCAACCGGACCACTAATCGGCTACGGGCAAGCGATCTCGACCACCAACAACGGCGAGGTGCTGATGTGCCCGCGTTGGGAGGTGCCCATCACTCCCGACAGCACGCACGCCACCGTCGCCCCGAACCAGACCGCCACTCTTTACGTCGTCGCACGACGCGTCTCTGGTGTGCGCGCCTACACGATCGTGAATCAGGGTGCGCAGCTGGTTGTGATGGCCCAACCCTTGAAAGTGCAGCCCTGATGAGTGAAGAACCCGAGATCGTCGAGTCCGTCAGTTTTCCCGCCGCCGACGCAGTGACCAGCGAAGCCCCGCGATATCGCGACATCAATGGGATCGGCGTCACCGACAAGTTCATTGCGTTCATGCAGCAGGCGCTTCATGGGCGCCTGCCGGAACTCGGTGAGGTTGCCGAAGCCGATCCCCAAATCCGATACCTCGCTGAGGAATTGACTGTTGTTCACCTACCGGAGTGGCGCAATCCTGCGGGCAGGAAGTTGGCCGACCCGACTGTGACCAGTATCAAGGGCGCGCCTCGTCTGGCTGACTACCTGTTTCAGCGTGGCTGGCGGCATCATCCCGAACTCGAACAGATCCGCTGGGTACCTACTCCCGGCGGGCCGCCCGGCCCGTATGACACCGGCCTGCACGTCACCCCCGACGAGAACGGGGAATGGCCGATGCCGGACCCCGAAGAGTTCTACGACATCGACGACATCGATGTTCGCCAGCTCGAAGACGGTACTTGGGCTGCGGCGCATCCGCGCGGGCTGGCTTTCCAGGCGCCGACGAAATCCGAAGCGTACGCGGGTCTCGTCGAGAAGATCCGCACCAAGATCAAGGAGGCACGCGATGGCGTGGAGGGGTGACCCCGTCTGGTTGGCGGATGTTCTCAGAGCCGCAGGCTTGAAGGTCGTCGAGCACGATGGCTGGCTTGGTCGTGGGCACGGCGACTTCGCCGACATTCGCGGAGTCATTTGCCATCACACCGCAGGTGGAGGTGCCAATGACTGGAGCATCGTACAGAACGGGCGCTCCGACCTGCCTGGCCCACTGGCCCAATTGGTTCTGGAGCGGGACGGCACATATCGCGTGATCGCAGCGGGTGTCTGCTGGCATGCCGGTCGCGGCGCGTGGTCCGGTTGGCCGACCAACAACGCGAACTTCCACACCATCGGCATCGAGGCGGTCAACAACGGGCGCGGCCAAGAGTGGCCTGCCGTCCAGCTCGACGCCTACAAACGTGGCTGCGCCGCGATCCTGCGCCACATCGGCCGCACCTCCGACGACTGCGTAGGCCACAAGGAATACAGCAGCGAAGGCAAAATCGACCCTTTCGGCATCGACATGGACGCCTTCCGCCGCGACGTACAAGAAATCATCGACAACGGAGGCTCGGAAATGCCCGCGCTGCAAGAGACTTTCACCAACTACAAGGGCCAGACGGTCAAGCTCGAAACCGCCGTTTACCACCTGGACAAGTACGTCAACGAGATCCGCGAACAGCTCGGCGGCCCCGTCCCGTTCAAGGGTTGGAAGCAGCTCGGCGACAAGACGGTTGTCGACTCCCTCGCGGACGCGCACCGCAAGCTCGACACTCTCGCCGACGCGGTGAAGATCCTCGCCGAGAAGCTGCCCACCGAACCGAAGGCGGCGTAATGAGTCCCGAAGTGATTCAGGCCATCGGCGGGGCGATCGTGGCAGTGATCGGCGCTCTCACCATGTGGCAGCAGAAGCAAGTGTCCGAATTGAAAAACCGTGTCGCCGAACTCGAATCCCAGATGGAAGCAGAGCGCGGTCGGTTCCGTAGCGCCATGACGGTGATCCGGGGCTTGCTCGTCTACATCGACCAGTTGTGGATGGTCATGCGCAACGCCGGTCAGGAACCGCCGGCCAACCCTGTCACCATCCCGCCTGAGTTGGAGGACGAAATCTGATATGGCTGATCTGCCACCCCTCAAGTACGGCAAGGTCGTCGGTCGGTTCCTAGCGAACGTTGCTGACGGTCCCGATATCGGTACGACACCGGAATTCCCGCCGCTGACCGGCACACTGACCTTTGCCGCCGAGGCACCGAAAGTCTTGGTGGCCAACGGTGTTCCCGATCCAGCGACCTATGTCCAGCTGAGCAAGCACTACGAATGCAGCCTCGACGAGTTCGGCTACATCACCTGGCGTGGTAGCCGCGGAGTGCGTCTCGTCGCCGCGAACGCAGACACCAACCCGTCCGAATGGACGTGGCGGGTTTCGTTCGAGCTGTACTACGAAGGCGAACGGGTGCCGCTGGACGCGTTCAGCTTCACCGTGCCGGAGTACATCGAAGGACCGGACCCCGAGGATCCCGATACCGGCTCGGTCGGCTTGGTGGATCTCACTCTGGTGTCGCCGGTTCCGGCATCGCCTGGCAACGCGGTCGTCCGAGGCGAACGTGGTGAGGGCCTACAAATCGACCGGCAGGTTGCGACCTATGGAGATCTGCCCGCCACTCCGCCAGAGGGTGACGGCGCGCAGTACGTGGTCGTAGCGGATCGCCTGCTGTACGTGTACCGCACTGGCGACGGCTGGATGCCGAACGGACAGGGTGTCGTCATCCGCGGCCCCCAGGGCGACGAAGGACCGATCGGCGACACTGGCCCCGCGAACTCCTTGAGTATCGGCACGGTTACCACCGGCGCTCCGGGATCGGCTGCATCGGCCAGCATCACCGGTACCCCGCCGTCGCAGGTGCTGAGCATGACCATCCCGCGCGGCGACGTCGGTCCGGCCGGATCTCCTCCGGATGCGACCACCACCAGCAAGGGCATCGTCCAGTTGGCAGGTGTGCTCGCTGGCACCGCGGCGGCACCAGCGTTCAACGCTGCCGCTTTCGGCACGACATCGTCGACAGCCTGTGTCGGCAACGACGCGCGCTTGTCCGATGCACGCACGCCTACGGCGGCTGGGCAGGTGTACGACGTCGCTTTCGTCGCGCAGACCGGCACCCGCACCACCGGCGCTGGAAACGTTCTGCCGCAGGGGCACAAGCTCGACCGGCCGGTTCGATTCAACCGGGTCATCTACCGCGGCAACACCGCTGACGCGAGCGGCAGCCTGGTGGTCGAACTGCGCAAGAACGGCTCTCAGATCTCGGGCACGAACCTCACGATTGCGGCGGCCGACCAGACTGCGGGCGGTGCGAACGCCACCGCCTCGGGTACCTGGGACTTCGCGGAGGGCGACATCCTTTCCGTTCACGTTGCCAGCGTCGGCAGCACACCCGGCACCTACCTCGTCGCCAACATCAAAGGGGTGACGCTGTAATGCCCCTCGTGTTCGTCGGCGGCGGCCAGTCGTTCACGCCGTCCGGCATGACGAAGTCCGGCACAGAACCGTGGGCTAATGGCAGCATCTGGACGACGATCACCAGCTGGACGCCGAACACCGGTACCTACCCCGGCAGTTCGGTGACCAGCGACGGCCTGAACGTTCAGGGAACGAAGACCGGTGCCACCATCGCGGCCAGCGTCAGCTTCACCGGCGCGCTCGGTGGCACGCACACGATCCGCTTGATCGACCAAGCCAACAACGTCATCGCCACTGGCACAGGCATCGGCGGCACCTCGGGCACGTGCACCGTCACCGCCAACAGTGTCGACCTGACATCGATCACCAACGTCCGCGTTCAGATGCACAGCACCGCAGGGTCTTCCTCGGGCACGGTCAGCGCGGGCGGCACCTGCACCATCACCTGATGGACAATCAGGGACCGGGCTGCCAGGTGTCGTCGAGACACAGCAACGGCTGCCCGGACGGTGACTGGGCGACATAGTCGTAGCCTTCGCACGGTGACCCGACCGCACGATTGCCGATCAGCGGAAGCGACTCCACCCACTTCAGGGTTGGGCCGCCAGCGTAGGCACACAGCAACTGCTGACCGGCGGAGTCCTTCGCCCACTTGTTGACCGGGGAGCACGGCGCTCCAGCGATCGGGGCTGCGGGTGCGGCGGTCCGCGTGGTCACCGGAGCGCGCGTCGGCGGAGGTGGCTCGACCTCTGTCGTCGGTGCCGGATCCTCGGAAGTTGTTGGTGTAGCGGTGGTCTGGGCCGCCGGAGCGATCGGCAGCAGCCGCACCACGACGTTCGTCGGTTTGGTGCGGACGACGTCGAGGTTGTCGATCGAAGCATCCTCAGCCCATACCAGCGGCGTGTACACCAGAGCGGACGGGTTGGTCACCGGTGACTGGATGAAAACCCAGCCAGCGGCTTTGCCTGGCGTTGGTGCAACCGCCAACTCGGGGAATCGACTGCGGCAATCCATGTCGATCAGCGGTTCCTCAACGGTCTGGCTGAAGCCTCCGGAGTCGTTGACCTGCAACAGGTCACTGCCAGGGCGAGAGATCTCCAACGCGCTGTCGTTCACCACCTCGACGCGCACCGCAATGGATTGGGTTCCCGCCGGCGCCGGATCCTGCAAACACTCGGACGGAATCTCCACGGTTTCGACGAAGCGCACGCTGCCGATGCTCGTGCCGCCTTCGGCCTTGCTGATCGTGTAGGTCTTACCGAGGTCGCTTGCGGGCTCGGCTGAGGTCGTCGCGCCGGCGTCTTTCGGCGCTGGGTCGTTCGACCCGCAACCGGACAGCACGGCCGCGGCGGTGGCGACTCCGAACAGGACGGCGGCAGCTCTCATTGGATTCCCCTCGTTCGACCGGTCAAGACGGTACTCGTCCACCGGCCATGTCGTTCGCGGATCGGGCGACGCTACAGAAGCGCTCTAGGTTTCGCGGTAATACTCGACGACACCTTTGGAGTAGCTGATCACCCAGAAGCTGAACAGAATGAGGCTCGGTTCGAAGGCTTGCCGCCACGCCAGCAAGGTCAGCAGCAGAAGGTAGGAACAGCCGGCGATCACGCCGAGCAGGTGCATGATCCGCTTTTCGTTGTCGAAGGTCATCGCCCTCGTCTCTTGTCTCTGCGTTCAGCAAAGCGCCCGACCCCTGGAGGGTCGGGCGCCTTTCGTGTTTGCACTACTGCTTCATCGTCGGCCGGGCTCCGTCCTGCCCGTCGTCGTCACGGTTCGGCCGCTCGTTCCAGAGATCCCCGGCGTTGCCGTCGGGTCCAGGGCGATAAATTTCGCTCATGCTCACCTCCTTCCTCAGCGTCGTTGCTGTTCAGGGCACTACGTGCAGGGAGAAGCCGCAGTCCACTACGGCACGTCCGCGAAAGGCTTGAGGTACCGGGAAGGGTTCGGACTCCGTACCGTCGGCGTAGAGCGCCGCCCAGGTCTCGTTGTTGTACGAGCGCCACGCGATAATCCGCTCGCCGCCAAATGATTCGAGGTCGTCGATCCTCATGTCCGCACCCGCCCGGAATCAGGGGTGAGGCGTCCAGCTTCCTTCAGTACCGAGTGCGCGGAAGTCTTCGCCACGCACTCGCCGACGCGGCAGTTGCGATGAACCTGCATCGTTGAGTGCGCCGCAGCCAAACTGGACACCGCGTAGGTCGTGCTGCTGCAACCTCCGTGGTCGAAGATCGCGATGTCGAACTCGAATAGTTCCGTATCGGACATCAGCGTGCCTGCGCCTTCAACGGCGGCACGTCGAGCGCGTTACGACCGCGCGGGGTGTTGATGTAGGCGCGCCCGTTCTCGGTGAAGTCCCAGTGGTCGCCACTGCGTCGGAGCCAGCCACGGTATGCCAGTTCATCAACCGCGCCCCGGACGGATCTCGGGCTGAGTCCGGTATTGGCTGCGACTTCCGCGATCGACTGCGGGCCGTGCTGCTTCACCGCAGCCATCACCCGCGCTTCCGTAATTGTCATCTGTCCTGCCGCCTTCCCCTCACGAGACTGGGAGGGCTAACCCGGAGCCGGGGCGGCGGCACCGGCTCCGGGCGCCCACCTTCGAAAGGTAAAGAAGCAACGCGCACGCAAGCCAGGAAATTGCTTGAGATTGCTCGCAATTCATGCGTCTGTGCGTCAGATTTCGCCACGTGCGGCACCGAGCTTTGCGACAATCGAAGTGCCACTTCCCTTCAGAGACGGAGCGAGATCATGCGTCTGCGATTCCTCGGCAAGAACACCCAGGGCGAGCACTCGCCGACCCTGTACGCCAGCGACAGGGACACCTACGTGGTTCAGGGATGGCGCGTGCCGGACCATCCCGAACTGATCGAGATTCCCCATCCGCTGCTCGCCTATCTGGAACCTGGCACATGCCTGGGCACGCTGCTGACCGACACCGGACACGGCACCTTCACCCTGACGGGCACCGAAGTCAGCGACCCGGAGGCGTTGGGGCAGATGGACATTCCCGACTATGAGTCGTGCGTGGAGGTCGCCAGGGGAAAGGAAATCCGCCGCGATGCACCATCTGACCGGTAGCGACTTCACCAACCTGTTCCGAACGTGCCGCCAGTCTGCCTTTCACCTGGAGGTGCAGGACAGCTACGGAATCCCCGAAGAGTCCGAACCGTTTCGCAGGTTCCTCGCCGGCGAGCATGACGACTACGAGTGGATGCGCCCCTGGACTGACGTTGTGAAGGCGGGAACCGACCGCGGCGTGAACTTCACACGAGCGCGCGTGGTCACCGAACCGCACGTGGACTACACCAGGTGGGGTTTGCTCGTCGCCGCCCTGAACATCGAGGCGGGCGAGGACATCCGGTATCTGCCACGCCATCTCGCCAACGCAGACGAGATCCCCGCTGACGACTACTGGTTGTTCGACGACGAGATGGTTGCCTTCACATTGTTCACGCCCAGCGGCGCTGCGGCGGGCGCAGCGGTGACGACGGACCCGGTGATCGTTCGGCGCTGTACCGACATCCGGGACGCCGTTTGGCGGCAGGCTATCCCGCACGCCGACTACATCGAGGACTAACGTCGCGCCGTGGCCACAGTCCAAGAAGCGCGCCATGCCTTCGGACAGCAGTTACGAGACCTGCGCAAGGATGCCGGTCTCAGCGGAAGCCAGCTCGCAACCCTGGCGGGCTGGCATCCGTCCAAGGTGTCGAAGATCGAATACGGGAAGCAGACACCCACCGAAGACGACGTCCGTATCTGGTGCTCGCACACTGCTGCCGAGCATCACGTCCCTGACCTCGTTGCGAGTCTGCGCAATATCGATGCCGCGTATCTGGAGTGGCGCCGGATCCTCAACACCGGAGTCCGACGGCGACAACGGCACGCCTCAACAGTCGAGTCGGAAACCCGATTGATCCGCGGCTATGACCCCGCCCTCATCCCCGGTCTGCTGCACACACCCGAGTACGCCGAAGCGATCCTTCGGCAGGTCATCGAATTCAACCAGGTCCCCAACGACGTGGAAGGAGCGGTCGCAGCCCGCATGGAACGGCAACAGCAGTTCCTGTACCGCGGCGACCACAAGGTCCACTACCTGATCGCCGAACAGTCGCTCTACACCACCGTCGGCGACGACGACGTGATGCTTGGCCAGCTCGACCGCTTACTGACCGCCATGACGTTGCCGCGTGTGCTACTGGGCATCGTCCCGCGGATGGCTCCCTATCAAGTCTCCGCCATGAACTTCGTGATCTACGACCAACGTCAGGTGCTGGTCGAGGGAATCGGCGCCGCGCTGAACATCACGCAGCCGCGCGAGATCGCTGTGTACGAGAAGGCGTTTGAGGCGTTGGCGGCACAGGCTGTGATCGGCCAGGCCGCACGCTCCCTCATCACTGAAGCGGTCAGCCAGCGGACTGCGTGATGTCGTGAGTCATACGGGCTTGGACGCTTCACGCACGGCCGCGGTCCCCGTCGCACCCTCACAGTCCAATCCACCGCCATTGCTTCTCAACCAGTTCAACAAGGGCTCTGCCGTATTCAGCACAAGGTCCAACTCGTGGTCGAAGATGTGTCGCAGCTCGTCAGGAACGTCGAATCGCAGTACGACGGTGCTCATTGGACGACTCGCAGATGCCGGGCTCCGTCCGTCGGAGAGTCCAGCCACGCCAACGTGCTGTCCCATCCGACCGTCGCGTGCTCGCGCAACAGAGCGAGAGCTTCGTCTGACATCACGCCATGCCGAGTAGCGCGCAGCAGCGTCTTGGCGCGGGCCTGCCAGATGTCGTCGGCGCGGTTCGGGTAGCTCGTTTCGCGGTACACCTCGTAGGCCAGGTTCCAACCCAGGTGTCGTGCGTCGGCGCGGTGCTCGTCGAGCCACAGCAGCAGCGCCACCGCTCGCGCCTGGTCGGTGTCGCCCCGGCCGTATCGCAGATCGGCGGTAGCGATGGCGGGCAGCGGCGCTGCGAGATCGGCGACGTGCTGGCGCATCTCGACTTCGGTGGGGCCGTCGCACCATTCGATGCGCCATCCGCCGTACGAGTCGCGTCGCGGTCCGAGGTAGTTGCATTCGACATGACAGCCGGTGCGTTGGCAGAGACGGTAGGCGAGTTGGCCAGCCTGGCGGGAACGTGAGGTCACTGGACCGCTCGCAATCGCCGCCCGCCCGAAGCGATCTCGTCAAGCCATTCCAACACTCCGGCCCAGCCGTCGGATCGAAGTCTGGCGTCGACCGCATTGCACACTTCGGAGTCGATCCGACCGGCGGCCATAGACAAGAGCGCTTCGGCGCGGCGGAGCCACACGGTAGCGCTGCTTTCCGGGTAGCTGATGGCGTCGCAGGCGTATTGAGGCCACACGGAGGGGTACATCTCCGCGTTCGCGGGATCGAGATGCAGCCAGACAAGGACAGCCGCAGCTTCACCCAGGGCAGTGTGCGAACGCGCCGGACACATCTGGGCGATGTCGAGTGACGGGAAGCGGTCGGCGAGCCCGGCCGCGAGCGTGACCATCTGCCGCCACGTTGGGCCGTCGGTCCAGTGGATGTGCCACGCACGGCCGCGGATGTGGACGGTGTCGTGATAGTCGAGAGTGACCTTGACGCCGGCGCGCTCGGTCAGCATGGTCGCAAGCTGACGTGCCTGCCGCGATCGATTGGCGCTCATCGTGCGCCTGCCGGAGCTTCGTAAGCTACAGCGTAAGCTACAGTGCCCATCCTCGGGATTCCTATCCCGGAGTGTTTGGGCTGGTAGAGAGCCTAATGGTGGCTCCCCCATCTGGACTCGAACCAGAAACCTGCCGATTAACAGTCGGCTGCTCTGCCAATTGAGCTATAGGGGACTATTCTGGGTGGCTCTCCCGTACTGGGCGGGCCGAGGAGAAACTTTAGCGTATAGCTGGGCGGGTTCCCAAATCGCGCTTCTACCTGGGGTGATGCGGGGTGCCCGTGAGGCCGGTGTTGTCTCAGTTGTCTCAGGGGTAACTCGGATCCGGATCGACAGGTGGACCACGCGTCGGGCAGGATGGTAGCCGCGCACAGGCGATTGGGAGGAGCTCAGAGGAATGCTGCGGTTGATCATCGGCGTCGCGGCCGGTTATGTGCTCGGCAGTAAGGCCGGGCGGGCTCGCTACGAGCAGATCAGCGCGGCGACCCGCGCCGTCACCTCGAGCCCGGTGACCCGCAAGCTTGTCCAGGTGGGGCGGCAGAAGCTGTCGGACAAGTTGAGCACGCGGCCGCAGCTGGAGCCGATGGTGCCGCTGGACGAGCGCACCACCGTGCTGGTTCCGCACGATCAGCTGCGCCGCTGACTTCTCCGAGCGCGAAACCTACCCGGCTCAGCGCTTCGGACCGCGGTCAGCTGTGGGCATCGACCAGGTTGCGCCGCTGCGCGATCCCGCGCCCGAGCAGTCGCGCCACTCAGTCGCGCGCCGAACAACCTTGGTCGTGCCACTGAGCGGTCCAGACAGTGCTCGCCGAGAACGGGGCTCAGCTACGCCGTTGAACGTCCTGGAACGTGAACTGCTGCACCACAACGGATCCGAACCGAATCGACCCGAACAGCGCCGCATCCGCCAACCGGTAGCCGACACCGCCGACCAGCCAGCACCCCTCAAGCAGGCGCGAAATCGTCGGAGTTACCCATCGCCTGGGCCTCCAGACTCTTCCGATACTGCTCCAGCGCCACCAGATCCCCGAACAGCGCCATATACGCGTCGGGCTGCTCGGTCGCGGAGAGCCGCTGCAGCTTGGACTTGAGCGTCGCGATCTGACGGCCGACCCACGCCTCCTGGGCGCGGGCGAGCACTCCGGTGATGAAGCGCGGGATGTCGTCGACGGATTTCACCGGCAGCGGCGCGTTGGCGAGTTCGGAGACCATGGCGCGCAGGGTGAGGTCGTCGGTGCAGTCGGCGACGGCGTTGACCCACTCCGCGCCGCCCAGTCCCGCGGACGCGCCGCCCGCTTCGGCGATCATGGTGCGCACGGCGACGTAGGCGGGATGGGTGAACGCCTCGGTCTCCAGCGCGTCGAACACCGTGCCCGCGATCGCCGGGTATTGCAAAGCGGCGCAGAGGACTTGGCGTTGCGGAAGCAGCACCGGGTCGTTCGGGTTGGGGCGGGCGGCGGGTTGCTCGGTGACCTTGGTGCTCGGCGCGGGCGTCTCGGCGCGGCGCGGACCGCCGAGGCGGTTGCGTTTGGCTTCCTCGCCGACGCGGCGCACGACCGTCTGGATGTCGTCCCAGCCGACCCAGCCTGCGAGGCGGGTGGCGTAGGCCTTGCGGGTGGCGTTGTCCTTGATCTGCGCGACCACGGGGACCGCGCGGCGCAACGCCTCCACCTGCCCCTCGACTTGGTCCAGGTTGTGTTCGGCGAGCAGTCCGCGAATCACGAACTCGTACAGGGGGGTTCGCCGCGCGATCAGGTCGCGGACCGCGCCGTCGCCGGAGCGCTGACGTAGCTCGCAGGGATCCTGACCGTCGGGGGCGATGGCGATGTAGGTCTGGCCCGCGAGCTTCTGGTCGCCCGCGAAGGCCTTCAGCGCCGCCGCCTGGCCCGCCGCGTCGCCGTCGAAGGTGTAGATGATCTCGCCGCGCCAGAAGTTGTCGTCCATCAGCAGGCGGCGCAGGATCGCCATGTGCTCGTCGCCGAAGGCGGTGCCGCAGGAGGCGACGGCGGTCTTCACGCCCGCCAGGTGCATGGCCATCACGTCGGTGTAGCCCTCGACGACGACGGCTTGGCGACCCTTGGCGATCTCGCGCTTGGCGTGATCGAGGCCGAACAGCACCTGGGACTTCTTGTACAGCAACGTTTCCGGCGTGTTCACGTACTTGCCGGGCATGGTGTCGTCGTCGAAGAGCTTGCGGGCGCCGAAGCCGATGACCTCGCCGCCGAGGTTGCGGATCGGCCACAGCAGGCGGCGGTGGAAGCGGTCGATGGGGCCGCGCTTGCCCTGCTTGGACAGGCCCGCCGCCTCCAGCTCCTTGAAATCGAAGCCTTTGCGGAGCAGGTACTTGGTGAGCGTGTCCCAGCCGTCGGGTGCGTAGCCGCAGCCGAACTGGAGGGCCGCGTTGCCGTCGAAGTTGCGGTCGGTGAGGAACTTGCGCGCCGCCTCGGCCTCCGGCTCGCGCAGCCTCGCCATGTAGAACTCGTGCGCGGCGGCATTGGCGGCGACAAGGCGGGCGCGGGTGCCGCGGTCGCGCTGCACCGAGGTGCCGCCGCCCTCGTAGTTGATCTGGTAGCCGATCCGGTCGGCCATCTGCTCGACGGCCTCGACGAAGCCGATGTGCTCGATCTTCTGCAGGAACTTGTAGACGTCCCCGCCCTCGCCGCAGCCGAAGCAGTGGAACAGGCCGTGGTTGGGCCGCACGTGGAACGACGGCGACTTCTCGTCGTGGAACGGACACAGCCCCTTCATGGAGTCCGCACCCGCCCGCTTCAGCGCGACGTACTCCCCCACCACGTCTTCGATCCGGACGCGTTCGCGTATTGCCGCGATATCGCGATCAGGGAGTCGTCCGGCCACGCGACGAGTCTAGCCAGTCCGGCCGGGTTCGAGGCACCGGCATCGACTGTCAGGCCAGCGCACGGTACGGGTCGGTCAGGGTCATCGGCGTACGGGCGATATCGAGCACCGGTTCGGGGAAGCGCGGCCCGGCTACGTAATAGCGTGCGCGCGTTCGACCGACCGGTTCCAGCACTCCCGCGGTCGTCAGATCGCGCAGATCTCGCTGCGCCTGCTGCGTGTTCAAGCCTTCGGCCTGCTCGTAGCGGGAACGTCGCACGCGTCCGGACAGCGCGACATCGTGCAGGGCGCTGACCACCCTTTCGTCCATCCGCAGGCCGCGGGTGAACTCGGCGAGCTCCGTCCACACTCGTCCAGACCGCTCGAACCGTAGGTGCACCGTCTGCGCCTGCTGGTGATAGGCGGTGAGGTTGAACCGGATCCACTCCCCCACGTCCTGATCCGGCTGGTACTCACTGCCGCGCGCCGCGAGTTCGCGGTAGTACTCCCAGGTGTTGCCGGGACGGCCGAGCCACGCCTCGATCGAGGAGAACTCGGGAGCGAGCACGCCGTCGCGGGCGATCATGAGTGTCTGCAACGAGCGCGACATGCGCCCATTGCCGTCGGCCCAAGGGTGGATCGAGACCAGGTGCAAATGCGCCATGGCGGCACGGACCAGAGGATGACCGTCCTCGTCGGAGTTGAGCCAGTCGACGAGTTCGGAGATCAGGGCGGGCACGTCCTCGGCGTCGGGCGCCGTGTAGGCGGCGATGCTCGGGTCGCGAGCGTCGGTGACGTAGACCGGTCCACGACGCCACTGCCCGGCGGGTTTACGCGACGTATGCCGATGCCCCTGCAACATCCAGTGCAGTCCGTTCAGCAAGCCTTTGCTGTAGGAGAAGTCGTCGACGTCGTGCAGCGTCTGGATGTAGGTCATCATCTGCTGATAGGCCAGCGTCTCGGCGCGGTTCTCGTCGGAGACGTCGACATCCCGCTCGCCGGCCATCAGGTCCTCGACATCGACGGTGGAAACCCGGAACCCTTCGATCGAGTTCGATGCCGCGACCGCGTCGGCGATCAGAAACCTCCGGAGGCTGCGGATCCACTTCATCGAGGCTCCGGACAGGCGATGCCGGAGTTCCTCGTGCATGCGATCGACCTGGCTCAGAACTTCCAGGTCTTCGCTCGTCGACAGCGGCGTCGGGAACAGCACGATCCGACGATGTATCGGCGCCGCGATTACGTCAAACGCCGAAGTAGGTGGCGAGGCGTTCGAGGCGGCTTTCGGTGTAGGAGGCGATCTGGTCGACGACGACGCGGATCTGGGCGGTGGGGGTGGTGGCGGCGTCCCACCACGGGAGGAGTTGGGGGTCGAGGTGGCGGGGGGCTTCGGCGTGTAGGCGGGTGGCTACGGCGAGGATGCGTTCGCGCT
This sequence comes from Nocardia amikacinitolerans, assembly GCF_900215415.1. Taxonomy (NCBI): domain Bacteria; kingdom Bacillati; phylum Actinomycetota; class Actinomycetes; order Mycobacteriales; family Nocardiaceae; genus Nocardia; species Nocardia amikacinitolerans. The sequence goes on along the minus strand of NZ_OBEG01000003.1, from coordinate 496,182 downwards.
GGGCGGCCTGTCGGCGGCGGTGGTCGGGGTCGGACATGACGTAGCGCAGGGCGACGGTCTTGAGCATGGCGACTTCGGCGGCGGCGACGGGCGGGATCTCCAGGTCGGCGGCGTAGCGGGACAGCGGCTTGGCGCCCGCGATGGTGCGGGTGGCCATGATGGCGGCCGTGGCGAAGCGGCCGACGAGCTCGCTGGTGAGACGTTTCAGCGCGACCGAGGCGGTGAGCGTGCCGTCGTAGCGGAAGACCCCGGCGACCACCGGCAGTTCGGAGAGACGCTGGGCGGCCTGGACGAGGTCGTCGACGGTGAGGGTGGGGTGCTGGGCGTGGCCCATGCGCGCCAGTTCCCGCTGTTCGGACGGGTCGGCGAGGGCGCGCAGGTCGATGCGGCCCGCGATGATGCCGTCCTCGACGTCGTGCACCGAGTAGGCGACGTCGTCGGACCAGTCCATGATCTGGCACTCCAGGCTGCGCCTGCGGTCGGGCGCGCCCTTGCGTATCCAGGCCAGCCGATCCACATCGACGTCGTAGGCGCCGAACTTGGTGCCGGAACCCGTTCTGCCCCAGGGGTATTTGATCGCCGCGTCGAGGGCGGCGCGGGTGAGGTTCAGCCCGGCGCTCGTGCCGTCGGGGGTGAGCACCTTGGGTTCGAGCCGGGTGAGGATGCGCAGGTTCTGGGCGTTGCCCTCGAAACCGCCGTGCCGGTCGGCGAACTGGTCGAGGGCCGTCTCGCCGTTGTGGCCGTAGGGCGGGTGGCCGATGTCGTGGGCGAGCCCGGCCAGGTCGACGAGGTCGGGGTCGCAGCGCAGTCCGTCGGCGATGCTGCGGCCGATCTGGGCGACCTCCAGCGAATGGGTCAGCCGGGTGCGCGGGGTGTCGCCGTCGCGCGGGCCCATCACCTGGGTCTTGTCGGCGAGCCTGCGCAGCGCCGCGGAATGCAGCACGCGGGCCCGGTCGCGGGCGAACTCGGTGCGGTGGCCGTTCTCGAACTCGCTGCGCGGCGGGGCGAGGCCCGCGGTCTTGGCGCGCTCGGCGGCCATCCGTTCCCGGTCGTGGTCGGTGTAGCTGTCCATCGGCGTCACTGCCCGGCGGTGTAGGAGAAGTCGGCGGAGAAGTGCGTCAGCTGGTACCACAGCAGCGCGAAGGTCTCCCTCGCGATGCCGTGTGCCTGGGATTCGCGGGTGTAGACGGCGGGGCCGGTGCGGGTCGGCGCGGTCCAGGCGTGCAGCCCGGCGTCGCGCGCCATGGTGCGGGTGCGCAGCGAGTGCCACGGGTCGCTGACCAGCACGGCGGAGGACATGTCGCGCGCCTTCATGGCGAGGGCGACGGCCTCGACGCTGCGCAGCGTGTCCGAACCCGTCTCGACGGCAAGGATCCGGTCGGCCGGTACGCCGCGCCGCTGCAGATAGTTCTTGCCGGAGGCGGCCTCGGTGTAGAGATCGCCCTCCTGCTTGCCACCCACGGTGATGACGCGCGGGGCGACCCCGGCCCGGAACAGCCGATACGCCTGGTCGAGACGGGCCTCGAAAACCGAGGACGGCGTGCCGGAGTACTGCGCGGCGCCGAGCACGACGATCGCGTCGGCCTTGGTGTAGTCGTCGATCCGCGCGACCTGCCAGACTCGAAAAGCCGTGCCGCCGATCAGCACCATGGCCGTCAGCACCGCGGCGATCAGGATCCTTCGTGTCCAGCGCAGCATTCCGGCGCCGACCCCGCGCGCGAGGCCGGATTCGTGCGCCGAGGCCGGTGTGCTGCGCTGGGGTGCCGAAATCACCCAACCAAGTGTGCCAGGTGACCCCGACCCCGCGCGGACCTGCGCGCACGCCGTGGCCGCGCCGGGATCGAATCGGCTCTGGCACCGGACAGGTCACCCGAACCGACGGAATGGCGCGCCGGAGGAGACGGCGCCCTTCACTCGGCCCCTTCCCGCAGGCGAGCGAAGCGATCGCGCTCCGGCGGCTCGAGCAGCTCGCCGATGGCGTGCAGCGTGCGGCGGGTCGCCGGGGTGGTCGCCTGGTCGAGCAGCGTGTCGGCGAGGACGCCGTCGCCTCGGCTCACACGCTCGGCGATGGGCCGCAAGTGGCGTTCGTCCACGGCGGCCAGCACTGTGAGCAGTTCCACCACGGCTTCGCCGTCGGCGGCGACGCCGAGCAGCCGGTCGAGTCCGGCTTCGTCGAGTCCGTCGAGGAACTCACCGCCCAGTTCGCGGCGCAGGCCTGGCTCCAGCCGGGACAGCACCGAGATACCGGCGATCAACGTCTCGTCCGAACTCGCCGTCGCCGCACGAACGATGGCGCTGCGGCGCGCGGCGGGCAGCACCCGGACGACGTCGTTGAGCCGGTCGGCCGACGGCGTCAGCGCCGCGGTGCGCAACAGCCCTTCGTCGTCAGCGATGCCGCGTTCGAAACCACGGATCAAGTCGTCGGTGGCGTGCTCGACGAAACGCGCGGAGGTGACGTAGTCGCGGCGGCGCAGCAGCTCGTTCGCGGCAGGGACCAATACCTCAGCGGGCATTCGCGGGGCGAGCACCGGGATGGCCCTGGGATCGAGATAGGGCGCGGCGTCGGCCATGTACTCCGGTGTGAGTTCGCCGAGCAGCCCGGCGGCCCGGTCCGGGTGATCGATCCCGACGGCTCCCCCTGCCCGGCCGCCGACCTCGGCGGGCACGGCTTTCAGCACCACCTTGGCGGCGAGCGCGTTGGGCACCAGCGGTGCGAGCTTGCTCACCCTGGCGAAAGTGGCCGTGTGCGCGTCGAAGAGCCGGTCGGAGATACGCTCGCGCAGTTCGCGCAGGTTCTGCGCGCCCAGCCGGGTGAGGCTCGCGAGCTCGGCGGGGTCGGCGTTCAGCGTCTGCGCCAGCATCTCCAGCTGGCCGCGGGTCAGCAGATCGGTCATCGTCTCGCCTACTTTCCGAACAGGATCTTGCGGGCCGGGATGCGCACGAGCCGCGGCAGCACCTCGAGCGAGGCGTCGATGGCCGCGTCGAGGCTGTGTCGCTGCTGTTGTTCGGCGCGGCGCAGGAGGGTCGACAGTGTCGCCGCCTCCTCGTCGGTGAGCTGGTCGATGATCTCGCGCGGCTCCGCCAGTCCGGCGAGCAGCTCACATTTCGGATCGGTCATCCCGGTCGAGGCTCCTTGGTGTCGAAAGAGGTTGACTAGCAGGGCTATTCGCGGTCAAGCGGTCCGGCGCTCGGCGGGTTGCCAGAGCGTGCGGTCGAGGAAGCCGCCGATCTCGCGCACCGCCTCGGCGGCTTCCGGCACGATCGAGGCCGCCGCCTGGAAGACGTGCACCTGTCCCGGCCAGATCTGGAGTTCGCAGGGCACGCCGTGGGCGGCGAGGCGTTCCGCCATGAGTTCGGCGTCGGGGTAGACGAATTCGCTGGAGCTGGCCTGAATCAGCGTGGGCGGCAAGCCGGTCAGGTCGGCATGCGCGGGCGACACCAAAGGTGTTGTCCCGCATGTCCGCTCGGCGAGCGCACCGAAGATCGGCACGGCGCGGACCGGGAAGACCGCGCAGACGCCGCCGGTGGGCGCGGCGAGCTTCGCGGAGTGATCCCAGTCGGTGAGCGGCGACATGGCGACGATCGCGGCGGGCATCGGCAGCCCCTGCCGCCGGATCTCCAACGCGGTCGCGAAGACGAGGTACCCGCCGGCGGAATCGCCCATCAGGGTGATGTTCTCCGGCGCGACGCCCATCTCGAGCGCGTGCCGGTACCCGTCAACACAGTCCGAGACCGCCTCGGCGATACCGTATTTGGGCATCTTGCGATAGCCGATCGCGAGGATGCGCGCCGCGAGCATGTCGGCGAAGCGTCCGACCATCTGGCGGTGCAGTGTCCGGTTCCCGACGAGGAACGCCCCGCCGTGCAGGTAGAGCACGAACCGGGATTCGTCGACGGTCCGTGGCGTGGTGAGCTCGGCTCCGCAGTGCGGCAACGCGATACGTTGACGGCTCAGCCCCGGCGCGGTGCGCAGCACCCGTCCCAGATGGTCGATCGCGCCGTACGGCCACGGCAGATCCGGGTAGCGCGACCAGAGGGCGATGAACGGCCGCACGGTGTACCGGATCGCCGCGTCGAGAACGCGGGAGCGGAAACTGCCGCCCGCGAAGTCCGTTCGCAGCGGATTCGCTTGGGGGCGTGAGGCGGAACGGTCCACGTCGACCGAATTCATGGTGGCAGCCCTTCTCGTCCTGGGTCCCCCGCCCGCGCGAGCGCTTCGAGCCCGCGCAACGCCGACGACCCGCGTTGTGATCCTGGCACAAGTATCGGCAACCGTCTGAGTCGGTGTCACTGCATCGATACGAGAATACGGCCTGCCGCGTTAGTCACGCGGAACGAATCGCGGTCAGATCGGATCCGCCGCCGGGGCGGTCGGCGGGTAGAGGCGGTACACCATCAATGCCGCCGCGAGCAGCCGGGATTCGGTGGGATCGGAGGGGTCGAAGCCGGTGAGTTCGGCGACGCGACGCAGGCGGTAGCTGAAGCTGTTGGGGTGCAGGTGCACTTCGGCCGCCGCCGCCTTGCGATCGGCGCCGTGCCGCATGTGCGCGTCCAGCGCCTCCAGCAGATGCGGGTACGGTTCGAGCGGAACGATGCGCTGCGCCAATCGTTCTCGGGACCGTCCCGGACGGGTCAGCTGATACTCCAGCATCAGGTCGTCCAGGACGTAGGTGCCCGTCGGGCGACCGAGCGCCCTGGCGAGCTCGCCGAGCTCGGTGGCTTCGCTCGCGGCCGACACCAGTTCGCCGCGCGGTACCGATCCGGCGTCGATGACGACGACCGAACTGCCCAGCCGAGCCGCGAGCACCGCGCCCAGATCCTCGTAGGGTGGGTCGATCGACGGGTCGGCGGCCGTCGGCAGCAGCGCGATACCGGTCGTGCCGTCGAAGGTGTTCAGCGCCGTGGTCGCGGCGAGCGTGTCGAGCGTCTGCTGCACCACCCGGATTCGGCGGCGGGCCACCACCGTGTCGACCCGCGGATCCGCCTGGTTGAACGGGACGACCTGGATGGCGAGCACGTCGTAGCGATCCGCCAGTGCGATGTCGGCGCGTGCGGCCAGTTCGGCGGTCTCGACGCCGCGAAGCATGGCGGCGCACAGCAGCCTGCGGGCCTCCCGTTCGCTGCCGTAGATCGACTGCTCCACGTCGCCGTGCGTCTCGGCCATGGAGATGGTCATGTTGGCGAGCAGCTCCAGCAGCAGATCGGAGAAGGCGAGCAGGTCACGCAGGTCGTCCGGTTCGGCGAGCGTCCCCGCCTCGGCCCACAGATGCCGCACCGATCCGAACAGCGCTTGGATCAACGCGCGCAACGGAATTCGGTCTTCGGCATGCCGCTGCACCACCGGAGCGACCCACTCGGCGACTTCCTCGGGAGTGCAGGACCGCTTCTCTTCGAGCGCCGCGAGGAAGGCCCCGGCCCCAGCGACGATCGCCGGAACGACCTCGTCGTTGAAATGCCCCGCGGGCAACGCCTCGGCGCCCGGAATCGCCGCGATTCCGGCATCGAGCAACTCGGTGAACAGATCGGTGAGGCGGGGAAGGAGCCGGGTGATGATCGGAGCGTCGATCGAGAGCGGTGACTGCACTGCGGGCATTGCGGCATTTTGACCGCGACCCGATGTTGCTGCAAGTTCCCCGACGGCGGAGATCGGCTCACGCACCGAAGCGCGGCGCGGTGCGGCGCGAATCGGCTCCCCTCGCCCGTCGGTGAGCTGGAGCGATGCGTTGCGGATTTGGGGCACTTAGTCTCTCGAAACGAATCGGCATGGTCGATCTTCTCGCCGATGTGCAGTGACAAGCATCGCGACAGACCCCTAGATTCGGACACCGGCCGGGCTATGGCTCGAGTCACAATCCGAGCAGGGCGGAAAGGAAGCGGCGAACTTGGTGGGGACCTTCCGAGAGATTTCGCGAGCGGCCGCGGCCGACGGGGGTGGTCCGGCGATGTTGCGCACAGTTCGCGAGAATTTCTCGGACACGGTGGTGTCGTCGTTGCGGACTTTCGGTCGTGCGGTGGGTATCGCGCAGGAGTCGGTGGTCGGGGCGGTTGGTGATGTCGCGCGTCGGGAGTTTCAGTGGCGTGAGGCGGTGTTGCAGGCGTGGCGGTTGATCACGGTGACGACGGTGCCCGCGATCTTGATGGCGATTCCGTTCGGGGTGATCGTGTCGATCCAGGTGGGCAATCTGATCCACACGTTGGGTGCGGATTCGTTGTTGGGTGCGACCGGTGGTCTCGGGGTGATCAAGCAGGGTGCGCCGATGGCGACCGGGTTCCTGTTGGGTGGTGCGGGGGCGGCGGCGATCGCGGCGGATTTGGGGGCGCGCACGATTCGGGAGGAGATCGATGCGTTGCACACGATGGGGATCTCGCCGATTCATCGGTTGGTGATTCCGCGGATGGTGGCGATGTTGATGGTGGCGCCGTTGTTGAACGTGTTGATCATTTTCGTCGGTGTTTTGGCCGGGTATGCGGTGGCGATCGGTGGGCAGGGGGTGACGCCTGGGTCGTATTGGGCGACGTTCGGGTCGTTCACGACGACGGCGGATGTGTGGGTGTCGTTGGTGAAGGCGTTGATCTTCGGGTTTTTGGTGGTGGTCATCGCGTGTCAGCGGGGGTTGGAGGCCAAGGGTGGTCCGCGGGGTGTTGCTGATGCGGTGAACGCGGCGGTGGTGTTGTCGGTGGTGTCGATCGTGTGTGTGAATCTGTTGTTGACGCAGGTGACCGCGATGTTCCTCCCCACGAGGCTGGCCTGATGACCGCGTCGTCCTACGTCCCCGCCGGCCTCGGCAGGCTGACCCGCCGACTGCGTGCCACGCGGCCGTTGCATCCGCTGGAGGCCCTCGGCTTCGCGGCCGGATTCGTTTGGCAGGCACTGAGTTCCATCCCGCTGACGGTCACGCACTATCGCGCGGAGACCATGCGCGCCATCACCAATATGACCTGGGGCCGCGGCTCGGTGATCGTCGGCGGTGGGACGGTGCCGATGATGATCGTGCTCGGTGCCGCGATGGGCGCGTCGGTCGGCGTGGAATCCTTCGCCACCCTGGACATGCTCGGTATGGGGCCGGTCACGGGGCTGATCTCGGCCTTCGCAACGACCCGGGAACTGGCCCCGATCGCCGCAGCGATCGGCTTCGCCGCGCAGGCGGGCTGCCGGATGACGGCCGAGATCGGTTCGATGCGCATCTCCGAGGAGATCGATGCGCTGGAGGCGCTCGGCCTTCGCTCGGTGCCGTTCGTGGTGACGACGCGGGTGATCGCGGGCGCCATCGCGATCGTGCCGACCTTCCTGATCGCGCTGATCCTGTCCTATCTCGCCTGCCGCGGCCTCATCACGCTGGTACACGGCCAATCCGCGGGCGTCTACGACCACTACTTCTTCCAGTTCGTGTCCGGATTCGACGTGATCGCCGCGGTGCTCAAGGTCGCGATCTTCGGCACGGTTGTCATCCTGATCCATTGCTACTACGGGTTTTTCGCCACCGGCGGCCCGGAAGGCGTCGGTGTCGCGTCCGGCCGCGCGGTGCGCGCGAGCTTCGTGGCCATCATCGCCGTCGACATGGTCTTGTCCATCGTCTTGTGGGGCTTCAACGCCGCCATCAGTTTCACGGGGTAGGAATGCCGAATTACGGAATGCCCGGTGTCGCGATCGACCGCAAGATGTCGATACGAACCGGGGCGGTCTTGCTGGCGGCGGTCGTGTGCGTCGGCGCGAGTTGGCGCGTCTACGACGGCGTCGGCGCGGAGGACGGCCTGCGAATCTCGTTGCACACCGAGCAGATCGGCGACGGGGTGGTCGCTGGCACGCAGGTCAAGGCCGACGGCGTGCTGGTCGGCGAGGTCGCCGAGATCGCGCCCGACGAGGCGGGCACCCAGCGGATCACGTTGCGGCTGGACGACTCTCGCCTGGACGGCCTCGACGACAGCTTGCGCGTCGACTACGCCACCGGAAACGTCTTCGGCATCAGCGAACTCGCGCTGCGCGCCGGACCGGGCGGTGCGCCGCTGCGGCCGGGCACGGTGATCGACCTGACCGGTTCGAACGCCTCGCACGCCTACGACGCGACGATGGGCAGCCTGCTGCGCAGCGTCTCCCGGGTGAGCAACGAGGTGCTCACCGCGCAGCTGACCTCGGTGCTTGCCCAGCTCGCCGGTGACATCCGGGCGTTCACGCCGCTGCTGCAGTCGATGGTGGTGCTGGCCCGCACGGTCGCCGACACGCAGACGTTGCCGCTGTCGTATCAGCTCGGCCAGTTCGGTTCGGCGCTGGGTGGCGCGGCCCCGTTCGTCGGCGCGACACTGCAGGTGATCGATCAGGTCTATCGAATTCCGGTGCTGCGCACGGACCGCGAACGCTTCGACGCGACGATCGACATGGTTGTCGAGCAGCTCTTCCCCGCCTTCGAAGGAACGATGTATCGCGCGGGTGACGAGTTCGCCGAGTACGCGGCGATGTTGACGCCCGTTCTCGCGGCTGCCGCCGGGATGGTGTCGACGCCCGAGCAGTCCAGTGCCGAACTGCGCGAACTGCTCGATCGGTTGCGCTCGGCCATGCCGGAGACGACGGAGGGCCCCGTCCTGAACGTCGACATCGACGTGCGCACGGTGCCGGTCCTCGCGCCGCTGCTCGGCGACGCGGGAGGTCAGCGATGATCTCGGTCCGCGCGGCGGGTCTGCGGCTCGCGCTGTTCGCGGGCGCGATGGCGGCGGTGCTGGCGCTGGTGATCACCGCGATCCAGCGGCCTGTCTCCGGCGATACCGACAGCTACCGGGTGATCTTCACCGATGCCAACGGTCTGAAGACCGGTGACGACGTGCGCATGTTCGGCGTGCAGGTGGGCAAGGTCGAAACCATTGCCCTGCACGGGAATCAGGCCGAGATCGGCATCACGGTGCGCCGCGCCTCGCCGGTGTACGACAACTCGAGGTTCGCGATCCGCTACCAGAATCTGACCGGACAGCGGTACGTGGATCTGCAGCAGCAGAACACGCCGAGCGGCCGGACCGCGCCGGGCTCGACGATCGGAACCGACCGCACGGTGCCATCGTTCGACGTGACCAGCCTGTTCAACGGGCTGAAGCCGGTGCTGGCCACCCTCTCGCCCGAGGCGGTGAACCAGTTCAGCGAGAGCATGCTCGCGGTGATCGAGGGCAACGGCAACGGCATCGGTCCCGCGCTCGACGCCATCGGAACCCTCAGCAGGTACGCGACCGACCGGCAGCAGGTGATCTCGACGTTGATACGGAACCTGTCGCAGATCTCCGACCAAATCGGCGGGCGCTCACCGCATTTGGTGACGCTGCTGAGCAAGCTGGCCGACGTCTTCACCTCGTTGCAGATCAAGATCACCGGACTGATCGATTTCGCGCTGACCGCGCCGCCGGTCCTCGATCCGGTCGACTCGCTGCTCGCCACGCTCGGGCTCACCGAGGACGCCAACCCAGATCTGGACACCATCGTGCACACCCTCTTCCCGGACCCGAAGGTCTTCGTCGACCTGCTCGGCAGACTGCCCGCCCTGCTGGCCGGGCTGCGCGAGGCGCTTCCGGCTACCGCCTCGAACACCGCGCTGACATGCAGTCGCGGCGAGGCCGAGGTACCCGGCGCGCTCGACGTGCTGATCGCGGGCCAGAAGGTGGCGATATGCAAGGGATGACGCGAGTTCAGCGCTGGTTCGACCGGAACCGGCCGCGCCGCGACGAGGCCGCCACCCGCAGGCGCGACCTGCGCCTCGGCGTGCTCGGCGTGCTGCTCGTCGCGCTGGCCATGGCGGCAGTCGCGGTGCTGTACGCGGTGCCGTTCGGTAAGCGCACCTACACGGCCGAGCTCACCGAGGCCCAGTCGGTGCGTCCCGGCGACGACGTGCGACTGGCGGGTATCTCCGTCGGCAGCGTCGAATCGCTGGAGCTGCAACAGGATCGGGTGCTGATGACGTTCACCGTCGACTCCTCGGTCTTCGTCGGCAAGGAGACCTCGCTCGACATTCGCATGCTGACGATCGTCGGCGGCCACTACGTGGCGCTTTTTCCCGCCGGAAACGTCCCGCTCGGCTCGCGAACCATCCCCTCGGATCGAGTTCGGCTCCCCTACAGCCTGATTCAGGCATTCCAGGACGCCGTCGAACCGATCCGCCGTATCGACGGCGGCGGCCTGCGCGACAACTTGGCCGCGATGGCGGACTCGCTCGAGGCGAGCCCGGACAGCCTGCGCCGTACGCTCGACGGAGTCGAACATTTCGTCGATGTCCTCGACCAGCAGCGGGCCGATGTCTCGAAAGCCATTGGCATCGCGGACGAATACCTCACCGCCGTCGGTGCCGCGAAGGGCGAGCTGGGACGGCTGGTGGAGAAGATCAACCTGCTGGAGACACTGCTTGCCGACAAACGCACCGAGGTACGCACGGCCGTGGAGGCGCTGGACCGGGTGATCAGTAGGCTCGGCGCGCTGCAGTCCGCCTGGGGCGGCACGCTCCGGCCGATGGCCGAACAGCTCGCCGCAGCGGTGCCGGAACTGGAGCGGCTCGGCGAACGTCTGCAACCGGTCATCGACGATGTGCACGCGCTCGGCCGGCGTCTCGGGCAGCTCATGCCGCGCGAGGGCGAGGTCGTGATCGATCATTCGAACACCACCGTCCAAGCGCCGCCCGCCGAACCGATCTGCGTGCCGGTCGCGGGGAGGGTCTGCTGATGCTGATGAAAGTCCTTGCCTCGCGCGGATTCATGTCCGTCGCCGGAGCTTTGGTGATCGCGGCGGTGGCGGCGGCCGCGTACGTGGTGGCCGCGGATCCCTTCAAGAGGACCGAAACCTACTGCGCCCTGATGCCCGACACGATCGGTCTGTACGTCGGCAATCACGTCACCATGCGCGGTCTGCCGGTCGGCGAGGTGACCGCGATCGAGCCGTCGCCGACCTCGGTGCGGGTGGAGTTCACCGTCGACGCCGACCATCCCCTGCTGGCAGGGGCAGCGGCCACAACGGTTTCCGACACGATCGTCGCCGATCGCGAACTCGCGCTGGTGAATACCGGGAAGACGTCGGAGCGTTGGGATTCCGCGCAGTGCCTGACCAAAACGCTGACTCCCAAGAGCATGACGGAAACCCTGGGAGCGCTGGCCGAATTGTCCAGCGAGGCATTGGGTCCCGAAGGCGGTGAGCAGAACGAGTTGGCCCGCGGCATCAGCGCGTTGAACGCGGCGACGGCGGGCACCGGCCCGCAGCTCAACGAGATCGTCCGCAAGCTGGGCGGCGCGCTGAACTCCCCCGATGCCGCCATCGGCCACCTGGCGGGACTCATCGACGCGCTGTCCTCGCTGTCGGGCAGCGTGGCGGCCCGCTGGGGCGACATCAAGTCGATGCTGCTGCGCCTCTCCGACGTGCTCGGCCAGGTGAACAACGAGCTGTTCGGCCGAACCGTCGAGATCATCGACAGCTTCCAGCGGTTGCTGCCGATGCTCAACGAGATCACGAGCATGTTCGGCGATCCGATCTTCCGAGTGTTGGACGCCACCGTGCCGTTGGTGCGGTTGCTGCGCGACAACGTGGACAGCCTGCGCGACATCGTCACCAAGGTCCCCGCGCTCACCGCGGCGATCGGCACCGTGACGGCGAACGGCCTCGCCTACCTGCCCCCGAAAGTGGCTCTACCCGAACAGGATGCGGAACAGGTGTGTGCCGCGATCAACGCGATCTCGCCCGGGCGCTGCGGCGCGTCGGCGGACGGCAAACCGCAGGTCGACCTGGTGCACTGGGTCCTCGGCATGGCGGGAGCACGGTGATGGCTTCGAGGGTTCGCCGCGGCCTGCTCGCCGCGCTGCTCGCGGCCACGCTGCTCGGCGGCTGCGCGTTCGATCCGGCGTCGGTCCCGGTGCCGGGTGCCTCGGTGTCGGGGCCGACGTATCCGATCCGCATCGAGTTCGCCAACGCGCTGAACCTGCCCGCGCGGGCCAAGGTCATGGCCAACGGCGCTCAGGTCGGCAACGTCACGGGGGTGACCGTGGTCGATCCGGCCGCGACCAACGGCGGCGGCGGTTACGTCGTCGTCGAGGCGGAGATCGAGAAGTCGGTGCGGATTCCGACCAGCACCCTCGCCCAGCTGCGGCAGAACACGGTGCTCGGCGACATCCACATCGCCCTCGCCACCCCGCCCGACGGCTTCGGCTCGATCCTGGCGGCGGGCGGAACCATCCCGCGCGCCCAGACGGTCCCGGCCACGCAGATCGAGGACACCATGGCGGGCGTCGCGACCTTCGTGCAGGGCGGGGCGGTCGGTCAGTTCCAGGAGATCGTCGACCGGCTGAACACGGTGCTGCCCGCCGATCCCGCCGAGACGGCGCGGATCTCGGAAGCGGTGGGCGCCAACGCGATCGATCTGGCCGAGCATCTGCGTGAGGTCGACATCTTCCTCGACGCGCTCACCGCCGATTCCGCCGTGGTGAAGGAGATGGGCCCGCAAGTCGCCGAACTGCTGACCGAGCCCGCCGTGGAACAGGTTTCGGCGTCGGTCGCGTCCATCGTCGATGTCGTCGGGGTGCTCGGTGCGCTGGGCAGTGTCTCGCATTCGATGGTGTGGCTGGCTCCGCTGGCGAAGTCGGGTGATGCGGCGGCCCGCGCGTTCGTCCCGCTGGCGTTCACGTCGCGACCGCTCGATCTCAGCGCGCCGTCGAATCTGAATGCCCTCGTGGCGTTGATTCGCGATCGGATCATCCCGTTCGTCGAGCGAGGCCCGAAGGTGAACATCGTTGGTGTGACTGTGGATTCCGGCGAGGCCTCGTCCGACGACCAAGTCGAGCAGGTCGTCCGGGCGCTGCGCATGATCGGAGCGGTGCGATGAGGGTCGGTTCGCTGTTTTCCTTGGGTGGGATCGCCGTGATCACGGTGCTCGGCATCGGGTATCTCACCTTCGGCGTGGTGCGGGTGGAGCCGATGCGCGAAAGCCTTCGGGCCACCCTCGTGGTGGGCAATTCCGGTGGGCTGGAAGTGGGTTCGCCGATCCTGCTGCGCGGGGTCGAGGTCGGCGAGGTCACCGCGCTGCGGCGCGGGCGCGGGCGGGTGGAGGCCGACTTCGATCTCGATCGGCGCTACCGGTTGCCCGTGGACAGCACCGTCGTCATCGAGGGACTGTCGGCGCTCGGCGAACCGTACGTGGAGTTCACCCCGAACACCGACGACGGCCCGTACCTCGCCGAAGGCCAAGTGCTGGAGGGCCTTCGGGTGCGCACGCCACTCTCGACACCGGAGGTCGCGCGCCTGGTCACCCAGGTGATGAACCAGCTCGACCCGAACGCGATCGGCGAGTTCATCGACACCCTCGGCATCGCCATGGAGGGCACCGAATCGGTGACGCCCGGCCTCACCAGATCCACCGACCTGCTGGCCGCGGCCATCATGAGCCGGTCACCGCAGATCGGCACCATCATGACCGATCTGCAATCCATCGCGCCGGACATGGACTGGACCGGGCCGTCCTTCGCCACGGCCGCACCGAGTTTCATCGAGTTCGGTCAACGGGTCGATCAGATCGCCGAGGCGGTGGGCCGCCTGGCGCGGACCGGCGATACACCCGCCATGTACCTGGAGGGAAACGGGCTGGTGCCCTTCCTGACTCGGCTCACCGAGTGGATCGCCACGGTGGGTCCTGAAGTGAAGCCCCTCGCGCCGATGCTCCAACCCCTCGCCGACGCGGCGGCACACAGCGCGCCCCAGGTCGACCTGAGCGCGCTGATCACGCAGGCTTTGGCAGCCACCGAACCCGAAGGGGCCGTGCGTATTCGGGTCGGGGTCAAGTAGCGGCTCTCGGCGAGGTATCCCGTGAGACGGTCGAAACCGGTTGCCGTGCGGTACGCACTTCCGGGTAAGTACTGGACAAAATAGTAGGTACTTGTGGCGAATCCGCGTCGCGCCGGAGAATGATCTCGGCGCGCCACACTGAAGGATCTCGAATCACCGAGGAGTGGACTGTTATGGCGGATTCTCCGCACACATCGATCACGGTGCTCGGCCTCGGCGCGATGGGTCAGGCGCTGGCCGCGGCGTTCCTGCGCGGCGGGCACCCGACCAAAGTCTGGAATCGCAGCCACGGGCGGGACGCGGAACTCGTCGGTGCCGGGGCGAGGAGCGCGGCGACGGCGGCCGAGGCGATCGCGGGCAGCGACCTCGTGGTGGCCTGCCTGCTCGACCACGCGTCGGTGCACGAGGTGCTCGATCCGGTGGCGGCGGAGCTGGCCGGAACGGCGCTGGTGAACCTGACGAGCACGGAACCAAGCGGCGCTCGCGAGCTCGCGGCGTGGGCAGCCGAGCACGGTATCGAGTATCTGGACGGCGGCATCATGGCCGTGCCGTCGATGATCGGACAGCCGGGTTCGGCCGTACTCTACAGCGGTTCGCGCACGGTGTTCGACATCCATCGCTCCGCCCTCGAATTACTCGGTGCTTCCGAGTATTTCGGCGCGGACGCCGGACGCGCCTCGCTGGTGGATTTCGCGCTGCTGTCCGGGATGTACGTCATGCACGCGGGCTTCTACCACGGCGCGGCCATGGTGCGCTCGATCGGCATGACCGCCGAAGAATTCGGACACCGTTCGGCCGCATGGCTTTCCGCGATGACGGCGTCCTTTCCGTTGGCGGGCGCGCAGATCGACTCGGGTGACTACACCCGAGTCGGGCAGCCGCTCGATTTCACCAAGGCGGCGCTGGACGCCATCGTCTCGGCCAGCCGCGACGCGGGCGTCGACCTCGACATCATCGGCGCGGTCCGCGATCTCGTCGACCGCCAAGTCGCCGCGGGTTACGGCAAGCAGAGCTCGGAGCGCGTGTTCGAAAGCCTGCACCCGCCCGTCCGACCCGTCTAGAGCGCTGCATCGGCCGCCGCGACCAAGTCCTGAGCGCGGCGGTCGCCCGCGAGGCGCGAATACCTCTCACACGCCCCGAAACGCGGGATCGCAGTTACCGGCAACAGAATTCACGAAAGAGCGGAACGCGGCCTACATCACGTGTCACCAGCCGCGCTCGCGCCACTCCGCGAGGTGGGGGCGTTCGGTGCCGAGGGTGGTGTCGTCGCCGTGGCCCGGGTAGACGACGGTGTCGTCGTCGTAGCGGTCGAAGAGTTTGGTGGTGACGTCGGTGTAGAGGGTGTCGAAGTCTTCGGGGCTGTGGGTTTTGCCGACGCCGCCGGGGAAGAGGCTGTCGCCGGTGAAGTGGTGGATGCGGCCGGGTTCCTCGGGGAGGGCGAGGGCGATCGAGCCGGGGGTGTGGCCGCTGAGGTGGATGACGGTGAGGGTGAGGTCGCCGATCTCGACCGTGTCGCCGTCGTCGAGGAGGCGGTCCGGGGTGACGGGCAGCGGGTCGGCGTCGAGGCGGTGCGCAGCGGTGGGGACGTCGAGCTCGGCGGCGACCTCCTTCAGCGCCCACCAGTGGTCGGGATGCTGGTGGGTGGTGACGATCAGCCGGACCTTGCCGGGCGCTTCCTGGGCGACGAGCTCGAGAATGCGGTCGGGTTCGTTGGCGGCGTCGATGAGCAGCGCGGCGCCGGTGGCCGCGCACTGCACGAGGTAGACGTTGTTGTCCATCGCGCCGACGGACATCTTGATGATGCGCGCGCCGTCGAGGTCGCGCTGCTGCGGGTTCGAGCCCGCGGACACGTGGCCGGTGTAGGGGCGGTCGATCGTGATCACGCCACGATGCTATCCACTGATTCGCCGGGAACCGGGGATACATTCGTGGGATGCCGTCGCTGCCGAAACGTCGCGTCCGCTGGTCCGCCCTCGTGGGCGGTCTCCTACTGCTGGCCACGGTGCTGATCGGCGCGCCGACCGCCGCGGCGGAACCGCCGAGCCGAATGGACAGCTATGTCGTGGACAGCGCGGGCGTGTTGGACGGCGGCGAGCAGGACCGCGTCCAAGCGGCGGTGGACCGCCTCTACGACGACCGGCGGGTCCGCCTGTGGATCACCTACGTCCAGGATTTCGACGGGCTCGGCGCCGAGGCGTGGGCCGAACGCACCGCCGCCGCTTCGGGTTTCGGCACCCGCGATCTGCTGCTGGCGGTCGCCACCGGCTCCCGCGACTACTGGTTCTACGGCGACATGCCGGAGGGCGTCAGCGACGGCGAGCTGGATCAGCTACTGACCAACGAGGTCGAGCCCGCGCTGCGCGACAGCGACTGGGCTGCCGCGGGCATCGCGACCGCCGACGGACTGAACTCGGCGATGGGCGCGGGCGGCGTCAGCCTGCGCACGCTGCTGATCCCGGCCCTCGTCGTCGCCGTGGCACTCGGCGGGCTGCTGCTCTACACGCGCAAACGCCGCCGCGATCGAAACCGCGCCGAGTTGGACGCTGCGCGAAAGGTGGACCCCGACGACAGCGCCGCCCTCGCCGCGCTCCCGTTGGAGGCGCTGCACGCACGCTCTCGCGAGGTGCTCGTCGAACTCGACAACGCGGTGCGCACCAGCGCCGAGGAACTGGAATTGGCCATCGGCGAGTTCGGCGCGACCGCCGCGACGCCGTTCACCACCGCGCTGAACAACGCGAAAACCGCCGCCGCCAAGGCATTCGCCCTCCGCCAGCGGCTCGACGACGACATCCCGGAGACCACCGACGACCAGCGCCGCCTGCTGATCGAATTGATCGGCATCGTCGGCCGCGCGGATCGCGAACTCGACGGGCGGGTCGCCGAATTCGACGCGATGCGCGACCTGCTGATCGACGCGCCCGCCCGATTGGACGCGCTGACAAGGGATTTGGTCGACCTCACCGGCCGGGTGCCCGCCTCGGAAGCCGAGCTGTCCCGGCTGACCGCCGCGCATCCGCCCAGCGTGCTCGCTCCGATCCGGGACAACACGGCGATGGCACGCGAACGCATCGCCTTCGCCGAACAGAACGTCGACGCCGGACGCACCGCGCTGACGCGGCCGGTCGGCGAACAGGGCGCGGCCGTCGGCGCGATCCGGGCCGCCGAGGGCGCCATCGGCCAGGCGCGCACGCTGCTGGACGCGGTCGACAACGCGGCGACCACGATCCAGCAAGCCCGCGACGGCCTGCCCGCCGCGCTGGACGAACTGCGCAAGGACATCGACGCCGCCACCGAGCTCGTCACGTTCGGCGGCCCCGAGCTGGAAACCGCCACCGCTTCGGCCCGCCAAGCCCTGGACAAGGCATCCGCCGCGGCCGACGCCGACCCGCTGAGCGCCTTCCACGACGCGGTGGCCGCCGACGGCGATCTGGATCGCGCCATCGCCGCCGCCACCGACCGCAAACTCGCCGCCGAGGACCTGCGCCGCCGCCTCGATCATGCGCTCACCGACGCCGGCGCCCGGGCGGCAGCCGCGTCCGACTACCTCACCACCCGGCGCGGCGGCATCGACGCGAACGCCCGCACCCGGCTCTCCGAGGCGCAGCGGAATCTCGATGCGGCGCAACGGCTCCGCGGCACCGACCCCGGTCAGGCGCTGCGGCACGCGCAGGCCGCGGCCGATCTTGCGGGCCGCGCTCTGCAAGAGGCGCAGGCCAGCGTGCGTGCGTGGGAGGCGAGCAGGACGCCCTCGGGTGGGGCGCAGGCGGGCGCGGTACTCGGCGGCATCCTGTTGGAGGGTTTGCTGCGTGGCGCGGCGGGCGGGTATCGCTCCGGCGGCGGGTACCGGCCCGGCTCCTACGGCGGTTCCAGCGGGTCACGACGAGTCAGCAGGGGCGGGCGGTTCTGAGCCCTTGACCCTGACACCGTGTGAGGCCGTAGACCGGAGAGCGACATGTTCAGCATCGGAGATTTCGCCAGGCACGGACGGGTGTCGGTGCGCATGCTGCGTCACTACGACGGCATCGGGCTGCTGCGGCCCGACGTGGTGGACCCGGCCACCGGCTATCGGCTGTACGCGGCGGGCCAGCTCGCCCGGCTCAACCGCATCGTCGCGCTGAAGGAACTCGGCTTCACCCTGGAACAGGTGCGCCGGATACTCGACGAGGAGGTGAGCGGCGCGGAACTGCGCGGCATGCTCACCCTGCGCCACGCGGAACTGGAGCAGCGCGTCGCGGCGGACCGGGAACGGCTCTTCCAGGTCGAGACGAGACTCCGCGTCATCGAGAAGGAGGGCGCCATGCCCGCGCACGAGGTGGTCGTCAAATCCGTTCCGGCCGTCCGGGTCGCCGAATTGACCGGCGAGGCAGCCGATTTCGAGCCGAAGTCGATCGGGCCCGTGGTGAGTCCGCTGTTCGAGGAGCTGTGCGTGCGATTGGAGCGCGCAGGTGTCACGCCCGTCGGCCCGGCCATCGCCTACTACGACGAACGCGCCGACGGATCGGTGCGGGTGCACGCGGCATTGCCGGTCGCCACGGAACCCGCTCCGGGACAGGACTTCTCGATCGTCGACCTGCCCGCCGTCGAGCAGGCCGCCACCGTGGTGCACCGCGGCAGCATGAACGAGGTGCTGGAACCGTGGCAGGCGCTCGGCCGCTGGATCGACGCCAACGGCTACCGCTCGCAGGGCCTGGCGCGCGAAGTCACCCTGGAGTACACCGAGGACCCCAACGGCTGGGTCACCGAACTCCAGGAACCGATCGTCCGCCGCTGAACGGCTCCGCGGCGTCTCGACCTCGCACGCCTTTCGCACGCTTCACAGACGTCAGAACCTCTGCGAAGCGAGTGAAGCCTGTGCGAAGACGGAATCTGGATGGATGCTCAGACCTGCACGGTGATGGCGTGGATTCCGGTCGGGCCCAACGGGAATGGCGCGCGGGTGGCGCTTTCCTGTACGTGCCCGGAGCGGCTGGTGGCGCGGGCGCGCAGGGTATGCGGGCCGGGCGGGAGTTCGAGCGTGGTGCGCCAGCGTCGCCAGGCGGCGGGGGCCAGTTCGGTGCCGAGATCGACAGGGCGCCAATCGCCGTCGTCGACGCTGAGTTCCACCTGCGTGACGCCGTGCGGCGGCGCCCAGGCGACGCCTGCGACGGTGAGTGTGCCCGCGACGGTGCGGCCGGGGGCGGTCGTGTCGATGCGGGCGTGCGGCTCCACCCACAGCAGCTCGTCGGGCCAGCCGCGCTGGACCCAGTAGTCGGCGTGGCTGTCGTCGGTCAGTTCCAGTTCGGACAGCCATTTCGCGCCGGTGTACTGGCCGTAGAGTCCGGGCACGAGGACGCGGGCCGGGAAACCGTGCTCGGGCGGCAGCGGTTCGCCGTTCATGCCGATCACCAGGTAGCCGGGCAGTTCGCCGGAGCGCAGCGGTTCGACGGGCAGCGAGATGGTGTAGCCGTCGACGGCGCGGGTCACCAGCCGGGTGGCGCCGGGCTCCGGGATCGCGTGCTTCAGCAGGTGCGCGAGCGGCACGCCGAACCAGCGCGCGTTGCCCGCCCTGCCCTGGCCCGCCCGGTTGTGCACGCAGACCACGACGGCGTCGAACTCGACTGCGTCGGCAGCCAATTCGGTCAGCGACAGGCGCAGCGGGTGCGCCACCTTGCCGGTGACGGCCAGCCGCCAGCGGTCCGGGTCGATGCGCGGCGGGCGCAGGTTCACGTCGGCGACGTAGAACCGGCCCGCCGTGGTGATCAGCGGGGAGAGGCCCGGCTCCTCGAGCCCGTCGTCCGGCACGAGGCCGATGCCGCCGAACGGGCCGATGCGCCGAATCACGCCGTCCTGTGCGAGATCGTGATCGCGGTTCAGCTTCCGCGCCGCGGCGAGCAGTCCCGCGCCCGCCGCCGTCCACGCCAGTTTGCCGAGCAGTCCGCGCGGCCGCCTGCGCAAACCGGCCGCCAGCACCGCTGCGGCCGCCGACGCACCCGCGACCGTGGACGCGGACCTCGTCGACTCGCGCAGCGCCAACGCCGCCGCACCGGCGCCGAACGTCAGCGCGGCCGGTGTGCGCAGTCGAGGCGGCAGCGCGCCTGCCGCGGCGCTCGAGGCGATCACGCCCGCGCCGACACCGAGCCGGGTGACCGCCTTGTCGTGCCTGCCCGACAGCACGACGGTGGCCTCCACCACCGGAACCGGCGCGGTATCGATCATGGCCCGGCCGACGGTGTCGATCAGGGATCCGCCCTTGGCCGCGGCGATCGCCTCCCCCAACCCCAGTGCGGCGACACCCACCGCGGCCGCCCCGAGGCCCCCGCTCTCTTCGTTCGTCCGCACCGCCGAAACACCCGCTTCCGCCTCATCGCCTACGTGGTCTCCCCAGCATTGTCCACGAATCAGCGGGCATAGCCAGGTCCTTTGCGCGACAGCCGATCCCCGATCGGGTGGCCGCACCGTCACTCGGCCGTGAGCGCGTCGAGAATGGCCGCGTAGGTGGTCACCACCGCGGTCGGGCCGCGTGACAGCATGCGGACGACGGGGCGCTCAGACGTCGATGCAGACCGCTGCCAGATCGGCGAGTTCCCGGCCGACGGCGGACGGCAAGCGGGCCGCGAGCGGGCCGCCGCCGAGCACGCCGACGCACAGGCGGTCGGCGAAGGTGTAGACGAGGAAGGTGACGGCCGCCGACGGTCCCGCGGACGGGCGCGGGTGGGCGGAGAGGTAGACGATCTCGTAGTCGGTGAGTGTGAGTCCGGGCGGCGTGCGGAAGTACGGCACCCTGCCGGTGTTGGTCACCGCGATGTGTCCGGCCAGCGAGTGGATCGCGGTGGGCCCGAAGAACTCCGGGAAGTGCAGCACCGACTGCTGAACGATGCCCTCGGCGAGGTCGTGGCGAAGCCGCGCCGAAATGCGTTGCGCCAGTTCGATTACGTCGGTGGCGGTGGTGACGTCGGCGGCGAAGGCGGCCAGCCCGGCCATGTTGGTGCCGTCGGCGGCGGCGATCGGCGGGTTCAGTCGTGCGCGCATATCCACGGGGTACACACAGCGCAGCGGTACGGAGTCGCCCGGCCGCGCATCGTGCGAGTACGAGTCGCGCCGCCCCGAATCCCGCTCATCGTCCGGTTCGCCGGGCCCCGCACCGTGCTGATTTCGTGACTCTGCGTCGCCGGGGCCCACCCCGCGCGAATGCGGATCGCGCCATTCCGCAACCCACCGACCCCCCGGCTCGCCAGATACCGCACCGCACTGCCCCGAAGCACGCTGCTGCTCGACATCACCACGACCCACATCGCACGAATGCGGATCCCGCCGTTCCGCAGCGTGGCGATCCCCGGGCTCGCCAACACCCGCACCGTGCCGCCACGCACCATCGCGAGCGGAATCCCCTGGCTCCAAGCCGATTTCGCCCGCGTACGCCCGCAGCAGCGCGGCGGTGAGCAGCGCGTTGACGGTGACGCCGTGCCGCCGCCCGAGTTCCACGATCCGTGCCGTCGCCTCCGGTGAGAGGATCGTCCGTTCCGGCCGGGCCAGCGCGGCGGGCGCGGGCGTCGGCGGATCGGGCGGCAGGACCGGCGGGTGCGCCAGCGGTCGCGACGCGGACTCAAGGCCGGACACCGCCGACCTGGGAATGCCGTGCCGGGCGGCGTACCACTCCAGGGGACGCGGATATTCCTGCGGCGCAGCATCTTCCACGACGCCGGATACCTCGCCGGTGTAGCGGTCCCACAGCCTGGCCAGCAGCGCGACGCAGTGGCCCGCGTCGGCGACGGAGTGGTGGGCGTAGAACGTCACTCGGGCGCGGTCGTTCTCGGTCACCACGTCGAGGTAGGCGAGCTGGACCGACGGATCGAGCGACTCCTCCGGCAGCCGGACGGTCGCGGTGTCGCCGGTGCGCACCCACGCGCCCACCGCGCTCCCCGCCGGGCGCAACAGGTGGCCGGTCCCGGCGGCGTCCTCGCCGATGCGGCAGCGGAGGATCGGGTGGGCGCGCAGCAGTGCCTCGAAAGCGCTTCGCAAAGCCGGGATGTCGAGTTCGCCCTCGACCAGAACGGAGCGACCGGTATAGGTCGCGTGCCGCACGAAACGCTGCTCGGACGGCGCGAGCTCCCGCACCGTATCGTCCGCTGTCCACCACACAACGCCCAGGGTGCGGCAACGCCGGGTTCTGCGCAAACCGGGCAGTACGGAAGACTGACGGACATGAGTCTCGCCGCACATCTGGAGGAAATCGGCCGTCCGTTGGTCGCCGAACAGCGCGCGCATCCAACCGTGGCGGGCATCGCCGCGGGCGATCTGCCCGAGCCGGTATTCCGTTCGTGGCTGGAGCAGGACTACCTGTTCCTGCTCGACTACGTGCGGGTGTTCAGCAGGCTGGCCTGGCAGGCGCCCGCCGCGCACCTCGGCGATCTGGTCGACTTGGCGCACGCCACCTTTCACGACGAACTGGCCCTGCACCGCTCGCTGGCCGCGGAGTTCGGCGCCGACCTCGACGGCGCGACCAAGGGCGAACCGTGCGCGAACTACACCGCCTTCCTGTTGGACTCGGCCGCGAACTACGGCGAAGGTCTCGCCGCGCTCTACCCGTGCATGTGGGGGTACTCGACCCTCGGCGCGCAGCTCGCCATCGACCCGCCCGCCGAGCCACGCTACCGGCGCTGGGTCGACACCTACGCCGATCCGGGCTTCGCCGCGCTGACCCGCCGCTGCGCCGAGATGCTCGACGAATCCGGCGTCGACCCCGCACGCGCCGAACTCCTCTTCCGCGAAGGCATGCGGCACGAGCTGGCATTTTGGGATGTTCCCGTGAAATCGACCGACTGAATGTCACCGCGACCGACCTGGACAGGGTGGAGGTGACATTCAGTCGGCCACGCGATGCGGGCCGATAGCCGGGGTTGGCGGTGCACCGATGAATTCCGCGCGCCGGTTCGGTCTATCTACGTGAACCGGGCGGTGCACCACGCTGTTTGCCGCTCGGGCTCACTCGAAAATCATCGGGCAGCACCCGAAACGCGTCATGGCACGTCAGCGGTGTGACCGCTCGGAAGTCGCGCCGATCCAGTGTCAGCACATCCGGCGTCTCATACCGCTCCGCGAGCGCGATATTCGTAGCTCCGGTCAAGTCGAGCCGCAGCGCGATGTATTGATGCTGCACTTTGCGCGCTGTCCGAAGCACGGCTGCCGTAACCTCGGGAATCTCGATGCGCCCCGTCCGCTCCTGGGCAAGCAACCAGTCGTTGACACCGTAGGCCGCATCGCGGTTCACATTACGAGTGAGCACGTGTTCGATCTCGAGCAGCACCAACGGAGAAACACAGGTGAGCGCGGCTTGCTGCAGGACTGTGCGTGCCGGTTCATGATCGGGATCGGAGGCGTTGAACGCCGCGACAAGACCTGAGGTATCGCCGATCAGGATCATCGATCACCGGTCTTCGGCGTCGGTTATCGCATCCTGCACGTTCTGGTGAACCTCTTCGGCGGTAAGCGATCGACCGAGATCGACGACCGGAATGTCCCAGTCGTTCTGCCAGCGTCGGCTCCGAATCGCCGCGAGGTGGAACGCTTCTCGGAAGAACTCGGACTCCGGCCGCCCTTCCCGAGCTGCAGCCTGTTTGATCAACTCCAGGTCCGTCTCGTCGACCATGACCGTTGTCTTCTTCAAACCCATATGGTTATGGTACCCCCACCATACGTTGCCCATGATAGTGGAGCGGAAACGCGACGACCCGCGACCGGCAGGCGGTCGCGGGTCGTCGCTACAGAACTCAGACGCCGATGAGGTGCTGGGCCAGGTAGCCCTCGACCTTGTCCAGCGCGATCCGCTCCTGCGCCATCGAGTCGCGCTCGCGGATGGTGACCGCCTGGTCCTCGAGGGTGTCGAAGTCGACGGTGATGCAGAACGGGGTGCCGATCTCGTCCTGGCGGCGGTAGCGGCGGCCGATCGCGCCCGCGTCGTCGAACTCCACGTTCCAGTGCTTGCGCAGCTGGGCGGCGAGGTCCTTGGCCTTCGGGGTCAGGTCGGCGTTGCGGGACAGCGGCAGCACGGCGGCCTTGACCGGCGCGAGCCTGCGGTCCAAGCGCAGCACGGTGCGAACGTCCACACCGCCCTTGGCGTTCGGCGCCTCGTCCTCGGCGTAGGCGTCCACCAGGAACGCCATCAACGAACGCGTCAAACCCGCGGCAGGCTCGATGACGTACGGGATGTAGCGCTCGTTACTCGCCTGGTCGAAGTAGCTGAGCTCGGTGCCGGAGTGCTCCGAATGCGTCTTGAGGTCGTAGTCGGTGCGGTTGGCGACGCCCTCCAGCTCACCCCACTCGCTGCCCTGGAAGCGGAAGCGGTACTCGATGTCGACGGTGCGCGTCGAGTAGTGCGACAGCTTGTCCTTCGGGTGCTCGTAGAGTCGCAGGTTCTCCGGGTCGATACCGAGGTCGGTGTACCAGGCCATGCGGGTGTCGATCCAGTACTGGTGCCACTGCTCGTCCTCGCCCGGCTTGACGAAGAACTCCATCTCCATCTGCTCGAACTCGCGGGTGCGGAAGATGAAGTTGCCCGGCGTGATCTCGTTGCGGAAGCTCTTGCCGATCTGGGCGATACCGAACGGCGGCTTCTTGCGCGCGGTGGTCTCGACGTTCTTGTAGTTGACGAAGATGCCCTGCGCGGTCTCCGGGCGTAGGTAGTGCAGGCCCTCCTCGTCGTCCACCGGACCGAGGAAGGTCTTGAGCAGACCGGAGAAGTTGCGCGGCTCGGTCCACTGGCCGGGGTCGCCGGTCTCGGGGTCGCGGATGTCGGCGAGGCCGTTGGCGGGCGGGTGGCCGTGCTTCTCCTCGTACGCCTCGAGCAGGTGGTCGGCACGGTAGCGCTTGTGCGTGATGAGCGATTCGACCAGCGGGTCGGTGAAGGTCTCGACGTGGCCAGAGGCCTCCCAGACCTGGCGCGGCAGGATCACCGACGAGTCGAGGCCGACGACGTCCTCGCGGCTGGTGACCATGGCGCGCCACCACTGCCGCTTGATGTTCTCCTTCAGCTCGACACCGAGCGGACCGTAGTCCCATGCCGACTTGGTGCCTCCGTAGATCTCACCGCACGGGTACACCAGACCCCGGCGCTTGGCGAGGTTGGCAACGGTGTCCACCTTCGACTTGGGTGCCACGCGAGATTTCTCCATCCACTGCGAGTCGGATTGATTTCGATACAGCCAATTGCTTATACGAAAGCCTATTGCCGACCTCCAGACTATCGGCATCGCGCAATCGAGTTTGCACCGCCAGCCACCTGCACCGGATCGCGTGCCGGACGCCCGCTCACGCGAGCCGTCCCGATCGGCACCGGCGGACGTGGTCCGCGCACGACCGGAGCGGAGGCGAAGGTACGCGCATCCATCCCGCGGACCCCGGGACGCGCGATCGTCCGGTGGGTGCGATCATGTTCCGACGGACCGCCGGGAATGCCCCGGCGCCAACGTTTTTGCCGAAGACGACCGGGGCGGGATGGAGCGCTGAGCTCCGAACGATTCGGCGGGTAGTACACAGGGGTGGGCCGTGGCCGATCTGCCACCGGATCTGTTCGATGCCGACTGGGCGCGCGAAGCCGAGCGCCGTGCGCTGCGCGATCACCGGCGTGCGACCAGGGCGCACAAGGCCCGCCGTTTGATCAGGCCCAGCCGCGGCGCGCTGCTGTCGACGCTCGCGCTCAGCCTCGCAGTGGTGCTGCTGTGGGCGGGCTTCACCTTTCTGGACGGGACCGCGCCGAGCGCGAGCGCGCCGGCCGCGACCACCTCGAGCACGTCCACCGCGCCGCTGCGGAAGAACGCCGATATCGATCCGACCAGGCCGTTCGCCGACACCCCCGCCGCCATGTGGCGCGAGGGTGCGGGCGGTATCGAGCCGCCGCCCGCGTATCCCGTCGGCCGATACTCCGCCGAGCAGGTCGGCCAGTTCATGGAGCGGGTGCGTCAGCTGATCATCACCGCGCGACTGGACCGCACGGTGCTGGAGACCGGCGACCTGAGCCCGGTGCTCGCGTTGCTCGCGCCCCATATGGTCGAGCGACTGGCGGAGGAGCTAGCGCCGGGCCACGAGCGCGAGTCGTGGTACGTGGCCGAACGCATCGCGCCGGACTTCCGGCTGCTGCCCGTACAACCGCGCGTCATCGGATCGATGACGCCGACGATCAACGACAAGGACGAGCTGGCCATACGGACCAACTACCTGGTCGCCTACGCGTTCGAGGCACCCGATCCGGCGAAGCTGGACGGCCCGATGGACATCGTGGCGTTGGTCCGCCAGGAGATCGAATTCCGCTGGATCGACGACCCGAAGTACGCTGCCGACTCGATGGGCATCTGGTACGGCGAGGTGGACGGCTTCAACTACTCGGTCGGCTGCGCGCAGTTGCACCTGGGCTTGCTCGCACCGTCCTATAGCAACCCTCCCGGGACGGGGTCGGCGACGCCGCCCGCGCGCCGCAGCGAGGAGTACTTCGACCCGAACATTCCGATGCCGAACGAGGACGGTTGTCCGTAGTCCCCCGGCGGGCCGCGTTTGACATGCGCACCTGTGCATATCAAAATGGGATCGCTTTCCAATAAGGAGTTGGTTCCCGATGACCGCCGAGACGGCCGCCGCGCATTCGCACACACCGTATCGCTCCCCCGGACCCGCGCCGGTGCCCGCGCGCACCGTCCTGGAGGACGCAGGCGAGCTGCTCCGCGCCCTTGCCGCGCCCGTGCGCATCGCGATCGTGCTACAGCTACGCGAGTCGCCGCGCTGCGTGCACGAGCTGGTGGACGCGCTCGGCGTGACCCAGCCGTTGGTGAGCCAGCATCTGCGCATCCTCAAGTCGGCGGGCGTCGTGCACGGCGAGCGGTCCGGCCGCGAGGTGCTCTACGAACTCGTCGACGACCACTTGGCGCATATCGTGGTCGATGCCGTCGCGCACGCCGAGGAAGGGTGATCCGTGCAGGAGAAGACGTTGGATCCGCAGAAGTCGGTCGGCATCCGCAGCACGCGCCAGCGCAGCGCGATCGCCGCGCTGCTCGGTGACATCGACGAGTTCCGCTCCGCCCAGGAACTGCACGACGAGCTGCGCAAGCGCGGCGAGGGCATCGGGCTCACCACGGTCTACCGGACCTTGCAGTCGCTGGCCGACGCGGGCCTGGTCGACGTGCTGCGCACCGACTCCGGCGAGTCGGTCTACCGGCAGTGCTCCACGGGACATCATCACCACCTGGTCTGCAGGCACTGCGGCCGCACCGTCGAGGTCGAGGGACCGACGGTGGAGGCGTGGGCCGAGGCCATCGCGTGCGATCACGGCTTCACCGAGGTGAGCCACACCATCGAGGTCTTCGGCACCTGCCGGAGCTGCGCCAAGGCTTCCCGCGACTGACGAGCGACGTCGACGGATCAGGGCCGCACAGCAGAAGGCCACCCGCTTCCGAGGAAGCGGGTGGCCTTCTTCGTTGCCGGATCAGGCGGGAACGGGTTCGGCCGCCTGCGCGGGTACCGGCGCGGCCGCGGCCCGGCCGCGCAGCGCGGCCACACCGAGCAGGACGAGCGCCGCCGCGGCCCAGATCACCAGCACCGCAAGCGGTTTCCCGGCTCCGGCACCGTCGAAGAAGGCGACCGAGCGGAGCAGCGAGGCAGCGGCGCCCGGCGGCAGCAGCTGGCCGATGGCGCCCCACGGCTGCGGCAGCAGCTCCGGCGCGGAGGTGGCGGCCGAGAACGGGTTGCCGACCAGCAGCATGGTCAGCGCCGCGACGCCGATGCCGGGACGACCGAGGACCGCGGCGAGCCCGACCACCGCACCGGCGACCGTGAAGGACACCAGCCCGGCGACCGACGACAGCGTCAGGTAATCGCCCGGCAGCACCGACATCCAGCCCTGGGCGATCGCCATGCTCAGCAGTCCGCCGAACAGACCGAAGCTCACCAGGCCCGCGACCTTCGCGCCGACCGACGGGATCAGCAGGCTCAGCAGGACGCCCGCCGCGATGCCCGCCATCACCAGCGGCAGCACCATCGCGCCGAAGGCGGCGCCGCGCGGGTCGTCCGGATCGGAGGCGACGACATCCTCGACCGGGGCAACCGGCGTCCCGGCGAGCTGCTGGGCGATGGCGGTGAGCTGCTGCGCCACCGCGGGGCTCGCACCGGAGGCGACAAGTACCGTCGGCGCTCCCCCACCGGTGACGATCGCGCCGTAGACCTCGCGGTCCTCGATGGCGGCGCGCGCGGCCGCGGCATCGGCCGAGGTGGTGATCTCGAAGGCGTCGGGGTCGCGCTGCCCGAGCCGTTCGGCGACTACGGCGGCCTGCGGACCGGCGACGGCGATGGGCAGGTCACGCGGCGCGATATTGGCCGCGGGCCATGCGAAGGCGATCAGCATCAGCGCCTGGAGCAGGGCCGCGCCGAGGCCAAGGGCGACCGCTCGCTGCATGGTTTTCATGACGTTCTCCCAATAAATCGAATGCTCGTTCTCTTTCGATGCCCTTACCGTCGCACGGCCCCGGCGGCTTGTCAAGAACGGATATTCGTTTTACTTTGGGCTCATGCCCCGAGTCAGCGAAGAACACCTGGAACGCCGCAGACAGCAGATCCTCGACGCCGCGCGGCTGTGCTTCGCCCGCAAGGGTTTCTTCGAAACCTCGATGCAGGACGTGTTCACCGAATCGGGGCTCTCGGCCGGCGCGGTCTACCGCTACTTCAAGAGCAAGAACGAGATCATCGCGGCGTTGGCCACCCAGACCACCGTCGACTTGCGGGCCGCGATAGCGGAGGCGGTGCGCACCGACCCGCTGCCGACGCCGGCGCAGCTGGTGCGCGGCATCGCCGAGGAAGTGGTCCGGCGGAGCGGACCCGACGGCCCGGTGCGCCTGGCGCCGCAGGCGTGGGCGCTGGCCTTGGTGCACGACGGGGCGGCCGAGCCCGTGCGCGAGACCATGCATGCGATGCGCGACCTCTGGCGCGACTACGCGGTGCGCATGTGCGAGCAGGGCTGGCTACCGCAGGACGCCGACACCGACGCCGTTGCCAAGGCGATCATCGGCTTCCTGCCCGGCTTCATCCTGCAACACCTGATCCTGGAAGACCTCGACCCCGACACCCTCGCCCGCGGCGTCGACCTGCTCATCCCGGTCGGCAAGCCCGTCGCCCGCTGAGGGCGCTCCGCGCGGGTGCCGAATCCACTCAGCGCAGCGGCACTTCCACATCGCCGCCGCCCTCGGGCGTGAGCCGGGCGCGGACCTTCGCCAGCGAGGGCGCGGGGACGAACCCGCCCGCGAACAGCGCCTCGCCCTGCCGGAACCACGGCGACCGCTCGAGCAGGGCGGTCGGCGCGTACCCGAAATACGTGCCGAGTTCGGCGAGGTCGACAGGGGAGGTCGTCTTCATCAGCGCGAGGTTGTCGCACTGGGACAGGATTCCGGGATGTACCTTCGAGGGACGCTGGGTCGACAGCAGCAGCCACAGCCCGTACTTGCGACCCTCGGCGGCGATCTGGATCAGGCGTTCACGCACCGCGACCGCGATCGGCGAATCAAGGCGCGGCGAGGCCAGATTGTGCGCCTCGTCGATGACGAGCAGCACCGGGCGGCGCTCCTCGCGGCGCGCCCACAGATCGTCGAGCAGGGACAGCGCGACGACGAGGTACTGCTCGGGCGTCGAGAAGCCGCCGAGGTCGAGCACCGTGACGTCCGGCCGGGCGGCGACGACCTCGGTGACGGCGGCGTCACCCCAGGCCCACACCTCCCAGTCCAGCAGGCCCAGGTTCTCGATTCGCATCGCGAGGCGCTGCTGCACGGCCGACCCGTCGGCACGCAGCCGCGGCAGGATCTGGCCCAGCTCACCGGATTCCAGCACCGTCCCGAGGTGCAGCAGCTCGTTGAACTCTTCCCGGTCCGCGATCGGGTCGACGCGCAGCACGGCGGCCTTGGACGCGATCGGCAGCTCGCGGAACCGGACGCGCAGTTTGCCGGTCTCCGCATTCGGGCGCAATACCCGAATCTCGCGCTCCCGCAAGGCTTCCGCGGTGGGACCCGCGGCGCCGGGCCGTAGCTCGCCGAGCCGGACGAAGTCGGCGTTCGGATCGAAGATCACCACCGGCACCGCGGTGTGCGCGATCAGCTGTTCGAGCACGACGCCCAGCGCGTAGGTCTTGCCCGAGCCGCTCTGTCCGCACCAGAAGGTGTGCCGGTTGAACCGCTTCGGCAACAGCCGCGCCGGACCGCCCGGCGCGGTCAGGTTCACGCCGACCTCGAGCCGGGCGCCGGTGGTCTCGTGCAAGGTCTCGACGGTCCGCGCGTCCGCGGCGGCGAGCTGTCCGCGCTCGAAGGCGTGACTCGACCTGGTATCGATGCCCTCGTCGTGGAGTTCCCCGATCAGCCTGCCGCGCAACCGTGCGGGGGTGGTCTCGGATCGCTCCTCGACCAGCGCCAATTGGCGGCGACCTTCGGCGACCACGACCACCAGCGAACCGGCGACGAACGCGCTGCCGCCCGCGTCGGCGACGACGAACGACCGTCCGTCGTCGGAGCGTGCCGCGAGACCAGAGCCCTCCTCGGTGCGCATCCCCCGATCCTGCCATCGGCGCGACAGCGACTGCACAGCATTCGCCGATCAGACGCCCGCGCCAGGGCGTAGTACCGAAGTCGCGGCCGGGAAGGTCAGGGCAGCAAACCCTGGCGCGCCCGGCCCGCGCCGGACAGGACGAGCAGCAGCATGGTGGTCAGCGCCTGGTCGTCGAGGCCCGCGGCGGGGAAGGTGTAGCGCAGGATGACATCGGCGAGTTTGCCGTGACCGATCACGGTGAGCGAGCCGAACTGCAAGTTGTTGTTGCGCTCCGCGACTCGCTTGTGCAGCTGCGGTTTCAGCGGACGATCCCAGGCAAGCACGCAGGTCATGGACACCACGTCGAGGCCGGGAGCCAGGTTCACCGCGCGCAGCGAGCACAGCGCGCCCTCGTACTCGAAGCCGAGCGAACCCTCCGGGTCGACGCGCACGTCGATGTCGTACTGGTCCAGGCACGCGCCCGCCCGCGCCTGGAGTTCCTGATCGGGGGTGACCGCCGCGTCCATCTCCGTGCCGCCGTTCACTTGGTGCCGCCGAAGCGGCGGTCACGCGAAGCGTACTGGAGGCAGGCCTCCCACAGGTTGCGCCTGTCGAAGTCGGGAAACAGGGTGTCCTGGTACACGTATTCGGCGTAGGCCGACTGCCAGATGAGGAAGTTCGAGCTGCGGAACTCGCCGGACGGCCGCAGGAACAAGTCGACGTCGGGCATGTCGGGCTCGTCGAGGAACTGCGCGACGGTGGCCTCGGTGACCTTCTCCGGATCGATCTCGCCCGCCGCCACGCGTCGCGCGATTTCCCTTGCCGCGTCGGCGATTTCGGCGCGACCGCCGTAGTTGACGCACATCGTCAGCGTCATCGTGGTGTTGTCCTTGGTGAGCTCCTCCGCGGTCTCCAGCTCCTTGATCACGCTGCGCCACAGGCGCGGGCGCCGTCCCGCCCAGCGCACCCGCACACCCATCTCGTGCATCTCGTCGCGTCGGCGGCGGATCACGTCGCGGTTGAAGCCCATCAGGAAGCGCACCTCGTCGGGGCTGCGCCGCCAGTTCTCGGTGGAGAAGGCATAGGCCGAGAGCCACTTCACGCCGATCTCGATACAGCCCTCGACGGTGTCCATCAGCACCGCCTCGCCGCGCTCGTGCCCCGCGGTGCGCGGCAGTCCGCGCTCCTGCGCCCACCGGCCGTTGCCGTCCATCACCAGCGCCACGTGGTTGGGAACCAGTTCCGGGGGCAGCTGCGGCGGCCGAGCGCCCGAGGGGTGCGGCGACGGCGGGCGGACGACGCGGTTCTGCTGCCCGCTGCTCGGCCTTGTCGCGGTGGAGGAGTCTCGACGGAGGATCACGGCCTCCATCCTGCCTGATCCGGCTCGGGAGCAGCGAAGACCTCCGCGGATCGCCCGGTCGACCCGGCGAGCACGCCCGCGATCAGGGCGAAAGCTCAGCCGACGTGTCCGGCGGGCGTCGGCGTCTTGGTGCGCTCGATCAGGGGCAACGTCCGCAGCTGGCGCTCCAGATGCCATTGCAGATGGGCGGCGACCAGTCCGCTGGCCTGGCGGCGGACCGAATCGGGCACCGTCGCGATGTAGTCCCACTCCCCTTTCAACAGGGCGACGAGCAGATCCAGCACGCCGGGAGCCGGGGTGGCCGCGCCGGGCGGGCGGCAGTGCACGCACACCGCGCCGCCCGCCGCCACGTGGAAGGCGCGGTGCGGGCCGGGTGTCGCGCACTTGGCGCATTCGTCCAGCGCGGGCGCCCAGCCCGCGAATCCCATGGCGCGCAACAGGAACGCGTCGAGGATGAGTTCGTGCGGGCGCTGTTTGGCGGCGATGGCGCGCAGTGCGCTCGCGGTCAGCGCGTGCAGGCGCGGTGCGGGCGCGCGTTCCTCGCCCGCGAGGCGTTCGGCGGTCTCCAGCACCGCGCAGGCGGTGGTGTAGCGGCCGTAGTCGTCGATGATGTCGGCGGCGAAGGATTCGACGGTGTGCACCTGGGTGACGGTGTCGAGCGTGCGGCCGGGATGCAGCTGCACGTCGATGTAGGAGAACGGCTCCAACCGGGCGCCGAACCGGGACTTGGTCCGCCGCACCCCCTTGGCGACCGCCCGGACCAGGCCGTGCTGACGCGTCAGCAGCGTGACGATGCGGTCCGCCTCACCCAGCTTGTGCTGGCGCACCACGACCGCCTCATCCCGATACAAACGCACGTGCTCATCCTCCCACGGACCGGCGACAGCCCGCGGCCGCCTCGCCCCGGCGAAGACGTACCTGCCGCGCGGGTCAGGTACGCAACAAACCCGCGACCAGCAACAGCAGCGACTGCTGGGCCTGCGCGCGTGCGGCTTCCTTGTCCTCGGCATGCGCGACGATCAACCCCGCCTCGGTCACGGCGCTGAGCAGCAGCCGGGCCAGGATGTCGACGGGCGCGTCGGCGATGAGTTCGGCGGCGCGGGCCCGCTCCAGCTCGGCGACGATCAAGCCGAGCCCGTGCCGCGCCTCGAAAGCCCGCCACTCCTCCCAGCCGAGCACGGCAGGCGCGTCGTAGAGCGCGATGCGGATCATCTCGGGGCGCTGGCAGATGTCGAGGAAGACGTTCATGCCGACGGCCATCGAGGTGAGGATGTCGTCGGGATCGAGGGCGGCGATGGCCGCGCGGATCTCCGCGGTGCTGTCCGACTCGAGCCGTTCGAGCACCGCGCGGAACAGCCCGCGCTTGTCGCCGTAGTGGTGGTGCAGCGCGCCGCGGGTGACGCCCGCTTCGGTCACCAACTGCTCGGCGGAGGTCGCCGCGAAACCGCGTTCGGCGAACAGGCGCCGCCCCGCCTCTTCCAGGGCGGCCCTTGTCGTGCGGGAGCGGTCCTCCTGGCTACGGCGTGGCATGCAGCCGAGTGAACTCCAGAATCCGCTGGGTGAGCAACTCGGGCTGATCCTCGGGCAGGAAGGTGTAGGAGTCGTCGACGAGTTCGAGGGTGGCGTAGGGGAACTCGCGCGCCAGCCGCTCGGCGTAGGTGACGGGGAACAGCTTGTCCTCGCGTGCCCACACGATCAGCACCGGCAGCCGGACGTTCCCGAACCGGGTCGCGGCGTCAAGCGTGTAGCGGCGGTGCGCGGATTTCAGGAAGCGCCGCAGGTCTTTTCGAATGGCGCCGGAGCGACGGCTCGGCAACAGATACGAGTCGACGAACTCGGCGGGCACCGGTCGCTTGCTCACCCAGCCGAAGGCGAGCGGCAGCCGGTGCAGCGCGCGCAGGCGCAACGTCTCGGTGAGCGGGCGCATCGAACCCGGCACCCTGGCCAGCAGCGGCAGCAGGGTGAACGGCCGCGGCAGGAAGTTCTCGTGACTGTCCACCGAGGCGAGCACCACGCGGCCGATGCGTGCGGTGTTCCGCGCCAGCAACACCTGGGTGATGGCGCCGCCGGTGTCGTTGGCGACCAGGGTGACGTCGGTCAGGTCGAGCCGCTCCAGGAAGGCGGCGATCAGGTCGGCCACGCCCGTCGGCGTCAGGTCCGCCTCGGGCACCGGGATCGAGTGCGAGCCGAGCGGCCAGTCGGGTGTCAGGCAGCGGTACCCCTCGGCGGCGACGGCGGGCACCACCGCGCGCCAGAGGTCGGCGTTGACGAGCAGGCCGTGCACGAAGACGACGGGCGCGCCGGTGCCGGTCTCGTGGTAGCGGACGCGGCCGCCGGGCAGGTCGATTTCGTGCGCTGGACCGAGTGACGGGCTGATTCCCATGGCTTCCTCCAGAGGTCGGGCGTCCCGTCCACTGTTACATACATACCGTATGTATGTCTACAGCGGAAACAGCCATGCCCTGCGGTGATGCGCTTCGGGGCCGCGCTGCGATAACCCATGTGGACGGTCGTCCAATACAGCGCTACGGTTCACACCGGACGACCGAAGAGAGGGAGCTCACATGACGGTGCCGAAACGAGCGCTCAGGCCTGCCGACGAACCGGAACCCACCGCGGGTGCGACGCCCGAGGGCGATCCCGGTCTCGCCGAGTTGGCCGGCGCGCTCGCGGCGGGCACGGTCAGCTCCACCGCGGCCGTGGCCGCGGTGCTCGACCGGATCGAGGCGAGCCAGCCGACGCTCAACGCGTTCCGGGTGGTCCGCAGGGACCGCGCGCTGGCGGAGGCGGCCGAGGCCGACCGTCGACTGGCCGCGGGCGAGCGCCTTCCGCTGCTCGGCGTGCCGATCGCCGTCAAGGACGACACCGACATCGCCGGTGAGCCGACGGCATTCGGCTGCGGCGGCAGCTTCACGCCGAAAACCGAAGACGCCGAGTCGGTTCGGCGACTACGCGCGGCGGGCGCGGTGATCGTCGGCAAGACCAACACCTGCGAGCTCGGCCAGCTGCCGTTCACCAGCGGCGCGGCCTTCGGGCACACCCGCAACCCGTGGCACCGCGAGCACACCCCTGGCGGTTCCTCTGGCGGCTCCTCGGCCGCGGTGGCGGCCGGATTGGTGCCCGCCGCACTGGGTTCCGACGGCGCGGGCTCGATCCGCATCCCGGCGGCGTGGACCAACCTCGTCGGCATCAAACCCCAGCGCGGCCGCATCTCCACGTGGCCGGAAGCCGAAGCGTTCCAGGGCCTCACGGTGAACGGGCCGCTGGCACGCACGGTGGCCGACGCGGCCCTGCTGCTGGACGCGGCGGCGGGACCGCACAAGGGCGACCGCCACACCCCCGAACCGATTCGCGCCTCCGACGCCGTCGGCCGTGACCCTGGACGACTGAGAATCGCACTGTCCCTGCGTATTCCGTTCACCGCGACCAAGACGACGCTGCACCCGGAGGTGCGCGCCGCGGTGCGGGGCATCGCCTCGGCCTTGCGCAAGCTCGGGCATTCGGTCACCGTCGCCGACCTGCACTACGGACTGCTCATCGGCGCCTCGTTCCTGCCGCGCTCGATGGCGGGCATTCGCTCCATGCACGACCGGATGCCGGGCGCGGAGGTGGACCCACGCACCCGCGCCAACGTCCGCTTCGGCCGGGTGCTCGGCGGGCCCGCCCTCTTCGCCGCACGGCAGGCGGAACCGTTGCTGCACAAGCGCATCGGCACCTTCTTCAACGACTACGACCTGGTGCTCGCGCCCACCACCGCCACTCCCCCGCCGCGCGCCGAGGAGATCGACGGCATCGGCGTCAACGCCACCAACAACCTCATCACCGCCGCCTGCCCCTACACCTGGCCGTGGAACGTGCTCGGATGGCCGAGCGTGAACGTGCCCGCCGGTTTCACCGAGGCGGGCTTGCCGGTCGGCGCCCAGCTGATGGGCACCGCGGCCACCGAACCGCTGCTGATTTCCGTTGCGGCGCAACTGGAGTCCGAGCTGCGCTGGGACCGCCACCGGCCCGAACCGTGGTGGTGAGCGCCCGGACCGAGCTGGTCGCTCGGCCAGGGCGGTTGGTCAGCTTCGCGCGGACGTGAGCTCCGCGCGGTCACCGATCCGTTTTCACTGAATGACACGCACCGCCCGGCGGACCATCCCACCGAGCCGCAACGGCGTGCTCAACGCCGCGGCGGCGACCAGTCCTCCGACGCGCTCTTCGTGCCCGACGGACACCCGTCCCCTTCGGCGGGCCGCGGCGACATCACCAGGCATTGCTGCGGACCCGGCTGCCCGACGCCCGCGGTGACGAGCACCGCGATCGACGACCCGTCCGCGACCCGGCTGGTCGAGAAGCCGAGTGTGCCGGTGACACCGCGATAGTCCATCTCGCGCAACTGCATCGCCACGGCGGTGCGGTTGATCGAACCGTCGGTGTGTTGCGGCCCGGTGCGCACCGCGCGCAGGAACAGCCCGACCACGTCGTAGGCGAGACCGGTTCGATCACCGGGCCACGACGGCTGATAGTCGGCCATCTGCGGGTAGGCGCGCAGGTCGTCGATCAGCACGGCCAGCTCGGCGCACAGCTGCTGGTAGTCGAACGCGACCGGCTCGTCGCCGAGTTCGCCGTTGCCGCGGATACATTCGGCGCCGCCGAGCATCACCGGCGCCGCCTTGGCGACGTAGCGGACCGACAGATTGGCGGGCAGCGCGGCCATCGCCTTCTGATCGGTGATCAGCCGGGTCACCGTGTCGTTGCCGAGGATGGCGGGCGACTCACCGGTCAGGCAGCCGCGGCTGACCGATTTGGCGAAGGTCGCGAAATCGTCGTTGCGTCCCGCGAAGAACAGCAGGGTGCCGCGATCGAAATCCGTTGTCTCGCAGGGGGCGGGGAAGCGATTCAGCTCCTGCTGTTCGGTCCACTCCATGCGGCGATACGGCACGCCGCGGCGCTCCAGTTCGCCGCGCAGATCCTCGACGAGAGTCTCGACGTAGATGTCGCCGTCCGCCTTGGGGTGGTAGATGGCGACCTGGTTGTAGCGCGGCTGACCCGCCCGCGGCGCGCCCGCCGGATGGCGCGCGCCCTGCACGTAGTCCGCGATCAGTCGCGCCTGCGTCGTATTGCTCGGCGCCGCTTGGAAATACAGCGGCGAGGACTTCTCCAGTCCGTCGGCGGAGAGCGTCGTCGCGACCACCGGAACACCGAGTTCGCCGAGTCGTCCGATGGCACGGCGGGTTTCGGCGTTGCTGCGATCCATGCCGACCACCCCGAGGATGCCGGGTTCATCGTTCAGCAGACCCCGCAGCTGGTGGTCCACCACCCAGGTCGCGTGCCGCATATCGGAGCCGCCGTTGGCGACGACGACGCGCAGCAGCGGTTCGGACTCGTCGGAGGCGAGCAGCGCGCGACGCTGCTGCACGGCGAGTCCGGCGAGCTCCTCGACCTGCGCGTGCGGGTAGCGCACGTTCGTGTCCACGTAGCTGAGCCCGGAGAAGTAGATCAGCGTGATGATCGGCCGTCGCGGGTTGTCGCGGCGCGCGTCGGCGGCGGCGACGTTGAGCCGGAAGACCTCGCGCTGCATCGCCGTCAGTTCCGGGTCGTCGGTGAAGACTTGGTCGGCGTTGTCGCTGTAGCCGACGCACTCGCCGTCGCGTTGCTGCACCGCGATACCCGGCGTCCACGGCCAGTGCGCACACGGCGCGCCGCGCAGCGGCGGAATGTAGACCAGCGCGGCGGCCACCAGCAGCGCGATCGGAATCAGCACGCACATCGCGACGAACCACTTACGTGCCGCGAGCGGCGGCGCGGGCGGCACCGCGAGGTGCGCCAGGTTGGGGTCGCGGACGCGGCCGTCGAGCGGATCGGGCAGCCGCACTCGCAGCGGAAGGAACCACGCGTGCTCGGACCGGTTGGTGCGCATGTTGTCGATGTCGCGCAGCCAGCGCAGCAACGGATCCGGCTGCTGCCCGGAATACGGTCGGTCGACGAGACTTTCGAGAGTGTCGAGGTGCTGGAGGTCGCCGATCAGTGCCAGTTCCGGCGTCGACGATTCGGCGGTGTCGGCGGTCTGGCCGGGGTCGTACGCCAGGCAGGCGAGAACGACCAGCGGATCGAAATGCCCGGTCTCGTTGCGGATGTCGTTGATCCAGCCGATCAGCCGCTCCGCGTCGCTGTCGCGCTCGACGCCACCGAGCAGCGCCACCGGATACGCGGTGCGCCGCCAACTCGACGGCCGCCACAACCGTTTGCGGTAGGCGTCGCGCATGTCCTCGAGAAAGGCGTGCACCAGCAGCTTGGCGACCTGCTTCTCGTCCTCGTCGCTGCGCCGCGACGCGGTCAGCCGGGTCGCGAAACCCAGGAAGCTGTCGGACAATTCGGGTGCGAGGTAGCGCTGGCGCATGAACCAGCGGGTGACCTTCGACATGCCGGGGATGCGCCCGCTGATCCACAGCCACAGCCGCAGGACCGGCCACAGCGCGAGCACACCGAACACCAGCCGGGAGATGGTGTCGCCGCTGACGCCCTCGGCGGTATCGGAGCGGTCGGTAGGGGAACCGCTGCGCAGCAGGCGCGGCAGCCGCGAACGCAGTTCGACCGTGGCCTCGGTCTCGTCGCTCGTAACACGTTGGCGGGTCAGCCAATCCGCGGTGCGGTAGCGCGGGAACTTGATCGGTCCCATCGCCGTGTCATCGGTGGAGAAGCCCTCGACCAGCCGCTGCACGATGGGCAGGCAGTGCCCCTGGATCTCCTCACCCGTCGCGTTCGGGTCCGGCGTGAGCGCGTCGGGCGGCAGATCCGCCGCTTGGAGATCGACCCGCGCCCGCGGCGTCGCCCGCCTGCCACCGGATTCCCCGAGCCAACGGTAGATCTCGACGAGCAACGCGCCGCCCGCGCCCGCGCCGACCAGACCGACGACCGGGCGCGGCAGCGGACGCCTGCGCCGCAGCAGTGTGCGGAACACCCGCGGCTTCGCGTCGGGCACCTCGAGCGCGCGTAGCAGCTCGAGCAGCTTGGGGACATCGTTGGCGGTATCGGTCAATTCGACGGCCTCCCCCGTGGAATGCGTTGCTGCGACGCACACCCGGGCGTCAAACGGGACTGTACCGGTACAAATCGGACTCGGGCGGGTTGTTCGCTCGAGTTCGCGGTCCGCGAACGGACCGTTTGCTCAGAAGCCCAGCTTGCCCAGCTGTTTCGGATCGCGCTGCCAGTCCTTGGCGACCTTGACGTGTAGGTGCAGATAGATCCGCACGCCGAGGATGTGCTCGATCTGCTTGCGCGCGTTGGTGCCGACCTCCTTGAGGCGGCTGCCGCCCTTGCCGATGACGATGGCCTTCTGGCTGGGACGTTCGACGTACAGCAGCGCGTGCACGTCCAGCATCTCCTCGTTCTCCTCGCGCGGGAGAACCTCCTCGATCACCACGGCGAGCGAGTGCGGCAGCTCGTCGCGCACGCCCTCCAGCGCGGCCTCGCGGATGAGCTCGGCCATGAGGGTTTCCTCGGGCTCGTCGGTGAGTTCGCCGTCGGGGTAGAAGGCCGGGCCCTCCGGCATTTTCGAGGCGATCACGTCGACGAGGACCTCGACCTGCTCGCCCTTGACCGCCGACACCGGCACCACTTCGGCCTCCGGACCGAGCAGCTCGGAGACGGCGAGCAGCTGCGCGGCGACCTGCTCGCGACCCACCTTGTCGATCTTGGTGACCACGCCGAGCACCGTGGTCTTCGGCGCCATCTGCTTGATCTGCTGCACGATCCAGCGGTCACCCGGTCCGATCTTCTCGTCGGCGGGGATACAGATCGCGATCACGTCGACCTCGGAATAGGTATCCCGCACGAGGTCGTTGAGCCGCTGCCCGAGCAGCGTCCTCGGTCGGTGCAGACCCGGCGTGTCGACCAGGATCAGCTGCGCGTGGTCGCGGTGCACGATGCCGCGGATGGTGTGGCGGGTGGTCTGCGGTCGCGAGGAGGTGATCGCGATCTTCGCGCCGACGAGCGCGTTGGTCAGCGTCGACTTGCCGGTGTTCGGCCTGCCGACGAAACAGACGAAACCGGAACGGAATTCGGTGGAGCCGGAGTTGTCAGCCACCCTGCACCTCGACACCCGCCGCGTCGTCGACGATGTCGAACACCGCGCCCGCGCGATCGGTGAAGATGATCCGCGCCTCGCCGGAGACCTCGCGCACCGCGGCGACACCGGCGTCGGAGAACCGGCCACCGACCACCACGGCCGCCTCGAAACCCTCAGCGCCGCTGGAGATCGCGGCAGCGACCGCGGCCTGCAACGCGGTCAGCCGCAGCGCGTGCAGATCCACCTCGCCCGCCGCGTAGGTGCGGCCGTCGGCGTCGCGGATCGCCGCGCCGCCCGTCCCGCCGGTGCGGCCCATCGCGCCGCGCGCGAGGGTCAGCAGTTTGGTGTCCTCGGCGTCCAGTTCAGTCATCGGTTGCTCCGTCCTCGTCCTTGTTGCCATTGCGCTTGCCGCCGTTGGATTTTGCGCCCTCGGCCACCGCTGCGCCCGCTTTCTCGGATTTCTCCGCCGCCTTGCGCACCAGGACCGTGTTGACCCGCATCCGGCCGCGCGAATCCGGTCCGCCTTCGGCGCGCAGCACCAGCCCGTGCACCACGATCTTCGAACCGGGCAGCGGCACCCTGCCGAGTTCGTGCGCGAGCAAACCGCCCACGGTGTCGACGTCCTCGTCCTCGATCTCCATGCCGTAGAGCTCGCCGAGATCCTCCACCGACAACCGCGCCGACACCCGGAAGCGACCCTCGCCGAGTTCCTCGACCGGCGGTGTCTCGTCGATGTCGTATTCGTCGGCGATCTCGCCGACGATCTCCTCGAGCACGTCCTCGATGGTCACCAGGCCCGCGATGCCGCCGTATTCGTCGACGAGCAGCGCCATGTGGTTGCGGCGGCGCTGCATCTCGTCGAGCAGGTCGTCCAGCGGCTTGGAGTCGGGCATGAACACCGCGGTGCGCATCACGTCGCGCACCCGCACCTTGCGGCTGCGATCCGCGTACGGCACAAGATCTTTCAGGTAGACAACGCCGAGGATGTCGTCGACGTTCTCGCCGACCACCGGGATGCGGGAGTGGCCGCTGCGCACCGCGAGCGACATGGCCTGCGCCGCCGTCTTGTCCGCCTCGATCCACACCATCTCGGTGCGCGGCACCATCACCGCGCGGGCGGCGGTGTCGCCGAGTTCGAACACCGACTGGATCATGCGGCGTTCGTCGTCGGCCACCACGCCGCGCTCGCTGGCCATCTCGACGACCTCGCGCAGCTCGATCTCCGAGGCGAAGGGACCGTTGCGGAAACCCTTACCGGGGGTGATCGCGTTACCGATCAGGATCAGCAGCCTGCTGATCGGGCCGAGCAGCGCGCCGATGAATTGCAGCGGCAGCGCGGCGGCCAACGCCAGCGAGTAGGCGTGCTGACGGCCGAGGGTGCGCGGGCCGACACCGATCACCACGTAGTCGACGAGCACCATCACCACGGCGGTGATCACCAGCGCCCAGTTGTCGTTCCATATCCCGATGAGCGCCGCGGCGAGCAGCACCGTCGCGCCGATCTCGCACAGCACGCGCAGCAGCACCATCAGGTTCACGTAGCGGGCGCGGTCGGCGATGATGCGGGTCAACCGCGCGGCGCCCGGCCGATCGGCGCGCACCATGTCGCCGAGGCGGGCCGGGGAGATCGTGTTCAGCGCCGCGTCCACGCCGGCGAACAGGCCGCCCGCGGGCACCAGCAAGACGGCGAGCAGGATCAGGGTCGGTGAACTCACGCCGGACCCAGCGCGTCTCCGGGTCCGGTGAAGCCGGCCTTGCCGAGCAGGCGGGCGTCGCGCTCGGCGAGTTCGGCGCGCCGCCGTGCCTCGCGCAGGCTCTCGTACCACTCCTCGAGCAGGCGGGCCTGGAGCGCGAACATCTCCTTCTCCTCCTCCGGCTCCGCGTGGTCGTAGCCGAGCAGGTGCAGCACGCCGTGCACGGTGAGCAACGCGAGCTCGTGCTCGAGCGAATGCCCCGCCTTGCGCGCCTGCGCCGCCGCGAACTCCGGACACAGCACGATGTCGCCGAGCATCGACGGGCCCGGCTCCGGGCTGTCCGGCCGGCCGCCCGGCTCGAGCTCGTCCATCGGGAAGGACATCACATCGGTGGGACCTGGCAGGTCCATCCAGCGCATGTGCAGGTCGGCCATGGTGTCGAGATCGACGAGCACCATCGACAGCTCGGCCGCCGGATGGACGTCCATCCGGGCGATCACGAACCGCGCAACACTGACCAGGTCTTCTTCGGGTACGTCGATACCCGACTCGTTGGCGATCTCGATGCTCACCTGAACAGCCTATTAGACGCAGCCGGACGCAGTCCGTCCGCAGCCCCGCGCATGGCCGGAGCGAAGGCGGACCAGCGCCGACCGAAGGCCACCGTCATCCCGCCAGACCAACCGAAGGCGACCTTCATCCGACCTGTGTGTGGGCCGACTGACGTGACCGGCCGCCGATGAAGGTCGGCGGCCGGTGCGATCGGCTGGGGTGTGTGCGACGGTCAGCGGCGGTCGCGGCTGGCGGCGCGGCGCTGGGCGCGGTTGCCCGGGTAGTGCGGAGTGACCTGCGGCCGGGTGGCCTCCCAGCGGTCGTAGGCGTCGACGATGTCGGAGACAAGGCGGTGCCGGACGACGTCGCTGCTGGTGAGCTCCGCGAAGTGGATGTCCTCGATCTCGGTGAGGATCTCCGACGCGGCACGCAGGCCCGAGCGGGCGCCGGTGGGCAGGTCGACCTGGGTGATGTCGCCGGTGACCACGATCTTGGAGCCGAAGCCGAGACGCGTCAGGAACATCTTCATCTGCTCGGCGGTGGTGTTCTGCGCCTCGTCGAGAATGATGAAGGAGTCGTTCAGCGTGCGCCCGCGCATGTACGCCAGCGGCGCGACCTCGATGACGCCCGCGGCCATCAGCTTCGGGATCGCCTCGGGGTCCATCATGTCGTGCAGCGCGTCGTAGAGCGGCCGCAGATACGGGTCGATCTTCTCGTTGAGCGTGCCGGGCAGGAAGCCGAGCCGCTCGCCCGCCTCGACGGCGGGACGGGTCAGGATGATCCGGTTGACCGACTTGGTCTGCAACGCCTGCACGGCCTTGGCCATGGCCAGGTAGGTCTTGCCGGTACCCGCGGGACCGATGCCGAACACGATGGTGTTGGCGTCGATCGCGTCGACGTAGCGCTTCTGGTTCAGCGTCTTGGGGCGGATGGTCTTGCCGCGCCGGGACAGAATGTCCAGGCTCAGCACTTCCGCGGGGGAATCCGAGGAACCTTCGGTCAGCATCGACACCGTGTGCCGCACCGCCTCCGGCGTCACCACCCTGTTGCGGCCGGTCAGCGCGATGAGCTGTTCGATGACCCGCTCGGCGAGGGCGACGTCGGCCGCCTTGCCGGTGAGGGTCACGGAATTGCCGCGAACGTGAATGTCCGCGTCGAGCAACTGCTCGAGCTCACGCAGATTCTGGTCGGCCGAACCGAGGAAGGGGAACACGGATTCGGGAGCGAGTTCGATGCTGGAGCGCACTGTGCGCGCTGCGGGGCCCGAGCCGTTGTCGCGGGCGCCAATGCCTGCTGTGGGGTTGGTCGGGTCGCCGATCTCGCCTTGTGTTCGCAAAAGTGGTTACAGCCTGCTTTCCGGTCTCGACTGCCTGGGGAATGACAAAAGTTTAACGCGCCCCACCGACAGCGCACAGTGAATAAACGGCTACCGATGCGGCGGCCATTCCCGCCGTGTGCTGGATATTCCCCCGTGGCCGTCGGACCAATCCTCGGCGAAGTCACGGAAGCGTCGCACCGCGTCCGACGGCGCCGCGGCGGCCGACCAGATCAGCCCCACCTCGCGCCGCGCGCCCTCGTCGGCCAGCGGAACCAGCGCCAGGCCCGAGCGCGCGGCGGAGGGTGCGGGATCCGCCAGCGGGAGCAACGCGACGCCGAGCCCCGCCGAGACCAGTCCGGTGACGGTGACCAGGTCGCTCGCCTCGAAGGCGACGCGCGGGCGGATGTCCGCGGCCGCGCAGAGTTCGTCGAAGATGCGCCGCATGCCGAACCCGGGATGCATGGTGATGAACTCGGCGCCGCCGAGGTCGGCGAGGCGAACCTGTCTGCGCCCGGCCAGCCGATGCTCGGCGGGCACGGCGAGGACCAGCGGCTGGCGCAGCAGGCCGCGCCAGCCGAGGCCGGGCGCGGACGGGCGCGGCGAGACGACGGCGAGGTCGGCCGCGCCGTCGAGCACTTGGCGGGTGATCTTCTCGGCGGCGCCCTGGCGCAACGTCACGGTGACCCGGCCCGCGTTGCGCCGGAAACCGGCGATCAACTGCGGCACCAGCCAGCCGCCGAAGGAATGCAGGAACGACAGCCGCACCACGCCGCGCGCGGGATTGGCGAGATCGGCGACGGCTTGGCCCGCGGCGTCGAGTTCGGCCTGCGCGCGGCGCGCGTGTTCGTAATAGACGCGGCCGAATTCGTTGAGCGCGATCCGCTTTCCGCGCCGGTCGAACAATTCCGCACCGAGCCTGCGCTCCAGCCTGGCGAGCATCCGCGAGAGCGTCGGCTGGGCGATGTGCAGGCGTTCCGCGGCCGCGCTCATCCGTTCCAGTTCCGCGAGTGTCGTGAACCACTGCAAATCTTCGCCGAGCACCTCGCTGCCTCCCTATATGCATCTACTGCATCAAGTCCCTGTTCATTATTCATTTCCTTTCGGAAGTGGCGGTGGCAATGCTGAGAACAGGAGGTAGCCATGACCGGCACGGCAAGCACCATCGAGCGACGCACGAGCGACGCGGCACACGACCGCCGGATCACCGTTGCGCTGTTCGCGGCCGGGCTCACCACCTTCGCCTCGATGTACAACGCGCAGGCGCTGCTGCCCAGCCTGTCCGCGGCGTTCGGCGCGACTCCCGCCCGCGCGGCGCTGGCGGTCTCGCTCACCACCGGCTGTCTCGCGCTGGCCATCGTGCCG
Source organism: Nocardia amikacinitolerans (assembly GCF_900215415.1). NCBI lineage: Bacteria > Bacillati > Actinomycetota > Actinomycetes > Mycobacteriales > Nocardiaceae > Nocardia > Nocardia amikacinitolerans. Next base: position 451,536 of record NZ_OBEG01000003.1, on the reverse strand, counting down.
GTGAGCGCGCTGTCCAGCCGGATCGGCAGGACCAAGGTGATGATCGGTTCGGCGGCGGCCTCCGCTGTCGTCGGCCTGCTGATTCCGTTCAGTCCCTCGCTCGACGCGCTGCTCGCCGGGCGGGCGTTGCAGGGCGTCGCGCTGGCCGGGGTGCCCGCGGTGGCGATGGCGTATCTGGCCGAGGAGATCGGCGCCGAAGGGCTCGGCGCCGCGATGGGCGTGTACGTCGCGGGCACCACGATCGGCGGCCTGGCCGGGCGCCTGATTCCCTCGTTCACGCTCGACGTGGCGTCCTGGCGCTGGGCAGCGGCGGCGGTCGGCGTTGCCGCAGCGGCATGCACGGTGTGGTTCGTCCGGCTGCTGCCGCCCTCGCGCGGTTTCGTCGCACGGCCCGCCGGATTGCGCACGGTCCTCGGCGATCTCGGGCAGCAGCTGCGACACCGCCGATTGCTCGCGCTGTTCGGCTTGGCCTTCGTCCTGATGGGCGGCTTCGTCTCGATCTACAACTTCCTCGGCTACCGGCTCACCCAGCACCCGTTCGAATTGCCCGCGGCGGTGGCGGGTTCGGTGTTCCTGCTGTATTTGGCGGGCACCGTGACCTCGGCTTGGGGCGGTCGCCTCGCCGACCGCGTCGGCAGGCAGCGGATGCTGACCGCGTCGATGGCGGTGATGGGCGTCGGACTGGCGGTGAGCGTGCCGGATCGGCTCGGCTGCGTCGTCGCGGGCGTATTGCTCTACACCGCGGGCTTTTTCGCCGCGCATACGGTCGCGAGCGCGTGGGTCGGCACGCTGGCCCGCGGCAACCGCGGGGCGGCCTCGTCGCTGTATCTGTTCTTCTACTACCTCGGCAGCGCGGTCGTCGGCGGGCTGTCCGGTCTGGCCTTCGCGCACGCGGGCTGGGTGGGCCTGGTCGGAACCGTCGGTGCGTTGCTCGCGGCGGGGGCGATCCTGTTCGCCGTCGCGTCGATCCGCTCGCGCGACGGCGTTCCGTCCGCCGGGTAGCGGTCGGCTACCAGCGCGGCGTCAACGCGCCGAGCGCGCCGAGCGCGACCGCGGCCGCCGTCGACGTCCGCAGCACGGTCGGTCCGAGCAGCACGACATCGGCTCCCGCCGTGGCGAGTTCGGTGAGCTCGGCATCGTCGAGTCCGCCTTCCGGACCCACGATCAGCACCACCTCCGGCGCCTCCCCGAACGGCAGCTCGGTGAAACGGCCGCCGCCGGATTCGTGCAGCGCCGCGACGATCGCGCCCTCGGCCTTGGCCTTTCTGACCAGCTCGAGCAGATCGCGGGTGCGGTGCAGATCGGCGACCTCGGGAATGTAGGCGCGGCGGGACTGGCGAGCCGCTGAGCGTGCCGCCGCACGCCACTTGTCGACGGCCTTGGCGGCCTTGCCCTCCCAGTTGGCCACACAACGCGCGGCCTGCCACGGCACGATGGCATCGGCGCCCGCCTCGGTCATCAGCTCGACGGCCAGCTCGGAGCGGTCCGACTTCGGCAGCGCCTGCACCACCGTGACGCGCGGCGAAACCGGTTGCGCCACGGTCTTGCCGAGCACTTTCAGGTCGAGCCGGTCGCGCTTGGCTGCGACGACCTCCGATTCGGCGAGCACACCGCGTCCGTCGGACAGGGTGATCGGCTCGCCGACCCGGATGCGCCGCACGGTGGCGGCGTGCCGTCCCTCCGGACCGTCGAGCACCGCGATCGCGCCGGGCTCGGGAATGTCGTCGAGGTAGAAGACCGTGGCGGCCAACGACTCAGCGCCCGCTGAACGAGGCGCGCAGCCGCGCGAACAGGCCGCTGTTGTGCTCGGACTGCGCCGTCATCACCTCGGCGCGGTCGCGCTCGCGCAGGCCCTTGTACTTGCGAAGCAGTTCGGTCTGCTTGCCGTCCAACTTGGTCGGCACCACGATGTCCAGGTGCGCGATCAGGTCGCCGCGGGCGCCCGAGCGCAGCCGAGGCATGCCGTGGCCGCGCAGCACGGAGACTTCGTTGGGCTGGGTGCCGGGGGCGATGGTCAGCTCGGTCGGGCCGTCCAGGATCGTGTCGATGACCACGGTCGTGCCGAGCGCGGCGTCCACCATCGGCACCCGGATGGTGCAGTGCAGGTCGTCGCCGTCGCGGACGAACACGTCGTGCGGCTGCTCCACGATCTCCACGTACAGATCGCCCGCGTGGCCGCCGCCGGGACCGACCTCGCCCTGCGCCGCGAGCCGGACGCGCATGCCGTTGGCGACGCCCGCCGGGATGGGCGCGGCGATCTCGCGGCGGGCGCGAACCCGGCCGTCGCCGCCGCACTTGTGGCACGGGTCGGGGATGGTCTCGCCCGCGCCGCGACAGGTCGGGCACGGCCGCGAGGTGAGCACCTGGCCGAGGAACGAGCGCTGCACGGACTGGACTTCGCCTGCGCCGCCGCAGGTTTCGCAGCGCACCGGCTTGGAGTTGCCGTTGGTGCCCGCGCCGTGGCAGTTGTCACAGAGGATGGCGGTGTCGACGGTCAGGTGCTTGGTCACGCCCACCGCGCACTCGGCGAGGCTGAGGCGGGTGCGCAGCAGCGAGTCGGCGCCGGGCTGCACCCGGCCGCGCGGCTTGCGCTGACCGCTGCCCGCGCCGCTCATGCCGCCGAAGAACGCCTCGAACACGTCGCCGAGGCCGCCGAAGCCCGCGCCGGAGAAGCCTGCGCCGCCCGCCCCCGCGGACTCGAGCGGGTCGCCGCCCATGTCGACGATCCGGCGCTTCTCCGGATCGGAGAGCACCTCGTAGGCCGCCGACACGTCCTTGAACTTGGCCTGGGCGGCCTCGTCGGGGTTGACGTCCGGGTGGAGTTCGCGGGCCAGCTTGCGGTAGGCGCGCTTGATCTCCTGGTCGGTCGCGTTCTTCGCGACGCCGAGCAGTCCGTAGTAGTCCCGTGCCACTTGAGTTCTCTAGTCCTTGGTCGCTGTGACTCGCCTGTGCCGCTCCAACCGAATGACGACACCGTCGGCATTAGTCGGATGCACTCAACTTTATCCGGCCAGAGGTTCGAGGGTAGCAGCGCCGTTGGCACGGTTCGGCGTCAGCGCTCGGCCAGCACCTCGCCGATGTAGCGCGCAACGGCCGCGACCGAGGCGATGGTGCCCGGATAGTCCATCCGGGTCGGGCCGAGCACGCCCATGCCGCCGAGCACCGCGCCCTCGACGCCGTAGCCGGTGGAGACCACCGATGTACTGCGCATCTGCTCGACCTGGGTCTCCTCGCCGATCCGCACCGTCACCGTGCCGGGGTGCTGCGCCGCCGCAAGCAGTTTGAGCACGATCACCTGCTCCTCCAGCGCCTCGAGCACCTGACGCAGCGAGCCGGGCAGACCGAAATCGGCGGCGTTGCGGGTGAGGTTCGCGGTGCCGCCGAGCACCAGCCGCTCCTCTGGATGTTCGACCAGGGTCTCCACCAGCACGGTCGACACCCGGATCAGTACGTCGCGCAGCTGGAGCGGGGCGCGCTCGGGGAGTTCGGCGACCGCGGCCGAGGCGGCGGCCAGGCGCTTGCCGTCCATCGCGCCGCCGAGCATGGCGCGCAGCGCGGCCAGGTCCTCGTCGTCGATCACCGCGCCGAGCTCGACCAGGCGCTGATCGACCCGGCCGGTGTCGGTGATCACCACGAGCAGCAGCCGCGCGGGATTCAGCGCGACGACCTCGATGTGGCGCACCGTCGACGCCGACACCGTCGGGTACTGCACCACCGCGACCTGCCTCGTCAGCTGGGCGAGCAACCGCACGCCGCGGCGCAGCACGTCGTCGAGATCGACGCCGGACTCCAGGAACTCCATGATCGCGCGCCGCTCGGCGGGCGAGAGCGGCTTCACTTCGGAGATCCGGTCGACGAACTGCCGGTAGCCCTTGTCGGTGGGGATGCGCCCGGAGCTGGTGTGCGGCTGGGTGATGTAGCCCTCTGCCTCGAGCACCGCCATGTCGTTGCGGACCGTCGCGCTGGAGACACCCAGATTGTGCCGCTCCACCAGGGTTTTCGAGCCGATCGGTTCCTTGGTGGCGACGTAGTCCGCGACGATCGCGCGCAGGACCTCGAAGCGCCGATCCTCGGTGCTCGACATCGGCCCCACCTCCTCGCCTTCTAGATATGCCGCGGGCCCGCCGACGCATTCGGGGGCGCGTGAAACGCCGCGGCCGCCCGGTCGTCTGAGTATCCAGTTTAGTTGCCGACCCGCCAATCGCCCGTCCCTCGGGCGCGTGACAGGGTCGCAGGCAGGCATTCTCGGCGAAGATGTCGCGAACCGCAACGGGCACGGCCGATCCGCCCGGGCACCCGCGCCGGGCATCGGGCGGCGAGCGCCACCCGGTTCGCAGCCGTCAGCGGCTGTCGAAGCCTCTGGCGCGCTTGCCCGCCAAGGCGTCGAGCCCGAGCATGGCGAGCAGGGACTCGCAATCGGCGGCATCGTGGGCGTATCCGGCGACCGTGCGCGCTGCGATGGCGTGCTGGCGTGCGTTTTCCGCCTTTTCGGCGGCCCTGGCCTCGGCGAATTCGCCGTGAACCGGAAATTGATCGATGTCTCGTGCCTGTGGCATAGGACTCCTCGGTGTCGAGCCGGAGCCTACGCGGGATCTCGAGTCTGCGATAGTGCGCACCACTCCGCCTCGCTGGCGCTCGGCTCCGTCGTGCGCACTGGCGGCTGTGTCTATGGTTCGCTCGCTGCCGCTCGTTCACAACAGGACGTTCCCGGACACGTGTCACACCTCGGGTCACCGCATCGTCGTCTCGGCGTAGCTATCGACATGGAGGAGTCACCGGATGCGAATCGCAGTAGTCGGCGCGAGCGGGCGGATCGGCCACGAGGTGGTCGACGTGCTGAGAAACCAGGGCCACGAGGTGGTGGCGATCAGTCGTGGTGCGGGCGTGGACGTCTACACCGGCGCGGGACTGGACGGGGCGCTGGCCGGGGTGGACATCGTGATCGACGCGGTCAACGCGAACACCACCGAGACCGCGGCCGTGACGGACTACTTCCGCACCATCGCGCGCAACCTGCAGCGGGAGGCGGCCGCGGCGGGCGTGCGGCGGATCGCGGTCGTCTCGATCATCGGCATCGATCCGTTCACCGCGGGGCACTACGCCGGGAAGCTGGCGCACGAGGCGGCCTACCGCGAAGGTCCGGTGCCGGTGCGTGTCCTGCGCGCGGCGCAGTTCCACGAGTTCACCGAGATGATGCTCGACTGGACCACCCGCGACGACACGGCCTACGTGCCGCGCTACCGCACCCAGCTCGTCGCGGCCCGCGTCGCCGCCGAAGAGCTGGCCACGCTCGCCCTCGCCGACGAGGCGGCCGACGTGGTCGAGCTCGCGGGACCGGAAGAGCTGAACCTCGCCGCCTCGGTGGCGAAACTCGCCGCGCGCCTCGGCAAGCCGTCCCGCGTCGAGGAGATCGTGGACACCGAGGACCCGAACCACGAACTCCAGGCCGCGGGCGCGCTGCTCCCCGGCCCCAACGCGATCCTGGCAGGGCCGACGTTCGACGAATGGCTCGACCGCAAGTACCCGAAGCGTTAGTCGCCGCGGAAAGCACTGCGGCCATTGGTGTTCCGGTCTTCGACAGCCGCCCTTCGGCTCCCGTCTATTTCGTCGGCGCGCCGCGTGCGGCGAAAGATGTTGCGGGCGTGTGGGTTCAGCCGAGGAGGTCGCGCACCACACCGTCGGCGAGGAGGCGGCCGCGGTCAGTGAGGACCAGGTGGTCGTCGGACCGGAATGCCAGGCCGCCGGCGATGACGCGGTCGACCGCGGGGGCGGCGGAGGGAGCGAGGTCGGCGAGAGGGAGGCCGGTGCGAAGGCGCATCGTCAACATGACGCGCTCGAAGTAGCGCTCGTCGTCGGTGAGCGATTCCCAGCCCGCGGCGGGCAGGCCGCCGCGGGCGACGCGCTCGGCGTACCTGGCCGGGTGCTTGATGTTCCACCAGCGCACCCCGCCGAGGTGGCTGTGCGCGCCGGGGCCCGCGCCGAGCCAGTCGCCGCCGTCCCAGTAGCCGAGGTTGTGCCTGCACCGAGCGGAATCGTTTGCCGCCCAATTGGATACCTCGTACCAGCCGAGTCCGGCGGCGGTGAGGCGGGAGTCGATGCGTTCGTAGCGGGCGGCGAGCACGTCCTCGTCGGGCGCGGGCAGTTCGCCCCTGCGCACCTTGCGCGCCAGCGCGGTGCCGTCCTCGACGATGAGCGAATACGCGGAGACGTGATCGACCCCGGCCTCCAGCACCGCGTCCAGGCTGGCGTCGAGATCGGCGTCGCGCTCGCCGGGCGTTCCGTAGATCAGATCCAGGTTGACGTGTTCGAAGCCCGCGGCGCGCGCCTCGCGGGCGGCGGCGACCGCGCGGCCCGGCGTGTGGGTGCGGTCCAGCACGGCGAGCACGTGCCGCGCGGCCGACTGCATCCCCAGCGAGACGCGGGTGTACCCGGCCGCCCTGATGCGCGCGAAGAACTCCGGCGACGTGGATTCCGGATTCGATTCGGTGGTCACCTCGGCGTCGGGCGCGAGGGTGAACGCCGAGCGCACTGCGTCGAGCACCTCGGCCAGACCGTCGCCGCCGAGCAGCGACGGCGTGCCGCCGCCAACGAAGACGGTCGAGACCTCGGGCGTGGCCGATGGCAGCCCGCCGAACTGCTCGGCGGCTTCGGTCAACTCACCGCGCAGCGCCGCGAGCCACGACTGCGGCGAGGCGGAACTGCCAAGCTCACCGGCGGTGTAGGTGTTGAAGTCGCAGTAGCCGCAGCGCGTCGCGCAGAACGGCACGTGCACGTACACGCCGAACGGGCCGCCGCCGAAGTCGCGCAGCACGGGCGCGTCGGCGTCGATCTCCGAGAGGGGTACGGCGGAACTCACCCATCCAGTGTGCCCGCCGAACAGCGACGCCCTCCGCCCGGGGACCGTCGGGCGCCCCACACGTGTCGACGATCTCCACCGCCGTGCGGTCACCTCGATAGACCGCCGGATGGCCGACGGCCGCCCGACCCCAGCGGCCGCAGGCCATCCTCACTCAGTCCGCGACGATCGGCGTGTTCTGGTTCGCGGTGAGCAGCCAGCGGCCGTCCTCCTTGGCCATCACATACATCGGGGTGCCCTCGCTCTCCAGAACGCCCTCGTTGGTGAAGTACCGCTGGCGCACCTTGACCGCGGCCACATCGGGGCGGATGAAGAGCACGTGCTCGACCTCGTAGGTCGCCTTGCCGTGCGCGGTCGCGCCGGGCAGCACCGCGGCGGTGAACTCGGCGATGGCGTCGCGGCCGAACAGGCGCTTGCCGTGGCCGGTGGTCCAGATGGCGTCCGCGCGGAACAGCGCCACGAATTCGTCGACGAGCTCGTGCTGCTGCACGTGCTCCACGGTGGCGACGATCTGGCGGATGGCGGCTACTTCGACTTCTGCGTCGACAGGTGCGGTACTCATGGGACACACACTCGGACCTCGACCTAAGTGGAGGTCAATAGCGCGTGCCGCGGTTCACATCGGACACTTCGGACGAATCACCGGCCACATTCGCGCCGGGAAATATGACGACCATCACAAATAGACCCCGCGGTCCAGGGAATTTCCCCCTGTTTCGCGGGGAATACCGGAATGACGGTCGGAACGCCCTTGCTGACATGGCACAATAGGCCTCATGCGCGCATCGGGAGTACGACTTGTGGCACGTCGCCACGTCGACTACAAGCGCGTCTGCAGCGCCTGCTGTCTGCCCGGTTCTCACCGGTAGCTCAGCGGCGCCCTTCTTCCGGTCTCCCGGCGATCCCATTCGCATCGGTCCGCTGATACCGCGGACGCGAGTCAGCCCCTCGCGCCCTCAGCACAGATGTACCACCCACCCAGCAGGAGCGACCTAATGACGTCGAGTACCGACGCCGGTCCCAGCGATCAGCCGACACAGCGTCCCGAACGCCCGGCCACCGAGCGCCGCGTACGGCCGGACCGCCCGCGTCCCGAGGCGTCGACGGCGCCGCGCGCCCGCACCGGCAAGCCCGTGCGCCGCAAGTCCGAAGGTCAGTGGGCCCTCGGCTACCGGGAACCGCTCAACCCGAACGAGCAGAGCAAGAAGGACGACAACCCGCTCAACGTCCGCGCCCGCATCGAGAACATCTACGCCAAGGGCGGATTCGACAGCATCGACAAGGCCGACCTGCGCGGCCGGTTCCGCTGGTGGGGCCTCTACACCCAGCGCGAGCAGGGCTACGACGGCACCTTCACCGGCGACGAGAACATCGACCTGCTCGAGGCCAAGTACTTCATGATGCGGGTGCGCTGCGACGGCGGCGCGCTGAACGTCGCGCAGCTGCGCACGCTCGGCCAGATCTCCACCGAGTTCGGCCGCGACACCGCCGACCTGTCCGACCGCGAGAACGTCCAGTACCACTGGATCGAGATCGAGAACGTGCCGGAGATCTGGCGCCGGCTCGAAGAGGTCGGCCTGCAGACCACCGAGGCGTGCGGCGACTGCCCCCGCGTCGTGCTCGGCTCGCCGCTGGCCGGTGAATCGCTGGACGAGATCATCGACACCACGCCCGCGATCGAGGAGATCGTGCGCCGCTACATCGGCGACAAGAAGTACTCGAACCTGCCGCGCAAGTTCAAGACCGCCATCTCGGGTCAGCAGGACGTGGTGCACGAGATCAACGACGTCGCGTTCGTCGGCGTCGAGCACCCCGAGCACGGCCCCGGCCTCGACCTGTGGGTCGGCGGCGGCCTGTCCACCAATCCGATGCTCGCGCAGCGCGTCGGCGCCTGGGTCCCGCTGGACGAGGTGCCCGACGTGTGGGAAGCCGTCGTCTCCCTGTACCGCGACTACGGCTACCGCCGCCTGCGCACCAAGGCGCGGCTGAAGTTCCTGATCAAGGACTGGGGCATCGAGAAGTTCCGCCAGGTGCTCGAGGACGAGTACCTGAAGCGCAAGCTGATCGACGGCCCCGCGCCGGAACAGCCCGCCAAGCCGATCGACCACGTCGGCGTGCAGCGACTGCGCAACGGTCTCAACGCTGTCGGCTTCTCCCCCATCGCCGGTCGCGTCTCGGGCACCGTGCTGACCAAGGTGGCCGACGCGGTCGAGAAGATCGGCGCCGACCGGATTCGCTTCACCCCGTACCAGAAGCTGATCGTCCTCGACGTCGCCGACGACAAGGTCGAGCAGCTCATCACCGAGCTGGAACCGCTCGGACTGCAGGCCCGTCCGTCCATCTGGCGGCGAAACCTGCTGGCCTGCAGTGGCATCGAGTTCTGCAAGCTCTCGTTCGTCGAGACACGCAAGCGCTCCCAGGTGCTCGCGCCGGAGCTCGAGCAGCGGCTCGCCGACGTCAACGCCCAGCTGGACGTGCCGATCACGGTGAACATCAACGGCTGCCCGAACTCCTGCGGCCGGTCCCAGATCGCCGACATCGGCTTCAAGGGCCAGCTGGTGGACGACGGCGAGGGGAATCAGGTCGAGGGCTTCCAGGTTCACCTCGGTGGCAGCCTCGGACTCGACAGCGGCTTCGGCCGAAAGCTGCGCCAGCACAAGGTGACCAGCGCCGAACTCGGCGACTACATCGAGCGCGTGGTGCGCAACTTCGTCAAGAACCGGAACGCGGACGAGCGGTTCGCCCAGTGGGCGGTCCGCGCCGACGAGGCCGACCTGCGATGAGCACGATCGTGACTCGGCTGACGGGAGATCAACTGTGACAACGAAACTCGCCGACAAGCTCGCCGAAGACGAGCTGCGGGCGATCGCCGAACGCGGCGCGGCCGAACTCGGCCCCGACGCCTCGGCGCTCGACCTGCTGCGCTGGACCGAGGAGACCTTCGGCCGTGCTGTTTCGAGTGACCCGCAAGCGGTCACTAGCGGCGGCTACATCGTCGCCTCCAACATGCAGGACGGCGTGCTCGTGCACCTCGCGGCGCAGGTCCGTTCCGGCGTCGACGTGCTGTTCCTCGACACGGGCTATCACTTCGCCGAGACCATCGGCACCCGGGACGCGGTCGAGGCCGTGTACGGGGTCAACGTGATCAACGTCCGCCCGGAGCACACCGTCGCCGAGCAGGACGAGCTGCTTGGCAAGGACCTGTTCGCGCGCGATGCGGGCGAGTGCTGCCGCCTGCGCAAGGTTGTGCCACTGAAGAAGTCGCTGACCGGCTACAACGCCTGGGTCACCGGCATCCGCCGGGTGGAGGCTCCCACCCGCGCCAACGCGCCGCTGATCTCCTACGACGAAGCCTTCGGCCTGGTGAAGATCAATCCGATCGCACCGTGGTCCGACGACGAGATGCATGCCTACATCGAACAGCACGGCATCCTCGTCAATCCCCTGGTGGAGGAGGGATATCCGTCCATCGGCTGCGCTCCGTGCACACGGAAGCCGGAGCCGGGATCCGATCCGCGAAGCGGCCGTTGGGCCGGCCTCGCCAAGACCGAATGCGGGTTGCATCAATCATGACCGAGACCATCAGTGAACGCTCCCTCGGCATTTCCGACTTCGACACCCTCGCGGCGTTGGAGTCGGAGGCCATCCACATCTTCCGCGAGGTAGCGGGCGAATTCGAGCGGCCGGTGATCCTGTTCTCCGGCGGCAAGGACTCCACCGTGCTGCTGCATTTGGCGCTCAAGGCCTTCTGGCCCGCGCCGCTGCCCTTCGCGCTGCTGCACGTGGACACCGGCCACAACCTGCCCGAGGTGCTGGAGTTCCGCGACAAGGTGGTCGAGAAGTACGGGCTGCGCCTGCACGTCGCGAGCGTCGAGGACTACCTGGCCGACGGCAGGCTCACCGAGCGCCCGGACGGCATCCGCAACCCGCTGCAGACCGTGCCGCTGCTGGACGCCATCTCCGAGAACCGCTTCGACGCGGTGTTCGGCGGCGGCCGCCGCGACGAGGAGCGCTCCCGCGCCAAGGAGCGAATCTTCTCGCTGCGCAACGCCTTCGGCCAGTGGGACCCGAAGCGGCAGCGTCCCGAACTGTGGAACCTGTACAACGGCAGGCACGCACCGGGCGAGCACGTGCGGGTGTTCCCGCTGAGCAACTGGACCGAGCTCGACATCTGGCGCTACATCGCCAGGGAGAACGTCGAACTCGCGACCATCTACTACGCGCACGAGCGCCCGGTGTACCAGCGCGACGGCATGTGGATGACGCCGGGCGTCTGGGGCGGCCCGCGTGAGGGCGAGGTGCTGGAGACCCGCTCGGTCCGGTACCGCACCGTCGGTGACGGATCCACCACCGGCGCCATCATTTCCGACGCTGCCGACAACGAGGCGATCCTCGCCGAGGTGGCCGCGTCCCGATTGACCGAACGTGGCGCCACCCGCGGCGACGACCGGGTTTCCGAGGCCGCGATGGAAGACCGCAAGCGAGAGGGTTATTTCTGACATGTCCGACCTATTGAGGCTGGCCACCGCCGGTTCTGTCGACGACGGCAAGTCCACCTTGGTCGGACGGCTGCTCTACGACACGAAGTCCGTGCTCGCCGACCAGATCGACGCCGTCACCCGCGCGTCGGTGGACAAGGGTCTGGCCACCCCGGACCTCTCGCTGCTCGTGGACGGGCTGCGCGCCGAGCGGGAGCAGGGCATCACCATCGATGTCGCCTACCGCTACTTCGCAACGCCCAAGCGGTCTTTCGTGCTCGCGGACACCCCGGGGCACGTGCAGTACACCCGCAACACCGTCTCCGGCGCGTCCACCGCGCAGCTGGTGATCCTGCTCGTCGACGCGCGCAAGGGCGTCATCGAGCAGACCCGCAGGCACGCGGCGGTGCTCGCGCTGCTGGGCGTGCCGAAGCTGGTGCTCGCGGTGAACAAGATCGATCTCGTCGACGACGCAGCGAGCGTGTTCGCCGAGATCTCCGCCGAGTTCAACAAGCTCACCAGCACTCTGGGCTGGGCGGCCGAGGACGTGCTGGAGATCCCGGTCTCGGCGCTGCACGGCGACAACATCGCCAGCCGCTCCGAGAACACGCCGTACTACGACGGTCCTTCGCTCATCGAGCACCTGGAGTCGGTGCCGGTCGACGCCGACAACACCGGCGCGCACTCGCTTGGTCTGCGGTTCCCCGTGCAGTACGTGATCCGCCCGCGCACCGCCGAATACCCCGACTACCGCGGCTACGCGGGTCAGATCGCGGCCGGTTCGGTGGCGCCCGGCGACGAGATCGTGGTGCTGCCCTCCGGCGTGCGCACGACCGTGGAGCGCATCGACACCCCGGACGGCGAGCTGGCCGTCGCGCAGGCCGGGCGCAGCGTGACGCTGATCCTGACCGACGAGGTCGACATCTCCCGCGGCGACATCATCGCCGCCGTCGACGACGCGCCGGAACCGATCGACAGCTTCGACGCGACGGTCTGCTGGCTGGGCGACAAGCCGCTGCGCCCCGGCGCCCGGCTGCTGCTCAAGCACGGCACCCGCACCACCCAGGCCATCGTCGGCGCGCTCATCGAACGCTTCGACGAGCAGCGGCTCGCCGCGGACCCGAACCCGGAAGCGTTGGAGCTCAACGACATCGGACGCATCTCGGTGCGGGTCGCCGAGCCGATCGCGGCCGACGACTACCGAGCCAACCGGCACACCGGCAGCTTCCTGCTGATCGACCCGGCGGGCGGCAACACGCTCGGCGCGGGCCTGGTCGGCGATGTGCTGACCGCGGTCGAGGTCGGCACCGGAGCCTGAGGATGATCGACGTGTTCGCCGCGCACGGCATCGGCGCGCCGGTGCCGGTACGCGGCGACCGTCGATTCATCGCGTCCGGGCGGATCGCCACCGCGCCGACGCAAACCGCGATGGCTCCGGCGTTGATCGCGGTCGCGCACGGCAGCCGCGATCCACGCTCGGCAACCACCATGGCAGCGGTGGTCGCCGAGATCGCCGCCGCCCGGCCCGATCTCGACGTCCACCTCGCCTTCCTCGATCTGAGCGCGCCCTCGGTCGAGCAGGTGGTGGACGTCGTTGCGGCGCAAGGTCATACCCATGCGATCGTGGTGCCCCTGCTGCTGGGCAGTGCCTTTCACGCGCGGGTCGACCTACCCGGCCTGCTCGACGAGTGCCGAGCCAGGCACCCCCATCTTCGGCTGACCCAGGCCGATGTCCTCGGTCCCGATCCACGGTTGATCGAAGCGCTGCGGGACCGAGTGCTGGACGTGCTCGGTGCGACGGCTGTGCCGGTCGACCTCGTCGCGACCGCGATTCCAGACAGCCGTCCACAGCTCGCCGATCCGAACGACGGCGACTCGACCGCAGCTTCCCGCACGACTGTGGCACCCGCCGACCCCGGGCACCACGTGGCACTGCCCGCTCGCAGCGCCCGCGTGGCGCCCGCTGTTCCGAATCCCTCGGACGTCGGCGGCGCTCGCCTCGGAGTCGCCGTAGCGGCCGTCGGCTCCTCGTCCGCCGCCGCCAACGCGCGCAGCGCGGACGTCGCCCGGCAGCTGTCCGCACTGACCGGCTGGCCCACCGAGATCTGCTTCGCCACCACGGAACCCACTGTCCACGAGGCCATTTCCCGCCTGCGCGCCCGCGGCGCCGATCACGTCCTGCTGGCCCCGTGGTTCCTCGCCCCCGGTCTTCTCACCGACCGCTTGGCGACCGCGGCCCCCGACCTCCCGCACGCGAACGTCATCGGGGCGCACCCCGCCATGACCGAAATCGTCTGGGACCGCTACGACGCCGCGTGGGCCGACGCCCTGCCGCTGTCCGCCTGAGTTCTCTCTCGCACCGCATCTGGAACCGGCAAGCAACAGGTCTTGGCGTACGACCCGCCGAGCCTGCGCTCTACCGAATTTCGTTGCCCGCGAACAGCTTCACGACAGGAGGCGGTCGACGATCGCGCGCGCGGTGTGCACTTTGGTCTCGTCGCCGAGTTGACGTGCCGTGCTGACCGCGCTGATGACGGCGTCGAATTCGAAGGCGAGCGCGTCCGCGTCTCGGCCGGTGAGGTCGCCCTGTTCCTGGGCTTTGCGAATCTCGGCGGTCAGGAACGTCATCCAGTCGTCGTGGTCGGCGGCGACCGCGTCGCGCACCGGGCCCGGCCTGCTGTCGAATTCGACAAGCGTGGCGGTGCGGAAGCAGCCGCCGGGGAAGACCGGCTCGGTCACGTGCGCGAACCAGTTGTCGATCAGGGCGCGCAGCCGCGGTAGGCCGCGCGGCTCGGCGAGGCTCGGCTCGATCACCCGGCCGACGAACACCTCGCGCGCGGCCTCCACCGCGGCGAGCTGCAGGGATTCCTTCGACCCGAAGAGCGTGGCGATACCGCTCTTGCTGATGCCGAGGTCGGCGGCGAGTCGCCCGATGCTCACACCGTTGAGCCCTTCGACCGACGCCACATCGGCGGCGTGCCTGGCGATCGATGCACGGGAGCGGGCGCCTTTGACCAGGCGCTGATCGGTTGTCGTCTCGGCCATGGGCCCATTCTTCCACCGCGGTCTTGCAAATACGAACGGTCGGTCGTATTTTTATTGCACGAACGGTCGTACGTTTTGTTCCGCTTCCAGAAGGATTTCCCATGACCGAGGTGTCCGCACGGACCGCCAGTCCCCCGGCGACGAGCGCCAAAGCCACGCTGCTGATCGCGTGCGGCGCGGCGTTCATCGCCTTTCTCGATCTCTCCGTGGTCAACATCGCCTTCCCCGCCATCGCGCGCGACTATTCGGGGACCGCCGCGACCACGCTGACCTGGGTCGTCAGCGGTTACGCCGTCGCGTTCGCCGCGCTGCTCACCCCCGGCGGCCGGTTCGCCGACGCACTCGGGCGGCACAGGCTCTTCCTCGTCGCGCTTGCCGGTTTCGCGCTCACCTCGCTGCTGTGCGGGTTGGCGCCGAACGCGGCGTGGCTCATCGCCGGACGTCTGCTCCAGGGCGCGACGGCCGCGCTCATGGTGCCCGCGGCGCTTGGCTTGGTCCTGAGCGTGACCCCGCGCGAGCGAATCGGCGCGGCCATCGGCGCGTGGTCGGCCGCGGGCGGATTCGCCGCGGTCGTCGGCCCGGCGATCGGCGGCGGCCTGGTCGAGGCGTTCGGCTGGCGCTCGGTCTTCGTGATCAACGTGCCTGTCGCCCTCGCGCTCGTCCTGGCGGGGCTGCGCATTCCGGTGTCCGATCCGCGGCCCGTCGGCAGCGCGCTGCCGGACCCCCTCGGCACCATGGCCGTCGCGCTCGGATTCGGCGGACTGGTCGCCGGTGTCACCGAAGGTCAGCGGTGGGGCTGGACCTCGCCGGGCACGTTGGCCGCACTGGGCGTCGGTGCGGCGCTGCTCGCCGCCGCGCTGGTTCGTTCGGCGCGGCACCACAATCCGGCGATCGCGGTCGAACTCTGGCAGAGCAGGCCGTACGCGCTGGCCAATGCCGCGTCGTTCGTCTTCGGCGCGGCGATGTTCGCCTGGCTGCTGGCCGGACCGCTGTTCCTGGACGGGATCTGGGGCTATTCGGTGCTCGGCTCGGCCACCGCGCTGACCGTCGGCGCCGTCGCGTCGATGGTCAGCGCCACGCTGGCCGGACGAGTCACCGCGCCCGCCGCGCGCCGCTGGGTCGGGGTGCTCGGGGCGTTGATGTTCACCGCGAGCCTCGTCTGGATGAGTACCGACGCGTTCGGGCCCGCTCCCGCGCTGTGGTCGGCGTGGATCCCCGCCGGACTGCTCGGCGGCGGCGCGGTCGGCATCGTGGTGACGACGCTGGGCACCGCAGCCGCGAGTTCGCTTCCGCCGCAACAGTTCGCGGCGGGCATCGGCATGAACCTGACGGCGCGGCAGGTCGGCGGCGCGCTGGGCGTCGCCGTGCTCGCGGCGGTGTTCGCCGCCCATCCCGGTGACGCGCTCGCCGGGTTCCACACCCTCTTCGCGGTCTGCGCCGGCATCGCGCTGGTGGCGGCCTTTCTGTGCGCGGTACCGACCCGGCAGCCCGATCCAACCGCAACAGCCGTCCCTGCCAACTAGGAGTCCTCATGACGCACAACGACATTCACACCGAAGCCGACGACCCGATGCTGCTGAGCCACGACGCCGCACGCGAGTTGCTCGCGAACGTGCCGTGGCGCCGTTTCGCCGTACTCGGCGACTCCATCGCCCAGGGCGTCGGCGATCCGAGTCCCGGCTACGAAGTCATGGGCTGGGCCGATCGCCTCGCCGCCCTGCTCACCTCCGTGCGGCCCGGTCTCGCCTACCTCAACACCGGACGCATCGGCGCGACGACGGCCCAGGTGCGCGACGAACAACTCCATCGGGTCTTGGCTTTCGAGCCGGATCTGGTGCACGTGAGCTGCGGCGGCAACGATCTGTTCCTGCCCGGCGGTGATCTCGGCCAGGTGCGGGCGAACCTCGACGGGTTGTTCGCCGCTGTGAGCCGCGGCGGCGCGCAGGTCTCGACGTTCACTCTCGCCGATGTCTGGGATGTCGAGCGGATGGCGCCGATGCGGCCGATGCGGGAGCGGATGGCCGCGCTCAACGACGTCATCCGGGAGGTGGCCGACCGCTACGACGCGATACTCGTCGACTTCTGGGACCACCCGCTGCGGCTGCGACCGCAGCTGATGAGCGCCGACCTGATCCACTTCAGCACGAGCGGCCACGCGGTGGTCGCCACGGAAATGGTGCGCGCGCTGAGCGCCCGCGTCCTCGCCGACGCGGCCGCGAACTGATCCCGGGACAACGAACTGGGCCGTGCCCCAGGGGCTTTACGCCCCGGGACACGGCCCAGTGGTCTACCCGGTTCCGGTGGAACCGCCGTCAGCCCCGGATCAGGGCAGCACCTGCGGCACCGACTCCGGCGCGATGGCGCCGACGAGCAGGCCAACGACCGTGCCGATGATCGCACCGTTGATCGCGCCCGCGATGCCGCACGGCACCGCGAGAACGAGGAAGCCCGGCAGGCACGACGCCGCGGCGAGCACACCCGAACCCGCCGCACCGGCGGCGGCGCCGGCGGCCGCGCCGTTGGCCAGCGGATCGGAGTTCTTCGCCTCCGGGTTCGTCGCGATCTCCTCGAGCGAAATGCCCGTACCCACCGCGACGACCTGCACCGGCTCGGCAACCTGCTGCACGACCGGAGCGGGCGCCTGGACCGGAGCCGCCTGCGCGGGGGCGGCGACCCCGACGAGTGCGACGGCGGCCGCGAACGGCAGCACACCGGCGATCAGTTTGCGGCCTGCGTTCTTGAAGGTCCCACGGACCATATTGGTTCCCATCTCTCCCCGACCCCCGATATTCATCGAATGTCATTGCGGTACATGACCGCTCCGCCTCGACGAGAGTCGAGGCGGAGCAAGATCATCCTTCTCGCTGTGATCTCGGGAGCGCAAAAACAGTGGCGCAGATCACAATTGGGGGAGGTTTAGGGATAGCCACTTTCGGTGAATACGACCCGAGCCGAGGCGGCTCAGAACACGAAGTGCGGGCCGTAGCCTGTCGTTTGCACGATGCCGTTGCGGGCGTCGGCGCGAACGGTGAGGAACGGTATGGCCGATGCCGGGGAGAGACATCCGTTCACATTCAGCGCGGTGTTGGAGTGCGCGAAGGTGAAGGGGAAAATCGAATCCTCGTCCAGCTCCGCCTCGGCGATCGCCACGACGGTCACGCTGCCCGGGTTGATGCTCACGGTGATCTCACCGCCGACTTCCCCGAAGACCCCGAAGGTGACGTCCCCACCGAGATCGAGAGCGAGATCGACAGCTACACCGGGCGGCATGTCCAGGTCGAGGCCGAGACCGACACCGAGACCGAGAAGCTCGGGCGTCACCTCGACGTTGGCGCCGGTGGCCGCAGCGATGCTGATATCGATGCCTTCGGAGATGTCGACCGCGCAGCCGACCAGGTATCCGGCCACGAGCAGCCCGCCGCGCAGCGACGAGGCTCCGTCGAGGGTGGCCGTGAAGTTTCCCGAGACCTTGGCGGAATGCGCGAAGGGCACGCCCAAGGCGAGATCACCGGTGGACACGACGGCATTGGTGTCCACCGACGCGACCAGCCGCATCCCGCCTCCGCTGGCTTCCCCCGGTTCGGCGTGGGCCGCGCTGCCGGAAACGGCGAAAGCACTGGCGACGGCCATCATCACCGCGGTGATTCCAGCCAGGACATGTGAATGCTTGCGGTTCATCGTGCTCCAGTCGAACGTCATCGAAACGGAACTTTCACAAACGAACTCGCACAACGACCGCGGATCGTCTTCGGCGTGTGCGGAGGGCACGCAATCGATCGGTGCAGCGCTGGTAACCGTACAGCAACGGCGAGTCGCCGACGAAGGCGGCACGCGGTGTCGCGACGAACCGCACCGGGTCGGCGATCCGCCCGACGACCGGCGCGAGCGCCCGTACCTGCGCCGAGTGACCGAACGGCGGGGCCCCTAGTGCGCCTCGGCGGGTTGCCCATCGCAGCGATGGCTTTGCCTGAAAGCACTCGGCTGCAAGCGGTTTCGGCTACCGCGTCGCCCCGTATCGCCGAACCAACTCCGCACCGATCAGCGCGAGCTCCTCGCACACCTCCGGCGGCCCGAGGACCTCGATGTCCGCACCCCACCCCGCCAGCTGCTGGGCGATCATTCGCGGCGTCGGCGCGGTGACCCGAACCCGGACCCGCCCGTCGGACACCGGACCGTCGACTTCGCAGTGCCTGCCCTGCTGATCACGCAGCACCGGGAGCAGCACGGGCGCGATGAGGGCCGTCGCCGCGGTGGCCGCGCGCCGCTGCTCCATCTCCCCGACGACCTCCTCCCATGCACCGGACAGGTCGAAATCGGCCGGGCGGTCGAAGGTTTCGTCGGTGCGGGTCGCGTTCACGATCCGGTCGACCCGGAAGGTCCTGCTGCCCCGCTCGGTGCCCGCGATCAGGTACCAGATGGCGTCCTTGTCGACCAAACCCCACGGGTCGACCATCCGAGTGGTGCGCGTGCCCGCCCGCTCGTACTCCAGCCGCACCCGACGCCGCTGAACGACCGCGCGCTGCAACAAATCCACCACGCCGGGCCGGTTCCGGTCGCGCTGCCCCCACCGCGCGGGATCGATGATCACCGCGTCGGCCGCCGCCTCGGCGTCGGCGCGGAAGGTCTGCGGGAGGGCCCGAACGAGCTTGCGCAGCGCGGATTTCACCTCCGGGTTCGCGCTCGCCGACGCGCCCGCCAGCAGGAACAGCGCCCGCGCCTCGGGTTCGGACAGACCGCTGAGATCCGTGCGCGCACCGCCGATCAGCGACCAGCCGCCGCCCCGACCCGGCTGCGGATAGACCGGGATGCCCGCCGCCGACAGCGCCTCGAGATCGCGCCGCGCCGTCGCCACCGAGACCTCCAACTCCTCGGCGACCTCGGCGGCGGTCACCCGGCCGCGGGCCTGCATGAGCAGCAATGTGGCCACCAGACGATCCGCTCGCATACCGGAAATTCTGCCGCAAAAAGTGCTCAGTTGGTGAGCACTTTGACCGCGAGAATGGTTTCACCAGCAAGAACACAAACGCCCGAACCGAAGGAGCACCGACATGTTGCGCGGAATGGCCACCGTCACCTACTACGCCGACGACCTCGAGGCCGCCAAGGACTGGTACGCCGAATTCCTCGGCGTCGCGCCGTACTACCACGTGCCGAACGGGTACTACGAGTTCCGCATCGGCGATTACCAAGCCGAGCTCGGCATCGTGAACCGGGCATACGCGCCGCGGGGCGCGCGCAACGAGCCGGGCGGCGGCGGCATCCTGAACTGGCACGTCGACGATCTGGAAGCCACCTTCCAGCGGCTGCTCGAGCTCGGCGCCGAGGAGTACGACCCGATCACCCCGCGCGGCAACGGCGAAGGTTTCGTCACCGCCGCGGTGGTCGACCCGTTCGGCAACATCATCGGGATCATGTCGAACCCGCACTACCGCGAGGTCGTCGCGAAGACCGGCGGCGTGTAGGTCAGCGGAACCAGCGCTCCAGCACGGTGGCGACACCGTCTGCGGCGACGTCGCCGGTCACCTCGTCGGCCAGCGCGCGAACCTCGTCCGCCGCATTGGCCATGGCGACGGAATACCCGGCCCAGCGCAGCATTTCGCGGTCGTTGTAGCCGTCGCCGATGGCCAGTGTCGCGGCGTGCGGAATGCCGAGGGACACGCGCAGTCGTTCCAGCGCCCAGCCCTTGGAGACCCCGCGCCGCGACACCGTCAGCCACGGGCCGAACTCCCCGTGCACCCAACTCGCGTCGGGTACCTGGAAGGTCCGCAACAGCGCCAGCATCTCGTCAAGCGTTCCGTCCGGCCACCAGCCGTTGAGGCGCGGCGTCGGCTCGCTGCTGAGCGCGCCGTGATCGACGAGAAGGTATTCGCCGATGGAGAATTCGCCGGGGCTGTCACCGGTCGCCCAGGTGCCGACGCCGACCTTTTCCACGGCGAAGATCATCTCCGGGAACAGGGCGCGCAACGCGGCGACCGCGGGCGCCGGATCGAACGCCTGCACCGCCACCGGCACACCTTTGGCCACATCGATGTGCACCGCGCCGTTGGAGCACAGCGCGTGCCCCTCGACCAGTCCGAGTTCGGCGAGCACCGGACGCGTCGTCAGCAGCGTGCGTCCGGTCGTCACCACGACGTGCGCCCCGGCCGCGACGGCCGCCGCCACCGCCGCGGCCACTCGCGCACTGATCGGCTCTCCTGTCTCGAGCAGCGTGCCGTCCACATCCAACGCGATCAGCCGCGGCCCTCCCCCAAGCGCTTTCACCTGCCCATTGTGCCCCGTGGGCCGACCGCCCGTTCGCGGTTCGAGCACGGTCGGACGCCCGCCGGTCCGCGACGACACGGCGACAGCCGTTGCCACGCAAGGCCACACACGGTGGGAACAGTCCCGTCGTTTCCGGCGACTGGTACTTCGGCCGATGGCGACGACAACGCCTCGTCATGGCCGCCCCGGCTGATGGACGGCACCAGCCATCGCCGGAACCACCTGAGCCGCCGCCGGACCGAGAGCCGACTCGCTTTATCAGGCCTCATCGACCCCGCCGACAGCTATTTCGGCCGATGGCGACGACAACGCCTCGCGGTGGCCGCCCCGGCTGATCGACGGCACCAGCTGGCCCCATCGACACCGCAGCCCGGTATTTCGCCCGCTCACAACGACATCGGCTGGTCGTGGCGGCCCGAGCTGCTCAGCGGCGCGCGCCCCCGCCGCCTGCGCCGCCACCGGCACCACCACCGCCGCCTGCGCCGCCGCCGACCTTCGAGCCGCCGCCGACCTTCGAGCCACCGCCCGCTCCGCCGGAGCCGCCGGAAGTCGAACCGCCGGAGGAGGTTCCGCCCGAGCGGCCGGAGGACGAGGCTCCGCCGGAGGAGGTGCCGCCGCCGGAGGAGGCGCCACCATGTGAAGACGCACCGCCGGACGTGGTGCCACCGCCGGTGGAATTGCCGCCACCCGAGGAGGCACCGCCGGACGACGCACCACCACCGGAGGAGGCGCCGCCGCCCGAGGAAGCTCCACCGGACGCACCGCTACCGCCGGAAGACGCGCCGCCGGACGAATCACCGCCTCCGCCAGCGGAAGCACCGCCACCCGAGGACGCGCCACCTCCGGACGATGCGCCGCCCCCGGAAGAGTCACCGCCGGACGATGCTCCCCCGCCACCGGAAGAACCGCCGTCGGAAGAACCGCCGCTCGAATCACCGTCACCGGACGACCCACCCGACGATGAACCGCCGGAGCTACCGTCGGCACCGCCACCCGCCGCACCGCCTGCGCCGTCCGACGCGCCACCGGTGCCGCCGGACGTTCCACCCGAAGGCGCCCCACCCGTGCCGCCGGACGCATCTCCGCCCGGTGTCGAATTTCCGCCCGTCCCATCGGAACCGGCACCGCCCGTCGGCGTATCGGTACCACCGGGTGTCGTCGCGCCACCGGTGTTCGAGCCGGGCGCGGATGGCGTACCCGAGCCGGGCTGAGTGTTGCCGGGGGCCGAGGGATCCACCGGCGCCGAAGGATTCGGAGCGGGCGGATTCGGGGCCGGGTTGGTGTTGGGTTCCGACGGCAGGCCGATGCCCGGGAGCGACGGGTTGAGCCGCTCCCACGACGGAAGGCTGACCCGCGGCACGCGCTTGGTGAAGGGCAGCGGGTTGGTGAACTGGGCGGGGTTGGCATACTGCGTCCCCGCGTATCGTCCGTCGCCGCAGCAGGTTCGGGAGTCGTTGTGCGACCCGCCGCGTGATTCATCGATCGACGGTCCGAGCGGCGCGCTGCGGCCGACCGAAGAGACGAACCGGTCGTAACCACCGCCGGAGAAGGCGTACTGGGCCGCGGGCACCGGCAGCCCCTGCCGCACGGCTCGGTCGAAGGCGGTCCCGCCGTTGGGCTCGTAGAGCAGCGTGTCGCCGGGCAGCGGCGAGGCGACAGGGAAGCGGTCGAGCACCGGGAGCAGACCGGTGTCGCCGGAGCCGCCGAAGACGGTGGCCGCCGACATGGCGAGCGCCGAAGCCACTGCGGCGCTGGAGAATACGGCCACGCGCGGTGCGGGTCGTTCCCCGGTGCTCGCCGGGGCGAAGGTGCGGGCGGCGAACCGCGCGGCCCCGACGGCGATCACCTGGCCAGGATCGGCCGACCGCACCACCGGACGGCCGAGTTCGGCCAGTGTCCCGGCCACCTCGCCGGGCCGGGACGCGCCACCGACGACGAGGACGCGTCCGATGTCGGAGAGGCTGAGACCGGTGGGACGCAAACAGGCGCGCACCACTTCGAAGGAGTCCCTGATGTGTTCGGCGCGCAGGCCGTCGACGTCGACGATGGACGTCATCGAGACCGTGGCGGCGGGTACGCGGGCGTATCGCGCGATCATGTCGCCGAGCGGGCGACCGCCGAAATCGTAGGAGCGCTGGGGCTTTCCGACGATCGGATGGTTGGCCCAGTCCGAACCGACGCGCACGACGGACACGTCGAGGCTGGTGCCGCCGAGGTCGTAGACCAGGACGAAACCGGTCTCCAGCGGACCATGCTCGTATTCGAGCCATTCGGCCGCGGCCACCGGCTCGGGTATCAGCATGACGTGTCGGGCGCCGTTGAGGTCGAGCGCCTGACGTAGTAGAGCGAGCTGTTTGTCGGTGTAGATCGCCGGGTAGGTGGCCACCACGCCGGCGCTGGGCTCGGCCGCCTCCAGCAATCCGGTCACCACCGCGGCGACGAGGTTCGCCGGTGAGAAGATCCTGCCGCCGACGACCAGGGGTTCCGGGTCGCGCGCCAGGTCGGCGAAATCGGTGATGGCCGAGCTGAACTGGGGAATGCCGCCGATGCGGGCGCCGCCCGCGTTGTCGAACGTGAGTGCCGTGCGCCTGGTGCGCACCGTGGGTCGAATCAGACCTTCGGTCACGGAAGCCGCTATGGAGTTCACTGAACCGATGCTGAAGCCCAGACATGTAGTCATTTGCTATCCCGTCAACGCACCGTGACCACGTCCAGCACACAGTCGAGCCGTGTGGCCGCGGTCGTCTTCCAAACAGCCCCCACAGGTTAGCTGCTGCTAGCACTTTCCGGATGCCGAATTGATATGGAACGTTTGGATTTCGGCAACAATGCTTCGAATGACCTGGTAGATCGTGCCATAGGACGCGGTTCAGCCCCCTCGACACGCCGGAGAACACCTGCGGGGCACCCGCTTCCGCTACCGCGCAGCGACTTCGCTTCCCCGTCCGCGGGTAGCTGAAACGAGCCATCGGGCGCGACCGGCATATCGGTCAGCACACACCGACTGGTCGGTAACCAATATTTAGCCAGAGTCACGGATTCCGTGAAACACCGCATCGTGGCCGAATAGATGACACATCAAATGCCGAGTCCGATTACCGCCAGCGATGCCGCAGCGCACTCGGTTGACTGAATACGGCGGCAACGTCCGCCACACCGAAAAGGCAAGAACGGGAAGGAAAGTGGCACAGATGTCGACACGGTTCGCGGAGCAGGTCGCGGTGATCACGGGCGCAGGCTCGGGCATCGGCAAAGCGGTGGCGATGCGATTGGCCGCCGAGGGCGCCGCGGTGGTTCTGGGGTCGCGCGGCAAGGACGCCGGTGAGGGGGTCGCCGAGGAGATTCGCGAGGCGGGCGGGCGCGCGCTGTTCGTCCCGACCGACGTCACGGTGGAGGCCGACGTCGCAAGGCTCACCGAGGCCGCCGTCGGCGAATACGGCCGTCTGGACATGGCGTTCAACAACGCGGGCGCGGTCCGGGCGTTCGGTCCGGTGGCCGAGATCGACGAGGCGGGCTGGCGCGCGGACCTGGAACTCAACCTCACGGCCGTGTTCTACGGCCTGCGCCACCAGGTTCCTGCGCTCGCCGCCTCGGGTGGCGGCGCGATCCTGAACAACGCGTCGAACCTGGGCGTGGTCGGCATGGCGTCGGTGGCGCCCTACGTGGCCGCCAAGCACGGCGTCGTCGGGCTGACCAAGGCCGTCGCGCTGGAGTCCGCCGAGCAGGGCGTTCGGGTGAACGCCCTGGTGTCCGGCGCGGTGGACACCCCGGCGTTTCGGAATTCGATGGGCGCGACGCCCGAAGGCGAGGCGGCTGTCGTGGCGCTGCATCCGATCGGCCGGGTCGCCGCGCCGGACGAGATCGCCTCGTTCTGCGCGTACTTGCTCAGCAGCGAGGCGAGCTTCGTCACCGGCGCGGCCCTCGCGATCGACGGCGGTTTCACCGCACGCTGAACGCACGACGCGCAGCGGGCAACGCGCAACGCCGACGCCTAACGGCGACGCCCGAACGCGACAACGGGCAAAGCCGAACGCCGAACGCCGAACGCCACGAGGATGCACAACGCATCTCCGTGGCGTTCGACGGAAACTCGACTCGGCCCTACCGGCGTCTGCCGGACGTACTCTTCAGCGACCGAGACCGCGGATTCTCATACCCGGGCGAGCAGCTTGCGCAACGGCTTCTGCTGCGGAACCACAGTGCCACCCGCGACGACCTCGGGCCTGCGTCCACGCACCAGCCGATCGAAATCGGCGGCGCCACCCGCGGGTTCGGGCAGGCGACCCGCGTTGTAGTCGTCGGCCAGCTGCCGCACGGTCTCTTGCGCGCAGGACTTGTTGGTGCCGATGAAGCCGGTGGGACCGCGCTTGATCCAGCCGGTGACGTAGGCGCCGGGCAGCACCGCGCCACCCGCTTCGCCGAGCACCCTGCCGTTCTCGTTCGGGATAACACCCGCCCGCTCGTCGAAGGGCAGCCCGCGCAGCGGCACGCCGCGGTAGCCGACCGAGGTGAGCACGAGCCCGGCCTCGATCCGTTCGGTCTCGCCGGTGGCGACTGCCTTGGCGCGCCCGTCGGCGTCGGTGACGAGCTCGTTGCGGCCGATCTCAAGACCGGTCACCCGGTCGTCGCCGAGCACGGCGGTGGGTGCGGCCAGGTAGCGGAACACGATTCGCTTCCGCTCGCCGAACGGCCGATCGGCGACGCTGTGCAGCAGGCGCAGCTTCTGCTCGATCTTGTACGGCAGGTCCGCGGTGATCTCCGGCAGCTCGCCCTCGACCGCGATGTCCACGTCGGAGCCGAGCAGACCCACGAATTCCGGGACGGTGAACGCGGATTCGGACGGACCGCGGCGGCCGAGCACGACCACCTCTTCGATCTTGCTCTCGCGCAACGCCCGCAGCGCGTGCGGCGCGATGTCGGTGCCGACGAGCGTCTCCGGATCGCTGGCGAGAATGCGGGCCACGTCCAGCGCGACATTGCCGTTGCCGACGATCACCGCGCGCTTCTGCGACAGATCGAACCGGGCGTCGACGTGATCGGGATGACCGTTGTACCAGGCGACGAAGTCGGTGGCCGAGACGTTGCCCGCCTGGCCCTCACCGGGGATGCCGAGCTTGCGGTCCGAGGACGCGCCGACGGCGTAGACCACCGCGTGGAAGTGACCGAGCAGTTCCTCGTGCGTCACGTGCGAACCGACCTCGACATTCAGGTACGAACCGAAGCCGGGCTGCGCCGAGATCACGTCGAACAGCCTGCTGACCTGCCTGGTCTTGGCGTGGTCCGGCGCGACGCCGTGCCGGGCAAGACCGTAGGGCACCGGCAGCCGATCGAACACGGTGACGGACACGTTCGGCTGGGTCAGCAGCTCGTCCGCGGCGTACATCGCTGACGGCCCCGAACCGACGATCGCCACCCGCAGCGGCGCGCGCTCCGCGCGAATCTCCGCCGCGGGCACCGGCCGGGCAAGCAGCGGACGCGGCCGGGACTGCCGGTAGAAGTCGGCGTTGATCTCGATGAAGGGCTTCTGCTCCTCGGTCAGCTTCTTCGACGAGGTGATGGCGTCGACCGGGCAGGCCGTGGCGCACGCGCCGCAGTCCACGCAGGCCTTCGGGTCGACGTACAGCATCTCCGCCGTCAGGAAGTCCGGCTCGTCGGGCGTCGGATGGATGCAGTTGACCGGGCAGGCGTACACGCAAGACGCGTCGCTGCAACAGGATTGGGTGACGACGTAGGGCATGGTGGTCCGCCGCTCAGCTCGCGTGCACGACGCGCAGCGGCTCCGAGCGGTAGCGGCTCATCGGGCCGTCGATGCCGAGCAGCTTCCACACCCGCTTGGAGATCGGGTTGATCAGGCCGAGGTCCTTGGCCAGCGCCCGCACGTCCACGAAGTAGTCGGCGAAGACCTGCTTGGCCTCCTTGGAACCGTAGAACAGCTCCTTGCGGACCTTGTCCGGGATGTCGAACTCCTCGAAGAACGTCTTCGGCGGGGTCGCGATGGAACGGCCGAGGATCCACATGATGATCGGCATCGCGATCGACAGCACGAACCGGTTGAGCTTGCCCTGCTCGGGCACGTGGTTCTTGAGGAACTCGTGCGCGAAGGAGATGTGGCGCGCCTCCTCGGCGACGTGGATGGCCATCACGCCGAGCATGATCGGGTGGACCTCTTCGCCGGAGCGCAGGATCTCCTTCTGGATGTGGTCGATCGGCTCCTCGCCGGCGAGCACGGCCATGAAGAACAGGTTCGGCATCTTGGCGGCGACCGGCGCGGCGAGGTACTTGAACATGCTCACCAGCGGGCCCATGCCTGGCACGTCGATGCCGATCCGGTTCACCATCTCCTGGAACATCAGGGTGTGGTTGTGCTCCTCGATCATCTCGTGGGAGCAGTACCGGAACTCGGGCGAACCGTTGGGCAGTCCGAAGTTGTGGATGACCATGCCGCTGATCAGGATCGACTCGAACTGCAGACCGACCTTGGCCACGTTGGCCTGGCGGTACTTGCCGAGCTCGATCTGCTTGTGCTTCGGCAGGGCCAGGTACCAGGGGTGGCGGCCGAGCGGGTCGGCCGACCGCGGCAGGATCCAGCGCTCTTCGCCCGCGTCGGCGGCGTAGTCGGGGTTGTCCCAGTCGATGTCCTCGAACGGGTCGAAGTGCTTGTTCACCGAGCCCTCGGACAGCAGCAGCAGCTTCGCGGCGTATTTCTGCGCCTGCTCGAGATCGGGATCGATAGCGTGCTTCTCGGCTGTCGACATCGTCGTCACTGCCTTCCTCGGGGGACGTATTACCTGTACCCCATAGTTACACCTACGACGAGTGACGTCAACTCGCACCCCCGGAAGTCGTCTCCGGAGACGAAACGGCGGCGGCCGGGTGACGCACCCGACCGCCGCCGTGGGACCAGGGCTAGAACAGCCCGAGGGGTGCCGAGCCCGCGACCGCACCGTCTGCGGTCGGCGCGAAAGCGAGCGCGACACCACCTGCGGACAATGCCGCGGCGGACGCCACCCTGGTCAGCTTGCGCCGCGTGCGCAGCAGGCCCTTGTTCCTGCGCTGCGCGGACTCCGCCGCGAACGCCGCCGTCCGCGCGAGCAGCGCGGCGCCGTCGGCGGTCGTGCGTTCCGGATCGGGCGCGACCACCACCGGTCGCGCCAATTGCGCGGCGAGCACGCCGGAGACCTCCGGCGGCCGGGCCGCACCGCCCACCACAAGCACGCAGTCGACGTCGGCCATGGTGACGTCGGCCGTGCGCAGGCAGCGGTAGACCAATTCCAGCGAGGCGCGTGCGTGCTCGGCGCGCGACTCGTCGGCGAGCTCGTTCGCGCTTCCCGCCATCGAGGACGCGCCGCTCCCCCGCGCCGCGAGCAGCGCACCGAAGGCCCGTCCGCCGAAGTCCGCGGAGCGCAGCGGGACCCCGACGATCGGATCGCGCGGCCTGCCAGCACCGACCCGGACCAGCGTGACATCCAGGCTCGCGCCGCCGAGGTCGTAGACCAGGGCGAGGCCGGGCATCAGCGGACCGCGTTCCTCCTCCAGCCAGGCCGCCGCCGCGACCGGCTCGGCGACCAGCGCGACGTGGTGCAGGCCGATCGCGTCCAGCGCGCCGCGCAGCTCGGCCAGCTCGTCCGGCCCGTAGTTCGCCGGGTGGGTCAGCGCGACCTCCGCCCCGACCGCCCTCCGGTCGCTCATCGCCTCGGTGATGAGGCAGTCGGTCACCACCGCGACGAGATCGGCGGGCCGGAGCGTGCGGTGTCCGACCCTCGCCGTGGTGCCGTCGCGGCGGCCGAGGTCGGCGAATTCAGTGATGGCTCGGCCGTGCCGGGGAATCAGGCCGACGCGCGCCGAACCGGTGCTGTCGAAGCTCAAGGTGGTGCGTCGGGTGACGGAGGGCGTTGGCCGCGCGTGCCGTCGGTGACCGAGCAGACCCGGCGGCGCCTTGGCCGAGGCCGTGTCCGCCAGCGCGGTCACCGAATTGACCGTGCCGATGCTCAAACCAAGACCAACTGCCATCGCGATTCACCCGATCGACGAGCCGATGTGCTTCGAACACCGACCACGCAACCACCCCGCGACCGCCGTGCCAACCACCGGACAGCCGGTTGTCCGCACCCCGCCGCCCGCGACGCGCTGCCCGACGCCCCGGCCCCGATGGCATGCGACCTGCCCGATCTCCCCTGAGACACGCAGGAAATGCCCGGCTTACCGGGCGTGTCGCGATCCGCCGCTCGCCGGTCGGCGTTTGCCGGGCGACAGGCGACTCGACCAAGCCCTGATCGCGTCATCGCGCGTGCCGGCTACGTCAGCAAAACCACAGCAGCCCACAGTAACTCACCCGCCCGGCCCCGAACCCGTTCCCGGACAGCGTCTTCCGCACCGCACCAACCCGGTGTCCGCACTCAACGTCGCACGCTTCGCAGGGCCTGTGCGGTCTGCGAAGCGTGCTGGAAGGGCTGCGAGGACCTGAACAGACCGGTCGCGCTGGGTTCAGCTTTCGGGCAGCTCCGGGATCCGAGTGGCGCGGGCGTAGACCGTCTCGCCCTCGGACAACCGCAGCGCCTCGGCGTCACCACGGGTGACCTGCGCGGCGAAGTGGTCGCCGGTGGCCGCGTTGCGCATCTCCACCCGCACCTCGAAGCCCAAATGCACGACCCGCTCGACGGTCGCGCGAGTGACGCCCGCCGATTCCGCGGTGCCCTCGTGCGCGGCGAGCGCCATGCTCGAGTCGCGGCCGACGCGAATGTCGTGCGGGCGCACCAGGTGTCCGTTCAGGCGCGCGACATCGCCGAGGAAGGACATGACGAACTCGTTGGACGGCCGGTCGTAGACGTCCTCGGGGGTGCCGATCTGTTCGATGCGGCCCTTGTTCATCACGGCGATGCGGTCGGCGACGTCGAGCGCCTCCTCTTGGTCGTGGGTCACCAGCACGGTCGTCACATGGACCTCCTCGTGCAGGCGGCGCAGCCAGGTGCGCAGATCGGCGCGGACCTTGGCGTCCAGCGCGCCGAACGGCTCGTCGAGCAGCAGCACCTGCGGGTCCACCGCGAGCGCGCGGGCCAGGGCCATGCGCTGGCGCTGGCCGCCGGACAGCTGCGCCGGGTAGCGGTGCTGGAAACCGTCCAAGCCGACGATGCCGAGCAGCTCGTCCACCCGCTTCGCGATCTCGGCCTTGGGGCGCTTGCGGATCTTCAGGCCGAAGGCCACGTTGTCGCGCACGGTCATGTGCTTGAACGCGGCGTAGTGCTGGAAGACGAAGCCGATGTCGCGCTTCTGCGGCGGCACCCGGGTGACGTCGTTGCCCGCGATGGTGACGACGCCGGAGTCCAGCGACTCCAGCCCGGCGATGGAGCGCAACAGCGTCGACTTGCCGGAACCGGACGGACCGAGCAGCGCGGTCAGCTCGCCGGACGGGATGTCGATGGTGACGTCGTCCAGCGCGGCGAAGCTGCCGTAGTTCTTTCGAGCGTTGGTCACGGTGATCATTTGGCGTCCCGCTTGCGTTCGAGAAGGGTCATGAGCAGAAGAACGACGAGGGCCATGCCCATCAGCAGAGTCGCGGCGCAGTAGGCGCCGAAGCTGTTGTGGTCGTTGATGTAGCGGCCGTGCACAAGCAGCGTCAGCGTCAGCGACTGGCCGGGCAGCGCCGAGGACACCATGATGACCGCGCCGAACTCGCCGAGCGCACGCGCGACGGTGAGCACGACGCCGTAGGTCAGGCCCCAGCGGATCGCGGGCAGCGTGATCCGCCAGAAAGTCTGCCACCGCGACGCGCCCAGGGTGGCCGCCGCCTGTTCCTGGTCGTCGCCGATCTCGTGCAGCACCGGCTCAACCTCGCGCACCACGAACGGCAGCGTCACGAAGATGGTGGCGATCACCATGCCGGGCAAGTTGAAGATCACCTTCAGGCCCAAGTCCTCGATACCGCCGAGCCAGCCGCCCGCGCCCCAGAACAGGATCAGCGCGACACCGACGACGACCGGCGAGACCGCGAACGGCAGGTCGACGATGCCCTGCACCAGATTGCGGCCGGGAAAGCGGCCGCGCACCAGCGCGATGGCGGTGACCACACCGAAGACCACGTTCACCGGCACCACGATCACCACGATGAGCAGCGACAGCTGGAAGGCCGAGATGGCCGCGGGCGTGGTGATCGACTCGATGAACGCGCCGATGCCGTTCTCGAAGGTGCGCCACAGAATGATGATCAGCGGAAGCAGCAGCAGGACGAACAGGTAGCCCAGTGCCACCGTCCGCAACGAGATGCGGGTCAGGGCGGACGGTTTCATCGGCTCGCCTGCTCCTTACGCGCGCTGCGGTCCGCGAGCAGACGCAGCACGAGCAGTGTCACGAACGAGATCGCCAGCAGCGCCACCGACACGGCCGCGGCGTTCACCGGCCGGTCGATCTCGATCTGCTTCTGGATGTACTGCGACGCCATCTCGGTCTTGCGCGGGATGGCGCCGCCGATCAGGACCACCGAGCCGTACTCGCCGATCGCGCGGGCGAAGGCGAGGCCGCCGCCGCTGATGATCGCGGGCGTCAGCGTCGGAAGGACGATCCTGCGAAACGTCGTCCAGTTGTCGGCGCCCAGCGAGAGCGCGGCCTGCTCGACCTCGCGGTCGGCCTCCATCAGCACCGGCTGCACCGAACGCACCACGAACGGCAGCGTGACGAACGCCAGCGCCACCACCAGACCGGGCTGGGTGGCGTTCAGGTGGATGTCGATCGGGCTCTGCGGGCCGTACAGCGACAGCAGCACGATGCTGGCGACGATGGTCGGCAGCGCGAACGGCAGGTCGATCAGCGCGTTGACGAAGCCCTTGCCGGGGAAGTCGTCACGCACCAGCACCCAGGCGATCAGGGTGCCCATCACCACGTTGATCAGCGCGACGACCACCGAGACGAAGACGGTGATGCGCAGCGAGTCGAGCGCGGCGGGCGCGGTGATCGCGTCCCAGAAGCCGGACCAGCCCTCCTCGAAGGAGGTCACGGTCAGCGCGGCGAGCGGCAGCAGCACGATGATGCTGAGCCACAGCACCGTGGTCGCGATGCCGAGCGGGCCGACCGACCCGCTCACCCGCAGCCACGACCAGGGCGAGCGCCCGGGACGTGCCGGTTTCTTGGTTACGCCGGGACCGGGGGCGGCCCCGGTCTCGGCGGTACTGCTGTCAGTCACAATCGTCCAGTATCCCGTGTGCTCTGGGTCACCCGGCTACTTGGTGGCGTTGTCGTAGATGACCGCGACGCTGCCCGAGTTGGGGGCGAACAATTCCTTGTCCACGGTCTTCCAGCCGCCGAGGTCGTCGATCGTCCACAACTTCTGCGGCGTCGGGAAGTCCTTGGCGAACTCACTGGCGACCTGCGGGTCGACCGGACGGAAACCGGCCTCGGCCCACGCCTTCTGACCGGCCGGGGTGAACAGGAAGTCGCGGAAGGCGACGGCCTTCTCCGGGTTCTTGCTGTTCTTCAGCACCGCGACCGGGTTCTCGATCTTGAAGGTGGTCGGCGGGATGATGTGCTCGATCGGGTCGCCCTTGCGCTCGGAGAAGATCGCCTCGTTCTCGTAGCTGAGCAGCACGTCACCGGTGCCCTGGAGGAATGTCTCGGTGGCTTCCCTGCCCGACTTCGGCTGCACCTTGATGTGCTCGGGGGAGATCAACTGGCTCAGGTAGTCCAGACCGGCCTGCGGGTTCTTGCCGCCGTCGGACTTCGCCGCGTAGGGCGCGAGCAGGTTCCACTTGGCCGAGCCGGAGCTGAACGGGTTGGGGGTGACCACCTCGACGCCCGGCTTCAGCAGGTCGTCCCAGTCCTTGATGCCCTTCGGGTTGCCGGGACGCACCACGATCGCGACCACGGAGCCGAACGGAATTCCCTTGTTGGCGTCGGCATTCCAGTTGGCGTCGACCAGGCCCGCGTCGACGAGGCGGGTGATGTCGGGCTCCACCGAGAAGTTCACCACGTCGGCCTCGGCGCCGTCCTTGACCTTGCGGGACTGGTCGCCCGAGGCGCCGTAGGACGGCTGGATCTGCACGCCCTTGCCCGCCTCGGTCTTGTTGAACTCGGGAACGACCTTGTCGAAACCGGGCTTCGGGACGGCGTAGGCGTACAGGTTCAGCTTGCCGCCGCTGCCGTCGGCTCCACCCCCGCCCGCGACGTCGCTGGCTCCGCCGCCGCAGGCGGTGAGCACGACCGCCGCCACCGCGGTGAGTGCGGCGGCGGCATAGCGTCGGCGCGAGGACAGCCAAGTGTTGCGAGACATCGGGGTGGGACCTTTCCTGCGGACCGCCACACGGATCGAAAGGAACCGTGGCGGTCGAGAATTCGTGTCGATCGGGTAGACCTGCCGCCGAATTACGCGGCAGTGGCGCGGCTACCGGCCGGGAACGGCCGACGGGAGGGTCGGGGACGTCTGCGAAAAATTGCACGCCAGTCTACGGGGCAGGGACGCGCGGACGTGCCCGGTCACCGATCAACGACAGAGAATGTCCGCGACCGCGAGATTGCCGACAGCGATCAACGCCAATTCATGGCGGACCTGCGGGACGGCACTCGAAGACACGGGCAGACTGTAGCAGAGCTCAGCGCACGAGTTCGAATCGTAGAGTTACTGAACAGAGGGGGGTTTCATCCCATGACGATCAGCCCGGATCGGGTCCGCACGCGGCTGCCCGGCATCAGCACCCGCGCGTGGGAGCATCCCGCCGACCGCACCGCCCTGGTGGCGCTGCGCTCGCTGGCGGGATTCGACACCGTCTTGCGGACCCTGTCCGGTTTGCTCCAAGAGCGCCAGCACCGGTTGCTCTACCTGGCCACCGCGGTGCGGGTCGACGAGCGCCAGTTCCGCACGCTGCACGACCTGCGCACCGACTGCGTGGAGATCCTGGACGCGCGCACCACGCCGGAGATGTTCGTGCTGCAGAGCCCGCACGTCAACGCCTTCACCATCGGCATGGACCGCCCGTTCATCGTGTTGACCACGGCGCTGATCGACCTGATGGACACCGAGGAGCTGCGCTTCGTGGTCGGCCACGAACTCGGGCACGCGCTGTCCGGCCACGCGGTGTACCGCACCATGCTCATGCACCTGCTTCGCCTCAGCGCGAGCGTCGGCTGGATGCCGGTCGGCGGCTGGGCGTTGCGCGCCATCGTGGCCGCGCTGATGGAGTGGAGCCGCAAGTCGGAGTTGTCCGGCGATCGGGCGGGACTGCTGTGCGGTCAGGACGTCGAGGCGTCGGTGCGGGTGCACATGAAGACCGCGGGCGGCGCGTGGGTGCGGGAGATGAACCACGGTGCGTTCCTGGCCCAGGCCGACGACTACGAGCGTTCCGGCGACCTGCGCGACGGCGTGCTCAAGCTGCTGAACCTGGAACTCCAGTCGCATCCGTTCTCGGTGCTGCGCGCCGCCGAACTGCGCCGCTGGATCCAGAGCGGCGAGTACAACCGCGTGCTGGCGGGCGACTACCCGCGCCGCGAGCACGACAGGAACGCCAGCATCAGCGCGGAGATCAAGGAGGCGGCGCGCGCCTACCGGCAGAACTTCGACCAGTCCGAGGATCCGCTCGTCCGCACGGTGCGCAACCTCGGCCGCGATGTGGGCGCGGCCGTCGGCACGGTCGGCCAAGAGGTCGGCGAGACCGTGTCCAAGATCGGCAAGCGGCTGGCCGACTGGCGCAACGGCGACGGACAGAACTGAGCGCCGGCCTGGTGGGCCTTTTCACGCCTCGCAGACCTGGACGACACAGCCGGACGCAATCCGCACATGGCCGGAGCGCAGACGGAGGTACGCCTGGACGACCTGCGAGGTGTCGAAAAACCTCGGAAGTGTCAGCGGGTGAAGAACCAAGCGACGACGACGAGCACGAGCAGGGCGAGCAGGGCCAGCTGGACCCGGGAGCGCGGCATCAACGCGCTCCGCTCTGCACGGGCCTGCGGTCGGCGGTCGGCTCCTCGACCAGGATCGGGGCGGGCTCGGCGAGCACCGCGGCGTCGGCGAGTTCGGCGACCCGGCTGTCGCGCCCGAGCAGCTGAAGCGTGGCGCGCAGCGCGCGATCGAGCAGGTACGCGATGGCGAAGCTCACCGGGACCATGCCCACGAGGACCACGAGGAACTGCGGGATGAACGGCAATCCCGCGACCCACAGCTCGAAACCGTCCCACCAACCTGCAACGCGATGCACGAATACCAGCCTACTGGCCCGAGCCGAGCAACCGACCGGCGCATTCGGTGGACGGCGGGCGCGCGTGGCACACATCATGGGGTATGGCGTCAACGGATGATCCGAGCATCGACGAGCCCGACGACCTTCCAGTGCTGAGTGCGCTGTCCCCGAGCAGGCACCGCGGCGCTCATCCGCCCATCGACGACTACGCCTTCCTCTCCGACTGCGAGACCAACTGCCTGGTCGCGAGCAACGGCGCGATCGAGTGGATGTGCGTGCCCCGCCCGGACTCCCCCAGCATCTTCGGCGCGATGCTCGATCGCAGCGCCGGGCACTTCCGGATCGGCCCGTACGGCGTCAACGTGCCCGCCGCGCGCCGCTACCTGCCCGGCGGCATGATCCTCGAGACCACCTGGCAGACCGAGACCGGCTGGCTCATCGTGCGCGACGCACTGGTGCTCGGCCCGTGGCACAACAACGATCAGCGCAGCAAGACCTACCGGCGCACCCCGATGGACTGGGACGCCGAGCACGTGCTGCTGCGCACGGTGAAATGCGTGAACGGCACCGCCGAGCTGGAGATGAGCTGCCAGCCTTCCTTCGACTACCACCGCGACACCGCACGCTGGGAGTACACCGGCAAGGTCTACGAAGAGGCCACCGCGGTGCGCACCATCGACCCGAGCGGCGGCCCGAGCCTGGTGCTCACCACCGATCTGCGCCTCGGACTCGAGGGGCGCGAAGCACGCGCGCGCACCAGGATGAAGGAAGGCGATCAGATCTTCGTCGCGCTCACCTGGTCGGATCTGCCCGCGCCAAGGACGTTCGAGGAAGCGGCGCAGAAGATGTGGGCCACCATCGAATGCTGGCGGCAGTGGATCACCCTCGGCAATTTCCCGGATCACCCGTGGCGCAACTACTTACAGCGCAGTGCGTTGACGCTCAAGGGCCTGACCTACGCGCCGACCGGAGCGCTGATGGCCGCCGCCACCACGTCGCTACCGGAAACCCCCGGCGGCGAACGCAATTGGGACTACCGCTACAGCTGGGTGCGCGACTCCAGTTTCGCGCTGTGGGGCCTGTACACGCTCGGACTGGACCGCGAGGCCGACGACTTCTTCTGCTTCCTCAACGACGCGACCACCGGTGCGCACGGCGAACCCGTCGAGCTGCAAGTGCTCTACGGCATCGGTGGCGAACGCGACATCGTCGAGTACGAACTGGACTACCTGAAGGGCTACGACGGCGCCCAGCCGGTCCGCATCGGCAATGCCGCCTTCAACCAGGACCAGCACGACATCTGGGGCACCATGCTCGACACGGTGTACCTGTATGTGAAGTCGCGCCAGCAGGTACCGGAAACGCTGTGGCCGCTGCTGGAGCGGCAGGTCAACGCCGCCATCGCGCACTGGCGCGAGCCCGACCGGGGCATTTGGGAGGTGCGCGGGGAACCGCAGCACTTCACGTCCTCGAAGGTGATGTGCTGGGTGGCGCTGGATCGCGGCGCCAAACTCGCCGAGATGCACGGCCAGTTCCAGCGCGCCACCGAGTGGTACGCGATCGCCGAGGAGATCAGGGACGACGTTCTCGCCAACGGTGTGACCAGCGGAGGCGTCTTCACCCAGACCTACGGCGGGAACACCTTGGACGCCTCGCTGCTGCTGGTGGTGCTGACCCGGTTCCTGCCGCCCGACGATCATCGCGTGCGGGCCACCGTGCTCGCCATCGCCGACCGGCTCACCGACAACGGTCTGGTGCTGCGCTATCGCACCGAGACCACCGACGACGGGCTGTCGGGCGAGGAGGGCACCTTCACGATCTGCTCGTTCTGGCTGGTCTCCGCGCTGGTCGAGATCGGCGAACTGCAGCGGGCCAGGCACCTGTGCGAGCGTCTGCTCGGCTTCGCCAGCCCGCTGCGCCTCTACGCCGAGGAGATCGACCCGCGCAGCGGACGGCATCTGGGCAACTATCCGCAGGCGTTCACCCATCTGGCGCTGATCAACGCGGTGACGCACGTGATCAGGGCCGAGGAGCGGCGCGAGGCGGGACAGTTCCAGCCCGCCCATACCCCGCCGATCGGCCCGGTCTGAGCGGCTCTACCCGCCCGAGAACGTCGGCGGACCGCGTCAGGCGGCGAGGGAATCGGCGCGGTCGCGGACGGCCCGCAGCCTGCCGAGACTGCTGTCGAGCTCGGCGATGCGGTCCTCGCGACGGTCGCCGTACTTGCCGTAGGCGTCCTCCGCGACGCGCAGCGCCTCGTCGGCCGTGCGCAACGCGTCCGTGGCGATGTCGGTGAAGTGGTCGCGCAGCGTTCGCTGCATGGCGCGCAACCGGTTTCGCGATTCCTTGCTCACCTGGAAGATCACGTCGTCCATCAGCCTGGCCACCGCGACCTTGGCCTCGGCACGGCGGCGCAGCTTGCGGTTCTTGCGGTCGTCCCAGATCGCGTTGACGCCGAGCAGCACGCCCGCGCCCGCCGAATACCAGTTCACCAGCGACATGCCGAGCAGGCTTGTGGCGAGACCGACCATCAGGATACCGCCGTAGGAACCCCGCAGGCCGGACAGAACCTGTTCGGTCACACCGCCTTTCGCGCTGTCCAGCGACTCCAGCGGGGCCACCTGCTCCAGCACCTCGCCCGGATTGGTCAGGCGTAGGTCGGGCAGCGGTGGGGTGCGGTTGTCGGCGGGGAACTTCGCGGCCACCTGCTCGCACAGCTCCACCGACCGGTAGTGCGCCATGACGAAGTTCTCCTCGACGGCCTCACAGATGCGCGCGTCGAGATCGGCGCCGAAATCCTTCCAGCCACGCGCCGGATCGGTCTGCGCGATCTCGGCCTCGGCGTCGCGCACCAGGCTGCGTAGCCGGTGACGTAGGTCGTGCTCGATATCGGCCATCAGCTCGGCGGCGCCGTCGGCAAGGGCGACCTGCCAGTTGGCGGTGCGCTGGCGCAGCTGATCGGCCTCGTCACGCGCCACCATCAGCTGCTCGGTGATCTGGGCGCGGCGGCGCGGATCGCGCAGCGCCTCGGCCTCGGTGTACAGGGTGACCGCGAGATGGTCGGCCACCAGCCGGATGTCGCGCAGCGCCGCGTCCCGCGCCACCGCGTCGGCGCGGGCCACCACGTAGTCGCGCAGGTGGTCGATCAGCTGCGGCACCCCGGACTCGATGTCGCGCTGGTAGTTGCCCGCCT
The DNA here is from genome assembly GCF_900215415.1 of Nocardia amikacinitolerans. Taxonomy (NCBI): domain Bacteria; kingdom Bacillati; phylum Actinomycetota; class Actinomycetes; order Mycobacteriales; family Nocardiaceae; genus Nocardia; species Nocardia amikacinitolerans. Next base: position 413,547 of record NZ_OBEG01000003.1, on the reverse strand, counting down.
GGCGGTGCAGCAGCGCGGAGACCGGCGCGACGGCGAAGCCGAGACCGGCCGCGTCGAGCAGATCGCGGTTGCGCTGCTGCACGTGCGACCACTGCGGGTGCACGTCGATCTTGTTGAGCACACAGATGACCGTCGGACAGAGCTGCTGCACCCGCTGCAGATACTCGAGCTGGGCCGGGGTCAGTTCGGCGGACGCCTCGGCGACGTAGAGCACCGCGTCGGCGGCCGCGATCATCGACCAGCGGGTGTGCTCGTCGCCGGAGCCGGGCGCGTCCATCAGGACGATGCCGTCGGCGAGCAACGAACTCGGCTCGGTGAATTCGGCCCGGATCACGCCGTGCGCGGCCAGCGCGGGGCCGGGATTCAGCGGGTCCACCGGCTGGCGCTCGGTGCGGCCCGACCCGGTCGACCTGACCAGCGTGGCGGTCGGCTCGGGGCCGTACTCCACGATCACCGGTGCGCTCAGCGCGGTCTCCGTCGCACTCACCTGCGCCCCGACCAAGCTGTTGACCAGCGTGCTCATGCCGCTCTTCGGATCGCCGACGACGACGAGACGGACCCGCGGGTCGCCGATCCTGGCGCGAACCATGCTCAGCCGACCGCCGAGGTCGTCGCGACCCGCGGAGCGAGCCATCTCCCGCAGTTCGTCAAGTACCCGGATGAGCGGTGCCATCGCGTCCGGGTGTTTCACCGTCGCGGACTCCAGTCCGGCTGCGGCAGACAAGCCTCCTCCTAACTCCTCGTTCTCGCGCTCGACGAATGCGGCGTGCGTGCGCCCGGACCGCTTATCCGGGTCAGACCAGTGTCACGTCCGGACCCGCGAGCGGGTGGTGTGTCTCGGTCATGGTGGTCCCCGGCAGCAGTCCCGCACCAAGTCCGCCGTGCTCGATCGGCATCTGCGCGACCACCTGGTGGTAGCTCGCGTGGTCGAGTTCGTCGCTGATCGGGCGCGTCTTCGGCGGCTCGACCAGTACCGGCGGCTTGACCGGCGTGACCGGCGTCGGCACGACGACCGACGGCGCGTCGACATCGACGGAAGGAACGGTAGGCGCCTGCGTCGGCGCGTCGTACGTCGGGGGCTGCGAAGGCACCGAAACCGTGGGGACGTCGGGGGTGCTGTGGCCGCCGGTCGGGTAGGTCGTTCCCGGGTTGGTCGTGCCGCCGGTGTCGGTTCCGGTGCCGCCCGTCCCTGTCCCGCCGCCGGTGTTGCCGCCCGTGGTCCCCGTGCTGCCGCCGGTCGTTCCGGTGCTTCCGCCGGTGGTCCCGGTGCTTCCGCCGGTGGTTCCGGTGCCGCCGCCCGGGGTGGTCACGTCGACGTCCGGCGTCGACGGCTTCGGGGTCACCGTGACGCCGGGCGTCTTGGTGATCACGTCGGTCCCGGTGCCCGGCGTCGGCACCACGGTCGCACCCGGGAGCTTGGTGACGCCCGGTTCCAGGGTCGGCACGGTGCCGGTGTCCGGCTTGGTCGGTGTCGGAACGCCCGGTGTCGGCACCGTGTCGGTGATCGTGGTCGGTGCGGTTGTTCCCGGGTAGGTGTCGGTCGGCTTCGGGAGGTCGGTCACCGGCGTCGCGCCGGTGGTCGGCCGCACCTGCTGATCGAACAGCGCGGGCACCGCGGCCGCGGGCGCGGTCAGCGGGGACGGACCCGCCGGCGTGCCGAAGACGTTCGCGATGGGCGTCGTCGCGGCCTCCGGCTGGATGGTGGTCTGCAGCGGCGTGGCCGCCACGGGAGCCGCGACGGCGGCGGGCGCGGCGACGGCCGCGGGCGCGGCCACCGCGGGAGCAACGGGCGCGGGCGCCGCGACATGAGCCACGGGCGCGACGGGAGCCGCGGCCACCGCCGGAGCAACCGGCTGGGGCGCCGCGAGTGCGGGAGCCGCGTGCGCGACCGGCGCGGGCGCGGGCGCGGCAGAAGTCGACAGACCGCTCGCGAGACCGGTGCCTCCGGCCGTCGCACCGGGCTGCTGCTGGTCGGCACCGCGCGCGGCGCCGCTCTCCGGGCGCGAACCCTCCAGCCAGTCCGAGAAGTTGTCGAGCTGGTCGCCGATGTTGGTGCCCGCCGCCGACTTCACGGTGAGTCCCGCGGACGCGTCGACCCGCAGATCGGTGGTCAGGTACACGCCTTCGGGGGTGACGCCGAAATCGACGTCCAGGTGGGTCCAGATCTCCGCGCTCGCGTCGACGCCCAGGTACACGCCGAAGTCCCCCGGCGCGGTCCCCACCCCGTCGAACATGTCGCCGGTGCGGAACAGGTTGTCGGCGGGCGAGGTGCTCGCACCGGCGGACGCGCTGTCGCTCGCCTCCTTGGCCGAGGGCACCTTCGGCATCGTGAACGGATTGGAACCCGGCGCGAGGAAGCCGTCACTACCCGGCATTCCGAAACCGTGCCCCGCCTGGCCGAGCCCATGTCCCGGCAGGCCGAAACCCTGTTGGTCCCACCACTCGTACGGCGACGCCGAACCGGGCGCGGACTCGGCGGGCGCGCTCGGGCTCTGGTTCCACTCCCCGTACTCCGGAGTCTCGGAGAACCCCTGCGTCGGGGCGAAGCCCTGGCCGGGGGCGCCCTGACTGTCCCACCAGTCGTACGGCGACTCGGTCTCCGTTTCGCCGGGGCGGTTGTCGGTCCAGTAGTCCTCGGAGGGCTTGGGCGCGGGCCCGAGGTCGAACCCGGGCGCCGACGGCAGGGGCGCGGTGACGGCGTTGGGTGGCCCCGCGGTGAACGGCAGCGCGGGCGGCAGCGCGTCGGGGTCCGGATCCGGGAAGGTGACCACCGGGCTCGGCACATCGGGATCCGGGTCCGTGGTGTGCGCCCAGCCCGCGTTCCAGCTGTCCAGCCGCTGCCCGTCCGGTTGGGCGGGAACCCCGCCGCCGTTGGAGGCGATCAGCGCGCCACCGGTCACGTACGCTCCGGCCCGCGCGACGCGCGCGACGCCGGTCGCCACACGGTACGCGGTGTCCCCCTCGGGCTCGCCAACCTCGGTGTCGTCGTCGAAAGGCAGGTCACGCGTCATGCAAGCTCCACATCTCGGGTTTCCAGCAATCCTCACCACACCGGGAAGACCGAGTGAAGATCACACAACAGTATTTCCGGAAAACCCAGTTGTCACATTCTCCAGGACAGCGGAGCGCATGACGGTGACGAGCACAACAACCTTGCCATCCTGCCAACCGGAACGGAAGCCCCCTTTTCCCGGGCACAGCGGACTGGACATCCAGTCGGCTCGTGCCCGAGAAACCCCTTACTTCTTGTCTTTTGGCTTGTCCGACTGTGCATCCGAGGAGAGCGCCGCGACGAAGGCTTCCTGGGGGACGTCCACGCGACCGATGGTCTTCATGCGCTTCTTGCCCTCCTTCTGCTTCTCCAGCAGCTTGCGCTTACGGCTGATGTCACCGCCGTAGCACTTGGCGAGCACGTCCTTGCGGATGGCCCGAATGTTCTCGCGGGCAATGATCTTCGAACCGATCGCCGCCTGGATCGGCACCTCGAACTGCTGACGCGGGATCAGCTCGCGCAGCTTGGTGGTCATCTTGTTGCCGTAGGCCTGGGCCGCGTCCTTGTGCACGATGGCGCTGAACGCGTCCACCGCCTCACCCTGCAGCAGGATGTCCACCTTCACCAGCGCGGCCTCCTGCTCGCCCGCCTCTTCGTAATCGAGGCTGGCGTAGCCGCGGGTGCGCGACTTCAGCGAGTCGAAGAAGTCGAAGATGATCTCCGCCATCGGCAGCATGTAGCGCATCTCGACGCGGGTCTCGGACAGGTAGTCCATGCCGAGCAGCTCACCGCGCCGCGACTGGCACAGCTCCATGATGGTGCCGATGAACTCGCTCGGCGCGATGACGGTGCACTTGGTGACCGGCTCGAAGGCTTGGCGCACCTTGCCTTCCGGCCAGTACGAGGGGTTGGTGACGATGTGCTCGCGCCCGTCTTCCATGACCACGCGGTAGATCACGTTGGGCGCGGTGGAGATCAGGTCCAAGCCGAACTCGCGCTGCAAGCGCTCGCGGGTGATCTCCATGTGCAGCAGACCGAGGAACCCGCAGCGGAAGCCGAAGCCAAGCGCCACCGAGGTCTCCGGGACGTAGGTCAGCGCGGCGTCGTTGAGCTGCAGCTTGTCCAGGGCGTCACGCAGGTCCGGGTAGTCCGAGCCGTCGACGGGGTACAAACCGGAGTAGACCATCGGCCGCGGTTCGCGATAGCCGGTCAGCGCCTCGGTCGCGCCCTCGCGCGCGGTGGTGACCGTGTCACCGACCTTGGACTGACGCACGTCCTTCACGCCGGTGATCAGATAACCCACCTCGCCGACGCCGAGGCCCTGGGTGGGCTTGGGCTCGGGCGAGACGATGCCGATCTCCAGCAGCTCATGGGTGGCGCCGGTGGACATCATCTTGATCTTCTGGCGCGGGGTCAGCTTGCCGTCGACCACACGCACGTAGGTGACCACGCCGCGGTAGGTGTCGTAGACCGAGTCGAAGATCAGGGCGCGCGCGGGCGCGTCGGCCTGGCCGACCGGAGGCGGTACCTGCTCGATCACCTTGTTCAGCAGCTCGGGAACGCCCACTCCGGTCTTGCCCGAGACGCGCAACACGTCCTCCGGCTCACAACCCACGATGTGGGCGAGCTCGGCGGCGTAGCGATCCGGATCGGCGGCGGGTAGGTCGATCTTGTTCAGCACCGGGATGATGGTCAGATCCCGTTCCATGGCCAGGTACAGGTTGGCCAAGGTCTGCGCCTCGATTCCCTGCGCGGCGTCGACCAGCAGGATCGCGCCCTCACAGGCCTCCAACGCACGCGACACCTCGTAGGTGAAGTCGACGTGGCCCGGGGTGTCGATGAGGTGCAGCACGTACTCGGTGTCGTCGACCTGCCACGGCAGCCGCACGTTCTGCGCCTTGATGGTGATGCCGCGTTCGCGCTCGATGTCCATCCGGTCCAGGTACTGGGCGCGCATCGCCCGCTCCTCGACCACACCGGTGAGCTGCAGCATCCGATCGGCCAGCGTCGACTTGCCGTGGTCGATGTGCGCGATGATGCAGAAGTTCCGGATCCGGGACGGATCGGTGAACGTCGTGTCGGCGAAGCTGGCGGGCACTCCACTCCTCAGCTGGGTATCGGCAAACTGCCTTCTATCGTCCCATGGGTCCGCAGAGGCGCGGTCCACTGGTCCGATGAGAAGTCGTCACCGCACCGTTATCCTCCAGTGATGGCCCGAAGTTGGAACTCTCTCGGCAAGCAGTTGAGCCTGATCGCGAAGGAGCAGGGTCCCAAGATCGTCCGGCAGCAGGGACCTCGACTGGTGGATCGGCTGGTCGGCTCGCTCGCGCAGCGCCGCAACGGGGGCGTCTCCGTGCGTCCCGTCGCGTCGACGCCGGTGCCCACCGCGCAGCGGGCCAGGCAGATCGTCTACTGCCCGCACCTGGACGGACGTGCCGATCCCGGCGAGATCGTGTGGACCTGGGTGCCCTACGAGGAGGACCCGAGCAACGGCAAGGACCGTCCGGTGCTCGTGGTCGGCCGCGATCGCCGCACCCTGCTCGGGCTGATGCTCTCGTCGAATCCCGAACGCGCACACGACCGCAACTGGATCGGCATCGGAAGCGGGAGCTGGGACCACGACGGCAGGCCGAGCTGGGTGCGCCTGGACCGGGTGCTCGACGTTCCCGAGGCGGGCATTCGCCGCGAGGGCGCCATCCTCGCCCGCAAGACCTTCGATCTGGTCGCCCATCGGCTCGTCGTCGAGTACCACTGGAGCTGACGAAGCGGCCCCGATGCCCGCACACGCCGGAATCGGGGCCACTCGTCCGATAGACCATCAGGCGTCCCGTCTCCGGGACGCAGAAGTCGAACTCAGCTGATCATTTCCCGGCTCCTGCCGTACAGCAGGCCGTAGATCAGCGCGCCGAGCACGCCGCCGATCAGCGGGAAGACGATGAACGCCCACACCTGCCCGGCCGCTCCCTCCTGATAGAACGCGACGCCGAGGCTGCGCGCGGGGTTCACCGAGGTGTTGTCCACCGGGATGGAGATCAGGTGGATCACCGCGAGGGTGACGCCGATGGACAGACCGGCCAGCGGCACGTCGGAGATCTGGTCGGTGGAGGCGAGCACCACGAAGACCAGCAGCGCGGTCAGCATCACCTCGATGATGATCATCGCGGCCATGCCGTAGCCGTTCTGTACGACGACCTCGCCGAGCGGCCCGGTCTTGGCCGACGGGCTGTGCGCGCCCCAGCCGTTGGCGCCGAGCCCGTCTACCCTGCGGTCGTAGGAGGGCAGATTCTTCGCGATCGCGAACAGCACGAGGCCTGCGATGAACGCGCCGATCAGCTGGGCGACCACGTAGACGCCCGCGCTGAGCGGGGTCAGCCTGCCCATGATGAGCTGGCCGAGGGTGACCGCCGGGTTGACGTGGCAGCCCGAGATCGGCCCGATCGCGTAGACCAGGAACATCAGCGTGAGACCGAAGGCGAGCGCCACCCCGAGCGCGCCGACCCGCTCACCGGCCAGCACCGCGGTGCCGACACCGCCCATCACCAGAACGAACGTGCCGAGCGCCTCGGCCGCCCATTTCTTCACGTCGGGAATCGGCCTTTCCTCGGCCAGTTCTTCGACGACTTCCTGCGCCGTGGGAGACATACAGAAACACCTTCCGCCATCTCGAGCTACCGGTAGACGAGGTATTGCCGCGAAATCAGACCATTCAAGATCAAACGGTGCTTGCAGTGGGGACGCTACGCCAGACGGCCTGTCTCTACAACGACTTCGCATCCGCGCGACTCGCAGGTCCTGGACGCTCGACGGGCGCTTCCGACCGGACAGCGCGAAGGGATGCCCCTTGGTTGCTCGGCCGTGGTCGTCGACGCACCCCCGCGGCCCGTTCGCGTTCGGTACCGTGAACCGACCCCCGACGCGGCGATTTCGTGTGCCGCGCGGCGGCTGGTACCCTCGATCTTCGGCGTCGCGATACCCGTTTACACCGGGCGTGTCGCACGCGCAAGACTTCTCAGTACATACCAATCAGCGACAGGAACACGAGGAAACAGGCGTGGCCAACATCAAGTCCCAGATGAAGCGGATCCGTACCAACGAGGCGGCGCGCAAGCGCAACCAGTCGGTCAAGTCCGCGCTGCGCACCGCGATCCGCAGCTTCCGGGAAGCCGCTGCCGCCGGTGACAAGGAGCAGGCCGGCGAGCGTCTCCAGTTCGCAAGCCGCAAGCTGGACAAGGCCGCCTCGAAGGGCGTCATCCACGCCAACCAGGCCGCCAACAAGAAGTCGGCGCTCGCGCTGGCCTACAACAAGCTCGGCTGATTCGCCGGTTCCCGGTATCCGGGACCGATTCTTCTGACGCCAGCCGCCGCGGCCTCGACGACCACGGCGGCTTTTGTCGTGTCCGCTTCGAATCCGAGCTTCGTCGACGAGTTCACCGGACCGTAGCCGAGATGTCGGTGTCGGGGGCTACGATTCCGCGCATGGTAACCGTGTACGCGAATCAGACCGTGGTCAGAGGCGAGGACCTGCCGGAGGTCATCCGCGCCGCCGAGGTGCTCGGGCTCGGCCTGAAGATCGAGAACGTCATGGTCCCCGACGACGACGGTGGTTACTCGCTGGAGTGGATCGTGACCCGGGAAGACGAAGTTCCCGTGTACGACGAATGGGAAGGCCGATTCGAGGAGTCGGACGAGGACGACGAAGAGCTGCTGCTCAGCTCGGCGGACTGAGCGTTCGTCCGTACGGACGACGCTCGAGTTCTCTTCGTTTCCACAGGCTCAGCTCGGCGGGCTCAGTTCCGCCGCGCGCGGCTTCCTCGCCGCGATTCCGGCCGCCAGGCGGTTCAGCGCCCCCTGCGAGTCGGCGTCGGCGGCCCGATAGATGATGATCCGCTGGTCGGGATCCTGCACGGGCATCAGCACCTCGTAGGTGACGACCAGCGGCCCGACCTCGGGATGACACAGCGGCTTGTTCCCGCGTCCCTGCACCTTCACGTCGTGCCGGTCCCAGGCGCGCGCGAACTCCTCGCTGAGCGCCGTGAACTCGCCGATCAGGTCGGCCAGTCGCTGGTCCTCGGGATGCGCCGCCCATGCCGCGCGCAGGTCCGCGACGCCCTCCCGGATGACGCGCTCGCGCTCCGCGAAGAACTCGTGCAGCGCCGGATCCAGCAGGCACAGCCACATGGAATTGCGCCGGTGTTCCGGTAGTGCTTCGAAATCCGTGATGAGACAGGCCATTTCGCGATTCCAGGCCAGGATGTCGTAGCGGTGGTCGACCAGCATGGCGGGCAGCGGGGACAGCTGCTCGACCAGCATGGTCAGCGCAGGAGCGGGCACGGTGGCCGGGGCGCCGTTGTCGGGCATCCGCTGCCTGGCCAGGTCGAACAGGTAGGCGCGTTCGTCGGCGTTCAACCGCAATGCCCGCGACAGCGCCTCGACGACCTCGGCGGACGGGCGCAGTCCGCGACCTTGTTCCAGCCGGACGATGTAGTCGGTGCTGACACCGGCCAGCTCGGCCACCTCCTCGCGGCGCAACCCCGGCGTGCGGCGAACCTGCCGACGCACCGGCAAGCCCACGTCGTCGGGGTGCAAGCGCGCGCGGCGGCTGCGCAAGAAAGCTGCAAGTTCCTGGGTCGCGTTCACGGTGCGGGTCATCGTCTTCGATGGTACGGCCAGGGTGGGACTGGCCTTCCCAGGAAATTCCTTCCCTTACCGCGGCATTCGGCCCGCTCCAGACTGTGTTTCGACGACAACGAAGCATCACGACAGGAGCGATCATGTCCGCAACACGGACCCTCGACACCTACCGCCTGCTCGGCCGCTCGGGCCTGCGGGTGTCCCCGCTCTCGCTGGGCACCATGACTTTCGGCGCCGACTGGGGCTGGGGCGCGGACCGGGACGAGGCCCGCAAGATCTTCGACACCTACGTCGACCGCGGCGGCAACTTCATCGACACCGCCAACCAGTACACCGACGGCACCTCCGAACGGCTGCTCGGCGAGTTCACCGCGGACAACCGCGAGAGCCTGGTGCTCGCAACGAAGTACACCATGCTACGCAGGCCGGGCGACCCCAACTCCGGCGGCAATCACCGCAAGAGCATGTTCGCCTCGGTGGAAGCCAGCCTGCGGCGGCTGAACACCGACTACATCGACCTGCTCTACCTACACGCCTGGGACTTCCTGACCCCGGTCGAGGAGATCCTGCGCGGCATGGACGACCTTGTCCGCTCCGGCAAGGTGCTCTACGTCGGCATCTCCGACGCGCCCGCCTGGCAGATCTCCCGCATGCAGACCATCGCCGACCTGCGCGGCTGGTCGCCGCTGATCGCGTTGCAGATCGAGTACAACCTCATCGAGCGGACCGTGGAGCGCGATCTCATCCCGATGGCGCGAGAGCTGGGTCTCGGCGTCATCCCGTGGTCGCCGCTGGGCAGCGGCGTGCTCACCGGCAAGTACCGGCGCGCTGACCTGGGCGAGCAGGTCGAGGCGTCCCCCGCGGGCACCCGCAAGAACGTGGCCGCCGCAGGCGGCGCGCTCACCGAACGCGGCCTCGCCATCGCCGACGTGGTGAAAGAGGTCGCGGCGCAGCTCGGAAGGACACCGTCCCAGGTAGCCATCGCCTGGACGCTGCGCAACCCGGGCGTCACCTCGCCGATCGTCGGTGCGCGCACGGCCGCGCAACTGGAGGACAACCTCGGCGCGCTCGACATCGAGTTCGACGCGGAGCAGATCGACCGCCTGGGGCGCGCCACGGCCGTCGACCTCGGCTTTCCGCACGAGTTCCTGGCCCGGCCGATGGTCAGGAGCGTCACCTTCGGTGATGTGAAGATCGAGGAGCGGGTCTGAGGGTCTCCTTTCGCGCCGCGATGCGTTCCGGTCGGCCGCGGCGGGCCGGACCGGCGGTAGCGAGAACTCCTGCGGCGGTGGCTAATTCACGCAGGGGATGTCGTCGCCGCTGATCGTGGCATCGAGTGGTTTGCCGACGTCCGGCGTCGAGGTCGGAGCCTGGGTGGTCGGGGTGAGCCTGGTGGTCGGCGGGGCCGTGCCGGTTGTCGATGCGCCGGTCAGGGCCGGGGGCATGGTGAAGTCCGAGCCGAGGACGACCCTGATGCGGCCCTCGGGCACGGTCACGGACTCGATGGCGGGGAGGCCGAGGGTGTCGGCGAGACGGGCGGCTTCGGTCTCGTCGCCAGGGCCGTAGTACACGGCCGAGGTCCAGCCGTCCGAGGAGGCGGCGTGGCCGACCGTCCCCTTGCGGTAGCCGCGGCCCGCCAGCGCGGTGGAAACCCTTGCGGTGTAACCGTCTTCGCTTCCGGCGTCGAACACGTCGACCGTGCTGGACGGCCGCTGCGGCGTGGTCGGCTCGGGCTCGCCGAAGGCGCGGCGCACCTCGCGGCGGATGGCAACCGGGTCGATGATGTTCACGTCCTGCCCGTTGATCACGTCGTAGCGCAGCACCGGCAGGGTGCGGAACTCGACGCTGGGGCTGGCGGCGGAGCCGACGGTGCGCAGGAAGTCGACGAGGTTCCAGCCGTCGGACAGCACGATGTTGCGGTGCGCGACGTCCATCAGAGCCGAGAGCTTGCCGACGTCGGTGAACGTCCCCGCGTTGCGCAGCTCCTTGGCGACCGAGGTGAGGAACGCCTGCTGGCGATGGGTGCGGTCCAGATCGCCGTTCTCCAGCCCGTGACGTTGCCGGACGAAGGCCAGCGACTGAGCAGGATCCAAGCGCTGACGACCGGCGGGGAAATCGGCGCCGGAGTATTCGAGATCTTGGACCGGCTTGCGCAGACACACGTCGACGCCGTTGAGCGCCTTGGCCAGATCGTAGAAACCGGCGAGGGTGATTTCGGCGAACCGGTCGATCGGGACACCGGTCAGATTGCGCACGGCCTGCACGATGGCGGCGCGGCCCGCCTCCCGGCCCGCGCGTTCCAGCTTCGCTCGATCGGTCACGCCCCTGGCCTCCAGTCGCTCCTGCACCACCGCCTTCTTCAGCCCGTACGCCTCCTTGATCTTCATGTGGGTGTAGCCCGGGATGCCGGAGACCGCCACGTAGTTGTCGCGCGGGATGGAGACTGCGGTGATCTTCTTCAGGTCGGCGGGGATGTGCACCAGGATCAGCGTGTTGGCGTTGTAGCCGCCCTGATCGCTGTCGCCCGCGTGCAGCTGATCGAGAACTTCTTGCGGGAGGTCGTTGCCGTTCTGGTCTTTCCGGGTATCGAGGCCGATCAGCAGGATGTTCAGCGCGCCGTCCAGCGATCGCGGCGCGTCGTCACCCAGCGCGTGGGAGCGGCCGAAGCCGTCGTCGAAGCCGTTCTCGGCGGTCCAGCCCGCCGCGGTGCCCGCGAGGACGAGCGCCGACAGTCCGCCAGCGACCACCTTCGCCACGGTGCGGCCGATGTCGCGGCGCGGCGTCGGTAGCCGGTGCGCGCCACCGATCGCACGACGTCGTCCGGAGCGTCCGGAAACATCGGTGCGGGGAACTCGCGCGGTTGGCTCGTCCACCCAATCCAGTTTGACACGGATCGGGCAACTAGCTATTTGCCTGGAATGGGTCCAGTCATGATCAGCCCGCGCCGTGCAGGTCGAGAATGCTCATGAGAGCGTGCTCCAGGGCGTAGCTGGAGTCCGCCGCGCCGCCCTTCACGTCGGCGTTCAAGGTCGCGACCACTTGCATGGCCGAGCCGATGGTGGCCGGGGTCCAGCCGCGCGCCTGGGCCTGCGCCTTCTTCACCTTCCACGGCGGCATGCCCAACTGCTGGGCGAGCTTGAACGGGTCGCCGCGCCCCGCCGAACCGACCCGCGCGATGGTGTGCACCGAATCCGCCAGCGCGTCGGCGAGCAGCACGTGCGGAACACCGCGGTCGTTCGCCCACCGCAGCGCCTCCATCGCGCCGGGCCGGTCACCCGCGACGGCGAGCTCCGCCACGTCGAACCCCGACACCTCCGCCTTGCCCGAGTAGTACTGCCGCACCGCGGCGACATCGATCTTGCCGCCGGTGTCGGCCGCCAATTGCGAACAGGCGGCGGCCAATTCGCGCAGATCCGAGCCGACCGCCTCCAACACCACCTGCACGACGTCCCCCGCGACCCGCACCCCCGCGGCACGGAACTCGCCGCGCACGAACTCCACCCGCTCGGCGGCCTTGGTCAGCTTCGCACAGTTGTGCACCGTCGCCCCGGCCTTCTGCAACGCGGGCGCCAGCGCCTTGGCCCGTCCCCCACCCGAGTGCAGCACCACCAGCACCACACCGTCGGGCGGATCCGCGGCGGCCTCCGTGATCACCGCGACGGCGTCCTTCCCCGCCTCCGCCGCCGACTCCAGAACGATCACCCGGTCCTCCGCGAACAGCGACGGACTCAACAGCTCCGCCAACTCCGCAGTACTCGCGTCCCCCGCCCGCATCCGATCCACCGGCACCGCCTCCGGATCCGGCGCCCCCGCCCTGACCTGCGCGGTAATCCCCGCCACCGCGCGCTCGATCAACAACTCTTCCTCCCCGAGGACGAGATGCACCGCCGCGGTCCGTTCGCTCACGCCTGCGCCTCGCTAGCGCTCAGCTCCGGCGTGCGCGAAGCGCGCTGAGTCATGGTTCGCTCACTCCGTTCGCTCACGCGCCCGATCCTACGTCCCTCCACCGACACCCCCGCCCACGTGCTGATCTGATACTGTTTTCGACAGGAGCGGGACTTGGTCCTACCGGTTCGCAACCGGACGTTCCACAGAAGCGTGGAGATTCGGGGTTCACATCCCGATCGGTTCGGCTCGCCGAACCGATAGCTCAAGCAGTAGAGCCCCGCTTTGTTATCTCCGAAATGGCGGGCACCTTCGAAGGTGCCCGCCATTTTTAGCGCAGACTGATTTCCGACTGGAGTTCTGCGTCGGTCAGTTTCAGCACCCCGTAGTGATGTCGAGCCACTCCCCGCGCCTTACGCAGGGCCTGGTTCCGATCCTTGACCAACGACGGATGCTGACCCGCAACCTCGTCGACTACCAGCTTTGCCCAGCAGCTGCGCGGCAGCGCCAGCTGTAAGCCGAGATTGGTTTCGCGGTCGAGCCGCTTGGTGAAAGCCAACGCCGCAAGCATCTCTCCGTGACCGAGCAGGAGGCGGTCGCCCAGCCGAAGATGCCGCGGGTTTCGAACGGCGACCGCTTCCCAGCCCAGCTCCTGCGCGGGCGTCCAGGACTTCAGCTGGTCGTATAGGGGTTGACTCAGCAGCCCTCCGTTGTGGATGACGCAATTGCGCATCAGCCGTAACGTGTCGATGTAGGCGATAAGGTCGGCCGAATACTTGTAGCCCGTGGTGATTTCGATGATTCCGTGCAGGTCTACGAGGTTGGCCTTCACATCCTTCGCCCGGCACAATCCTTCCCCTGCGAGCAACCGTACACACGTCCGCAAATAGTCTTCGTGCAGGGCGAGGACGTAGGGCACGCCCATCATGCCCAAGTGTGGGTCGGCGGCGAGAAGGATTTCGGTAGCCTGCGCGGTTCTCAGGTTGAAACGCTTGATGTGCTCGACACCCGGGAACACCTGCGGCAGTAGGTGATCCGAGCCCTCGGTCAGCTTCAGGAGGTGGGCGGCCAGCTGGGCACCGGCCAGCAGCGCCATCATCGCATTGTTCGCATCGATCTTGCGAGCCTCGTACTCGCGGTACTCGCGAAAACGAGCGATATCCGCTCTCCTGGGACCAACCGACGCCACCGGACCTCCTGATGCCTTGGCAGGGCGCAGATTACGAGTGCGACCACGCAGTTCTACGGAATCCAATCGAGCCGATGCAAATCGGATACCGCCCGCTGAACCGCGGCATCCGGACGGCGATGGGAGGAAGCGGCCGACCGAGTGCCCTAGCCGAATACAGCCGCCGTGGACGATTCGGCATCAACCCGGGCGGCGGGTGAGGATGTGCAGGTGGGGTGGGGTGCCGGTGATGAGGATGTCGCCGTGGTGGTCGGTGCGGGCGATGGTGGTGCCGAGGGCGTGGAGGGTGGTGAGGATTTTGGGGTGGGGGTGGCCGAAGGTGTTGTTCGCGCCGGAGCTGATGATGGCTAGGCGGGGGTGGACGGCGGTGAGGAATTCTTTTGTGGTGGTTTGGGATCCGTGGTGGGGGACTTTCAGGATGTCGGCGCGCAAGGCGGGTGGGTTGCGGAGTAGGCGGAGTTGGGCTGGGGCCTCGATGTCGCCGGTGAGGAGGATTCGACCGGCGGGGGTGGTGGCGGTGAGGACGAGGGAGCGGTCGTTGGGTTCGTCGGCGGGTTGTCTTGGGCGGGGGTGCGTGGCGGAGGGTGAGAGGACCGTCAGTTCGACTGGGCCGAACTGCATTACATGGCCGGCGGACAGTTCGAGTATCGGGATTTCGGCCCGGGCCGCGATCTCGGCGATCTGCGCGACGCTGGTAATGGGTGTTCGGTCGTCGGGAGCAGGCGGGCGCTGAGTCGCAGGGCCGGAGCCGATATCGCCGCCACCCGGCGCCGCCTCGGTACGACGGGTGGCACCACCGCCGACTTCGTCACCTCGCAGCACTGCCTCGGCATAGAGGGAGGCGGGGCCGCCGACTTCGCCGCCAGCCAGCGCCGCCTCGACA
>NZ_OBEG01000003.1:90523-398293 GCF_900215415.1 Nocardia amikacinitolerans | reverse complement strand
CGCCTCGGCATAACGCGAGGCGGCACCACCGATTTCGTCGCCTCCTGGCGCCGCCTCGGCACAAGACGCGCCACCGCCGACTTCGTCACCTCGTAGCGCCACCTCGGCACGACAGGACGCCTCACCGCCGACTTCGCCACCTCGCAGCGTCGCTTCGTCGCACCGACGGCCCGGCATGACGAGCGGCTGGGCCTCACGGTTGATGGGAATAGTTCTCGGCACGATGCGCTCGGGCAGGGGGTGCGCGGTCTCAGGCTCGGAGACCTTCGCCGGTATCGGCTTGTCGCGCGGGCTGGACTGGCGCTCAATGCCTTTGGCTGCGGGATGGGTGGGGGTCGCGGCGTGGTCGAGTTCGCCGGGGGCGATGGCGATCGCGGTGACGGTGCGGCCGTGGATGGCGCCGGTCAGGCCGCCGATGTGGTCGGCGTGGGGGTGGGTGAGGGCGAGGAGGGCGATGTGGTGGATGCGCAGGCGGTCCAGGCAGGTGCGCATGGTGCGGGGGTCGGGTCCGACGTCGATGACTATGGCCGTTCCGCGGCCGACGGAGAGGGCCAACCCGTCGCCTTGGCCGATGTCGCAGGCCGCGAGTACCCAATCGGACGGTGGCCAGCCCGGGTTCCACAGCCGGACTGGCAGCAGGACGGCCGTCGAGGACAACACGATGACCACCGTGATTCGGCGGACCAGAGCGATGCGCAGCGCACTCACCGCAACGAGGACGAACGCGGCCGCGGTCAGGCCGCCGATCGATCCGCCGGGCACGGTGATCGTCGCGCCCGGTAGAGCGGCGGTGCGCTCGGCGACGGTGAGCAACCACCACAGCGGCGGGCCCGCGCAACGCAGAACCAGTTCGGCGACGGGCGGCCACACCGAGGCGCAGGCGGCACCGAGCGCGCCGACGACGGTGAGCGGCGCGATCACCGGTGCGACAAGCACATTCGCCAGGATCGCGACGACGCTGATCCGGCCGGTCAGGGCGACCATGATCGGCACGGTGACCGTGAAGGCGGCTGCCGAGACGGCGACCACCTCGGCGGGCAGCCGCCACCAGCCGCGGGCGCGCAACCAGTCGGCCCAGCTCGGCGCGAGCAGGATGAGCCCGGCCGTCGCGAGCACCGACAGCGCGAATCCGGCGTTCACCGCGAGTTCCGGCCAGACCAACAGCAAACCGATCACCGCCGCGCACAGTGCGGGCAGCGCCTGTTTGCGGCGGCCGGTGACGAGTGCGAGCAGCGTGATCGCACCCATCGCGGCCGCGCGGAGAACACTCGGATCCGGCCGGGCGACCACCACGAACATGACCAGCGCCGCCGTCGCGGCAGTCGCCGCCGCACGCGGACCCAACGTGAGTGTGCGTACGACGAACAACACGACCGTCAGAAGGATCGTGAAATTCGCTCCGCTCACCACGCAAAGATGCTGGAGCCCAGCAGTTTTGAAGTCCTCGCGGACCGGTTCGGGTAGGCCCGAAGTATCTCCGAGTACCAAGGCCGGAATCAGTCCTGCGGCGTCCTCGGGCAGTACGGCAGCGGCCGTATCCGCGAAGTCGTTACGCACCGACGCGGCCGCTCGCTGCCACCACGGCGGTGCTGCGACGGGCTTCGGTGGTCCGAGCGCATGCAGGGCGGCGACCGTCAGATCGCGGTTCTTCGGCGGCTGCGGCTGCGCCCGGAATTCGATCGGCTGTCCGGGCAACAGCTCGCCCCACTCCCGCCCCGAGGCAAAGACGACCACCCGGCCGCCGGAATGCACCCTCGCGTCGGCGCGGTGATACTCCCGCAGCGCGGCCCTGACGACCCAGCGCCGCTCCCCACCGAAGCCATTGCTCGGCAACGGTTTCGGATCATCGGTCGGCGTAACGACGATTCGCATCGAAAGGCCGTACGCCTCGCGCATCGGATGCGTCGCGACGCGATAGTCCCGCCACGCCGCCGCCAACGCGAAGCCCGCGCCGAGCAGGACAGCCGCCAACACTGTCGACGCGACTGCCCGATGCACCTTGGCACGCGTGAAACGACCCTGTCGCGACATCGCCGCCAATCCGGCTGCTGCCACGGCCGATCCGAGCGCCACCGCGATACCGACCAACCAGCCCGAGACCAGCACGACGATCGTCACTCCCCAGCAGCACAGTGCGGCGGGCAGCAGACGGGCGTCCACGATCCGCGAACGTTCGGCCGATTCCGGCGCCCGCGAACCGAGTGACGAGGTCATATCGTCACCAGATCGCGCAGGCGGGCCAAGCGGGCGGGGCCGATGCCGTCGACCTCGCCGAGCTGTTCGAGGTCGGTGAAGCGCCCGTTCGCCCTGCGCCAAGCGGTGATCGCGCTTGCCGTGACGGGTCCGATGCCGGGCAGGGCGTCCAGCTCCGCTTCGGTGGCCTTGTTGAGATCGACCTTGCCGGTCGGTCCGGCGCTGGGACGGGAGGTGGCGGCCCCGCCGGTCGCGGTGATCGTGGTGCTGCCGGACTGGGACGACGTTCCGGGAGCCGGGGCGGTCGCGCCGACGAGGATCTGGTCGCCGTCCTGAACGCGCTGGGCCAGGTTGATGCCGGTCAGATCAGCGCCGTCGCGGGCGCCACCCGCCGCGGCGAGCGCGTCCGCCACCCGAGCACCGTCGGGCAACCGAACCAGTCCGCCGCGCTGGACCAAGCCGACCACGCTGACGACCAGCTCGGCGGCTTCGGGTGCGGGCAACGCTCCCGTCGCGGCCGGAACGGTCTGCGCCGAAACAGGATGCGTACCAACCGGAGTCGCGCTGGTGCGTACCGCGGGCAACGGCGGTACCGCGTGCGCTACCGGACGCTCCCGAAAGACCATCACCGTCGCGACGACCACGGCCGCCAGACCGACCATCGCCAGAGTAAGCACTCCCCGGCGGCCTGGATTGATTCGCGCACCGTGAAAACGTTCCGGGACAAGACGTTCCCACCAGCCCGGACCGCGCGGCGGTTCGTCCAACCAGCGCGGGGTCTGCACCTGACCGACCGGCTCGTCGTCGTCCACCTCTTCGCCCGATTCCGTGGCGCGACGATTCGGCGACGGCGGCCGCTCGAAATGCCAACGACCTGCGGCTTTTCCGGCTACATCAGCGGGATCCGTCTCGTTCTCGGGTGACGCGTAGGCATGCACCTCCCCACGAGCAGCTTCCCGGAGACTGCCACCGGAGGTAGCGGGCGCCCCGGAGCTGAACCCAGCCCCGCGGCTCGCCTCTACTCGGACGGTCAGCGCCCCGAGCTGCCGTCGTATCCGCTCGCGTTCGTCGTGTCGTCCCATGCCCGCGACCGTACGCAGCCGCCAGACCGAACAACCCGCTGCGACCAGGCATTTCGCTAGACCTGTTGATAACCCCATCCCTGGGGACAACCCGCCCGCGCGGAGCTCCGGCCGATGTGTCACCCACCACGCAGGGTTGACCTTCACATTGATATGAGACTTTACGTTCGGCCCATGACCCCACAGGACTCGATCACCCCGGACAACCGCGTCAGCCTCGTAGGACTCGGCCCCATGGGCCTGGCGCTGGCCGAAGCGCTGCTGGCAAAAGGACACTCGCTCACCGTCTGGAATCGCACTCCGGAGAAGGCCGACAAGCTCGTCGCTCTGGGTGCGCGACGCGCACGAACCGTGGCCGACGCGGCCGCCGCGAGCCCGCTGACGCTCGTGTGTCTCCAGGACTACGAGACCATGTACCGAGTCTTCGATCCCGCCACTTCCGCGCTCGCGAACCGCACGGTGGTCAACCTGAACTCCGGCACGCCCGCCGAGGCGCGCGCCGCCGCGAAGTGGTCCGCGGAGCACGGCGTCGACTACCTCGACGGCGCCATCATGGTCCCGCCGCCGCTGGTGGGTGACCCGAACGCGGTCTTCCTGTACAGCGGCGCACCGGACGTCTTCGACAGTCACCGTGCGACTTTGGCGAGCCTGGGCGACCCCCGTTTTCTCGGTGCGGACGTCGGCTTGGCGGTCCTCTACAACACGGCCCTGCTCGAGATGATGTTCGCGACGATGAACGGCTGGCTACACGCCACCGCCCTGCTCGATTCCGCGAACGTCTCGGCGCAGCAGTTCGCCGAGCTGGCGCTCGGCTGGTTCATGCCGACCGTGGTCGGCTACGCGTCCCTGGCGGAGCGGGCGGCGGCACTGGACGCCGCCGACTATCCGGGCACCTTCGGCACCATGACGATGAACCTGACCGGTCTGGAGCACATCGCGCGCACCAGCGAAGAGCAGGGCGTCGACACCGAGCTGCCGCGGCTGATGAAGGAGATCGCCGAACGCGCCATCGCCGAGGGCCACGGCAGCCACAGCTACCTGTCGGTCTACGAAGTCTTCAGGAAGGCGGTACCGCGGGGCTGACTCTCGGCATTCACGCGCACCCGCCGGGCACCACCAGCACACCGACCGCGCCGACACCCAGGTGCACGCCGAGCACCGGGCCGAACTCCGCGACGATGAGCTCCCGGATTCCCGGAATCAGTTCGCGCAGTTGGCCTGCCAGGGTTTCGGCCGCCTCGGGTGCCTCCAGGTGCTGCACGGCCACCGCCGCACCGTCTTCACCCGCGGCGTCCACTGCCGCGGCGACGAGTTTCGCGTACGCCTTGGAACGGGTGCGCGCCTTCTCGCGCAACTCGAGCCGACCCTCGACGATCTGCAACAGCGGTTTGGTGACCAACTCGCTGCCGAAGAACGCCGCCGCGCTGCTCAACCGTCCGCCGCGGCGCAGCTGCTCGGTGCGGTTGACCAGGAAGAAGGTGCGCGCCCGGCTGGCGGTGGCGACGGCCGTGTCGTAGACGATGTCCAGCGGCGCACCGGCCCGCGCCCTACGCGCCGCCGCGAGGGTCGGCAATCCGGTGGCCAGACCCGCGCCGAGGGAATCGACGAGCCGAACGTGGTCGGCGGCGTCCATGTCGCGCACGGCCTGCCTGCCCGCCTCCCAGGTACCGGACAGTTGACGCGAAAGGTGCACGGCCACAACACCGTCCCCGCCGCTGTGCGCCAACGCCCGCTCGTAGACCTCGCGTAGCTCGCCGGGCGAGGCCGCCGACGTGGTGACGGTGTCGGCTGCGTAGTCGATGTCGATCGGTTCCACGCCCTCGCGGATGGCGCGGTCGCCGACCAGGACGTGCAACGGTACGACGGCGATATCCAGCTCGTCGACGAGTGCGGCAGGGAGGCTCGCGGACGAATCGGTGACGACCACGACGGCCACGGACTACCGAACCTCCTGCAAGGTCTTGACCATCGCGTTGGCGACGGCGGTGTGCCCGGCCCAACCCCAGTGGATCCCATCCGGATTGGCGTCGCCGGAGAAGATGTTCTCCCGCACCGCTTCACCGAGATCGACCAGCGGCACCGAGCTGCGCTCCGACCACGCCTGCAGCGCCTTCACCGCGCGCGGCCTTCCGGAGTGCACCCGCCCGTAGGCCTCGCAGTTGTGCACCGAGGGCAGCACCGCGACGAACGGTAGATCCGGGCGCAGCTGCGCCAGCGCCTCGCGGGATTGCTCCAGGTAGTCGACACTCACCTTCGGCGGCAGCGCGACCGGGCGACCCAGCTTCGACAGCTTCGGTTGCAGCCAGTTGTACACCGAACGGACGCGCCTGCGCAGACCCGGCGGACGCACATAGCGGATCAGCTCGCGCAGCGCGGTCGGCAGCGGCGACGGCAGGGTGTCCATACCACCGACGGCGAAGACCACCGCGCCCGCGTTCGGCACGGCCGCCCACACCCGCGGGTCGCCGATCAGCGCCCAGTAGGCGTCGCGGCAGGTCCAGCCGATTCGGCCGACCAACTCCACATCCCAATCCAGTTCGGCGCCGACGAGATTCGGCCAGATCCGCGGATCGTCGGCGGGCAGACCGCCCTTCGGACCGAAGTAGGACAGCGAGTCGGCGATCACCAGCAGCACCGGACGCTTGGCCGGGACCTCCTCGGGCGCGGGAACGACCTCACCGGCCGTCTCCGCACTCGCGCCTTCGCCCACCACCTCCGCGGCAAGCTCGGAGGTATCCGAAACCGGCGCCGCGGACGGGATCAGCGCCGAAACGGAGGCCGTCGAAGGGGTTGGCTCGTCTACCGCAGCGGGAGCCGACACGGCAGCAGATGCCGCCGGAGCTTGCGGCGCTGAAACCGCGACCGTCGCAGCGGCATCGGACGTCGCAGGATCCACCGGCGCCGATTCACCGGTCAGCGCAGACTCGGCAGCTCGCCCTTGTGCATCCGCCGAATTCGACGCAGCAGGGGCTGATGCGGGGGCCGAGGTCGCGATGTCGTCCTCTTCGACGCTCGGAACGCTCTCGCCCGCAGCCACTTCCGTTGGGGTATCGGCGGGATCAGGCGTCGCCGAATCGTCCTCGACACCACGCCGCACTTGGTCCGACACGACACCGGCACCCGTTACGGACCCCGAATCCCCGTCGGCGACTTCGGTTCCCGACGCGCCGTTCTGAACCGCACCGGTCTCCCGGTCCGATTCCGCATCGTCCTCGCCGCCCGGTTCCGCCGCATCCCCGCCCGGCTCACCACCGTCGGCCGAACCCGCCGCACCCTCGACATCCTTCTCCGGCGGCGGCCCACCGAACAACGCGTCCGGCAGCTGCCGTTCCGGCTTGGCCGTCACCTGCTTGAACAACTCGTCCGGCACCGTGCGCAGGGGTTCATCACCCTTCGCGGCGCTCTTCGCGGGCGGCGCGGGCTCGGCGGCGGGGCCGCCGAACAGCGCGTCCGGAAGCCGGCGTTCCGGCTTGGCGGTCACCTGCTGGAACAGTTCGTCCGGCACCGACCTGATCGGCTCTTCAGAGGACATCGGGAGCTACCTTTGCCGCTGCGTTCCACACATCGAGGCGCCACCCGGGCTGTTCGATGCCTGGACCGTGGCTGCTCAGTTGCACCCAGCTGGTATTGGCCAGTCCTCCGAGGATCGGCCAGTTCTGCGGCGGCAGGTCGAGCAGCGCGGCCGTCAGGGCGGCGATCAGCCCGCCGTGCGCCACCAGGATGATAGTCCGGCCCGGCCAATCCTGTCGCTCGCTGAACAGTTCCTGCACGACGGGAAGCGAGCGCGCGCCCACCTCGAGTTTGCTTTCGCCGTTGGGCGGCCGATAGGTGGCGTCGAGCCGCCAGGCGACCCGTGCCCCGGGGTAATCGGCGTCGACCTCGAGGTGGGTGAGCCCTTCCCAGTCACCGAGGTGGGTTTCCCGCAGGCGCGGATCGCGCACGACGGGCATCGACGTGTGCTCGGCGAGGGCGAGCGCGGTGTCGTAGGCGCGCTTGAGATCGGAGGAGACGATCGCGATGGCGTTGCGCGAGACCAGCTCGCGCGCCGCCTCTTTGGCTTGTCTGCGACCGAGTTCGGTGAGATCGGTGTCGATCTGGCCCTGCATCCGATCCGAGGCATTCCATTCGGTCTGCCCGTGCCGCAACAGGATCAAGGTGCGCACACCGGCATACTTGCTCACTCGGCGCCGTTCCCCTCGTCACCCTCGGCGGCGCGCGGATCACCGACACCGGACACCGGAACCACCGGGCAGTCCTTCCACAGCCGTTCCAGCGCATAGAAATTGCGCTCGTCGTTGTGCTGGATGTGCACGACGACGTCGACGTAGTCCAGCAGCGCCCAGCGGCCCTCGCGGGTGCCCTCCCTGCGGACGGGCTTGTGACCTGCCTGCCGCAGCCGCTCCTCCACGTTGTCGACGATCGCGTTGACCTGGCGTTCGTTCGGCGCGGATGCGATCACGAAACAGTCGGTGATCACCAGTTGCTCGGAGACGTCGAGCACGACCACATCGGCAGCCAGCTTCTCGTCCGCCGCCCGCGCGGCGACCTGCGCCATCTCGACCGCCTCGACAGATGCGCTCATGCCTCTTCAGCTACCTTCCGCTGCTCCGGGCACGTAGAGGTGCCGCTTCGATATGTACTGGACCACGCCGTCGGGGACGAGGTACCACACCGGCCGATTCTCGGCGGCGCGTCGCCTGCACTCACTCGACGAGATGGCCAGGGCCGGGACCTCGATCATCGTCACCGCATCGGCCGGAAGATCACGCAGATGTTCCTGGAGATGATCGGCGTTCAGCTCGTAGCCCGGACGGCTCACCCCGACGAACTTCGCCAGTTCGAACAGTTCCGCCCAATCCTGCCACGAGAGGATGTTGGCCAGTGCGTCCGCTCCCGTGATGAAGTACAGCTCGGCGTCCGGATACTGCGCGCGCATCTCGCGCAGGGTGTCCACGGTGTAGGTGACCTTGCCCCGGTCGATGTCGGCCCTGCTCACCGAGAACCGCGGGTTGGAGGCCGTCGCGATGACGGTCATCAGGTACCTGTCCTCGGCCGGACTGACCTTCTTGTGTGCTTTCTGCCACGGCTGTCCGGTGGGGACGAAGATCACTTCGTCGAGGTCGAACCGGTTGGCGACTTCGCTGGCGGCGACCAGGTGCCCGTGGTGGATCGGGTCGAAGGTGCCGCCCATCACCCCCAGCTTGCGTCCGGTCCGGCCTGTCTCTTGCATGAGTGCCGAGCTTAATGCTCGGCCGCCGGCCACCGCCCGGACGCCCGGCTCCCGGGCGGGCGTCCGGCACAGCGGCACCGGACCCGCCCGGCGCCGGAAGGCCGCCGCTCGCGACCGGGTGGATCACCGCGGGATGCGGCAGGACGCCGCGCTGCTCAGGCCCCGTCCGCCGAACCGAACCGGCGCACGAACTCTCCGGCAAGTCCCGCGCCCGCCGCGGCGACCAGCGCGCCGACGGCGGGATGAACGATCAGGCCGGTCACCGCGCCCGCCAGTTCGGGCAGCCGCCGAGCGAACCAGTTGCGCACGTATTCCATGGTCGACAGGTCCGGCTCGTCCGCCGTCACCGCCTCCTCCAGTTCGTCGACCCGCTCCGCGGCCTGGTCCCGCAGCGGACCGTCGGTGGGCAGCTGCGCCCGCAGCCGCTCGAACTCGGCGCGCAGACCGGTCAGATCGACGCCGGCGTTCTGGGTGGAGTCTCGGCCCGCCTCGACCCGGCTGACGGTGTTGTGGTGTCCCACGGCGATCTGGCCTGGCACGTCACCGCCGACGTTCAGGTGGTAGTTGGCTCCGGATGTCTCGGTCACGGTGCGGTCCTCTCAGGTCGGGGGGATGGATGGGATCGGGAGTTCCGAGGTGCTGGACGGCGGCGGGAGGGTCACCGTCGGCGACGGGGGAACGGTGGTCGTCGTCGACGACGACGGGGCGGTGGTGGAAGAGGACGAGCCGGTCGGCGAGGTGGTCGCGGTCGGTGGGAGCACCGCGACGCCGCGCAGTTCGAAGGTGATGGCCGAGCCACCCGAGTCGGACGGAATGACCAGCTTGGCGGCGTAGTCACCGGGCTCGGTCGGGCTGAAGGTGAAGTCGTACACGCATCCGCCCGCTCCGACGGGCGGACATGGGTTGGGCGTCGCCTGAAAGACCGGGTCGCCCGAGAGCGCAGCGGCCGCCTCGTTGTCGCAGGACAACCAGGGAAATCCGTCCGACCGGGTCACGGGTTCCCCGCCAACCACCGCCTCGAAGGTGACCAGGTAGGTCTGGGGAGAGCAGTCGGTGGATCCCGGTCCTGGGTCGGCACGCGGCGGTGCGGGCGTCCGCGGCGGGACCTGGGCCGGGCCGGTGGTCTGCGCCAAGGTCGTGGTGACCGGGACCAGACCGGTCGTCGCCGTGGGCAGCACCGTCGTGATCGGCGCCTGCCCGACCGCGGGCGGCGCGTCGCCGGAGGTGAGGCGTACACCGGTGACCGTCGCTGCGAGCGCGAGCGCCGCGACAACGGAGCCCGTCGCGACCGGATGACCGAGCGCGGTCGAACGCAGCGCCTCCCGCACCGTGTGCGAACCCGCCTGCTTCGTGGCGACGACCGTCGCACTCGCACCCACGCCGGCTGTCATCCCGACGGCCATGCCGAGCGCCTGCTCGCGAACGTGCGTTTCCCTGGTGAAGTACGCGAGATCGGCGGCGTGCCCGACGTGGGTCGCCGCCTGCAAGCCGAGCGCGAGCACCTCTTTCCAGCATCCCCACCGCAAGGACCTGCCGAGGACCGGTGAGACCGCCCTGGCCAGTTCGCGCACCGGGTCGTGCCGTCCGCGCACCATTCCGGCCCGGAGCACCCGCACGACGACGATGTCGACCTCGCGTATCTCCGCGGGCGTCGCCGTCCCGACCACCCAATCGCGCAGCTGGACAAGGTAATCGGACGGATCGGGCGGCGGACCCTGCCACTCGGCGGTGAGCGCCGTCGGGTTGCCGGTCAGCCGGTAGCCCGAGGCGAACGGTTCGGCTAGGTGGATGCGCTCGAGCGCGGTCAACGCCGCCGCCGCGTCCGGTCGGCGGATCAGCACGCCGAGCACGGTGGGGGTCACCGTGGCGCCGGCCAGCGCGCACAGCGCCCGGAGCGCATCGCGCACGTGACCGGCCAAACCGGCGACCATCGCCCGCTGGAGCACGCCGGGATCGGCGAAGAACTCACCGGAGCCCGAGGCACCGACCCACGCGGCGGCGCGCACCAGGGCGAGCGGATGCCCACGCGCCGCCCGGCACAACTGTCTCGCCGCTTCCGTGTGGCGGCCGAGCCCACGACCGAGTGTGCGCGCGAGCAGCGCCATCGCCTGCGGCTCCGGCAGGCCCTGCAACTCCAGCGAATAGCCGTGACCCCACAGGGTTCTCGTCGTCGTCGCGACGATCAGATCCCCCGAGGGCACCGCGTCCAGCACGCTGTCCAGGTCGGCGGCGGAGCCCTCGAAATCGTCGAGGACGATCAGCGCGCGGATCGATCCCATCAACCGGCGCAGCGCGGTGGGGTCCGGCCGGTAGTCGACCGCGTCGTAGCAGGCTTCGAACAGTGATTGCAGCAGGTCCTCGACAGCGAGCCCGGCCGCCGAAAGATAGACGACGGGGTGACCGCCCCGCGCGCGGTCGGCGGCGAAACGGCGAAGCAGCGTCGTCTTGCCGACGCCCGGTGGTCCCGAGATCTCCACGGGCACAGACCGATCCAACGAAGTGGCCACGCCGTGCAGCTCGCGCAGCCGCCCGATCATGTCCCCGCGCGGCGGCGGAATCGGCAACCCGACCGGCCTGCTCCGCCGTCGCACCGCGGGCGGTGGGCCGTCGCGGACGAAGACTTGTGATCCGTGCGCGTTGATGACGACGTTGTGTTCGCCGACGACAACCTGCCCCGCAACGCTCCCGCCGATGCTGACTCGGTGGACCCTACTGTTTTCCCCATCCATGCGAATCTCCCCGGCGACCTCGGTCGTAGCGCAAGAGTAATCGATGGATTACTTTCCGGCTCAGCATTATTCGCGCGCCGAATGGGAATGTCTTTAGTTCGGACAATCAGTCAATTCTTGGCATACCCCGGTGGCTTTCGGTTACGGTCCGGCACGCCGCCGAAGAACGGATGAGCATCCGCAGAAGAACGCCGTCAGCGCTCCCGCATGTCCGCGAGCTGGTTGCGGGTGTATTCCAGTTCGAGGCTCACCTGCGCCGAGGGTTCGCGTGCGGCGAGCGCCTCCAGTTCGGCGAGCACCGCACCGAGCGCGGCGATCCCGTCCGCCCGCTCGGTCTCGGAGTCGGCGGTCCAATACCGCAGCCAGGCCGCCGAACGCAGGCAGCGCGAGCGAGGACCGATCCGATCGAGGTCGCCCCAGAGCTGGGCGGCCCGCAGGTAAGCGAGCCGGGCCTGGTCCTCCGCGCCGCCCGCGTCCAACGCGGAGGCGGCCGACCAGACCAGCTCGGCTTGAAGTTCGACACGCGCGCGATCGGCGCGGATCAGTCGCGCACCTTCGAGAAACTGCTCGCCCGCTTCGCGATACCTGCCGACCACGCGCAACGATTTGCCGAATTGCCCACGCAGCACCGCCATTTCGGCCGCCGGATAGGGCGCGACGCCCGCCGTGAGCGGCGGCTCGAAGAGCCCGACGGCCTCGGCGTGCCGTCCCGCCCTGTGCAGTGCGCGCGCCGCGACCAAGGTCAGGTGCACCGCGTCCGCGTCGGACACACCGCCCCAGCGCGCGGCGGCGTGCAGCGCCGTTTCCGCCAGCTCCAGCTCCCGCCCCGGTCTGCCCGAGAGCACCATGACGAGCTGCGAATGCCACCGCGCGAGCGTCTCGACCGGCAGCGCGCCCGCGCCGAGGGCCAGCGCCTTGCGCAAGTACTCCTCCGCCTCGGCGGGCGCGTCGAGCAGCCGGGCCGCGGCCAGTGCGGCCAGGCGCTCGGCTTCCTCGCCCCGTTCGTCCCCTCCCCCGTCGCCGCTCTGCTCGGCACACCCCGACCCGACGCCTTCCGGCGCTTCGTTCCCCATGCGGGGATCGTTCGCGAAACCGCCAAAGAAACGCTTAACGAATCCTGATCGACTCGGTCATGGCTTGGGGCGCTTGGATTTCGGCAGCTTGCCGACGATCGCGTCGTAGGACTGGTCGACGAGTTCGCGCAGTTCGTCGGCCGGGACCGCCCCGCCGAGACGAATGCTGTTCCATCCGTAGCGGCCGATGTATGCCGAGGCGGTGACGTCGTCCGGGTAGATGCGCACGAGTTCGTCGGCCTCCTCGCGGTTTCGCCCGCATTTGAGGCCGACCGCGTCGCCACCGCCGAGAAACGCGAAGATCTTGTCGCCGACCTTCGCGACGACGTCGCCCTCCCACGGTTCGTCCTGCCACGCGCCCGGTTTGGCGAGGCAGTAGGCCAGCAGCTGTGCGTCGTCCATCTCAGACCGGCAGGAGTCGGGAGACGACGTCGGTCAGCTGTCTGGCCGAACGGCATTCGTACATGTCGATCACCTCGCGATAGCGGTCGGCGGCGGAATCGCCGGAGCCCCATTGGGTTCGCGGTTCCGGGTTGAGCCAGTGCGCGTGCTTGGCGACACCGACCAGTGCGCGCAGCGTATCCAGTTGCGGATCACGGTAATTCGTGCGGGCATCGCCCAGGATCAGCAGCGAGCTGCGGCTGGTGACGGCGTCGGGGAACTCGCGCGCGAACGCGGTCAGCGCGCCGCCGTAGTCGGAATGCCCGTCGAAGCCGACGACGTCGGACTCGGTGAAGATCTTGGCCATCGCCTCGTCGAGCTGCGTACTCGGATCGAAGAACCGGGTCACCTCGTCGGTGTTGTCGACGAACGCGAAAATCCGCACCCGCGAGAACTGTTCACGCAACGCGCTGACCAGCAGCAGGGTGAAGTTGCTGAAACCGGCCACGGAACCCGAGACGTCGCACAGCAAGACCAATTCCGGACGTCCCGGATGCGGCTTGCGGTTCACCAGGTCGATCGGCACGCCGCCGGTCGACATGGACTTGCGCAGCGTGCGCCGCAGGTCGATCTCGCCGCGGCGAGCGTGCTTGCGCCGCACCGCGAGTCGCGAGGCAAGGATCCGGGCCAAACGCTGGCTGCTGCGCCGCAATTCGGCGAGCTCGCGTTCGGAGGCACGCAGGAAGTCCACGTCCTCGGCCTGCCGCGCGACACCGTAGCTCGCCACCCGCTCGCGGCCGATGCGTTCGGCCACCCGCCTGCGCGTCTCGGCCTCGACGGCGGCGCGGAAGCCGTCGATACGCTGACGAGCCGCGCGGCGGGCGACCTCGGCGTCGAACGCACTGGTGTCCGGCCCGACGGCGAGACCGGCCAGGATCTTGGCCAGCAACGTCTGCGGCTGAACTTCTTTGAGCGCCTGGTAGGCCGAGAACGAGGGACCGCGCGCGGACTGATACTGGCCGAGTTGTTCGACCAGCTGCCCCGCCAACTGCTCCAGCCGCCTGCCTGGATCGTCGAGTGCCAGCAACTCGGCGAGCATGTCGCGCAGGGCCGGAATGTCCACCTCGCCGGCGGGTGTGTGCGGTATCGCCACCTCGTCGGCGGCGACGCCGCGCTGACCCACCGCGACCGGGAACCACAGGTCGAAAAGCCCGTCGAAGGTCGCGCGATGGGTGGTGCGGCGCAGCAGCGCGCACGCCAAGCCCTCGCGCAGCACCTCGCGATCGAGCAGATCCAGCACCGTCATCACCCGGCCCGCGTCCACGGTTTCCGACGGTCCGACCGGAATGCCGCGCGCCCGCAGCGCCTCGACGAAACCGACGAGATGGCCGGGCAGCCCGTGCGGGGCGTCCAACGACACCGAATCCGCCGGGCCCGATCCCGCGACCACGGCTCAGGCCAGCTTCAGCTCGGCCAGCGCGCGCTGGTGATCGCTCTGGTGTTTCAGCACGACGCCGAGGGTGGCGCGCACCGTGGAGTCGTCCAGGTCCTTCAGGCCGAGCGCCAGCAGAGTGCGGCCCCAGTCGATGGATTCGGCGACCGAGGGCAGCTTCTTCAACTGCATCCCGCGCAGCACGTGCACGATGCGCACCAGCTGCGCCGACACCGCGGCGGACAGCTCCGGCACCCGGCTGGCCAGGATGCGGCGCTCGAGTTCCTCGTCCGGGAAGTCCAGGTGCAGGTACAGGCAGCGGCGCTTGAGCGCCTCGGACAGCTCCCTGGTGGCGTTGGAGGTCAGCACCACGAACGGCTTCCGACTGGCGGTGATCGTGCCCAATTCCGGGACGGTGACGGCGAAATCGCTCAGCACCTCGAGCAGCAGACCCTCGATCTCGACGTCGGCCTTGTCGGTCTCGTCGATCAGCAGCACCGTGGGGTCGGCGCGGCGGATCGCGGTCAGCAGCGGCCGGGAGAGCAGGAACTCCTCGGTGAAGACGTCGGCTTTCGTCTCCTGCCAATCGTTTTCGCTGGAGGCCTGGATGCGCAGGATCTGCTTGGCGTGGTTCCACTCGTACAGCGCGCGGGCCTCGTCGACACCCTCGTAGCACTGCAACCGCACCAGCTCCGCGCCCGCGGTCTGCGCGACGGCACGGGCCAGCTCGGTCTTGCCGACACCGGCCGGGCCCTCGATCAGCAGCGGCTTGCCCAGGCGGTCGGCGAGGAACACCGAGGTGGCGGTGGCCTTGTCGGCCAGATAGCCGGTGGTGGCGAGCCGCTCGATCACATCGTCGACCGAGGAAAAGATCGGCTCTTGCGGTGCATCGGCCACTGGTCAGTCCTTCCTTCGAAAAGCAGGAGGCGGTCGCCTCCGTCGAGTCCGCCCGCGGCGGACTACACGGGCCGAGTCTGCCCGTCGCCCCAGACGATCCACTTGGTGGAGGTGAGCTCCGGCAGCGCCATCGGGCCGCGCGCGTGCAGCTTCTGGGTCGAGATGCCGATCTCGGCGCCGAAGCCGAACTGCTCGCCGTCGGTGAACGCGGTGGACGCGTTGACCATCACCGCCGCGGCGTCCACCCGGCTGGTGAACTCCCGCGCCGCCGCCAGTTCGGCGGTGACGATGGCCTCGGTGTGGCCGGTGCCCCAGGTGTTGATGTGCTCGACGGCCGCGTCCAGATCGTCGACGATCTTCAGCGCGATATCCAGGGTGAGGTACTCCTCGCCCCAGTCGGCGTCGGTGGCGGGCACCTGGCCGGGCAGATCGCCGTGAATGGTGACGCCGTGCTTCTCCAGGGCGGCGGTGAGCTTGGGCAGCGCGGTGTCGGCGATGGCCTTGTCGATCAGCAGCGTCTCGGCCGCGTTGCAGACGCTCGGGCGGCGGGTCTTGGCGTTGATCAGGATCTGCTCGGCCATCTCCAGGTCGGCGGCCGCGTGCACGTAGACGTGGCAGTTGCCGGTGCCGGTCTCGATGGTCGGCACGGTTGCGTCGCGCACCACCGCGTTGATCAGCCCGGCGCCGCCGCGCGGGATCACCACGTCGACCAGGCCGCGCGCCTGGATCAGGTGGGTCACGCTGGAGCGGTCGTGGCTGGGCAGCAGCTGCACGGCATCGGCCGGAATACCTTGGGACGTCAGCGCTTCGCGCAGCGCCTCGACCAGCGCGGCATTGGACTCGGCGGCCGAGGAGGAACCGCGGAGCAGGGCGGCGTTGCCCGATTTCAGCGCTAGACCGAAAGCGTCGACGGTGACGTTCGGCCGCGCCTCGTACACCATGCCGACCACACCCAGCGGCACCCGCACCTGACGGACCTCGAGGCCGTTGGGCAGCGTCGAGCCACGCACCACGCCGCCGATCGGGTCGGGCAGACCGGCCACCTGCCGCAATCCGGAGGCGATGCCGTCGATGCGCGCCTTGGTCAGGCGCAGTCGGTCGAGCAGCGAGGTTTCGGTGCCCGCGGCCTCGGCGGTCGCGATGTCCTTGTCGTTGGCCGCGAGCACCGTGTCGGCCGCCGCGAGCAGCGCGTCGGCGGCGGCGTGCAGCGCCTCGTTCTTCTGCGCGGTGGTCAGCTGGGCCAGCGCCCTTGACGCGACGCGGGCCTTTCGCGCGGCGTCGTGTACCGCCTCGCGGACATCCAGCTCGGTCGTCGTTCCTACCGTCATGGGTACAGCCTACGCACCGGGTCGGCGGCGCTTTCCACCTGCTCGAGCACCCCGGCGCGCGGACGTACCGTTCGTTGCGTGCGGGCGCGGCGACCGGGGACTACCGTCCGGCGGTATGACCGCTGACGCTCCCGCGATAGCCGTGCTCGGCAGCATCAACATGGATCTGGTCACCACCACACGGCGCCGCCCCGCACCCGGCGAGACGGTGCTCGGCAGCGGGTTCACCATGGTGCCCGGCGGCAAGGGCTCGAATCAGGCCATCGCGGCGCGGCGGGCGGGTGGCGCGGTGTCGTTCCTCGGCTCGGTCGGATCCGACGTGTTCGCCGGCGACCTGCGCCGGGTGCTCACAGCGGCGGGCGTCGGCGCCGACCGGCTGCGCACGGTGCCGGGGGCGAGCGGGATCGCCGCCATCGTGGTGGACGGCACGGGTGAGAACAGCATCATCGTCGTCGGCGGGGCCAACGCGGCGCTGACCGAGCTGACCTCGGACGATCTCGCGGTGATCGCCGCCGCCGATGTGTTGCTGTGCCAGTTGGAGATTCCGGTGCCGACCGTCGTCGCCGCGGCGCGGCACGCTCGCGCCAACGGCACCGTCGTCATACTCAATCCCTCTCCGGTGCAACGTCTTCCGTCGCAGCTGTGGGACTACGTCGATGTGGCCGTGGTGAATTCGGGTGAGGCGGTGGATCTGGGCGGTGCGCTGGACGCGGTCGAGCACCTCGTGGTCACCCGAGGGGC
Source organism: Nocardia amikacinitolerans (assembly GCF_900215415.1). Classification (NCBI taxonomy): domain Bacteria; kingdom Bacillati; phylum Actinomycetota; class Actinomycetes; order Mycobacteriales; family Nocardiaceae; genus Nocardia; species Nocardia amikacinitolerans. The sequence continues at coordinate 381,207 of NZ_OBEG01000003.1, read as the reverse complement.
GGCGGGCGCGACCTATCGCGGCCCGGACGGCGCGGAACTGTCGGTGCCCGGGGTGCCGGTGGACGTCGTCGACACCACCGGCGCTGGCGACACTTTCACCGGCGCGCTGGCCGCCGCCTGGCACCGCGGACCACGTACCGCCCTCCAATGGGCTTGTGCCGCAGGCGCTCTGGCCACCACCCGGCTCGGCGCGAGCAGCGCCATACCCGACCGGGAACTCATCGAGGCACTACTGGGTGAATACACGGCCTAGCCGGATCCGCAGGGCTACGGAACCGCGAAGGCAGCCTCGCCGGGCACCGGCGCGTCCCCCCGCGTTGTCCCCACGACCGCGCGGCACAGCGCCTATCGTTGGGATTCATGCCCACTATGCCCGAGCGCATTCCGGCCGACGGGGAAGCAGCGGAGCTCATCGCCCGCGTCGACCCGGAGATGGTCGCGCTGTCCTTCGTGGACAACGCGGGCATCACGCGGGTGAAGACGGTACCGGCCGCGCGGCTGGCGCATGCGGCACGCTTCGGCGTCGGCGTCTCGCCGTGTTTCGAGACCTTCGGTTTCGACGACCTGATGACGGTCGGCCGCTATCTCGGCGGACCCGACGGGGACCTGCGGCTCGTCCCCGATCTCGCCGCGCTCACCGAACTCGCCGGTCAGCCGGGCTGGGCGTGGGTGCCCGCAGGCAAGTACACCCAGGACGGCACGCGGTTCGCGGCCTGTCAGCGCGGTTTCGCGGAGCGTCAGGTGGAGGCGGCGCGGCGGGCGGGGTTGCGGCTGTCGATGGCCTTCGAGACGGAATGGGCGCTGGGCCGAGCCGAGGACGAGACGGGCTTCACCCCCGCGATCCGCGGACCCGGCTACGGCATCATCCGGCTCGGCCAAGTGGCGGACTATGCCCGCGAATTGGTGGGTCTACTGATTCAACAGGGCCTCAGGGTCGAACAGTTCCACCCGGAATACGCGGCGTCGCAGTTGGAGATCTCCATCGCGCCCACCGATCCGGTCGCGGCGGCCGACGCGGCGGTGCTGCTGCGGCACACGATTCGGCAGCACAGCGCCAAGTACGGCTGGCGCGCCACGCTGGCGCCCTGCCTCGTGCCCGATGGCGCGGGTTCCGGTGCGCACCTGCATCTTTCGGTGCACGACGAACGCGGTTCGCTGTTCGCCGACGGGCCAGGTCCCTATGGCATGCAGGAGCAAGGAGCGGCGTTCCTCGCCGGTGTATTACGGGAACTGCCCGCACTGGTCGCGATCGGCGCCGGGAATCCGGCCAGTTTCCTGCGGCTGCAACCCTCCCGGTGGGCGGGGATCTGGCAGTGCTGGGGACGTGAAACACGTGAGGCGGCAGTGCGTTTCGTCACGGGTGTGCGCGGTACCGAACGCTGGGCCGCCAACGCCGAGGTCAAATGCTTCGACGGGACGGGCAATCCGTATCTCATCGTCGGCGCCGTGATCGCCGCCGGGCTCGCGGGTATCGCGGCGGGCTTGCCCCTGCCCAACGAAATCATCGGTGATCCAGCGACTTTCGGGAAAAAGAACCAGGTGCGCAGACTTCCGACCGATGCCGCGGAAGCGGCCGATCACCTAGCGGCCTCCGCGGTGCTGGCCGAGGCGATGGGCCCTGAACTGCACGACGCGCTGCTCACCGTTCGGCGGGCCGAGGCCTATCGCTACCGTGACGCCACGCCGGACGAGCTGGTCGCACGCACCCTCTGGCGGTTCTGACGAGGAGCCGATCATGCTCACCGATGACATCACCCTCACCGACCACCACTGCCACGGCGTCACGGCCGCCGACCTGGACCGTCCCGGTTTCGAGGCGCTGCTCGGCGAAGGCCCACGCGGCAGCTTCGACTCCGCGCTCGGCCTCGCGGTACGGCGCTGGTGCGCGCCGGTGCTCGACCTGCCACCGCACACCGGGGCGGACGCGTACCTGGCGCGCCGCGCCGATCTCGGCTGGCGCGAGGTGGCCGCGCGACTACTCGGCGCGGCGGGGACGGCGCGCTGGCTGGTCGACACCGGACTGCCCGACGGGCTCACCGATCTGTCCGAATTCGGCGCGCTGGCCGGGGGCGAGGTCGGCGAGATCGTGCGGCTCGAGCAGGTCGCCGAGCAGGTCATCGCGGAGGTCGGCGGCACGGCGAAGGTCTTCGACCGCATCGAGGCCGCGGTGCGGGAACGGGCCGAGGGCGCGGTGGGGCTCAAGACCGTCGTCGCCTACCGCGTCGGCCTCGATTTCCCGCTCACCAGCACCCCGCCGCCCACGCTCGCGCCCGAACACCGCCTCACCGACCCCGCCACCCTCGGCTGGCTCGTCGGACTCGGCGCGCGGCTCGGCGCGGAACTGGGGCTGCCGCTGCAAATCCACACCGGCTTCGGCGACCCCGACCTGCGCCTGCACCGCGCCGACCCGCTGCTGCTCACCGACTTCCTGCGCGCACACCCCGGCCTCACCGTCGTGCTACTGCACTGTTGGCCGTTCCACCGCAACGCCGCCTATCTCAGCCACGTATTCGAGCACGTCCACATGGACCTCGGCCTCGCCATTCCGCACGTCGGGCGTGGTGCGCGGGCCGTGCTCGGCGAGGCTCTGGAGCTCGCGCCGTTTCGGTCGCTGCTGTACTCGTCGGACGGGTACGGGCTTCCGGAACTGCACTACCTCGGCGCGGTGCTGTGGCGTGCCGCGCTCGGCAAGTTGGTGGACGAATGGCTCGGCGACGACGTCATCACAGTTGCCGACGCCGAGGCCCTGGTCTCCGGGCTCGCGCATGGGAACGCGGAGCGCATCTATCCGTCCTCGGATACTTCGCGGAAGCCCAAACCGCGGTAGAGCGCGATCGCCGCGACACGGAAATCTTCGGTGCGCAGAGTCATTCGGGCATACCCGTGGGAAATCGCGAAGCCGCAGGCGGCTCGCACCAAGGCGTTGCCGATGCCCTGACCGCGCCATCCGGTGTCCACGGCGAGCCAGTGCAATTTGGCGACTTCCTGGTCCCCGGTGGAATGCACCGACACGAAGCCGACCAGCCGATCGTCGGCGCTGCTTCGCGCGCAGATCGCCATTCGGCAGGTCGCGGGATCGAGCACGCCTTCCGAAATCGCGGCCACGTCCCATCGCCGATCGTCGAAGGCCGAACTCAGGACCGGTAGCAGTTCGGCTCGGGAAATAGTCGCGAGATCTCCACTGCCCGAGGTGGCCAGCGTGACGCCGTTCGGCAGCTGATATCGGTCGTCGACCCTGCTCAGCTCGACTTCGAAACGCAGCAGCCTGCGCGCCGAACCGCTCGCGCCACTGCTGCGAATGTAGAGCTCGTACCGCGACACGACTTCCTCCCACGGTTCCGAATTCGCCAGCAGGTTTTCGAAAAGAGAATCGTAGAACTGGACGAGCAGCCTACCTTCGGCGCTCTTCTGATCGGTGAGCACCGCAGGATTGTTGTGACCCCACACTTGTCGTCCCGCGATGCCCGGTCTGCGGTCGTAGGTGTACCAGCCGAGCGAAATGAGGGTGTCGTCGACCGTCCTGCCACGTACCGATGCCGTGTCCCGGTAATAGGAGAAAGTAATCCGGTCCTCGTATCCGGCGTATTCCTCGTGCTTCGTCACGATCTGGAAGATCAGGCGCCGGCGCTGACTTTCGTTCACCGCGGAATCCGGGTGTTGCAGCAGACAGTGCACGCTCGCGTCGGCGCCGCCGCGGATCACCTGCACCGGGTGACGGCGCGTTTTAATCGCGTGCGGAGCGGTCAACCAGTCTTTACGGTGGAATCATCGAGAGAGAAGAAGGTAGACCGATGTTTCCCGTCGAGCTGCGCGGTACCCGAGCGCAGACGCTGATGTGGGCCAACGAGCACGATATCGAGCCTGCCGCGCTGCGGCAGCTACGGAACATCGCGCAACTCGAATGGGTACACGGGGTGCGCGTGATGCCGGATGTGCACCTGGGGAAAGGGGCGACGGTCGGGTCGGTCATCGCGATGAAGAACGCGGTGGCGCCAGCGGCCGTCGGCGTCGACATCGGTTGCGGAATGGAGAGTGTGCGGACGGACCTGACCGCCGCCGACCTGCCCGACAACCTGCATTCGCTGCGGTCGCGAATCGAGGCCGCCGTGCCGGTGGGCTTCCACGCGCACGATCACGCGGTCAACGTCGGCAAGATCGGCGCCGAGGCCTCGGCCCTCGGCGCGAGCACTCCGACGTTGCGTTCGGGATGGGATCGGTTCTGGGGTTCGTTCAGGACCCTCGACAAAGGTGTGAGCGCGCGAGAGTCCAAGGCGCACAAGCAGATGGGCACCTTGGGATCGGGCAACCACTTCATCGAAGTGTGCCTGGATCAGGACGACACGGTATGGATCCTGCTGCACTCCGGTAGCCGCAACATCGGCAAGGAACTGGCCGAACGGCACATGACGGTCGCGCGTTCGCTGCCGCACAACGTGGACCTACCGGACCGCGATCTCGCCGTATTCCTTTCCGGGACCCCGGAAATGGACGCCTACCGCCACGACCTGACCTGGGCTCAGGAGTACGCGGCGCGCAACCGCGCGGTGATGCTGGCTCTGGTCTGCCGCGCGGTCCGCGACGAATTCGCCGGTCGCACCGTGCGTTTCGACGCGCCGATCTCCTGCCACCACAACTATGTGGCGGAGGAGATCATCGACGGCATGCCGATGCTGGTGACCCGCAAGGGCGCTGTTCGTGCGGGCGAGGGCGATCTGGCGCTGATTCCGGGGTCGATGGGTACGCGGTCATATGTCGTGCGCGGCAAGGGAAATCCCGACTCGTTCCAGTCCGCCTCGCACGGCGCGGGCCGCCGGATGAGCCGGAACGCGGCGAAGAAGCAGTTCACCGTCGCGGACCTGATCGCCCAAACCGAGGGCGTCGAGTCCCGCAAGGACGCCGGTGTCGTGGACGAGATCCCGGCCGCCTACAAGGACATCGACGAGGTCATCAACGCCCAGCGCGACTTGGTCGATGTGGTGGCGACACTGCGCCAGGTGCTCTGCGTGAAGGGGTGAGGTCGAAATCGGCTGCGTGCGATGGACTCGTGGGCTGCCGCAGTCCATCGCACCGCTGGTGAACGATTCGCGGTGAACCGGCCCGCGCTCGGCATCGAGCGGTTCACAGGTCGAGATCAGCGGCGGCGCAGGGTGCCTGCGATGCCTGCGCCGAGGAGTAGGACGCCCGCGAGGAAGATGCTGCCGTTGATCACCCAGGCGTGTACCGCGAGGCGGGTTTCCGCGGAGAGTAGCGGTAGTTCGTCGATCAGGCGGAATGTGTCGTCCGGGAAGAGGAAATAGACGATGCCCGGAAGTACGCCCCACACCAGACCGGCCACGATCGTGCCGACGGGCGCGTAGGCGGCGAGCGCGGCTACCAGGAGGAGAAGTGTTGCGCCGCCGATGATCTGGAAGGTCGAGCCGAGACGGTCGGCGGTGTCGCCGAGGATCACCCACTGCCTGGTGTCGGCGGCGCCGTGCGCGGCCAGCGCGATCCCGATCGGCGTCACAACCAACCCGATCAGCACGGCGACCAGCGTCCTTCCGGGCTTCCCGCTGGTGCGGAACTGCGCGCCGGGCGGGGTCCAGTTCGGGGGCGGTTGGTACTGATACGACATCGTTCGCCTCCTGCGATCCGCCACTGCCGTTCATTGTCGCCCCGCGGCACCGTTTTTCGAGTGGCAATGGAAGACCACGAGGATCTCGTGGACGCACCGGTTCGGTGCCGGATCCGGACTGGGCGGGGTCGACGGCGGGGCACTCCCCCGAGCGAACCGTGTATACCGCGGCACGTCCGCCCCGGAGCGGCGTCGTGGCTCCCACCCGAAGAACGCCGTGCCGGCTGCCGCACGAACGACACCGCGGCCGACACCATCGTGCGTACCCGGATGCGGCCTGCGCCCCTGAAGAACGGTGTCATGGCTACCACGCCCCGACGGGTGGCGCGCACCGTCTGCCTGTGTGCGCCGCGGCCTTGGTCCGAAGAATTGCGTGCTGACGGCCGCGAAAATGACATCGCGCGAGCAGTGCGTAGCTTCTGCAGCCGCCCTCGGCTCGTAGAACGCGCGCTGCTGACGCGCTGACAACACTGCGGCGTGCGTGCGCCGCCTGGGTATCCATGCCACGGCGGCCGTCCGTGCCCTGGTCCCGCAGAGCGGCGGGCCGGCCGCCGAGCGACGGGCAGCGTGACGGGAGATGCCGTCCCACCTCGAGGGGCGGGGCGCGGCAGGTGTCAGTGGGGTGGGGCACGATGGAGCGCGTGACCACGACCGAGGAGAGTTTCGCGATCGACGGCACCGCCTCCGACCTGCGGGAGCGGGCCGAAGCACTGCTGCGCGAGCTGGCGGGGGCCGGGGCGCGGCTACGGGAGGATCAGTGGACCGCGATCGAGGCGCTGGTGGTGCACCGGCGACGGGCCCTGGTCGTGCAGCGCACCGGCTGGGGTAAGTCGGCGGTGTACTTCATCGCGGCGAAGCTGCTGCGCGCCGAGGGCCGGGGGCCGACCGTGATCGTGTCGCCGCTGCTGGCGCTCATGCGCAACCAGGTGGCGGCGGCCGAGCGCGCGGGCGTGGTCGCGGCGACCATCAATTCCGGCAATGTCACCGAATGGGACGAGATCCACGAGCGCGTCGCCCAGGGCGAGATCGACGTGCTGTTGGTGAGCCCGGAACGGCTGAACAACCCGGACTTTCGCGATCAGGTCCTGCCGAAGCTGGCCGCGGACGCGGGCTTGGTCGTCATCGACGAGGCGCACTGCGTCTCCGACTGGGGCCACGATTTCCGCCCGGACTACCGCCGCATCCGCACCCTCATCGCCGATCTCGGTTCGGACGTGCCGGTGCTCGCCACCACCGCTACGGCCAACGACCGCGTGGTCACCGACGTCGCGACCCAGATCGGCACCGACACCCTCGTCCTGCGTGGCACCCTCGACCGGGAATCGCTGCACATGTCGGTGGTGCGCTTCGACGACGCGGTGGAGCGCACGGCCTGGCTGAGCGGCCACCTGCACCGGCTGCCCGGCTCCGGCATCGTCTACACGCTCACCGTCGCGGCCGCCCACGACCTGGCCGACGTGCTGAACTCGCACGGCCACAACGTCGCGGCCTACACCGGCCAGACCGATCCGGCCGAGCGCGAGGCGCTGGAATCGGCGCTGCTGCGCAACGAGGTGAAGGCGCTCGTCGCGACGTCCGCGCTTGGCATGGGTTTCGACAAACCCGATCTCGGATTCGTCGTGCACGTCGGCGCGCCTTCCTCGCCCATCGCCTACTACCAGCAGGTGGGCCGCGCCGGTCGCGGCACCGAGCGCGCCGAAGTGGTCCTGCTGCCCGGGCCGGAGGACACCCGGATCTGGAGCTACTTCGCCTCGGTCGCGTTCCCGCGCGAGCACATCGTGCGCAGCGTGCTCGACGCCCTCGACCGGGACCGAGCGCTCTCGACCGCCGCGCTCGAACCGTTGGTGGAGCTGAACCGTTCCCGCCTCGAGATGGTGCTCAAGGTGCTGGACGTGGACGGTGCCGTGCGCCGGGTGCGCGGTGGCTGGATCGCCACCGGCGAGCCGTGGGTCTACGACACCGAGCGCTACGAACGGCTGTCCGCCGCCCGCGAGGTCGAACAGCAGGCGATGCTGGACTACCAGTCGACCACCGGCTGCCGGATGAACTTCCTGCGCCGCCAACTCGACGACCCCGGCCTGCCCGCACTGGACGGCCAAGCCCCGGGCTGCGGCCGCTGCGACAACTGCACCGGTTCACGTCCGGACGCCACGGTGGACGCCGACGCCGTCGCGGCCACCCGCGCCCGCTTGGACCGCCCCGGCCTGGACCTCGCGCCGCGCAAACAGTGGCCGACCGGCATGGCCAAGCTCGGCATCCCGCTGTCGGGCAAGATCAGCGATGGCGCGGAGACCGGCCGCGTCCTCGGCAGGCTCACCGATCTCGGCTGGGGCCAGCGCCTCCGCGCCCTGCTCGACGCACCCGACGACCCTGTCCCCGACGCCGTCTTCGACGCGTGCATCGCGGTCCTGCGGGATTGGGATTGGTCCACCCGGCCGACCTCGGTCATGGCACTCGCCCCCGACCGCCATCCCGTGTTGACCGCCACCCTCGCCGCGCGCCTTGCCGAGGTCGGGCGCCTGCGCGATCTCGGTACGCTCCCGACCCGCCCCGGCCACCCGCCGGTCTCGGCCGCCAACTCGGCACACCGGGTCGCGGGGCTCTACGACTCCTGGGACGTGCCCGACCTTTCCGGGCTCGACGGGCCGGTGCTCTTGGTCGACGCCCTGACCGATACCGGTTGGACGCTCACCCTCGCCGCCCAGGCACTTCGGCGCGCGGGGGCGCCCGCTGTTCTTCCGTTCGCCCTGGCCTCGGTCACCTAACGCGGGCGCGCACCGCTGCAATCGGCCATGCTCGGCGGACCACATTCCAGCAGTCGACGAGCGCGCCGCCGCGGATGGTTTCGTGGGCACTTGGGCCTGGGGGCACGCGGCGACGTCGGGGATCGGCTCGCAGGTCGGCGCATCGCGGCGTCCGGATCGAACGGCTGCACGTGTACCGCCGTGCGTCGCCTCGCAGTTCGAGCGGTCTCGGAGCACCCCGTCGCGTCAGGGTGTGGGTTTCAGCCGGGCTTCCATGCGGTTCGATGGGCGCGCGGAGGCGGCCTTGAACGCAGACGCGCGGTTGGGGGTGGGGCTGGTCGCTTACGAAGGGGGACCAGCCAATCTCTCGCGAAGGGGCTGGCCAATCTGTACTCACCGGGGGTAGGTGAACCGGATACGGCTGGTTGGGTGGATGGTCGCCCTGGGTGACGTTATGCCCGGGGTTTTGCCGGTCCAAATGGCTTGGCCTACCCAGGTATTCCTCGAACGGTGCTGGGCACGTCGTGTGCCGTACCCGGCTTACCTCCCGCAGTCGGGTGCGCTGTCCGGGCTTCCGGCCGGGTCGACCGGCTGTGGTTGCGTTCCGAATGGGTCATGTAGGGGTGTTCTGTTGCGTCTTGTCTAGGGGGCTACCGCCATTTGACTACCGTCGATAGTGAAATGGATTCGACGATAGTCAAATGGCGGTCAATTGATCTTGGTAAGCCACCATTTGACTACCGTCGATTTGCGCACATCAGATTGCCCGCACGCCCACCGACCCGCGCCGAACTCCCCCACGCACCCACCGCAAACGCAACCACAGCCGGTCGACCCGGCTGGAAGCCGAACTCACGCATACCGACTGCGGGAGGTAAGTCGGGTACGGCACTTTCGCGCCCAGCACCGTTCGAGGCAAACCTGGGGGAACCGCGCCTGCCTGCACGTGAACATCCGGAACCCGTCCCCGAAGCCGCCCCGCGCCGAAAGTGCCGCCAGCTGCCACACAGGCTCAACCCGTATCCGGTTCCGAACCGCAGCGCCGCCAACGCAACCCACCTCATGCACGCAGCAGCCCGGAGCCGAACCGGGCGGAGAGTTCCGCGAGCTCCCCCACTGCCGCACAGGCTCAACCCGTATCACCCGCAGCGCCGCCAACGCAACGACCTCCCGAAGCCGACCCCGGGCACGCGAGCACCTACAAACTCAACGTCGCCCGCAGACTCGCATCCAGCGACTCGCTCTCCGCGGCCGTCAACTTGCCCAGCTTCTCGGCGAGCCACGGCCGATACGCGCGGTGTAGTTCCAGCGCGTCGGCCCAGCCGTGTTCGGTGTAGACGCCCAGCACATGCCCGGGATCGGTGGCGACGACCGGGACCACGTGCAACCACCGGTACGGCGAGGTGATGACGGCCGGGTCGGAGACAAGCACCACGGTGCTGCGGCGCGGGAAGGGCGTGCCGTCGCTGAGGGTCGGTGCGTAGCTCCAGATTTCGCCGCGCCTCATGCGGCACCGCGGGAGCGGCGGCGGGCATCGGCGGCGGCGGACTCGGTGAGGTCGAGTTCGTCTTGGGCAGCCGCCCGGTCGGCTTCGTCGTCGACGGGGAGGCTGGTGAGGCTTTCGTGCACGAGGGCGGTCCGCAGTGAGGAGTTGATCAGGGAGGAGAGGCTGCGGTTCTGGCGCTCGGCGGCCTGCTTCGCCCATTCGGCGACCTGCGGATCCAGGGTCACCGTGATGCGCGTCGCCTTGCTCATACCTTCATGCATACCAGAACGGTGCACCGCACGGAACCGCCACGATCTGCGGACTTTCGACCGGCCACGAGCGGTCCGCACCAGTAAGCTCGCACCGTGGCCAGCAAGTCCGCGACACCCGCCGTCGAGTTGGATGTCGGCGACCATACGGTGCGAATCTCGAACCCGGATCGGGTGTACTTCCCCGAGACCGGCGCGACCAAGCTCGACCTGGTGCAGTACTACCTGAGCGTCGGCGACGGCATCGTCAACGCGCTGCGCGACCGACCGTGCATGCTGCACCGCTTTCCCAAGGGCCTGGCGGGCGACAAGGTGCATCAGAAGCGCTTGCCGCAGGGCGCGCCGGAGTGGATTCCGACGGTCCGGGTCTTCTTCCCGCGCTACGGCCGCCACGCCGACGAGCTGTGCGTGCGGGAGCTGGCCGACGTGATCTGGGCTGTGCAGATGTCGACGGTCGAGTTCCACCCGTGGAACTCCCGCCGAGCCGACACCGAACGCCCCGACGAGTGGCGCATCGACCTGGACCCGATGCCGGACTGTCCGTGGTCGCGGGTGCAGCGGGTGGCGGGCGTCGTGCACGAGGTGCTCGACGAACTCGGCGCCGTCGGCTGGCCGAAGACCTCCGGCGGCAAGGGGCTGCACGTGTACGTGCGGATCGCGCCGGAGTGGGGCTTCGCCGATGTGCGAAGGGCCGCACTGGCTTTCGCGCACGAGGTGGAGCGCCGGGCCCCCGACGACGTCACAACCACGTGGTGGCGCCGCGATCGCGACCCGAACCTGCTGTTCGTCGACTACAACCAGAACGCGCGCGATCACACCATCGCCGCGGCGTACTCGGTGCGCGGCGTGCCGGAAGCGACCGTCTCCACGCCGGTCCGCTGGGACGAGATCCCCGACATCGACCCGCGCGACTTCACCATGAAGACCGTGCCGTCCCGCTATGCCGAGTTGGGCGATCTGCACGCCGGGATCGATGACGCCGTGTTCGCCATCGACCCGCTGCTCGAATGGGCCGACCGGGACCGGATCGAAGCGGACCCGCCGGAGGACGACTCGGAGTGACTCGCGGACGGGCGTGCGCATAGCCTCCTGGTGCTAACGTCGCGGTGGCGAGCAGTCGGTCCGCGCGCGGGCCGCCGGTACCGGGTGAAGGAGGTCCGCGATCATGAGTGAGCGCCGGGGAGCGAACCGACGACACAGCGCGTCCGCGCGCTCGGCCGGTCAGCGAGCGAACCGAGTGCGCTCACGTGCGAGCGTCGGCGAGGCGCGGTCGTGACCGAGACGGCAGTACCGATCGCGATCGGACCCACCCAGCCAGCGCCGACCCTGCTGGAGAAGGCGGTCACCGAAGGTGGCGCGACGCTGAGCGACCTCGCCGACGCCAGAGCGCTGATCTGGGCGGGCGGCCCCGGCGAGTTTCCCGAGCGACTGCCCGACTCCGTCGAGTGGGTCCAACTGCCCGCCGCGGGCGTCGAGGACTGGTTCACCGGCGGTCTGATCGCCCGCCACCCGAACGTCCGGTTCACTTCCGCCGCAGGCGCTTTCGCCGCGAGCGTGGCCGAACACGCGCTGATGATGCTGCTCGCCGGGGTTCGCTATTTGCCCGAACACCTGCGCGCGGGCAGCTGGCGACAGCAGGACTTCTTCCCGCACGTCGGCACCCTGCGCGGCAAGACGGTCACCATCGTCGGCGCGGGCGGCATCGGTCGCGCGCTCATCCCGATGCTGGTGCCGCTCGGCGCGCACATCATCGCGGTGAATCGGTCCGGACGACCGGTCACCGGCCCCGGCATTCCACCGACCGTCGAGACGATCTCCGCCGAACACGTGTCCAAGGTGTGGCCGCGCACCGATCACGTGGTGGTCGCCGCGCCCGCGACCGCCGACACCCAGCACCTGATCAGTGCCGACGTCCTTGCCCGGCTGAAGCCCTCCTCGTGGGTGATCAACGTGGCCCGCGGCAGCCTGGTCGACACCGACGCACTGGTCGCCGCGCTCGCTTCCGGTGCGATCGGCGGCGCGGGACTCGACGTCACCGATCCGGAGCCGCTGCCCGACGGACATCCGCTCTGGGTGCTGCCGAATGCCATTGTGACGCCGCATGATTCGAACCCACCGCAGCTGCGCTTCGCCGCCTTCGCCGACCACGTCGAGGCGAACGTCATCCGCTTCGTCGAGGGGCGCAAACTGCTGGCTCTGATCGATCCAGCACGCGGCTACTGAACTCGCCTCGAGGCTCCTCGCCGCCGCTTCGCATACCCGCCCCGCTACCCGTGGGCCGCCCGCGTGAGCCAGCGCCGTGCCGCCGCAGAAGCCGATGCCCGGGCCTCCATGGAAGCCCAGCGACGCCGCACCTGGCACGCCTACACCGACACCGGCTATCACGGCGTCTTCAGCGCCGCCTGGAGTCGCATGCGTCAGACGCCTGCTGCCGCCGACGCCGGCCACGGAGCCGGTGACCAGGGCGCCTGTCGTCAGGCCGCGCCGGCGTGGGCGTAAGTCGCGCCGAGGCCTGTGCCTGGCAGCGCTCGCGTAGTGAATACGACTACAGCGGCGACCCCGCGCCGCATCATCCCCCGGCGCAGCAAACCGGCACCCTCCACCGCACCGTGACCCCGGCGTTCCCAATCCGCCATTGACAAATGGCACATTAGGAGATGATCCTTATCTCCATGACAAGGTCAACGAAGACCTCGGTCCCCGGCGTTCCGGCCGCGCCCTCGCTGCGCGCCGGGCTTGCCGCCGCGGCCGCCGAGTACGGATTGCGGCCGCTGAACTGCGCGATTCCGCTGAACACGCCGGGTATCTGGTTCGCACGCAAACTGATCGCGACGATCATGGCGGCGGGCGGGCCACCGCCGTCCGGCACGAACGTGAGCCAGGTCCGCGCGGGCACGGTGCGGGGCGAGTGGGTGCGCGCCGCCGGCGTCGAATTCGGGAAGCGGGCGATCTACTACATCCACGGCAGCGGGTACGTCCTGTGTTCGGCGCGTACGCACCGCGGGCTCGCCGCGCGGCTCTCCCGCGAGACCGGTCTTCCGGTGTTCCTCACCGACTATCGGCTCGCGCCCGAGCACCGCTTCCCCGCCGCGGCCGACGACGTGGCCGCGGGCTATCACTGGCTGCTGACGCATGGCTTCGAGGGAAAGGACATCGCCGTCGCCTGTGATTCCGCGGGCGGACATCTCGTCCTGGATCTCTTGGTGCAGAACGGAACTCGGTCGGCGCCGCAACCCGCGGCCGTGGCGATGTTCTCCCCGCTGCTCGACCTCACCCTGAGCCTCGCCGCGGAACAGGAACTGCGCAAGCGCGATCCGGTCATCTCCGCACGCGCCGCCGCTCGGCTGCCCCGCCAATACACCCGCGGCCTGCCCGCCGACACACCGCGACTGCGGCTCACCGTGCCCTCTGGCATCGAGTTGCCGCCGATCCTGGTGCAAGCCGGTGGCGCCGAGATGCTCAGCGCGGACGCCCGGCATCTGCACGACATGGTGCGCGCCGCGGGCGGCAGCTGCGAGCTGGAGATCTGGCCGGGCCAGGTGCACGTCTTCCAGGCGTTGCCCCGGCTGGTTCCGGAGGCCGACCTGGCGCTGCGCCGCGCCGCTGAATTCCTCGGCACGGCATTTGCCGCGCGCACCGAAGTAGAACAGGTGAGCTGAGATGTTGGAAAGAATTGTGCCGCTGAGTCTTCGAGCGCGCCGCAGCCATGGCGCGCGAGCCGTGGTGACCGGGGCGGGCAGCGGCATCGGCCGCGCCTTCGCTGTCGAGCTCGCGGCCCGCGGCGGTCGGGTGATCTGCGCCGATATCGACCAGGCGCGCGCCGAGGAGACGGTCGCCCTGATCGAGCGCACCCGCCCCGGCGCCGCGCACGCCTTCCGCTGTGACGTCTCCCGGCGCGCGGACGTGGAGGTCCTCGCCCGGTTCGCCGAGTCCGTCTTCGACGAGCCGGTCTCGCTCGTGATCAACAACGCCGGTGTCGGCATCGGCGGAAAGCCCGTGGGCGCCATCGGTTTCGCCGACTGGGAGTGGGCGCTCGGCATCAACCTGTGGGGCGTGGTGCACGGCTGCGAGATCTTCACCCCGATGCTGCGGGAGGCGGGGCGCGGCGGCATCATCAACGTCGCCTCGGCGGCCGGTTTCGCGGCCGCGCCGTCCATGGCCGTCTACAACACCTCCAAGGCCGCGGTGCTCTCGCTGTCCGAGACCATGGCCGCCGAACTGGGCGGCAGCGGTGTCGCGGTCACCGTGCTGTGCCCGACGTTCGTCAAGACCAACGTGGCCAAGGACGGTCGCATCACCGCGCAGTCCATGAAACTGGCCGAAACCCTCATGCGCTGGACCGGTTTCACCCCGGAACACGTCGCACGCGTCACCCTCGACGCCAACGACCGCGGCCGCCTCTACGTCCTGCCGCAACTCGACGCGCACCTGATCTGGCGCCTCAAGCGCTACTTCCCCGCGCAGTACACCTTCGTCCTCGGCCTGCTGGAATGGCTGCTGCCGCAAGACGATTCGACCACACCGGACCGCGCAGCGGTCACCGACAGAACAGGAGTCTGACATGGCCGCCATCGCTATGGACTTCGAGGACATGCTCCGCAAGATCAAGGACCGCCAGTGGGCCCTTGCCGACATCGACTGGGACGCCCCCGGCGCCGAGACCATCACCCCGGAACTGCACGCCCGCCTCGAGCCGTTCATGGCCGACCTCATGTGGATCGAGAACGTCGGCGCGCGCGGTTTCGCCGCCATGGCCAAGAAGGCGCCCACTGAGACCCTGCGCGAGATCTACCGCTACTTCCACGCCGAGGAACAGAAGCACGCCAACGCCGAACTGGCGCTGATGCGCCGCTGGGGCATGCTGGAGGGCGACGAGATCCCGCAGCCGAACGTGAACGTCAAGCTGGTCATCGACTTCCTGGACAAGTACTCCGACGACATGTCGCTGTCGTTCCTTGGCACCGTGATCCCGATGCTCGAGGTGGCGCTGGACGGCGCGCTGGTGAAGTTCATCATGGACGAGATCGAGGACCCGATCTGCCAGGAGGCGTTCAAGCGGATCAACGCCGACGAATCACGCCATCTGGCGGTCGATTTCGCGGTGATGGATCTGCTCGGCCACGCCGAGATGCGCAAGCTGCTCATCGAGCTGGTCGGCGGCTGGGTCAAGCCGACATTCCTGATCGGCGTGCTGAGCTACGTGCCGCTGCTGAACAAGATGCGCGACAACATCGTCGCGATGGGCGTGGACGAGAACAAGCTCTACAAGGCGCTCGAGCGCTACCGCAATGTCGGCGAGCGCAGCGAATTCGCGCGCAGGCTGCCGATGTATCAGATCGTGAAGATGCACGGCGGCTGGGTGGTCGACCGCGACCACCCGTATCACCTGCTTGCCGACGCCCTTGTCAAGATCACCGCGCGGGTGCCGAAGCGGTTGCTGCGCAGGAATCCCACCTGGGCCAAGGAAATCACCTACGAGCCCGCCGCATGAGGAACGACACCATGACCAACGCACAGACGCTCGACGTCGCGGTGATCGGCGGCGGCTTCGCCGGTATCGGCGCCGCGATCCGGTTGAAACAGCACGGCATCGAGAACTTCGCCATCCTGGAGCGCGGCACCGCGCTCGGCGGCACCTGGCGCGACAACACCTATCCCGGTGCGGCATGCGACATTCCGTCGCGGCTCTACTCCTACAGCTTCGCGCCCAATCCGAACTGGTCGCAGACCTATTCGGGCAGTGCGGAGATTCTCGGCTACATCGAGTCCATGGCGACACGGTTTCGGCTGCGCCCGCACGTCCGATTCGGTTGCACCGTAACCGGAATCGCCTTCGAAGAGGACGCGGACTCTGGGACGTCGCGATCGAGGGCAACGCCGTGCCGGTGCGGGCGCGGACCGTGGTCCTCGCCTCGGGACCACTGTCCAACGCGGGCTTCCCCGATATCCGCGGCATCGAGACCTACGAGGGCCACAAGATCCACAGTGCCCGTTGGGATCACGACTACGACTTCACCGGCAAGCGGGTCGCGGTGATCGGCACCGGCGCGAGTGCGGTGCAGATCATTCCCGAGTTGGTCGAGAAGGCGGCCTCGGTCAAGGTCTTCCAGCGCACAGCCGGGTGGGTGCTTCCCCGGGTGAACCGGCGGACCAACCCGCTCACCAAGAGCCTCTACCGGCACGTGCCAGCGGCGGAGTCACTGGCCAGGCGCGCGTGGTTCTACGGGCACGAGTCGGTGGCGCTCGGCGTCGTGTGGAACACCCCGCTGACCCGCGTCGTCGAGGTGGTCGGACGGGCCCAGCTGCACCGGCAGGTGCGCGATCCGTGGCTGCGCCGCCAGCTCACGCCGGACTTCCGCGCCGGGTGCAAACGCCTGCTGATGACCGACGACTACTACCCGGCGTTGCAGCGCGACAACTGCAAACTGATCACCTGGCCGATCGCGCGCCTCGCGCCGAACGGCATCCGCACCGCGGAAGGCGTTGAGCACCAGGCGGATTGCATCGTCTTCGCGACGGGGTTCGAGGTGTCCAAGGCCGGTACCCCGATCCCGATCGTCGGGCGGGACGACCGGGTGCTCGCCGAGGAATGGTCGAAGGGGGCTTACGCGTACAAGAGCGTCTCCGTGTCGGGCTATCCGAATCTGTTCTTCACCTTCGGACCGAACTCCGGACCGGGTCACAACTCGGCGCTGGTGTACATGGAAGCCCAGATCAACTACCTGGTCCGGGCGATCGGCACCATCCTGGACCGCGATCTGCGCATGCTCGACGTCCGCCGGGATCGCCAGGACCGGTACAACGAGACCATCCAGCGCAGACTCACCGCGACCACCTGGAATTCCGGCTGTCACAGCTGGTATCTGACCGACGACGGTTTCAACGCCACCATGTATCCCGGCTTCGCGACGCAGTACGTCAACCAGTTGCGCAGCCTGCGGCTCGAGGACTACCACGTGGTGTCGGCCGACGCGGGCACGCGGGCGGCGCGGGTCGCGGCGGTCTCCTGACAGATGGACCAGGTTCGGCCGCATTCCGCGCATGGGCGGAGCGAAGGCGTAGGTACGCCTCGCTGACCCGCCGCGACGACACGAGCCCGGCGCGCGCCCACGCCGGTGCCGCCGGGCTCGTCTCGATAGACTCGGTCTTTCGACGATCAAGGTCGCGACCGTCCGATGCGGCGCGGCGGGCGAGGAGGTGAGCGCGGTGGCGGAGTATCGGATCGACGATCTGGCCCGCGCGGCGGGCACCACCACCCGCAACGTGCGTGCTTATCAGGAGCGCGGCCTGCTGCCGCCGCCGATCGGCAAGGACGGCCGCGCCAGCATCTACGGCGAGGCGCACCTGGACCGGTTGCGACTGATCGACGCGCTGTTGCAGCGCGGCTTCACCACAGCGCATATCGCCGACTTCATCACCAGCTGGGAGACCGGCAAGGACCTGACCGAGGTGCTCGGGCTGCAACACGCCGTCACCGCATCGTGGGCCAAGGCCGAGACCTTCGAGGTGCCGCGCGAGCTGATCGACACGCTGCTCGGCGCCGAGGCCGGCGACCTCGTCGACCGGTTGACGGAGATGAAACTGGTCCGCGTCGAGGGCGAGACCGTGGTGTTCACCGACACCCAGCTGCTCGCCTCGTTCGCCGAGCTACACGAGTACGGCCTGGAACTACGCACGCTCATCGAGATCTACGCCAAGGTCGCCGACCGGATCGACGACATCACCCACATCATGATCACCGCCGCCAAGCAGCACATCATCGATGAGCACGGTCCGGGCTGGCTGCCGCAGACGAGCGCCGAAATCGCCGAGACCACAACGATGTTGAACAAGATGCGGGAGCTGGCCACCACCTCGGTGCACGCCACGCTCGCCCGTTCGCTCGACGTGACGCTGCGCCGCGAGCTCGGCGACTACCTCGCCACCGCCGCCGAGCGGGAAGCCAAGCGCACCGGCAAAGGCGCCTGACTCAGCGCCGCCGCGCGTACAGCACCGTGGCACAGAGATATCCGAGCAGCGTCAGCCCGAGACACCACAGCACCGCGGCGGCGGTCTCCCCTCCCCCGCCGTCCGTGAGGAAAGTACGCACGGTGCCGATCACGGGCGTGGCGGGCTGGTTCTCGGCGAACCCGCGCAACCAGCTCGGCATGGTGTCGATCGGGACGAAGGCGCTGCTGATGTAGGGAACGAACATCACCGCGTAGGTGAAACCGCCCGCCGCCTCCGGGCTTTTCGCCAGCATGCCGAGCGCGACCGCGATCCAGGTGACCGCGTGCACGAACAGCGCGATCACCGCCAACGCCGCCATCCAGTCGAACACCCCTGCGCTGGAACGAAACCCGAGCGCGAAAGCGACGGCCAACACGATGCCGACCGCGGCGAGATTCCGCACGACCCCTTCGCCCGCGTGCCCCGCGAGAAGCGCCTGCCGGAAGGCGGGCAGCGTCCGAAACCTTTCCACGGCTCCCGAGACCATGTCCGCCGAGACGGCCGTCGCCGTGATGGACGCGCCAAAACCGGTGCACAGCAGGATGATTCCCGGCAGCACGTAATCCAGGTACGGCAAGCCGACCTGGATCGCTCCGCCGAACACGTACACGAACAGCAGCATGATCAGAATCGGCAGCGCCAGCGAGATCACCAGGGTGTCGCGGCTGCGTACGGTGCGCCGCGCCGCGCGCCGGAACATGACTACGGAATCCGCGACGGCCGCGCCGATCCTCCTCATCCGCCTCGTGCTGCGGCGCGGCTCGACAGCGGATGGAACACGAGCGGGATCATTCTGCCGTCCGCTCGACGATGTCGGCCGTGCGGCGGGTAGCGTCCGAGCTCGAATGCAACTGCACCGCCAGGCTTTTCGCCCGCTGGCCGGTCTCCGGCGCGAGCAGCGTCCGCACGCCCTCGGTCAACCGCTCCGCGTCCAGCCGCTGGAACGGCACATGCGCGCCGACCCCGAGTCGTTCGACCTGCCCGCCCCACATCGGCTGATCGAACGACACCGAGCAGACCAGCGTCGGCAAGCCCGCGCGCAGGCTCTCGAAGGTGGTGCCGATCCCGCCGTGGTGCACGGCCGCGGCGCACAGCGGGAAGACGATGTCGTGCGCGAGCGGTCCGACGACTCGCACGTTCGGGCCGGTCTCGGCGTTCGCGGCGTCCAGATCGCTCCACCCCGCGCTGACCAGCCCGCGCCTGCCGAGCCGTCCGCAGACCTGTTCGACGATGGCCAGCACCGCGTGCGTGTCCCGGATGGGCATACTGCCGAATCCGAAGTACACCGGCGGCTCGCCCTCGGCGATCCAGGCCAGCACCGCACTGTGGTCGGCGGCGAGTTCACCGATCGCCTCGCGCGCCGAGCGTTCGAGCGGCAGGAAACCGACCAGCGGCCTGCGCTCACCCCACTCCTCGGCCAGGCCGGGCACCAGCGCGCGGTCGTAGATCTGCACCTCCGGCACGCCGCGGCGGTCGAGCATCGCGGCCGGGCTCGCCGCCGACCTGGGCAGACCGAGTTCGCGGCGCAACTGGTTGAGGTAGCGCAGGAAGACCACCCGACGCAGGTTCTCGGCAAGCGTCCACGTGGCGCGATTGACCGCGGCGGGCGGACGCCAGTGCGGCGGGAGCGCGCCGGGGAACGGATACGCCCCGTTCTTGCGGCCTGGGAAACCGTGCATGGTCACCATCGGCACCCCCATCGCCTCGGCGACCGACGCGGCCCGATCCTCGGTGAGCAACGTGGAGACGATGACATCGGCGTCCCGGCAGACCTCGATCACCTCGCGGTTCATCCGCTCGGCGTAGTCGGCCATCTGCTTGCCGACCAGTTGCATCAGCCGGAAACTGCTGCCCGCGGCAAGCGCCCGCTGGCCCTCGTCGGAGGCATACAGCTGCTGGACGTCCGGACCGCACGGTGTCGCGGCGAGTCCGGCGCGGGCGGTGAAGTCGACCAGATTGGGCGGAGCGCCGACAGTCACCTCGTGACCGCGGCGGCGCAGTTCCAGTCCGAGCGCCACCGCGGGTTGCACATCCCCGCGGGTGCCGGTCAGCGGTATCGCCACTCTCATGCCGTCGCCCCCGCCCGCTCGGCGCGATTTACCCTCATCGGACCTCCTGCGTCCGTACGGTGGTGGCCATGCACGTCGCGTTGTTCACCGACTTCCATCCCGCCACTCTCGGCGGGATCCAGACTTCGGTGAACGCCTTGCGGCGCGGCCTGGAACGGGCTGGTCACCGGGTCACGGTGTTCGCCGCACCCACGCCGGAATCTACCGAACCCGACCCGGACCTCGTGGTCCTTTCGGCACTCGCGGGCGTGCGGGTCAACGGATTCGCGATGGTGCTGCCGACGCCGGACAACACGCGCCGCATCGACGCGGCCTTCGCCGACCGCGGCCCGATCGACATCGTGCACTTGCAGACCACCTACGGTGTCGCGATCGCCGGACTGCGCGCCGCGCGCAGGCACGGCATTCCGGTCGTGCAGACGGTGCACAGTCGCGACGACTCGTTCATCCAGCACACCTCGCCGACGCCGTACCTGTCCGCGCTCGCCGTGCGCCTGCTGCACGGACGCTTCGTTCCGCACCGGAAAACGTTGTCGCACAGCGCTGAATCGCGGACCGCGCGGCAAGCGTGGCACACGATGGTGAACCACGCGCGCGCCGCCGACCGGGTGATCGTGCCCACCGAGCACTTCGCCGACCGCTTCCGCGCGCACGGGCTGGACCGCCCGATTCGGGTGATCTCCAACGGCATCGACGACGAATTACTCGACATGGCCCGTTCCGCCCGTCCCGCAACAGCCTCCACGCCGACAGCGGCGCCGCTACGCGTGCTGTGGTGCGGGCGTCTGTCACCGGAGAAACGGATTCTGGACGCGATCGAGGCCGTCCGCCGAACACCGGGCTGCACGCTGGACGTGTACGGAACCGGCGATCAGGAGGCGGCGGCCCGCGCGGCGATCGTGGCGGGCGGCCTCGCGGATCGGGTACGGCTGCACGGCGGCGTGCCCCAGCTCGACTGCCTCACCGCGATGGCGGCGCACGACGTATTGCTCTTCCCCTCTTCGGGATTCGACACGCAGGGCATGGCGCTGCTGGAAGCCGTGGCCATGGGGCTGCCCGTGGTGTACTGCGACCCCGATCTCGCGGAGACGGTGCCGCCGGGCGGCGGTGTTCGCACCCGTGACCCTTCGGTCGCTTCGATCGCCGCGGCGCTGCGCGATCTGGTCGCCGATCCCGCGCAGCTGATCCCGATGCGAAAAGCCCTGAGCGAGTACGCCGATACGGCGCTACAGTCCCGGTTGATCGCGCAGGTGACCGCCGAGTACGCCGAGCTGACGGCCGCGCGAGGCGCCGATCGTGCCGCATCGCTCGCGGGCATTCCGACCGCCCCGGGCAGACTCCCGCTCCTAGGCCACAGCCTCGCGGCATTGCGCGGCGCACTGCCGTTCGTCGCGTCCCTTGCCGAGATCGGCCCGATCGTGCGCATCTATCTCGGCCCCCGCCCGGCCTACGTGCTGACCACACCCGAGCTCATCCGCGAGGTCGGCTTCGGCGATGCCGGGTCGTTCCATCGCGACGAGCTGCGGGACGCGATGCACGAGGTGATTCGCGGCGCGTCGAATGTGCTCAGCGGGACACCGCACGAGGTGCGCCGCCGCATGATCGCCCCGGCGCTGCGCCAGCGCAGGCTGGCCGAATACACCGCCGTGGCCGCGGATCTGGCCAATGCGTGGGCCGACGCACTGCCCGCGGACCGTCCGCTGAATCTGGTGGACGAGGCGCACCGGCTGGTCCTGGACACCATCTCGGCCACCCTGTTCACCGCCGATTTCGGGGCCGATGCGAAACGCGAAGTGCGCGCCAATGTTCCGTGGCTGCTCGGCCAGGTGATCCAACGGGCCGCACTGCCGCAGGCCGTGCAACGGCTGCGCGTGGTCGCCAATCGCCGCTTCGCCGCGAAGTCCGCCGCGCTGCGCACACAGATCGCGGCCGTCGTCGCCGAATACCGCAGGGCCGACCGCGATTTCCACGACGTGCTCTCCGCCCTCGTCCGGCACACCGATCCGGACACCGGCGCGCGTCTGTCCGACGAGGAGATCGTCGACGAGCTCATCCTGATGCTGGCGGCGGGCGTCGGCTCGACGGCCTCGATCATGGCGTGGGTCTGGCACGAGACCATGCGCAATCGCGACATCGGCGACGAATTGCGCAGGGAACTGGACGATTTCGTCGGTGCGGGGCCGGTCCGGCCGGATCACCTCGTCGCACTGCCCTACTTGCGGCTGGTGGTGCTGGAGACGCTGCGGTTCTGGGGGCCGTGGGTCAGCACCCAGACCGCGGACGGCCCGGTCACCCTCGGCGGCGTCACCCTGCCCGACGGCGCGACGGTGGTCTACAGCCCCTACCTGGTGCACCACACCGAGCGCTACTACCCCGCACCGGAGACCTTCGATCCGGACCGGTGGTTCGCCGGGCGAGTCGAGGAGATCGACAAGAAGGCGATCCTGCCGTTCGGCGTGGGAGCGCGGCACTGCCCCGGCAACAACTTCGCCGTCATGACCATCACGCTCGCCACGGCGGCGCTGTTCGCTCGCTGGCGGCCGGAGCCGGATCCCGGCTACCGCGTCCGGCCGACGACCCTCGATTTCGTGCCGTCGCCGTCCAAGCTGCCGGTGGTGCTGCACCGCAGGTGAACGGCGCCGTTTCCGGGCGTCTACCCGCGCCTTCCCTTGGACGACCTAGCGGGCGACGTACCCTGCTGAACAAGTGTGTGCCGCCCACCGACCAACGGAAATGGACCACCTATGGCCTCCGGACGCCCGATGATGCCGCCGCTCCCGCTCCTGCGCGCGGTCGACCGCTTCCGCGGCGCGCTCGCCGTGCTGCACCGAAAAGTGGTTCCCGGCCACATCGCGCTGATGGAGATGATGACCTCCGGCTGGCTGGCGCAGGCCATCGCGACGGCCGCCGAACTCGGCATCGCCGACGAGCTCGCCCGCGGTCCGCGGCAGGGCGCGGAGCTGGCCGCCGCGGTGGGCGCCGACGAGGACGCGCTGCACCGGCTGTTGCGGCTGCTGATCAGCCACGGCATCTTCGCCAGGCGGCGCGACGGCGCCTACCGGCTGACCCCGCAGGCGCAAGCGCTGCGCAGGGACGCCCCGGTCTCGCTGCGCGACGCGTTCCTGTTCTTCGGGTCCGCTCAGCATCGCGCGCACTGGTCGCACCTCACCGACGCGGTGCGCAGCGGCCTGCCCGTCGGCCCGGCGCTGGACGGGATGCCGTTCTTCGACTACGTGCAGACCGACCGCGAGCTCGGCGAGCTGTTCGACAACGCGATGACGAGCATCAGCACGCTCGCGCTCGAACCACTCTTGGCCGCCTACGATTTCGGCCGCTACGACACCGTCGTCGACATCGGCGGCGGCCACGGCAGTCTGCTCGCCGAGATCCTGCGCCGCGCACCGCGCACCCGCGGCGTCCTGTTCGACCTGCCCGAGGTGGTCGCGGACGCCGCGCCGTATCTGGCCGAGCGCGGCGTAACCGACCGCTGCTCCGTGACCGCCGGATCGTTCTTCGAGGCCGTGCCGGAAGGCGGGGACGCGTACCTGCTCAAACACATCATCCACGACTGGCCGGAGGACGAGGCGGACCGGATCCTGCGCACCCTGCGCGCCGCCATGCACCCGGACTCCCGCCTGCTGCTGGTCGAACTGGTACTGCCCGAACACGATAGGCCGCACCCTGGCAAGTACATCGACATCGAGATGCTGGTCAACGCGGGCGGACGCGAGCGAACGGAGCCGGAGTACCGAGAACTGCTGGCGCGCAACGGCTTCACCCTGCTGCGTGTGGTACCGACGGTGTCACCCGACAATATCCTCGAAGCGTGCCCGGCCGATAGGTAGCATCGGGGTGACGCTTCGAGGGGGACGCATGGCACACGACGAATCCGATCGCTCCGAGGACCCGCGCGCGCACTGGCGGCAGCTGCCGCCGGAACCGACACGGCATATCGAGGAGATCTACCTCGGCCCGAGCGCGTCCGACTACGCCCTCCCGCCTTTCGACCCCGATCAGGACTTCATCCGGCGCTACGGCGCATGACCGGTCAGGTCGTGCAGATCAAGGCTTGGGCGATGAGCGCGACATACAGCGCGAGAACGAAGGCGACGGCGGGTAGGACCGGATGCTCGGATTCGCTCGATCGCAGGAACCGCCATTCCCCGTAGATCGGAATCAGCAACAGCGCCAGCGGAATCCACGCCACCACCGTGTGCCATTCCCACGGCTGGACCAGTGCGAGCTCGACGACCACCGCGAGCACCGCGAAACCGAGAATCGCGCCCGCACTGCCCGCTACACCCAGCCGATTCGAATACAGGTGCTCACCCGGCCGCCGTTCCCGCGCTGTCTTGCGCGCGAACTCGAAGTGCAGGAACGCGCCCGCGAAGACCACCACGACAGCGGCGGTCCGCCACCCGGCGGCAACCTCCCCGGTGTCCCTCGCCGAGACGAGGACATACGCGGCGACCAGCAGCTGAACCGGATACGTGACAACGAGATTGAGCAGAATATCGTCGCGCACCGCGGCCGACCGCCGCTCCAACGCCCACAGGAACACCCCGTACGCCAGGACCACCGCGATCGCCGCGGCGGAGGACACCGACAGAACCAGGCTCGCACCGACAACCCCCACCGCGATCACGCCCATGGCCGCGCGCAGCTCCGCCGCGCTCACCGCCCCGGTGACAAGCGGCCGGTCCGGGTTGTGGACGCGGTCGTAGTCCAGATCCTTCTGCTCGTCGACCATCCGCAGATACAGCAGCACGAAGGCGACGACGACGATACGAAGCACGGTGGCCCAGCCCGGACGCCACGGCGTATCCGGTTGGGACACAAGGGCGGCCGTGCCTTCGAGGGCCAGCACGAAGAGAATGCCGTACAGCAGGTAGTGCGGCTTGTACATGACGGCGGTGAAGCGCGCGACGCGCCGCGCGGAACCGAGCGGGCTCGCCGACCGCACGTCACCGCTCACGCCCCACCCCACCGTTCCCACGCGGTGACCTCGGCGGCGGGCAGCCTGCGCGACGACTTCGACGGGCCGGGCCGCAGGTGCGCGACCGGAACCAGCGCGACCTGGGTGACCTCGTCGAACGGAATCCCTAGCAGCTCGGCCACCTCGCGCTCGTAGGCAAGGTGAGCGGTCGTCATGGTGCCGCCGAGCCCGCGCTCGTGCATGGCGAGCAGGAAACTCCAGACAGCCGGATAGATCGAGCCGTAGAAACTGGCCAGGTGCAGGGCCGAACCGGTCGCGGGCGGGCGGCCGAGCGAGCAGACCAGCACCAGCGCGGGCACCTCGTGCATGCACTCGGCCAGATACCTGCCGGACGCGAGATCGGCGAGCTGATCGGGTCGCGGTGTGCGAGCGGACAGGTACGCCGCGAAACCCTTGCGGTAGTACTCCGCGATCTGCTGCCGGGTCCTCTGGTCCTGCACGACAAGGAAGCGCCACGGCTGCCGGTTGGTGCCGCTGGGCGCGTGCACGGCGGTGTCGAGGCAGTCCAGCAGCTCGGCGCGGTCGACGGGGCGGGTGAGATCGAGCCGTCTGCGGAAGGCGCGGGTCGTCCGAAGCAGCTCGGCGGCGTTCATCGGGACGGCGTTCATCGGGGTTCGGCGATGGTCTCGGAATCCAAAGCGTCCACGTCGAATTCGAGATCCACCCGGGCCGCGACGGCGCCCGCTTGGTGGATTTCGCAGTGCACGACGGTGGTGTCGAGGCCTGGTTCGGTGATCTCGGCGACGCACTCGGCGGGCAGATCCAGTTCCACGAACCGGTCGAAGGTGCTTGCCACGCAGACCAATCGGGGCAGATCGCGCAGCACCATGCTCAGCGCGGTCTGCCTGCACGCCTCGATCAGCAGGCTGCCCGGCACATGGTCGAGCTGGTGATCGAACAGGAAGGGGTGGGACAGGTCGGGGACCAGCGCGGCGCGGGCGACGCGACCGTCCGTGTCCGGCGGCGCGATCACGACATTGCGCCAGTTCTCCCGGCCGACCGTCGCCGCCCCTGCGCGCTCGCCGAGTGCCGCAGCGCCGTGGAAAGCACCGAGTCCCAAGCTTTCCCGGAACTGGTGGCGCAACCCCGTCCACTGCCGCGGCGTGGTCCAGGAGAAGGAGCCGTCGACGGTGAGCATCGCCTCGCCGCCGGAGAAGATCTCCAGCACCATGTCCAGGCCATGGAGCGTCTCACCGCGGCGGTGCCTGCGCGGAACCCGCACGTGCATCACCAGATCCGCGGGGGCGATGCCGGTCTCCCACGCCGGGGTGTCCGAGCCGGTGCCGTTGAACGTTCGCACGATGAACGCCATATCCCCTGGCACACCGTAGAACTCGTGGGTGAGCGAGATCGCCGCCTGCCGCGCCGCCTCCATCACCAGCAGCGGGTCGTGGCGCAGGCCGAGCGATCCGGCGTGGTCGCCGTAATAGGCGTGCATGCGCGGTAGCTGGGCGCCGACCAGGAACGTGTCGGGCCCGATGGTGTCCAGCGAGGTGACGAACACCTCCGAGACCGCGCAGCGGTGCGCCAACTGCCTGGGAACGGTGCGGTTGTGCGTGGCGGTCTTCTCGACTGCCGCGTGTGTTGTCACGATCGGCCCTCCAACCATTCTCGCGCGGCCACCGGCGGCAGCGTCTGCGGCCCCGTACCGACCCGCATCGGAAGCACATACGACCCGAGCACCAAGACCGACCAGGGATCCAGTTCCGCGCCCGCGGCCCACGCCGAATACAGCAGGCGCGCGCCGTCCGCGTCCTCTGACACGTCGATTCCACTGCGGCGCAGGTTCTTTACGATGTCGTGCAGCGCCTCGTCCCGATCGAAGCTGCGCGCCGGGACCGTCGCGTACAGGTCGGCCGCCAACGCACTGACCGCCGCCGTGCGATCCAGCCCGGCCGTCACCTGCCCGAGCAGTTCCCCGCGGGTGTGCTCGTCGAAATAGATGGCCAGTTCACGCAGCACGTCGGCCGGGTCGTCGGGCGAGTGCACCAGGTTGAGCAAGAAGTTGTGTCTGCCCAGCACGTACCGCAATTCGCCTGGCTTGCGTTCGCGCGGATCGGTGGCGCCCTTGGCCTCGGTGAGGCGAATCGGCACGGGCAGCGCGTCGTCGGCGCCGTGCACGACAAGCACGAGCACATCGGAGATGTCGACGAGCAGGTCGGCGAGCCGCCTGCGCTCCGGCGAGGCGATGTTCCACGCGAAGTACCACAGTGCGCGCACCAGGTGCCGGTTCACTCGCATCCGGTGCGCGGCGACAACGCGAAAGCCGTTGGCGGGCAACCATTGCAACGTGGGTTCGATTGCGCGCGCCACGATCGCGTCCGGCTTCAGCAGCAACAGCGAATGCTGCCTGGCGAAAGCGGCGGGATCGATGCCGAGCCGCTCGAGCTGGTCGACCGCCTCCTGCACGTAGGTGTCGTCCGCGTAGGCGTCGATCTTCGCCGCGGCGGGCGTGAGGTGGCCCAGCAGGGCGTGCAGCGACGCGCCGCCCGGTTCCGTCGGCAACGCCGTCATCGGATCGCCCCGTCGAAACCGTTGGCGGCCAAGACCTCCTCGATCGAGGGCAGCGGCACGCCGAGGTAGCCGGTTTCCAGGCAGTAGTCCAGCAGCAAGCGCAGGTACGCCTTGCCGGTGGGCGGCGACGGACGGCCGAGCAGTATCTCGGCGCGCGTGGTGTCGAAGTCGAGGCGGCGCTCGAAATAGCTGGTGTAGAGCGCGCCGATCCGGCGGTAGTACTCGCGCTCGACCGGATCCAGATCCGCTTCGGCGAAAGTCGATTTCGGCACGAAGGTCGCCACCTCGAACGACGGGTACTCGGCGAGCACGTCGGACACCTCGCGCAGCGAGAGCGCGTCGCGACCGAGCGCGTGCAGCGTGCGGGAGTCCGCCGAGTCGAAATCCAGGACGGCCGCGGCGATCACATCGGCAACGTGGTCGACCGGGGCGAGCGCGAGGGTGGCGTCGTAGCGACCGGGCAGGGTCCGCAGCTTGCCCTCGACCATCAGCTTCACGACGGTGTACAGGTTCTTGTATTCGCGGATCTCACCGGTGGCCGCGTGACCGGTGACGATGCCGGGCCGCACGATGGCCCACCGCAATCCAGCATCGGCCGCCGCGTGCACGAGTTGTTCGGCGCGAAACTTGCTGCGCTCGTACCGGTTTCCGAACGACTGGCCCACGTCGAGTTCGTCTTCGCCGATCGTGCCGCCGCGCATTCCGCACACGTAGGCGGTGCTGACGTGCACCAGCGGCACATCCCATTCCAGCGCGAGCGCGATGGCGTGCTCGGTGCCGCAGACATTGAGTTCGGCGTAGTCGGCGTCGGAAGCGTCGAAGGCGGTGGTAGCGGCGCAGTGCACGATCATGCCGACCCGCTCGGCGAGGTCTTCGCAGTCGCGTGCCGAGAGGCCGAATCCGGGGCGGCGGATGTCGCCCGCCACGGGCGTGCCCGCCTCCAGCACGGTGCCGTCGTTGCGGACGATGTCGGCGTTGCTGTGCAGCACCGCGGCGACGGGCCTGCTCGCCGCGGACAACCGAGCGACCACTTCCGCGCCGACCAACCCGGTCGCGCCGGTGACCAGCACGGTCTCGCGCTCACCCATGATCGCTCCCCCGCGCGTTCTCGACCAGCGCGATCACCTCGCCGACCCGGCGGACACCGACCAGGTCCTGCGGCCGTTGTCTCGGCAGTTCGAATGCCCGCTCGAGCGCCAGAGTCAGCTCCATCAGGCGCAGCGAGTCGAAACCCAGATCCTCCACGAGGCGGTGCTCGTCGGCCAGGTCGGCGAGCGGTTCCGGCGCCATGGCCTGGACGAGGCGCCGCACCCTGGCGGCGAGGGCGGTGTCGGCGGCGGCGGTCATGACGGTTCGCTTTCCCGGAGATGGGGCTGGTGGCCACCGGTGGTGAGCAGGTCGCGGGCCTCGTCCAGCGGCAGGTCGGTGTCGAGGTAGGCGGCGAGGCGCAGCCAGTCGTAGCCGATCGCGAGGGTGCGCCGCCACTGCTCGCGCGAGTCGAACGAGGCAGGGAAGCCGAGCGCCGCGTCGGCGCCGCCCGCGACGGTGCGCACCAAGGCGACGAAATCGTCGAGGATCGTGAGTCCGCCGGAGGTATCGCCGCCGCGAGCAAGCAGTTCCGAGAAGCGCACTCCGCGTGCGGTGTCCAGCTGCTCGAGCACTTCCGTGCGCCGCCGCGCGCCGGTCGGCAGCAGTCGCGCGACCGTGGTGGACGGCGCCACGTCGGCGGGTAGCGGATGGATGCCGAAGGCGGAGAGCAGGACTCGCACCGCCATGGCGATCAATCGGTGCGCGGCGATGTCGGCGACGCCGCCTTGACCGTTCTTGACAGCGCCCGCCAGATCCTCCCTGGCGTTCTCCAGCACGATGTTCGACCAGACCAGGTGTAGCGCGCACTCGGTGAAGCGGCGCGCGGGCAGCGGCGAGAGGGTGGCGATCGCGTCGTCGCGCGCCGCGCCGGTCAGACCCAGCGCGGGACTGTGCGCGCTCGGCACCGGCGTGTAGGGCGCGGCGGGCTTGCACATGGCGAGCGCGGGTTCGATCGGGCTCGCCGCGCGCCACTGCAAGCCGACGAGTCCGAGGCGCACGAATTCGGCCAGCTCCGTGGCGATGTCGCGCGGGGCTCGGGCGAGCACGTCGCGCACGGAGTGCTTGAAGACCACCGATCGCCAGGCACGGGCGGCGGTGTCGGAGAGCGCGAAGACGTCGCGGTCGTCGCGCACGACATGGATGCGACCGCCGATGGTCCAGGTCGTGACGGCCGGGCGGCGGGCGAAGAGGACGCGGTGCGGGTCGTCGATCGCTTCCGCGATGCCGAGATCGGCTACCAGTCGCCAAAGTTGTTGCCAGGTGGTGTCTTCAGCCAGGCGTCGGGCGTGGGTGTCAGCCCATGCCGCGGGATCGCTCAGCTCTCGGTAGCGGCCGATGACGTCGTGGCGGCCGATCCGATCGAGTTGGTGCGGTAGCCATTTGGTCTCCAGGTAGGTCTCGCCACGGCGGGCCGCCCACGCCTTCACGGCTTGCAGCAGTCCGTCCATGGCCCACTCGTTCGCCTCGTCGGCCGCACGCAGCGCGCGCAACGCCACCGCGTAGCGCAGCGCCTGCACCGCGCGAGCCGTCCACCACTGCGACATCAGGGTTCGGAAGTCGTCGTGTGGCAGGAGGGCGCGCATGCCGTCGATATCGACAGCGCCCGGCCGGACCACCGTGGCGCGCAGGAAGCGCTGGCAACGGTTGAGCAGGTCCTCGTCCAGCTCGGCGGGAACGCCCGTGGCCGCCCGCTCCAGCTGGCGGTGCATTTGGACAACCGAGCGGGTGCGGACCTCCACCCGGCGGCCGTCGATGAACAGGACCGTCGGCAGGGTCGGGAGTTCTTCGGTGCCGGGGACGACCGCGAGGAAGTCCACATCGGAGCCCTCGTTGCCGAAGCCTTCTGCCAATGAGCCCTCGAACAGCACCGCCGAATCGTCCGGTAGCGCAGTGCTTTCCAGCGCGGCGTCGAGGAGTTGACGCACGCGCTCGGTCGGCAGAGCGGGCTCGGGGGTCTGCGAATCCGCGGTCAGCGCGGTGGTTCCGTCCGCCTCGTGCACCTGCACCCCGGCGAGTCCGCCGTCCCGGAACAGCTGCCACAGGTGGCGGCGGCGCGGCTTGCCGCTGGACGTGCGGCGGATGGTGCCGCGCGGACCGGTGACGATGGTGATCGCGGCCGCCGGACCCAGCTCGCCGCGTATCACCTTGCGCGCCTGCGCTGTCCACGCACCGGGCGGCGCTTCGGCGAACAGCGCGATGCCCGGCGCGCCTACGTCGGTGAGCGCGACGGCGGCCAGTTTGCCTTTGGTCAGGCCGGTCTCACCGG
This sequence comes from Nocardia amikacinitolerans, assembly GCF_900215415.1. Lineage (NCBI taxonomy): Bacteria > Bacillati > Actinomycetota > Actinomycetes > Mycobacteriales > Nocardiaceae > Nocardia > Nocardia amikacinitolerans. The sequence goes on along the minus strand of NZ_OBEG01000003.1, from coordinate 350,171 downwards.
CCACCCGGGATTCGATGTCTTCCATGAACACCGAGCGGCCGCGCACCTTGAGGCTGGAGCCCATTCTGCCGAGCACGAAAACCTCGCCGCGGTAAAGGAATCCGGCGTCTCCGGTGTAGAGCTCGCCGTTCGTGATCCGAGTCGCGCCGCCGTCGTCGTCGCCGGTGTAGCCCATCGCGACCGAATCACCGACGACCACCAATTCGCCAAGCACGCCGTCGGGTAGTTCGAGCCCTTCCTCGTCGACGGCTCGGACGGTCGATTCCGGCGTCGAGTAGCCGAGTCCGGTGATCCAGCCCGCACCGTCGACGCGGTGGGTGTCGTCCAGCCGCGCCTCGGCCAGCACCCCGACCGGGTGTCCGAAGCGCAGGTTCGGGGTGTCCAGGCGCAGCGCGGTGATCGGCCGTCGCCGCGCCGAGGACGTCACCATCAGCGTGGCCTCGGCCAAACCGTAGGCCAGCGTGTAGGCGTCCATCGAGAAGCCGCGTGGTCCGGTGAGCTCGGCGAACGCCTGGAGATCGGCCACCTCCACCGGCTCGGAGCCTACGGCCAGGGTGCGCCAGCCGGACAGGTCCAGATCGGCGATCTCCTCCGGCCGGACCCGGTGCGCCACATAGCCCAGCGCGAACGAGGGTGACGGCGAGTGCTGGGCCGAGGCCATCGCGCGCAGCCAGCGCGCCGGGTCGCGGACGAACTGGTCCGGCCGCATCAGGTAGAGATCGCCCTGATTCGTGACGGTCGTCAGGAACGCGCCGACCAGGCCCATGTCGTGATAGAGCGGCAACCACGACACCATGGCCTCGCCGTGGCGCCAATCGATGAGCCCGGAGATCATGGCGATGTTGTTGGCCAGGTTGCGCCAGCTGACCCGCACCCCACGCGGCGTCCCCGTGGAGCCGGAGGTGAATTGCAGCAGAGCGCATTCCGCGGGCATGCCGAGTTCGCGCTCGGCGGGCGGCTGCGGCAACTCGGGGCCGATCACCAGCGGCTCGTCGCGCCGACCGGCCGCCACCGCCGCCCGGCGCACGAGGTCCTCGAATTCCGGTGCGGTGACCACCAGCCGCGGCGCGGCGGCGGTCAGTATCGCGGCGATGTGCGCGACGATCTGGTCGAGATCGCCGAACATGGGCGGCGCGATGGGGGTGAACACCCCGCCGCAGGCCCACACCGCGTAGAAGGCTGCGGTGCAGGCGAATCCGGTGGGCATGACGACGCAGGCGCCCTCGCCGCCCGCGAGTCCGTGCTCGCGCATCAGCGCGGCGATGGACCAGGACTGCTCGGCCAGTTCGCGATAACTGCGGAATTCCCAGCCGTCCGCCTCGTCGGCCAGGTGAATGCCGGCCTCCCGCGCCGGACGCAGGAGCCAATCTCGCACGGCCGCAACGTCTTTGTCAGGTGCCATCGCGGTCAACTCCTTCGGACAGCACAGTAACCGTTCCGGCCGTTCCGTCCACCCGAATTCGCATACTGGTCCGTACTTTCTTCGTGACGTCCTTGACCTGAACGACCGTCGGCACCCCGAGCTCGCGTGCGACGATCGCCACGTGCGTGAGCGGGCTACCGCGCTCGATCACCAGCGCGGACGCCGAGGGCAGCGCGGCGACCCATCCCGGGTCGGTGCGGTAGGCCACCAGAATGCCGCCCGCGACATCGCTCGGCTCGCCGACGACCACCGCCTCGCCCTCCACGATCCCCGCCGCCGACGGGGTACCGCCGAGCACGGTGCCCACGGTCGCGGCGGGCGTCTCGCCGACCGGCACCCAGCCCTGCGCGGCCAGTTCCGCGCGCCCGAACGTACCGCCACGGGTGACGAATCGGGCGGGCGCGACCAGATCGGCGTCGGCGGCGCGCTGCGCCTTGCGCGCGGTGACCAGCGCGCGGAGCGGCTCGGTGTCGGCGCCCTCGTAGCAGCCACGCAGTTCGTCCACGGTCAGGTAGAACACGTCGGCGAATTCGTCGAGCACGCCGCGCTCGACGAGGTCCCGGCCCATCGCCCGGATCATCCGCTTCACCATGCCGAAGGCCCTGGTGCGGCAGAACCGCAGGCGCTCGCGGTGCGCGGCGCACCGAGAAACCTTGGCGCGCAGGCGTTCGTAGATTCGGCGGCGCGCGCCGCGCAGGTGCCCGTCGAGGTAGGCCTCGGCTTCGTCGCGACGGTCGGACGGGGTTTGATGCTCGCGCACCCGGCCGAGCGCGCTGCGCAGCATGATGAACAGACCCGACGGATCCTCCCGCAGGTCCGGCGTCTCGAGCTTCAGTTCGTCCAGGCTGCGGTAGCCGTAGCTGTCCAGGTAGGCGTCGACCTCGGCGCGGAACTTCGGATGGTCGGCGACGGCGTCGTACAGCCGGTCCGGCGGGGTCGAGCGCACCAGCGCCGTCAGCTCCGCATCCGCCGCCACGGTTTGGGCGAGCGCGGTCATCGCGCGGGCGGGCTCGGCCGATTCGACGTCGGCTCCGGGGCCGACGACCGCGTACAGGAACCACTCCGGCGCGTTCGGCAGCAACGCCTTGGTCAGCGCGTAGAGCAGGCCGGTGCAGGTCAACAGGATCGCGTCGAGCACCATCAGCGGGCCCCAGCGTTCGACGAGATCGCGATCGACCGTGCGGTAGGCCTGGTAGGCCTGTTCGCCGGACAGCGACGCGTAGTCGAGACCGTCGTATTCGTCGTAGACGCGGTAGAAGTCGGCGAGGAAGTCCTCGATCATCGCGTCGATGCCGAACAGCCGACGCAGGTACACGGCCGTGGTCACGGTGCGGGACCGCAGCCGGGTCAGCGGGTTGCGGAAGGTGAAGGGCCGCAATGTCTTCGCGAGGTCGTCAGCGAGTGGCTCGGCGACACCGAGCGCGGCCTCCAGCACCCTTCGGTTGAGCGGATAGCCCGGCGCGATGCCGACCATCCGGTACCAGTGCAGCAGGTTGTAGTACACCCGGCCGTGAAAACAGCCGAGCAGCACCGGAGTCCACGCGTCGGTCTGCCGCAGCTGCTCGGGCGGCACGCGCAGCGAGGCGGCGTAGCCGCGGTACACGCGACCGTAGATGCCCGCCGCGGTCGTGTAGGTCAGCGGGGAGGTGATGCCGCTGAAACTCTCGATGATGTTGGAGTTGTCCCAGATTCGCAGTTCGCCGGGCGCTAGCGTCTCGCCCGCACCGCGCAACAGCGCGTCCGTCGCCTCGGCGGGCGCGGTGGTGATCGGACGGGACTGAAGTATCCACAGTCCCACGTCGTCCAGCGCCCACTCGACGTCTTGCGATGCGCCGCAGACGATTTCGATCTTGCGGCCGAGCTCGACCAGTTCGGCGATCTCGTCGTCGGCGAGCACCGCCTGCTCGCGCAGCTCCGCCGCCACTTCGCCGACCTCGCAGCCCTGTTCCGCAGCGGGGCGGTAGCTGCTGTCCTTGTCGCCGACGATCGTGTCGAGCACGACGCCGGTCGCTTTGTCGACGGTGACGGTGTCCGCGTCCACCGCGCCCGACACCAGCCCCTCGCCGAGGCCGTACACCGCGCTGATCACCATCCGGTCGGACGCGCCCGTGCTGGGATCGGCGGTGAACAGCACGCCGCTGGCCCGCGCGGCCACCAGCCGTTGCAGCACAACGCCCGGCGCGCCGCCGACCGGGCGCGACCGCGCGAAGGCGTACCGTATCGACCGCTCGGAGAATGCCGAGGCCCAGCAGTCCCGCACGCGGTCGGCGACCGCCGCGACGCCGTCGACGTTGAGGAAGGAGTCGAACTGTCCCGCGTAGGAGTGCTCGGCGCCGTCCTCGACGACCGTCGACGATCGCACGGCGATCCGGCCGCCGCCGATCCGTTCGTATCCGTCGGCAACGAGATCGCGCAGATCCGGGGGCAGCGGAGCGGAGCGGAGCGCGGCGCGCAGGTCGGCGGCCAGCGCCAGCGCCCGGTCCGGATCGTCCGCTTTCCGGAGCGTGGAAACTCGCTCGGCCAACCCGTGTTCGGCGAGGAAGCGCTCGAACGCGTCGGTGCCGAGCGCGACCCACTCGGGAACTCGGAAACCTCCGCTGTGCACGACGTGCAATCCGCGCGCCTTGCCGCCCGCCAGCGCGGCGACCGTCGCCGGTCGGTCCCACGTCCCGAGTACCTGCACGGCATCTCTCCCATCGCCCCTGATCGACGCGTCGGAGCCGGGCGCTCCAGGCCCGCGTACGGCCGCGCGAGAACCAAGGGTTCGTCTGGGTATATCCGAGTTGTCGCCGCGGCGTTAGCCCCTGATCCAGTGGTACCAGTTCTCGAACAGTTCGTCTCGCGGCCGGGGACACCGATATGCTGCGGGCAGTTCGGTGGGTTCGGTGAGGAGTGATTCGGCGTGGGTTGGACGTTCACCCCGGACGAGTTCGCCCACATCTGGCGGGAGACGCAGGTGGATCGCCACCCCTACCCGCTGCGCATCCTGGAGACGCCACGCACCGAGCACGAGGCCGAGGTTCTGCGCGCCCAGCTGAAACAGCGCCTACCGCTCGGCGCTGACCCCGACCTGTCCGCCTGCCTGCGCATCCTGGCCGAACCGCACACCAGGATCGTCGCCATCGGCGGCGCGCACACCCCGAACAGCGAGCTGCGGCTGCTGGCCTGCGCGGTGTACGACCGCGCGGTGCTCGCCATTCAGGAACCCGGCGCCCGCCCCGATTTCGGCGGCCGGGTGCGCATCTCGATCGGACACGCGAGCAAACTGGGCGCCCGTATCGCCACGCTGCTGCCGAAGACACCCGCCGGGCGCGAACCCGCTCGCGCCGCGAGCGCCGCCGCGGTACGCGACACCGAGACCGTCGTCGCCACCCAGCCCGCCGCCAACCCCATTCGCAGGCTGCTGCTCAAACCGCACACCGCCGAGGGACACCTACGCATCGAAGCTCGGCTCGATCGGGACGAACCGGTCCCGCCGATCCACTACACCTGGATCGATGTGCAGGGCGACGGGCGCTACCTGATCAAAGCGGACGAGACGGTGCACATCGTGCCAGCCTCGCCCGAGCAGATCGCCGCCCAACTGCAGAAACGCATTCCAGCACAGGCAAGATGAACTCGTTAAGCTGAAGCCAACCGACCGATCCCCGGGGGGTGCGCATGACGATCGAGAGCAGCCGAGCCGATATAGCGCGGTTCAAGCAGGAAGCGCAGGCAGGCACCGTCAAGTTCGATCCGGACGCGGCGCGGCGGTGCGCCGAGATCTACGAGAACCAGGCCGACCGGCTGATCTACCTTCAGCAGCGCCTCGAATCCGCCGCGGAACTGCACGGATTCGGCGGTTTCGTCTCCGCGCAGCAGCTGCAGGCCGGATTCGGGCACAAGGCGCGCGACGCCGCCGCGCTGCTCGATCACTACATCGAGGCCGCCTATCGCATGAAGGAAGCGTTCCTGATCAGCGCCGGACTCTACGAAGAAGCCGACGCCGCCAATGCGGCCGCGCTGCGCGCGGTGGAAACGAGGCTGCCCCGATGACCGGCACCGATCCGACCTACATCAGCTCGATGGAGCACTTCGAGTCGATGCCGCACGAGGAGATCTACGCCAAGACCCAGCAGATCGACGCAGGCGAGATCCTGCGCGCCTCGGTCACCTGGCTCGAGGTCGCCGCCGCGCTGGCCGCCTCGATGCCGCTGAGCCGCGGCGGCGCGGACCGGGTCATGAACGGCATGGAATGGGAAGGCGCGGCGGCGAACGCCGCGTACGCGAGCACGCGGAGCTTCGCCGCCTCCGTCGACGAACTCAGCGCCGTCATGGGCCAGGTCGGCGCGCGCCTCGGCGGTGTCGCGGCGGCGGCCGAAGCGGTCAAGCTGGCCGTGGTGCCGCCCGGCAGCTCGGGACCGATCGGCGCCATCGCGCAACTGCTCGAGGCGGCGAACGTCATCGACGCGCAGATGGCGCAGGAGGCGCTGCGGCAGGAAGCCGTGCTCGCGATGAACATGGTCTACAAGCCCGCCTATTCGGTGGCGGGGACCGGTGTGCCCGCGCTGCCGGAACCGCCTGTGCTGTCGATACTTTCGGACGAAGGGGCGATTCCGCAGTCGCCGAACGGGTCGAAGGAATACGGATCGGAGAGTGCGCCGGGAGGGCCGAACGGGTCCGCGTACGCGCCGCCGGAGAGCCGAGCGCCGGAAGACGTTCCGCCAGGCGCGGATTCGCAGCCGGAGCCGCCCGCGGATGCCACGCCGGAGCCGTCGCCGCCCGAATCGCACGCGCCCACCGCCCCGACCCCGGACGCGACACCCGATGTGCCGCCGGATGCGCCGCCGAGCCAGGAGACTCCTCCGCCCACGCAGGAGACCCCGGCACCGCCGACCTCGGACGCACCGCCGCCCACCCAGCAAGCCCCGACACCTCCGCCTACCCAAGACGCACCGCCGCCCACCCAGGCACCGCCGACGCAGGACGTCCCTCCGCCGACTCAGGACACCCCGGCGCCTACCCAAGAGTCGCCGGTGCCGCCGCCAACGCAAGAAACTCCCGCACCGCCACCCACCCAGGACGCGCCGGTGCCGCCACCCACGCAAGAAACCCCGGCTCCGCCGCCCAGCCAAGAGTCGCCGGTGCCGCCACCTACCCAAGAAACCCCGGCTCCACCGCCCACACAGGAGATGCCTGCGCCCCCGCCTACCCAGGAGGCCCCTCCTCCCCCGCCGTCACCGGAACCGGTTCCGCCGCCTGGCGAGCCGCTGCCGGATCCGGGCGGCCAACCCGGCGTCACGGGGCCCATCCCGGAGGGTGCGAACCAAGGCTCGTCCCATACCGACCAGCCGGGCGTTGTCCCCCACTCCGGCACGACCAGCTAGCCCGCCGGATTCACAACGGACCACCTGGTGGCGGCGCGCACGAAACCCGCGCCGCCACAACCCAACACCCTCGCAACCCGTCCACACTCAGTGCGGAAACAGCACGCTCCGCAAGGCAGCACGCAAAGCCCGGCCCCAGCGGGACCATCCAGGCGGGGGTTCCCACACACCGTTCACACGCCTCACATAGGCAGCAACTGTGTGAGGCGTACGAACGGTGTGTGGAAGCCTCGTGACCGACGGCCGAGCGATTCCAAGCGGGCGCTGGAAGGTCAGGCCTTGACCAAGTCGTCGGCGTGAATCACCGGGCGCTGCATGGTGTCCGGTAGTTCGGTGGTGGAGCGGCCGAGCATGGTGGACAGTTCGGTGCTGTCGTATTCGACCACGCCGCGGGCGATCAGGCGGTGGTCGGCGGCGAGCAGGTCGACCACGTCGCCGCCGTAGAAGCGGCCGCGGACGGCGGTGATGCCCGCGGCGAGCAGGGAGCGGCGGCGCTGGGCGACCGCTTGCACGGCACCGTCGTCGAGGACGAGGGCGCCGCGGCTGTCGGCGGCATGGCGGACCCAGAACTTGCGGGCCGACAGGCGAACCGGGCGCGCGGCGAACGCGGTGCCGACGGTGCCGGAGGCGAGCGCGGTGGCGGCCTCCTCCGCGGCGGCGAGCAGCACGGGAACGCCCGCGTCGGCGGCAAGCCGGGCGGCCGAGAGCTTGGAGGCCATGCCACCGGTGCCGAGCGCGCCGCCGCTGCCCGCGATGACGCCATCCAGATCGGCGCTGCTGCGGACCTCGGGGATGAAGTTGGCGGCGCCCTTGCGCGGGTCGCCGTCGTAGAGCCCCTCCACATCGGAGAGCAGGATCAGCGCGTCCGCGCCGACCAGGTGCGCGACGAGGGCCGCGAGCCGGTCGTTGTCGCCGAACCGGATCTCCTCGGTGGCGACCGTGTCGTTCTCGTTCACCACCGCGATCGCGCCGAGCGAACGCAGGCGGTCCAGCGTGCGCTGGGCATTGCGGTGGTGCTCACGCCGGGAGAAGTCGTCGGCACTGAGCAGCACCTGGCCTACGGTGCGGCCGTAGCGGGCGAAGGAGGTGCCCCACGCGTGCGCCAGTGCCAGCTGGCCGACGCTCGCCGCCGCCTGCTTGGTCGCCAGATCCCTTGGGCGACTGGCCAATCCGAGCGGTGCGAGGCCCGCACCGATGGCGCCCGACGACACGACGACCACGTCCGAACCCGCGCGCATGCGGGCCTCGACCGCGTCGGCGAGCCGGTCCAGCCGCGTCGTGTCCAGACCGCCCTTCAGACTGGTCAACGCCGACGAGCCGATCTTCACCACGACGCTGCGCGCGGCGGCGATCGCCTGCCGCGCATCGCTGAGCCCGCCGGGCGACACCGCGTCCGCTAGCCCCGAATTCACCTGCGTCACAACTGAACTCCCTGTACCGCAACCGAATGTGCTGTCCGACGGGCGGTCCGCCCGAACCCGCCGCCGAACGATCGAAACCGTTCGGCGGCAACGGTTTGCACGATCAATCCTCGTCCTCGGTGACCAGACCGCGGCGCACCCGCGAGGCGTGCTTGCGCTCCGCGGCGCTGACCCGGTCGGTCTGCTCCAAGCGGATGTCGGTGCCGCGCCCGGTCGGCACGTGGTCGATGCCCGCCGAGATCTGCGGCTCCCAGTCGAAGCTGACGTCGCCGATGGTGACCGGGGCGCCCGGTTCGGCGCCGAGCCGCACGAGCTCGTCCTCGACACCGAGGCGGGCCAGCCGGTCGGCCAGGTAGCCGACGGCCTCGTCGTTGTCGAACTGGGTCTGGCGCACCCACCGCTCGGGGCGCGTGCCGCGCACGATGAAGCCGCCCGGCTCGTCCGGATCGGCGATCACGCTGAATCCGGACTCGTCCACCGCGATCGGCCGGATCACCGGACGCTTCGGCGCGGCCTTCGGGTGCGCCTCGCGGTACTCGCGCACCAGGTCGGCGAGCGCGAATGTCAAGGGGCGCAAGCCCGCTCGGCTCACCGCGGAGATCTCGAAGACCGGCCAGCCGCGCGCGGTGAACTCGGGCGTCACCATCTCCGCCAACTCGGCGCCATCGGGGACGTCGGTCTTGTTCAGGATCACCACGCGCGGGCGGTCGGCCAGGTCACCGAGGCCTGCGTCGGCGGCGAGCGCGGGCTTGTAGGCGGCGAGTTCCGCTTCGAGGGCGTCGACGTCGGAGACGGGATCGCGGCCCGGTTCCAGGGTCGCGCAGTCGACGACGTGCGCGAGCACCGCGCAGCGCTCCAGGTGGCGCAGGAAGTCAAGGCCGAGGCCGCGGCCCTGGCTGGCGCCGGGGATCAGGCCGGGCACGTCGGCGATGGTGAAGGTGGTGTCGCCGCTGGCCACCACGCCGAGGTTGGGCACGAGCGTGGTGAACGGGTAGTCGGCGATCTTCGGCTTGGCCGCGGAGAGCACCGAGACCAGCGACGACTTGCCCGCCGAAGGGAAGCCGACCAGGCCGACGTCGGCGACGGACTTGAGCTCGAGGACGAGATCGCGTTCCTCGCCCTCCTCGCCGAGCAGCGCGAAACCGGGCGCCTTGCGCGCCTTCGAAGCCAGCGCCGCGTTGCCGAGTCCGCCGCGTCCCCCGCGCGCGGCGACATAGCGGTTGCCCGCGCCGACCAGGTCGGCGAGGATCTCGCCGTCCTTGTCCAGCACGACGGTGCCGTCGGGCACCTTCAGCAGCAGGTCGCCGCCGGTCTTGCCGTCCCGGTTGCCGCCCTCGCCCGGCTTGCCGTTGCCCGCCTTGGCGTGCGGGTGGAAGTGGAAGTCGAGCAGCGTGTGCACGTTGGCGTCGACCTCGAGGATGACGTCGCCGCCGTTGCCGCCGTTGCCGCCGTCCGGTCCGCCGAGCGGCTTGAACTTCTCGCGGTGCACCGACGCGCACCCATGACCGCCCTTTCCGGCACGCACGTGCAGCACGACACGGTCGATGAATTTCGACATGGTCGAATCATCCTCCTTCTGGGCTGGTCGTTCTTCGAGGGCTCGCGCTGATTCTTCGGCGGTCGACGCCACGAGAACGCGAAAAGCGGGTCAGGGTGACATACCCTGACCCGCTCGGCTTTGTCTGGATCGGCTCTCGGCGGTCAGGCCTGAACCGGCTCCGGGACGACGATGTTGACGGTCTTGCGGCCACGCTTGCTGCCGAACTCGACCGCGCCCGCCGCGAGGGCGAACAGGGTGTCGTCACCACCGCGACCGACGTTCACGCCGGGGTGGAAGTGGGTGCCACGCTGACGCACCAGGATCTCGCCTGCCTTGACGGTCTGGCCGCCGAAGCGCTTGACGCCGAGTCGCTGGGCGTTGGAATCGCGTCCGTTCCGGGAGCTGGACGCGCCCTTCTTGTGTGCCATAGCTGAGTCTCCTCGGGATGTCTTACTTGATGCCGGTGACCTTCAGGACCGTCAGCGGCTGACGGTGACCCTGGCGCTTGTGGTAGCCGGTCTTGTTCTTGAACTTGTGGATGCGGATCTTGGGGCCCTTGGTCTGCTCGACCAGCTCCGCGGTCACCGAGCGCTTGGCCAGCTTGGCCGCGTCGGTGGTCAGTTCGGCGCCGTCCACCACGAGGACGGGCGAGAGCTCGACGGCGGAACCCGGCGCACCCTCGATCTTTTCGACCTTCACCAGGTCACCGACCGCGACCTTGTACTGCTTTCCGCCGGTCTTGACGATCGCGTACGTTGCCATCGGTCGGCTTCCTCCACTCGATGTCTTTTCGTGCTTCACTCACGCCACAAGTCGCGACGTGAATTGTCTTGGCTGGTTGCTGCACGGGGCGCATACCTCGCTGCGTCAGCAGCTTCGGGCGCATCGCCAGGCAGCGACTGTCCAAGGCTACCAGACCCCCGGTCTCCGACCCAATTCGGTGGTCGGCAGCCTCCCGGCAACCCCGGCACGCGCGGTTTCCACCGAGCGGACCGGCACCGGAACGGATTCGGCCGGTCGCCCCTCTCGGGTCCGACCGGCCGAATCGCCACGATCTTCTCAGTTCGGCGAGTCGACCGGCGGGCCCGCGGGACGGCCGACGGCCCTGCGCCTCGGACGTGCGCGCTGCGGCAGCTCGACCGGTGCCGGTTCCGAGTAGTCGACGGCGGGCGCGGTGTCCTGATCGCCGCTCGACAGCACGAATACCGCTCCGGCACTGTCGGCCGCCGGCGCGGCCGCCGAACGCGCCACGCGGCGACGACGGCCGGTCTGCCGTGGCTCCGGTTCACCGTTGGCAACCGAACGATCCGCGGCGGCGACAGCGGCTTCCGCGACCGCGGGCTGCTTCCGCACCGGCTCGGCCGCGGCGGGCACCTCGGCCTCGGTCACCGGAGCCGGACCGGTCTCGACCGGCACCGCGACGACGGGCTCGGCCTCCCGCTCCTCGACCTCGACGACCGGCTCCTCCACCGCCTCGAACTCGACGACCGGCTCGGCCTCGGCGGCTTCCTCGGTCACCGTTTCGGCCTCGGCGGCCTCCTCGACCAGCGCCTCCTGCGCGGCGGCCACGGCATCGGCCACATTCGCCGCCACCGCGTCGGCATCGGTCGCGACGACCTCCACCTCGGCGACCTCGGCCTCGTCCGGCTCGGCGTCCGTCGCGCTGTGCGCGGCCATGGCAAGCGCCACCGGATGCGCCCGCTTGACGGCGGCTTCTTCGACCGACTCGCTCGGCTGCGGCGTCCCGTTGGTGGCGGCCGCGGCAGCCGCGCCCTTGTCCCTGCCACGTCGGCGGCGCGAACCGCCCTCGCGGCGGGTCGAGGTCTCCTCGGCGGCCGCCAGCTCGACCGGGTAGCTGTGCACCAGGATGCCGCGTCCGTGGCAGTGCTCGCAGGTGGTCGAGAACGCCTCGACCAGACCGGTGCCCAGCTTCTTGCGGGTCATCTGGACCAGGCCGAGCGAGGTCACCTCGGAGACCTGGTGCCTGGTGCGGTCCCGGCCGAGCGCCTCGGTCAGGCGGCGCAGCACCAGATCGCGGTTGGACTCGAGCACCATGTCGATGAAGTCGACGACGATCATGCCGCCGATGTCGCGCAGCCGCATCTGGCGCACGATCTCCTCGGCCGCCTCCAGGTTGTTCCTGGTGACGGTCTCCTCCAGGTTGCTGTTGCCCGAACCGGTGAACTTGCCGGTGTTCACGTCGATGACGGTCATGGCCTCGGTGCGGTCGATCACCAGGGTGCCGCCGGAGGGCAGCCACACCTTGCGATCCAGCGCCTTGGCCAGCTGCTCGTCGATGCGGAAGGTCTCGAACACGTCCACGCCGTTGTTCTCGTGCCGGGAGACCCGCGCGAGCAGGTCAGGCGCGACGGTGCGGATGTAGTTCTCGACCGTGCTCCACGCCCGGTCGCCCTCGATGACCAGTCGCGAGAAGTCCTCGTTGAACAGGTCGCGGATGACCTTGACAAGGAGATCGGGCTCCTCGTACAGGGTCTTCGGCGCGCCGCCGTCCTTCTTGGCCTGCTCCTCGATGGAACGCCACGTGGTCTGCAACCGCTCCACGTCGCGAGCCAGCTCGGCCTCGCTGACACCCTCGGAGGCGGTGCGGATGATCACGCCGGCGTCGGCGGGCACGATGTCGCGCAGGATCTCCTTGAGCCGCTTGCGCTCGGTGTCGGGCAGCTTGCGGCTGATGCCGGTGGAGGTGCCGCCGGGCACGTAGACAAGGAAGCGACCGGCGAGGCTGATCTGAGTCGTCAACCGGGCGCCCTTGTGGCCGACCGGGTCCTTGGAGACCTGGACGAGCACCTGATCGCCAGGCTTGAGCGCCTGTTCGATCTTGCGCTCCTTGCCGCCGAGCCCGGCGGCCTCCCAGTTCACCTCGCCCGCGTACAGCACGCCGTTGCGACCACGGCCGATGTCGACGAACGCCGCCTCCATGCTGGGCAGCACGTTCTGCACCTTGCCGAGGTACACGTTGCCGACCATGGACGCCTGGCCGGTGTTGGTGACGAAGTGCTCGACGAGGATGTTGTCCTCGAGCACCGCGACTTGAGTTGCGGTGGGGTGCTCGGAGAACGACTTCTCGCGCACCACCATCACCCGGTCGACCGCCTCGCGGCGGGCCAGGAACTCCGACTCGGTCAGGATCGGCGGGCGACGGCGACCGGCTTCGCGACCGTCGCGGCGACGCTGACGCTTCGCCTCGAGACGAGTCGAGCCGGTGATGCCCTGCACCTCGTCCGAGACGGCGCGGCTGCGGCTCTTGTTGCGCGGCTCGCGCTCGTGCACGACCGTGTTCGGCGGGTCGTCGTCGGCGGGCTCGGCGTCGCCGCCCTCACCGCCGACCTTCCTGCGGCGACGGCGACGGCGACGGCGGCTCGCGCCCTCAGGCACCGACTCGTCGGACTCGGTGTCGGTGTCGCCCTCGTCGGTCGGCTCGGCGGATTCCGCGCCCTCGGCGGTCTCGACGCCCTCGTCCTCGGTGTCGGACTCGGCCTGCTCGCCCTCGTCACCCTCGAGGTCGGAGTCGGCGTGCTGCTCGCCGCGGCCGCGGCCACGACCGCGCCTGCCCCTGCGCCTGCGACGCGGCTGCCCGTCGGCCTCGCCCTGGTGCTCGGCGGTGTCCTGCTCGTCCTCGGTGGTGTCGGGTTCTTCCTCGACCACCTCGGGGGCCGCGGACTCCTCGGTGCGCTTGGACTCGCGTTCGGCACGACGCCGCTTGCGCATCTCCTCGGCGGCCGCCGCGTCGGGCGACAGGAAAAGCGGCGCGGCGACGGACGGCGCCTCGAAGACCGGCGGCGGCGGCGCGACGTGCGGCTCGCCCTGCACGGCGTGGGTGAACAGCTGGGTGGGCTGCGCCGGCGTGTCTGCCCCGGTCGGTAAGCCGGTGTGTAGCGGTTCCGGTGCGGAGAAGAGCAACCCGCTCGGCTGCCCGGCCTGCTCCGGCTCGGCCGCGTCGGCTTCCCCGGCCGCCGGAGCCGGGGGTGCGGGTTCCGCGGCGGGCGTCGTCGTCGCGGGCTCGGTGGCGACGAGTGCGTCGCGTACCGATTCCGCGACCGCCCGGTCGACATTGGATTGCGCGCTGCGCGCGTCGGCGCCCAGCTCGGTGAGTTTGGCCAGGATGCGCTTGCTCGTCACTCCCAGCCGCTTGGCAAGCGCGTGAACTCGGATTCGCTCCGGCAATTGATCGGCATCCTGTGATGTTGTTTCCAGCGGCTCTTGATCGGCCACGAAGTCTCCTCGGGCCCCCGGGCGCGTCCCTCCCGGTACGGAGTGACGCGGCCAACGCGGGGGCGCTGTCCGTACACCTCACGCCGTCGACGCGAGGTCCTGTGGTCTCGCCCCGCGTGCCCGGTTGTCACCTGGTTCTTCGTCTTCGGGCTAACTGGTCACGCGGCGCCTGGCTGTTGGCTGAACTCCACGGAAACGAGCGCTCATCCAGCGTGCCGACGCGAACTCCCACACCCTCAGCAACCGGGCGCGGCTGTCCGTGGCAGCGATGATCGGCATCGAACCGCGGTGTCATCCGGTCGCCACCGTCACCCACGATTCGCGTACCTGCGCGAACTGCCGGTGTCGTTGACGACCACTGCCAGTATCCCACACCGCGCGCCGGTGGTTCGCCATCGGCGCGTGACCTGCCCGATGCTCCGGGTTTGCCACCTCGCCGCGACCGGGCGCGACAAGGGCCGATGCGGTGCTCGAGCGGGGCTCGCCGCGCCGACGTGACGACGGCGCGGCGAGTACGCGGGGGGGAACTCAGGCGGGGAACTCGGGGAACCAGAGTCCGATCTCGCGCTTGGCCGACTCCGGGGAGTCCGAGCCGTGCACGAGGTTGTACTGGGTCTCCAGGCCGAAGTCGCCGCGGATGCTGCCAGGCGCGGCCTTCTCGACGGGGTCGGTACCGCCCGCGATCTGCCGGAACGCGGCGATGGCGCGCGGGCCTTCCAGGACTGCGGCCACGACCGGGCCGGAGGTGATGAACTCGATCAAGGAGCCGAAGAACGGCTTCTCGGCGTGCTCGGCGTAGTGCTCCTTGCCCAGTTCCTCGGACACCTGCTTCAGCTCGAGGGCCGCGATCTTCAGGCCCTTGCGCTCGATACGGGCCAGCACCTCGCCGACCAGGCCACGGGCCACGCCGTCCGGCTTGATGAGTACCAACGTCTGCTCAGTCACGGCGCACAGCCTAATTGACCCTGCCGAACGGAGTCCGCCCAGAGCCCGCGCACGACCGGAGCGAAGGCGGAGGTACGCGTCATCGACCTTCGCGCCACTCACCGAGCCAGCGTTCAGCCGAGGTGCTCCCAGCCGCGTTCGGTGCGCGTCAGCTCGACGAAACCGCAGTCCAGCAGCAGTGCAGCGCCTCGTCGTCAGGGTCGCGATAGTCGAGGACGCGGTCGATCCCGCCGAGTCGCGACCAGGAACCGGCCTGGCCGAAGAGCCACCGGACGACCTCCGGCTCCCCTTCCGTCCGGCACACGTCGGCCCAGCCGCCGAGCCGCGAAGTTCGCGGCCACGAACCATTCCAGGACTCCGGCGTCGCGGTAGTCGTCGGAAACCTCCCGACCCGCTCCGTAGCGCAGCAGGTGCGCGGCGGCGACCACCGCCCCGGCTTGTTCGGCGACCAGCGTGACGCGTTCGATCACCCACGGATCGATGATCACTTCGGCCGGACGCCGTTCCAGCTGGCTCAACACGGTGTTGACGGAAACGGGTACGCCGGGGATCACGGCCGCGATGTGGGCGTTGACGAGCCGGGTCAGCTGGTCGCGATCGTCGCGGCGGAAAGAACGGATGACGAATTCGGGCATGGCGAATCTCCGGTGTTCGGTCGAGAGCACTCGACGAGGGGGATCCGCCAGGGGGACGGTACGGCGAGAACTATAGCAGCGCAGCCGTTTACCGGTTCATCCGCTGACTCGGCAGCAGTCCGTGCTCCATGCGGCGCTTGACGTCGGCGCGCAGGATCAGGATGAACGCCCAGACGGCCACGAACAGCAGACCGATGACGCCGATCGAGATGTGGATGAAGCCGCCGAGGATCACCAGCACCTGGAGGCCGAGGTTGAACGCCAGCGCCCACGGGCGACGCTGCAAGCCCGCGCCCAAGATCATCAGCAGCGCCAGGATCACCAGGTAGCTGCCGGAGAACCAGCTGATCCCGCCGCCGACGTCGGCGACGACCGGCAGCGCCAGCAGCACCACGATGGACTCGAGGACCAGCGTGCCCGCCATGACGCCGCGCAGACCCTTCCACGGATCGGGCGCGGACGGTTGTGCGGGAGCGGTCGCGTCCTTGTCCCGCTCGCTTGGCTCACTCATGCCGGGTCCTTTCCGAACAGCGCGCGGGCCGCGCCCGCCGTGACCACCGAGCCGGTGACGATGACGCCCGCCCCCGAAACGGCCTCGCCGGGGTCGCCGACCTCTTCGGCGATGGCGATGGCGGACTCCAGCGCGTCGGGCAGCGTGTCGGCGGTGACCACGCGTTCGTCGCCGAACCGCTGCACGGCCAGATTCGCCAGGCTGTCGACGTCCATGGCGCGCGGCGAGCCGTTGGTGGTGACAACGATCTCGTCGAACACCGGCTCCAGCGCCTCCAGAATCCCCGCGGCGTCCTTGTCGCCGAGCACCGCGACCACGCCGACCAGCTTGCGGAAGTCGAATTCCTCGCCGAGGGTCGCGGCCAGCGCCCGCGCGCCCGCCGGGTTGTGCGCGGCGTCGATGAAGATGGTCGGCGCGCTGCGCATCCGTTCTAGGCGGCCGGGGCTGGTGACCGACGCGAAACCGGCGCGCACCGCATCGATGTCGAGCTGACGCTCGGCGCCCGCGCCGAAGAACGCCTCTACCGCCGCCAGCGCCAGCACCGCGTTGCGGGCCTGGTGCGCGCCGTGCAGCGGCAGGAAGATCTCGTCGTAGACCCCGCCGAGGCCCTGGAGCTCGAGCTGCTGGCCGCCGACGGCGACGCGGCGCGCGAGTACCTGGAACTCGGAGCCTTCGCGGGCCACCGCGGCGTCCACCTCGACGGCCCTGCGCAGCAGGACGTCCATCGCCTCGGGTTCCTGCTGCGCGATCACCGCGACGGTGTCGCGCGGCACCAGGCTCTCCGGCGCGCGTTTGATGATTCCGGCCTTCTCCCCTGCGATCGAGGCGAGGTCGGGGCCGAGATAGTCGACGTGGTCCAGCCCGATCGGGGTGATCACCGCGACCTGACCGTCGATCACGTTGGTGGCGTCCCAGGTGCCGCCCATGCCGGTCTCCACGACCGCCACGTCGACAGGGGCCTCGGCGAACGCCGCGTAGGCCATGCCGGTGAGCACCTCGAACTTGCTCATCGCCGGACCGCCCGCCGTGGCCGACTGCGCGTCGATCATCTCGATGTAGGGCTGGATCTCCCGGTAGGTCTCGACGTACTTGGCCGGACTGATCGGCGCGTTGTCGATGCTGATCCGCTCGGTGGCCAGCTGCAGGTGCGGGCTGGTGATGCGGCCCGTGCGCCGGTGCAGCGCGGTGAGCAGCGCGTCGATCATCCGGGTGACCGATGTCTTGCCGTTGGTGCCCGCGACGTGGATCGCCGGATAGCTTTGCTGCGGGGAACCGAGCAGATCCATCAGCGTCGCGATGCGGGTCAGCGAGGGCTCGATCTTGGTCTCCGGCCAGCGCTGGTCGAGTTCGGCCTCGACCAGCGCCATCTCGGCGAGCTCCACCGGCGACGGGCCGGACGCGAGCCGGGCGCCTCCGTCGTCGTCGCGGTACTGCCGCTCCGGCTCCTCGTTCACTTGACCGCCAATTCCGCCAGGCGCGCCCCGATGCGCGCCACCTCGGCGGCGGCGACATCGCGACGGTTCTTG
This sequence comes from Nocardia amikacinitolerans, assembly GCF_900215415.1. Lineage (NCBI taxonomy): Bacteria > Bacillati > Actinomycetota > Actinomycetes > Mycobacteriales > Nocardiaceae > Nocardia > Nocardia amikacinitolerans. Next base: position 332,571 of record NZ_OBEG01000003.1, on the reverse strand, counting down.
ATCTTGGCGACCACCGGTTCTGGCGCCTTGGCCAGGAACGCCTCGTTGCCGAGCTTGGCCTCGGTGCCCGCCAGTTCCTTCTCCGCGGCGGCCAGATCCTTCTCCAGGCGGCGGCGTTCGGCGTCCAGGTCGACCGCGCCGGAGGTGTCCAGCTCGACGGTCACCGTCGCGCCGCTCAGCCGCACCTCGACCGAGGCGGTGGCGGCGAACTCGGCGCCGGGCGCGGTGAGCCTGGCGAGGTTGGCGACCGACGGCTCCAGCGCCGTCAGGTCGGCCTGCTCCAGACCGATCAGCTTGGCCGCGACCTTCTGCTTGTCGGCGAGGCCCTGGTCGCTGCGGAACCGGCGGATCTCGGTGATCAACCGCTGAGCGTCCGAAACACGCTGCGCCGCAACGGTATCGGTGGCGTTGCCACTGGCCTGCGGCCACGCGGCGATCACCACGGACTCACCGCCGGTGAGCGCCTGCCACAGCGACTCGGTGACGAACGGGATCACCGGATGCAGCAGGCGAAGCACCGAATCCAGCACGTTGCCGAGCACGGTCCTCGTCGCGGCCGCCCGCTCCTCGTCGTCGGAGAACTGCACCTTGGCCAGTTCCAGATACCAGTCGCACAGCTCGTCCCATGCGAAGTGGTAGAGCGCCTCGCACGCCTTGCCGAACTCGTAGGCGTCGAAAGCCGAATCCACTTCCGCCAGAACCTGATCCAGGCGATCGAGGATCCACCGGTCGGCGTCGGTGAGTGCCGCGCGGTCGGGCAGTTCGCCGGGCTCGGCGCCGTTCATCAGCGCGAACTTGGTGGCGTTGAACAGCTTGGTGACGAAGCTGCGCGAGGCCAGCGCGTGCGGCTCGCCGACGGACAGGTCGCCGCCGGGCTGCGCGCCGCGGGCCAGGGTGAAGCGCAGCGCGTCCGCGCCGTAGGCCTTGATCCAGTCCAGCGGGTCGATGCCGTTGCCGCGCGACTTCGACATCTTCTTGCCGAACTGGTCGCGGATCAGGCCGTGCAGGAAGACGTCCTTGAACGGCACCTGCACCGCGCCGGACTTGCCCGCGAGGATGGCCGGGTCCTCGGAGACGAACATGCCGAACATCATCATTCTGGCGACCCAGAAGAAGAGGATGTCGTAGCCGGTGACCAGCACGCTGGTCGGATAGAACTTCTCCAGCTCCGGCGTGGCCTCCGGCCAGCCCATCGTGGAGAACGGCCACAGACCCGACGAGAACCAGGTGTCGAGCACGTCCGGGTCCTGCACCCAGCCCTCGGGGGCGGTCTCGTCCGGGCCGACGCAGATCACTTCGCCCTCGGGGCCGTACCAGATCGGAATGCGGTGGCCCCACCACAGCTGGCGCGAGATGGTCCAGTCGTGCATGTTGTCGACCCACTCGAACCAGCGCGGTTCCTGGCTGGCCGGGTGGATGACGGTGTCGCCGTTGCGGACCGCGTCACCGGCGGCCTTGGCCAGCGACTCCACCTTGACCCACCACTGCATGGACAGCCGCGGCTCGATGGGCTCGCCGGTGCGCTCGGAGTGGCCGACGCTGTGCACGTACGGACGCTTCTCCGCGACGACGCGGCCCTCCGCGGCGAGCCGCTCGCGGACCTTGACGCGGGCCTCGAAGCGGTCCATGCCGTCGAATTCGGTTCCGGTGTTCGCGATGCGGCCGCGCTCGTCCATGATCGTCGGCATCGGCAGGTTGTGCCGCAGACCGATCTCGAAGTCGTTCGGGTCGTGCGCGGGGGTGATCTTCACGGCGCCGGAGCCGAACTCGGGGTCGACGTAGTCGTCGGCCACGATCGGGATCTGGCGGCCGGTGATCGGGTGCTCCAGGGTGGTGCCGATCAGCGCCTGGTAGCGCGGGTCGTCCGGGTGAACGGCCACCGCGGTGTCACCGAGCATCGTCTCCACCCGGGTGGTCGCCACGATGACGTGCGGTTCGTCGTCGTTCAGCGAGCCGTAGCGCAGCGAGACGAGCTCGCCCGCGACTTCCTCGTGCTTGACCTCGATGTCGGAGATGGCGGTGCGCAGCTCGGGCGACCAGTTCACCAGTCGCTCGGCGCGGTAGATGAGCCCGGCGTCGTAGAGGCGCTTGAAGATGGTCTGCACGGCCCGCGACAGGCCCTCGTCCATGGTGAAGCGGTCGCGGCTCCAGTCGACGCCGTCGCCGAGGGCGCGCATCTGCCACTGGATGGCGCCGCCGGACTCGCGCTTCCAGTCCCAGACCTTCTCGACGAACAGTTCGCGGCCGAAGTCTTCCTTGGTCTTGCCGTCGACGGCGAGCTGCTTCTCCACCACGGTCTGGGTGGCGATGCCCGCGTGGTCCATGCCGGGCAGCCACAGCACCTCGTAACCCTGCATGCGCTTGCGGCGGGCGAGGGTGTCCATCAGCGTGTGGTCGAGGGCGTGGCCCATGTGCAGGGTGCCGGTCACGTTCGGCGGCGGCAGCACGATCGAGTACGCGGGCTTGCCGCTCGCGGTGTCGGCCTGAAAATACCCAGCGGCTACCCAGCGCTCGTACGTCTCGGCCTCCACGACGCTGGGGTCCCAGCTCTTGGGGAGGGCATCGGCACGATTACGCGAGTTGTCAGGGGCTGCGCTGGTCACTCCGTGATTCTAGGGGTTGGCTCGACATGGCCTCGCCGCCTCCCCGCGCCCGCGCTCCCGGTGCGGACTCGGGTGCGGAAAAGAAAGGAGGCGGAGCCTTCGGTGGATGAGGGACACCGAACACTCCGCCTACGCTTCACAGCTTACCGGCGATCCGCGAAACGGCCCCGAATCCTCGAGCAATTCTCAGCTTCCGCCGACACCGCAGGGAGGATTCGGCCACGGGGCCGTTTCAGTGCACCGGAGCGGGGACCGCGGACTCCTCCTCGATCAGGTCACCGTTGATCGCGATGGCGGCCGCCGAGCCCGCGCCCGCTGCGGAAATCACCTGGGCACCCGGGTCGGCGACGTTGCCCGCCGCCCACACCCCGGCCACGCTGGTCCGTCCGCGCGCGTCGGTGACCACAAAGCCGTCCGGACCGGTCGCGCAGCCGAGCGCGGTCAGCACGTCGTCGTTCGGCACGAAGGTGGGCGCGACGAACATCGCACCGCGCGGCACGGCCCGCCCGTCGACCATCTCCACGCCGCGCAGTCGACCGTTCTCGATGACCAGCCGCGCGACCTCGCCGGGCACGACCCGCACGCCGCGGGCGGCGAGCCGGGCCAGATCGTGCTCGGACAACTCCATCGCGTGCGGAAAGAACGTCACGTCGGCCGACCACTGCGGCAGCAGCAGCGCGAGGTGCACAGCCCTCGCCACCGCACCCGGCTCTGTTCCGCCGAGCACGCCGAGCGGTTGATCGCGCACCTCGTAGCCGTGGCAGTACGGGCAGTGCAGCACGTCCGCGCCCCAGCGCTCGCGCACGCCGGGCAGGTCGGGCAGCACATCACGCAAGCCGGTGGCGACCAGCACCCGTCGCGTCGTCAACCGCCCGCCGCCCGCCAGGTGGAGCGTGAATTCGCCCGTGCTCTCGTTCTTTTCGGCGCCGATCACCGCGTCATCGAGCAACTCGCCGCCGTATCCCGCGACTTCCGCCGCGCCGATCGTCAGCAGCTCGCCGGGCGGGAGCCCGTCCCGCGACAGGAAACCGTGCATGTGCGTGGCGGGGGCGTTGCGCGGCGCACCACCCCTGACCACCGCGACCCGCCGCCGCGCCCTGCTCAACACCAGCGCCGCCGACAATCCCGCCGCGCCGCCGCCGACGACGACCACGTCGTGGATCGCCTTGTTCTGCTCTCTCATTCGCGATCACCTCCGAACCTCAGGCTGCCGAGGACGGCCCGGTATCGGCAACATTATTTGCCGTTTCCGGGAAATGAGCGTGCACTGGGGACATGGACCAACCGGGCATCACCCAGGCGCTGGCCGAGATCGGCCCCCGGCTGAAGGCGTTGCGCACCCACCGCGACATCACCCTGACCGCGCTCTCGGCGACGACCGGTATCTCCAAGAGCACGCTCTCGCGGCTGGAATCCGGGCAGCGCAAGGCCAGCCTGGAATTGCTGCTGCCGATCGCGCTGGCCTTGCAGGTGCCGCTCGACGAACTGGTGGCGGCCCCCAAGATCGCGGACCCCCGTGTGCACACCACGCCGCGACAGGTCAACGGGTACACCGTCCTTCCGCTCACCGCGCGGCCCGGCCCGCTCCATGCGTTCAAGATGATCCTGCCGCCCGAGCGCAAGGACCCCGATCCCCGCGTGCACGAGGGTTACGAGTGGCTCTACGTGCTGTCCGGCAGGCTGCGGCTGATCCTCGGCGAACACGATCTGATCATGGGTCCCGGCGAGACCGCGGAATTCGATACCCGGCAACCGCATTGGTTCGGCAGCACCGGGCGCGGGCCGGTGGAGATCCTGAGCCTGTTCGGCAGTCAGGGCGAGCGGATGCACGTGCGCGCCAGGCCGCGTCGCGCGGCGGTGACCGATCGGTAGCTCCGCGAGATACCGGCCGGTCGCGACGAATCATTCCTTCGATCGCGCGATCTCAGGGTTTTCCCGGTTGCCGAATCGGACCGGACTAGGGAGTCTGGAAGGGGTGAACCCCCCGCTCGATGCGCTACCCCTGCACTCCCCCGAGCCGCGCATGCCGCTGGCCGCCGTCGGCGCGCTGACGCCGGCCGGCGTGCACGACCTGCGCGGTCGGACGATCGATGAATTGCGTTACCCCACAACGGCGGCCCTGATCTTCGCCGGAGTGCCCGGTGCGGGCAAGAGCACAGCGCTGCGGAAGTTCTTCGGTGCGACGGCGCAGGCCGAGCAGCCGCCCGCCGGACCGTCCGGTTCGATCGTCCTGGATTCCCAGCACGCGCGAAACCGCTGGCGGCACCGGCTCGGCTGGCTCCCCTACCCGCTGTGGCGTCCGGTCGTGCACGTCGCGCACTACGCGGGGATCAAGGCGGCGCTGCGCGACGCCGACGGACCGGTGGTGATCCACGATTGCGGCACCTTCGGCTGGAGCCGCAGGATGATCGCGCGCTGGGCGGCGGAATATCGCAGGGACTTGCACGTCGTCATGCTCGACGTGCCCGCGACGGTGGCCAGGGCCGGCCAGTACGCCCGGGGCCGCCGCATCAACGGAATGTTCTTCACGTTGCACTGCCGCCGCTGGGACCGCCTGATCCGGGACCTGGACCTCGAGGACAGGAACGCGCCGGTTCCGTCCTCGTCCGTCGTCATCGTGGACCGCTCCACCGTCAACCGCATGAGTCGCGTCGCGTTCGACGGCTGATCGCTCAGCGCACGAGCACCGTCAGTGCCGCGGGCACGGCGCGCAAGGTGATCGGCAGCGTCCCCGCCGGTTCGCCATCGGCGGTGGCGGGCGCGCCCGGTGCGGTGAGAGTCACCGCGGCGGCACGGTATTGGGCCACGGCGGGATGGTCGATGCGTTTGCCCGCGGAGAGGGCGGGCAGCAACCGCAGCATCTCCGCCCGGGACACCGCGCCGACCACCGTGAGGTCAAGCAATCCGTCGTCCATTTCGGCGTCGGGGCAGATCAGCATGCCGCCGCCATAGGTGCGGGTGTTGCCCACCGCGACCATCACCGCGTCGGTCTCGACGACGCCGTCGCCCGGCGGATTGTCCACCGCGCCTTCGGCAACGCCGGACAGCTCGATCCGGTAGGGCACGGTGAAACCGCCGGTGATCTCGGCCAGCGCGGCGAACGTGTAGCGGAGCCTGCCCTTGGGCCAGCTCATGCTGTTCGCGCGCAACGTGACTCGCGCGTCGAACCCGGTGCCGGTCACGGTGGCGAACCACATCGGAGTGAAATCCGGTGCGGGCGACTCGATCCGGCCGAGATCCATCACCTTGCGGCGCCCGGCGAGCACCACGTCGACCGCCGCGGCGGGATCGTCGGTGGGGATGCCGAGCGCCCGCGCCAGGTCGTTGCCCGTTCCGCTCGGCACCAGGCCGAGCGGGACGCCGGTCTGCGCGACCGCCTCCAAGATCACGCAGATCAGGCCGTCACCGCCGACACACACCACCGCGTCGGGACGGGCGGCGGGATCCGGGTTCGCCAGCGAATCGCGCACCAGCCGGACGGATTCGGCGGCGGACGGCGCGCGAATCTCGGTGACCTCGACACCGCGCTCGGTGAGCCTGGCGATGGCCGCCGTCGCGGTGTCGTGGCCCTTGCCAGCGCCGGAGAGCCGGTTCGTGACGACCAGCGCCGAGCGAATGGCGCTTACCTGCGGGTTCATCAGATCAGTTTTCCAGGATTGAGGATGCCCGCGGGGTCCAATTCCCGTTTCACCGCGCGCAACACCCGGATGCCCAGCTCACCGACCTCGGCGGGCAGCCACGGGCGGTGGTCGGCGCCGACGGCGTGGTGGTGGGTGATGGTGCCGCCCGCGGCGATGATCGCGTCACCCACCGCGCGCTTGGCGATCTGCCACTGCGCGAGCGGATCGTCGAGTTGTTTGGCGACGATGGTGAAGTACAGCGAGGCGCCCGTCGGATAGGTGTGCGAGATGTGGCACATCACCAGCGGCGGCGTGCCCTGCGCACCGAGCGAATCGGTCAGCGCCGCAGTCACTTTCGCCTTCAGTTCGGCGATGTTGGACCAGGTAGTGGCGGTTTCCAGCGTCTCGCACAGCACCCCGACGTCGAGCAGCGCGTCGCGCATGTAGGGCGCGGCGAATCGGCCGTGTTCCCATTCGCGGGCGGGTTTTTCGCCGAGTGCCGTGCCGCCCGCGGCGGTCAGCAGCGCGGTGGCTTCGGCGGAGCGGGCCGCGACGTGCTCGGCGGTGCCCTCGAAGGTGGTGATCGCGAGGCAGCCCGTCACCGCCTGGCCGCCGATGTCGCCGGAGCGAGCCAGGTTCAGGCCGGTCTCGGCCTCGTCGGACAGCCGGAAAACGGTCGGCGCGGCGCCCGCCTGCACCACGGTGCGCAGCGCGGCCGCGCCTGTGGTGAAGTCGGGGAACGACCACGCCTGGTACGCGGTGGTTTCCGGCAGCGGATGCACACGCAGCGTGACCTCGGTGATCACGCCGAGCGCGCCTTCCGAGCCGACGAACAACTCGCGCAGATCCGGCCCTGCGGCGGAGGCGGGCGCGCGACCCAGCTCCAGCGAGCCGGTCGGGGTGGCGATCCGCAGGCGCTGCACCATGTCGTCGAAGCGGCCGTACCCGGCCGAGGCCTGACCGGAGGACCTGGTCGCCGCGAAACCGCCGATGCTGGCGAATTCGAAGCTCTGCGGGAAGTGGCCCAGCGAAAGCCCGTGCGCGGCAAGCAGTTCCTCGGCCTGCGGTCCGGTGAGGCCCGCACCGAGGGTCGCGGTGCCGCTCACCGGGTCGACCTCGGTGAGTCCGTCGATGCGGCGCAGGTCCAGTGCGATGACGCTGTCGAACTCGCCGCGCACCGGATCGACACCGCCGACGACGCTGGTGCCGCCGCCGAAGGGCACCACCGCGATGCCGTGCTCGGCGCAGTAGGCCAGCACCGCGAGCACCTGCTCGTGGTCGGCGGGAAAGACGATGGCGTCCGGTGCGTCTTGCGGACCCTCGGCGCGACGCCGCAGCAAATCGAGGGTGCTCTTGCCGCCCGCGTGCCGTAGTCGATCGCGATGGTCGGCCGACACGTTGTCCGCGCCGACCATCTCGACCAACCCGTCCCGCTGCGCCGGCGTCAACGCCGATGCGCGGAGCGGCACGTCACCCTCATCGCGGCGCGCCACCGGGTCGCCGGACACCCCGAAAACCTGCGCGAGCAGGCCGCGGATCTGCGCCGAAAGCGGCTTGTGTCCGGCCGGGATACCCCAGGCGTCCCACACCATACTCGGTACCCGCGCGTCCGCGCCCGGGTTTGCCGCGGGAGCGGAATGCCCGCCTGACTGCTGCGTCTCGACCATGCGTTACAGTTTGACATAGACTGTCAAGCAGTAACTGTCCGTCCCCGCTCGAAGCCCGGTGGTGATTCTCGTGACCGACGACCCGGACGCCGAACTTTCGGCCATCGACCTGGCCATTTTCGATGCCGCGCGCGCCTGCGTCCAGGAGTTCGGTGTCCGCCGGACCACACTCACCGAGGTGGCGCGGCGCGCCGGCGTCAGCAGGCCCACCGTGTACCGCCGCTGGCCAGACACCGGCGCACTGGTCGCCGAGCTACTGGTCCGCGAACTGCGCGGCATCCTCACCGAGGCCATGCCCGAGTCCGGCCCCGCGCGGGCCCGCCTGGTGGAAGGCGTGGTCGAGGGCGCGGGGATGGTGCGGTCGAATCCGTTGTTCGGCAAGATCTTTCGCACGGACACCGATCTGATGCTCACCTACGTCTTCGGCAGGCTCGGGCGCAACCAGCGCACCCTCATCGAGCTGTTCGCCGCGGGGATCCGGGACGGCCAGCGCGACGGCTCCATCCGGTCCGGCGATCCGCTCCAGCTGGCCACCATGCTGCTGCTCATCGTCCAGTCCGCGGTGCAGTCGGCGGGGACGGTCGCGCCACTGCTGCCCGCCCCCGAACTGGACACCGAACTGGCCCGCGCCATCGACGGCTACCTCCGCCCCGGCGATCCCGAACGACGAAAGGTTCTGGCATGACCGACAATCCGGTGACCCGCGGGGACTCCGCGCTCAATGCCGAGCGCCGCGCGCGCGAACTGCGCGCACTCGGCGACGGCGGCGCGATCGACGTGCTGGTGATCGGCGGCGGCGTCACCGGGGCCGGCGCCGCGCTGGATGCCGCCGCGCGCGGGCTGCGCACCGTGCTGGTGGAGCGGCACGACCTCGCGTTCGGCACGAGCCGGTGGAGTTCGAAGCTGGTGCACGGCGGTTTGCGCTATCTCGCCAGCGGGCGGGTCGGGATCGCGCACGAGAGCGCGGTCGAGCGCGGCATCCTGATCGGCACCACCGCACCGCATTTGGTGCGTCCGCTGCCGCAGCTTGTTCCGCTGCTGCCGAATATCGGTGCGGCGCAACGGGCGTTGATCCGCGCGGGGTTCGTCGCGGGTGACGCGCTGCGGCGCGGCGCTGGCACACCCGCCTCGATCCTGCCGAGGTCGCGGCATGTCGCCGCCGCGGAGGCACTGCGTTTGGCGCCGACCGTGCGGCGGGCGGGTCTGCGCGGCGGGCTCCAGGCGTGGGACGGGCAGCTGGTCGACGACGCGCGGCTGGTCGTCGCGCTGGCCCGCACCGCGGCGGCCGAGGGCGCGACAGTGCTCACGAGAGTGGAAGCCCTTGACGTGACCGGTGATTCGGCCGCCCTGCGCGACACCCTCTCCGGTGAGACCCTTTCCGTGCGGGCCCGCGCGGTGATCAACGCCACCGGCGTGTGGGCCGACCAGGTCGACCCGAGCATCGAGCTGCGCCCGAGTCGCGGCACTCACCTGGTCTTCTCCGCCGAGTCCTTCGGCGGGCTCAGTGCCTCGCTCACGGTGCCGGTGCCCGGCAGCACCAGTCGATTCGTCTTCGCCTTCCCCGCCGCGCACGGGCGGGTCTACCTCGGGCTGACCGACGAGGACGCGCCAGGCCCGGTGCCCGACGAGCCGCAGCCCACCGAGACCGAGGTCGACTTCCTGCTCGACACCATCAACACCGCGCTACGAGAACCATTGACCCGCGCCGACATTCGCGGCCGCTACGCGGGTCTGCGCCCGCTGCTGAAGACCGAAGACGGCAGCACCGCCGACATCTCCCGCGAGCACGCCGTGCTGCACTCACCGACCGGCGTGATCACGATCGTGGGCGGCAAACTCACCACGTACCGGCAGATGGCCGAGGACGTCGTCGACGCGGCGGTGCGCCACGCCCGCCTCGACGCGGCGCCCTGCTCGACCAAGCGGCTGCCGCTGGTCGGCGCGGTCTCCGGCGCGGCGCGGGATCGGCTCGCCGCCGCCCCGCTGCTGGTGGAACGCTACGGCAGCGAGGCGCCCGCCGTCACCGCCCTGGCGGCCCTCGACCCGGCCCTGCGCGAACCCGTCGCGCCCGGAATGGACGTCATCGGCGCCGAATTCGCCTTCGCCCTCTCCCACGAGGGCGCACTGCACGTCGACGACCTGCTCGACCGCCGCACCCGCATCGGCCTCGTTCCGGAAGACCGCACCGCCGCCCTCCCCGCGGCCACCGCGGCCCTCGCCACGACCTGACCGACCGCGGGGTGTGATCAGTCGCGGACCCACGTCGCCAGTTCCGCGCGCATGCAGGCGCGGGGCCAGCGGTCCAAGCCGTGGTCGGCTTCGGCTCGGCGCAGGGCGCGCAGGCCAGGCGTCTCCTCGCCGGATGCGAGGTATCGGAAACCGAGGCGCTCGTAGTACGGCCCGTTCCAGCTCACCTCGGTGAAGGTGGTCAGGGTGATGGCGGGCAGGTCGTGTGCGCGCGCCCAGTCGACGGCGTGGTCGATGAGGTGCTTGCCGATGCGACGACCGGCGTATTCCGGGTCGACCGATACCTGGTCGACGTGCGCGTTGCCGTCGACGATGCCGAGGACGAGGTAGGCGATCGGCCGATCGCTGTCGTCGGTCGCGACCCAGGCCCGCCCGGCGCGCTGGAACTCGCGGAGGGTGGCGAGCGGCGGCGGCTCGTCGTCCGCGACGGCCGTCATGCCGATATCGGCGAAAGGCTTACCGGCCGCGCGTTCGATGTCCTGGAGAACGGGCAGGTCGGCCTCGGTCGCCGGTCTGATGGTTGGCATGCCAGGAGTATTGCCGGACAGCCGGACGAAGTCGCGCGCATTTCCCGCCCGGGGATGTGCCCCGCCCCGGGGCACATCCCCGGATCCGTCTACGTCGACTCTCGGTCGTGCACCGGCAACCCCGCAGCGGCGGAACGAGACCGCACGTGATCGAGACGACAACGGAGCGCGGGGGATACCCGTCGGCCGCGAAGTCGACTCGATCACGACCGACCGATCCGCCGGGCCGGAATCTTCGCCCGACTCTCCGCGTTTCCCTGCGGATTCCCCGCTCGGAGCGACCGGTCGGCCGGTTGCTCGCGACCCGATCCGCCCGGTCGCGTAGCGTGCGAGCCTCTATGCTGGACGCCGGTAGTGCGCGGGAAGGAGGCGCGGGTGCGCAAGAACCCGTCGACCGTAGGGATCGCGCCGGGCGATGGTCTGATTGCACGCTTCGGCGCGGTGGTGGTGTATCTCGCGGGTGAAACCGCTTCCACCGACCGGATTCTCGGTGCGATCGAGGCGGTCGCCGAGGGCGACCACCCCGGTGCCGCGATCGCACAACGACTGGCCGCCGTGGTGTTCGGCAGCGGATCCGAACCGCCGCCGTTCGGGGTGGTCGCACCGACCGACGACGGCACGGTGATCCTGCTGCGCGGAAAGGTCGCCGCCGAGATCCACGGCGCGGAGGGCGCCCGCAGGCTCTCCGGCGCGCGTGCGTTCACCTGGGTGGACGAGATCGTGCGCGAGCCGGTGCGCCGCATCACCGTGGGCGCCGACACCGGTTCCACGATCACCGCGCTGCCCCGCACGGACCTGCGCGCGGGCATTGTGCCGGGTGGCGGTTTCGAATGGCGCGTGGCCGTGCGTCGAGCGGGCGGCGCACCGAAGTCACCGCAGCGCGCCACCGTCACCGCGAAACCCGGCGCCGCCGAACCGCCCGCGACCGCGCCCGCCGGCTTCGAGGCCTTGACCGACGATTCCGACGACGCCCGAAGCGACGATCTCCCCGCCGAGACGAGCGCCGGTCGCCCGTCCGTGACCGACCGTCCGCAGGACATCGGCACCAGGGCGATGCCACTGGCCTGGTCCCAGACGTCCGGCTTCGGCTCCGCACGACCCGAACCCGTTGCCTTGCAGAAGAACCCCGCCACCCGCGGCGTCCGCGTCCCGCCGCCGCGGCCGCCGAAGGGCTCGCCGCAGGCCGACGCCCCGACGGGCGCGCTGGTCTTCGAGGACACCGCCTACCCGCTGGACCGCCCGTACGTCATCGGTCGCAGCCCCACCGCCGACGACTCGGTGCGCAACGCCATCGCGTCCCCGCTGGCGGTGCCGAGGGACCGCCACGTCTCGCGGGTGCACGCCTACATCTCGCTCAATCGCGGCAAGGTCTTCGTCCGCGACGCGTCCACGCCCGCGGGCACCTACGTCGCGGGCCCCGGCACGGACACCTGGACTCGGATCGGGACCGCGCCGGTCGAGCTGCCGCCCGGATGGCGTATCCGGATCGGCGAGAAGGTCCTCACCCACCGCACCGACGAGCGCCATCCGGCCACGGCCCAGACCCGCAGATCCTGAGGCGACCGGCCCCGCTCCGCGGCCTACGATGCGAAGACTGCGCCAGCTGAGACAGTCGTCGTGCGGAGAGGACAATAGGGACATGCATCGTCACGGCCCGACCGAGGACATCGATGAATCCGCGCTGACCGTCACCGCGCCGAAAGAGCAGGCCGCGGGGGTCACGGCGGTGGCCGTGGCGCTGAAACGCTCGGTCGAGGAGATGGGCGTCGTCCGCACCGCCCGCACGCTGGCCAGGCTCAACCAGGTCAACGGCTTCGACTGCCCCGGCTGCGCGTGGCCGGAGCCGAGCGGGCACCGACGCCCCGCGGAGTTCTGCGAGAACGGAGCCAAGGCCGTCGCCGAGGAGGCGACGCTGCGCACCGTGACGCCGGAGTTCTTCGCCACCCACTCGGTCGACGAGCTGGCCGGGAAGTCCGGCTACTGGCTCGGCCAGCAGGGCAGGCTCACCCATCCGATGGTGCTGCGCCCCGGCGACACGCACTACTCCCCCATCGCCTGGGACGAGGCCAACCGCCTGATCGCCGACCAGCTGCGCGCGCTCTCCTCGCCCGACGAGGCCGTGTTCTACACCTCGGGCCGCACCGCCAACGAGACGGCGTTCCTCTACCAGTTGCTGGTCCGCAGCTACGGCACCAACAACCTGCCGGACTGCTCGAACATGTGCCACGAGTCCTCCGGCGCGGCGCTGATCAGCTCCATCGGCATCGGCAAGGGCTCGGTCTCGATCGACGACTTCGGCAAGGCCGATCTGATCATCGTCGCGGGCCAGAACCCCGGCACCAATCATCCCCGCATGCTCAGCGCGCTCGCCGACGCCAAGGCCAATGGCGCCAAGGTGATCGCGGTCAACCCGCTGCCCGAGACCGGTCTGCTCGGCTTCCGCGACCCGCAGACCGTGCGCGGCGTCACGACCGGCGTCGCCATCGCCGACGACTTCCTGCAAATTCGGCTCGGCGGCGACATGGCTCTGTTCCAAGGCCTCGGCAAGCTGCTCTTCGAGGCCGAGGACTCGGCACCGGGCACCGTGATCGACCGCGCGTTCGTCGACGCGCATTGCGCGGGTTTCGCCGACTACGAAAGGCACACGCGCGCGGTCGATCTCGATGTCGTGCAGGCCGCAACCGGACTGTCCATGGTGGAACTCGAGCGCACCGCACGGCTGCTCGCCGAGTCGCGCAGCACCATCATCTGCTGGGCGATGGGCCTGACCCAGCAGGCGCACGGCGTCGCCACCATCGAGGAGGCGACAAACCTGCTGTTGCTGCGCGGCATGATCGGCAAGCCGGGCGCCGGCGTCTGCCCGGTGCGCGGACACTCCAACGTGCAGGGCGACCGCACGATGGGCATCTGGGAGAAGATGCCCGACACCTTCCTCGACGCGCTCGACCGCGAGTTCGGCATCACCAGTCCGCGCGAACACGGCTGGGACACAGTCAATTCCATCCGAGCCATGCGCGACGGCCGCGCCAAGGTGTTCTTCGGCATGGGCGGCAACTTCGTCTCGGCGACCCCCGACACCGAAGTCACCGAGGCCGCGCTGCGCAATTGCGAACTCACCGTGCAGGTCTCGACCAAACTCAACCGCAGCCACGTGGTGCACGGGCGCACCGCGCTGATCCTGCCCACCCTCGGTCGCACCGACAAAGACGTCCAAGACGGGACGAAACAGCAAGTGTCGGTGGAGGATTCGATGTCGATGGTGCACCTGTCCACCGGCCGCCTCGAACCCGTCAGCGATCAGCTGCGCAGCGAGGTCGCCATCGTCTGCGAACTCGCCCTCGCGCTGTTCGGCGCGGACCATCCCGTGCCGTGGGCGCGCTACCAGCGCGACTACGACAAGATCCGCGACGCGATCGCCCGCGTGGTGCCAGGGTGTTCCGACTACAACACCCGGGTCCGGCAGCGCAACGGTTTCGTCCTGCCGCATCCGCCGCGCGACAGCCGCGAGTTCCGCACGTCGACCGGTCGGGCCAACTTCGCGGTCAACCCGCTGACCTGGGTGCCGGTGCCCGAAGGCAAGCTGATCTTGCAGACGCTGCGCAGCCACGACCAGTACAACACCACCATCTACGGGCTCGACGACCGCTACCGCGGCGTGCACGGCGGGCGGCGGGTGGTCCTGGTGAATCAGCAGGACATCGCCGAATTCGGCTTCGCGGACGGTGATCTCGTCGATCTGGTCTCGGAGTGGACCGACGGCGTGGAGCGTCGCGTGCAAGGCTTCCGCGTGGTCGCCTACCCGACGCCGCGCGGCAACGCCGCCGCCTACTATCCCGAGACCAATCCGCTCGTCCCGCTGGATCATGTTGCGGCGCGGTCCAATACGCCGGTCTCCAAGGCGGTGCCCATCCGGCTGGAGCGACACGTGCACGTCGGAGCCGGGTCGTGAAGGAGCGTCGGCGAGTGAACCGTCACCACGGCCCGACGCCGCACAGCGCAGGCGAGGCCACGTCGTGAGCAGGGTTACCGCGCGCCGCCGCACACTGCGCCTGTCTCCCTCCGGAGAGATCCAGCGCCCCGACACGCTGGCCGTGGAGGAACCGCTGGAGATCCGCCTCGGCGGGCAATCGCTGACGGTCACCATGCGCACCCCCGGCTCCGATATCGACCTGGTGCACGGATTCCTGTTGAGCGAGAACATCATCGGGTCGGCCGAAGACGTGGTCAGCGCCCGCTACTGCGCGGGCACCGACGCGGAGGGCCGCAATACCTACAACGTGCTCGATGTAGCACTGCGCGTCCCCGCCCCTGCTCGCGCCCGCAACTTCCTCACCACCAGTTCGTGCGGACTCTGCGGCAAAACCGCACTGGACGAGGTCAGGGCGCGCACCCGCTACCCGATCCCGGCCGACTCCTTGGCTGTCGACCCGTCTGCGCTCGCCGCGATGCCCGAGACCCTGCGCGCGCGGCAGTCGGTCTTCGACGCCACCGGCGGTCTGCACGCGGCGGGCCTGTTCACCGCCGACGGGACCGCGCTCGCGGTGCGGGAAGACATCGGCAGACACAACGCGGTGGACAAGGTACTCGGCTGGGCGTTGCGCGAAAACCGCGTTCCGGCAGCGGATCTGGTGCTCATTGTGAGCGGAAGGGCGTCCTTCGAGCTGGTCCAGAAGGCGGTGATGGCTGGCGTGCCGATGCTGGGCGCGGTGTCGGCGCCGAGCTCACTGGCGGTCGACTTGGCCGACGAATCCGGCCTCACCTTGGTCGGGTTCCTGCGCGGGGACACCATGAACGTCTACTCCGGCGCGCACCGCCTGGAGCCACGTTCCTCCGCCCGTCCGGCGAGCTGACCCAGCCCGTCCGGGCGAGCTGTCCCAGCCCCGCCGAGGTGACTATTGCCCGGCCCCCGATGTCCGATTTACCGTGACTTCACCCCCGAACGCCCTTCGGCGAGGAACGGAGCCAACGATGCGGATCTCGGTAGAAGGAAAGTCCGGCGGCGTACGCGTCCGTATGCGTTTCGAGCAGCACCGCCGCCGTTGGCTGGCCGTGCGAATCATGTTGGGAATTCTGACCTTCCAGGGCGCGGTGATCGGTCTGTGGGCGGTGCTCGCGCCGCACTCCTGGTACACCAGCTTCCCCGGGTTCGGTATGCACTGGATCGCCGTCGACGGGCCCTACAACCACCATCTGGCCGGCGACGTCGGCGCCTTCTTCTTGGCCCTCGCCGCGGTGAGCGGCTTCGCGCTGTGGCGCGGCGGCAGCGCGCTGGCACAGGCCGCGGGACTGGGTTGGCTGGTCTTCGCCACTCCGCATCTGATCTACCACGCGTCGCACAAGCCGGACGCGATGAGCGGCGTCAGCTTCACGCTGAGTCTGCTCGCCGCCGCGACCCTGCTGGCGCTCGGTGCGGCCTGCCTGCTCGTTCCACCGCGCGGGCCGCAGGCGCCGGACCCCAAACCCATCGATTTCCATTTCCCGCGCCGCCGCCCGACCCGCTGAGGGCGGGGTGGAAGTGCCTGGCCGGAGGCGATGCGCGTCGCACGGAAAGCCCGGGGAGACCGTCGGCGCGAGCCGCTGGTAGGTCACCTCGGGCGTGCTGGCGTGCGCCTCCGGCTCGAGCCAGGTCGCTACGGCGTCGTCAGTCCTTCAGTGCTTCGAGCAGCGCCGCCCGCTGCCGGGCGCCCAGGCCGCCGATGCGGCGGTCCTCGGGAATCTCGGCCTGATCCATCAGCTTCGCGGCCTTCACCGGACCGACGCCGGGCAGGGCCTTGATCACCGCCGCGACCTTGGTCTTCTTCACCAGATCGTCGGACTCCGCCTTCTTCAGCAGGTCGGCGACCGACACCTTGCCGGCCTTCACCTTGCCGATCAATTCGGAGCGCGCCTTGCGCACCGCAGCCGCTTTGGCCAACGCCTCGGTGCGTTGCTCGGCGGTCATCGTGGGCAGTGCCATGTCTCCTCCGCTTTCACTCGTCACTCGAACATCTGGTTGACCGCACCGAGTAAACAGCACCGCACCGGCGGCACACCGACGACACACCGGTCAGAGGTTGCGATGAGTTTTCTGGCGCGCCGCCGTCAGAACCGGTGAAGGGCAGGCGCGAAGTGCGCGAACCGGACGAAAGGAAGCCCCCATGGAACTGTCACTCACCCAGTTCGTCACCATCGACGGCGTCTGCCAGGCCCCCGGCGCACCGCAGGAGGACACCAGCGACGGCTTCACGCATGGCGGCTGGACCGCACCCTACTTCGACGAGGCCGGGGGCGAGTTCATGAACCAGGTGTTCGCTCGCGCGGACGCCTTCCTGCTCGGCAGGCGTACCTACGAGATCTTCGCGGGCTACTGGCCGCAGCACGACGACCCCGCAGACCCGATCGCCTCGAACCTGAACGCGCTGCCGAAATACGTTGGCACCCACACGCTCTCGCACGCCGACTGGGCGGGCACCGAAGTGCTGCGCGGCGATCTCGCCCAGCGAGTCGCCGAACTGAAGTCCCGCCCTGGTCGGGAGATCCAGATCCACGGCAGCGGCAACCTCGCCCAGACCCTGCTCGCCGCGGGCCTGATCGACACCTTGCACCTGCTGACCTTCCCGGTCCTCCTCGGCACCGGCAAACGCCTCTTCGCCAAGGGATCCACCCCGACCGCCTTCCACCTGACCGACTCGCGCACCACCCCCACCGGAGTCCACATCACGACCTACCGCGCGGCGGGCATCCCCGAATACGGCACCGTCGGCGAGTAGCCGACCGTTCACCGGAAAAGATCTTTGTGACCCACGTAACACACGGAGCGGCAGCGGCGAAAGTCAGTACAGCAGCATTCGTTCGGGATCAAGGTTCAACGGCGAACCAGGGGGATCAACGGCGCTCCCCATCTCGGGCGCGATTCGTTCGACGACGAATCGTCACCGCGTCCCGGCGAGGCAGACACAACCGCACAACGATCCGCGTCCCGATGAACGGCCTTCGGACTACACGGCGCGGGCACGGACTGCTAGCCTCCGGATTGAAACACGTTTCAATTCGTCAGGGGTTGACATGACAGAACAGATTCGCGACGTCGTCGAGCAGTACGTCAAGCTGGTCGGCACCGGGCCGACAGAAGCCATCGTGGAACTCTACGCCGCCGACGCGACCGTCGAGGACCCCGCGGGCACGCCGCTGCGGCAGGGCCACGACGCCATCCGCGAGTTCTACTCCGTGTTCGACAACCTGGACCGGTCGACCGCGCTGCACGCCGACACCGTGCGGGTCGCGGGCAACCACGCCGCCTTCATGTTCGACGTGATCACCAAGGTCGGCGATCAGCGCTTCACGCTGACGCCGATCGACACGATGGAGTTCGACGAGCAGGGCAAGATCGTCAAGATGCGCGCCTACTGGAGCCAGGACGACATGCGCGGCGAACCGATCTGAGTCGCCCACGACGCCGACGCCGCCCCGGAATCGCCTCCGGGGCGGCGTCGCGTCGTCTGGGTCATGCCGCGTCGAGCAGCGCGCCCGCCAGGGCTGTCGTCGTCTCGAAGGTCACGACGTCGGCGGCCACTCGGAGCAGCCGGTCCACGCACGGCGGGCCGGTCACCAGCAGCAACCGCCCTCCGGTCTGCTCGAGCACGGAACGCGCCTCGAACAGCACGCGCAGCCCCGGAATCCCGAAGAACGTCACCATCGACAAGTCGACGACCACGCGCGGGGCGGCGGTGTCGAGCGATCCGATCAGATGCCGCCGGAACTCCTCGACGGTGAATTGGTCCACCTCACCTGCCACGGCGCACAGCGTGATCTCGTCGCCCGGGGCGGTGATCGAAACCCGTAGCCGCGCAGCGGGATCGGGTCGGTGCGAGCGGGTATCGGTGGATTGGGTGGCAAATACGGTCGACATGAGGACCCCGGTCCCGTCGCGCCCGGACTGGAATACGTGCCGGGCGATTGTTCGTCCCGGCTGCCCGAGGCCCCGGAACTGGGCTGGCTACTCAACCCTGACCATCGAGTACCCGGACAGACAAGTCAGTACACCCCGAATTACGAATCAATCTCGGCAATTCGGACATGCCCGAAATAAATCCGGGCCCGCGGGACGATTTCCCGCGGGCCCGGATTCGAAGTTCCGAATTACGCCGACTTCTCCCGGCGCTCGGCGCGCTGCTGCTTGCGCGGCACGATGGTCGGCAGGACGTTGTCGTTCACGGTGTCGGCGTTCACGACCACCTTGGCGACATCGTCGCGGCTCGGGATGTCGTACATCACCGGCAGCAGGACTTCCTCCATGATGGCGCGCAGACCGCGAGCGCCGGTACCGCGCAGGATGGCCTGATCGGCGATGGCTTCCAGCGCGTCCTGGGTGAACTCCAGCTCGACGCCGTCCATCTCGAACAGCCGGATGTACTGCTTGACCAGCGCGTTCTTCGGCTCGGAGAGGATCTTGACCAGCGATTCCTTGTCCAGGTTCGTCACCGACGCGACCACGGGCAGACGGCCGATGAACTCCGGGATCAGACCGAACTTGATCAGATCCTCGGGCATCACCTCCGCGAAGTGGTCGGTGGTGTCGATCTCGGCCTTGGAGCGCACCTCGGCGCCGAAGCCGATGCCGCGGTGGCCGGTGCGGTCGGAGATGATCTTCTCCAGGCCCGCGAACGCGCCCGCCACGATGAACAGCACGTTCGTGGTGTCGATCTGGATGAACTCCTGGTGCGGGTGCTTGCGTCCGCCCTGCGGCGGCACGCTCGCCTGGGTGCCCTCCAGGATCTTCAGCAGCGCCTGCTGCACGCCCTCGCCGGAGACGTCGCGGGTGATCGAGGGGTTCTCGCTCTTGCGGGCGATCTTGTCCACCTCGTCGATGTAGATGATGCCGGTCTCGGCCCGCTTGACGTCGTAGTCCGCGGCCTGGATCAGCTTCAGCAGGATGTTCTCGACGTCCTCGCCGACGTAGCCCGCCTCGGTGAGCGCCGTGGCGTCCGCGATCGCGAACGGCACGTTCAGCATCTTCGCCAAGGTCTGCGCCAGGTAGGTCTTGCCGCAGCCGGTGGGGCCGAGCATGAGGATGTTCGACTTGGTCAGCTCGACGGTCTCGCCGCGGCTGTCGCGACCCTTGTCGCCCGCCTGGATGCGCTTGTAGTGGTTGTACACGGCCACGGCGAGTGTGCGCTTGGCGGTGTCCTGCCCGATGACGTAGTTCTCCAGGAACTCACGGATTTCGGCAGGTTTGGGCAGCTCGTCGAGTTTGACCTCGCTGGACTCGGCGAGTTCCTCCTCGATGATCTCGTTGCATAGATCGATGCACTCGTCACAGATGTACACGCCAGGTCCCGCAATGAGCTTCTTGACCTGCTTCTGGCTCTTTCCACAGAACGAGCACTTCAGCAGATCGCCGCCGTCTCCGATGCGCGCCATCTCGTGGGTCCCTACTTCCTTGTCCGCGTGCAACCGTCTGTCCAGGTTGCCAGCAATCCGCCGAACTCGTGTGTAATCGCGAACACTTCGAGTATTTCGGGCGGGTCGAGCTATGCCGTCAACCGAGAGCAAAGGTCCCTAGGTCGACCGTACCCGGTGTGCGCGACGGAGGTCGACAACTCGAGCATGTTTCTCGCCGGGGGTGTGCGTGTTCTCACGACATCGAAACACGTTCGGCACATGTTCCGCCGGTGAGCGGCCGGTCCCGGCGCCCGGCCGACCGCCGCGATGTTCGCGCCGTCCGCCACCCTCGCGAACGGTCGATGACACCGTAGCGGAAGCGGCCGGGCAGGCTGCCTTCGGCACACTGCCCGGCCGTATTCGCCTGACGCACAGCAACTTGCGGGCGATCCCGCGACACGGAAAAGCCCGCGAGCGCCCTACTTCTGCGCGCTCAGTTTGCGGTAGTCGAACACCGTGTCGATGATCCCGTATTCCTTGGCCTCCTCGGCCGTCAGGATCTTGTCGCGGTCGGTGTCCTTGCGGATGGTGTCCGCGTCCTTGCCGGTGTGCCGCGCGAGGGTGGTCTCCATCAGGCGACGCATGCGCTCGATCTCGGCGGCCTGGATCTCCAGGTCCGAAACCTGACCCTGGATGCCGCCCTCCAGCGAAGGCTGGTGGATCAGCACGCGGGCGTTGGGCAGGCAGGCGCGCTTGCCGGGGGTGCCCGCGGCGAGCAGCACGGCCGCGGCGGATGCCGCCTGGCCGAGGCAGACCGTGGCGACATCGGCGCGCACGTACTGCATGGTGTCGTAGATGGCCATCAGCGAGGTGAACGAGCCACCCGGCGAGTTGATGTACATCGTGATGTCGCGGTCGGGATCCAGCGATTCCAGCACGAGCAGCTGCGCCATGATGTCGTTCGCCGAGGCGTCGTCGACCTGCACGCCGAGGAAGATGATGCGCTCCTCGAACAGCTTGTTGTACGGGTTGGACTCCTTGACACCGAAGCTCGAGTGCTCGATGAACGAAGGCAGGATGTAGCGCGACTGCGGCGAGGCAGGCGCGATGCCGGAGAGGCCGGCGCGTGGGTCGATCAGAGCCATTTCGTCTCCAAAGTCTATGTGTTCAACGACGGTTGACTGACGGCGCGGGCCGGAGCTCGGTCCGGCCGCCGCTCACTTGCCTGCGCCGTTGGCCTGGCTGGCGTGGCTGATCACGCGGTCGATGAAGCCGTATTCGAGGGCTTCCTTCGCCGTGAACCAGCGGTCGCGGTCGGCGTCGGCGGTCACCTGCTCCACCGGCTTGCCGGTGTGCAACGCCTGCAGCTCGTTGAGCTCGCGCTTGGTGTGCGCGAACTGCTCGGCCATGATCGCGATGTCGGCGGCCGAACCGCCGATGCCCGCCGAGGGCTGGTGCATCATGATGCGCGCGTGCGGCAGGGCGTAACGCTTGCCCTTGGTGCCCGCCGTGAGCAGGAATTGGCCCATCGAGGCGGCAAGGCCCATGCCGTATGTCGCGATGTCGCACTCGGACAACTGCATGGTGTCGTAGATGGCCATGCCCGCCGTCACCGAGCCACCGGGCGAGTTGATGTAGAGCGCGATGTCCTTGGTCGGGTCCTCCGCCGAGAGCAGCAGGATCTGCGCGCAAATCTTGTTCGCGATGTCGTCGTCGACCTGGGTGCCGAGGAAGATGATGCGCTCCCGCAGCAGGCGCTCGTACACCGAATCACTGAGGTTGAGACCAGTAGTCGCGGATGTCATGACCCCTGCCTGGTTGATTGTCACGGATACCTGCCTTCTCTTCTCACCGGCTTGTCACTGCAAGCTGAACAGCGCTGAGTGCCACACAGCCATCACTGGTTCGTCTGTCACAAACATTAACGAAGCAGGGCGGCACCGAACTCCCGGTGCCGCCCTTTCTTCGCTCACAGCGCAATCACGAAACCATACGGCTGTGTCTCACGCTGCGCTTTCACAGTTCTACTCGGCGCTCTCGGCCTCGGTCTCGTCGGCGGAATCCGCGGGCGCGCCGAACATTTCGGCGGTGTCCACGGCGTTGCCCTCGGAATCGGTGACCTTCACCTTACCGACGACACCGGCCAGCGCCTTGCCGCGGCGCACGTCGGCGAAGACCGCGCCGAGCTGACCGGCCTGCTGCACCTGCTGGATGAACTGCTCCGGCGACAGGCCGTAGCGCTGCGACTGGAACAGGATCCGCTCGGTGAGCTCCTCCTGGCCGACCTGGGTGTTCTCCGCCTCGGCGATGGCGTCCAGCAGCAGCTGGGTCTTCACCGACTTCTCGGCGGCCTCCTTGGTGTCCTTGTCGAACTCCTCGCGGCTGGAGCCCTGCGCCTCGAGCGCCTCGGCCAGCTTGGCCTCGTCGTGGTCGAAGCCGTGCACGGCGTCGTGCAGTACGGCGTCGATCTCGGCCTGCACGACCTTCTCCGGCAGCGGGACCTCGGTCTTCTCCAGCAGGGTCTCCAGGACCTTGTCGCGGATCTCGCCCGCCTGCTGCACCTTCTTGACCCGCTCGACCCGGCTCTTCAGGTCTTCCTTGAGCTCGTCGAGGGTGTCGAACTCCGAAGCGAGCTGGGCGAACTCGTCGTCGGCCTCCGGCAGCTCGCGCTCCTTGACCGACTGCACCGTCACCGTGATGACGGCTTCCTTGCCCGCGTGCTCGCCCGCGACCAGCGTGGAGGTGAACTCCTTGGACTCACCGGCCGACAGGCCGACGATCGCCTCGTCGAGGCCCTCGATGAGCTGGCCCGAGCCGACCTCGTGGGACAGGCCGGTGGTGGCGGCGTCGGCCACCTCCTCGCCGTCCACGGTGGCGGCCAGATCGATCGAGACGAAGTCGCCGTTCTGAACCGGACGCTCGACGCCGGTCAGGGTGCCGAAGCGCTGACGCAGCGAGGTGAGCTGCTCCTCGATGTCCTCGTCGCCGATGCTGAACGCGTCGACGGTGACCTCGATCTCCTCGTAGCTGGGCAGCTCGATCTCGGGACGCACGTCGACCTCGGCGGTGAAGGCGAGCTCCTGGCCGTCCTCGATCTTGGTGATCTCGATGTCGGGCTGGCCGATGACCTTCACCTCGGCGGTGGTGACGGCCTCGCTGTAGCGACCGGGCAGCACGTCGTTGACGACCTGCTCGAGGACGGCGCCGCGGCCGAGGCGTGCTTCGAGGAGCTTGGCGGGCGCCTTGCCCGGGCGGAAGCCGGGGATGCGGACCTGCTTGGCGAGGGCCTTGTAGGCGCGATCGAAGTCCGGCTTCAGTTCCTCGAAGGGCACCTCGACATTGATCCGGACCCGGGTCGGGCTCAGCTGCTCGACGGTGCTCTTCACGGACATGCTCCTTGGTTCGTTGTTCGTTCGGGTTGGCGCGACTCCCAGCGGGGTGCGCGTACGCATCCCGACCAGGGTAGTTGACCGGCCGTCGGCGCCTGCAATCGGTCACGGCGCGGCGCTGCCCGCAGCGCCGCGACCGGCTGCGTTCAGTTGCCGACGCCGACCGCGTCGGTGACGAAGACCAGCGTCTCGTTGGGCTTGATTCCGCCGCTGCCCGCGCCGTAGCCCAGGTTCGGCGGGATGATCAGCAGCCTGCGCGCGCCCTGCTGGACACCGACGAGGCCTTGGTCCCAGCCGGGGATTACCTCACCGGCGCCGAGGTTCAGCTGGAAGGGCTTGCCGCGATCGAACGAGCTGTCCAGTTTCTTCTTGTCCGACCAGGTCACCAGCACGTAGTTCATGGTGAGCGGCTGATCCGCCACCGCTCCGGGGCCGCTGCCCTCGACCAGATCCTTGACGATCAGCTGGGTGGGCGGGTCGCAGTCGTCGGGGATGGTCACCGTCGGCGTCTCGCCGAAGCCGCCCGTCACCCCGATGTCCTCGGCCGTGCATTCCCGGCCGTGCTTCGCCTGCGCGACGGCGGCGCTTGTGGTGGTGGCCGTCGCGGTGGCGGCGGTGTCCTTGTCGTCGTCGGAGCCGCAGGCGGCCAGCGTGAACGCGGCCGCGGCGATGGCCCCGAAACCGATGATCCTGCCGAGTGTGTGCATGCGGCGGACCCTAGACCACAACGCGGCCTCGCGCCCAGCGGCGGTTTCCGGCCGTGTCGGGGTGTCGCCGCCCCCGAACGGGTAATGCGGCCGGTGAAGCGGATTTCCCAGCGACCGTGAGGAGAGTCGGCGAATGACGCAGATGGCCAGTTCCGGGGGCGACACCTCGGCGGACAATGTCGGCGAGCGAGGCGGCGTATCCATCGCGCCCCGGCCCTATCGGCTGAGTGAGGTGTCCGGGCCGCTGGATCGCGCGGAGCTGACCGCGATCGACGCCTGGTGGCGCGCGGCGAACTATCTGTCCGTCGGCCAGATCTATCTGATGAAGAACCCGCTGCTGCGCGAGGCGTTGCGCCCCGAGCACATCAAGCCTCGGCTGCTCGGGCACTTCGGCACGGTGCCCGGGCTGAATCTGGTGTGGGCCCATGCCAACCGGGCGATCCGTCGCCGGGAACTGAACGCGGTGTTCGTCGCCGGTCCCGGCCACGGTGGTCCCGGCCCGAACGCGTGCGCTTGGCTGGAGGGCACCTACTCCGAGCTGTACAGCCACATCCCGCGCGACGGCGCGGGAATGGGGGCGCTGTTCGCCCAGTTCTCCTTTCCCGGCGGGGTGCCCAGTCACTGCGCGCCCGAGACGCCGGGCTCCTTCCACGAGGGCGGCGAGCTGGGCTATTCCCTGCTGCACGCCTACGGCGCCGCGCTGGACAATCCGGACCTCACGGTCTTCTGTGTGATCGGCGACGGCGAGGCCGAGACCGGACCTTTGGCAGGCAGCTGGCACGCCAACAAGTTCCTCAACCCGGGACGCGACGGCGCGGTGTTGCCGATCCTGGCGCTCAACCAGTACAAGATCGCCAATCCGACCATTCTCGCGCGGATTCCGGAGCACGAGCTGATCGAGCTGCTGCGTGGATGCGGTTACGAGCCGATCGTCGTGGCGGGCGACGATCCGGCGACCGTGCACCAGGCGATGGCCGCTGCCGTCGACGGCTGCCTCGATCGGATCGACCGGATTCAGCGCGCCGCCAGGTTCGGCGCCGACGGCGCGCCCGCGAGCTGGCCGATGATCGTGCTGCGCACCCCCAAGGGCTGGACCTGCCCTCCGGTCGTGGACGGGGACCCGATCGAGGGCACCTTCCGCGCCCATCAGGTGCCGCTGCCCGCCGCACGCGACAACGACTCGCATCGCGAGGTGCTCGAACGATGGCTGCGCTCGTATCGCCCGGAGGAGCTGTTCGACGACGCCGGACAGCCGGTGCCGGAATTGCTCGACCAGGTGCCAGCGGGTGATCGGCGGATGAGCGCCAATCCGGTGGCCAACGGCGGCATGCTCGTTCGCGATCTGCGCCTGCCGGATTGGCGCGAGTTCGGCGTCGAGGTGGCCGCGCCCGGCGGCACGAAACACGAGGCAACCCGGGTGCTCGGCGGCTGGCTGCGCGAGGTGACCCGGCGCAATCCGGACAACTTCCTCACCTTCGCCCCCGACGAGCTCGCCAGCAACCGGCTCCAGGACATCCTGGAGGTCACCGGACGCGACTGGCAGGCCGAAATCGGTGAATACGACGTCGCGCTCGACCGCACCGGCCGGGTGATCGAGGTGCTCTCCGAGCACATGTGCCAGGGCCTGCTGGAGGGGTATCTGCTGACCGGCCGCCACGGGGTGTTCACCTGCTACGAGGCGTTCATCCACATCGTCGACGCGATGTTCAACCAGCACGCCAAGTGGCTGGACGCGAGCGCGGCGGTCTCGTGGCGGCGGCCGATCGCCAGCCTGAACTACCTGCTGTCCTCGCACGTCTGGCGCCAAGACCACAACGGGTTCACCCACCAGGATCCCGGCTTCCTGGACGTCGTGTTGAACAAGAAGCCCGAGATCGTGCGGGTCTACCTGCCACCGGACGCCAACACCCTGCTCTCGACCTACGACCACTGCCTGCGCTCGCGGCACTACGTCAACGTGGTGGTGGCGGGCAAGCAGCCGCAGGAGGACTGGCTGTCGGTTCCCGACGCGGCGGTGCACTGCGCCAGAGGCCTCGGCATATGGGAGTGGGCGGGCAACAACGACACCGTCGGCAGCACACCGGATGTCGTGCTGGCGTGCGCCGGTGACGTGCCGACGCTGGAGACACTGGCCGCCGCCGCGATTCTGCGTGATCGGTTGCCGGACTTGCGAGTTCGCGTGGTCAACGTCGTGGACCTGATGCGGCTGCTTCCCGCCGACGAGCACCCGCACGGCCTGCCCGACAGGGAGTTCGACACGCTGTTCACCACCGACCGTCCGGTGATCTTCGCCTTCCACGGCTACCCGTGGCTGGTTCACCGGCTGACCTACCGGCGCACCAACCACGGTGAGATGCACGTCCGCGGATACAAGGAAGAGGGGACCACGACAACTCCTTTCGACATGGTGATGCTCAACGACCTGGACCGATACCACCTCGTCATGGACGTCATCGACCGGGTGCCCGACCTGCGCGAGAAGGCCGCGGGGCTGCGCCAGGAGATGGTCGACGCCCGCTGGAAGGCGCGCGCGTGGACCCGCGAGCACGGCGAAGACATCCCGTGCGTCGCGGAATGGAGCTGGCCCGAAGTCAGCCTCTGACAGTAGCCGCGCGGCGGGAGCGACAGCCGGTTGTTCACATATCAGCCCCGAAATTGTTTGTGCCAGATGGAAATACACCGCGGCTGTGGAAAACTTCCTTGCGGGCCCGTGGAGGGTCGGCGACGATCGCAGCATGCTGCTGACGATCACCTGCACGCGACCGGAGGGCGCGGACTGGCCCGCGACCGATCTCGGGTTCCTGCTGCACAAAAACCCCGAGCGGGTGCAGGCGTTCGAGCAGTCCTACGGCACCGCGCACGTGGTGTATCCGGAGGCGGATCCGGCGCGCTGTACCGCGGCGTTGGTCCTGGAAGTGGACCCGATCCGCCTGGTGCGCGGACGTTCCCGTGGCACACCGGATTTCAGCCTCGGTCAGTACGTCAACGACCGGCCGTACGCGGCGTCGTCGCTGTTGTCCGTGGCGATCGGCGCGGTGTTCCGCACGGCGCTGCACGGGCAGTGCAAAGCGCGTCCGGAACTCGCGCTCGCCGCGCTGCCGTTGCGGATCGAACTGCCCGCGGTGCCGTGCAAGGGTGGCGCCGAGGCCGCGGAGCGGGTGTTCGCACCGCTCGGCTGGAATGTCTCGACCACGCCGCTCCCCCTCGATCCCGCCTTCCCGGAGTGGGGTGATTCGCACTATCTGCGGTTGGCCCTGGCCGGTGACATGCGGCTGGCCGACGCCCTCTCACACCTGTACGTTCTGCTGCCCGTCCTCGACGGAGCCAAGCACTACTGGATGGCCGCCGACGAGGTCGACAAGCTGATCCGCGCGGGCGGCGGCTGGTTGGCCGAGCATCCGGAACGCGGGTGGATCGCCCGGCGCTACCTGGCCCGGCGTCAGTCGCTCGTTCGGACAGCGCTGGCGCGCTTGGCGGAGATCGACGAGGCCGATCCGGATGATCTCGGCGCGGTGGAGGACTACGTCGATGACGCGGATGCGTTGGACGACGATGCCTCCGACGCCTCCGATGCCTCCGATGCCTCCGATGCCTCCGATGCCTCCGATGCCTCCGACCGGCGTGCCCTGTCGTCCGGCAGGACCGCAAGCACCGGCGTACCTGACATCGATGCGTCGGTGGGCGAGGACGGCTCCGGTTCGGACGTCGACGAAGCGGCGGGCCGCGCGCCGTCCCTGGCGGTGCAGCGGCGGCGGGCGGTGCTCGACGCGCTGGGTGAGGTCGGCGCGCAGCGGGTACTGGATCTCGGGTGCGGTGAAGGCGCCCTGCTGCGAGAGTTGCTTGCGGACAAGATGTTCACCGAGATCGTCGGCGTCGACGTGTCGATGCGGGCGCTGCACATCGCCAAGCGCAAGCTGCGGGTGGACCGCATGCCGGAGCGTGTCGCGCGCAGGCTCACGTTGCTCCAGGGCGCGCTCACCTACACCGACGCACGGCTGCGCGGCTACGACGCGGCGGTGCTGATGGAGGTGATCGAGCACGTCGACCCGCCCCGCCTCGGCGCGCTGGAGCACGCCGTATTCGCCACGGCCGCACCGGGTTCCGTCGTGGTGACGACGCCGAACTCGGAGTACAACGCGACCTACGAGACCTTGCCCGCGGGCAAGTTCCGCCACGACGACCACCGGTTCGAGTGGACCCGCGCCGAATTCGCCGCCTGGGCGACCGGCGTCGCGCAGCGCAACGGGTACCGCGTTCGGCTGCGCCCCGTTGGCGACGACCATCCCGAACTCGGTGCGCCCACACAGCTGGCGTTGTTCACCAGAATCGACGGGCCCCGGCCCACCGGCGCGGACACGAAAGGAGCCGTGTGATGACCGAACTGTCCATCCCTGAACTGTCGCTCGTCGTGCTCATCGGCAGCACCGGCTCGGGCAAGTCGACGTTCGCGCGCAAGCACTTTCCGCAGACGGCCGTCGTCTCCTCCGACGCGTGCCGCGGCATCGTCAGCGACGACGAGAACGACCAGTCGGCCACCCCGGACGCGTTCGCGCTGCTGCACCACATCGCGGGTATCCGGCTGCGCCGCGGCCTGCGCACGGTGATCGACGCGACGAATGTGCAGCCGCGGGCGCGGCAGGAGCTCGTAGCGGTGGCGCGCGCCCACGACGTGCTTCCGGTGGCCATCGTGCTCGACGTACCGGACGCGGTGTGCCTGCGACGCAATGCGCTGCGACCCGATCGTTCGCATCTCGCCGCGCACGTGGTGCATCGCCAGCAGCGGGAGCTGCGGCGCGGTCTGCGCGGCTTGGAGCGCGAGGGCTTCCGCAAGGTGTATGTGTTGCGCGGGACCGAGGAGATCGAGGGCGCGACCCTCGTCGACGAGAAGGCATGGAACGACAAGCGCGAACTCACCGGGCCGTTCGACGTGATCGGCGACGTACACGGCTGCCGCGCCGAACTGGAGACGCTGCTCGGCGAACTCGGGTACGCGCTGGAGCGTGACGAGGCCGGGCGTGCGGTCGGCGCGCGTCATCCGCACGGACGCACCGCGGTGTTCGTCGGCGACCTCGTCGACCGCGGACCCGATACCCCGGGTGTATTGCGGCTGGTGATGGGCATGGTCGCCGCGGGAACGGCGCTGTGCGTCACCGGCAATCACGAACACAAGCTGGTTCGCGCGCTGGACGGCAAGAAGGTCAAGATCGCGCACGGCCTCGCCGAATCGCTGAGCCAGCTCGAGGCGGAGGACGAGGATTTCCGCAAGGCGACGCTCGACTTCTGCCGCGGACTGATCAGCCACTACGTACTCGACGGCGGCAACCTCGTCGTCGCGCATGCCGGACTGAAAGAGGAGTACCAGGGCCGCGCATCCGGCCGGGTCCGCGCGTTCGCGATGTACGGCGAATCGACCGGCGAGACGGACGAATACGGCTTTCCGGTGCGCTACCCGTGGGCGTCGGACTACCGCGGCCGTGCCACCGTGCTGTACGGCCACACGCCGGTGACCGAGCTGCGCTGGGTGAACAACACGCTCTGCCTGGACACCGGCGTGGTGTTCGGTGGTCGTCTCACGGCGCTGCGCTATCCGGAGCGCGAGCCGGTTTCCGTTCCCGCCGAACAGGTTTGGTACGAGCCGGTGCGCCCGCTCGCGCCGGCCGTAGCCACCACGGCCGACACGACCGCCGCCGTGGTGCACCGCGATCCCGGCGTGCTGGATCTCGATGACGTGCTTGGCCGCCGTGTGGTGCACACCCGCCACCACGGCCGCGTCGGCGTGCAGGAGGAGAACGCCGGGGCCGCCCTGGAGGTGATGAGCCGCTTCGCGATCGATCCGCGCTGGCTGGTGTACCTTCCGCCGACTATGGCGCCGTGCGCGACTTCGTCGCTGGACGGCTACCTCGAGCACCCGGCCGAGGCGTTCGCCTACTACCGGAGCGAAGGGGTGGGCCGGGTGGTGTGCGAGGAGAAGCACATGGGCTCGCGCGCCGTCGTCCTGGTGACCCGCTCGGCGGCGGTCGCGCGGGACCGTTTCGGCGTCGAGGACGACGGCACGGGCGCGATCTACACGCGCACCGGCCGCCCGTTCTTCGACGACCCCGCCCAGACCGAGTCGTTGCTCGCGCGAGTCCGCGCGGCGGCCGAGGCCGCGGGGCTGTTCGAGGACTTGCGCAGCGAGTGGCTGCTGCTGGACACGGAACTGCTGCCGTGGTCGGCGAAGGCCGTCGGACTGCTGCGCAACCAGTACGCGGCGGTCGGCGCCGCGGCGAGGGCCGCGCTCGGCGACACCGAGGCGGTGCTGGCGGCCGTCGCGGCGCGCGGCCAGGACGTCACCGAGCTGGCCGAGCGCACCGCGGGACGGCGCGCGGACGCCGCGGCCTTCACCACCGCCTACGGACGCTACTGCTGGACGACCGACGGGCTGGCCGGGCTGCGCCTCGCCCCGTTCCAACTGCTGGCGGCGGAGGGCGTCAACCACGCCACCCGCGACCACGCCTGGCACCTGGCGGTGATCGATCGCCTGGTCGCCGCCGATCCGGAGCTGTTCACACCGACGCGCCGGATGGTGGTGGATCTCGCCGATGCCGACAGCGAAGCGGCCGCGACGGCGTGGTGGATCGAACTCACCACCGCGGGCGGCGAGGGAATGGTCGTGAAGCCGTTCGATTCCCTCGTCCGAAGTCGATCCGTCGACCGCCCCGCCACCGACGGTGAGCGTGGCCTCGAGGGACCCGGTTCGGCACCGGATACTTCGGAAACGACCGACACGCCACCCCGAGAACAGTCGGCCCGCCTGGTGCAGCCGGGCGTGAAATGCCGTGGACCCGAATACCTTCGGATCATCTACGGCCCGGAGTACCTGCGCGAGCCCAACCTTCGCCGCCTGCGCACCCGCGGTCTCGGGCGCAAGCGGTCGATGGCGCTGCGCGAGTACGCGCTCGGGCTGGAGGCGCTGGACCGGTTCGTCGCGGGCGAGCCGCTATGGCGGGTGCACGAGGCGGTGTTCGCGGTGCTGGCCCTCGAGTCGGAGCCTGTCGACCCGCGCCTGTGAAGGACGGCGCTCGAGGCGGTTCGTGGTGCTGGCTCTCGAATCGGAACCCGCCGAGCCGCGTCGGCGCGGACGGCGCACGAGGCGGAGTAGCCGGGCGTCGTCCTCCGCCCGCGCGGCGGAGCGAAGACTGGCGAAAGGGCAGCTGTTCGCGTACCCGACGTCACCGGTGGCGCGCGTACCCGACGTCACCGGTCTCGACCGCCGCTACGCGAACGAGGGCGGGCGCGTCGTCCAGAGGACTTTCACCGCGGCTCGAGACCTCCCGTCGGCACGGATTCGACGTCGGTAGCCGCTTGCTAGATGGGTGCGGGGCGCGATATCCCCAGGTCGTCGCGGGTTCTCGCGGTCAAGCGAGCCCGCGATGAGAAGCGCTGAGGCATCGAAAGGTTCACCCTGGGTACCCCGCACACAGTGGGAGCGACCGTTGCGGACGGATCGTGACGGCCGTTACAGTCTGCTAGCAGGGCGCTTGCAAGAGTAAGCAGCCCGCCTGCGCGGTTCGGCCGCGCGCAGCCGACAGACAAAGGAGTCTGACCATGACTGCACCCAACGACAACGGGCCGACGCACGAGTCCGACGCACGGACGATGCTGATCGACGAGCGCTTCACCGGACTGGCTTCGAAGTTCTTCGCCATGTTCCGCCGCAAGAGTCAGGGCGGCGGCGCGCTCGCGGTCTATCTGGACGGCAAACCGGTACTCGACGTGTGGTCGGGCTGGGCGGACCGCGACCGGCCGTGGCGCGCGGACACCATGGCGCTGTCGTACTCGACCGGCAAAGGCGTGGCGGCCACCGTCGCCCATCGGCTCATCGATCGCGGACTGCTCGACGTCGACGCCCCGGTCGCCGAGTACTGGTCGGATTTCGCCGCCAACGGCAAGGCGGACATCACCCTGCGCGATGTGCTGAACCATCGCGCGGGCCTCCAGCGCATCCGCGGCCTGCTGCCCGACCCGCACGACTTCCTGAACCACGACGCGGTCTCCGCCGCGATGGCCGCCTCCGCACCGGATCCGTTGCGGCTGCGCGCATCCGGATACCACGCCATCACCTTCGGCACCCTCGTCGCCGAGATCGCCCAGCGCGCGACGGGTCGGGACTTCACCGATCTGGTCCGCTCCGAACTCGCCGAACCGCTGGGCGAGCGCGACTTCTTCTACGGTGTTCCGCAATACGAGCGGCACCGGCTCGCCACGCTCTCGCCGCGGATCGGGGTCGCCAGGGTCCCGATCGACCGGCTGATCGCGCCCTTCGCGCCGCTGCAACTGGTGTATGCCGCCCGCGGCGCGGTCTACGACGGCTGGGCCGACATGTCGATAGGCACCCGGCCTTACGACGCGATGATGCCCGGCTGGAACGGCGTCTTCACCGCCCGCGCACTGGCCAAGATGTACGGCGCGATCGCCAACGACGGCATGGTGAGCGGACGTCGCCTGCTGCGCGCCGAGACGACCGAGCGCATCGCGGAGATGCCGCCCAACGGCCGCTTCGACTACGTGCTCGGCGCGTCGCCGCACTTCGCGCTCGGCTACCACCGCGCCATCGTCGGTCCGCGCATCACCCGAAGGGCGTTGGGGCACTTCGGAATCGGCGGATCGGGCGGCATCGCGTTCCCCGAACTCGGCCTCTCGGTCGGCTTCGTCACCAATCATCTGGGCAATCACGCCATGTCGGTCGGCGACGCCCGGCTGCCGATGCTCGCCGCCCGCGCCGAGCGCATCGCTCGCGCCGCCCGCGGCCAAGCGCCCGTCCCGGTCGAGCCGGAGGCTGCGGCCAGCTGAAAGGTCAGCGCCCCTTGATCTTTCGCCAGCCACCCGCGCGGTTGTCGGCGATGATCTGACGGAACATGGCCGAGAGGGCGCGAGCGTTGACGGTCTCGCCTTCGCGAATGGCCACGGTGCGCGCGGTCTTGTTGTCGTGCCCGCCGGTGATGATGCCCTCGGGATCGGGGACGATGCCTCCGTCGTAGAGGAACACGTTGACGTGCGTCTTCGCGGCGAGCAACGCGCAGATATTGCCGTCGAGCACGAAGTAGGGCTGGACGGTGCGCTTGATCGTCTCCTCGACCTCGGGGTCGGCGGCGTGCACCAGGTCGCGGACCTCGCGGCAGATCGCCTGCTGCCAGGCGGGTAGGGCGTCGATGTAGGCGTCGACGCGCGGGTCGGCCACATACGACATATGCCGATCGTGGCACAGATACCGGTCCGTCGACAGGGTTTCGGGTCCACCCGATGACCCATCGCACGCGCACCGATGACCCAGCACAAGCGCTCGCCGACGACGCTGTGCGATCCACGAACCGTGCACGATTCACCCGAAAGGCGCTGTCCGCCGCTGATAGGCTGCCTTGCTCACGACCGTCGTGTCGAGGAAGAGCTAGGGGGCCGATTCCAGTGCAACCGGAACAGCCACGGGCCGCCGGAGTGTTCGACGCCGCACGGACCGGTGAGCTGCGCATGTCGGAACAGACGGCGCTGCGACTCGCGTCGGCCTGCGACGCGCTTGTCGACGGATTGCGACAGCTGCGCGGCACCGACCTCAGCGAGGTGAGCGGTTTTCCCGAGCTGCCCTCCGGAGTCGCGCTGACCCGCGGCTTCGCGGCCAAAGGGCACGAATTCGCGGACACGCTGACCCTGCTGCAGGAAGCGGCGCTGCGGTACAAGGCCGGATATCTCGCGGCCGGGCAGTTGGTGTCCGAGGCCGACGCCGCCCAGCGCGCGGCACTGGAACTCGCCGCCGACCGCTTGGACGACGGCGCATGAACAGCGCGCCCGACCGCGTCGACGCGGCGACCGACCCGCCGTACGTCACCGATCGGGAATCCTTCGACGCCTACACCCACCGCGAGATCTGGGAACTCGTGCACGATGCGCTGCGGCCCGCCGAGCTCGGACGCGTCGCGGCGGGCTGGCAGGCGGGAGCCGAGGCGCTCGACGAGTTGTTCGCGGCGTTCGCGGCCGCGGTGCGACGCGAGTTCGCGGAGTGGCACGGCGAAGCCGCGACGGCGGCGCGCGAATCGACCGAGCAGTTCCTCCGCGCCGGCGCGGCCGTGCGCGACGTCTGCGCCGAACTGCACCGGCTGATGGAGTCGAATTCGTCGGCGGCCCAAGCGATCCGCGATGCCATTCCACCGCCGCCCGACCCCTACGTGCCGAATCCGGACCCGGTGCTCGAGGCGATCGAGGGCGGTCCGCGCAAGATGGCGCACGATATCGCCGCCGCCGAGGCGCTTGCCGACGCGCAGGACACGCTGACCTTCGGCTACAACTCCACCCTCGTCGCCTCCGGCGACGCCGTGCCCGTGTTCGGCGCGCCCGACCCGAGCGGTGAGGGCGCGCGGTGAAGTGGGTCTTCACGCCGGACGAGTTCACCTACGTGTGGTCGGTGGAGACCGGCCTCGACCGCCGCCCCTACCCGATCAACATGGCCCACCGCGGTACCGTCCGCAGCGAAAACGACTGGGACAAGCTGAAGCTCGCCGAACGCTTTCCCCGCAACGCCGACCCCGACCTGACCGGCGCGCTCACCCTCTGCGCCCGCGGGGACGTCACCACCATCACCGTCTCCGGCGACCGCTACGTCCGGGACGGACGCACCGACGAGCCCATCCTCGCCTTCGGCGCCACCCACCTGGTGTGGGGAACGGTGATCGTCGCTGGACCGTGCGATGTCACCGTGATCGCCTGCCACGCAAGGAAAGTCGCCCAGCACCTGGTAGCCGCCATGGGCTCGGCTCCCCCCGGCCGCCTCGCGCCGATGCGTGAACCACGCGAGGCCGTCCTCCACGCGGATCCCCATCTCTGGCAACAACAGTCCGATGCCGCACTGCGCGCCGCCACCTTCCGCGAGACCCTGCACCGTCCGATCGACGCGCGCGGGTTCATCACCGTCACCGTCGCGCCGCAA
Organism: Nocardia amikacinitolerans; assembly: GCF_900215415.1. Taxonomy (NCBI): domain Bacteria; kingdom Bacillati; phylum Actinomycetota; class Actinomycetes; order Mycobacteriales; family Nocardiaceae; genus Nocardia; species Nocardia amikacinitolerans. Next base: position 297,494 of record NZ_OBEG01000003.1, on the reverse strand, counting down.
GACCCGATGTCACCACCGACCCGCCACCGCACCTGGTTGGACTTCACCGACGACGGCCGCTACCTCCTGACAACCACCACCGACCTGACCCTCGCCCCGGTCACCACCCCCGCCCTCGCCACCCACCTCACCCGCTTGGCCGCAATCCGCTGACGGGGAAGGCGGCAGGGCCACAACCCCCTACGCCCTCCTCGGCACCACCGCATCCAACGCCGCAATCGTCACCGCGGCCCACTCCCGCACCGCCACGACATACTCCGAATCCGGCCGCCCCAACACATCCACCGCGGCCACCGCCCAGTCCGTTGGCCACCGCGGATCCACCTCCGACCGATCCCCCGGCGTACCCGCCACCTTCACCCCTCGCGTCTCCCTGCGCACCTCCCGCCGCAACTGCGCGATCGGCACCGGATCATCCAACATCCGCGCCACCCCACTCCGAAGCAGCTCCGCGGCAACCCGACTCATCCGCGACGGATGCTGCAACTGATAAGTCGCGATCGCGAAGTAGTGCGCCCGCAGCGCCCCCTCACCTCCATCCAGAACCCGCTGCTCCACCTCCAACAACTCCCCCACCCGCCGCCAACAGTCCCCCGACTCGGGCAGCAGCCCACCACACTCCGCACATCGCTCCATCCCCCACCCAAGCACCCGAACTCCGCTCGGGCATCCGGATTTTGCACGGTGCCGCGTGATCGACTCAGCCGCTTTCGGCCACCTCGACGCCATAGCGCCGGAAAATCCGTTGTTCCGGGGGCGAGGCGGTCCGTAACGTCACGTCGGTTTGTTCACCATCGACCGGAAGGAGTCGACACTGTCATGAAACCTGTCACCGAACGCGATATCAGGTCGTCGTTCGTCAACTGTTCCAAGGGTGACGCCAAGCGGCTGTCCGTGCCGCGGGATCTCGCGGAGCGGCCGTGGGACGATCTGGATTTCCTCGGCTGGGGTGATCCGACGTTGCCGGGCCGCTGCTATCTGGTGGTTCCGCAGGACGAACGGCTGGTCGGCGTCGCGTTGCGCTACGAGACCGGCGGGACCGGCAAGCCGCAGCTGTGCGCGATCTGCCTGACCACGCACACCGGCGGCGATGTCGTCCTGATGACCGCGCACAAGGCGGGCGATTCCGGCCGCCGCGGCAACTCGATCGGCACCTACATGTGCACCGATCTGGCCTGCTCGCTGTACGCGCGCGGCAAGAAGCGCCCCGCCCTCGGCAGCCGCTACCGCGAGGACCTCACACCCGAGGAGAAGATCGACCGGGTCCGCGACAACATGAACGCCTTCCTGACCCGCCTCTACAGCTGACCCACCCGCAGCACCGACTGCCCATCCGATAGGAGGTAGATGCCATGCGCCGACACTCGACACCCCACATCCCGCAGGCACCCGAGTCCCCTCTCCCCCAACGGGACTCGGGATGCCCGGGATTCCTCTCCGGTCGAGACGCACCGGCCAGTCCGGCCCGCCCCGTCCGGAGAGGAATCCCCTACGGCCAGCATTTGTTGCACACGCCCTTGCCTCGACGACGCGCGTCAGCGGAGGTCACCTGTTCGACCGGCGCGATCCGCCTGCCGTGTCGGCGCGAGTTCGCGACACCCTGCCGATACCCGGGACAGTCGACGCCGCGATGAAAGACCCGCCCGGTCTCCGTCACGATGCCGACGGTCGCGTCGGGCGGCCAGGGCCGCTGAAACTGAGTGGGCCGTGCCCCATCGCATCAACCACGGCGATCACGGTACCGATCCCGATCGGTCCGGGAGGATCGAAAGATGGTCGGGGTGACAGGATTTGAACCTGCGACCCTCCGCTCCCAAAGCGGATGCGCTACCAAGCTGCGCTACACCCCGAGGCCTCGCGGTGGCGGGGGCCGCCGACGAGTATGAATCGTGCGTTGAGCGGGTGACGGGAATCGAACCCGCACCATCAGCTTGGAAGGCTGAGGTTCTACCATTGAACTACACCCGCAGGCATACGACATCGATGGGATCGCCACGATGTCGTGTGCACCACGCACTGTACCGAATCCGGTTCAGGAAACGCCAATCGCCCCCGTCCGCACGGTGCATCGTCAGCCCTCGGCCCTGATCAGATCGCCGGACGAGTCGCGGAGCTCTCGCGGCCGACAGGCACCGACCCCGTGTCGCGCGTGGACCGGCCGCTGAACGGATTCCAGCTCGGCGACCACCCTCGCGACACGCCGAATGAATCACCGATGGCGACCACCGCGTTCCGGACGGAACGAACCGTGCGGTCCCAGACCGCGGCGCACGCGCGGAACCCCGCGTCGACCGGCCCGTTCAGCACACTCCCGGCGTGTCGACCCGCGACTCTCCAGCGAACGAAAATTGATGTGTAACACCCGCGCCGCTGTAACGATCACACATCCGATCGCCATTCGCGAGGCATCGAAAACTCGTTGTAAAACGCCGTTTTTCAGTGCCGAGTGGCTTGCTAGGATCCTTTTTGCCGGACGGGGGTATCTGGAAAGGGGGCGGTGAGCGTGCGCCGAGCGAGGTGGACACAACCGCGTAGCAGTAGTGATCGGGGTGAGGCCGGCACCTGTGTGCGCACAGGGCACCCGGGTACCGACGTTGCCCACGGTCGGTGAATGCGATGGCGACCGACATCGAACCGCCAGTCGCCGCGATGTGTCGCGCCTGGGCACGGGCCGTGTGCTCCGAACCGGGTTCGCACACGACGCCGCATCAGCTGGAGCCTGTTCTCATCGAGCTGGTCGAACGGTTGCTGTATCTGGCCAGGCACGAGCCTTTCCCGGTGCCGGAGGCGCGGATGCTCGGCGCCCGGCTCGCCGAGCCGCCGTTCGAGCGGACCAGGATGCTCGCGCAGGCCAGTCGCTGGCTGCTCGGCTTCCCCTCGGGCCGACCGGGCTCGTTGGTGGCGACCCGCTGGCCGTTCGTCGCCAGCCAGGCCATCGACAGTTACGCCCAGGCCCTGCAGGAGCGGGCGCTGGCCCAGCAGGAGCAGAGTCTTTCGGCCAAGGTGTCGCTGCGGGTTCAGGAGATCGCGGCCCTCCAGCACCGGCTCCGCCACGAGGCCACCCACGACGCGCTCACCGACCTCGCCAACCGGACCTTGCTCCAGGACCAGGTGCGCCGCATGGCCACCGACCCGAACAGCTGCGTGGGGCTGCTGCTCATCGACCTGGACCGGTTCAAGCAGATCAACGACGGGTACGGGCACGCCGTCGGCGACGAGGTACTCGTCGAACTGGCCAACCGGCTGCGCGAGGTCTGCCCGCCCGACACGGTGATCTGCCGGTACGGCGGTGACGAGTTCGTGCTCGCGGTGAACCGGGACGGCAAGACGCTCACCGAGATCGCCAACCGCATCGTGGGAGCGCTGCGCGACCCGGTGTGGTCCTCGGCGGGCCCGGTGCCGGTCTCGGCGAGTGTGGGCACCGCCTACAACCCGCCGGGCGCCCCGTGCGACTTCACCGATCTGCTGCGGCGCGCCGATCGGGCGATGTACACGGCCAAGACGGCGGGCGGGCGACGGTTCGCGTTCTCCGATTCCGACGAACCGGAGATAGACGCGGCCGTCGCCGGCTGAACTCCGCAAACCCCGTCCGCGGGCGCGGGTGGGGTCCCGAAGGAGGTCAGCTCGGCTGGCAGGCGGGGCACCAGAAGAGGTTGCGCCCTTCCAGCACCGCGTGGGCAACCGGCTCGGCACATACTCGGCAACCCGCGCCGAGGCGGCGGTAGACGTAGGTGCGCGGGCGGTCGGGAGCGTATGACGGCTCGCCGTGATCGTGTTCGGGACGGACGACGTGCATGCGGCCGGTCGCCACGCCGACGGGCATCAGCTCGACCAGATCCGACCAGAGGGCGCTCCACTCTTCGGCACTCAGGTCGACGCCGGGACGGTAGGGCGAAATGCCGTGCCGGAAGAGCACTTCGGCGCGGTAGACGTTGCCGACACCGGCGATCACGCTCTGGTCCATCAGCAGCGCGCCGATCGGCCTGCGGGAACGGCGGATTCGCGCGAAGGCGCGGTCCGGATCGGCGTCGGGACGCAGCGGGTCGGCGCCGAGGCGGTCGGTCAGCGCCTCGACCTCCGGCGGCAGCAGCACCTCGCAGGCCGCGGGACCGCGCAGATCGGTGCCGAAGCCTTCGCCGACCATCCGCATCCTGACCTGCCCGACGGGCACGCCCATCGGCGGTTCCGCGTCGTAGAACTTGCCGTAGAGCCCGAGGTGCACGTGCACCGCGAGGCCCGATTCGTAATGGTGCAGTAGGTGTTTGCCGTGCGCTTCCGAGCGCACGAGTCGCTGTCCGTCCACCAGCGCGGCGCCGTCGGCGAACCGGCCCTGCGGACTCGACACCCGCACCACACCGCCGGCGAAAGCTCGCTGATGCTGGTTCGCCAAGCGGTGCAGCGTGTGCCCTTCAGGCATCCGTCGTCGCGACCTCAGTACGCCGGGACGGCGGGAGCGACACCGGTCTTCTCGTACTCGGCCAGGATGTCGATGCGGCGCTGGTGGCGCTCCTCGTCGGACCACGGGGTCGAGACGAACGCGTCGACGATGGCCAGCGCCTCCTCGGTGGAGTGCATGCGGCCGCCGATGCCGATCAGCTGCGCGTTGTTGTGCTCACGGGCGAGCTTCGCGGTCTCCACGCTCCACGCGAGGGCGCAACGGGCGCCGGGCACCTTGTTCGCGGCGATCTGCTCGCCGTTGCCGCTGCCGCCGAAGACCAGGCCGAGGCTGCCGGGATCGGCGACGGTGCGACGGGCCGCCTCGATGCAGAAGGCGGGGTAGTCGTCCAGGGCGTCGTACTCGAGGGCGCCGCAGTCGACGACCTCGTGGCCCGCCTGCTGGAGATGGGCCTTGACGTGATTCTTCAGTTCGAAACCGGCATGGTCGGCACCCAGGTATACGCGCATGGCTGCGATTCTGTCAGGCCGCTCGACGGCCGATCCGGGTGGGCACCATCCGCCATTAACACCGGAGCCGTCCGGCGCGAATCTGCTGACACGAGACGTGCCAGCGGGCACTGACCAGCGTGTGTGCGACAGCACGCGGCGCTGGCGCCTCGGACGCGAGAACCCCGCCCCCACCGATGAATAGAGTGCATTTCATGCAGCCGCACGAACCGACGCCGCCGGACCGAGCCGACCAGCCGGACTCCCCGTACGCGCCGCCGAGCGGGTGGGGGCAGGAACAGCAACCGCCGCAGCCCGGCTCGGCGATACCGCAGCACACCGGCGCCCACCCGACCTACGACACCGCGACTTCGAGGCCGCACGGCACTGAACCGACGTCGCCCTACGGCGCTGGGTCTGCGTCGCCTTACAGCGCTGGATCCACGTCGCCTTACGGCGCTCGGCCGACGCCGCCGCACAGCACCGGATCCACCACGCCCTATGGCGCTCAGCCAACGTCGCCTTACGCCGAGCACCTGACGCCCTACGGCGCGCCACCACCCGTGCCGCCGAAGAACATGCCGCGCGGTCTCTCTCCGTTCGGGATGCCCGCCAGGCACAGGTGGGAGATCCCGCTGCTCGTTCTGGTGGTGGTGTGCACGGCGGTCGCATATCTGATCGCGATCGCCATGCTCATCGTGACGCTCGCCGACGGGGCGGTGCCGAGCGACTATCTGCTGCTGCTCGTCTTCGCGCCGATCCTGGTCTGGGTCGGGCGCGGTATCAACTACGCCTCGCGGCGGGTGAACGGCGTGAAGATGTCGCCGACGCAGTTCCCCGAGGGCTACCAGATGGTGGTCGACGCGGCGGCCCGCTTCGGCATGGCGAAGGTGCCCGACGCCTACGTGGTGCTCGGCAACGGCCAGATCAACGCCTTCGCCTCCGGGCACGGCTTCCGGCGCTTCGTCGTCGTCTACAGCGACCTGTTCGAAATCGGCGGCAAGGCACGCGAACCCGACGCGCTCGCGTTCATCATCGGCCACGAGGTCGGCCACATCGCCGCCGGGCACACCTCGTACTGGCGACAGCTGGGCATGTTCCTCGTGCCGTTCCTGCCGATCCTCGGCAGCTCGCTGATCCGCTCGCAGGAGTACACCGCCGACAATCACGGCTACTGCAACCGGCACACCGGCGCGGCCGCGGCCATGGGAACGCTGGCGGCGGGCAAGTACATGAACACCCTCGTCGGCTTCGACGAGATGGCCGACCGCGCCGCGACCGAGAAGGGCGGGTTCGTCTGGTTCGTCAACGCCCTGTCCTCGCACCCGGTGCTGACCTGGCGAATGTGGGCGCTGCGCGACCGCAGCAGGCACGGCAAGCTGTTCCTGCGCCCGAGCCCGCGGCCGCCGGTGGGCGCCGTGCCGTACGGCCCGTACGGCGAGGTGCCGAGTCTGCCGCCGAAGTCGGTGCCCTGAGCGACCGGACCGGGCGCCGCGACCGCGCGGCGCCCGGTCTCGTATTCAGTCGAAGACCGGGTCCTCGGTCCTGGTCCGCTTGAGCTCGAAGAAGTGCGGGTAGGAGGCTAGCGCGACGACGCCGTCCCAGATCTTGCCCGCTTCCTCGCCGCGCGGAATGCGCGAGAGCACCGGACCGAAGAACGCGACACCGTTGACGTGGATGGTCGGGGTGCCGACGTCCTTGCCGACCTTGTCCATGCCCTCGTGATGGCTCTTGCGCAGGGCCTCGTCGTACTCGGTGCTCTCCGCGGCCTTGGCGAGCTCCGCGGGCAGACCGACCTCGGCGAGCGCGTCGGCGATCACCGCGGCCAGGCTTTCCTGCATGGTCGGCCGCTCGTACTCGGCCTTGCGATCGTGGATGCGGCTGCCCATCGCGGTGTAGAGCGGGGAGAGCACCTTGTCGCCGTGGTCCTTGGCGGCGGCGATGGCGACGCGCACCGGACCCCAGCCGCTGTTCATCAGTTCGCGGTACTGCTCGGGCAGATCGCGGCCCTCGTTCAGCACAGCGAGGCTCATCACGTGGAAGCGCGCCTCGATGTCGCGGACCTGCTCGACCTCCAAGATCCAGCGGGAGGTGATCCAACACCAGGGGCACAGCGGGTCGAACCAGAAGTCGGCGACGTTCTTCTCGGCCGTGTCGGTCACGGGTCGTTCCTCTCGATCGCATGCAGGAAGCACGGCGCGCGGGCGCCGTTACCCGGAACCAACCACGCCGCCGGACGATTCGTTCCCGGCCCGAACCGATGTCCGGATACCGCGTTGCGGAACACCCGCCGACAGTAGGCTCGAGTGGGCACGCGTTCCCTCCCGAGAAGGAGTCCGCAATGACCTCGGATCGGCGTTTCGTGATCGTCGGCGGCGGTCTCGCCGCGGCCAAGACGGCGGAAGCCCTGCGCGACAACGATTTCGACGGGAAGATCACCCTCGTCGGCGCCGAGGAACATCTGCCCTACGAACGACCTCCGCTGTCCAAGGAGCATTTGTTCGGCAAGAAGCAGCTCGCGGATTTCACCGTGGAACCGGCGCAGTGGTATCGCGACCACAATGTGGACCTGCTGCTCGGCACGACCGTGAGCGCGATCGATCGGGACGCGAAGACGATCATCCTGCCGGACGACTCCACGCTCTCCTACGACAAACTCGCGCTGGCCACCGGATCCACGCCCCGCACGTTACCGTTGCCCGGCGCCGACACCCCCAACGTCTACACGCTGCGCCACATCGAGGACTCCGACACCCTGATCGGCCTCTTCGGCCAGAGCAACCGGCTCGCGATCATCGGCGCGGGCTGGATCGGCCTCGAGGTCGCGGCGGCCGCCCGTGCCGCCGGGATGGACGTCACCATCGTGGAGACCGCCGAACAGCCGCTGCTCGGCGCGCTCGGACCCGAGATGGGCGCGGTCTTCGCCGACCTGCATCGGGCGCACGGCGTCGACCTACGACTCGGCGCGCAGGTCGAGGAGATCACCACGCACGACGGGATCGCGACGGCGATCGCCGACGGACTGCGGCTGGCCGACGGGACGACCGTCGCCGCCGACGCCGTGCTGGTCGCGGTCGGCGCCAAGCCGAATATCGAGATCGCCGCCGAGGCGGGGCTCGAGGTGGACAAGGGCGTGCTCGTCGACGCGAGCCTGGTCACCAGCGATCCGGATATCGTCGCCGTCGGCGACATCGCCGAACAGCAGCATCCTCGGCTCGACCGCCGTATCCGGGTGGAGCACTGGGCCAACGCGCTCAACCAGCCCGCGGTCGCGGCGGCGACCATGCTCGGCAAGTCGGCGACCTACGACCGGCTGCCCTACTTCTTCACCGATCAGTACGACCTCGGCATGGAGTACACGGGGTTCGCCGCGCCAGGCGAGTACGAGCGAGTCGTGGTGCGCGGCGATCTGGAGGGTCGCGAGTTCGTCGCGTTCTGGCTGGACGCGGAGAACCGGGTGCTCGCGGGCATGAACGTCAACGTGTGGGACGTGACCGACCGGATCAAGGAGCTGATCACCGCGGGCGAGCCGGTCGATCCCGATCGCCTGGCGGACACGTCGACTTCACTGTGATCCAGATCACCGAATTTCTCGTGAGCGATGTGTCGAAGCGGCGCGCACCGCTCCGACCTACCCGCGAGAGCGCCGAAGGGGCGCGCCGATCCGCGAGGAGACGACCGTGAAGTACATGCTGATCAAGACCTACAGCGAAGCCGCCTACTGCGACACCCCGATGTCGGAGTGGGAGCCGGAGGACATCAAGGCGCACATCGACTTTCAGCGCGCGCTCGGCGAGGAGCTGGCCAAGTCGGGCGAACTGGTCGACGCGCAGGGCCTGGCGGGACCGGAAAGCGCGCGCATCGTCAGCGCGGACGGCCGCTCCGCACCCGTGATCACCGACGGCCCGTTCCCCGAGACCAAGGAATTCCTGGCGGGGTACTGGCTCGTCGACGTGGACAGCCCCGAACGCGCGTTGCAGATCGCCGCCCAGGCCTCGGCCGCGCCCGGTCCCGGCGGCAAGCCGATCGGTGAGTACATCGAAGTGCGCGCGGTGATGAGCGCTCCCGCCACCGAGCTGTGACCCTTCCGCCCGACGCCGAGGCCCTGCTGCGCGAACTGGCGCCCCAGGTCCTCGGCGTCCTGGTGCGCCGTTTCGGTGACTTCGACGCCGCCGAGGACGCCGTTCAGGAGGCCCTGCTCGCCGCCGCGACCCAGTGGCCGACGGCGGGGCTCCCGGACAACCCGCGCGGCTGGCTCGTCCAGGTCGCGCAGCGCAGGATGGCGGACGCGGTGCGCGCCGAGATGGCCCGCAGGCGCAGGGAGACAACGGTTTTCGAGCGCGAGGTGCCGGACGCCGAGACCGTCGACCGGGACGACACCCTGGCGATGTTCTTCCTGTGCTGTCACCCCGCGTTGTCCTCGGCGAGTGCGATCGCGTTGACACTGCGGGCGGTCGGCGGGCTGACCACCGCGGAGATCGCGCGCGCGTTCCTGCTGCCGGAGCCGACCATGGCCCAGCGCATCGCGCGGGCCAAGAAGCGCCTCGCCGCACTCGATCGCCCGTTCGCCAGGCCCGACGACGCCGAGTGGCGAGAGCGACTCGGCTCGGTGCTGCACGTGCTGTATCTGATCTTCAACGAAGGGCACACCACCACTTCGGGCGCCGAGTTGCAGCGCACGGACCTTTCGGGCGAGGCCATCCGGCTCGCCCGCGCCGTGCACCGGCTGCTGCCCGACGACGTCGAGGTCACCGGGCTGCTGGCGCTCATGCTGCTGACCGATGCTCGCCGGGCCGCCCGTGTCGGTCCGCACGGCGAACTGATCCCGCTGGCCGAACAGCGACGCGGCCGGTGGGATCGGGCGATGATCACCGAGGGCGTGCGGCTGGTCACCGGCACCCTGTCGCACGGCCTCACCGGCGCCTACCAGGTGCAGGCGGCGATCGCGGCCGTGCACGGGCAGGCGCCGCGCGCGGAGGACACCGACTGGCCGCGCATCCTTGCGCTGTACAACCTGCTCGAACGCATCGCGCCGAATCCGGTGGTGGCGCTGAATCGCGCCGTCGCGGTCGCGATGGTGCACGGTCCGTCGGCGGGGCTGGCGCTGATCGACACCCTCGCGGAGCCGCTCGCGGGCGCGGGTCACCGGCTGGACGCGGTGCGCGGGCATCTGCACGAGATGGCGGGCGAGTATCCGGCCGCCGTCGCGAACTACACCGCGGCGGCTCGCCGAACCACGAGTGTGCCGGAGCGGGACTATCTGACGCTGCGTGCGGCGCGTCTGCGTCAGGTTATGGTGGCGCGGAACTGAGTTCCGGTCGGCACTTCCGACGCGGATCCTCAGCCTTCCAAGCTGATATTCCGTGCGGTTGAACCAGGAAACGGTCGGGTGACGCGGCAGACTGCTGGTGTGACAGCGACATTCAGCGCGGGCGTCCTCCTGTTTCGCACCACCTCGGGCGATCCCGAGGTCCTGCTCGGCCACATGGGCGGGCCATTCTGGGCGCGCAAAGACAACGCGGCCTGGTCGATCCCCAAGGGCGAATACGACCCGGAGACCGAGGATGCCGCACTGGCCGCGCGCCGCGAATTCACCGAAGAGCTGGGACTACCCGCACCGGAAGGGGAATGGATCCCGCTGGGTGAAGTCCGCTACAGCAGCGGGCGCAAGCGGATTGTCGCGTGGGCCGTACAGGGCGACCTCGATCCGGCCGAGGTCGACCCGGGCACCTTCGAAATGGAGTGGCCGCCGCACTCCGGCCGCCTCGTCGCCTTCCCGGAGATCGACCGCGCCGAGTGGTTCGACCTGTCTACCGCCCGCGACAAGCTGATCGCCGGGCAGCGGCCCTACCTGGACCGCCTCACCGAACACCTGCGCGCGGAAGCCGACCGGACCGACGACGCTCGCCCCTGAGAACCCGGGGTCGGGCAGCGCTCAGGCCGACGCCCACCGCACGCCGGTGATGAGCTCGAACGCCTCCTGGTACTTGCGGCGGGTCGCCTCGACGATGTCGGCCGGAATCTCCGGCCCCGGAGGCTCCTTGTCCCAGCCGGTCGAGGTGGACCAGTCCCGGACGAACTGCTTGTCGAAGGACGGCTGCGGGTGCCCGGGCTCCCACTGATCGGCGGGCCAGAAGCGTGAGGAGTCGGAGGTGAGCACCTCGTCGCCGAGGGTGAGAATGTCACCGTCCCAGCCGAATTCGACCTTGGTGTCGGCGATGATGACGCCCTTGCTCGCGGCGTGCTCTGCGCCGCGAAGGTAGATGTCGAGGGTGCGATCGCGCAGTTGCTCGGCGACCTCGCGGCCCTCCTGGTTCACCACGTCGGCGAAGGTGATCGGCTCGTCGTGGCCCTCGGACGCCTTGCTGGTGGGGGTGAAGATCGGCTCGGGCAGCTTGTCGCCGTCGCGCAGGCCGGGCGGCAGCGCGACGCCGGACACGGTGCCGGTGCGCTCGTACTCCTTCAGACCCGAGCCGGTGAGGTAGCCGCGCGCGATGCACTCCACGTGCACCATCTTCAGCGGCTTGACCCGCACACCGCGGCCCGCGAACTCCGCGGGAACGTCGGTGGTGGACAGCACGTGGTTGGGCACGTCGGCGAAGAACTGGAACCACCAGTTCGACAGCTGGGTCAGCAGCGCGCCCTTCTCCGGGATCGGCGTCGGCAGCACCACGTCGTACACCGAGACCCGATCGGAGGCCACAAGCAGCAACGTGTCGCCGTCCTCGTACAGGTCGCGCACCTTACCGGCGTGCACATGCTTCAACGTGGAGCCTCCGAATCCGTGGATGTGTGTCTGCGCTGCACAGGAACGATACCGCCGTGGTCTGCGGCGGCCGGTGCCGCCGCCTGCGCCCGCCGGGCGTGTGCCCCGGCCTTCGCACCGGCCCGCACGCTCGAGGCCTGGACCGGACCGGGTGCACCCCTTTCCGGGCGATGCGCGGAGGACCGCCGCGTCCGGCCACCCCATCTGACGTGACCCCGCATTCGCTCCCCCATGCGCGACTCGAAGACAGACCAAGTCCGCATGTGCCGGCGGGGCGCACCCCGCATTCGCTCCGGCCATGCGCGATCGGGGGACGGACCTCGTCCGACTGCGCCCACTAGGGTTGGCGAGAAAGTTCCGCGCGGGCGGACCCGCCCGGTGGCATTGTGGACGCTGTCGCGCTCCCGGTGGGCGATCCCGCCGCGAGCTCGCACCGTGCCGTGTTCGTCGAAGAGCGAAGGAGTTCCATGTCTGCCCCGAATCTCACCCGCGACCAGGCGATCGAGCGCGCCGCCACGGTCGGCGTCGAGAACTACCGCATCGAACTCGATCTCACCGACCAGCCGACCGGCACCGACGGCACGGTCGGCGAGACGTTCGGCTCGAAGTCCACCGTCACCTTCACCGCGACGCCCGGCGCGAGCACCTTCATCGACATCGTCGCGGCCGGCGTGCGCTCGGCGGTGCTCAACGGCATCCCGCTCGACATCTCCGACTACGACGAGGCCAAGGGCATCGCGCTGCACAACCTGGCCGAGCGCAACGAGCTGGTCGTCGAGGCCGACTGCGTGTACTCGCACACCGGCGAGGGCCTGCACCGGTTCGTCGATCCGACCGACGACAAGGTCTACCTGTACTCGCAGTTCGAGACCGCCGACGCCAAGCGCATGTTCGCCTGCTTCGATCAGCCGGATCTGAAGGCCACCTTCGACATCACTGCCACCGCACCCGCCGACTGGGAGGTCGTCTCCAACGGCGCGGGCAGCAAGCGGGAGTCCGGCGGTGTCGCCGTGCACACCTTCGCCACCACGCCGCGGATGAGCACCTACCTGGTCGCCATGATCGCGGGCCCGTACGCGAAGTGGACCGACACCTATACCGACGAGCACGGCTCGATCCCGCTCGGCATCTACTGCCGCGCGTCGCTGGCCGAGCACATGGACGCCGACCGCCTCTTCACCGAGACCAAGCAGGGTTTCGGCTTCTACCACGCCAACTTCGGCGTGCCGTATGCCTTCGGCAAGTACGACCAGCTGTTCGTGCCGGAGTTCAACGCGGGCGCGATGGAGAACGCGGGCGCGGTGACCTTCCTGGAGGACTACGTCTTCCGTTCCAAGGTGACCCGCGCGTCCTACGAGCGCCGCGCCGAGACCGTGCTGCACGAGATGGCGCACATGTGGTTCGGCGACCTGGTCACCATGAAGTGGTGGGACGACCTGTGGCTGAACGAGTCGTTCGCCACCTTCGCCTCGGTGCTGTGCCAGTCCGAGGCCACCGAGTACACCAACGCGTGGACCACCTTCGCCAATGTGGAGAAGTCCTGGGCGTACCGGCAGGATCAGCTGCCGTCGACGCACCCCATCGCGGCCGACATCCCGGATCTCGCCGCAGTGGAGGTCAACTTCGACGGCATCACCTACGCCAAGGGCGCGAGCGTGCTCAAGCAGCTGGTGGCCTACGTCGGGCTGGAGCCGTTCCTGGCGGGTCTGCGCGACTACTTCGCCGAACACGCTTACGGCAACGCCACTTTCGACGACCTGCTGACCGCGCTGGAGAAGTCCTCCGGTCGTGACCTGTCGACCTGGGGCGCGCAGTGGCTCAAGACCACCGGCCTCAACATCCTGCGGCCCGACTTCCAGGTCGACGCCGATGGCAAGTTCGGTTCGTTCGCCGTCGTCCAGGAAGGCGCCGCCCCCGGCGCGGGCGAGCGTCGCGTGCACCGGCTGGCGGTCGGTGTCTACGACGACCAGGACGGCAAGCTGGTCCGCACCCACCGCGTCGAGCTGGATCTCGACGCCGCCGAGCGCACCGAGGTGCCGGAGCTGGTCGGCGTGCCGCGCGGCAAGTTCGTGCTGGTCAACGACGACGACCTGACCTACTGCTCGGTGCGGCTGGACGCCGACTCGCTGGACGTGCTCGTCAACCGGATCGCCGACATCGCCGAGCCGCTCCCCCGCACGCTGGCTTGGTCGGCGGCGTGGGAGATGACCAGGCAGGCCGAGTTCAAGGCCCGCGATTTCGTCGCGCTCGTGCAGCGCGGCGTCGGCGCGGAGACCGAAATCGGCGTCGTGCAGCGGCTGCTCATGCAGGCGCACACCGCGATCGGCAGCTACGCCGACCCCGCGTGGGCCGATTCGGTGGGCTGGCCCCAATTCGCCGATCGCCTGCTGGAATTGGCGCGCGAGGCCGAGCCGGGCTCGGATCACCAGCTGGCCTTCGTCAACGCGCTGACCGGCGCGCGGCTGTCGGGCTGGCACACCGAGGTGCTGCGCGAACTGCTCGACGGCGACCCCTCCTCGGTCGGTCTCGGCGGACTCGCGGTCGACACGGATCTGCGCTGGCGCCTGGTCAGCGCCCTCGCCGCGGCGGGCGAGATCGACGCCGAGGGCACGGCCACCCCGGCCATCGACCGCGAGCTCGCCAACGATCCGACCGCGGCGGGCAAGCGCCAGGCCGCGGCCGCGGCGACCGCGCGACCGATCGCCGAGGTCAAGGAAGAGGCGTGGACCAAGGTGATGGACGACGACTCGCTGCCCAACATCACCGCCCGCGCGATCGTCGGCGGCTTCGCCCCGGCCGGTCAGGGCGAGCTGCTCGGCTCGTTCGTGGAGCGGTACTTCGCCGAGATCCCCGCGGTGTGGGAGCGGCGTTCCAGCGAGGTCGCGCAGACGGTCGTCGTCGGCCTGTACCCGTCCTGGGAGATCACCGACGACGCGGTCGCCGCGGCGGACAAGTTCCTCGCCGACAACCACCCGCCCGCCCTGCTCCGCCTGGTCTCCGAGGGCAAGGCGGGCATCGAACGCTCGCTGCGCGCGCGAGCCTTCGACGCGCGCTAGTCCCTGCCGCTCCCACATATCGTTTCGACGCCTCACATAGCCACCGGCTATGTGAGGCGTGCAGTGCCTGTGTGGGAGCGGCCTTCGGTGCTCAGCGGGCGAGGAAGTGCCAGCCGAGCCAGGCCCAGCAGAGGACCGCGATGATGCGGACGGGTCGACTGGTGAGTGCGGCGGCGGCCACGGCGCTGAGTGGGGTGAGCAGGTCGCGGCGCATGTGGGCCAGGGCGGTGAGGGCGAGGGCGATCGCGAGAAGCATGGCGAAGCCGACTACGACGTGGGTTCCTCCGTTCATCGGGTGACCAGCCACCAGCCGATCGCCAGCCAGGCCAACCAGGCGGCGAAGCGGAGCGGGCCCTGTTCGATGGCCGGATCGATCAGGGTCGAGAGGGTGGGGTATTCGTCATGGGGTTTGGACCAATCCGGTTGGCGGACATACGCGTACGCCTCCCACCCGGCACCCGCGAGCAACAGCCCCGACCACACTGCCGTGCCCCTGCGCAGCGGCGTGGTTTTCGGGTGGGCGGCACTCGACGGACGCAGCGCCCACCCCAGGGCGACCGCGGCGACGACGAGGACCACTACCGTCGCGGGCCATTCGAAGGGTCGCGTGACGAATCCGAGCGCCGCCACCACGACCACGCACGCGATCCCGAGCGCACGCCGTCGACCGGACGGTCGCGCGGTGGGCACCGATTTCGCTGCCACTGTCGCAGAATACGACCAGGCAATGCGCCGAGTGCGCAGGTGAGCGGAATTCGGTGCCCGTGCCGCCACCGAGTGCGCAGCTCAGCGGAACAGTTCGACGTTGTCCCTTGCCCACTGCGCGAAGCTCGTGGCCGGCGCACCGGTGACGTCCGCGATCGTGGTTGTCGGCTTCTGCGGGTGCTCGACCATGCTCGCGATCCCGTCGACGTACCACTCCGCGTACGAGCCCATCGCCGGTTCGAGCATCCGGATGGCTTCGTCACGTGGCACCTGAACGACGGTGAGGTCCCGGCCGAGGGCGGCGCCGATGGCGTGGATCTTCTCGGCCCTGGTGAGCGTCTCCGGGCCGGTCAGCTCGTAGGTCTTGCCCGCGTGCCCCTCGGTGAGCAGCACCTTCGCCGCGGTGCGGGCGATGTCGTCCATCGTGAGGGGCGCGTTGGCGGCCTCGGGGTGTGGGTCGCGGATCTCGTCGGATGCCTTGATCTGGTCGGCCCAGATGGCGGCGTTCTCGCTGAACTCACCGGCGTAGAGGTGCGTCCAGTCCAGGCCGGAGCCCTCGACGGCCTTGGCGATGGGCTGCCAGTCGGTGGATTCGTCGCCGGACAGGTCGACGATGTGCCGGACGCCCGCCGCCTTCGCCAGCTCGACCACCTCGTTCACCGTCTCCAGCACCGGCGCGAGATACATGCGGTCGACGCCCTCGAAGGCGGCGGGCAACGAGGACAGCCGCCGCAGATAGCCCTGCGCGACCTCGACGCCCGCGGGGAACCCGGCGCGCTCGGGGTGGTTCGACAGCGCCCGAACATCGGTCGCGCCGCCCGCCAGCAGATGATCGACAACCATCCGCCCGATGTTGCCGGTGGCTCCGGTGACAAGAATTTTCATCTTCCCAAGGTGCCCGCGATTCGCCGATCTCGACAACCCCCAATGTTTCCGCGCCGCAGCCGGAAACGCGAGCGGCGCGCCCACCCGGATCGGGTGAGCGCGCCGCGAGCACGCTGGTGACGTGGAGGTCAGCGACCGATGGCGGCAGCCATCACGCGGACCGCGGAGATCAAACCGTCGATCAGCTGACCCTGCCGGATCGAGCTGAGCGCGGCGGTGACGCCGAGCTGGCAGACGCGGTCGTTGGCACGGTCGGCGACATCGTGGCCGGAGCGGACCTCGATCGCCTTCTCGTTGGGCGAGACGGCGATGAGCACCGAGCGCGCCGCCTCGGGGGTCGTGGCGAACAGCGCGTCCGCGCCCGCCGCTGTGTCGGCGCCGAGATCGCCCACGTAGATGTTGAAACGCACCTTGGTCGCGCGGGTCGCCTCGGTCAGCGCGTTGTCCATGGCGAGCCGCTCTTCATCGCTGAAGGGGGCTTCCTTGAACACGTCGCCCGCCTCGTGCACACCGGACACGCGTCCGCTGCTGGTGAGGGCGTACCCGTGCGGGAGGTCGGCCTCGACCACCGCTGGCCACTTAGAACTTGCCACTTGCCCGGCCTCCGATCAGCTCAACCTGGGCGGATTCGATAGCCGCATGGCTGCCATGCGACTGAGCGGTGTCGTGGTGCCCGTGTCCGGTCACCTCGTCGGTAGCACTCCACAGCACCGGCTCCGCGGTCCACTTCTGTCCGAGTTCGAAGTGAACCGGCTTCTCGCCGGGCAGCGGCTTACCGAGAAACGACAATCCGGCGATCGCCGCGTAGATCACCAGCGGGATGCCGACGAAGATCAGCACTGTCTCGAGAATGCTCACGGCCTTACGGTAGACGATGCTGTGTAGTAGACGCTCGTCCGGTCGTCCACTCACCCCGTGTCGTTCCGGCCGGGGACCCGACCAGCCCAGCCCCGTCCGGCGAAACCGCCCGCGCCCGAGTCGCATTCGGAAACGAAGGCGCCCGGCTGGAGCGCTTCAGCGCCGGAACGGTCACGAGCGGGTGAGCATCTCGAACGCGGCATCCGCCGACTCGACCGCTGGCACGTCGGCAGCGCCGCCCAGATGCGTCCGATCGAGGCGGTTCTGGCCGTGGTGTGGCTCCGACCGCGATCAGACCAACCAGGCGGCCGCGTCGGGCGGCAGGTGCCCGCTGGTCAGCGGTGCGCTGGCCAGCAACAGTTCGCCGGGCGGCAGCGGGATCGGCGCGGCGCTCGCGTTGAGCACGCAGACCAGCCCGCCGGGACGGCGGAAGGCAAGGCACCCCGAGGGACTGCCGTACCACTCGATCCGCGGACCCGCGAATTCCGGTCGCAGACCGCGCAATTCGATCGCCAACCGGTACAGCGAGACGGTCGACCCGAGCTCCTCGAGCTGCGCCTCCACGCTCAACCCGGCCCACTCCGGCGGAATCGGCAACCACGAGCGCTCACCCTTGGTGAACCCGAACGGCGGCCGGTCGCCCTCCCACGGGATCGGCACCCGGCAACCGTCGCGCCCGCGTTCGGTGCGTCCCGACCGTTCCCAGACGGGGTCTTGCAGCACGTCCTCGGGCAGGTCGTCCACGTTCGGCAGGCCGAGTTCTGCGCCGTTGTAGATGAACACCGCGCCGGGCAGTGCCAGCTCGACCAGGATCATCGCCTTGGCCCGCGCCAACCCGGTCGGGCCGCCGCCGTAGCGGGTGACCTCACGTTCGACGTCGTGGTTGGACAGGGTCCAGGTGGGCGAGGCGCCGACCGGCGCGACCGCGGACAGCGAGTTGTCGATGGCGTCGCGGACCGCCTCGGCGGTGAACGCGGTCTCGGCCAAACGGAAGTTGAAGGCGAGATGCAGCTCGTCGGGTCGCACGTATTCGCCGAAGCGGGTGTTGTCGTCGACCCAGACCTCGCCGATGGACACCGCGTTCGGGTACTCGTCGATCACCTTGCGGATGCGGCGGTGGATGTCGTGCACGGCCGGGTTGTTGAAGCGCGGGTCGCTGTCGTCGTGGATGAGCATCTTGGTGGACACGGTCTCCATGTCCGGCAGGCCAGGCGGCTTGGCCATGCCGTGGGCGACGTCGATGCGGAAACCGTCCACGCCGCGGTCGAGCCAGAACCGCAGCGTCTGCTCGAAATCCGCGACGACCTCGGGATTCTCCCAGTTCAGGTCGGGTTGTTCCGGCGCGAAGAGGTGCAGGTACCACTGGCCGGGCGTGCCGTCCGGCTCGGTGACCCTGGTCCAAGCGGGACCGCGGAAGATGCTCGGCCAGTTGTTGGGCGGCTCGTCGCCGTTGGGTCCTCGGCCGTCGCGGAAGATGTAGCGCGCCCGTTCGGGGCTGCCCGGCGCGGCGGCCAGCGCCGCCTGGAACCAAGGGTGCTCGCTGCTGGTGTGGTTCGGCACCAGGTCCATGGTGACCTTGAGCCGCCGGGCGTGTGCCTCGGTGATGAGCGCGTCCAGCGCGGCCATGCCACCGAACAGGGCATCGATGTCGCGGGGATCGGCGACGTCGTAGCCACCGTCGGCCATCGGCGAGCGCATGACCGGGCAGATCCACAGTGCGTCGACGCCGAGCAATTCCAGATAGCCGAGCTTCTCGCGGACGCCGCCCAGATCACCGATGCCGTCACCGTCGGAGTCGGCGAAGGAACGGGGGTAGACCTGGTAGAACACGGCGGAACGCCACCACGGCTGGCCGGTGCGATCCGCCGGCGCCTGCACGGCAGGTGTAGCTGTCACGTTCGTAATAGTGCCAAAGACATGCGACGAATTCCGCACGGGTGACCGCATGTCACACTATCTGGCAAATTCACAGCGAATCCCTTGCCCGGCCGGTACGGTGCCTCGCGGCTCACATCGGCGAGTTCACCAGCGAGTACGCGGCCATCTCCAGATAGTCGAGCAGGGCCTTGCGGTGTTCGTCGTCGAGGACCTCCGGCTCGAGCTCCGCGACCGCGATGTGCATGCAGCGCAGCCAGGCGTCGCGCTCGAGCGGGCCGATGGTGAACGGCATGTGCCGCATCCGCAGCCTCGGGTGTCCGCGTTCGTCGGAGTAGGTGCGCGGACCGCCCCAGTACTGTTCGAGGAACATGCGCAGCCTGCGCTCCGCGGGGCCGAGATCCTCTTCCGGATAGAGCGGGCGCAGGATCTCGTCGGCGGCCACCTCCCGGTAGAACACCGCCACGAGCCGACGGAACGTCTCCGCGCCGCCGACCGCCTCGTAGAACGACGTCGTGGTCTGCTCGCCCGAACTCATCAGTTCCTCTCGATTGGTCGAATCCCCGCACTCCATTGTGCCCGGCGCGGGCTCGGCCGCCACGGCTGGACGGGCCGCGCGACCGCGGTCCAGATAGCGGAGCGGCGGCTCTTCAGCGGCAGTTAACCCAACATTGTGCGAAATCACCGTGCAATCAGGCGAGTTCCATGGTCATATTGGTGGCAGTCTCCACGGGAGATATCACATGATCTTGAACCTGACGAAATCGGGGTCACCCAGATGAAGCAGCGGCACGGCCGGTCACACGAGGCCAGGACCCACCGACAACTCCAGCCCGCCGACGTCCACAATCGTGGGTCGGGGGCTACTCCGCTGCACATCTTGTCCGATCATCATCCTGGATCCCACCGCCCGGGTGAGGCTCCTCATCGTGCCGATCACGGCCACCATCTCACGCCGGTCCAGGCCGAGACCGCCAACTGGTTGAAGCGCCGGGTGTTGCTTCTGAACGCCACCTACGAGCCGCTCACCGCGTTGTCCGCCCGCCGTGCCGTCGTCCTGCTCATCTGCGACAAAGCCGACGCCGTGCACCACAATCCCGAAGGACCGGTCGTCCATTCCGCCGGATCCGAGGTGGCCGTTCCCTCGGTCATCCGGCTGCGCACCTACGTGCGCGTCCCCTATCGCGCCCGCGTCCCGATGACACGGGCCGCGCTCATGCACCGCGACCGCTACCGCTGCGGATACTGCGGCGGCAAGGCCGAGACCATCGACCACGTCGTCCCGCGCAGCCGCGGCGGCGAGCATTCCTGGGAGAACTGCGTGGCCAGCTGCGCGCCGTGCAACCACCGCAAAGCCGACAAGTTGCTGAGCGAGCTCGGCTGGACGTTGCGCTCGCCGCTTGTCTCGCCGAAAGGGCCGCACTGGCGGCTGCTGTCGACGACCTCGGACCTCGATCCGATCTGGTTGCAGTACCTCGGCGAAGGCGCTGCCTGAGCACCGGCGTCGAACTCCGACCGAGGCTCGTCCGATGCGTGGCGGCCGCAGTTCTGCCCAAGCCGACGTGGATCAGCCGTACTCGACCATGAGCGTCGCCCAGGTGCCGGATTCCAGCGCCTCGAAGATGTGCGGCGCGTCGCCCGGATAGGCGATGTAGTCGCCCGGTCCCAGCTCCACCGGCGACTCGGTCGGGCCGACCATCGCGCGCCCTGTCGCGAGGAGCACGTGCTCGATCACACCGGGAATGTGCGGGTCCGAGGCGCGCGGGTGGCCGGGTTCGGCGGTGATGCGGAACAGGTCGCGGCGAGTGTTCGGCAAACCGGACGCGAGCAGCGTCGCGGTGTATTCCGACTGCTCGGCGGCCACCCGCGGCCCCTCGCCCGCCCGGATCACCTGGACGGTCGGCCGCGGCGGATCGAGCAGCCGGGAGAACGGCATGTCCAGCGCGACGCATAGCGCCCACAGGGTTTCCAGGCTCGGGTTGCCGCTACCCGACTCCAATTGGGAGAGCGTGGATTTCGCGATGCCCGCCCGGTTCGCCACCTCGCTCAGCGAGAGCCCGGCGCGGGTGCGCTCGCGGCGCAGCGAAGCCGCGATCACCGCCTGCGGCGTCGCCGTCGTGGTGTCGTTCCGCGTCATGCCCCAGCTCCCGTCGAGTCCGAACCGCCCAACAGAAAACCATATTGACGAACCGGCCTGCCATGTTCACTATAAGCTACATGCGTTCGATATGGCGAACACTGGACCGGGAGACACTGTCCGGCATCGCGGCGGTGTGCCTCGCCGTCGCCGTCATCGGCATCTCCTACGGTACGACCGCGGTGGCCGAGGGCTTTCCGGTGTGGCTGCCGGTGCTGCTCGGCACCGTCGTGCTCGCGGGCGGCGCGGAGTTCCTGTTCATCGGTATCGTCGCGGCGGGCGGCAATCCGATCGCGGCGACGCTGGCCGGACTGCTGGTCAACGCGCGACACCTGCCCTACGGGCTGTCGGTCCCGGACGTCGTCGGCACCGGATGGCGGCGACTGATCGGCGTGCACGTGATGAACGACGAGGCGGTCGCGATGGCGCTCGCCGAATCCGAACCCGACCGCCGCCGCGCCGTCTACTGGGCCTGCGGTCTCGGTGTCCTGCTCGCCTGGCCGGGCGGGGCGGCCCTCGGCGCGCTGATCGGGACGGTGGTGCCGGACACCTCGGTGCTCGGTTTGGACGCGGTGTTCCCAGCGGTGTTGCTCGCGTTGGTCATTCCGGCGCTGCGCGACCGGACGACGTTCGGGGCGGTGTGCTTCGGAACCGGCGTCGCGGTGCTGAGTGCGCCCTTCCTGCCCGCGGGTTTGCCCGTGCTGCTTGCTCTTTCGGGCGTGGTGGTCGCGGCCATCACGCTGGGGCGCGGCGCGAGCGACGTGCACGGGACCGTGCGCGAGAAACACGGCTCCGCGATCGAAGTGCACTCCGTGGGGAACTCCGCGACCGACGAACGACACTCCGCGGCGACCTCCGCGACAAAGGAGCGCTGCTTCGTGACAGACGCAGCGCGCGATGCGCCAGGCCTCTCGCCGGAGAAGGCGCCCTCGGCGCCGGAGAGTGCCTACGTCTCCTGTGACCGCGGACCGAAGGAGACTCGATGATGCTGGCCGCCGGAGTGATCGCCCTCGCGGTGGGCACCTACGCCTTCCGCTGGGCCGGACCCGCCTTGCGCAGCCGCGTTCGCTTTCCGGAACGCGCGCGCCAACTGCTGGAGATCGGCGCGGTCGTACTGTTGGCCGCGCTGGTCGCCGTGACGACCCTGCCCTTCGGCACGGGGCATGTCGGCGTCGCGCTCCCCGCCGGGGTGGTGGCCGGCGGAATCCTCGCGTGGCGGCGCAGTCCCCTGCTCGTGGTGATCCTGGCCGCCGCGGCGACGACCGCCGTGCTGCGGCTCATCGGAGTTTCCTGAGTCGCCGTAAGGGCTCGGCGTTCAGCTCGGCAGTAGCGGGATGCTGCCCGCGCGGCGGCGGGCGACCGAACCGTAGCGGGCGTCGAGGCGCAGCCAGGTGGGGGTGGCGCGGACGCGCACGATCTCGGCGGGCGGGATGCGGCGAGCTTCGGCCTTCTCACCGGAGTGCGGGATGAAATCCATTGCGGTGAGCGCGAAGACGACCCGCATCGGGACCTCCACCCGGGTGTCGGCGGCCGAGACGGTCAGCACGGTCTGGTCGAGCAGCGAGGCGGGCGGACCGTGCTGGCTGCCGTGTTCCTTGGCCAATTCCGCTCCGCGCTCGGCCAATTCGACGAGGGTGCGGGCGGGCACATCGTCGACGTGCGCGAACCCGTCGATGGGCGGAAGCGCGCCGCGCCATGCCGAGTCCATCGAATAACCCAAATCGATCGGACTGCCCGACGCCAGTCCGGCCAGCACCAGGTCGGCGCCGACGGTGACATCGTCGACGCCGAGTTCGGCGACCACCGTCCGCACCGCGAGCGCCTCGAAACCCGTAGCGACCCAGGCCGATACGTAGCGCTCGCCGCGGCGGCGCAGGCGCACCACCGCGGCTTGGTCCAGCCGGACCGCCCTGCTCAGGAACGTGGCGAGGTTCTCGCGTTCGGCCGGGTCGGAAACGTGCAGCACCCGCTGCTCTGCCATCACAACCGTTCTGTCGTCGCGGGACCGGCGATCAGGTCGCGGTCACTTGTCCATCCACCCGGCCAGGTACTCGCGCTCCGGATCGGTCAGGCGGCGCAGCCGCTGGGTGTCGATGTCGAACGCCGCGAGCTGGGTGGTGGCGAGGACGGCGGGCGGCGAGTCGGGCGCCGCGCCGTTGGCCCGCACCTCGTAGCCGACCGTGAAATCGACCGCGCGCAACTGCTCGATCCACATCGCGATATCGAGCGGGGTGTCCTCGTGGCGCAGCTGCCCGCGGTAGCGCACGCGCAGATCCGCGAGCACACAGCCGGACCGCAGCGCGGAGGTCGGGCGGCCTTCCTCGAACAGCCACGGGATACGCGCCTCTTCCAGCAGGGTCACCATCCTGGCGTGGTTGACGTGCTGGAACACGTCCATGTCGGACCACCGGATCTCGACCTTGGCGTGAAAACGCTTGGGCAGCAGCACGGAACTCCCGTGGCCCTTCCCGTTACCGTTCAATGAATTCGTCACTGTGGTACCTCCGGTGGACGCCCAGTCACCCACCAGGACGCACACGCTGCGGCGTCGCAACAGGCAGACGAGGCGAGATCGTGGGTCTGGAAAATCCGACAACACCGACACTGCGATCCGGGACGCACCCGGATCGAGACCGATCTTCGCCGTCCAGTATCGCAATGTCGGCCCGAGTGGTCCTGTCGGGGGCCGTGCATTGCGCTTTAGCGCGGCACCTCCGATTGCGCGCCGACACCGCTGACCATGCTGCGCACCTGCCGCGCCGCCACGGACAGCGTCGCCAGATCGTGGGCGCCGCTTTCGAACAACTCCGACAGCGCCGCCCGCGCGCGGCCCAGCCTGGACTGGTTCTTCGACTCCCAGTAGGCGATCTTCTCGTCGGCGGTCTCCTCCGGCTCACCGGCGGAGAGCACGTCCAAGGTGAGCGAGCGCAGCGAACCGTACATGTCGTCGCGCAGCGCGAGCCTGGCCAGCGCGTGCCACCGGTCCCCGCGCTCGAGGTGACTCACCGCCTGGAGCAGCCAATCGATCTTGAGGTGGTCGTTCAGCGCGTAGTACAGCGCGCCGACTTCCTCGCCGTCGCGATCGGTGATGTCGGCGATGTCGAGCACGTCGAGCAGCGGGAACAGCGTCAGCAGGCCGAACACCTCGGTGGCGAGATCGGTCGGTGCGCCGCGCGCGATCAACTCCGCGGACTGATCGGTCAGCGTCGCCACGTGGTGGCCGCGCAGCCAGCCAGGGACCTTCGAGGCCAGCTCGCGCACGCCCCTGCTGTAGCGGTTGATCTCGGCGCCGACGGCGATCGGCTGCGGGCGGTTGCTGAGCAGCCACCGCGAGGCGCGGTCGAGGGTGCGTTTGGTCTCCAGCTCCAGTTCGTCGCGCACGGAGATGGGGATGTCGGCCGAGCGGATCCGCGCCCACATGGCATGCAGGTCGAAGATCTCGGTAGTCGCGGCGAAGGCGCGCACCGCGTCGGCGGTCGTCGCGCCCACCTCTTCGATCAGCCGGAACGCGTAGCTGATCCCGCCGTAGTCCACCATCTCGTTCGCGATCATCGTGGTGACGATCTCGCGGCGCAGCCGGTGCTTCTTGATGGCGCTGCCGAAACGGTCCCGCAGCGGCGTCGGGAAGTACTCCGGAAGGCGGGCAGCGAAGTAGGCCATGTCCGGCAGATCGGAGTCGAGCAGATCGGCCTTGAGCGAAAGCTTCACGTGCGCCATGAGATTGGCCAGTTCCGGCGAGCACAGGCCAGCGCCGTCCTCTTGACGGCGCTTCATCTCGGCGTCGGAGGGCAGCGCCTCGAGTTCGCGGTCCAGGCCGCGACGCTGTTCGAGGTCGTCGATGAGCCGCATGTTGACGTTCATCATGCGCGGCGCCTCGAAGCGCGACATGCCCATCAGGAAGTTCTGGGACACGTTGTCGCGCAGCACCATTCGGGCGACCTCGTCGGTCATCGAGGCGAGCAGCGGGTTGCGCTCCTCCTCGGGCAGCAGTCCGCTGCTGACCACGCCGTCGAGCAGCACCTTGATGTTGACCTCGTGGTCGGAGCAGTCCACGCCCGCGGAGTTGTCCAGCGCGTCGGTGTTCATCTTGCCGCCGTTGCGGGTGAACTCGATGCGGCCGAGCGCGGTGGCGCCGAGGTTGCCGCCCTCGCCGATCACCCTGACCCGCAACTGGTTTCCGTTGACGCGCACCGGATCGTTGGACTTGTCGCCGACATCGGCGTTGGATTCGGTGCTCGCCTTGATGTACGTGCCGATGCCGCCGTTCCACAGCAGCTGCGCGGGCGCGAGCAGGATCGCGCGCACCAGCTCCGGCGGCGACAGGGATTCCACGTTCTCGCCGAGGCCGAGCGCGACCCGCGCCTGCGGGCTGATCGGCACGGACTTCACCGTGCGATCCCAGACGCCGCCACCCGCGCTGATCAGCGAGGTGTCGTAGTCGGCCCAGGAGGACCGCGGCAACGCGAACATGCGCTGCCGCTCGCGGAACGAACGGGCGGCGTCCGGATTCGGATCGAGGAAGATGTGCCGGTGGTCGAAGGCCGCTACCAAGCGGATGTGCTCGGAGAGCAGCATTCCGTTGCCGAAGACGTCGCCGCTCATGTCGCCGATGCCGACCACGGTGAAGTCCTCGGTCTGGGTATCGATGTCCATCTCGCGGAAGTGCCGCTTCACGCTTTCCCACGCGCCCTTGGCCGTGATGCCCATGGCCTTGTGGTCGTACCCCGCCGAGCCGCCGGAGGCGAACGCGTCGCCGAGCCAGAACCCGTAGCTCTTGGCCACGTCGTTGGCGATGTCGGAGAACGTCGCGGTGCCCTTGTCGGCGGCGACTACCAGGTAGGTGTCGTCGCCGTCGCGGCGCACCACCCGTGCGGGCGGCAGCACCCGGCCGGTGGCCAGGTCGACGTTGTCGGTGATGTCGAGCAGACCGGAGATGAAGGTGCGGTAGCAGGCGACGCCCTCCGCGCCGAGCGCCTGCCGGTCGGCGCCCGGATCGCCGGTCGAGGCGGGCGGGCGTTTCACCACGAATCCGCCCTTGGCGCCGACCGGGACGATCACCGCGTTCTTCACCGCCTGCGCCTTCACCAGACCCAGGATCTCGGTGCGGAAGTCCTCCAGGCGGTCCGACCAGCGCAAGCCGCCGCGCGCGACCGGACCGAAGCGCAGGTGCACGCCCTCGACCCGCGGCGAGTACACGAAGATCTCGAACTGCGGTCGCGGCTTGGGCAATTCGGCGATCTCGCGCGGCTCGACCTTCATCGAGACGTAGTCGCGCGACCTGCCCTCGACGTCGGTCACGTAGTAGTTGGTGCGCAACGTCGCCTTGACGAGGCCGAGGATGGCCCGCAGGATGCGGTCCGCGTCCAGGCTCACCACCTCGTCGATGCGGGCGCGCAGCATGGTCTCCAGTTCGGCGGCGCGCTCGGCCGAGGCGGTGTCCGGATCGAACCGCGCGGTGAACAGGTCGACGAACAGCCGCGCCGCGTCCGGGTAGGTCAGCAGCACCCTGGTGATGTTGGCCTGGCTGTACGGGAAACCGGCCTGCTGCAGGTATTTCGCGTAGGTGCGCAGGATCGACACGGCACGCCACGGCAGCCGCGCGCGCAGCACCAGCTCGTTGAGGCCGTCGGCCTCGGCGCGGTCGTACCAGACCGCCTCGAAGGCGTCGGTGAAGCGTTCACGCAGGCCGCGCACCTCGGCCTCCAGCGCGTCGGCCCGCGCCGGGGACTCCAGCAGTTCGGCGTCCAGATCGCGGTCGAGCGAGCTGCGCAGCAGTTCGGGGCGGGCCAGCAGACCGAAGTCGTAGATCCAGCGCTCCACGCTCGGGCCGCCAGGCTTGGCCGGGTCCAGCTGGATCTGATAGGGCCGCTCGTCGACCACCTCGACGCCGAGGCTCTGCAGCACGGGAAGCACCTGGCTCAGCGAGACGCCGGTGCCGCCGATGTAGAGGGTGAAGCGCCACGAGCCGGGCGCCGACTCCGGCTTGCGGTAGAGATGCTGGGCGATGGCGCCCTCTGCCAAGCGCTCCAGCCTGCCGATGTCGCGCAGGGCGCGGCCCGGGCTGAAGTCCTGCTTGTATCCCTCGGGGAAGGCCGCGGCGTAGCGCTGCACCAAGGCGGGATCGAGCACCGTCGAGGTGCTCACCTCGTCGTTGAGGTGGTCGTCCCAGGTGTTGCTGGCCTCGGCGAGCAGGCGCTGGATGCGCAACCGGTTGGCTTCGGAGGTGTCGACGACGGCGGGCGCCTCGCTGGGCACGGTCGACGTCGTGAACCCGACGTCGGGCATCCGCACCGTGAAATACACACTGGCGAGCTCGCTTTCGCTCACTCGCGCGGAGTAGTCGATGGAGACGCCGCCCAGCTCGCGGACCAAGATGTCCTGCATCTCCAGCCGCACCCGGGTGGTGTAGCGATCGCGCGGCAGGTAGACCAGGCAGGCCACGAACCGGCCGTAGGTGTCCAGCCGCATGAACAGGCGAACCTGGCGGCGCAGGCCGACATTGAGCACGGCGAGCGCGGTGCGCCGCATGGTCTCTGTGTCGGAGGAGAACAGTTCGGTGCGCGGGAACGACTGGATGACCTCGAGCATGGCCTGGCCGGAGAACGAGTCCAGGTCGAATCCGCTCTCCTCGATCACCGCGCGCACCTGGCGGCCGATCACCGGGATGTCGAGGACGTTCTCGTGCACCGCCGTCACGGTGAAGACGCCGATGAACAGGTGCTCGCCGATGATCGCGCCGGACTCGTCGAAATCGGCGACGCCGACGAAATAGGGGTACACCGAGCGGTGCACGGTGGCGGGCACCAGACCCTGGGTCAACATCAGCAACGGCCGATCGGCGCCGTTGACCGGAACGTGGAAGTCGGTGCCGACATCAGGACGCAGCACGCCGAGGCAGGTGCCGGGCAGCGGATTCGACACGGTCTTGTCGCCCTCGGTACTCAGGCGATAGCGGGCGAATCCGAGGACAGTGAAATTGCCCTCGCCCAGCCAGCGAAGCAGATCGGCGCAGTCGGTCAGTTCGGTCGCGGAGAACGGCGCGGCGCCGGTTTTCGCCGCCCGTTCCAAATGGTCGGCCAGGTCGCTCTGGACTTGTTTGATGGCCTCGGTGTCGCCGATGACCTGCCGCACGTCGGCGATCACGTCCGGCATGGAATGTTCGATGCGCTCGAGCTGGGCGCGGCTGGTCGAGGGGTGCAGTTGCAGGTGCATCCAGGACTCGCGCAGCGCCATCCCGCCGTTGGCGTCGACCTCGTGCGGCACCGCCCTGGTCAGCCGTCCGTCGTCGTCGCGCTCGACCTCGAAGATCGGATGGATGACCTCGCTGACGCTCACCCCGATCCGGCTCAGCGACGAGGTGATCGATTCGACCAGCAGCGACATATCGTCGGTCACGACCTGGACCGCGGCGCCCAACCCCGAACCGTCGTCCGGGTGATAGACCCGGACGAGAGCGCGACCGGCCTGGCGCGTCATCGCCAATTCCAGGTGCCGCCGGAAGATCTGGGTGATACCCGTGATCGCACAGTCCACATCGCCCGCGTCGACGTGGCGGAAATACGCCTCCTCGAGGGTCGCGAGATCACCGCGCAGCGACTGCGGCAAACTCGCGGCCCACGCCGCACTGGACAATTCGGACGAGACCGTCATTTTTTCGCCAACTCCCTCGGATTCGGTTCCGCAACAAAGTGACGCCGGTCCGAGAGTAGCTGTGCCGTGCTGACGCGGAGGTGAATTCCCTTCCAAATGCAGGGTGTTCACCGATACCGTGCGTTCGCCGATGAATTGCCGAGGTCGATCTCTCGGCACAGCACCCGATCGGACCGGCAAACGTCACGTAGACGCGATCGCGGTGGGAAGGACCCATTGTCCGGACAGCGCCTGCGCATGCACGGTTCCTACCTTAGCCAGTTTTGGGCTGCGATAGGGCCGACCGTATTTCCTTCGATGGAGCGACCGCCCGCGGATGTTTCTCCGCAATTCCTTCGGCGAAGCGGCCTTGCGACGGGGCGATGCGCGCGGCGATCGCCCCGTCGGCGGGTATTGCTCAGTCGCGGGTGAGCTTGCGGTGCGTCACCCGGTGCGGACGGGCCGCCTCCGGACCGAGGCGCTCGATCTTGTTGGCCTCGTACGCTTCGAAGTTGCCCTCGAACCAGAACCACTTGGCCTCGTTGTCCGAATCGCCCTCCCACGCGAGGATGTGCGTGCAGGTGCGGTCCAGGAACCAGCGGTCGTGGGAGATGACCACGGCGCAGCCGGGGAACTGCTCCAGCGCGTTCTCCAGCGAACCGAGGGTTTCCACGTCGAGGTCGTTGGTCGGCTCGTCGAGCAGGATCAGGTTGCCGCCCTGCTTGAGGGTCATCGCCAGGTTCAGGCGGTTGCGCTCACCGCCGGAGAGCACACCGGCAGGCTTCTGCTGGTCCGGGCCCTTGAAACCGAACGCGCTGACGTACGCGCGCGAGGGCATCTCCTGGTTGCCGACCTGGATGAAGTCCAGGCCCTCGGAAACCACCTGCCAGACGTTCTTCGTCGGGTCGATGCCCGCGCGGTTCTGGTCGACGTAGCTCAGCTTGACCGTCTCGCCGACCTTCACCTCACCGCTGTCGGGCTGCTCGAGCCCGACGATGGTCTTGAACAGGGTGGTCTTACCGACACCGTTCGGACCGATGACACCGACAATGCCGTTGCGCGGCAAGGTGAACGACAGATCCTTGATGAGCTGACGCTCGCCGAAGCCCTTGTCCAGGTGCGAGACCTCGACGACCACATTGCCCAGACGGGGGCCATGCGGGATCTGGATCTCCTCGAAGTCCAACTTCCGCATCTTCTCGGCCTCGGCCGCCATCTCCTCGTACCTGCCGAGGCGAGCCTTGTTCTTGGCCTGGCGGGCCTTGGCGCCGGAACGCACCCACGCGAGTTCTTCCTTCAGCCGCTTCTGCAGCTTCTGGTCCTTCTTGCCCTGCACCTCGAGGCGCTCGGCCTTCTTCTCCAGGTAGGTGGAGTAGTTGCCCTCGTACGGGTAGGCCCGGCCGCGGTCGAGCTCGAGGATCCAGCCCGCGACGTTGTCCAGGAAGTACCGGTCGTGAGTGACGGCCAGCACGGCGCCCTGGTACTGGGCCAGATGCTGTTCGAGCCACAGCACCGACTCGGCGTCCAAGTGGTTGGTCGGCTCGTCGAGCAGCAGCAGGTCGGGCTTGCTCAGCAGCAGCTTGCACAACGCGACGCGGCGACGCTCACCACCGGAGAGGTTGGTGACCGGCTCGTCCGGCGGCGGGCAGCGCAGCGCGTCCATGGCCTGCTCGAGCTGGGAGTCCACGTCCCACGCGTCGGCGTGGTCCAGGTACTCCTGCAGCTTGCCCATCTCCTCCATGAGCTCGTCGGAGTAGTCGGTAGCCATGAGTTCGGCGATCTCGTTGAAGCGATCGAGCTTCACCTTGACCTCGCCGAGGCCCTCCTCGACGTTGCCTCGAACGGTCTTCTCCTCGTTCAACGGCGGCTCCTGCTGAAGGATGCCGACCGTCGCGCCCGGCGCGAGGAACGCGTCGCCGTTGTTGGGCTGGTCCAGTCCGGCCATGATCTTCAGCACGCTGGATTTACCGGCGCCGTTGGGGCCGACGACGCCGATCTTGGCGCCGGGAAGGAAGTTCAAAGTGACATCGTCGAGCACGACTTTGTCGCCGTGCGCCTTGCGAACCTTCTTCATTTGGTAGATGAACTCAGCCATATGCGGAAGCCTATCGGTCTCGGGAACAGTGGAACGAAGCAGAGCCACTCACGGCACGCGGGCATCCTCGCGCCGGATTCACCGTGCTCGCGCCCGACGTTCTGCGGGCAGGATCAGGCGTCGACGGGCTCGGGTGCGGCACTTCCGGAAGGTACGGAAGCCACGGTCGCGGCACTGTCCCCCAATTCCTCGCCGACGCGTGCACGATTTTCAGCGCTGGATCCGATACAAGTATTCCGCATCAACGCCGTGGGCCCGCCGCCGGTCTCCGATCGGCGGCTCACTTGCGCCGTGCAGCGGGACAGATCGGGGCCGATGGCTGTGGCCCGCATCTCCAGATCGCGCCGCTCGACGCCGTCCTTGGTCCGGT
Source organism: Nocardia amikacinitolerans (assembly GCF_900215415.1). NCBI lineage: Bacteria > Bacillati > Actinomycetota > Actinomycetes > Mycobacteriales > Nocardiaceae > Nocardia > Nocardia amikacinitolerans. The sequence goes on along the minus strand of NZ_OBEG01000003.1, from coordinate 266,234 downwards.
ACTCGTGCGAGCGCAGCTGCCCGTAGACGAGTACCGGGTCGCCGCGCCGCAGCGACGCGTCCACGCCGCCGACCAGCCGCCGCCAGCAGCTGATTGTGAGATACAAGGTCCCGTTGTCCACCCATTCACCGGACGCGAAGTCCAGCCTGCGCGAGTTGCTCGCCATCCGGAAGGTGAGCACCTGTTCGCCGTTGCTCAGGTCCCGCTTGACCGGGTTGGTCACCACCGTGCCGACCACCGTGGCCATCGCTTCGTACATGATTTCGCCCCTTCACCTATCGGACCCGGGCCGGACGCTCCGGGTGTCTCCTCCCCGCCGAGCGAGGGCCTAACCAGCCTCGCCCGCGCACGGGGTGTGAAGGAACCCCCTCTTTCGCGCTGTGGACAACTCGGTCCGCCGCATGTGGACAGCCACCGCTTCGCACTCGCCACCACCCGGAGCGTCGACCCTTACCCGCCCGCGCCGACCACCGCGGACGCGCTCAACGGCAACTCGACCACACTCGTCCCTGCGGACACCGTGAACTCACCCGGCTCGATCCGCCAACCCCCGTCCCAATGCTCGAAAGACCGCCGCGGCACGGTGATTCGTACCGGAACCGACGCTCCCGCCTCCGCGAATACGGTCGCGAACCCGGCCAGCCACCGCACCGGTCGCTCGATCACCGAGTCGGGACGGGACAGATACACCTGAACCACCTGCTTGCCGGCCCACGCGCCGGTGTTGCGCGCGGTCAGCGACACCTCCACCGACCCGTCCGCCGCCGGAGCCGACACCGCTAGATCCGCGAGTTCCCAAGTGGTGTAACCGAGTCCGTGCCCGAACGGGTACGCCGGTGTCACGCCGGCGCGCAACCAGGCGCGGTAGCCGATGTGGATGCCCTCGGTGTAGCGCAGCACGCCGTCCACGGGCGTGGTCGACAGCACGGGCACGTCCGCCTCAGCGGCGGGCCAGGTGGTGGGCAACCTGCCACCGGGTTCGGCGCGCCCGAGCAGCACGTCGGCCAGCGCGTGGCCGATCTCCTGGCCGCCGAACCAGGTCAGCAGCAGCGCCGAGACCTCGTCGCGCCAGGGCAGCAGCACCGGTCCGCCGGAATTCACCACCACCACGGTGCGCGGATTGGCGGCAGCCACCGCGCGCACCAGATCGTCCTGCGCGCCCGGCAGTGCCAGGGTGGTGCGGTCGAAGCCCTCGGACTCGGTCTGCGAGCTGGTACCGACCACGACGACGGCGGCATCGGCGGCCCCCGCCAGCGCCGCGGCGTCGGCGATCGCGTCCGCGGGAGCGGTGTGCGCCGCCTCGGTACCCACGGTGATCGCGACCAGACCCAATGCGGCGCCGTCGTTTTCGAGCTGGTGGCGCACGGTGATCGAGATCGGCCCCGCACCGTCGGCGGCCACCGGCACCGACGCGACATCCGGGGTGAGCAGCGCGGCGCCAAGCGCGTCACCACTGCCGCCGAGCACGGTGTCGATGACCGCGGCGCCGTCGATCTCCATCCGTATCCGGCCCACCCCGGCGACGCCGAGCCGCGCCGCCGCGGCCTCGTCGGCGCCCGGCCGGTATTCGGTGCTCAGCTCCAGCATGGCCGCGCCCGCGGGCACGGTGCCCAGGTAGACCAGCTGCGCGGCGCGCCGCAGCTCGCTCAGCAGCTCGTTGCCGTCTGCGTCGAGGAAGCGGGCGCGCAACCCGGGTTCGCGAGTCCGCGGATCGGTCATCGATGTCAGCGGGAGCGGATGGATGCCGGTCTGGACCGGCACGCCGGGATGCACCGTGATGGACGCGTCCGGCAGCGCGGCGCGCAGACCGTCCACGGGGCTGATGGTCTCGGCGGGAACCACCGTCGCGCTGCCACCGCCCTGCGTGCGCGGCCAGATCGCCGCCTCGCCGATCACGGCGATGGAACCGGGACCCGAACTCGGCCACGGCAATTCGCCGCTGTTGCGCAGCAACACCATCCCGGCCGCCGCGACTTCGCGAGCGAGTTCCCTACCCTCCCGATCGGAGATGTCGGCCTCGGCTTTCCCGTTCGTCTCCGGTTCCGGCGCAATGGGCTCGCGCATCGCGACGTGCCCGTGCGACGCGATCGCGGCGGTGTCGAAACCGTTGTCGCGCAACGCGGTATCCGACAGATCCAGCGCGCCGACGCGCTGGGCCAGCCGCAGCAGCCGCAGCACCTTGGCGTCGATCGCGGCCTCCGGCACCGCTCCGGCCCGCACCGCCGTAACCAGTTGCGGGCCCCACGGACCCACCGGGCCCGGCATCACCAGGTCCTGGTCCGCGTTGGCCGAGGCCTCGGTGCTGCGCACCGCCACCCAGTCCGACACCACGAGGCCGTCGAAACCCCACTCGGTGCGCAACGGCGTCGTCAGCAACGGGTTCTCCGACATGGTGACGCCGCGAACGGAGTTGTACGCCGACATCACCAGCCACGCGCCCGCCCGCACCGCCGCTTCGAACGGCGCGAGATAGAGCTCGCGCAGTGCGCGGTCGTCCAGCTCGACGTCGGCGGTGTAGCGCTCGGTCTCGAAGTCGTTGGCCACGTAGTGTTTCGGGGTCGCGGCGATGCCGTGTTCCTGCACCGAGCGGACGTAAGCCGCCGCCAATTCGCCCGTCAGCAAAGGATCTTCGGAGTAGGCCTCGAAGTGCCTGCCGCCCAACGGACTGCGGTGCAGGTTGATCGTCGGGCCGAGCACCACATCGACGCCCTTGCGCTTGGCCTCGGCGGCCGACGCGGCGCCGTAGCGGCGGGCCATGCCGAGGTCCCAGGTCGCCGCGAGCGCGGTCGCCGAGGGCAGGTTGAGCGACGGGTCGCGCTCGTCCCAGACCGGGCCGCGCACGCCCGAAGGCCCATCGGAGAGCATCATCGACCGCAGCCCGATCGCGGGCTCGGCAACGGTCGACCAGATGTCCGCGCCGGTCAGCAGCCGCACCTTCTGCTCCAGATGCAGCGCGCCGACCAGGGCGCGCAGGGCTTCGTCCACCGTGTCGAGCATCAGCGCTCCTCCTCGGATCGTCGGCCGGGTCCCGCGTCTTTCGACAATCTACGCGTCGGCGCGTCGCGCGCGATCGACCTCGGCGGCGCGGGTCAGGGCGCTCCGAAGCAGATCGGCCCACGGCTGATCCGCGTGGGCCGGATCAGCGCGCAGCGAGTCGACTCACAGCGCGCCGAGATCGGTGTTGGCGCCGCAGAGCACGACGACCGGCCGCTCCCCCGGCGCGGGTGTGTACGCGCCGCTCTGGATCGCGGCCAGGGCGCTGGCGCCCGCCAGCTCGACGACGATCCGGAATTCGCGCCACAGGTACTCGCGGGCCGCGGTGATCGCCTCCTCGGTGACCAGCAGCGAGGGCACGTCGTAGCGCCGCGCGATGTCGAGGGCGATCTCGCCGACCCGGGTCGCGCCGAGCAAGTCCAAGCCGACGCCGGGACCGCCGACGTCGACGGTCCGATTGGCGAGCAATGCCGCGTGCAGCGCGGGCATGCCGACCGGCTCGACGCCAACCACCTGCCGACGGCGACCGAGCGCCGCGGCGATGCCCGCGACGAGTCCGCCGCCGCCGACCGCGACGAGCACCGGCGGCTTGCCGCGCACTTGGTCTTCGAGTTCCAGGCCGACCACCCCGGCCCCCGCGACCACGGCGGGCAGGTCGTAGGCGTGTAGCTGCAACGCGCCGCGTTCGGCCGCCAGCTCGGTGGCATGCCGGGCAGCCTCCGCGTAAGTCGTTCCGTGCCAGAGCACTTCGGCGCCGTGCGACCACATCGCCGCCACCTTGGTGTGCGGCGCGGATTCCGGCACCACCACCGTGCACGCCTTGCCCAGCCAGGCGGCGGCCAGCGCGGCGGCGATGCCCGCGTTGCCCGCGGAGGCGATGACCACCTGATCGGTCCGCGCGGTCGAGGTGAGCAGCGCGTTGAGCGTGCCTCGGACCTTGAAAGTGCCGCCGTGCTGGAGGTATTCGAGCTTCAGCGTGACCGGCACCGGACCGGTCGGACCGGCCACCGACGTGTGGAAGACCGGCGTCTTCCTGATCCGCCCCAGCGTCCGGCGGCGCGCGGCGCGCACATCGGAGCGATACACCCGTCGGCAGTCTTCGGCCACCGCGACCGCACCCCTGTCGTTACCTGTCAAGACCGCACTCCGCGGTCGCACAACCGGGCCGAACCCGGCGGCGCGGCCTCACTCACTTACGCACCTCTCCGTCACGTTTCGCCAGTTCGGCGAACATGGCATTGTGGGCGGCCAGCTCCGCGTCGTTGTCGCGGTCGGCGGCGCGGTCGATGCGCTTTGCAGTCCGTTCGTCGCTGCGCGACCACTGGATGAGCAGCGCCAGCATCACCACGACCAACGGCACCTCGCCGCTCGCCCAGGCAAGGCTACCGCCGGTGCGCTGATCGCCGAGCAGGTCGCTGTTCCAGCCCAGGTCGAGGCTGCGGAAGAACCAGCCGCCCATGACCGTCGTCATGCTCATCAGCGCGACGCCGAAGAACGCGTGGAACGGCAGCGAGCCGAACACCATGCCCAGCTTGGTGAGCGGTTCCACCTGGCGCGGTTTCGGATCGATGCCGATCACGACCCAGTAGAAGAGGTAGCCGCTGAGCAGGAAGTGGAGGTTCATCAGCAGGTGCGCGGCGTGCGAGTCGACGAAGGTGTCGTAGATGCCGCCCATGTACAGCGCGTAGAAGCCTGCGACGAAGATCACCGACGCCACGATCGGATGGGTCAGGAAACGGGACACCGGATTGTGCACGGCGGCCAGAATCCATTCGCGCGGCCCCGGCACGCCGGTGCGTCCGGCGGGTGGCAGCGCGCGCAACGCCAACGTCACCGCGCCGCCGAGGGCGAACAGAATCGGCGCGAGCATGGACAGCGCCATGTGCTGACCCATGTGCACGCTGAACACCGCGGGCGAATACCGCCCGACCCCCGACGACGTCGCGAGCAGCAACAGCGCGCAGGCCGACAGCCACGCGATGGTCCGCCCGACCGGCCACGAATCGCCGCGGTTGCGCAGCCGCCGCACGCCGAGCAGGTACACCACCGCCAGCACGATCGCCGCCGTGCCGAAGATCAGGTCGAAACGCCAGTCGAACAGCAGCCGCGCGACCGTCGGCGGGCCTGCGAGGTCGTAGCCGAGCTCGACCTCGGCGGGCGTCGGAACGGTCGCGGGCGGTGGCGGCGGAGTGCGGCCGAGACCGACCGCCAGACCCATGGTGGCCGCGAAGACCAGCGCCTCGACCGCGCCGAAACGCAGCAGCGCGGCGCGGTCGCGCGGGTTCGCCGCGAGGGCGGGCACGGTCGCGCGGCGCTGGAACCAGCCGATGACGCCGAGCACGAGCAACGCCGCCGCTTTCGCGAGGACAAGCCGCCCGTAGGTGCTGGTGAACAGCTCGTCGAACGGCACACGGACCCACGAGTTGATCACGCCGCTGACGCCGATCACCACGAACGCGATGGTCGCCAGGAACGAGAACCGGCGGACCGCGACATCGGTGTGCGCGCCGGAGCGCATCGCGTGCGCGAGGACGGCGAACAGACCGCCCACCCAGACCGCCGCCGACACCAAGTGCAGGATCAGGCTGTTGGTCGCGACGTCGTGCGAGCCACCCGAGGACGAGTGGCCGGTCAGCGCGAGCGGCATCATGGTCACGATCGCGCCGCCGAACAGCAGCGGCGTCCAACCCCAGCGCAGCGCGAGGCGGCAACCGATCGCGACGATCAGCGCGAACACCACCGTGGTCCGCCAGGCCTCGGCCAGCTCCACCTGCGCGACGGCGCGCCACAGCTGTTCCGGACGCCAGATGTCGCTGGCGGGCTGGCCCGTCGTGTCCGACACCGTCAGCGGGACGAGCAGTGCGGCGCAGCACGCCCAGATCACCGCGAAATTCGACGCCCGCCGCAGCGCGCGATACCCGCCCACGTCCAGCAACCCGTCGGACTGCGGCGGTACCAGGAACGCGGCGAACAACAGCGAGCCGACGGTCAGCGCCGCGAACAGATCGGCCAGCGCGCGGAGCGCGGGCAGACCGTAGGTGGTCAGCGGGCCGGGATCCGGAATGCCGAGCAGACTCAGGGCCTGCGCCGCCGAGAGACCGACGACCAGCGCCGCGACGACGGCAGCGATGGCTCCCGCGAACGCGGTCACGGCGGCGAAACCGCGCGCCGCATCCGCCCGCGGGACGTCCGGCTCAGCGGGTGCGAGGGTCGGGTCCTGCGGTGACGACATACGACTCAGCGTAGTTGGGTACGTACCCCCGGGTTCGCTCCGGCCATGCTCGCGGCTGTCCACTGGCGTCGCCCGGGCAACGCGCGCTACGTGTGTCTCCGCGGCGACGCTCGGCGCACGTTCGCCAGGCGTTGCCCGTGCAACGCTCGCTACGTGTGTCTCCGCGCGGCGAAGCTCGGCGCACGTTCGGGAGGCCGACGAACCATCGAACCGCTCCCCGGCGAATTTCGCCCGGCCCGCGCCGCGAAGCGCGTATAAGGTAGGCGCGGATCAGGGAGGTGAGATGTCGGTCGTGCTGATCGCCGTGGTAGCGCTGTTCTTCGCCGCCATGGGCGTTTACGGACTGCTTCGCCCGAGTCAGCTGGCCGACACCGTCGGCCTGCTCGCCGATCGGGCCGACGCGCACGCCGAGGTGCGCGCGGTCTACGGCGGCTTCGGCATCGCGGTGGCGGTGGTCCTCGGCCTGGCCGCCGCCGATATCGGCGACCTCAGATTCGGCGTGTGCGTCGCGGTGGCCGCCGCGTTGGGCGGGATGGCGTTCGGCCGGATCTGGTCGTCGTTCACCGGGCGCGCGTCCGCCTTCTATCCGGTCTGGTTCTACTTCGTCGTCGAAGTGACCTTGGCCACCCTGCTCGGCGTCGCTGTCCTGCTCGACTGAGGTAGACGGAATGTTGCTGACGGTAAGAATCTAGTTTCCTGGACGGTCGCTATACTTTCCGTGCTGGACAGCACGGCCAATGTCGGCCATGGTGGAAACCGCTGCCTCCGTAGCTCAGTTGGATAGAGCAAGGGCCTTCTAATCCCTAGGTCGCAGGTTCGATTCCTGCCGGGGGCGCTCACATGGGCACCCTGTGGCCCGCACGCCGATGTGGGTCACAGGGTTGTTACCCGAACCGCGCGGCGGTCAAACAAGGACACTCGTCCGCAACCAGGAACTGTCGTCGGTGCTCGATCTGCGGGGGCGCCGCCTCCGTGGACACAGCCGTCGAGGCGTTGGACACCGTGACCGGTGCGAGTTCGGCTTCCCTCACCCATTCCAGCAGCATCGCGCGACCGCGCGGATCCGCAGTAGTCACGTGGGATTCGTTCGTGCACCCGGCGTGGGGAGCACCCCACAGCCCGCGGCATCCGAGCATCCGTTGACAGGCAAGTGAAGACTTGCCTATTGTCGGCCTGTGGGCGATATCTTCAAGGCCCTCGCCGATCCGACCCGGCGGACCATTCTCGACGAGCTGACCGAGCACGACGGTCAGACGCTGTTCGAACTGTGCGTACGCCTGACGAGTCGACATCAGCTGAGCCTGAGCCGACAGGGCGTATCGCAGCATCTGGCCGTGCTGGAGGAGGCCGGGCTGATCACTACGCGCAAGCAGGGGCGGTACAAGTTCCACCACATCGACACCACTCCCTTGGCCGCCATCCTCGAGCGGTGGCCGGTCACCAGGAAAGGAATAAGGCCGTGAGGATCTACATCACCAGCGTGTTCGTCGACGACCAACAGAAGGCCCTCGACTTCTACACCGACGTGCTCGGCTTCACCAAGAAGCACGACATTCCGCTCGGCGAGGCCCGGTGGTTGACGGTGGTCTCACCGGAGGACCCCGAGGGCGCGGAACTCCTGCTGGAGCCGGACAAGCACCCCGCGGTCGGGCCGTACAAGGAAGGCCTTGTCGCCGATGGCATTCCGGCCGCCTCGTTCCAGGTCAGCGACGTGCGGGCGGAGTACGAGCGGCTGCGCGGGCTCGGGGTCACGTTCACGCAGGAACCGCTGGAGGCGGGGCCGGTGACCACGGCGGTCTTCGACGACACCTGCGGGAACCTGATCCAGATCGTCACCCCGGCCTGACGTTTCGTCGCACGCCTCACCCGCGCCGGGGCGGGATCGCCGAGCGGTCGGGCGATGACCGTATCCAGCCCTCGGGAGGTGCCGCCGCACCCGGCGGCACCTGGACCCAGCTTTGCTTCAGCCCGACGGCAGCCTCCGCGGACGCCGGGCTGGTGTGCCGCTGACCGGGTGTCGGATCAGCGTGGCTTGGCCGCGGCGCGCACGGGATCGGGGAGGGCGACGGCATCCGGACGCTGGTCGAGCCGGAAGACGCACTTCGTCCCGGTGTAGATGCTCGGCATGCACAGGTTGCAGTGGGTGCACGCCGATCGGGCCGCTTCGTCGGATTGGATGCGGCGCAGCAGGTTCGGCTCGCGCAGGAGGGCACGGCCCATGGCGACGAACTCGAAACCCTCGTGCATGGCCAGCCGCATGGTGTCGAGGTTGGTGATGCCGCCGAGCAGGATCAGCGGCATGGCGAGTTCGCGGCGGAACTGGCGGGCCCGTTCGAGGAGGTACGCCTCGCGGTAGGGGTACTCGCGCAGGAAACCGCGACCGACCATGCGGAAGCCCCAGCGAGCCGGTCCGGGAAGGACTTTCGCGAATTCGTGGCGGGGTGCGTCGCCGTGGAACAGCAGCATCGGGTTGAGCAGGGAGCTTCCGGCCGTCAGTTCCAGGGCGTCCAGCGCGCCGTCCGCCTCCAGCCACGCGGCGACCTGGAGCGATTCCGGCACCGTGAGGCCGCCGCGGACCCCGTCCTCCATGTTCAGCTTCGCCGTGACCGCGAGACGGCCGCCAACGGCTTCGGCCACCGCGCAAGCGATTTCGCGGACGAACCGGGCGCGGTTAGCCGCCGACCCGCCGTAGCGGTCCTTCCGCCGGTTCAGCAGAGGGCTCAGGAAGGAGCTCGCCAGGTAGTTGTGCCCGAAGTGGATTTCCACCGCGTCGAATCCCGCTCGCTCGGCCAATCTCGCGGCGTCCGCGTGAGCCGTGACGAGCTCGCGAATCTGGGGCTCGTCGGGCACTTTCATCGGCCGCATGCCGAGCGGGCTGAACATGCGGCTCGGCGCGAGCGCGGGCAACCGGTTGGAGGCGGCGTTGGCCACCGGTCCGGCATGCCCGATCTGCGCGCTCGCCGCCGCGCCCTCGGCGTGCACCGCGTCGGTCAACCTCCGCAGTCCCGGCAGCGCTTCCTCGCGCATCCAGATCTGGTGCCGATCGGTGCGACCGCCCGGCGCGACCGCGCAGTAGGCCACGGTGGTCATACCGACACCGCCCGCCGCGGTCTCGCGGTGGAAGTCGATGAGTTCGTCGGTGACCAGGGCGTCGGGCGTGCGCCCTTCGAAGGTCGCGGCCTTGATCACCCTGTTGCGCAAGGTGATCGGGCCAAGCGTGGCCGGTGCGAATACCTCGGTCATCGCGAGCCTCCTTCCGGGGCGGCGAGTCCGGCGACCACGAAGTCCCGCAAGGTGGCGACCGCGGATGCCGACAGGTCCCGGTCTCCCGCCCCGAACGACATGATGATGAGGTCGAAAGCAAACGACCAGCGTCGCCTGCTTTCCGGCTCCGCGAGTTCGGGAAGCAGGCCGACCCACGAGTCCATCCGGAACCACGGCTGCTGCCACAGCAGGGGATGGCGGCCGAGCACCAACTGGGCGAGCAGGCGCAGGTGCAGGCGGCCAGCCGGATCGGCGGCGAGTTCGACGAACGGCTCGATCACCGCGTCGACGATCTCGGACACCGAACCGCGCTCGGCGCTCACCGCGGCGAGGCGGTCGGCCCACAGTGGTCCGAGGCGCTCCTCGAGCAGCGCCACGACCAGGGCTTCCTTCGATCCGAAGTGGTAGTGCACGGCGGCGGGGTTGGCGCCCGCCTCCACGCAGATCGCCCGTACCGACACGTCCTCGTAGCGGTCGGTCAGCAACAAACGCTCGGCCGCGGCGAGCAGCCGTTCGCGGGTGACCGCGGAAACTTTCTGAGCCATGGAGGGAGTCAACCACGTTTCAATCGTCGATTCAATCACTGATTGAAATAGCCGCGACGGCAGCCGAGAGTCATGGGATGAAACTCGCGCCGCGTCGGTGTGTCGCCCCGATCCATACGGTTACCGATGGTTTGCTGACTTCGCACGAGCTGGTTCCAGTCCATCTGATGCGAAGGGAGCGAGTCGATGCTTCGGTATTTCCACCCCGCCGCCGCGCTCTGCTGCGCGGCACTGATCACCCTGGCCCCCGCCGCGACCGCGGCGCCGCAGGCCGACCCCGCCCGAGACGCGCGCGGCAACCAGTCGGCGACCCCGGCTGTCTCGGCCGGAGTGGATCTGATCATGGCTTCGGCGCGCCTCGGGATGAAGACGCTGGCGCTGACCATCGTTCCGATCCACCAGTTCCCGTCGTTCGACGCCATCATCACGCGGGAGAGCGGCTGGAATGTGTTCGCGGTCAACCCGACCAGCGGCGCCTACGGCCTGGGCCAGGCGCTGCCGCCGGAGAAGATGGCCACGCACGGGCTCGATTGGCCGTTCAATCCCGCCACCCAGCTCCGCTGGACCTACGACTACATGGTCGCCCGCTATGGAAGTCCCGACGCCGCATGGGCGTTCTGGCAGCGGAACCACTGGTACTGACGTACCGCGTCAATCCTCGACCGCGAGCGCCTGCCGCATCGTCAACCGTCCCTGCGTCTGCATCAGCGAACGCCGGTAGATCTTCTCCGCGACCAGGACGATGCCGTAGATCCCCACGGCCATCAGCAGCAACGACACGAACGGCTCCCACCAGGCTGCCGTGCCCTCGGCCAATCGGCTCGGCATGGCGACGATCGACACCACGGGGACATAGGACGCGATGACCCGCCACGTGCCGGTCAGGAAGATTCCCGCGAACAGCACGATCATGATCAGCATCGACATCGGCATGGCGGTCGATTGCAGATCCTCACTGCGCGTCGCGAGCGCACCCGCGACCGCCCAGAAGCTCGCCAGCGCGAGGAAGCCCACCACGAAGAAGACGATGAACCAGCCCGCCGCGCCCGCGATCCTGGCGACCTGATCGCCCCTGCCGATCACCTGCAACCCGATCAGTCCCGCCCCGACGAACAGCGCGAGCTGCGCGAACGCCATCACGGTATTGCCCATCACCTTGCCGATCAGCAACTGCCGCAACGGAATCGCGCTCGCCAGGATCTCCACGACGCGGTTCTGCTTCTCCTCGACCACGCTCTGCGCGATGGCCATGCCGAACAGGAACGACGCCATGTAGAAGAGGAACGCGAAGACGAAACTCACGATGTTCGCGAGACCCGGATCGACCGCGGATTCCTCCAGCAGGTCGTAGGACACCACGCCGCCGCGACCCAACTCTTCCATGCTCAGACCCGCGGCGGCGGCATTGCGCTGCACCGCCAACTGCTGCGCGGCGGCGGTGAGATAGGTTGCGGCATCGTCGTTCTGCGCTGTATCGCCGACGAGGCGCCACCCGCCCTGGTCGGCCGCGACCAAACCGACCTCGACATCCTCGTCGCGCACCTGCTGCTCGACGGCCGCCGAATCGGTCTGCGGGCGTGCGGTGAAGGTGATCTTCTTGTCCGCGCTCGCCGCCAAAGCGTTGGCGGTCTCGATGATTCGATCGGCGCCTGTGCCGACGACTGCGACGTCGATCTCGTCGGTGCGGTTGCTCATGAACCCGCTGATGGCCAGGGACACGATGATCACGACGATGGTGATCGCCGTAGATACCAAGAAGTTTCGGTCGCGCAGCTTCACCGCGATCTCTCGCGCGGCCACGATCCGCCATACCCCGCGCGGGGCGAAATCAGTGCTCATGCCTGCGCCTCGCTGACGCTCGGCTCCGGCATGCGCACGGCGCGCTGGCACATGATTCGTTCACTTCGTTCACTCATGCCGTCACCTCCCGGTAGATCTCCGACACCGAAGGCCGCACTTCGGCAAGTTCGCGCACCGGACCGCGGGCCAGCGCCTCGCCGAGCAGCGCTTCGGTTGTGGCGCCGTCGAGTTCGAGCAGGACGCTGGAGCCGTTCGTTTGCAGCACCCGCACGCCCGCGAACGTGTGCACCCAGCCGGGGTCGCCGCCGAGCGAGAGCCGATAGCGCGTGGAACCGGTGGAGCGCAGCTCGTCCACCGAGCCCTGCCCGACGACCCGCCCGGACGCGAGGATCACCAGCCGGTCGCACAACCGCTCCACGAGATCCAGCTGGTGCGAGGAGAACAGGACGGGCACGTCGCGGTCCGCGTACTCGCGCAACAGGTCGGCCATCGAGTCGACGGCGGCCGGATCGAGCCCGGAAAACGGCTCGTCCAGGATCAGCAGCGACGGCTCCGCGATCACCGCCGCCGCGATCTGCACCCGCTGCTGGTTGCCCAGCGAGAGGGATTCCAGCTTGTCCTTGGCGCGGCCGCCGAGATCGAAGCGCTCCAGCAGTTCTTTCGCGCGCCGCCGGGCGTCGGCGGCCGACTGCCCGCGCAGCCTGGCCAGGTAGACGAGCTGATCGAACACCGGCTGCTTCGGGTACAGGCCGCGCTCCTCGGGCATGTAGCCGAACGACCGGCGATCCGCGGCGGTCACCGGCCTGCCCTGCCAGCGCAGTTCCCCGCCGTGCAGCGCGAGCACGCCCATGATCATCCGCATGGTGGTGGTCTTGCCCGCGCCGTTGCCGCCGACGAATCCGGTCAGCGCGCCGGGCATCACGGTGAACGACACGTCGTCCACCGCGACCGTGCCCCCGAATCGGCGCACCAGGTGCGCGACTTCCAACATCGAACTCCCCTGTCCTCAGCCGTTCCAACCACCCTAGCGGCGGGTCGGGCCATCCGAGGCCGGGACAGTCACCGGTGCCGCACACCCGAGGCGTGGTCGTCGTCGGGCGGGGGCATCTGGGCCGACCAGCCACAAGGCATGCCGCAGTACGCCACGATCTCCGTAGCCACCGTGTCGTCACCGCGGCGACGCTCGATGGAGGACGCCTCGGCAGGGTAACCGCAGTTCGGACATTTGCCGAAATAGTCGAGGACCGCGCGGATTCGCACGCGCTCGGGCAGCTCGATGCGAAGGTGGACCGCCGCGTGGTCGTTCGGAGAATCCTTGGCTGTGGACATTGGTCCTCCGTGGTGTGCGTCGAATCAGCCCCGCGGCACGGGCAGCGGAATGACGATGCCGAACGGGAGGGTGATGGCAGGGGGTGGGCCAGCGGGTGCCGGGAGTTGCGGCACAGGCTCTGGCAAGTTCGACCCGGGTGCGACAGCAGGAACCGGTCCGGGGTCCGAGAGGTCCGACTCGGGCGCGGCGGAAGAGTCTGGTCCAGGCTCGGACTCCGGAAGAGCCGACTGCGGGACATCTTGTGGTTTCGGCTCGTCGTACGGTTGGCCGCCGGTTTGCGGATGCGGGTCCTCCGATGTGCAGGGCATTCCCGGCCGCACCGGTGGGGCTTCTGGCTGGATGGGCTCGACTGCAGTGCCGCCGTAGGACCGGCCGGGCGCGAGCAGGCGGCCGCCGGGTTCGCCGGGTCGCGGCATCGGAGCTGGAACCACCACCTGCTCACAGGGATTAGGCTGCGGCTGCGGGCAGAAGATCCCGCACGGAATCGGCGGTAGGCCAGGGATGGTGATCATCACCTGGGTCGGCGCCGGGGCCACGGGGACTTCGGTGGCAGGCGCCGGTTCCAGCGGGATCGTCGGCGGCGCGGTGGTGTCGACGGCGACCATTTCCGGACCCGACCGGATCACGGGCGCCGACCCCGGCGGAATCAATCCCGGATCGATCGTGACACGCGCCGGAGCGCCGCCGGTGCGATAGGCCGCCGACCAGCTCAGCACGTCGCTCGCGTACGACAGCGAGTTGTTGTACCGCAGCACGGCACGCAATTCCTGCGCCGGATCGCGCAAGTCCGACCCACCCGAACACAGGTACTTGCCCGCGGCCAACGACGCGTCGAACACGTTGTGCGGGTCCGCGACTCCGTCGCCGTTGCCGTCCGTCGCGTACGAGCTCCAAGTGCTCGGCAGGAATTGCATCGGCCCCATCGCGCGCACATATCCGCCGTCGGCGGCCTTGATGATCTCGTTGCCCGGCACACTTCCGTCCAACGCGGGGCCGAAGATCGGCGACACCGTCGTCCCCGCGGCGTCGGTGCGACCGTTTCCGGCGTGGGCGGACTCGATCCGCCCGATCCCGGCGAGCAGATTCCACGTCAACCCGCATTCGGGCATCGAGGACTCCAGCGCCAACTCGGCATTGCGGTAGGCCGCCAACACGATCTCCGGTATGCCCAGCGATCCGCCGGTGTTCGGCAGCGAAATGTCTTGGAGTGAGACAGAACTGGCGATCGCCGGAGTCATGGCGCGTAGCCTGCGTGGCGCGTCCGGTGCCACCGGAAGCAGGCCGACGGTCCGCGCGAGTACGTCCTCGTCGCCTTTTGGCACCGAGCCTTCCCGCGCACCGGCCAGTATTGCTTCCGGAGCTTCGGGTGGAGCACTCGAACCGCTCGAGTACGTCGCCGATCCCGTGACGACCAGTCCGGCGACGGCCAGCGCCGATGCGGTCAATGGAGCGGATACACGCATTCGGCCCTACCAATCCTCTTCCACGCCGGAGAGCGGCTGTGCTGCTTCGGCGCTCGATCGGTGGGGCCGCTTCCTCCCCGCCGACCCAGGTCACCGACGTTCCTCACTCCCCTAACGAATGAAGAACTGTCATTAACATACAGCATCATTCACCGACGCCAAAGCACAATTCGTCGAAGACCATGTAATTACTTATGGACTGCGGTGTGCGTCCGCCCGTACCGCCCCCGCCAGCTGGAGCCGTTCGTCACCCGCCGATGGTCACCAGTCGACGAGGCCCAGTTCGTGCAGTTTGCGGAAGACGAGCATCGAGCCGGGAGCGACGTGGTCCATTGCCGCGTATTCGCGGACGGTGAAGTAGCGGAGTTCGGCGATTTCGCCGCTGGGGTGCGGGTCGCCGTCGAGTTCGGCGGTGAAGCAGGTCATGTGGAGTCGCGTGCCGGGCGCGTGGCCGTAGGCCTCGGCGTGGAAGACGCCGAGTTCGGTGTAGGTGGCGACGCCGACGCCGAGTTCCTCGCGGACCTCGCGATGCAGCGCCGCGACGGGCGTCTCCCCCGCGTCGATCTTGCCGCCCGCCATGTAGAAAACGTCCTTGCCGATGGACCGAGCCTGCAGCAGACGCCGATTCCGGACATGAGCCAACGCAGCTGTGCGAATCACCGGCCCACCCTACTGAGCGGAACGGGCCGCCGGTCAACCCGATATCGGGCACCGTCCGGCACGTCACGACTGGCTTCGGCCGCTGCTGCCCGACCATCGAGCGGCCGCCCGGCGCGGCACGACCGGGCTTCGGCCACTGCTGCCCGACCATCGAGCGGCCGCCCGGCGCTGATGCTCGACTATCGAGCGGCTACCCGGCGCATCACAACAGGCTTCAGCCACAGCCGCTCGACCAACGAGTGGCCGCCCAGCGCGCCACGACACCCTTCGGCCGCTGCCGCCCGACCAACCAGCGGCCACCCAGCGCGCCACGACAGGCTTCAGCCACTGCTGCCCGACTATCGAGCGGCCACCCGGCGCATCACGACCGGGCTTCGGCCACAGCCGCTCGACCAACGCGCGGCCACCCGACGCATCACGACCGGGCTTCGACCGCTGCCGCCCGACCAACCAGCGGCCACCCCGCACGCCACGACCGGTCATCGACCACTGCTGCTCAGCTCGGGCGACTGTCCGGCGCGTCACTCGGGCGCCGCTGCTGCTGCACGATTGTCGAACGGCCGCCCAGCGCGGCACGACCGGGCATCGGCCGCTGTTGCTCGGCTATCGGGCTGCCGCCTGGCGCGTCATGACCGGGCGTCGGGCGCTGTGCTCGATCCGTAGGTGCCACGGCTAATGGAGCCGACGGCTGGTGCCGCCAGATGAACCCCCTTGTGCGGGCGCGTGATGTTCTACAGTCGGCTCACACCGATGCGCATCCGGCTGACACGGCATGGTCGCGAGGAGGAATCGTGCCCGATGGCTCACGGTCCACCGTCCTGACGAATATCGGCACCCTGGTCACCAACGACCCCGAGTCGGGTGACGGCGCCCTCGGCGTGCGGCACGGCGCGGCCGTCGTGTTCGACGGCGGACTGGTGGCCTGGGTCGGCGACGCGAGCGAGGCGCCCGCCGCCGACGATCGCGTGGATCTGGCGGGCCGGGCGCTGCTGCCCGGATTCGTGGAGAGCCATTCGCATCTGGTCTTCGCCGGAGAGCGTGCAGAGGAGTTCGCGGCACGGATGTCCGGAGTGGAGTACGCCGCGGGCGGGATTCGCACCACCATCGCCGCGACGCGAGCGGCCGACGACGAGCAACTCGCCGCGAATGTGCGGCGGCTGATGGACGAGTCGGTGCGGTCGGGCAGCACGACGGTCGAATGCAAGACCGGCTACGGCCAGACCACCGAGGACGAGTTGCGCAGCGCGCTGGTGGCCGGGCGGTTCACCGACGAGGTGACCCTGCTCGCCGCGCACGTGCCGCCGCCGGAGTACGCCGGACGGGCCGACGCGTACGTCGAAATGGTGTGTCGCGACATGATTCCGGCTTGCGCACCGCACGTGAAGTGGATCGATGTGTTCTGCGAGCGCGGCGCGTTCACCCGCGAACAGTCCGAGGCCGTACTGCGGGCGGGTGTGGCGTACGGGCTGACGCCCCGCGTGCACGGCAATCAGCTCGGCGCGGGACCCGGTGTGCGACTGGCGGTAGAACTCGGCGCGGCCTCGGTCGACCACGTCAGCTACGTCACCGCCGCCGATATCGACGCCCTTGCGGGCAGCTCGACGGTCGCGACGCTGCTCCCGGCCGCCGACTTCTGCACTCGCAACAGCTATCCCGATGCTCGGGCGTTGCTCGACGCGGGCGTCACCGTCGCGCTCGGCGCGGACTGCAATCCCGGTACCTCGTATACGACGAGCCTGCCGTTCTGCATCGCGCTGGCGGTGCGCGAGCTGCGGATGACGCCGGAGGAAGCGGTGTGGTCGGCCACGGCGGGCGGTGCGCGGGCGCTGCGCCGCGACGACGTCGGGAGTCTGGGAGTCGGGTCGTGCGCCGACGCGCTCGCGCTGGACGCACCGTCCTATCTGCACCTGGCCTATCGGCCCGGTGTGCCGCTCGTCCGCTCGGTGTGGCGCGGCGGCATGCTCGTATCGGACGCGGCCGCATGAACGTCGACATCGCACCGCGACCGTGGACCGGCCGTGTCGACGGCGAGACACCGGAGCACGCGCGCTGGCATCAGCTCGTCCGGCCCTATGACCCGACGCGCGCGGTCGGAAAGGGTTGCGTACTGATCGGATTCGCCAGTGACGAGGGTGTCCGCAGGAACAAGGGACGTCCCGGCGCCGTCGCGGGCCCGGACGCGCTGCGCGGCGCGCTGTCGTCGTTGGCGCTGCCCGAACCGCTCGATCTGGAGGACGCGGGCACGATCGTGGTCGCCGGCACAGACTTGGAGTCGGGTCAGCGGCGGCTCGGCCGCGCGGTCGCGGCCGCGTTGGACGCGGGCCGCTTTCCGGTGGTGCTCGGCGGCGGCCACGAGGTCGCCTTCGGCACGTACTCCGGGATCGCGGCGGCACGGCGGCGCGCCGACCTACGGTTGGGCATCCTCAACTTGGACGCCCACTTCGACCTGCGCGCCGATGACGCACCGAGTTCGGGCACCCCGTTCCGGCAGATCGCCGAGGCGGAACTGGCGGCCGGGACGTCCTACCGTTACGACGTGCTCGGCATCAGCCAGCCGAGTAACACTGTGGCGCTGTTCGAGACCGCGCGCAGGCTCGGCGTTCACTACCTAATCGACGAGCGCTGTGGGGTTGTCGACCAGCCAGCCGTGGACGAGTTCGTCGATACTTTCCTGAACGACGTCGACCTGGTCTATCTCACGCTCGACCTGGATGTACTCCCGGCCGCCGTGGCCCCCGGCGTCAGCGCGCCCGCGGGCTACGGCGTGCCGGTCGAGACCGTACAGCGGGTATGCGATCGAGTGACGGCGAGCGGCAAACTCGTCGCCGCCGATGTCGCCGAACTCGCGCCGGTATTCGATATCGACGCCCGCACCGCCCGCACCGCCGCGCGACTGATCCACCGGATCGTCCTCGGTCACCGGCCGGTGAGCTGAGGCAAGCACTCCCGTACCCGGCTACCGCGCCCAGTCGATAATCGACGGTAGTCAAATGGCGGCTTACCAAGATCAACTAACCGCCATTTGACTACCGCCGAAACCATTTCTCTATCGACGGTAGTCAAATGGTGGTTAGGGGGTTGACAGGCCGAGGACTTTTTCGAGTTGGGGCTCTCTAGACGCAACCAGAGCCGGTCGACCACGCCGGAAGCCCAGAGAACGCACCCGACAGCGGGAGGTAAGCCGGGTACGGCACACGACGCGCCCAGCACTGTTCGAGGAAAACCTGGGTAGCCCAGACCATTTGGACGCGGCCGACCGTGGACATCACCGTCACCCGACACAACCGGAATCCAACCCAGCCGCCTCCGACCCACACCAGCCCGATCTCCGGCAAACCCGCCACAGCCCAAACCATTTGGCCCCGCCAAACCCGACCCCACGTCACCCAACGCAACCGAAACCCGACCCAGCCGTATCCGAACCAAACCAGCCCGCTTTGCGGCAAACCCCGCCACAGGCAAAACTATTTGGCCCCGCGAAACCAGCTGGCCCCGCCAAACCCGACACACCACGTCGCCCAACTCAACCGGAACCCAACGCAGCCGTACCCGACCCAAGCCAGCCCGCTTTGCGGCAAACCCGCCCCAGGCCAAACCATTTTGGCCCGGCGAAACCATTTGGCCCCGCCAAACTCGACACACCACGTCGCCCAACTCAACCGGAACCCAACGCAGCCGTACCCGACCCAACCCAGCCGTATCCGACCCACCGGCCGTATCCGACCCAGCCAGCCGTACCCGGCCCAGCCAGCCGTACCCGGCCCCACCAGCCGTACCCGACTCAACCAGCCGTACCCGGCCCAACCAGCCGTACCCGACTCAACCAGCGGTACCCGACCCAACCAGCCGTACTCGGCATCTCCAGCCGACCCCGCCCGCGGCGAAGCCGAGTCACCCACAAACAGCCCCCACCGCACCGGCAACCACTTCCAACCCACGCTCCAACTCGTCCTCACCGATCGTCAACGGCGGCAACAACTTCACCACTTCGTCCACCGACCCCGACGTCTCCACCAACAACCCCCGATCGAACGCCACCTGGCAAACCTTCCCCGCCAGCGACGGATCCTCGAAGACGATCCCGTGCACCAACCCCCGCCCCCGCGTCGAGACACCGGGGAACTCGGCCGCGACCCGAGCGAGCGCCGCCTCGATCCGCGCGCCCTTGGCGAGGGTCGCGCGCTCGAGCGCGTCGTCGGACCAGTAGTGGCGCAACGCGACCTCGGCCGTGACGAAGGCGGGGTTGTTCCCGCGGAACGTGCCGTTGTGCTCGCCGGGCGTCCACTGGTCCAGCTCCGACCGGAAAAGCACCAGCGCCATGGGCAATCCGTAGCCGCCGATCGATTTCGACAGCGTCACGATGTCGGGCGTGATGCCCGCGAACTCGAAGGAGAAGAACGGACCGGTCCGCCCGCAGCCCATCTGCACGTCGTCGACGATCAGCAGGATGCCGCGCGCCCGGCACAGCTCGGCCAGTTCGCGCAGCCACCGTGCCCGCGCGACATTCACACCGCCTTCGCCCTGCACGGTCTCCACGATGACGGCGGCGGGCTTGTCCAATCCCGACGAGGGGTCGTCCAGCGCCCGGCGCATCCAGTGCAGCTCGTCGTCCGCGCCGAGGTAGCCGTCGTAGGGCATCGGCGTGACGTGCACCAGCGGCACGCCAGCTGCCGCGCGCTTGGCGGCATTGCCGGTCACCGACAGCGCGCCGAGCGACATGCCGTGGAAGGCGTTGGTGAAGTTCAGCACCGCTTGTCTGCCGGTGACCTTGCGAGCGAGTTTGAGCGCCGCCTCGACGGCATTCGCACCGGTCGGGCCGGGGAACTGCACCTTGTAGTCCAGTCCGCGCGGAGCGAGGACGGTGTCGCGCAGGGTTTCCAGCAGCCGTCGCTTGGCCACCGTCGACATGTCCAGACCGTGGGTGATCCCGTCGCCTGCGAGATAGTCGATCAGCGCGCGCTTGAGGACCGGATTGTTGTGGCCGTAGTTCAGCGCACCAGCACCGGCGAAGAAATCCAGGTACTCGCGGCCTTGCTCGTCGCGCAACCAGGCGCCGCTGGCGGTGTCGAACACCGTCGGCCAGGATCGGCAGTACCCGCGAACATTCGATTCGAGTGCCTCGAAAACGGTCGACTCGGCGACAGACATCGACGATCCTTCCTGTCGTGCGCGAGCACTCCAACGATCTGAAGTGTCTGTGTTTCTAACACTGGCGCCTCAGCTTCGTAGCGCTTTTCCAAAAATCGCGCGGGAAGCTACCGCGCGTCCGCGACCGGGCAGTAAAGTCGACTCCTTGTGCGCTGGAGTGCGGGAGGGGAGGAACGGCTGGCCGCAGCAACCCGGGCGCGACGCGAGGCGACACTCTATTGGCGGCTCGCGGTGGCGGGGTTCCGGCGTCAGTCGCAGTACAAACTGGCGATGTTCGCGGGTCTGTTCACCAACTGCGTGTTCGGTTTGGTACGCGCGGCGGTAATGCTCGCCGCCGTGCGCGGCGCGGGCGATTTCGGCGGCTACGATGAAGGCACCATGGGCGCCTACATCTGGCTCTCCCAAGGGCTGCTCGGCGCGATGCAATTCATGGGCCCGCCACTGGAATTGGTGGATCGCGTCAAGAACGGCGACGTCGCGATCGACTTCCTGCGCCCCGTCGATATCCAACTGGGTTATCTCGCCGCCGATCTGGGGCGTGCGACGTGCACGTTGGTGCCGCGGTTCCTGCCGAGCGTGCTGTTCGGATTCCTCACCGTCGGCCTCGCCATGCCCACGACGCCGGGTCCGTATGTGCTCGGCGTGATTTCGATGGTGCTCGCCGTCGCGCTGTCGTTCCTGATGCTGTTCGCCATCGGCCTGATCGGCTTCTGGGTGGTGGAGACCCGCGGCATCCGGGTGCTCTACCAGATCTGCGGCACCTTCCTCGCCGGACTGTTCGTGCCGGTGCACATGTTCCCGGACTGGCTGCGCACGCTCGCGTACGCCACCCCGTTCCCGTCGATTCTGCAAGCCCCGATCGACGTGCTCTCCGGCCGGATACTCGGCATGGAAGCGGTCACGGTCGTTGGCGCACAGCTGTTCTGGGTGCTCACGATCGCCGCGATCGGCAGGCTCATGCTGGCCGCGGGCCGCCGCAGGCTGGAGGTGCAGGGTGGCTGAGCCGCTCGTCTCCGTAACGTCGGGCAGCTGGTACACACCGTATGCCGCGGTGTTGCGCTCGCGCATCCGAGCCCAGCGGGCATACCGGTTGTCCTTCGCCAGCGAGGTGTTCAGCGCGTTCCTCATCGGCGTCGTCGAATTCGCCGAGGTGTGGGTCATCTTCCACAACGTGCGGGTGCTCGGCGGGCTGGATATGCACGGGGCGCTACTGCTGTTCGGACTGAGCAACACCACGTTCGCGCTGGCCCAAGTGCTTGTCGGACATCTGGATACGCTGCCGACCCTGATCAGGATGGGCACCCTCGACGCCTATCATCTACGCCCCCAACCCTTGCTGCTGCAACTCGTCACCGGCGATGTCTCGCTGCGCCGATTCGCCCGCGCCGCGGTCGCCATCGTGGTGCTGGTTATCGGGTTGCTACAGAACGACATCGATTGGGAACCGGCCGCATTCGCACTCCTGGCGATGACCCTCTCGTGCGGTATTCTCCTGTTCGGAGGGATCTTCGTCTGCGCGGCCGGGTTGCAGTTCTTCCTGATCGACGGCTCCGAGCTCACCAACAGTTTCACCTACGGCGGGTCGTTCGCCGCTATGCAGCCCGCCTCGGTATTCCCGCTGCCGCTGAAGCTGGTGTTCGGATTCGCCATCCCGGTCGCGTTCACGGCGTACCTGCCCACCATCGCCCTGCTCGGGTTGCCGGGCCCGCCGTTGCTGCCGTCCTGGCTGGTCTGGTTCACCCCGCTGGCGACGCTGTGGATATGGCTGCTGGCACTCGGTCTATGGCGGCTCGGGACAAGGCACTACCAGGGAGGTGGGGGATAAGCGTGGCGGACAGCGACTTATCTGACGCGATCATCGACATCGAGAATCTGACAAGACATTTCACGCTGTATCGCAAGAACGGCCGCCGCTGGCGCAGGCAGCGTGACACCCTCACCGCGGTCGACAGGATGACCTTCCGCATCGAACGCGGCGCGGCGGTCGGCTACATCGGGGCGAACGGGGCGGGGAAGTCCACCACCATCAAGATGCTCACCGGCATCCTGGTCCCCTCGTCCGGGCGGGTGCGCACCTGCGGACTCGAACCGGTCCGGCAGCGCAGGGAACTGGCGGGCCGGATCGGGGTGGTGTTCGGGCAGCGGTCCCAGCTGTGGTGGGATCTGCCGCTGCGCGAATCGTTCACGATCCTGGCCGCCATCCACCGGCTGGAACCCGACATCACCCGCAAGCGCACCTACGAGCTGGTCGAGCAGCTGGAAATGGCCGAAACGCTGGACACTCCGGTCCGCCAGCTCTCGCTGGGTCAGCGGATGCGCGCCGAGGTCGCGGCGGCGCTGCTGCACTCCCCGGAGCTGGTGATCCTCGACGAACCGACCATCGGTCTCGATGTGCTTTCCAAGCAGCGGTTGCGCGAGTTCCTGCGCACGGAGCGGGTGGACCGCGGCACCACGCTGCTGCTCACCACGCACGACATGGGCGATATCGAAAGGCTTTGCGACCGTGTGCTCGTCGTCGATCACGGCAGCCTGGTCTACGACGGATCGCTGGCCGGACTCGGCGCGACGGTGGGCGCGCGCCGGGTGCTCGTGGTAGACCTCGCCGAGCCGACGCCGGATCTGCGCGACCTGCCGCCCGGCGCCGAGCTGCTCACCAGCGAGGCGGACGGTATGCGCCAGCGCCTTGCCTTCGACGCCGAATCCATCACCGCGGCAAGGCTGCTCGCCGCCGTGTCGGATCGCGCGGAGGTGCGTGACCTGTCGATCGAGGAGCCCGGTATCGAAGACGTGGTCCGCCGGATATACGAATCCGCCCGCTGACGGGTCGGCGGGCGGATTCGCGGTAGTCGGTTCGAGCGGGGTTACGGCTCGCGCGGCCCCTGGTCGAGCCGGAACGGCGGGTACTCGTCACGCATCAGCGAGGCGTAGGCCTGCACCCGGATGGCCCAGCGATTGATGCCGACGACGAAGTCGTACATGCCCTTCGGGTAGACCGCGGTGAACAGCAGTGCGATCAGCGCCACCGCGAGAAGCAGGTAGATCACCGGCCAGGCCAGCACGACATTCCAGGCGTCGGAACCGTTGTCCTGCATGGCGGTGCCGATCGCGCCGCTCATCAGCGCGCCGATGATCAGATAGTGCGGAATGGCGAGCAGCCACCATTTGATCAAAACAAGGCCGCGGTGCAGGGTTTCGGGATAGTCGACCTCCAGATCCGCCGGATAGTCCGCGTCCGGCCGCAAATGGAACGGCGGATATTTGTCGGTGCCGAGCACGGTCAGCGCATAGAAACTGACCCGCCAATTCCAGCGCATCACACCGACATTGAAGTCGAACAGGCCGCGCGGATACCTACCGGTGAACAGGATCGCGAAGAACGCGATCACCGACACCACGAAGTACGCGATGTGCAGGAAGAACAGCACGATGTAGTGCGGGATGGCCAGGATCCACTTCACCAGCCACATCCATCGCGACAGACCGGGATCGAGATCCCCTCGGACGCGAACCGGATTCACCGCGGCCGCCGGCTTCTCGAGTTCCATTTCCATGATCGACGCTCCTTCCGGGCTGCGCGCAGCCCACCCGGGCTTGAATTTCACAGCGCCCCTGTGAGGTATCTCATAATTGTCCGGCACCGCTCCGTCGGTAAGGGCACGATGCGGTACCGACACGCCAACAAAAACGACCGTCCAGCCCGCACCGCGATGTTGCGAAAGGCGATCGCGGCCGTGATACTGGCTGGCGTTTGGATCGAAAACCGTTGTGTTTGGGGGGAATCCATATGCGTAACGCGCGCCCCGTCGTGCTGGTCGTCGGCCTACTGCTGATCGCCGTGCTCGCCGTCTCGGTGACCGGCTGCGGTTCGAGCAAGAAGAAACGCCACTCCTCGTCCGGACCGGTCGCCGCCGCGACCACGACCGCCGCGGCCGCCTTCCGCAACTGTGAAGACGCCTGGGCCGCGGGCAAAGCGCCCCTGCGCCGCCAGGACCCTGGCTATTCGGTGCAACTCGACCGCCTCGACGGCAAAGAGGACGGCGTCGCCTGCCTGGTCCGCCCCGCCCCCGGCCGCTGATTCGATAGCGCACTCCACCAACTCGGCCCGCGCCGGCTCGACCCCGCACCGAACCGGACCGCGCTCCGACCGGCCACATCGCGCTGTGATCCGGCGACCCCGCAAGCCCTACACAGGCATCGGACCGCCGTCGCACGCGGGCCACGACTGGCGGGGAATGCCGACTCGGAAGAGCCGTCCGTGACGGTTCGGCGGCGGGCTCTCC
Organism: Nocardia amikacinitolerans; assembly: GCF_900215415.1. NCBI lineage: Bacteria > Bacillati > Actinomycetota > Actinomycetes > Mycobacteriales > Nocardiaceae > Nocardia > Nocardia amikacinitolerans. The sequence continues at coordinate 241,518 of NZ_OBEG01000003.1, read as the reverse complement.
GCGCCGACAACGGACTGAAGCTGATCCGACCGGCGCGTCGAGAACGCTGAACCGGCCGCCGCACCCCCGCGCGATCCGGCGGCCGGTCCCGCGCACCGAATGAAACGCCCGCACTACGGGCGTACACAGAAACACTGACACTCGGCGCCCGCACTCGGCTGTTCGGGGAGGCAAGGGCCGGAGCTGATCCCGGCATCGCGCCCGCCACACCGACCGCCCGCCTCGCGACGCGATCCGACGACCGGGTTCGCCCGCGGAACAAGCGGCCGCGACCGTGCTCCGGGCCGCACGCTGGTTGCTCGGTGTTCGAGCACCGGGCTGTCGACGGCGGCGGAGCCGATCCGGATGCCGCGCCTCCGCGCCGATCCCACGCCTGACCGGCCCGGAGCACAGGGCTTGTACTATCGGCAGACGTGACGTTCGGTGCGATACGGGGGGCCGGTATGCGGACGGTGGTCGCCGTCGCGTTCGCCGCGTGGGCGCTCGCCCTTGCGCTGCCGGATTGTCACCTGTTCACGCCCGCCGCGACGATTCACGCGCATATCGAATCGTCAGGTCCCGGCGTCCCGTCGCAGGTGGTGCCGTGGGCCGCGGCGGATCTGCATCAGCATGCCGCCGAACCGGAGCGGCACCTCTCCCCCGACGCGGTGATCGCGACCCTGCCACGCTCCGGCCCGTCGCTTCAGGAGTTGCTGCTCGTCGGCATCGCTTCGCTGCTTGTGCTGTCGTTGGCCGCGTCTGTCGGCCTCGGCCCGCGCGCGCCGCCCGTAGTTGCCGTTCCGGTCGGTGGCGGCCGGGATCTGCTCATTCGATTCGGTATCGATCGGAACTGATCGGTCAGCGTCAGGTCGTGGCCTGCCGGGGCCCGGCCGGTGTTCGTGCGTTCCCGCACTCGCACCCTCGCTGCCACAGCGACCGCACAGAATCGATGGCATCCCCATGTCTTCAGCACTGCTCGAAACGGAACCGCTGCCGAGCCCGGCAAGCCTGCTCACCACCGCCAACCGCTGCCCGCGCCCGGCCACCATGGTCGGCAACACCCCGGTCCTCTGGATCACCGAACCGCTCGCGCCCGCGGGCCGCGGATTCTGGGCCAAGCTGGAGGGCGCCAACCCGGGCGGCATGAAGGACCGCCCCGCGCTGCACATGGTCGAGCGCGCCGCCGCCCGCGGTGAACTCGCGCCCGGCGCGCCGATCGTCGAATCCACCAGCGGCACCCTCGGTCTCGGCCTCGCCCTCGCCGGAATGGTGCACCGCCACCCCGTCACCCTGGTCACCGATCCCGGCCTCGAACCGCTCATGCGACACATGCTCGCCGCCTACGGCGCCCGGGTGGAGATGGTCACCGAACCGCATCCCACCGGCGGCTGGCAACAGGCCCGCCGCGACCGCGTCGCCGAACTGCTGGCCGCCGACCCGCGCGCCTGGTGCCCCGACCAGTACCGCAATCCCGACAACCGCGCCGCCTACGAATCGCTCGCCATGGAACTCGTCGCGCAACTCGGCCGGATCGACGTACTGGTGTGCTCGGTCGGCACCGGCGGCCACTCCTCCGGCATCGCTCGCGCACTGCGCCGCTACTTCCCGCACCTGCGCCTGGTCGGCGTGGACACCGTCGCGTCCACCATTTTCGGCCAACCCGCCGGACCGCGGCTGATGCGCGGGCTCGGCTCGAGCATCCATCCCGAGAACGTCGACTATCCGGCCTTCGACGAGATCCACTGGGTCGCGCCCGCCGAAGCGGTGTGGGCCTGCCGCACGCTGGCCGCCACCCATCACGCAAGCGGCGGGTGGAGTGTCGGCGCGGTGGCGCTGGTCGCCGGGTGGCTGGCCCGCACCGGTGAGCCGGACGCGCGTATCGCCGCCGTCTTCCCGGACGGTCCGCTGCGCTACTTCGACACCGTCTACAACGACGCCTATTGCCGGGAGCACGGACTGCTCGGCGCCGCGCCGACCGAACCCGCGACGATCGCGCATCCGTACGCGGCGGTGGTCGACTCGTGGACCCGCTGCACGACCGTGCTCGACCCGAAACCGCACCACGCCGCGCAGACGCACCGGCCCGAGGCGACTCGGCACGAGCCGCGGTCGACACACCAGCCGGACGCGATGCGGCACGAGCCCGAGGCGGCACAGTACGCGCGTGGAACGAAGCATCGCCCGGTCTCGACGCGCGAACCCGATCCGGCACCGCATCGACTCGACCCGAAGCCCGACCACCCCGAGGAGGCCGCCGTGCCCACCGACGATCCGACCGCACCCGCACGGCCGGGCGCCACACCGGGGGTCGCGCGATGAAAGACGTCTACGCGACCTATCGCAGCTTCGGCAAACCGAGCCGGGTGCTGATGGTGAACCAGTTCGCCATCAACACCGGCTTCTTCATGCTCATGCCCTACCTGGCCGGCTACATGGCGGGCCCGCTCGGCCTCGCCGCGTGGGCGATCGGGTTGGTGCTCGGCATCAGGAACTTCTCCCAGCAGGGGATGTTCCTGGTCGGCGGCACCCTGGCCGACCGGCTCGGCTACAAACCGCTGATCGTGGCCGGATGTCTGCTGCGCACCGGCGGTTTCGCACTGCTCGCGTTCGCCGACTCGCTGCCCGCGCTGCTGATCGCCTCGGCCGCAACCGGCTTCGCCGGCGCGCTGTTCAATCCCGCGGTGCGCGCGTATCTCGCCGTTGAGTCCGGCGAACGACGGGTCGAGGCGTTCGCGGTGTTCAACATCTTCTATCAGGCGGGCATCCTGTTCGGGCCGATCCTCGGTCTCGCGTTGATGGCGTTCGATTTCCAGGCCACCGCCACTGGCGCGGCCGCGGTGTTCGCCCTGCTCACCGTCGCCCAGCTGCGCGCGCTGCCGCAGCACCGGGCGGAGCCGAAAACCGCGTCGGTGCTCGAGGATTGGCGCGTGGTGCTGGCCAACCGACCGTTCCTGCTGTTCTCGGCGGCGATGATCGGCTGCTACGTGCTCTCGTTCCAGGTGTATCTCGCGCTGCCGATGCAGGCCGCCCGCATCGTCGGCGAAGGGTCGGCCACCGCGCTGATGACGGCCGTCTTCGTCGTCTCCGGCGTGATCGCCATCGCCGGACAGCTGCGCATCACCCGCTGGTTCGCCGCCCGCTGGGGTCGCCCGCACAGCCTGATCATCGGTATGGCGATCCTGGCGGCGGCGTTCGTCCCACTGCTGCTCGTGCCCGGCACCGCGCTCGGCGTCCCGACGGCGGTCGGGGCGATGCTGCTCACCGCCGCCGTGCTGGGTGTCGGTGCGGCCGCGGTCTTCCCGTTCGAAATGGACACCGTGGTCGCGCTCTGCGGCGACCGCCTGGTCGCCACCCACTACGGCCTCTACAACACGATCGTCGGCACCGGCATCCTGCTCGGCAACCTCGGCACCGGCACGGTCCTCGACGCGGCCCGCTCCGCCGGACTGAGCTCCCTGGCCTGGGCCGCACTCATCGCCATCGGCGCCGCCTCCGCCGCCGGGTTGTACGGCCTCGCCCGGTCCGGTCGCCTGGAAGCACCGGCTCCCACAACGGCGGCGGTGGTGTAATCCCTCGTGAGCGCCTCTCAGGGGTCACCGCCCCTGCGAGGGCGTACACCCCGTGTGCTCGGCCGCGCTCGCTGCCTGCGGCCACGTTCGCCATCAGCCGGACTGCACACCCTCCGGCGGAACACTGGTGCCGCGTCCAGAATGGTCGGCGCGGTAACCGACCGAAGGCCACCAACATCTCGCCAGACCGACTGGAAGTGACCTTCATTCACCCGACCTGCGTGCACCGGTGAACCGACCGAGGGTGACCTTTAGTGCGGTGGGGCGACCAGTGGTGACGTTCGGTCGGCGTTAGCTCGGTGCCTGCCCCTGCGCGGAGTACAAGCTGACCTCGCCTTCCTCGCTGAGGAAGGCGTTGACCAGCATGATCCGGTTGATCCGGAGTTCCTCGGGGTCGGGGGCGGTGGTGGTGATGTTGATCTGCGGGATGGCGCCCCAGTTGACCACGTAGCGCTCCGGCGGGCCGTCGTCATCGGACAGGCGTGCGAGCCGGAACACCGACACCGTCTTGCGGACGATGAGGTTGCGCACGACTTCAGCTATTCGCTCGGGGTCTTCCAGCGAGAACATGAAGCCGAATGTCAGCTCCGGCGATGACACATAGGCGGGCACGAACATCGAGGCTAGTCCATCGAACCGGGGCGCGCAGCCGCCGCGCCGCGATGGTAACTGGATATGCGCCGATCACTCAGTTCACCTTGGGCAAAGGTAGATTTCGTGTGACCGCCCCGTAACGGACGATAACGATTTCCGACTCGCGCATGTTTTTCACACCATCTTGTTGCGCCGATTCGACTATCGCGCTTTCCTGAAAGTGTCCCGATTTTCTCGGGCCGTCTTCCTCATCGCATCGTCGCGGATTTCCCGGTTTCTTTGCCGTGCTGGTGGACTGTGTGGGGGGGCGTCCGGGCTCGGGGCTGCGCCGGAGCCGAGGGGTGCCCCTCCCCGAAATCCCCCTCGGCCCTGGCGTATCCATGTCGGATCGTTACCGCAGGGGCGTGCACCATGCCTACCGAATACGCCGGGAGCCGTATCGGAGCCGGCGAGCTGCCACCGCGATCAGCGCTGTTGCGCGCGTTTCGCGAAGCCGACGACCCGAATCGCCGGAAGCACCGAGTCCTCGCCGCAGCCCGCGAGCTGGTCGAATGCCACGAGCGCAGGCACCGGGCGCTGGCCGCGGCGCACGCGCCGGACGCCACCAACGGTCGCGTCGCGGCGTGCAGTCAGCTGGTGGACGACATCGACGAGCGCCGCGCCGAGCTGGTCGGCCGAATAAACGACTGGGTGGCGACCAACGTCGCGCATCGCACCGGCGCTTCGCTGCACACCGAGACGCTGGGCGCGGTCATCGATCGAATGGCGGCGAAATGGACTGCGGCACAACAGGCTTTGAGCGCGACCGGCCCGGCGACGCAGCCACCGCGGGTGGACGGGGAAGCCCACCTGCTGTGGACGCGGCTCGCCGAGCTGGCCGACGGCTATCAGGACCTGATCACCGACGTCACCGAGCACCGGCGCAGGCTGCCGGTGTGGTGATCAGCGGCGGTCGTCGAGGTCGGACTCGACGACCTCGGCCTCGACGAAGGCGGAGCCGGTCGCGGGCTCGGGCTCCGGCTCGTCGGGGACCTCGTCCAGCGGCGATTCCCGCTGCACCGCGGCATCCTTGCGGGCCGCGGCGGCCGCCTCGTTCATCTCGATCGCGTCGGTGATCCACTCACCGATCTCCCGAGTGACCTCCTGGACGGTTCCGGTGATGATCGTCGCAATATTTCCGACGTGCCTGGCACCGGAGGCCGTCAATTCTTGAATCAAATCCTTGTTGCTTTCGAATTTCCCGATCATTCACACGCCCACTTCGGTCGCCTTCCGCTGACGCATCACGATAACACCGGGAGATGACGTGTTCTTCGTGAAGCGCGGCGGCAGTGCCAGCTTGAAAATCTTCGCCCACACATCGCCGATCTGCATGCTCAACGGGCCGGTGTGGTACGGCAATCCGTACTTCTCGCACAGCGCCCGCACGTCCGGCGCGATCTCCGGATAGCGGTTGGCCGGGATGTCGGGGAACAGGTGGTGTTCGATCTGGTGCGACAGATTGCCGCTCATGATGTGGAACAGCTTGCCGCCCGTGATGTTCGCCGAGCCGAGCATCTGCCGGACGTACCACTCGCCGCGGGTCTCCTCGGCGGTCTCTTCTTCGGTGAACGTCTGTACGCCGGAAGGGAAATGGCCGCAGAAGATGATCGAGTAGGCCCAGACGTTGCGCACCAGGTTGGCCGCGGCATTGCCCGCCAGCGTGCTGACGAACAGCGGACCGGTCAGCGCGGGGAACACGACGTAGTCCTTGAGCGCCTGGCGGCCCGCCTTGCGCCACCAGCCCTTGATCAGCGGCTTGAGGTCCGACCACTTGCGCTTGCCCTGAACGATGTTCTCGGCCTCGGCGTCGTGCAGCATGACACCCCACTCGAAGAACACCATCAGCAGGAACGCCCACAGCGGGTTGCCCAGGTAGTAGGGGTTCCACTTCTGGCCCTCGTCCATGCGCAGGATGCCGTAGCCGATGTCGCGGTCCATGCCGTGGATGTTGGTGAAGGTGTGGTGCATGTAGTTGTGCGAGTGCTTCCACTGGTCGGCCGGGCAGACCGTATCCCACTCGAACTCACGGGAATTCAGGCCGGGCTCACGCATCCAGTCGTACTGGCCGTGCATGACGTTGTGGCCGATCTCCATGTTGTCCAGGATCTTCGACACGCTCAGCGCGGCGACCGCCGCCAGCCACACCGGCGGCAGGAAGCCCAGGTACATCAGGCCGCGCCCGGCGATCTCGAAACCGCGCTGCGCCTTGATGATCGAATAGATGTACTCGCGGTCGCGCTCGCCGAGATCGGCGACGACGCGGTCGCGCAGTTCGTCGAGCGCCTTGCCCAGCTCCTCGACCTGGTCGGGAGTCAGGACCAGCGGTCCGTCCTTGGTCTCGGTCAGAATGGTCATTGTCAGTCCCCTTGTGTCTGTCTAGATTTCGATGTCGACGTCGCCCACCGCGGCGCTGACGCAGAGCTGGATGGGCTGGTCGGGATCGCTGTCGGTCTCGCCGGTGCGCAGGTTGCGCGTGCAGCCGGAGCGGCGAACGGCGGTGCAGGAGAAGCAGATACCCATGCGGCAGCCGTACTCCGGCGTCAGGCCCGCGGCCTCGGCCTGCTCCAGCAGGCTGGTACCGGTGTTCTCGGCGCGCACCCCGCTGGCCGAGAAGCTCGTCGAGCCGTGCACCTCGTCCGCGTCGACGGGGGCGGTCGAGAGCGTGAACTCCTCGGAGTGCAGCCGGTCGGCCAGTTCCTCGGCCTCGTACACCTTGCGCACCGCGTCCATCAGCGGCGGCGGACCGCACAGGTAGGTCTGCGCCTCGGCGAACCAGGGCGCGACGCGCTCGAGCTCGTCGTAGTCGAACGGGCCGCCGCCCTGCTCCGGATAGCGCATCTCGATGCGGAAACGCGGGTTCCGCTCGGCGATCGCCTCCAGCTCGGCGCGGTGCGGCACCGCCTCCGGCGAACGGGCGTAGTGCAGGAAGGTCAGCTCACCGGGATAACCCTCCTCGGCAAGGGTCCGCATCATCGACAGCACCGGCGTGATGCCGCTGCCGCCGCTGATCAGCAGCACCCGGTCGGGGCGGACCTCGGGCAACCGGAACACACCGGCCGCCGGGCTCAGGTCGACCACCATGCCGGGCACGGCGTTCTCGTGCAAGTACTGCGACACCAGACCGCCGGGGTGTGCCTTGACGGTGAGCTGGATGTGCCGGTCGCGCCGTCCTTCCGGATTTACCGGCGAGTAGCACCTGGTGTGCCGGACGCCGTCGATCACCACGCCGATCTGGACGTACTGGCCCGCGGCGTGGCCGCGCCACTGCCGGGTCGGGCGCAGGGTGAGCGTCACCGAGCCGGGCACCGAGCGGCGCACGTGGGTTATCTCGGCGCGCATCTGCCGGACGGTCAGCGTGGGACGCACGAGTTCCAGGTACCGGTCGAGCGGATGGGGCGTGGTCAGGGTCTGCACCAGGTCGATGAGATCCACCATTCGGTTCTCCGTACCTCTGATTCTTCGGTAGGTCATGGCTGTGGCGTGCGCACTGTCACTTGATCAAATTTCAGTGCACGCCTGTACACTCATCCAGTGTGACCGATAGGCAGGGTCCAGTGTCAACCGGCAATTCGTGTGACCCGAACTACACCTCTTGGATGAGCGAATGGTGAACGGATGTATGCTCACCGTGATGAGCGAGCAGGCAGCAACCCGCGTCGAGCGCAAGGAGCGCACGCGGCAGGCCCTGGTCGACGGCACCCTGGAACTGGCCGCCGACCGCGGTTTCGCCGCGTTGAGCCTGCGTGAGATCGCGCGCTCGGCGGGGATCGTTCCGACGGCCTTCTACCGCCACTTCGCCTCGCTCGACGACCTCGGCGCGACCCTCGTCGACCAGGGCGTGACCGCGCTCCGGCTCGCACTGCGCGAGGTCCGGCGCAATCCCGAGGCCAGCATCGCCGATACGGTGCGGTTCGTCTTCGATCAGGTCGGGGGCAAGCGTGCGGTGTTCGGCTTCCTCACCCGGGAACGCCACGGCGGTTCGGCAGCGCTGCGCAAAGCCATCGCGCTGGAACTCCAGCTGATCGTGCGCGAGCTGGTCGCCGACCTGTCCCGGGTGCGCGCGCTGGACGACTGGAGCCCGCGCGACCTGGAGATCGCCGCGGACCTGCTGGTCGGCACCGTCGCCGACGGGATCGCCGCCTATGTCGCGGCCGAGGAACGCGACCAGCGGAGCATCGTCGACCGCACGGTGCAGCAGATCCGGCTGATCGCGCTCGGCATGGACAACTGGTGGCCGCCCAAGGATCGATAGGCCGACGTTCGAGATACGTGGACTGACCGCGAATCTCGTCCTGCCGCGTCCCGTACTGTGCCGAACATGGGTTACGACACCAGCTTTCACGCCTTGGACATGCGGCTCGTCGAGGAGCGGATCCTGCCGTATCTGGCCGGGCTCGGCGGCGACGCCGATCTGGACGATCTGATCGCCTTCGCGGTCGAGCAGGCTCGGGTGCGCTTCCGGGCCAAGGCGTGGGCGCTCGGTGCGCTGAAGGTGGCCGACGACGAGTTCGACTCCGCGCTGTACGTGTGGGGACGGCCGTATCTGATCACGGCCGAGACGCCCGAGGAAGTGGCGGAAGTCACTGTGCGATACCGGGATTGCACCGTCGGCACGGTGGACGAGCTGGCCCGCGCGCAACTCGAGCTTTTCGATCCCGCACTGGCCGCGCGGACCGAACCCGATATGAGCGGTACGCTGCCCGGCGCCGACGACCTGGCCGTCGACATCGCGTGGAAGATTCGCCTGCTGCGCCAGGCCGCACTCGCGCTGCGCTCCGGCCAGCCGACCGTCGACGACCCGCACAGCCCCGAAACGCACGACGCCGCCGACCTTTTGCGCAACAACCTCCAGTTCTGTCTCGTCGAATTCGCCGCGCGACTGCTGCCGGGCTGGATGGACCGCGGCGTCGTCTGGCCGACCGCGCTGGCCGAGGAAGCCGGAACCGGCTGGCCCGCCGGGTTCGGCGGCAACGGCCCGCTGCTCGGCGACCTGCCGTCCCAGTTCCCCGAAATCGCTTGGCGCACCGAGGACACCATCACCGCCAACTACGCGGTCGGCGGATTCGTCGGCGCCGGTGACGCGACCGCGTCGCGCGCCTGGGTCGCCGAACACGCCGACGCACTGAGCGGTGGCGACGACCGGACGCGCCTGTCGCTGCGCAAGTGCGGCGAGGCGCTGGCGCTGGCGGAGCTGATCGGCGGCGGCTTCGCGGAGGCCACCGAGATCTACAGCGGCATGGAGGGCCGGATCAACTGACGCGCGCCGCGTCGTATCAGCGGTCCCGGACCGCGTCGGGCGCGCGTACCGGGAGCAGCACCGCCAACCCCGCGGCGAGGACGACGGCCAGTCCGATCATCCCGGCGCGGTCGGCGTCGAAAATCCAGACGAACAGGCCGAAAAGCGAGGGGGCGAGGAAGGATACGGCCCGGCCGGTCGTGGTGTAGAGGCCGAACAGCTGTCCTTCCCGCCCCGGCGGGGCCAACCTGACGAGGAACGACCGCGCCGAGGCTTGCGCGGGTCCGACGAAGATGGTCAGCAGCAGACCGAATATCCAGAACATGAGCGGTCCCGACACCACGAGCAGCGCGAGTCCGCAGACCAGCATGGCGGCCAGCGAAGTCACGATCACCGCTTTCGGCCCCACCCGGTCGTCGAACCGGCCCGCGACGATCGCCCCCAGCGCCGCGACGACGTTCGCCGCGACGCCGAACAGCAGCACATCGGAATCGTCGATCCCGTAGACCCGCACCGCGAGCACCGCGCCGAAGGTGAAGACGCCCGCGAGTCCGTCGCGAAAGACCGCGCTGGCCAACAGGAACCAGACGGTGCGCCGGTCGACCACCCACAGCTCGCGCAGATCCCGCCACAGCACCCGGTAGGAGCCGAGGAACCCCGCGCTCGCCGCGTCGGGATCGGCGCTGGTTCGCGGCAGCTCCGGCACCGCGAACAGCACGGGCAGCGCGAATGTGGCGAACCAGATCGCGGCGAGGACGGTCACCAGCCGAATGTTGAGCCCGTCGTCGGTCGGTATGCCGAACAGTCCCCGGTTGTCGCCCTCGCCCGCGATGAAGCCGACGTAGCAGATCAGCAGCAGGAAGATGCCGCCGAAATAGCCCATCGCCCAGCCGAAACCGGAGACGCGGCCGACCGTCTCCGGCGTGGAGACCTGGCGCAGCATGGCGTTGTAGGGCACGTTGGCCAGCTCGAAGGCGGCGGAGCCGAAGGCGAGCAGCGTCAGACCGAGCCACAGATCGCGGTAGTCGTCGTGCACGAAGAACATCCCGGCCATGGCAAGGACGGTCAGTGCGGTCAGAACACCAAGGGAGCGTTTGCGTTTCGCGGCCGCGTCGAACCACTGGCCGCTGATCGGCGCGGTCAGCGCGACCACGAGACCGGCGATCCCGAGCGCCCAGCCGAGCCAGGCGCTCGCCGAGATCCCGCCGGGCAGATCGTCGCCGACCTTGTCGGTGAGATACACCGAGAACACGAACGTGAGGATCACGGCGTGGAACGCCGAGGAACCCCAATCCCACAACCCCCATGCCACGATCTGCCCGCGGCCTGCGGCCTCCCCGATCGTGTCGCGCGCGTCCACCTCGGTCATGGGCGCAGCGTAACCCGTGCGGACGCACGACGTCCGCCAAAGAAACGAGGGCGACGACCGAAGGGCTATGCACCCAGTTGCATAGTACCGACTGTACCGAGTACCGTGGCGACATGGCCCTCGAGCACGCACTACTGGTATCGCTGACCGAGCGCGCCGGTTCGGGCTACGAGCTGGCGCGCCGGTTCGACAAGTCCATCGGCTACTTCTGGAGCGCGACGCACCAGCAGATCTACCGCGTGCTCAAGCGCATGGAGGAATCCGGCTGGCTGGACAGTGAATCGGTGACCCAGGAGGGCAAGCCGGACAAGAAGGTCTACTCGGTGAACGAGGCGGGCCGCGCCGAGCTGGCCCGCTGGATCGCCGAGCCCTCCGATACCGACCTCCCCCGCGGCGAACTCGGCGTCAAGATCCGCGGCGCGGCCTACGGCGACCTGGACGCGCTGTGCGCGGAGGTGGCAAGGCACCGCGACCAGCACGCCCAGCGGCTCGAGGTCTATCGGCTGATCGAGAAGAAGGACTTCGCCGCGCCGGATCAGCTCTCCGGCACGGCACTGCACCAGTACCTGGTCCTGCGCGGCGGCATCCGCGTCGAGGTCGGGTTCGTCGAATGGTGCGACGAAGTACTGCAAGCACTGCGACCGGGCGCGTCAGCCCCGCATCCGGATCCGATGGAGAAAGGCCAGGCATGAGTTCCTTCCCCCACCTTTTCGAGCCGCTCGACCTCGGCTTCACCACCCTGCGCAACCGCGTGGTCATGGGGTCGATGCACACCGGCCTGGAGGACCGCGCCTGGGACACCAACAAGCTGGCCGCCTACTTCGCCGAGCGGGCCCGCGGCGGTGTCGGGCTGATCATCACCGGCGGTTACGCGCCCAACCGCACCGGCTGGCTGCTGCCCTTCGGCGCCAAGCTGACCAACAAGACCGAGGCCTACCGCCACCGCGCGATCACCAAGGCGGTGCACGCCGAGGGCGGCAAGATCGCCATCCAGATCCTGCACGCGGGCCGCTACTCCTACATGCCCGGCAGCGTCTCGGCGTCCTCGATCAAGGCCCCCATCAACCCTTTCCGGCCACGCGCTCTTTCCGCCCGCGGCATCGAGCAGACCATCGACGACTACGCGCGCTGCGCGAAGCTCGCCCAGTTCGCCGGGTACGACGGCTGCGAGATCATGGGTGGTGAAGGCTATTTCATCAACCAGTTCCTCGCGCCGCGCACCAACAAGCGCACCGACAAGTGGGGCGGATCGGCCGAGAACCGGCGCAGGCTCCCACTGGAGATCGTGCGCCGGGTCCGCGCCGCGGTGGGGCCGGACTTCATCATCGTGTTCCGGCTGTCGATGGCCGAACTGGTGGAGAAGGGTCAGACCTTCGACGAGATCGTCACGCTCGCCAAGGAATTGGAGCGCGCTGGCGTCACCATCATCAACACCGACATCGGCTGGCACGAGGCGCGGGTGCCCACCATCGTCACCTCGGTGCCGCGGGCGGCCTTCGTCGAGTTCACCGCGAAGATCACCAACCAGGTGAACATTCCGGTCTGCGCGTCGAACCGCATCAACATGCCCGAGATCGCCGAGGAGATCCTGACTCGCGGTGACGCGCAACTGGTTTCGCTGGCCCGCCCGTTCCTCACCGATCCGGAATGGGTGAACAAGGCCGCGCAGGACCGCGTCGACGAGATCAACACCTGCATCGCATGCAACCAGGCCTGCCTGGACCACGCGTTCCAGCACAAGACGGTGTCCTGCCTGCTCAACCCGCGCGCCGGACACGAGACCGAGCTGAAGCTGCTGCCGACGCGGCGCAGCAAGCGCATCGCCGTGGTCGGCGCGGGACCGGCCGGGCTCTCGGCCGCGGTGAATCTCGCCGAACGCGGCCACCGCGTCGACCTTTTCGAGGCCGACGACAAGATCGGCGGCCAGTTCGACATCGCCCGGCGGATTCCCGGCAAGGAGGAGTTCGACGAATCGATCCGGTACTACCGCAGGATGATCGAGGTACGCGGCGTTCACCTGCACCTGAACAAGCGGGTCACCGCCGACGAGCTCGTCGCGGGCCGCTACGACGAGGTGGTGCTCGCCACCGGCGTGCGGCCGCGAATTCCCAACATTCCGGGCATCGACCACCCGATGGTGCTCTCCTACGCCGAACTGGTGCGCGAGGAGAAGCCGGTGGGCAAGCGCGTCGCCGTGATCGGCGCGGGCGGCATCGGTTACGACGTCAGCGAATTCCTCACCGTCGAGGGGCACCCCGCGCTCAAGCTGGACGAGTGGAAAGAGGAGTGGGGCGTCGACGCCGACGACGAGCAGGCGCCCGGCCAGCTCACCACGCCCAAGCCCTCCCCCGCTGCCCGCGATGTCGTTCTGCTGCAACGCAAGTCGTCGTCGTTCGGCAAGAACCTCGGCAAGACCTCCGGCTGGGTGCACCGCGCCGCGCTGAAGGCCAAGGGCGTCGAGCAGATCGGCGGTGTGAACTACGAGCGCATCGACGACAACGGGTTGCACATCAGCTTCGGCGAGAAACGCGAACGCCCGCAACTGATTCCGGTGGACAATGTGGTCGTCTGCGCGGGTCAGGAGTCGGTGCGTGAGCTGGTCGAGCCGCTGCGCGCCGCGGGAATCACCCCGCACCTGATCGGCGGCGCCGAACTCGCCGCCGAACTCGATGCCAAGCGCGCGATCGATCAGGGCACCCGCCTGGCGGCCCGGCTCTGAGTGGCTCGCTAGCATCGCTCAGGTGAGCCTGCCCTCCCCCACCTCCGAGAACCGCGCCGTCGTCACCGGAGCCTCCTCCGGCATCGGCACCGCGCTGGCCGCCGAACTGGCCGGACGCGGCCATTCGCTGATCCTGGTCGCCCGCCGCGGCGACCTGCTGAACGAGCTCGCGCAGCGGCTCACCCTGGCGCACGGCATCACCGCCGAGGTGCGCGCGGTCGACCTGTCCGATCGCGCGCAACGCGGCCCGCTGGTCGAGGAGTTGTCCGCGCGCAACATCTCGATCCTGTGCAACAACGCGGGCATCGCGACGTTCGGCCCGGTCGCGCAGCTGGACCTGGAGTACGAGCGCGCGCAGATGGAGCTCAACGCCGTCGCCGTGCACGATCTGACCCTGGCCGTGCTGCCCGGCATGATCGCGCGCGGCGCCGGTGGCATCCTGATCAGCGGGTCGGCCGCGGGCAACATGCCGATCCCGAACAACGCCACCTACGCCGCGAGCAAGGCGTTCGCCAACACCTTCTGCGAATCGCTGCGCGGTGAGCTGAAGGATTCGGGCGTGCACGTCACCCTGCTGGCGCCTGGCCCGGTGCGCACCGAACTGCCCGACCCGGCCGAGGCCTCGATCGTCGACCGCATGGTGCCCGACTTCATGTGGGTGTCTTCGGAGTACACCGCGAAGGTCTCCATCGACGCGCTCGCCCGCAACAAGATGCGCGTCGTCCCCGGCCTGATCAGCAAGGGCATGAGCGTCGCGGGCCAGTACGGCCCGCGCGCCCTCACCGCGCCGATCGCGGGTGCCTTCTATCGCAAGCTCGGCGGCTGATCAGCCCTTAGCTTCCGCGATGAACTTGATCAGTTCACCGACGGTGGAGAAGGCCTCGATCCCCGCGCTCGGCAGCTCGATGTCGTACTCGTTCTCGATCGCCTGGATGGCCAGCTCCTGGCGGTAGGCGCTGCTGTCCATGTCGAGGATGTTGGTGGCGGGCTTGATGCCGTCCGCGTCGGCCAGGTTTGCCTTCAGCAGCGCGATGACTCGCTCTTCGATGGTCGCCATGTTGATCATGTTGTCATAGCGATCACGCATCGACCGGTGGAACCGCGAGGTGTTTCCCCGCCACCCGGTTCCGCGAGCCGTCGTCCCGCACGAACCGGTGTGAGCTGGGATAATGCCATGCCCGGGTGGGTGTCAGTGGGGTGTCAGGAACGGAGGGGCGGCCGTCAAAGAGGTGTAAGGGACGCGTTCGGGGCGGTCTGGGAGGCGTAGTCCTGGCATCGACCCCGCAGTTCGGAGAAAGCGGGGACGCACCCAGGAGAACACTGTGACGCTGCTCGAAATCTTCCCGTCGCTGCGGTCGGGGATGCCTTCGCGGCTCGATCCGGCGGTGTGGCCACGGGACACGCACTACGACAGCGAAGGCCGGATCACGGTCGGCGGTGTGGCCTTGGCCGACATCGCCGACGAGTACGGGACGGCCACCTACGTGTTGGACGAACAGGAGGTCCGGTCGCGGTGCCGCGCCTACCGGCGGGCGTTTCCCCAGGCGGAGATCATCTACGCGGGCAAGGCGCTGATGATCCGCGCGGTCGCCGAGTGGGTCTCCCAGGAGGGGCTCTCGGTAGACGTGTGCTCGGCGGGTGAGCTCGCCATCGCGTTGTCGGCCGGTGTGGACCCGGAGCGAATCATCTTGCACGGCAACGGCAAATCCTGTGACGAATTGCGCACCGCGGTGCGCTGCGGTGTCGGCCGGATCGTGGTCGACTCGCTCACCGAGATCACGCTGCTCTCCGCCCTGGCCACCACGCGGCAACGGGTGCTGGTGCGGCTCTCGCCCGGCATCGACGTGCACGGCCATCCCGCGGTCAAGACCGGCGTCGTCGATCAGAAGTTCGGCTTCCCGCTCGGCAGCGACCTGGCCGCCGAGGCGGTCGAGCGCATTCTGCGCAGGACGAACCTGGAGCTGGTCGGCTTCCACTGCCATCTCGGGTCGCAGATCCACAACCCCGATTACTACGGGGAGGCGGTCCGCAGGATGATCGGCGAAATGGCGCGGGTCCGGCAGGACCACGGGCACATCCTCACCGAACTCGACCTGGGCGGCGGGCACGCGGTCGCGTACCGCGGCGGTGATGCCGAGATGAATCTGACCGAGCTGTCCGAGATCCTCGAGGACGCCCTCGACGCGGGCTGCGCCCGGCACCACTTCCCGCGGCCGCGCATCGCGGTGGAGCCGGGCCGCGCGATCGTGGCGCGCGCCGGCGTGACGCTGTACCGGGTGCTCTCGGTGAAGCACATCGAGGGCGGGCACACCTACGTCACCGTCGACGGCGGCATGAGCGACAACCCGCGGGTCGCGCTGTACGGCGCGCGCTACGAAGTGGTGCTCGCCAACCGCCACCCGTGCGGGCCGCACATGACCGCCACCATCGCGGGCCGCCACTGCGAGGCGGGCGACGTCCTCGCCGTCGACGTCCGGCTGCCCGCCGACCTGCGCCCCGGCGAGATCATCGCGGTCCCGTGCACCGGCGCCTACCACCACAGCCTGGCCAGCACCTACAACAGCGTCGGCCGCCCGCCGGTCGTGGCGGTCCGCGACGGCCGCGCCAGAACCCTCGTCCGCCGGGAGACGATCGACGACCTCATGGCGCGCGAAGTGGGAGTCTGAGGGCGGCCACGGCGACCTCGAATGGGTATTCGACGAACGCCGCGACCGGGCGACGAGCGACGAGCGACGAGCGACGAGCGACGAGCGACGAGCGACGAGCGACGAGCGACGAATACTAATCGCGGTGCGGCGCACAGTGAAGGGTTTGCGATCATGCCGACACCGGGCGCGAAAACCCTTGACGCACAGCATGGTTGCGGAGCAAGACTGAGGGCATGAGCGACAGCGAGGTCACCTACATCGACGTGTTCGAACTGCCCGAATCCGCGATCGATGGGCTCGTCGACAACTGGCGGGCCCGCGCCGAGCAGCTGCGACAGTCCCCTGGATTCCGCGACGGACGTCTGCACCGAACCGTGCGACCGGACACGCGCTTCCCATTGATCACCGTCGCGCACTGGGACAGCCCAGAACTCCTCGAAGCCGCGCGCTCTACCGCCGACTGGCGCACGGCCGACGACCGAATCCCGACCGAAGCACGAGCCGGCGCGGCCGCCTACCGGACAGTCCTCGACTACGGACCGGCCGCCGAACGCGATCTCGACGGCCCCGGCGTCACCTTCGTCAACGTCTTCGAGATCGCACCCGAAACAGTCACGGAGTTCGCCGAGGGCTGGGGCGAACGTGCCCGAATGATGCGGACCGCACCGGGTTTTCGCGCGGTACGTCTCCACCGCGCGCTGTCGGAGCAGGCTCGCTTCCAACTCGTGAACGTCGCCCAGTGGGACAGCCTGGAGGCGTGGCAGGCGGCGGCCGGAAACTCGGCGATGCGCACCGCGACCGACACCGCCCGCATACACGCGACGCCCAACACGGGCATCTACCGCGTCGCCGTCGAATTCGCCTGAGTACAGCCCTTCGCGTCGATTATTCGTCGAGGAGACTGCGTTGACCGTCCCAGCGGACCCAGCACGGTGCGAAGATGCTGCCCCACATCGTTTCTCGCACGCGACCGCTCAGCGGCGGCGGCGCGTCCCGAACAGGGTGCGGCTGATCTCGCGGCCCGCCGCGGATGCCGCCGAGCGGAGGAAGCTCTTCACCGCCGGGTTCTTCATGATGCGTTCGGCGGCGGACTCTTCCTCTTGGCGCGGGGAGCGGCCGGGTACCGGGGCGGCTTCCGGTTGTTCCGGTTCGGCCGCGGCGAGTTTCGCGGTGAGCATCTCGTAGGCGGACTCGCGGTCGATGGTCCGGCCGTACTTGGTGGCGAGCGCGCTGGAGAGCGCTTGGGACTTGATCGCGTCCTCGCCGATGGTGTCCATCAGCGAACGCGGCGGCTGAATCCTGGTCCACGCCACGGGCGTCGGGGCACCGGTCTCGGAGAGAACGGTCACCACGGCCTCGCCGGTGCCGAGCGAGGTCAGCGCCTTCTCCAGGTCGTAGGTCGAGGTCTTCGGGTAGGTGCGGACCGTCTTGGACAGCGCCTTCTGGTCGTCGGGGGTGAACGCGCGCAGCGCGTGCTGGACGCGCGCGCCGAGCTGTGAGAGCACCTGGTTCGGGATGTCGGTGGGCAGCTGCGTGCAGAAGAACACGCCGACACCCTTCGAGCGGATCAGTTTGACCGTCTGCTCGACCTGGTCCACGAACGCCTTCGAGGCGTTGGCGAACAGCAGGTGCGCCTCGTCGAAGATGAACACCAGCTTGGGCTCCTCGACATCGCCGACCTCGGGCAGCGTCTGGAACAGATCGGCGAGCACCCACATCAGGAACGTGGAGAACATCACCGGCCGCGCCGCCTGCGCTCCGAGTTCGAAGAGCGTGATCACACCTCGACCGTCCGAGACTCGGACCAGATCCGCCGGATCGAGCTCGGGCTCGCCGAAGAACGTGTCGCCGCCGTCGGCCTCCAGGTTGACCAGCGCGCGCAGGATCACGCCCGCGGTCTGCGCCGAGACACCACCGATGCCCTTCAGGTCCGCCTTGCCTTCGGGGCTGGTCAGGTGGGTGATGACCGCGCGGAGGTCTTTGAGATCCAGCAGCGCGAGGCCCTGCTGGTCGGCCCAGTGGAAGATCAGCCCGAGGGTCGATTCCTGCGTTTCGTTGAGTTCCAGGACCTTGCTGAGCAGCACCGGGCCGAACGAGGTGATGGTGGCCCGGATCGGCACACCGATCCCGCCGGTGCCCAGCGACACGAACTCCGTCGGGAAGCCGCTTGGCGCCCAGTCCCGCGCGCCGGTGTCCCGCGCCCTGGCGCTGATCTTGTCGTCGGCCTCGCCAGGACGGCTCAGCCCGGATAGATCGCCCTTGATGTCGGCGAGTACCACCGGGACGCCCGCCCGCGAGAGTTGTTCGGCGATGCCTTGCAGCGTCTTGGTCTTTCCGGTGCCGGTGGCGCCCGCGACCAAGCCGTGCCGGTTCATCGTGCGCATCGGAATCCGTACCCGCGCGGTGGGATCCACGGCGCCGTCCACGACCACGGTGCCCAGTTCCAGCGCCGCGCCGTCGAAGGCGTAGCCCGCGGCGATCTCCTGTGCGGCGGAGCTCGCGTCGGCGGCCCCGGCTGGTCGATGCTCGGCCAACTCGCGCTCGGCGGCTTCGGCGGCGGCCGCCGCTTCCGCCGCGACTCGCGCCGCTTCGTCGGCGGCCTTGCGCGCCGCGGCCGCCTTCTCCTCGGGAGTGGTCATCGCACGTCCTCCGTCTGTCGAACCGAAAACGCTCATGGGCCCAGCAGGGCGTCGTCCGCCGACAGCCCGCATGGCGAAGGCGAACGTACGCCTGGAAACGAAGGCGGAGGTACGCCTTTGCCGATGCCGAAACTGTATCCCCGGCGAGGGTGTTCCGCCGCTGCATACCCGTGGTCGCGTCGCCGACACCGCCGTGTGCGCAAGCCGACACCCCCGCACGGAAGCCGGTCGTGGCACTCGGCGCGGGCGGCACACAGCCCTGTGCGGAGGCCCACACCGTAGCGGCGCAAACCCGCACCGGCGGCGCGCGCGAGCGAACGCGCTTGTTCGCTGAGGTCGCCAAAGAGGATGCCAGTAAGGTTGCCGGAGTGTCCGACAAACTTGTGGTGTGGATGGATTGCGAGATGACCGGCCTGCGCCTGGACAGCGACAAGCTGATCGAGGTGGCCGCGCTCGTGACCGACAGCGACCTCAACATTCTCGGTGACGGTGTCGACATCGTCATCCACGCCGATGACGAGGCGCTGGCCGCGATGCCCCCGGTGGTCGCCGACATGCACGAGCGCTCCGGTCTGACCGAAGAGGTGCGTCGCTCCACCGTCACCCTCGCCGAGGCCGAGCAGCAGGTACTCGACTACATCCGCGCCTACGCCCCCACCGCGGGAACGGTTCCGCTGGCGGGTAACTCGATCGCCACCGACCGCGGCTTCATCGCCCGCGACATGCCCGCGCTGGACAGCCATCTGCACTACCGGATGATCGATGTGAGCTCCATCAAAGAGCTGTGCCGCCGCTGGTATCCGCGCATCTATTTCGGCCAGCCGGAGAAGGGCCTGACCCACCGCGCCCTCGCCGACATCAAAGAGTCCATCCGCGAGCTCGAGTACTACCGGCGGACCGCGTTCGTCGCGCCGCCCGGGCCCTCCAGCACGGAGATCGCCACGGTCGCCGCCGAGCTCAGCGGTACGGCCAAGCCCGCGGGTACGGTGCCGCGCAACGGCGCGCTGGAAGCCGATTAGGGAATCGCGGGGGTGGCACGCTAGTATCTAGCGCGCCGGTAGTTACCGGCGATGGTGAGTGTAGTTCAGTTGGTAGAGCACCAGGTTGTGATCCTGGCTGTCGCGGGTTCGAGTCCCGTCACTCACCCCACGCGATATGCGCGAGTCCGATGGGCTCGCGCATTTCGCGTTTCCGGGGTGGTTTGCCCGAAACGTGTTGTGAAACGCCAATGGTGCAAAATGTGGCCCGGATCTCCCCTCCCGGCCGTACACTGCGGCAGCAGGGTGTGCCGCGGTGGCATCACCCGGTCCGGGAGAAAGAAAGCACTACGTGAAGCGTTCCGCCGTTCTCGCAGCCCTAGTCGGCGCCACCTTGCTCGGCGGGTCCGGAGGCACCGCCTCGGCGGCGCGCGAGGCGACCCCGATCGACCTGCCCGCCGACACCGGATCCGCGGGCATCACCAGCGGCTCCGCGCACAGCACCGGCTCCTCGGGCGGCGCGACAACCACCGGCTCGACCGGCACCGGCTCCGGTCCCGAGCTGGAGAGGATCATTTTCGGCGGACCGTTGCTCTGTGCCGCCGTCGGCAGCGCGTTCAACGCCAACCTCACCTGCGCGGGCACCCCGGGGCCGAACATCCCCTGAGCCCACCGACGACAAAGGCCCCCGGCACTCGCCGGGGGCCTTTGCGTTGCCGCTCAGGGACTTTCGTCCGTCATCCGACGTCCGCGTTGCCCGCCTTCCACTCCGACCACGGAATGTTCCAGTCACCGAGGCCGTCGGTGCCGGACAGCGTGCCGCCCACGGTGTTCTTGATGATCGTGATGTCACCGCGCTTGGCGAAGTTGTACACCCACTGCGCATTCGCCGGACTCAGGTTCAGGCAGCCGTGGCTGGCGTTCGAGTAACCCTGCTGAGCCACCGACCACGGGGCCGAGTGGAAGAAGATGCCGCTGTAGGAGATTCGGGTCGCGAAGTCGACCGGCGTGCGGTAGCCGTCCGCGGAGTTTACCGCGACGCCGTAGGTCGAGGAGTCCATGATGATCTTCTCGTGCTTGTCCGCGACGATGTAGATGCCGTTGTCGGTGGGCGTGCTGTCCTTGCCCATCGAGGTCGGCATGGTGCGAATCACCTGACCGTTCTGCTCGACCGTCACCTGGTGGGTGTCGTCGTCCGCGGTGAAGATCACAGCGTCGCCGATGATGAAGTGCGAGGTGATGTTGTCCTGGCCGTACAGCCCGTTGCCGAGGTTCTTGCCGTAGACGTTCACCTGGATGTCGACCCGGGTGCCCGGCGCCCAGAAATGCTCTGGCCGCCAACGGACCTCGCGGTTGTTCACCCAGTAGAACGCGCCCTCCACCGGCGGGTTCGTCGTGATCTTGATCGCATCCTGGGCCGCCTTGCGGTCCGGGATGTTCTCGTCGAACTGAATCGCCACCGGCTGACCGATGCCGACGACCTCACCCTCCCCCGGGATCAGATACGGCTTGGTCTGGTTGTTCGGCGAGCTCGTGGTGAAGCTCAGCGTGGTGGTGTTGGCGCCGCCGAGGCCGATGGCGTCGGCGGTCAGCCGGTAGGTCTTGCCGTAGCCGAGCACCTCGGCGGTCTCCCAGGTGCGGCCGTCGGCGGCGAGATTGCCCGCGACCGGCTTGCCCTGCTGGTTGACCAAAGTCACATTGGTGAACCTGCCGTCGTCGACCTTGAAAGTCATAGGGACACCGGGTGATACGCCTTTGTCGCCGTCTTTGACGGGAGCGAGCAGCTTCGGCTTGATCAGTTCGGTGATCGGGTTCCGGTCGATGGCGACCGCCGCGTCCGCACTACCGGACGAGGGCGAGCACGCCGACGATCCCAATGCGATCACGGCGAGCAATACCAAAGGTCCGCTGAGTATTCGTATCGACCGCCGCCGACCTCGACCAATGCGCATAATCAACCCCGTTTCAAGTCTCGGCGCCGTCCAGACACGCGCCGATGGCTTCGGATCCAACCGACGAAAGAAGCTCAACCCACCGCGCCGGCGGGATCGGTCGAGACCGCGTCCTAACATTCTGCCAGTCCGGTCTGACCGATCCAACGCGAACTACACGCGCAACGGGCCGAGTTCCACCGGATAGATCCCCGCGAGAGCCCCCGGTGTTAACACCCGTCGCCGACCCAACAAAACGGCCCTTCACCAGGCGATTTCACTTCTTCGGTCCCGGCCTGTTAATCTTTGTCCCGCACCGGAACACGGAGCAGGCGCCATTAGCTCAATTGGCAGAGCAGCTGACTCTTAATCAGCGGGTTCGGGGTTCGAGTCCCTGATGGCGCACAGTACAGACCGTGCCTAGCTTCCAGTCACGATTGGACAAGGGCACGGTCTTTTCGTGTCCGAATCGTCGCTCGGCGATCACCTCTACGATGGTAACGACGCCGTGACCTGAGCGGTCGGACCGGCCTCGAACAGGGCCGATCGAGGCTTGTAAACCTCGATTAGACGCAGGTCACTGTATCAATTTTGTGACCTAGCGCACAACGCGTTTAAACGCGAATAGCCTGGTAGATAGCGTTTCGGTAACGAGGCCTCGGTCGTTCCAAGATCGGCAGCATCTATCATTCAGGTCTCGTTCACCTTCCGTTAACCTTCCGTGACCATTCTGCAATCAGGTCGCAAAGAGACCTGAGGTTTGGTTAGACCGAGATGTTGTCTACACGCATTCGGAAAACGACCGGACGGACCTGAGCTAGGTCCAGCGTGGTCGCGAGTGCGGATCGGCAATGGATCCCGATCACCCGCCTTACGCCTATCGCTCCACTGTTGTGGAGTTCCGCGCGACGCCGCGGCCCGGGCCAGAGATGCCCGGTACCCGCCCCGCCGCGTTCCGGGGACCGGAGTGTCCCCCACAACCAAATCCACAACAGCACATCGACTTTTCTCGGCGAGCGCCACGAGCGTCCGCCGCCGGATCCGCGCTGCCCGAGTGCGGCCGGAACCCCCTGTCCCCGAACAAGGAACCGATTCAGAAATGCCTGACAGACGCCTTTCCACCCTGCGCCGCACCACCCTGCGCGAGGGCCTGACCTTCGCCGTGGCCGCGGCTGGCATCGTGGCCGTCGCCGCCTCGTCGGCGGTGTCGGTGGCCGACGACAGCGTTCCGGCCCGCGTCGCCGTGGTCGCCGAGCAGCAGCCCGCGGCCGCCCCCGCTCCCGTCGCCGAAGCCGCGCCTGTCGCCGAGGTGGCGCCCGCCCCGGCTCCCGAGGCCGCCGCTGTCCCGGCGCCGATGCCCGCACCCGCGCCGGAGCCCGTTCCCGCGCCGATGCCCGCCCCGGCTCCGGCTCCGGCCCCGCCGGTGTACGAGAACAACCTGGACGGCTGGATCCGTCAGGCCCTCGACATCATGGCCGCCAACAACATTCCTGGCTCCTACGAGGGCATCCACCGCAACATCCTGCGCGAGTCCAGCGGCAACCCGCAGGCCATCAACCTGTGGGACTCCAACGCCGCCGCGGGCATCCCGTCCAAGGGCCTGCTCCAGGTCATCGACCCGACCTTCGCGGCCTACCACGTGGCGGGCACCCCGTTCGACGTCTGGGATCCGGTGGCCAACATCGTCGCGGCCTGCAACTACGCCGCGCACCGCTACGGCAGCATGGACAACGTGAACAGCGCGTACTGATCCGTCTCCAGCACGACGAACGCCCCGCCTCCGGTCACCACGACCGGGTGCGGGGCGTTCGTCGTAGGATGCCCCGGTGGCCGATTACGCGCACTCCGACGCGTCGGTCAGCCGAAGGGCCGAGAAGGCCCGCCGCTTGGCCGTCTATCTCTGGGACCGCGATATCAGCGGCGCCGAACTGCGCGACATGTCCGCCGCGACTCGCCGCAAGCTGGCCCGCGCCGCCGAAACGAATCCGCCGAGCACCGACGAGACCTGGCTGGTCGTCGCCCGGCTGCTCGACGAGAAGAACGCGTGGGCCGCGCGCAACCCCGGCCATGCGTCGGCGGCTCGCGCGCACGTGGACGAGAAGTTGCTGTGGGTGAAGCCGCCGATCACGCCGTGGTCGTAGCGGTCACACCGCGAGATCGGTCACGCTCTCCGCACCGGCGCTGACCTTGTCCGACAGCGAACGCAGCGCCCGCGCCTCCGCCTCGGTCATCGGATCGATGAAGACCCGCCGGACCAGATCCACGTGATTGGGCGCGGCGTGCTCGAGCGCGGTCCGGCCCGCAGCCGTCAGCTCGACGACGATCCCGCGCGCGTCCTCTTCCGACGGCCGCCGCTCGACCAACCCGCGCGCCGCCATCCTGGCCAGGTGCTTGGACAACCTGCTCTTCTCCCAGCACACCTCGGCGGCGAGTTCTTTGGCCCGCAGGCGGCCCTGCGGCGCAGCGGAGAGCGGAACGAGCAGTTCGTAGTCGGCCAGGGAGAGTCCGTCGCGGGCCAGCCCGGCCATGATCGCCGCGTCCATCCGCTGGCGCAGCCGGATGTAGGCCTGCCAGGTCTCCTGCTCGTCGTCGCTCAGCCATCGCGCCACGGGAATGATCCTAAACCTCGCTTGGTTGACATGGACACCAACCGGCCGAGGCCGGTCACCCGCACAGGAGGTGCTTCCCATGCCCGCCATCGCCGTCGACAACATCCTGGTGCTGCCGCGCCTGCCCCGCCCCGACGAGACCATGCGTGAACGTCCGGTCCGGCAGGTCGTCACCGCGCACAAGCAACGCGAAGGCGCGGGCTTCGAGGTGACGCGGCCGTTCCCCAGCCTCGACCTGCGCTCCGCCGACCCGTTCATCCTGCTCGACCAGATGGGTCCGGTGACCTACGAACCGCACGAGGCCAAGGGCGCGCCGTGGCATCCGCACCGCGGCTTCGAGACCGTTACCTACATGCTCGACGGCACCATGGTGCATCACGACTCGAACGGTGGCGGCGGCGTCATCAGTGAGGGCGACACGCAGTGGATGACCGCGGGCTCCGGCATCCTGCACGACGAGGTGCCGCCCGAGGAACTGGTGGTCGCGGGCGGTCTGTTCCACGGCGTGCAGCTGTGGGTGAATCTGCCGCGAGCCATGAAGTTCGCCGCGCCGCGCTATCAGGATCTGCGCGGCAGCGAACTGACGCTGGTCAGCTCGCACGACGGCGGCGCGCTCGTGCGGCTGATCGCGGGCGAGGTCGGCGGATTCACCGGTCCCGGATCGACTTACACGCCGATCGCCTACGCGCACGCCTCGATCAGCCCCGGCGGCCGTCTGGAAACGCCATGGCCGCAGCACTTCTCGGCGATGGCCTATGTGCTCGCTGGCAGCGGGACGGTCGGCGCCGAGCGCAGGCCGATCGGGGCGGGTCAGCTCGCGGTGTTCGGACCCGGCGATTCGATTTCGGTCGACGCGGATTCGAAGCAGCACGATCACCCCGGCGATCTGGAGGTGCTACTGCTCGGCGGGCAACCCATCCGCGAACCCGTCGTTCAGTACGGCCCCTTCGTCATGAACAGCCGCGCGGAGATCATTCAGGCGATAGAGGACTTCCAGTCGGGACGGATGGGCAACATCCCGGCAGAGCACCTGTCCGGCACCCGGCCGAACCGCTGAGCCGGGCCGCCCTATAGCCCCTAATGGCCCTAATTCGGGTGACGCGCGGTTGACAACTGGGCGGCCCCTCGCAACAGTGGGTGCGGCGTCGCTCGTCAAGGCGCCCATCCACCGCAGCACACACAGAGGAATACATGAACGTTCGCCGGCTTACCGTCAGCGCCGCCGTCGCTGGACTGACCATCCTCGCGGCGCCCGCCGCCCTGGCCGCCGCCCCGACCGGTTCCTCCGGAACCGGCTCCTCCGCCATCGACACCGGTTCCGCCGCGACCGGTTCGGCGGGCGTGTCCCAGACCGGCTCGGCCGGTGGCGCCTTCGCCAACTGCGACGACGCCCGCGCGGCGGGTCGCGCTCCGATCTTCCGCGGCGAGCCGGGCTTCGGCCCGCACCTGGATCCCGACGGCGACGGATTCGCCTGCCCGACGGTCTGATACCGCCGATAAACGAAGAACACCCGGTGTGGCCGTGCCGCACCGGGTGTTTTCGTCTGCCGGGAAACTCAGCGGAAGAGCTTCACAAGCACCAGGCCGACGACCAGCGCACCCGCGCCGATCAGGCTGTACTTGACCTTGGGTTCGTTCAGCTTGGCGACGACAATGCTCTTGGTGTCGTCCGCGATCCGCTGCGGATCGGCGCGCACGGCGATCTCGTCCAGAGTGCTCGCCAGCCGGGTGCGGGCGGCCTCGATCTCCCGCTCGATCCGCTCGGTGTCCTTCGCCACGTATGTCCTCCTGTCGATGGGCGTGCCGCCGGGCGCGAACCGGGCCGTGAACCACGTTCCCACCGGCCGTTCGCGAGTCACCAGGGCTCGCGGACGAGTGTATCCGTCCGGCCGATGGGCGTTCGGTTACCGTGCAGGACGTGACCAACCAACGACTCTCCCCCGGCGATACCGCCCCCGCGTTCACGCTGCCCGACGCCGACGGCAAGGAGGTCTCGCTCGCCGACTACCGGGGCCGCAAGGTGATCGTCTACTTCTACCCCGCCGCGAGCACCCCCGGCTGCACCAAGCAGGCCTGCGATTTCCGCGACAACCTGGCCGAACTGAACGACGTGGGCATCGACGTCCTCGGCATCTCCCCGGACAAGCCTGCCAAGCTGGCCAAGTTCCGCGACGCCGAAGGACTGACCTTCCCGCTGCTGTCCGACCCGGACCGCGCGGTGCTCACCGCGTGGGGCGCCTTCGGCGAGAAGACGATGTACGGCAAGACCGTCACCGGCGTCATCCGTTCCACCTTCCTGGTGGACGAGCAGGGCAAGATCGAGGTCGCGCAGTACAACGTGCGCGCCACCGGCCACGTCGCCAAGCTGCGCCGCGACCTGTCGGTCTGAGCGTCAGCTCTCGAAGGAGCGGATGAGGCTCTCGTAGCCGTCCAGCATCCGCGCCAGGCCGAACTCGAAATCGGCCTTCTCCCAGTCGATGTCGTCCTGCTCGAAGGCACTGTGGGCGAGGGCGGAGAGTACCGCGGGAAAGCGCTGCGGATCGAGCACGCGCCGCAGCGCGACGGTGAAGTCCTGCTCGCCATCCGCCCCGCCGACCACATTGCTCGCCGCCCAGCGCCTGCCGATGACGTAGAGCGACAGGTTCATCACCAGTTGCAGCCGCACCGGCTCCGGGACCGGGGTGTCGACGAGCGTCGCGAGTCCCGCCTCCAGCCAGGCCATGTTGTTCGGGCCCATCGGCGGCGCCTTGAGCGGGATGTCCAGCCACCACGGATGCCGCCCGATCACCTCGAACTCGCTGCGCGCCCAGTACTCCAGCCCGGTCCGCCACGGTGTTCCCGGCGGAATCTTCGGCGGGTCGCCGATCACCCGATCCAGCAGCAGCTCGACCAGGGTGTTCTTGCTGTCGACGTACCGGTAGAGCGACATCGCGGTGAAGCCGAGCTGCTTGGCCACCCGGTTCATCGACAGCGCCGCGTAACCCTCGGCGTCGGCCACCTCGATCGCGGCCGCCAGGATCTGGTCCAGCGTCAGCCCGCGTTTGGGGCCACGGCCGCCCGGCTGATCGAGCCGCCACAACAGTTCCACCGACTTCGGTAGCGCCGCCTCGTCCGACGTCGTCATCTGCCCTTCAGCCTCCTTCGCTCGCCTCGACTGTAAGCCTCGCTCCGCCGACCACCTCTTGCGCCCATGAACTGTTTACTCTATAAACTCTGTTTATTCGATAAACAGTTTCTGGATCGGAGATCCCATGTCCCCCGAACCACCCCCGGCCCTCGCGGTGCACGGGCTCGGCAAGTCCTTCGGCTCGCACACCGTGCTCGCCGACATCGACCTGAATGTCGCGGCGGGAACGGTCTTCTCGCTGCTCGGGCCGAACGGCGCGGGCAAGACCACCCTCGTGCGCATCCTCGCCACGCTGAGCACGGCGGATCGCGGCGAGGCCCGCGTCTTCGGGCACGATCTGGCGGCCGAGCCGGACGTCGTCCGCGGGCTGATCGGCGTCACCGGTCAGTACGCGGCCGTCGACGGCGTGCTGACCGGGACCGAGAACCTGCGCCTCACCGGCAAACTGCTGCACCTCGACAAGGCCGAGACGCGCCGCCGCACCGCCGCCCTGCTCGACCGTTTCGACCTCGCCGACGCCGCCGATCGGCCGGTCGACACCTACTCCGGCGGCATGCGCCGTCGCCTCGATCTCGCGATGAGCCTGATGGGCAGGCCGCGCATCGTCTTCCTCGATGAACCGACCACCGGCCTCGACCCGCGCAGCCGCCGCGACTTGTGGTCGGCCATCAAGGAACTCGCCGACGACGGCGCGACGATCTTCCTCACCACGCAGTATCTGGAGGAGGCCGACCAACTCGCCGACCGCATCGCCGTGCTCGACGGCGGGCGCATCGTCGCCGAGGGTACGCCCGAGGAGCTCAAGCGCCTCGCCCCCGGCGGCCACATCCGGCTTCGCTTCGCCGACCGGCATCTACTGGCAGCCGCCGCCCGCGCCGTCCCCACGGCGGGCAGCCAGGTAGACCCGGAGGAGCTGACCCTCCAGGTCCCGTCCGACGGCACAGCGGCCGAGGTGAAGCGTCTGCTCGACCACTTCGAGGACTCGGACATCGCCGTCGAGCGGCTGACCGTGCACACCCCCGACCTCGACGACGTCTTCTTCGCCTTGACCGGCCACCAGGGCCGCACCGAATCGGCCGCGTGAGAAACGAGACAACGACCATGACCACACCGTCCCCGGCCCTCCGCGCGCTGCGCACCGTCCAGGACTCCGGCACCATGCTGGACCGCAACCTGCGGCACACGCTGCGCAGTCCGGACACCATGATCATGACGATCGCGCTGCCGGTCATGATCCTGCTGATGTTCGTCTACGTCTTCGGCGGCGCGATGGACGTCGGCCCCGGCGCCTACATCGACTACGTGGTACCGGGAATCATCCTGCTGTGCGCCGGTTTCGGCGCCTCGACCACCGCCGTCAGCATCTCGACCGACCTGGCCGAGGGCATCATCGATCGTTTCCGCACCATGGCCATCGCGCGGTCGGCGGCGCTGACCGGGCACGTGGCCGAGAGCCTGATTCGCAACCTGATCACGACCGGGCTCGTCATCGTTGTCGCGGTCGCGCTCGGCTTCCGCCCGACCGCCGAACCGCTGCGCTGGCTCGCGGCGCTCGGGGTGATCGCCATGTATGTGCTCGCGCTGTCCTGGCTGTCGGCCGCCCTCGGCCTCGTCGCGCGAAACCCGGAGGCGGCCAACGGCTTCACCTTCTTCTTCATGTTCCTGCCCTACGTGAGCAGCGCGTTCGTGCCGACCGAATCGATGCCGAGCTGGTTGCACCGGTTCGCCGAGAATCAGCCGGTGACACCGGTGATCGAGACGACGCGCGGTCTGTTGATGGGGACGCCCATCGGCGACAGCGCCCTGCTCGCGGTCCTGTGGTGCGCGGGCATCGCGGTGGTCGGTTACGTCGCGGCGGGCGCGCTCTTCCGGCGCCGCACCCGCAACTGATCCGAGGGCGACCGCGAACCGGACGCGGGGTCGCGCCGCCGGAAAGGCGAAAGGCCCGGCGCCTGTGCGGCACCGGGCCTTTCGATCGCTTGTCTCAGGCCTGTGCCAGCTGCTGCGAGGCCCACTGCGCGAGCAAGCGCAGGTGGTTGTCCCACCACTCGTAGGACTCCGGGGTGAAGGCCGGGGGCGGGGGCGCTTCGCCCGGGAACAGCATGGCGTCGTTGGGCGCGCCGACCCTGGTGGTGGACGGGATACCGGTGCCGGGAACGACCGACGCGGCGGCGGTGTCGGTCTCGCCCAGCGCCTCGGCCTCCTCCAGCGTCAGCGGACGATCCTGGCCGCTCCCCCAGCGCTGCACCACCGTCTGTGGCCCGACAGCGGGCGTGTCGCCGGTGACCAGGGGCAACTGTCGAGGCACCGATGCCGCGCCTCGGTCTTCGCGCGCGATGATCTCCGGCTGCACCGACGAGCCGACCGCCATCCCGCTGGACGACCCGGTGCCGGGGACCACATGCGCGTCCGCGGTGTTCCGCGCGTCGGCGACGACCGACCGGATGGAGTAATCGCCGAGCGTGAAGACACCGCCGACGACCAGACCGGCCGCGACCACGCTGGCCGCCACGAACAACCCCGCCGAGCTCCGGCTACCGCGCTCCTCTTCGACGGTGTCCACCAGTTCCGGCACGTCGGCCATGGCGAACAGCGCGGCGCCGACGGCCGCGGCCGACGACGCGATCTTGCAGGGCAGCACGGGCGCGCCGAAGCGGTCGACGGCCTCGCGCACCGCCGGTTCCTCCGCCGCGGAGCCGATCAGCACCACACCGTCCGGACGAACGGCGGCCGCCTCGAACTGGTCCCAGGCGGCCGTCACCGCGGCGCCGAGCGACGCCTCGTTCGTGCCACCAGTCTGCGAGACCGCCGCGAGCACCCGATTGCGCCCCTTGTCGACCAGCGTGAACGCCTGGTGCCCTGGAACGACCTCGCAGACGAGCAGGTCGTCGAACTCGCCGAGCCAGGTCATCATGCCCGCCGCGCTCAGGTGCGCGGATTTCGTCGAGAGCAGCGACGCGGTGCGCCACGGGCCGGACGCGAGCCGGGTCACGATGGCCCGCCGCTCGGCGGCATCGCGGTACGCGACCGCGGCGCCCGCGATCTCCCGTCCCTCTCCGACCTCCGCGGCGACGTAGTCCATCGCGGCCTGGACCGCCGCCGCCACATCCGCCTTGCTGTCGCCGTGCGTCTTCGCCACCCGGTGGACCAGCACACGCTCCACGAGCTTCTCGCCGGTGTCGGCGAGCGCTACCGCGTGCACGGCGCCACGTTCGGTGGAAACGCCGAGTGTTACCACAGATCGAGCTACCACAGATACGCCTTCCCAGTGACTGTCCGGACCGGATCACCCGCCGACCGACGCGGACGAAGTCCTTCCTCAGCCCGCGCACGCGCCGGAGCGAAGGCGAAGGTGCGCCGAGGTGGGCGAACACCCTTGGCAACGTGCCCGCGGATGCACGCACGCTTGGTTAGTGTTCGCGGCCACAACCGTCACGGATGGGTCGTGAAATGTGACAGACCTGAACACGCTGACCAAGTGCGCGTGTCGCGTGCGTGTCGGTACCGCTAGCCTGGATACGTGGAAGTACACACGGAGGCCAGGGCGATGCCGTCCAAGCGACACCTGGACCCCGCGTTGGAACTGCAGGACGACCCGCAAGAGCTGATGCCGCGCAAGCGGCCGACTCAGGAACGCAGCAAACGCAAGTTCGACGCGCTGCTCCAGGCCTCCCGCGAGTTGCTCGTCGAGGTCGGTTTCGAATCGTTCACCTGTGAAGAGGTCGCGGCGCGCGCCGAGGTCCCGATCGGCACGCTGTACCAATTCTTCGCGAACAAGTACGTCATCGTCTGTGAACTGAATCGCCAAGATCTCGTTGCCGTTTCCCAGGAACTGGCCGACTTCCACGGCGAAGTGCCCTCGCTGGACTGGCTGCGGCACATGAACCAGTTCGTCGACCACCTGGCCAACCTCTGGATGACCGACCCGTCCCGGCGCGAGGTCTGGCTTGCCATGCAGTCCACGCCGTCCACCCGAGCCACCGGCGCCATCCACGAGAAGCAGTTCGCCGAGGTCGTCTCGCAGATGCTGCGGCCGCTCACCCCGCGCACGCCGCGGGTCAGGCGCACCATGATGGCCGAGGTTCTCGTGCACGTGGTGTACTCGATGCTCAATTTCTCGGTCCAGGACGAGCAGTCGCACGCCGAGGCCGTCGCCGAGCTCAAGCGGCTGATGGTCGCGTATCTGCTTGTCGCGGAGAAGGAATCCCGCACCGCGAGCGAGCGCTGAGGGCGCTCACGCGGTCGTTTCGCGCCCCTCGATCAGGTCGGCGAGCTCGCCGGGATCCTCCAGCACGACCATCGCCGCCGCCGTGTCGCCGTCGTGGGTCAAGGACAGGTGCACCCTGGCGCGCGGCAGGAATTCGGCCGCAAGCCCGTGCAGTTTGATGCTCGGTCTGCCCCACGCGTCGTTGACCACTTCGATCAGCGGGTACGGGTTGTCGCCGATCTGCGGGCGGCGGGCGAAACGCGACGACGCCCACGCCTTGAGCACCGCTTCCTTGGCGGCCCAGCGCGCCGCGAAACTGCGCGCCGGATCGGTGCCCTTGCTCTGGCAGTAGCGCCGCTCGCCCGCGGTGAAACTCTCCCTGAGCATGGTGGTTCCGGACCGCTCGAGCTGTTCGGCGAACTCGGAGATGGTCACCAGGTCGAGGCCGATCCCCAGGATGGTCAATGCGTCGCAGCTCCTAAACCCTCGGTGGAGTGCGGCCACTCGCGCGACCGCACTCCGTTCACCGGACCCGGCGTTCAGCGCCGGGTCCCGGCCGCCCGCGCCGGACGGCCTGAGTGAAGGGTAGTGGCCGAAGTCACCGATCCAAAGAGCCGTCGCCCTCGAGTTGCCCGACGATGACCGCGCCGGTGCCGCAACCGAATCCGTCGGCGCGGTAGGCGCCGTCCGCACCGAGGCGGGCCTGCGGCGAGAGCAGCATGTCCGCCTCCAGCTGACGAATCCGCTTGGCGGGCGTGCCTTCTCCGCCGAGTCGCCGGTCCGCGGGCCGCTCGTACAGCGGCGCACCGCCGCACATGGCCTCGACGAACCGCTGCCGACCGGCCAGCTGCCGCTGCTCGGCATGGCGCTGGTACTCCTCGCGCCGCGCGGGCTCGATGGCCTGCAGGAACGCCTGCGGATGCACCACCGCGAGCAGGCCGGAGACGTGCCCGAAGCCGAGCGAGGTGACCAGACCGGCCTTGAGCGGGAACCGATCGCCGAAGCGCAGCGGCTCGCGCGGCCACACCAGATGCGGGTAGGCCTGCATCTTCTCGTCGACACAGTCCAGGCTCCGGTTCGGCGGCACCACACCGGTTTCCAGCACCTGGCACAGGCCGATCAGCTGGAACGCGGCCGCGCCGCCCTTGGCGTGTCCGGTCAGGCTCTTCTGCGAGACCACGAACAGCGGCGCGCCTTCCGAACGCCCGATCGCCGCGGCCAGCCGCTCGTGCAGCTCGGACTCGTTGGGATCGTTTGCCGCGGTGGAGGTGTCGTGCTTGGACACCACCGCGATCTCGTCCGGGCTGACGCCGAGCTTGCGCAGCTCGGCGGCGAACCGGGATTCGCGACCGCCGCGACCCGCGCCGAGCGCACCGAGGCCGGGCGCCGGGATCGAGGTGTGCACGCCGTCGGCGAAGGACTGCGCGTAGGCCACCACGCCGAGCACGGGAAGACCCATTTCCAGCGCCACGTCACCGCGGGCGAGCAGCACGGTGCCGCCGCCCTGCGATTCCACGAAGCCGCCGCGGCGGCGGTCGTTGGCGCGGGAGAAGTACCGGTCGCTGATGCCCTTGGCGCTCATGGTCGCCGAGTCCGCGGTGGCCGACATGTCACCGAAGCCGACGATGCCCTCGATGCCGAGGTCGTCGTAGCCGCCCGCGACCACGAGTTCGGCCTTGCCGAGCCGGATCTTGTCGACACCCTCCTCGACGGACACCGCCGCGGTGGCGCAGGCCGCCACCGGGTGCACCATCGCGCCGTAGCTGCCCACGTAGGACTGCACCACGTGCGCGAGGGCCACGTTCGGCAGCGCCTCCTGCAGGATGTCGTTCGGTCGCGGCTCGCCGAGCAGGTTGTCGACGTAGAGCGAGCGCATCGAGGACATGCCGCCCATGCCGGTGCCCTGGGTGTTGGCGACCAGCGAGGGGTGCACCCAGCTCATCAGCTCGGCGGGACTGAAGCCGGAGCCGAGGAACGCGTCCACCGTGCAGACGATGTTCCACAGCGCGACCCGGTCCACCGAGGCGGCCATGTCGGCGGAGATGCCCCAGATGGTGGGGTCCCAGCCGGTCGGGATCTGGCCGCCGACGGTGCGCGAGAGCTTGGCCTTGCGCGGCACCCGAATCTCGGTGCCCGCCTTGCGGGTCACCGTCCAGTCACTCGAGTCCGGCACCGCTGTGACGACGGTGTGCTCCGGATCGGCCGCGTGGAAGGCGCGGGCCTCGGCCTCGCTGCCGACCGTGAACGACAGATCCTGGTCGAGGAACACCGAGGTCATCAGCGGCGCGGTGTTGTCGAGCATGGCGCCGTCGTCCTCGTAGCGGCGGA
The DNA here is from genome assembly GCF_900215415.1 of Nocardia amikacinitolerans. Lineage (NCBI taxonomy): Bacteria > Bacillati > Actinomycetota > Actinomycetes > Mycobacteriales > Nocardiaceae > Nocardia > Nocardia amikacinitolerans. The sequence goes on along the minus strand of NZ_OBEG01000003.1, from coordinate 207,544 downwards.
TACCGCAACGGGCGACCACGGCGTCGTGGTAGCGCTCGGCCACTTCGGATTCCGGGACGTAGTCGCCGGATTCGGCGTCGTACCAGCCCGGCTTGGGATCGTTCTCCCAGGTCACCATGCCGGTGGTCCAGGCGAGTTCGAGCACGCCCGCCGCGGAGAGCTCGTCGGAGACCTCCATCTCGAAGCGGGTGCGCGAGGAGCCGTACGGGCCGAGTTCGGCCGCGCCGACGATGACCACCATGTCGGCCAGATCGGCGGTGACCTCGCCCCACTCGGGCACCGGCAGCGCCGAGGTCATGGTCGGCGGGGCGGGCAGGGCCGGAATGGTCGCGGCCGCAGCGGTTTCCGCGGTCTCCGCCGCCTCCCGCTCGGCCGCTTCCTTGGCCAGCGCGGGCAGATCCAGCTTGGCCCTTGCCAGTCCGCCGGTCAGGTCGATCTGCTGCGGACCGGTGACCGTCACCTGGCGGGCCCGCGAGGTGCACCACTTGAGCAGCTCGTCGGCCATCTCGGTGGTGGACCAGGTCTGCACGCCCGCCTTCTCGACGGCCTCGACCATCGGGTCGTTGTGGCCCATCAGACCGGTGCCGCGCACCCAGCCGATCAGCGCGTGCACCAAGGTGACCCGGGTCGACCAGGACTTCTCGGCCCGCCACTTGGCGACCACCGCGTCGAGCGCCGCCTTGGACTCGCCGTAGGCGCCGTCGCCGCCGAACATGCCGCGGTTCGGCGAACCGGGCAGCACCACATGCAGTTTCGCGTCGACGTCGTGATCGGCGCCGAGCTTGGACAGCCCGCCGATCAGCCGCTCCACCGACCAGAGCAGCACGCGCATCTCCATTTCGGCGCGCGCGCCGGCGTCGGCCAGATCGCCCGCCACCCGCGGCGCCGCGAACGGCAGCAGCATGGTCGGCGTCATGGCGTCCTTGATCTTGACCTTCGCGCCGCCCGCGTTGTCGACCTGTTCGCTGCCGACCCAGTCGATCAGCGCGTCGATGTCCTGGTAGGAGGCCATGTTCGCGGGCACCACCCACAGGGCGGCGCCGTGCCTTGCGTTCTCGCGGTAGAGCTTCTTGTAGAAGCCGAGACGGTCGTCGTTCAGGCTCGACGTGGTGACGATGACGGTCGCGCCGCCGCCGAGCAGGCGTCCGGTCACCGCCGCGGCGATGGAACCCTTGCTCGCGCCGGTGATCACCGCGATGTCGTCGGACCACAGGCCCGGCTCCTGCGTGCTGCGCGCGGCCTCGGCGATGCGCCCGTACAGACCCGCCAGCACCGAGCGCGCCTCGTGCTTGGCCTGCTCGCGCCACCATTCGGCTTGCGCCGCAACGGCTTCGCCGGCACCGAGGAACCCGATGACCGACCCGTCGGCCGTGTCCGCGTCGTCGAGCAGCCACAGCCGCGCCAGATCCTCGCGGGCGGTCGCCCAGCGGTCGTCGATCAGCACCGCCTTGCGTCCATCGAACGCGGGCGCGACCAAACGCGGCCAGTCCGAACCCAATTCGGCCGAGACCAGGTCGACCAGCGTGTCTTCGGTTGCCTCCGGAGCCGACACCCGATCGGCCAGACCGAGCTGCTCCAGGATGACCCGCGCCGCCGAGGCGAGCACGCCGTCGCGGCCGGTGATCTGTTCGGTGAACTCGCCGAGCGCCGCCGCGTCGACCGTGGCGCCGCCGCCACCGCCCGCCGTTGGCAGCGACACCGCGACACCGCGCCGGGCGGCGACGGCCTGCACGGCCGCGTCGATGGCGGCGTCGACCGAGGCCGCGTCGCTCAGCGCGCCCGAGACCAGTCCGCCGAGATCGCCGCCGCGCACGCTGGCGCCTTCGCGGGTGCCGAGCGAGACCTCGGCGGTGACGTGGCTTGCCCAGCCGTCGCCGAGCTCCCACACCTTCTTGACGCGCTCGGCGATCGCGGCGGGCCGCTTGCCGGACGGGCCGAAAACCTTGCGCAGGTGGTCGTTGATCGAGTCGGACAGCACCGAGCCGAACGGCTTGTAGGTGCGCGCCAGCCGCTCGACGGTGGCCGAGAGCGCGCCCATGTCGGCGTCGGCCGCGCCGTCGATGGCGCCGAGCGAGAGCTCGGAGCCGAGGTCGACGAGCAGCTGATTGCGCCGCGAGGAGACGCCGTCGCAGAGACCCTCGATGGTGTCCACCGGGCCGATCTGGTCCAGCCGCAGCTTCGTCCACAGCGCGATGAGCACCCGGGTGGCGTCGGCAGCCGTGAACAGGATGTCGTCGGGACGGGGACCGCCCGAGCTCGCGACCGGTGCCGGGGCGGCCACCGCGGCGGGCGCGGCGGCGGCCGGGGCGGCGGTCTCGGCCGGGGTCTCGTCGGGCTCGTCGACCGGGGCGGGGTCGGTGTCGGTCGCGTAGACGACCGCGGCCTCGCGCTCGATGTTGAGCACCTCGACGGTGGCGGTGCCGAAGCTCGGCAGCTTGAGGGTCTGGCTGGCCAGGTTCGCCACGGTCGGCGTCGCGCCGAGACCGATCTCGATGAATCGCTCGACACCGAGCCCGCCGTTCTCGGCGTCGGTGAACAGCAGATCCTGGGTCTCGATCCAGCGCACCGGGCTGGCGAACTGCCAGGCGAGCAGTTCGATCAGCACCACACGGCACAGATCGGCGGGCCGGGCCGCCCAGCTGTCGAAATCGGCGAGCACCGCGGCCAGCGGTTCCGAGGGCACCAGATCCGCGATCTCCTGGACGAAATCGCGCTCCAGCGAGAACAGCCTCGGCACCAGGTTCGGGATGTAGCGGCCGACCAGCACGTCCGGCCGCAGGTCCGCGGGCAGCAGCTGCTCGAGCTTCTGCCGGAACTCCGGAACGCCCTTGCGCAGCACGGTGGAGTGGAAAGGCACGTCGATGCCCGGCACCAGGATGAACGCCCGCTTGCCGCCGAATTCGGCACGGCGACGGTCGATCTCGGTCTCCAGCGCCTCCAGGCCCGCGACCGTGCCCGCGATGGCGTACTGCGAGCCGCGCAGGTTCAGGTTGACGACCTCGAGGAATTCGCCGGTCTGCTCGGACACACCCTGGACGAAGCCGATCACGTCCTCGTCGGGCAGGCCGATCTGCGAGGGACGGATGGCGGCCATCCGATAGTCGCTGCGGCCCTGGGCATCCCGCGGCACCAGCTCGTGCATCGCCGAACCGCGCTGGAACACCACCTCGAGCACCGCCTCGAGCGGCAGCACCCCGGCGACCGCGGCGAGCGCGTTGTACTCACCGACCGAGTGACCAGCGAGCATGGCGCCCTCGACGAACGCGCCGGCCTCGCGCAGCTCGGCGACCTGGGCGACGCCAAGGGTCGCCATGGCGACCTGGGTGAACTGAGTCAGGTGCAGCACGCCGTCCGGGTGCCGGTGTTCGACGCCGCGCGCCTTGAGGTAGGTCGGGTTGTCGCGCACCACGGCCAGGATCGAGAAGCCGAGCGCCTCGCGGGTGTGCTTATCGGCGCGCTCCCAGATCTCCTTGGCCGCTTTGGACCGCGACCGGGCGTCCAGACCCATCCCCTTGCGCTGGATGCCCTGCCCCGGGAAGGCGTACACGGTCTTCGGCGCCTTCGTGCGGCCGGTCGCGGTCATCACGAGATCACCGCCCGTGCGGCAGGAGACCTCGACGATCTCGCTGCCCGCGTCGACTGCGATCCGCTCGACCCGCACGTCGATCTCCGCGCCGGGACGCACCATGCCGAGGAAGCGCGTGGTCCATGCGGTGAGAGTCCGTGCGGGAACCGAGCTTTCGGGATCCACGGCGGACACCGCGTGCTGCGCGGCGGCCGAAAGCCACATGCCGTGCACGATCGGGCTGCCCAGCCCGGCGAGCTTGGCGGCGTTGTCGCTGGTGTGGATCGGGTTGTGGTCGCCGGACACCGCGGCGAAAGCGTGCATGGCGCGCGGCGCGACGAGAGTGACGTCGCGGCGACGGCGGCGCGGGGTGTCGGTGGCCGACGCGGCGGTGCCCGCGGCCCGCGGCGGGTCGGCCAGTTCGCCCGAGCCGTTGCGGCCGCGGATGGCGAAGCGCTCGCTGAGCCGGGCCAGTGGCACCACGTCCAGGCCTTGGTCGCGCATCTCGCCGACGGTGACCTCCACCTCGACGACGCGGCCCATATCGGTGTCGAGCACCGACTTCGACTCCGCTCGCACCACGAGAATGCTTGTGGTGCTCGGCAATTCGCGCAGCAGCTCGATCTGGTGGTCGAGGTGCACCAGGTCGAGCATGCCCTCGATGACCGAGCGCGCGTCGCCGGTGCGGGTGGCGCCGAGCACCGCGAACACGGCGGGCCAGCAGGCGCCGACCAGCACGTCGGGCGCGGTACGGCCCAGCGTGCTGAGCGAGGCGGGCAGACCCGATCCGGTGACACCGGCGTGGTCGGCGATCAGATCCGGGGTCCAGGCCAGGTTGACGTGCGCCACCAAGCCCTTGACCTCCGGCAGCGACTGTCCCGCCGCGACCGCGAGCAACGCCGCCATGGCGGCCTCTGCGTCGTCCTCGGTGACGACCGGCGCGCCGCCGTTGTAGATGGAGGTCGGCACGGTGATCCGGATGCGCACCGCGTCGCTGCGCAGCAGCGGAACGGTCAGCTCGACGTAGGAGTGGTCGGCCTCCGGACCGGTGGTCTCGACCAGGGTGGCGCCGGTGCGCGGGTGCACGGCGCCCTTGCCGTCCACCGTCCATTCGTGGTGGTCGCCGAGCCGGTGCACCGGGTTCACGGTGGTGCGGCCCGCCCACTGCACATCCGGCGCGGCCAGCACCGCGTCGATCGGGCCGCTCGTCACGCCCGCGGCGCGGCGCGCGTCGATCGGGGTCGGCACCACGCCCGCGCGCACCAGCGAGTAGGCGGTGTCCTGCTCGAAGCGGTCGAGCAGCTCGCCGACCGGCTCGTCCACCTGGGTGATGCCCGCGACGGACACGGTGCCGGGGATGACGCACACCTGATCGGCCGAGTAACGCGGATCGTGTGCCTGCCACAGGGAATCCGAACGCCACCAGCGCCGCACGTCGGCGTCGACGACCGGGACGAAGTTGACCGGCTTGCCAGGCGTCTTGCACAGCGCGATGAAGAACGGAACGTCGGCGGGGTGCAGCAGGGTCTGCTCGGCGGCCGGGTACTGCTTCTTCAGCGTGCACAGGGCCTCGACCGGGCGCTCGAACGCCTCGTCGTCGGCGAACAGCGTCGGGATCTCGCCTCGGTCGGCCGGGTGCAGCCGGGACTCGGTGCGCCGCACCATCTCCGCGAAGCGGTCGCGCCAGGTGATGTCGAGCCACACCGAACGCGTCGCGTCGAGGATGGCGTCGCCGAGGTCGCTGCCGCAGTCGAAGTCCTTGCGGCGGTCAAGGCCGACGGCCAGCTCGACGTAGCGTTCCAGCCATTCGAGGTAGGTCATGGTGCCGAGATCGCCGAAGTACGGCTTTGCCGTGCCGTTCAGCGCCTCGATGATCTCCGCGCGCCGGGCGGCGACCGCGTCGGCGTCGCCCGCGACCTCGTCGAGCAGGCGGCCGGTGCGCGACGCGGCGTTGTCGATCTCGTGGATGTCGGCGCCCAATTGGCTACGGCCCGAGGCCATTCCGCCGGACGCGGTACCCGCGCCGACCCAGTCGGGGGTGCCGGGGGTGTCGACGAGCAGCTGCTTGACCTCGGGTGCGGTGGTGGCCTCCAGCGTCGCCATCGCCGCGGTGCCGACCAGCACGCCGTCCAGCGGCATCACCGGGTAGCCGTGCGCCTGCGACCACGAGCCGGTGAGGTATTCCGTCGCGCGCTCGGGAGTTCCGATGCCGCCGCCGACGCAGACCACCACGTTGGGGCGGTTGCGCAGTTCGGCGTAGGTCTCCAGCAGCAGGTCGTCCAGGTCCTCCCAGGAGTGGTGGCCGCCCGCCTTGCCGCCCTCGATGTGCATGATCACCGGGTAGTCCGGCACCTCGTCGGCGATCCGCAACACGGCGCGGATCTGCGCGACGGTGCCCGGCTTGAACGCGACGTGCGAGATGCCGACCTCGGTGAGTTCTTGAATGAGCGCGACGGCCTCGTCCAGCTCCGGAATGCCCGCGGTGACGATCACGCCGTCGAACGGAGCGCCCGTGCTCCTGGCCCGCTGCACGAGGCGCTTGCCGCCCAGCTGCAGCTTCCACAGGTAAGGATCGAGGAACAGCGAGTTGAACTGCACCGCGCGACCGGGCTGCAGCAGCGTCTTCAGCTCGGCGACCCGGTCGGCGAAGATCTGCTCGGTCACCTGGCCGCCGCCGGCGAGCTCGGCCCAGTGGCCCGCGTTCGCCGCGGCCGCGACGATCTTGGCGTCCACGGTGGTCGGCGTCATGCCCGCGAGCAGGATCGGCGAGCGACCGGTCAGCTTGGTGAACGCGGTCTCGACCACGATCCGGCCGTTCGGCAGCCGCACCGGCCGCGGCGCGTAGTCCGACCACGGCCGCGCCTGCTCAGGGGCCGCGCCGGGGGTCAACAGGCTGCGCTGGCCGGGACGGGTCGCGGCGGCGACGATGCCGACGCCACTGCCCTTCAACGTGCCGCCGGTGAGACGGGTGAGCAGATCACCGGGACCGAGATCCAGAATCCACTGCGCGCCCGCGTCGACCAGGTCGTCCACGGACTGCACCCAGTCCACCGGGTCGACCAGGATGGACTTGGCGAGCGAACCGGCCAGCTCCGCGTCCAGCCCGCACTGGGTGGCCCAGCCCGCCACCATTTCCACCGTCTCGGCCAGGGCCGGGTGATGGAAGGCGACGTCGACGGACACGTCCTCGAAGACCGGGGCGAACACCGCACCGCCGCGCACCTTCGCGTCGCGTTCGCGGGTCTGCTCGTCGGAGATCTGCGCGCAGCGCTGCCGCACCCGCTCCAACTGCGTCGGGGTGCCGGACAGCACCGCCCTGCGCCGCCCGTTGCGGATCGAGACCACCGCTGCCACATCGGGATTCACGCCCTCGGCAACCTCGGCGACCACCGCGGCCAACTGCTCGGGGTCCACGTTCGACACCGCGACCATCGGCGAACGATCGCCCACCGGCATCAGCCCGCGCCTACGTGCCACCAGGTTGCCCGCGGCGCCGATCAACTGCGCGATCGCCAGCAGCTCCGCATCGCGCGCACCGCCCGACCGCACCGCCGCGGCGGCCAGCCTGCCCTGCGAGTGTCCGACGACGGCGACCGGCGCGTGCTCGGCGAAATCGAGACCCTGCAACCGCAGCGCGCGAAGCGCCGCCAGCTGGGTCAGCAGCACGCCCGGCATCGACACGGCCGCGGACCGCAGCACCTGCTCCGAAGGCGCCGCCGAGGTCTCACCCTGCTCGGTGTCGACCAGCTCGTCCTCGAGCATCCACGCGATCGGGTCGAACCCGACCGGACGGACCACGAGTAGTTGTGCCGCAACGGGTTCCAGCAGCGCGGCCGCCTCGTTGACCAACGCGGTCAGCTCCGGCTCCAGCGCGCTGTCGCGCCCGATCTCCTCCAGTTCGCCGAGCCATTGCGCACCCTGCCCACCGAAGGCCAGCGCGTACGGCGTCCCGTTCAGCAAACGATCCAGCAGCGGCGATCGCACGCCGGCTGCCTGCCCGGCAGTCCTGACCACCTTCGCGCTCGCTCCGGTTCCGGTCTCGGTGCTCTCGTTGATCGTCAAGACGCTTCGACTTCCTTCTCCTGGCGACATGCCCGTTGTCGACACGCCGCTTCCTATAGGTGCGCGGGTCGTCCTCGACCTCTAGGCCTGATACGGGCGAGGATGGCACAAAATCATGAGGAAATCCTCACGTTTGGCCCGCCGCCGACCCCTTACCCCCGAGTATTTGCGTACGTCCGTACCAGAATGATGAAAAACATGACCCGTCCTCATGTTTGAACGCGCTGGTCCACCCGGTTACCAACACGTATGAAACATGAGTGCCCCTCATGTTGACCGTTACCGAATCGTTATAGTCCCTGGTCGTGTTACCGGCCAGTACGACACTCGCCACAGTTGCTTCGCGATCACGGTCAAGCCCGGTAGAGTTTGGACGGTCGTACCATCAAGCGCGAGTGGCGAAATTGGCAGACGCGCCAGATTTAGGTTCTGGTGTCCACGGACGTAGGGGTTCAAGTCCCCTCTCGCGCACAGATTCAGACGATCCCCGCACAGCCGGGGAGCACGAGCGAAGTTCGTGGATTCCAACGATTCCGATGACCCATGCGCGCGAAGAGCTCGCCCTCGACGACAGCGCCTTGCCCGTTCCCGGAGCTCATTCCCGCGTGCGCGGGGAGCACGACTACAAGCGGCTGCTGGCGTGGACACTGGCGGGCCCATCCCCGCATGCACGGGGAGCACTCGTCCTTGTCGGCGCCCGCGCCGCGCACCTTGGGTTCATCCCCGCATGCGCGCGGAGCACCTGGGTGATCGCCTCCTGCGCGGTGGCGGCCAAGGCTCATCCCCGCGTGCGCGGGGAGCACTGCTTCGTGAGTTGGTGTCCGGATCGTTGATCGGGCTCATCCCCGCATGCGCGGGGAGCACGAAGACAACGATGTCACGGTAATTCCGGTGTCGGGCTCATCCCCGCATGCGCGGGGAGCACCGTTGCTCGTCGAGCTCTTCGGCGTCGTCGAGGGGCTCATCCCCGCATGCGCGGGGAGCACGATCTCGACCTCTTCCGGGTCGTAGCCGAACTGGGCTCATCCCCGCATGCGCGGGGAGCACACTTCCTGACCTGCGTCTTTACAGGCCATTGATACCATTCTCATTCACTTTCATCCGTGCGTCGCGGGCAGGAGCCCCTGACCGTATCAACCCCACACCGAACGCGACATCGATTCTCCTGGCGATTACCGCTGGTGTCCCGCACGGTGAAGCGTGGTTGTGGTCAGGTGTCGTTGCAGTACCAAGACGTACCGATCTCGAGCACGGAGCGTGCGAAACCACCCACCCTGCAACACCATCCATGATGGCGGCGGGCTTCGGTTCGATCGCCATGCAACGGAGCCGCCGGCAGGCAATGGCCTACCGGCGGCCCCGCCGCATTCACTGTCAGACGTAGGTGAAGGCGATACCGTTACTGGTGCCGCCCGCTGTCGTGGCAGTGATCTGCACCGTCCCCGCCGCCCGCGCCGGGGCGACGGCGGTGATCTGGGTGGCGGAGTCGACCGTGAACGAGGTCGCCGGTGTGCCACCGAAACTCACCGAAGTCGCACCTGTAAGGCCCGTCCCGGTGAGGACGACCGTCGTCCCACCAGCGACCGGGCCGGTGTTCGGTACCGCCCCGGTCAGGGTAGGAACCGCGGCGTATGTGTAGCTGACGCTGTTACTGGTTCCACCCGAGCCGGTAACGGTCACCGGCACCGTCCCGGCCGCATGGGCTGGGGCGATGGCGGTGATCTGGGTGGCGGAGTTCACGGTGAATGTCGTTGCGGTCGTGCCGAACCGAACGGTCAACGGGCCGGTGAATCCGGTGCCGGTGATCGTCACGTTGTTCCCACCCGCGGTGGGACCGGCGGTCGGGGAGATAGAGGTGATCGTCGGAACAACGACATAGATGTAGGTAACCGGGTTGCTGGTACCGCCCGGTCCGGTGACGGTAACGGACACGAACCCGGTGCCCGCCGGGGAAACAGCGGTGATCTGCGTGTCGGAATCGACCGTGAACGAGGCCGCCGGTGCGCCACCGAAATTCACCGCCGTGGCCCCCGTCAGCCCCGACCCGGTGAGCGTGACCGTCGTTCCGCCCGCAGTCGACCCCTGACCGGGGTTGATGCTGCTCAACGCGGGAACCGCGAGATAGGTATAGGGCACACCATTGCTGGTGCCCGCCGAGGTGGTAACGGTGACCTGAACGGTACCGACCGAGCCGGCAGGGGCGATCGCCGTGATCTGGGTCGACGAATCCAGGGTGAAAGTCGTTGCGGTAGTGCCGAATCGCACGGTGGTCGGGCCAGCGAACCCCGTACCGGTGATCGTGACGCTTGTTCCCCCCGTCGTGGGTCCCGACGTCGGGGAGATCGAGGTGATGGTAGGCACGATGCTTGCCTCCTTTGTTGCTGCGAAATTCCTGTAGTGCAACTCGGCCGTTTGCCCGAGTTGCTGTGGCGGCCCGCAACTTCCATTAGAGTCCTCGAAACTGGCGATGGACCCGCCCGAGCGGTTCGTTTTCGTTCGCTATCGGATTCCCGCCGCCTGTCGAAGATCTGGAGACTCCCCGTCGGGTCGGCAACCCCTACCGGACCGAGCCGATCGCCGTGATCACGAGCACCGCCGCAGCCGTTGGGATACAACGCCGCGTGGGTACCCTCGAGGCATGCGCCACAACGGGTTTCGTCACCGAGGCGATGACTCACCGGCGACGCTCCGATGCGATCACCGTGCAGGTCCGTCCGTGCCACCGCCGGTACCGAATCACCCTGGTCGTGGGTCTACCGTCAAAGATCTGCAGCAGTCGGTCGGTTACATCGACGGGAGGCAAGGTCCAGCAGTGAAAACGGACGAAAACGGATCGAAGATTCATTGCTCTGCAACAACGTAGAGGGCTTACTGGAAGAAACCATCCGGTTGCAGTCGGGGAATCATCGTCGCGGCAAAGGAGCCGTCATGCCTACCATCACCTCCCGCTCTCCGACCTCGAGGAACACGTCGGGAGACGCGAACGTTCCGTGATGGATACCGGCTTCGCCGTTCCTGGATCGAGCGATCCGGTACTGGCGCGACCACCTCCACCATCGACTCGGATAGCGCAGGTCACGGCGATCGCGCCTGCCGGTACGGTGCAGGTCGTTGCCACCCCTCGGAGACCCGACAACAGCATTGCGGCTACCTCGCTGTACATCGACCCGGACACGCAGCTTTGCGGTCACCCCAGCAGGGAGGGGAACGGCGCAGCTCACCGTGGCCACTGCGGTTGAGAACGGTAACCGCCTCTGCTGCACCGGTATCCGAGCGGTCGAGGCGGTCACCGGACGGCGTTGCCGATCATGCGAGCCGCGGTTGTAAATCGAGTCGCCGCCACCAGGGCGGAGGTTTCAGGGGTAAGGGGGTTCCATTGGCTACCGTTCTGAAGATGCTGCTGGCGGAGCAGCATCTCAAGAGCCATTCGGATTTCCTGGCCGCGTACGATAGGTGCGCCGCGCAACTCGATCCTCCGATCCCTCCTGGATACGGGCCGGCGAAGACACAGTTCTATCAGTGGCTTTCGGGCAGGATGGTCGGGCTTCCACGCGACTACCATTGCCGGGTACTGGTCAGGATGTTCCCTGGCTGGACGATCGAGAGATTGTTTCAGATGGCAGATGCCGGTGGCGGGCACGAGTTGGATTCTCCCGGAACCGACATCGAGCTCGAAGCATTTCTCGGGGCTGAGATGATCACCAACGGGGTTACTCTCGTGTACCCGACATTCGAGCTACCGCTGCGGCCCGCGCCAGTATTCGGTGCGGCCGACGCCCCACACCCGTGCGCATACGAAAAGGTCCGCGCCGTCGCGGCTGATCATCGCTCGGAAGTGCTGGCTGCCTTACCGGAGAAGGAAGTTCGCGGACTGCTGTACGTGTTTTCCGTGCTCCAGCGCCACCCAGATCTGTCGACTGATATCCGGAGCGACCGGGACGTCGTCGCGCACAATGACCTGCCCTATATCAGCTTTGGACTGACGTGCAACGACTGCACACGTATGTACCTCGACAGCGTCGATCGCCCGCTTTTCACTCTCAAAGGCAGCGGCGCTGAAGGCGATTCCGGTTCAGAGCAGTTGGAGTTGACCGACGGTAGCCGGTATGGCTCGAGCGGAGACCACAGCATCGGCGTCATCGCGCGGGTGCGACCGAGCCCGGACACGCACCCCGAACGATACTGGATATTCTGCGCGGGATTGGGGCCGCGTGGTACCACCGGCGCAAGCTGGTATCTCGCCAACTCCTGGAGTCCCTTGCAGCGACGTGCCGGTGATCGCGAGTTCGTCGCAGTGATCAGTGTCGATCAGGACTCCGACGATACGGCCCGTTTGGAGCATCTGCTGATCGAATCGGCATCGTGACATCCGCCCCGTCACCGTTGCGCTTCACCCGCTTTCCCGCGGGGTAATACTGCTGGCGTAATGGATGCTGATCGGCGGCTCAGCATCTTTGTCCGCGCCGAACAGTTCGGCACCGAGCGCGTCGAGTCGCCGCGCAATTGCCGGCGCTCTTGCTGACAACGACCCGAAATCGCTGTGCCATTCTCTTCTCATCTCGGGTCCGTGGCTGTCTGCGCGTTCGAGGTCGTCGCCGGGCCGGGTCGCTCAGCCGGTCAGCGAATTCACCCAATGCCAGGTGCACCGTCGGATCCGATTCACTCATTGTGCCCACTCGGCCAGAACGGCGCCGACAGGTCGGATGACGGTTTGTCGGCCGGGAAAGGTCGGTCAGGTCCTGGGGCCTCTCGCACCCGTCAGCACCGTCTCCCTCCCCACGAAGCACGCGGGCGTCCGCGAATTGGGCGGCGGCACGCAAGGTGGCGGGCATTATAAATAGTTGAACGCGACGACTACTGGGGTACGGGGAAACCGCGTAGACTTCGAGCAGGTCGGGACAGCATTCCGGAGACCTGTCATGAGCGAGAGAAAGAAATCACACACGAAGTTCGCCCGGTTGGCGGCAGCCGCCGGCATAGCGGCAATTGCTGCGATTCCGGTCGCCACAGCGGCGGCTCAAGCGCCTAGTGCGCACGCGACAAATCCCACGTCCGAAACCCAACTCGTCAACAGCCCCGGCTGGGGCGGTGGCTGGGGATGGGGTGGCGGCGGTTGGGGTTGGGGTCACGGCGGTGGCTGGGGATGGGGTCACGGCGGTGGCTGGGGTTGGGGCCATGGCGGCTGGGGTTGGGGTGGTCCCGGCTGGGGGAATTGGTGGAACCCCTTCGGTTGGGGTGGCTGGGGTGGTTGGGGCAGCTTCTAGTCCCGGTGATCGAGCCCGGACACGCACAGCGTGCCGGGCTCGGTTGCATCGAGAACCGATTGCGTGAGGCCAGGTTCGACCAACCGCGCTGAAGCTGGTGGCTGGAAATGAAAATCGTGTGTGTCGGCGGCGGGCCTGCCGGGTTGTACTTCGCTATTTCGATGAAGCGGCGCGACCCGGCCCATGACATCACGGTGATCGACCGCGATCCCGCCGGGTCCACCTATGGTTGGGGCGTCGTGTATTGGGACGACCTGCTCGACCTTCTCTATGGAAACGATCCCGACAGCGCGCAGGCGGTGCGCGCGGGCTCGGTCGTATGGCGTGAACAAGCAATCCATGTACGCGACGAGGAGACCGCACATTTCGGTGGCTACGGGTTCAGCATGGGGCGCGCGGCGTTGCTCGAGGTACTTACCCGGCGGGCGAGTGACTTGGGGGTTGATGTCCAGCACGGGCGTGAGGTCCACGATCTGTCCGGCTTCGACCACGCCGATCTCGTCGTCGCTTCCGATGGCGCGAACAGCCGGATACGGCAGCTGGGTGATCATCATTTCGGCACGTCCGTCGCACTCGGCGAGAACCGATACATCTGGCTCGGCACGGACGAGGTCTTCACCCGATTCACCTTCGCCTTCGAACACACCTCGGCCGGGTGGATCTGGTTCCACGCCTACCCGTCGGTCGCCGACAAGATCAGCACCTGCATCGTCGAGTGCCAACCGCAGACTTGGCGCGGACTCGGCTTCGATTCCATGGACAACCTGGAGTGCTTGCGCGTCCTGGAGAACATCTTCGCGCGCCCTCTCGACGGTCACTCGTTGATCAGCAAGACGCGAGGCGAGTTCGCAAGGTGGAGCCGCTTTCCCGAGGTGACCAACAAGACCTGGTGTCACGACAACGTGGTGCTGGTCGGCGATGCGGCGCACACGACGCACTTCACCATCGGTTCGGGCACCCGGTTGGCGATCATCGACGCCGTCGTGCTCGCCCAGAACCTGTACCAGCATGCCGAGATCGCCGACGCGCTGGAGAATTACGACGCGCAGCGGCGCGCTGCGATGCGCCCGATACAGGCCGCCGCCCGCAACAGCATGATCTGGTTCGAACACGCCGACCGGTATCTCGACCGCAGCGCCGTGCAGTTCGCCTACGCGATGGCGGCTCGGCACGGGCCGCAAATGCCGTGGCGATATCAGCTACACCTGCTCACACAGGTACCCACCGTGCGCAAGACCCGGCGTGCCATCGACTCCGGACAGCGGTGGTTGCGGGCTGCCCGACGGGGGGAACTCCCGATGCCGCTCCCCTCGCCACGACGTCCCACCGAACCGATGCCGACCGATCGGTCGGTGTCCTGATCCGGGCAAGCCTGCGACCTGCCCAGGGCAACAACGATTTCCGTAGATCGGCGCGGAGGCAACACTCGGGATCCTCGAACGCACCGTCCGCCGACGCGCGGCGGCCTGACCAGGCGTGCAAGGGCACGGACACCACCGCTCACCTCGATGAATATCGTCGGGTGGCGCGGTGGTGTCCCGGCAGCGGGCGATGAGCCCGCGCGACCTCAGTTGTAGCTGTAGAAGCCGCGACCGGTCTTGCGGCCGAGGTGGCCCGCGTCGACCATCCGGCGCAGCAGCGCGGGCGGCGCGTAGTGCGGTTCGGCGAATTCGGCGTACAGCGACTCGGCTGCCGCCAATGCGATGTCGAGGCCGACGGTGTCGAGCAGGGTGAGCGGACCCATCGGGTAACCGCAGCCGCCCTTCATCGCCGCGTCGATGTCCTCGGCGGAGGCGTAGCCCGACTCGAGCATCCGGACGGCCTGGCACAGGTACGGGATCAGCAGCGCGTTGACGATGAAGCCGGAGCGGTCACCGGCCTGGACGGTGGTCTTGCCCAGGGTGTTCTTCGCGTAGTCGGTGACAGCGGCGGCCGTCTCCGGAGAGGTGACCAGGGTGGAGATGATCTCGACCAGCGGCATCACCGGCACCGGGTTGAAGAAGTGCACGCCGACGACCTGCTCGGGACGCTTGGTCGCGCCCGCGACCTTGATGACCGGGATCGACGAGGTGTTGGTCGCGAGGATGCCTGCCGGCTTCACGATCTTGTCGAGCTTGCCGAAGATCTCGTACTTCAGCGACTCGATCTCCGGGGCCGCCTCGATGACCAGGTCACGATCGGCGAACTCCTCGATATCGAGGGTGACGCGCACCCGGGCGAGCACCGCGTCGGCGTCCGCCTGGGTGATCTTGCCCTTCGTCACGCCACGCGAGATCGACGACTCGATCCGCTGCTGCGCCGCCTCGGCGAACTCCACCGTCGTCTCGAGCACCAGGACCTCGCTCCCGGCCTTCGCACACACCTCGGCGATGCCCGCACCCATCGTGCCGCCACCGATCACACCGATCAACTTCACAGTCATGTCTCCTATCCGAAATCAACACCATTCCTAGCAGGGCACGAAATCACGCGCCGAACAGGAGGCAAGGTCGGAACAAGAATCACGGCTGGTATTCCCGCACGAAAACGGTGTCGACTCCCAGCGCGCCGATACCCGCCGCGGCACCCGGCTGCCCGAGTGGGGCTTGCCGTCCGGGCAGCGGCTCGGCGAAGAAGCGGGCGTTCTCGATGACGAACTGCTCCTGGCCCGAGGGAATGTCGTCCTCGAAGTAGATCGCCTCGACCGGGCAGACCGGTTCGCATGCCCCGCAGTCGATGCACTCGTCGGGCTGGATGTACGCCATCCGATCGCCGATGAAGATGCAGTCGATCGGGCACTCCTCGACGCAGGCCCTGTCCAGGACATCGACGCAGGCAGCGCCAATGTTCTCCTCTGCCGTTCCGCACCCCGCGACCAGCGGATGTCCCCGATCTTGGTGCCCGATCACGTGCGCGGCTAGAGGTCCGGTACCGACAACCTCATAACTTGCCCTTATGTCCTGGCGTCACCCTTACGCGTCAGATCTCGAGAACCAGGCGGGTGCCGTGCAGTCGCTCGGTCTCGATTCGGCGATGTGCCTCGGCGGCGGCCGACAGTGGAAGCAGGTCGATCGACCGCGGTCGCAGCGCTCCGTCGAGCAGGTGGCGATTGATCGCCGTCGCGGCGTCGCGCAGTCGTGCGCTGCTCGCGCGGGAGATGACGAAGCCGTGGATCGAACCGTCCTTCAGATACAGCGCTCCCGTCAGCAGTTCGGATCGGGAACCGGTGCCCGCGACGATGACGATCCGGCCCCCGATCGCGAGCATCTCCACGGCGGCCACCATGTCGTTCCGGCCGGAGGTATCGATGGAGAGGTCGACGCCGCTGGCCACGATGTCGCGCACCTTGTCGACGACGTTCGCCTCGCGGTAGTCGATGGTGTGCGCGGCGCCCAGGAGTCGGCAGTAGTCGTGGTCGTCGGGGTGCGCGGTCGCGATGACCGTGCCTCCGGCGCGGGTGATCAGGGCGACGAGTGCGCTACCGAGGTTGCCTGCCGCGCCCGCGATCAGCGCCGTCTCGCCGGGCCGGAGATTCCCGTGGGTGAATGCGGCGAGGTAGGCGGCGGCCGCCGGGTGGACGACAGCCACCGTCTGCGTAGGAGACGCTCCGTCGGGTAGATGGTAGAGGCGGTCGACTGGAACGGCGGCGAGTTCGGAGGCCGCTCCCTGCCGCCCCTCGTGCCCGAGGCTGTTACACCAGACCCGATCGCCGGGCGAGAATTCCGGTGAACGGGATTCGACGACAGTTCCGACCAGGTCGCGGCCGATCACGAACGGGAACTCCATCGCGGTCGGGTATCGCCCGGAGCGCACGAAGGTGTCGACGTGATTCACCGCCGTTGCCGAAACTCTGACCACGACGTCGTCGGGTCCGGCCACCGGCGGCGGCAGCTCGCCGTAGACGATCGATTCCGGCGGCCCGAGTCGTTCGATGTAAGCAGCTCGCACGCGATGGTCCTCCCCTGCGAATGGGCAAGCGGAGTCGGCTCAGTCTGTCACGCCGTTCCCGAGGCGGGCAACGACACAGCAGCCGGCGCGCGGGTGAGCCGGAATCAGCCGTGGCCTGCGATGCCCCGGGACCGAGCGCGGAAGAGTCCCGGGGCATCTACTTGGCGGCTCAGGCGCAGACGCGCACCGCGTCGGCCGCGTTGTCGGCACCGCGCGGCATGTTCCCCCGCCCGTTGTTCGGGACGGAGGCGAGCAGCTGCCAGCGCACGCCGGTCCAGTTGTACACACCCACGGTTTTGCCGGTGCGGTTCCAGTACGACGTCAGGCGGTCGCCGACGCCGCCGTTGCCGATGTCGTGCAGCACGCAGTTCGAATCGACCTGCACGATCATGCTGCCGGTGCCGTCGGGACCGTCCCAGCCGCAGAACAATCCGCCAGGACAGGCATAGCCGTATCCAGCGGATGCCGGAGCGGCCGAGACCGCGGTGCCGATCGCGGTGCAGGCCAACGCGGCCAACGCGGCGGCCGCCATGCGGCGCGGTATGGATGCTGAATTCATCGTTGTCCCCTCGTGATTTCCCGGCGAGACGGGATGGCTTCGCCGCGATCAATCGTGTCCGAATCACCCGAACGGGAAATCCGTACTGCCACGGAGGGGCGGTACGGAATTTCAGCGCTGCTCCGCGACCCAGGCGGCGATCTGGGTGCGGTTGGTCGAGCCGAGCTTGGCGAGGATGTGCTGCACGTGACTTTCGGCCGTGCGCTCGGAAATGCCAAGGAGCGAAGCGATCTGCCGATTGGTGAGACCTTCGGCCACATGCGCCGCGACCTCGGCCTCGCGACGCGTCAGTCCGCTCGGGCGATCACCGCGCAGGGTGCCTGCCAGCTGGTCGGCGCGGCGGACCAGCGGCGCCATACCCAATCGCGCGGCGGCCGCGCCGATACTCGCGCACAGCGCGGCGGCCTCGTCGGTATCGCCGGGTCGACGGCGGCGGGCCAGGATGCGGGCCAGCTCACGGGTGTCGGCGACCGCCTCGTCGAACCGTCCCCGAGACAACGCCGTTGCCGCCGTGCGGCGCAGGTAGTGCCAGCGGGCGAGGGGTCTGCGCAGCCGTTGCGTCAGCTGCCGCATCGGTGCGAGCTCCGCTTCGGCCTCGTCCAGTCTGCCGAGCATCGTCAGCGCGTCGAAGCGCCACAGTCGGCCCCAGAGCAGGGTGTCGTCATCGTGTTCGGTCGCGCCGAGGACGAGCATCTGGTCGGCCAGATCGAGCCGTTCGCGCACCCCGTCCGGACCGGACCTGGCCATCTGCCTGGCCCGCAGCGCCGAACGCAGCACCGCGCCATCGCCGATCCTGCGCGCCATCGCGAGCGCCTCTGCCGAGATCCGATCGCAGTCGCCGCCGCCGGTGAACCCCGCCTCGCCCGCCCGCAGGGCAAGTAGCCGCACCCGTAGCGGGCTGTCCTCGGTGGGTAGCCGGGCCAGCGCCTCGGCGGCCAGCCGTTCTCCGGTGAAGGTGTCCCACGGATCCGACATGCCTTCCATGGCCAAAGCGACCGCACCGAGCGCGTACGGGTCGTCCGCGGCGCGCGCGATCTCGGCCGAGCGGGCCAGAAGCGTTGCGGCGGTTCGGATGTCACCGTTGTGGATCAGCGCGGTGCTGTGCCGTAGGAGCAGGCGGACGCGATCACCCGGCGGCAATTTCACGTCGACCGCCAAGGCCCGTCGGTAGAAGTCGGCCGCCTGTTCCCAGGCGAGCCCGGCCAGCGCACGGTCGCCTGCCAGCTCGGCCCATTCCACGGCCTGCCGCGGCTCGCCGACCGGGAGTGCGGCCAACCAGTGATGGGCGATCTCGGCGGCTCGCTCGACGGCATCGGGGCGGTCGGTCAGCCAAGCCGCGAGCCGGGCGTGGGCGACCGCTCGCGCCGCGGTTGGCAGGCTCGCCCGCGCTGCTTCGCGAATGAGGTCGTGCCGGAAGCGCCAGCCCGCCGCGTGGGTCAGCAGACCAGCGCCGCCCGCTTCGTCGAGTGCGCCCAGCACCACCTCGACCGGTTGATCGGTCACCGCGGCGAGCGCCACCGGGTCGAGTTCGTCTCCGAGAGTCGCCGCGGTGCACACCAATTCGCGGCTCTGCCCGGTGAGCCGCGCCAATCGCACCCGTACGCTGTCGAGCACGCCGTCCGGCAACGTACTCGTGTCCGCGCCGAGCAACGGAGCGAGCTCGTTGACGAAGAACGGGTTGCCCCCGGTGCGGCGGCTCACCGCGGCGGCGACGCCGGCCGGTACCTCGCGGCCGGTGACGAGTTCGAGCTGGCGTCGCACGTCCGGGGGAGGGAGCCCGGCCAAGCGAATCCTGGTGTGCCCTGGCTCGTGCGCCAGCGCCGCCAGTGCCGCGGTCGGCGCCGCACCGCCGATCTCGGTGTCCCGATAGGTCGCCACCAGCATCAGGCGGGTCTCGGCCATGCCGCGCGCCAGGTGCACGAGCAGTCCCAGCGACCCGGCGTCGGCCCAGTGCAGATCGTCGAGCACGACGAGCAGCCCGCGCGGCTCGGCAATCTTCCCGAGTCGCTCGGTGAATTCTTCGAACGCCTCGAATCGCGCGGCGGCCGAGTCGCTTTCGGTGCCGCCTTCGGTCAGCGCGGACGGCAGCGCGGTGCCGAGCGCGCGGGCGGTCTGACGGAAGATCCAGTACGGCGGACTGCCCTCGTCATCGCTCGCCCGTCCCCAGGAAACCCGCACGCCTGCCGCCTCGGCACGCATCGCGATCTCCTGGGCGAGGCGGGTCTTGCCGATCCCAGGCTCACCAGCGATCAGGACCACCCGGCCTCGACCGGAGACCGCCTGGTCGAGAAGGGTGGCGAGCAACTCCGACTCACGCGCCCGCCCGACGAGATCACCCATGCACGGCACGATATAGCGCCACGCCGACCGCGTCCGGCGGATGACGAGCGGCGCCACCCGGTATCCGGTTGTCGCCCAGCGAGTCTCCGGCTACACCCCTACGAAGTGCGGGGCTTTCGGTCCGCGATTCGAATCGGTCGCCCCGGCGACGCGCGGGTCAATCGATCGACGCACTGGTCGCGAAGTCTCGCGACGGTCGAATTGTCGAGCGCGCGGGCGGCAGGCGAACCGAGCAGGCGCATCAGGCGAATGTGGAATTCCCTCGGGCAGAGGCCGAATCGCAGAAATGCTTCGTCGTCGTTGCCGCCGAAAGGCGCCCATTCGGCGGCGAATTCCAGCATGTCGTTTTCGTACCGGCTCATTGGCGACCTTCGGGCGGGGATGTGGAGCTACCGACCTGTGCCGCGGCGCACAGCGGACCGGCATGGCTATTGACAGTGCCTGACCAGGGGCATAAAGTCAAACTCGATTCGAGTTCGGATAACCTCCCTCGACCCCGCGGTGCGCGGCGTCGCCATCCTGATCGGCGAACGCCGCGCACCGCGCGATGGGTTCAGCTGCGAGCCGGGCGGCGGTTCACCCGATGCGGAATCGCTCGGCCAGCTGACGGCCGGTGTCCTCGGCCGAGGTGTGCAGTACCCCGGCGATGCCGAGTCGCGCCGCGCCGTCCAGGTTTTGGCGCAGATCGTCGATCATGACCGCCCGATCCGGCTGTACGCCGAGACCGTCGCAGGCGATCTGGTAGATCCGCCGCGACGGTTTGCGTACGCCCACTTCCGAGGAGATGACGACGACATCGGCGAGCGCGGTCAGATCGAATCCGGCGTAGCAGTCACGCCCGAAAGCGTTCGACACCAGCGCGACCGGAACCCCTGCGGCCCGCAGCCGTTGGATCAGCTCGATTGTCGCGTCGTCCCTGGCCAGCCCGCTCTGCATCCTGGCGCTCAGCCCCGCCGGGTCGACGTCGGCGCCGTGCGCACGC
This sequence comes from Nocardia amikacinitolerans, assembly GCF_900215415.1. Classification (NCBI taxonomy): domain Bacteria; kingdom Bacillati; phylum Actinomycetota; class Actinomycetes; order Mycobacteriales; family Nocardiaceae; genus Nocardia; species Nocardia amikacinitolerans. Next base: position 186,845 of record NZ_OBEG01000003.1, on the reverse strand, counting down.
AATCGTTCGCAGAAACCGCTGTCGAAGGCCTCGGCATCGATGCGACCGGATTCGTGGTCCGCCAGCAGCTTTCGCGCGATCTCGTCCGTGCTCAGCAAGGTGATCGGCAGGTCGGGAAATCCCAGCGAAGCCCCGAATTCGCGGAACGCGTCGAGCACGCTCGTGGTCATGACGCCGCCGAAATCCACGAGCACCGCGTCGCGCGGGTCGATCGACGACGCGGTCATGGCTGGAACACGATTCGTCCGACGGTGCTGCCGTCGCCGAGGCGGCCGAGGCCCTCGGCTACCTCGGTGAGGGCGAGCCGTTCGCTGATCAGCGGCTTGATCGCCCGGGTTGCCGCGAGCCGGGTGAGCTCGTCGTGGCAGTCCGCGATGGCCTGGGTGTCGTACCGCTTGTACAGGCCCCAGTGCAGCCCGATGATCGAATAGTTCTTGATCAGCGCGTGATTGAGCGCGGGCTGGGGAATCGTGCCGCCCGCGAAGCCGATCACCAGGATGCGGCCTTCGAAGGCAATGCATTTGGTGGATTTGGCGTAGGCGTCACCACCGACCGGATCGTAGACGACGTCGACGCCGCGACCGCCGGTGAACTCTTGGACGACCGGAAGGAAGTCCTCGGTGTGCCGGTCGATCACCAGATCCGCGCCGAGAGACCGGCAGTACTCGGCCTTCTCCGCGCCGCCGACGACGCCGATCACCGTCGCTCCCGCCGCCTTGCCGAGCTGGACGGCGCAACTGCCGACACCGCCCGCGGCGGCGTGCACCAGCAGGGTCTCCCCCGGCCGCAGGCTGGTCCGCCGGTGCAGCGCGAACCAGCCGGTCTGGTAGCCGATGCTCAATGCCGACGCCTCGGCGTCGTCGAGCGCGCCCGGCGCGGGAAACGCGTTGCCCTCGTCGACGATCGCCAGTTCGGCGAACGCCCCTCCTGGCAGGTTCGGGGTGCCGATCACCCGGTCCCCGACCGCGAACCGCGTGACCCCCGCACCAATCGCGACGACCTCACCGCACAGTTCGACGCCCGGCGTGAACGGTAGCGGCGGCTTGATCTGGTACTCGCCGCGGCACAGCAGCACGTCCGGGAAGTTCGCCGGTGCGGCGAGCACCCGCACTAACAACTGCCCCGAGCCGAGCTCCGGGTCCGCGACTTCTTCGAACCGCAGCACATCGCGCGGCTGGCCGAGTTCGTGTACTCGCCAAGCTTTCACGTCAACTCCTCGTGGTGGTACCTGATCCGCCGCCATCGGCGGATCGCTGAGCTCGGCGCGGTCCGAGCTCGCGGCGCGCTGCGCCGGATCGGTCAAATACCCGCGGCGTCCGCGATCTCGATCGCTTTGTGCACGATCGCGTCGATGAGCTCGACGGTCGGCGTGCCCGCGGCCGCCTTGTTCTGCGGTTCGTCGATCGCCCGGCGCATGACGCCTTCGGCGATCACCGCCAGCTTCCACAGTCCGAGCACGTGCCAGTACCGCAAGGCCGCCGGGTCGCGCCCGGTTTCGGACAGGTAGACCTCGGCGAGTTCGGCGCGGGTCGGGAAGCCGGGCAGTGCCGAGGCGGGGAAATCACCGCCGGTGTCCTCCCCCGGTTCGGCCCAGTAGGCGAGCAGGCTGCCCATATCGGCCAGCGGTTCGCCCAGCGTGGACAGCTCCCAGTCCAAAGCAGCGACGAGCTCACCGGATTCGCGATCGGCGATGACGTTGCGCAGATGGAAATCGCCGTGCACCAGCGTGATCTCGCGCTGTTCCGGCATCGCCGCGACCAGCCTGCGGGTCAGGTCGTCGAGTTCGGGCAGCTCCCTGGTCTTGGACCGCTCCCACTGCCCGGCCCAGCGTTTGAGCTGGCGCTGGGCATACGGCTTGTGGCTCGCCAGGTCCGCGAGACCGACCCCGTCGATGTCGACGGCGTGGATCTTCGCCAAAGTGCGAACCAACGACAGCGCGATTTCGCGGCGCCGCTGCGGCGTCAACGACCGCGCGATCTCCATCGTGTCGACGACTTGACCATCGACGAACTCCATCAAGACCAGCGGCACGTCGGAGATGGCCGGATCGTTGGCGACCCCGAGGATGCGCGGCGCCGGCACCGCGGTGTCTTCCAGCGCCGCGATGATCCGCGCCTCCCGCATCACATCGTGCGCCGACGCGAGCAGGTGACCCAACGGCGGTCGACGCAGCACCCAGCGCCGGTCGACGTCGTCGGTGACCAGGTAGGTCAGATTGGATTGGCCGAGACCGATCCTGCTGAAGCGCAGCGGCCCGTCGACCTCGATGCCCAGGGAATCGAGCCAACCGGCCACCGCCGCCGGATCGATCGCAACGGTGTCGGAAACCTCAGGCATCGGCCGAGCCCCCGCGGAACATCGTGGCGTCGCCGAGCCGCTGGCCGCCGTCGATCACCATCGTCTCGCCGGTCATCCAGCTAGCGGCGTCGGAGGCGAGGAAGACGATCGCAGAGGCGATGTCCTCCGGCTCGCCGATCCGGTTCAGCGGCGTCTGCTCGTTCAGCAGATTCTCGTGCTCCTGCCACAGCGCCGCGGCCAGGCGGGTGCGCACGACGCCGGGCGCGACCGAGTTGACCCGGATCTTCGGCGACAGTTCCAGCGCCATCTGCTTGGTCAGGTGGATCAGCGCGGCCTTGCTCGCGTTGTAGAGGCCGAGGTTCGCCTCGAAACCGAGTCCGCCGATGGAGGCGGTATTGATCACGCTGCCGCCGTGCTCGCCCATCCACGCGCCGGTGGCCAGCGAGGTCCACAGGATCGGGGCCCACAGGTTCACGTCGAAGGTCTTGCTGAACCGGGCGTGATCCTGGCCGATCACCGGGCCGTAGGCGGGATTGGTGCCCGCGTTGTTGACGAGAATGTCGACGCTGCCGAACTTCTCCAGCGTCAGGTCGATGCAGCGGCGCGCCGCGTCCTCGTCGACGGCGTGCGCGGCGACACCGAGCGCGTTGCCGTCCACCTGCGCGGCAGCGGCGTCCGCGGAGTCCTGCGAGCGGGAGGTGAGCACGACATTGCCGCCCGCCGCGGCGATGGCCTGCGCGGCGGCGAGTCCGATACCGCGCGAGGCACCGGTGACGATGGCGGTACGTCCGCTCAGATCGATGGTGGTCATCAGGCCTTCACTCCATTGCTCGTGGCGGTCTCGACGGTGCGGTACTTGCCAAGCTCCTGCCGGGCGATCGCCCGCTTGTGCACTTCGTCCGGGCCGTCGGCCAGCCGCAGGGTGCGCAGATGCGCCCAGGCCATGGCGAGCGGGAAGTCGTCGGTGACGCCCGCCGCGCCGTGCACCTGGATCGCGCGGTCCACCACCTTCAGCGCGATCTGCGGGGCCGCGACCTTGATCGCGGCGATCTCGGTGCGCGCCTCCTTGTTGCCGACCGTGTCCATCAAATAGGCGGCCTTCAAGGTGAGCAGCCGGATCATCTCGATCTCGATCCGCGATTCGGCGATCCAGTCCTGGATGTTGGCGTTCTCGCTGATCGGCTTGCCGAAAGTGCTGCGCGAGCGGGCGCGCTTGCACAGCAGTTCCAGCGCGCGCTCGGCCATGCCGATCGAACGCATGCAGTGGTGGATACGGCCGGGTCCGAGGCGCGCCTGGCTGATGGCGAAACCCTCGCCCTCGCCTTTGAGCACATCCTTGGCGGGCACCCTGACGTCGGCGAAATCGATCTCGGCGTGGCCCTCGCGGTCCTGATAGCCGAAGACGGGCAGGTTGCGCATCACCGTGACGCCTGGCGCGTCGATCGGCACGACCATCATCGACTGCTGGCGATGCGGCGCCGCGGTCGGATCGGTCTTGCCCATCACGATCAGCACCTTGCAGTTCTTGTGCAACGCGTTGGAGGCGAACCACTTGCGGCCGTTCAGGATGTAGTCGCCGCCGTCGCGGACCATCGACAGCTCGACATTGGTCGCGTCCGAGCTGGCCACGCGCGGTTCGGTCATCGCGAAGGCCGACGCCATCGTGCCGTCGAGCAGCGGCTTCAAGTACTTCTGCTTGTGCTCGTCCGTGCCGAAGAGGGTCAGGACCTCCATGTTGCCGGTGTCGGGCGCGTTGCAGTTGCACGCCTCCGACGCGATGTGGCTGCGACCCATGATCTCGGCCAACGGCGCGTATTCCAGGTTGGTCAGTCCCGGCCCCCATTCCGGATGGGGATGGAAGAGATTCCACAGTCCACGGCGGCGGGCCTCGGCCTTGAGCTCCTCCATGATCGGCGGATGGAAATGCGGATCACCGGATTCGCGCATCTGCCGCTCGTAGACGGCTTCGGCGGGGTAGACGTGCGAATCCATGAACTCGAGCAGGTCCGCCTGATATTTCGAGGCACGTTCGGACATGTCGAACAGGGACATCCTGGCTCCTGACGGTAGGACGGGTGTCGGCGGTGCGATGTCCGGGCGATACCTCGGCACGGCCGAGCCGACTGCGGGGTGACGAGCTGCGATCCATTCCCCACGAAAGTGTATATCTGAAGTCGGCGTCAAGTTCAAATAGTGCGGCCGAAAGCTCCCCGAACTGGGCGAATGGCAGTCGCTTTTTGCGCGCTACGAATCGCGCGTCACGCCAGGAAGGCGGTCACGCCCCCGAAGGAATGCGCAAAGCGTTGACCCACAGCCGCGTCGCGGTGTCGATCACCTCGTCGAGCGGCGCCCGATCGACCTCGTCCGCACCGGCGACGAAATGGTGGAAGGCCAGTCGGCTGACCATGCTGGACAACGCGCGCGAGGCCAGCATCGGATCGAGCTCCGCGTCGGCGAGCCCCCGCTCCTGGAGGTTCTCGATGCTGCGCGCGTTGCGGACGACGAACGCCTCCGCGCGGTTGCGCCGCAGCCGGGCGAACTCGGGGTCGATATTGGCGACCTGCTCGAGCAGGCCCATCAGCTTCGCGTTGCGCTCGTAGGCCAGGAAGTAGGCGCGGTTGCTCGCCGCGATGATCCGCGCCGGATCGGCGTCTTCGGCCACCCGGGGCATGCCCGGATGCATCATGTCCTCCTGGGCCACTTCCAGCACGGCCGCGAAGATCTCTTCCTTGCTCGCGAAGTAGGTGTAGAAGGTTCCCGACGAGCACTTGGCCGCCTTGGTGATGTCCACCAGCCGCGTGTCCAGGTACCCGTTTCGCTCGAACACCTTCCGCGCCGCCGCGACCAGCGCCCCGCGGGTCCGCAGACCGCGCTGGGTCGTCGGCAACTCCCGCAGCAGCGACGAGCGCGCCATGGACGGTGGCGCGTCATGGTCGTCGACGTCGGTGCCAGGAATAGTCATGTCGCATTTATACGTCCGGTCGATGTCGCGGGTGGTCTCGGGCGGGGGTTCCGGACCCTGTCGACGGCCGACGAGCCGGTCTGGTCGCCGCCCTGATTGAACCTGACGCCGATTTCAATTACCCTCCGGAAGAATCGCCGCCTGGATCGAGCACGCCGGGGCGCGCCCCCTTCGGTCGACTGCCGAACCTCCGGTTTCGACGTCATCACGGAACAGAAAGAGAACACGCATGCCGAAGACACAGCAGGTCCGTCTCGCGCAGCGCCCGACCGGGCTGACCACCGACGACACCTGGAACGTGACGACCGAGGAGACCCCGGCCCTCGCCGAAGGGCAACTGCTGGTCAAGGTCGACTACATCTCCCTCGACCCGGCCATGCGTGGGTGGCTCAACGATGTGCGCTCGTATGTTCCGCCGGTCGGCATCGGTGAGATCATGCGCTCGCTCGATATCGCGACCGTCGTGGAATCCACCCACCCGGACTTCGCGGTCGGAGACACCGTGAGCGGCATATTCGGGGTGACCGAGTACGCGGTCAGCGACGGCAGGGGCGTCCAGCGCGTCGACCTGTCCGTAGCGCCAGGACCCACCTGGCTCGGCGCGCTCGGAATGCCCGGGATGACGGCGTATTTCGGCCTGTTGGAGGTCGGGAAGTTGCAGGCCGGGGAGACGGTGGTGGTTTCCGCGGCGGCGGGCGCCGTCGGCAGTGTCGTGGGCCAGATCGCGAAAGCCAAAGGCGCGCACGTCATCGGCATCGCCGGTGGGCCGGAGAAGTGCAGGATGCTCACCGAGGAGCTCGGGTTCGACGCGGCCATCGACTACCGCAACGAATCGGTGTTGAGCCGGTTGCGGGAAGTGGCGCCCAAGGGCATCGACATCTACTTCGACAATGTCGGTGGCGAGATCCTCGATGCCGCACTCGCCAACCTGCGCCGCGGAGCGCGCGTGGTGCTGTGCGGCGCGATCTCGGCGTACAACGACGAGACACTCGCGCCCGGCCCGTCGCGCTACATGTCTCTGCTGGTCTACCGCGCGTCCATGACCGGCTTCGTCGTGTTCGACTACGCCGACCGCTACGGCGAGGCCGTCCAGCAGATCGCGCAATGGCTGGCCGAGGGCAAGCTGAAGAGCCGCGAGCACGTCGTCGAGGGCGGGGTCGCGCGCTTCGGCGAGACGTTGAACATGCTGTTCACCGGCGCGAACAACGGAAAGCTCGTGCTCGCGGTCTGATTCGCGCGCACTCCGGCTTTCGCGAGCCCCGCGGGGTTCAGCTCAGGCGGTGTTTGGCGAGAAGCGCTGAATCTTCGAGGATTTCGTCGATCGGACCGTTCGCGACGACGCGGCCCGCGTCGAGGATCACCGCGCGTTCGCAGACGCGCTGTGCGTAGGGCAGGTCGTGGGTCACCATGAGGATCGTTGTGGGCAAGGTCAGGAGGATGTCGGCGAGTTCGCGGCGGGCGACCGGGTCGAGGTTGGCGGCGGGCTCGTCGAGCACGAGCACCTCCGGCCTGCACGCGAGGACGGTGGCCAAGGCGGCGCGGCGGCGTTCGCCGACCGAGAGGTGCGTCGGGGAGCGATCGGCACGGTCGGTCATGCCGACCGCCGCGAGCGCGTCGCGCACGTCCGCGGCGAGCCGTTCGCCCCGGACACCGAAATTCGCCGGACCGAAGGCGACGTCCTGTTCGACGGTCGGCATGAACAGCTGGTCGTTGGGGTCCTGGAAGACTACGCCGACGCGTTGGCGGATGCTGCGAACAGTGTTGCGGTCCAAGCGAGTTCCGCCGATGTGGACCTCCCCCGACGCGGCGGTGAGGACTCCGTTCATGTGCAGCATCAGCGTGGATTTTCCCGCACCGTTGGGGCCGAGGACGGCCACCCGTTCCCCGGTGGCGATGTCGAGATTCACGCCGTGCAGGGCGCCGGTTCCGTCGGGATAGGCGAAAGTCAGGTCGACCAGGCGCACCGCGGGTGTCGTCGGCTCGGTCACCGGACCGCCCACGCGCTCAGGCAGACGCAGATCGCGGTGGCCGCAGGCAGCAAGCCGAAGAGCCACTGCGTTCGGGTTGCCGGCTGGAGACCGAAATAGGTTGTCGTTCCGTCGAATCCGCGCGACAACATCGCCAGATGTACGCGTTCGCCCCGTTCGTAGGACCGCAGGAACAACTGGCCCGCGCCTCGAGCCGTCGCACCGGCCTGGCGCAGTGTGCGCGGGTCGTCGCCGCGCGAGATTCGGGCCGTGCGCATTCGCGCCGCCTCGTCCACGAGCACATCCACATACCGAAGCATGAGCACCACGATCATGACGATCACACCGGGCACACGCAGCCTGGCCAGCCCGGCGGGCAACTGGCCGACGCTCGTTGTCGCGGCCAAGGTCAGCGAGATACCCACGCCGAGAGTGCCTTTGGCGACGATTCCCCACGCGGCGTACAGACCGGTCGTCGACAGCGACAGCCCGGCGAAGACCGTCCTCGGTTCGCCCGCGGCAAACGGCAACAGTATCGCCAACACCACGAACGGCGCTTCGATCAGCAGGCGCGGCGCGATCCACCCCAGCGGGATACCGATCCACCACCACAGCGCGACCAGACCTAGTGCGTAGCAACCGAACGGCCAGAACAGTTCTCGCGGCGTCGCGACGACAGCGAAGATCGCGATCACCGCGCAGACGATCTTCACTTCGACCGGCGCGCGATGGGCGGGCGAATTTCCCGGAAGGTACAGCCAGTGATCACTCACCTCTGGCCGACTCCGGCCCGGCGACGGCGGCTTTGCCCTCCCCGGAAGGCGTCCGGTCCTTCCGTCCCGCCCGGACCGTTCGAAGCAGAGCGAACAGCGCGGCGAACGCGGCGGCGACGCCGAGAATGCCTGCGATACCGCTCAATTCGTCGTTACCGTCGATCGCGTAGTCGGCGAGCGGGGAGTTCGCGAGCCGATGTTCTTTGGCGCTCTGAGCGATGCATTCGCCGTGCAGTTCTTCGGCGCCGTCCACTTCGACCACCGTGCACCCGCGTTGGGTTGTGGCATCGAGCCCGTCCGGTTGCGAACTGGCCAGGTAGGACAGCGCGCCCGCGACGAGCACCGCGACCGCCGCGAACGCCCACAGGAACCCGGTCGTCGAGAGTCTCGCGCGCGGCGGAGCCGTGTCGGTTCGGCGTCGACCGGTGACGCGCAACAGGTAGACGAGATCGGGTCGCGCCTTCACCACAGCGACAACGGTGATCGCGGTGATGATTCCCTCTCCGACACCGATCAGCGCGTGGGTGATCGACATGTATCCCGCGACGGCGCGGACGGTCGACCCCGCCGCACCACAGATCGCGTACTCGACGACGAAACCCATTGCGGCGGCGAATGTTCCGACAAATGCCGCGACGAAGGCGGTGACAGCGATTCCGGAGTCGGCTCGCTTGGCCAGCACCGGCAGTATCAGGCGTGCGACCGAGTACCCCGCCGCGACGCCGATCAGCGCCATATTGGTGACGTTGGCGCCCAACGCGCTCAGTCCGCCATCGGCGAAGAGCAGCGCCTGGACGACGAGCACGATCGCGACACACAGTGCGCCGACATATGGTCCGACCAGGATCGCGGCGAGCGCCCCGCCGAGCAGATGTCCGCTCACGCCGGGCAGGATCGGAAAGTTCACCATCTGCACCGCGAAGATGAACGCGGCCACCAGACCCGCCATGGGAACGGCACGTTCATCCAGCTCGGCGCGCGCCCGCCACGCGGCGAAACCTGTTCCGGCGACGGCGATCAGGACGAAGACGAAGGAAGTCGGAGCGTCGATGATGCCGTCGCTCATATGCATGGCCACTGTGTAATCGCTCACCTCCCAAGACGATACGCTGGATATCTGCGCATGTGAACACATGTGAAGTCATGGGCGCGGAGACTGGCCCTACGCACGCGCGACCGGCAGAGTGGAGACGTGGCAGTCAGTCTTCCGCTGGATCCCGATCACGCGAGCCGCGCGGCATCGGGACTGGATATCGTCGGCATCGATCAGTGGGCCGGTCGTTTCGATCTGCTTTCCGATGCCCATCGACTTCGGCTCCTGGTATGCCTGCACCACGCGCCCGATATCAGCGTCAGCGATCTCGCCGCAGCGGTCGGTAAGTCCGGAACCGCTGTCTCCCAAGCTCTTCGGCTGCTTCGCCAGCAGGGCTGGGTGACCAGCACCAAGGACGGGCGCATCGTCCGCTACCGCCTGGCCGACGACACGATCCACGAGCTGCTGCACTGGATCGGAGCCACCCATGCCGAGGAGACGGTCCGGTGAGCGACGCGGTCTCGCGGTTCGACGGCGCGATCAGCGCACCGGCTGGAACGGTCGGATCTCGTCTTCGCCGGGCCGGATGACACCGGCGTACGACTCGGGGACCTCGTTCCACGCGCCTTCGAGGTCGCGCAGCGGTTCGGAGACCACGAACCGCGTCTCGTCGCCCAACTGGTGCAGTACTTCCACCTCCGGGTGGAGGGCGCGAACCTTCTCCATGGCGGTCGAGAAGAACAGCGACCGCGTCCGGCCCTCGCTCGAGTAGCGGAAGACCCACAGGGAGGTGCCGTCCGTCGTCGCGACCGTCATCTGCACCGGGTTCTCGACGCCGTGGCGGGCGCCGACCTCCTCGACGAATCCGACCGCACGCGCGACCGCGGCGAACGGGTCCTCGGTGAGACCGAAGGTCAGCGCAAGGAAGAAGAGGGTCTCGGAGTCCGTGGAGCCTTCGATGTCGCGGTAGAGGCCGGGGTCGACGGCCATCGCGAGGTCGCGCTTGACCTCGGAGAATCCCCGCAGTGCGCCGTTGTGCATCCACAGCCAGTTGCCGTACCGGAACGGGTGACAGTTGCTGCGCTGCACCGGGGTGCCCGTCGACGCGCGCACATGCGCGAACAGCAGCGGCGTACGGATCTGCCGGGAGAGCTCCTGGAGATTGCGCTCGTTCCACGCGGGTTCGATGCATTTGAAGACCGCGGGCGTGGGGCCCTCGCCGTACCACCCGATGCCGAAACCGTCGCCGTTCGTGGTGGTCGCGCCCATGCGCGAGTGCAGGCTCTGGTCGATCAGGGAGTGGACAGGTCGGAACAGCAGGTCCTCGATGAGGATCGGATCGCCGGAGTATGCCATCCACCTGCACACCTCTTCATTGAAGACCCGGACCGCGCGCTTTGTGTCGGGTTTCGGGAATTCACCCTCCCCAGCTGGGGGTTTGCCAACGTCGAGATCCAGCGGGGACGGTCGTCGAACGCGGCAGCGCTGTCAGCCGGTTGTCGGTGGGCTGTCAGCGCAGGGGGTCATTGTCTTTCTTGTCAGCCGGACACGAGGTCCGGGGCCAACAGAAGGAGAAGGACAATGTCGCAGAACACGATCTCGGGTCTGGTCGCGGATCACATGGAGGCCGCGCGGGTGAAGGCGGATCGGCGGATGGAGGCGGCCGAGGCGGCGCAGGCCCGGGCCGGGGTGCGGATCGAGGAGGCGAACGGGTTCGTTCGGCCGACCAAGGAGGAGCTCCGGCAGGTGCGGGCGGAGGCGCGGGCGCTCGGCAAGCAGATGGCCGACGAGCTGAAGGCGCGCGGGGCCGCGCTGAAGGCCGGGCGATAGCCGGGGGCGGCGGGATCGGGTGGTCACCCACGCCGATCCCGCCGAGGCCTTACAACCAGGTGCGCAGGACCTCCGCGATGTGGCGGAGAGCCGAGTCGGTGGTCATTCGCCAGTGCGTGGTGTCCACCGGGTGGTTGTGTACGGGGCCGGTGACCGCGGCCGTCCAGGTAGAGGCACCGGCGGAGCCCGTCGGATCATCCTGGGCGGCCGTGAAATACACCAACGGGCCGTCGAACGCGCGTGGGCGGTAGGCCGCGTCGAGGTCGGCCGAAGCGACCGCCGCGTCCACTACTCGTTCGATTCGCTTGGCGCCGAAAGATGCGAACGGTTCCGGCAGCGTGCTCAATTTCCGGGCCAGCTCCGGCAACTCCACGGTCTCGTCCAAGCCGAAATCCGCGACTCGATCGCCGAGCAGTCCACCGAGCAGTTCCGGCACCGAGACGGCGGCGTGGGAATCGACGCCGGAACGCAGATGGCTGTCCATCATGCCCAGCAACGCCACCTCTTCGCCCTCGTCCTGGAGCTGAACCGCCATGGCGTGCGCGAGCACACCGCCGAGCGACCAGCCGAGCAGGTGGTAGGGCCCCTCCGGTTGCACGGAGCGAACGTGCTTGGCGTAGAGCCGCGCCCAGTCCTCGATCGAATCCGGGAGCGGTTCAACCGAACTCAGAGCGGGCGACTGGAGGCCGTAGAGAGGCCGTTCCGTGTCGAGGTGCGCGGTGAGCCCGGCGAACGACCACGCGATACCACCGATCGGGTGGACGCAGAACAGCGGCTCGGCGGCGCCGGAGGTGCGCAGCGGCAGCAGCACGTCGAAAGCGGCTTCCGTGCCCGCGCTTTCGGAGCCGCCCGCGCGGAGCTGGGCGACGATGCCCGCCGGGGTGGGCGCGGTGAACACCCACACCACCGGAATGACCTCGGCCACCGCCTCGCTCAGCCGCGCCGACAACTTGGTCGCGATCAGCGAGTTGCCGCCGAGCTCGAAGAAGTTGTCGTCCATGCCGGTTCGATCGAGGCACAGGACTTCCGCGAACACCTCGCAGACGGTCGTCTCCAGCGCCGTCGACGGAGCGCGGTAGGCGCAGGCGGCAAGTTCCGGTTCGGGCAGCGCCGCGCGGTCGAGTTTTCCTGCCGAGGTGAGCGGGACGTCGTCGAGCACCACGATCGCCGCGGGCACCATGTGCGAGGGCAACGTTCGCGCTGCCCAGTCGATCAAGGAACCGGAGTCCAGGCCGGGCCTGCCCATCACGTACGACACCAGATGAGTTGCCCCGGCCGCGTTTTCCCTGCCGATCGTGACGGCGAAATCCACCTCCGGGTGCGCGGTGAGCACGGCGTCGATCTCGCCGAGCTCGATGCGGAACCCGCGGATCTTCACCTGGAAGTCGGTGCGGCCCAGGCACTCCAACTCCCCCGCCTTGTTCCACGCCACGAGGTCGCCCGTGCGATACATCCGCGTGCCATCCCCGAAGGGGTTCGCCACGAATCGCTCCGCGGTCAGATCCAGCCTGCCGAAGTAGCCTCGCGCCAGCTGCACACCTGCCAGATACAGCTCGCCGGGGACACCGACAGGCACCGGACGCAGGCGCGAATCCAGGACGTACACCTGGCTGTTCCAGACCGGAACGCCGATCGGCACCGCCACCTCGTCGGCCGCTCGCACCGGATGACTGGTGATCGACACGGCAGCCTCGGTCGGGCCGTACACATTGAACAGCGCCGTATGCGGCGCGGCCTCGGCGAACCGCCGCGCCAGCGCGCCGGACAGCGTCTCGCCGATGGCGAGCACCCGGCGCAGCGAATCCGGCAGGCGACGACCCGTGAGCAGGGCGTCCAACATGGACGGCACCATGTACAGGGTCGTCACGCCTTCGCGCGCCATGAGTTCGGTCAGGTACGCGGGGTCGCGATGACCGCCCGGTGCGGCGATCGCCAATCGGCCGCCGCACAGCGCGGGCCACCAGAACTCCCACACCGAGACGTCGAACGTGGCCGCCGTTTTCAACAGCACGACGTCATCGGCGCGCAGACCGAATTCGGCTGTCATCCAGAGCAACTGGTTCACGATCGCGCCATGCGTCACCGCGACGCCCTTCGGGCGACCCGTGGAACCCGACGTGAAGATCACGTAAGCCGTGTGCTCGGCGCGCAACGGAGCGCGGCGATCCAGGTCGGTGAGCACCGAAGAGTCCACCGCCGAGAGGTCCAGCCGATCAAGGCGCACCACCGGCGCGGCGGAGGTCGTGAAATCCGCATCGGCGTCGGTCAGCACGCAGACCGGCGCCGCCGTCTCGAGAATGTACTCGGACCGCTGCGCGGGCTGATCCGGATCCACCGGCACGTACGCACCGCCCGCCTTGCTCACCGCGTACATCGCGACGACCAGATCCACCGACCGCCGAAGGGCCAACGCCACCCGCGACTCCGGACCGACGCCCAGCGAAATGAGGTAGCGCGCAAGGCGATTGACTCGCGCATCCAACTCCGCATAGCTCGTACGCCCGCCGTCGGCGGCGACCAGCGCCACGGACTCGGGCGTGGCGGCGACGGTCGCGTCGAGCAGGGACACCAGCATGGCTCTCGTATCCACCTGGTGCGCGGTGTCGTTCCACGTGGTCAGAATCCGAGCGTTCTCTTCCGGCGCGAGCAGATCGATCGCACCCACCGGCACCGCCGCGTCGGCGGCCACCGCGTCAAGCACCCGGACGAACCGGTCCACGAAACCGCGCACCGTCGACTCGTCGAAAAGGTCTGCGGCGTAGGTGAAGACGCCGCCGATACCGGCGGGCGCGCCGTCCGCGTCGTAGCTGTCGGCCACGATGACGTGCAGATCGAACTGCGAGAGTTGCCGATCCGTTTCCCAGGCGGCGACCGTCAAGCGCGGCAGTTCGATGCGGGCGTCGGCCAGATTCTGGAACGACAGACCCACCTGGAACAGCGGGTGCCGCGCGGTCGACCGCGCCGGATTCAGCACCTCGACCAGTCGCTCGAACGGGATGTCGGCGTGGGCGAAAGCCTGGAGATCGGTATCGCGCTGTCGCGCGAGCAGTTCCGTGAAGGACGAGTCCGGATCGACCCTCGTGCGGAACACCAAGGTGTTGACGAACATGCCGATCAGATCGTCGAGCACCGCCTCGCCGCGACCGGCCACGGGCGTGCCGATCGCGATGTCGTCGGTGCCCGACAGCCGGGCGAGCAGAACCGCCAGCGCGGTGTGCACGACCATGAACAGGGTCGCGTTGTTCGCACGGGCCAGCTCGGCCAGCGCCGCGTGGGTGGCCGGCTCGATGCGCAGCGGCACCGTCCCGCCCGCGAACGACTGCACCGCGGGCCGCGGCCGGTCCCTGGGCAATTCCAGCTGATCCGGGAGACCGGCGAGCGCCTCCCGCCAGTAGGCGATCTGCTCGGCCGCCATCGACCCGGGCTGGTCCTCGCTACCGAGCAGCGCTCGCTGCCACAGCGCGTAGTCCGCGTACTGCACGGGCAGCGGCGTCCACGCCGGAGCTCGGCCGATCGCGCGGGCCACGTACGCCGCCGCGAGGTCGCGGGTCAGCGGACCGCCCGAGAATCCGTCGCCTGCGATGTGGTGGACGACCATGGCGAGCACGAATTCTCGACCTGAACGGAGCAGAGTGGCGCGGACCGGGACCTCCGCGGTGACGTCGAAACCTGCCGAAAGAATCTCCGCCACAGCGGCTTCGAGGTCGACCACGTCCCGTACGCGCAGCTCCGGCACGTCCGGATGACCGATCGGCAGGACGACCTGCACCGGACCGTCCTCGAGCTGCGGATACACCGTGCGCAGGATCTCGTGCCGCCCGACGAGGTCGGTGAACGCCCACCGCATCGCGTCGACGTCGAGCTCGCCGGTCAGGCGGATCGCGACCGGGATGTTGTAGGCGGCCGACTCGGTGTCGAACCGGTTGAGGAACCACATCCGCTGCTGCGCGGGCGAGAGCGGAATGCGTTCCGGCCGTGGCCCGGCCACCAACGCGGGACGGCCGCCACCGGTGAGCTCGGCGAGCTCGCGCGCGCAACCCGCGACGGTGGGCGCGGCGAACAGCAGCCGCACCGGAACCCTGGCATTCACCGCCGCGCCGAGGCGCGCGGTCACCCTGGTGGCCAGCAGCGAGTTGCCGCCGAGCTCGAAGAAGTGGTCGTCGGCGCCGATCCGCTCGCTGCCGAGCACCTCGGCGAAGACCTCGGCGACGATCCGTTCCGAGACCGTGGACGGCTCCCGGTAGGTGCGCGCCGCGAACTCCGGTTCCGGAAGGGCGTTTCGGTCGAGCTTGCCGCCCGCGGTCAGCGGGATCTCGTCGAGCACGACGATCGCCGCGGGCATCATGTGCGCCGGCAGTGCCCGTGCGGCCCACGTCGTCAGTTGGTCGGGATCGACGCGGCCGGTCACGTACGACACCAAAGCGACGACACCGTGGGAGTTCTCGCGGCCGACGGTCACCGCGTAGTCGACCTCGGGGTGCCCGGTGAGCACCGCGTCGATCTCCCCGAGCTCGATGCGGAAGCCGCGGATCTTCACCTGGAAGTCCGTGCGGCCCAGGCATTCCAGCTCCCAGCCGTTGGATTCGGCGTCCGGCACCCACCGGACGAGGTCGCCGGTCCGGTACATCCGGTCGCCGGGCATCCAGGGGTTCGCGACGAAACGCTCCGCCGTGACACCCGCGCGGCCGTGATAGCCGCGCGCCAGCGCCGGGCCCGCGAGGTACAGCTCACCGGTGACACCCACCGGCACCGGATGCAGCCGCTCGTCGAGCACCGCCGCCCACACGCCGGGCACCGGACGACCGATCGTCACCCGCTGTCCCGCAAGCAGAGTCGTATAGGTGGCGCCGATCGTGGCCTCGGTCGGACCGTAGCCGTTGATGAATCGGCGTCCCGGCTGCCACTTGGCCAGCAGGTCGGGCGTGGTGGCCTCGCCACCGGCGGAGACCACCGCCAGGTCGTCCAGGCCGGATGGATCGACCGTGCCGAGCAGCGCGGGCGTGATGATCGTGTGCGTCACCCGCTCCGCGCGCAGCAGTTCGTGCAACTCCACGCCGCCGACGATGTCCGGCGGCGCGATCACCAGTGTCGCCCCGCTGTGGAAAGCGCTGGACAGCTCCTCCACCGATTGGTCGAAGCTGGGCGAACACACGTGCAGCATCCGGTGTTCCGGCGCGAGCCGCAGCATGTCGACGGTGTGGCCGACCAGTCCGCCGAGACCGGCGTGGGTCACCGCGACGCCCTTGGGCAGACCCGTCGAGCCCGACGTGTAGATCACATACGCGGGATGCGAAAGCCGCAGGGGCGCAATCCGGTCCGCATCGGACAGGGGCGCGGCGTCCTGAGCTTCGCATCGGGTGAGTACGGCGGGGTCGTCGAGGACGAGCCAATCCACCGCATCGGACAGGCTCGCCGTCTGCGCTGCGACGGTAATACCCAGCGCAGCACCGGAATCGGCGATCATGTACCGCACCCGGTCCACCGGATAGGTCGGATCGACCGGCAGGTACGCGCCGCCGGCCTTGGCGACGGCCCACACCGCGACGACCAGCTCGTAGGAGCGTCGCATCGCCAGCGCCACCACGGTTTCGGGTGCGACACCGCGCTCGATCAGGACGCGCGCCAGTCGCGAGGACTGGTCGTCGAGTTCGCCGTAGGTGTAGGCGCGCCCCGCGCCGCGCACGGCGATCCGGTCCCGGCCGAAACGCACACCGCGAACCAGCAGGTCGGGGAGGGTGCCCACGGCGACGGGGTCGCCGCCGCCCATCCGGGTCAGCCGCTGGTACTCGTCCGTGGCCAGTAGCGGCAGGTCACCGACGACCGTGTCGGGCCGGTCCGCCACGGTCGTCAGGACGCGAACGAACCGCTCGGCGAACATTTCCGCGTCACGGTCACCGAAACGAGCACGGGCGAAGGACAGTTCGCCGCGTCCTTCCTCGGTGAGCGAGATGGCAAGGTCGCCGACCGCTTCCGGCTGTCCTTCGAAGGACAACGCGACCTGGAACAGCGGATGCCCAGCCGATCGCCCCAGCAGGTCGACCAGCTCGTCGAGCGGAATACCGGCGTGCGCGAATCCTTCCAGCTCGACGCGGTGGGCGTCCGGCAGGATGTCGGCGAACCGCGCGCGCCGATCCAGCCTCGTACGCAACACCACCTCGGCGCGCGAATCACCCGGCACGGGTGATCCGATCGCGATGTCGTCGGCGCCCGAAAGACGCGCGAGCACAACCGCCAAAGCGGTGCGCACCACGGACGACCAGGTCACCCCGGCCGTGTGCGCGAGACGACGCAGTCCACGCTGCGCTTCTTCGGAAACCGAGAACTCGACTCCCCCACGGTCGTTCGACGCCGCAGTGGGCTGCTCACCCGGCAGCTCCAGCTCGGGAAGCCCCGCCAAAGCCGTACGCCAGTAGCGGGATCGGGTGATCGAGTCGTCCGATTCGACGTCGAGCAGCAGCACGGTCTCGGCGGCGGTCCGGTCCGGCGTCGCGACGAGCTCGCCGAGCGCGCGTTGTAGCCGATCGGCGACTGCCCCTGCCGTCGCGTCGGCGACCAAGTCCCGCCGGTACTTCACCTGCACCAGCGTTCGGCTGCCGAGGAAGACCAGCACGGTGATCGGGTAGTGCGTGTAATCGCCCCCGCTGAGGCCGTCGACCCGCAATCCGTCGAGCGCGCCGCTCGCCTGCCGCAGGCCGTCGACGTCGACCGGGTACGACTCGAAGACCAGCATCGTGTCGAACAGCTCGCCCTGCCCGGCGACGCGCTGAATGGCGCCGAGCCCGAAGTGGTGGTGGTCCAACAGCGAGACCTGCTCGGCCTGCACGCCTTCGACCAATGCCCGCATCGTCGTGCCGCGATCGAAACGGATGCGCACCGGAATCGCGTCAACGAACAGGCCGATCATCTCGCCGATGCCGTCGAGCTGCGGCGGGCGCCCGGAGATGGTCGCGCCGAAGACGACGTCGTCGCGTCCGGTGCCCGCCGCGATCACCAGACCCCATGCCGCCTGGAGCACCGTGTTTGCGGTGACCTCGGCCGCGGCCGCGAACGCGGTCAGCGCGGCGGTCTCCTCGGTCGACAGCTCGAATTCGCGGAGGCCGAATCCGTCGCCGGTCGGCGCGGGCCAGGTGAGCTCCGGCGCGAGCATGGTCGGGGTGACGTCCGCCAGCATCTTCGACCAGGCGCGCTCCGCGACGCCCCGGTCCTGCTGCGAAAGCCACCGCAGGTAGTCGCGATAGGGCCGGACCGGCGGCAGCGGCGACGCGTCGCCACCGGTCGCGTACAGGACGAGCAACTCCTTCATCAACAGCGGCATCGACCAGCCGTCGAGCAGGATGTGATGGCCGGTGAGCACGAGGTGGTTGCGGCCGGAATCGGTGCGGTACAACGTGAATCGCAGCAGCGGAGCCACCGCCGGATCGAATTCGGTGCGCTGCTCGGCGGCCAGCAGGCCGGGCAGATCGGCGTCGGCGATGCCCTCGACGATGCGCCACGGCATGTCGAGGTCGTCCACCACCAGCTGCACCGGCGTCCCGTCGGCCGCGGTGACGAAGGCGGAGCGCAGGTTCGCGTGCCGATCCAGGATGGTCTGCGCGGCTCCGCGCAAGCGGTTCGTGTCCAGTTCGCCGGTCAGCTCGGCGGCCAACTGGATGATGTAGGCGTCGACCGATCCGGCCAGCAGCTCGATGAGCACCAGGAGCGAGGACTGTAGCGGCGAGAGCGGCAGGACGTCCGACAGCGCAGGGTAGTCCCGCCGCCAGCGGTCCAGCTCGGCTTGCGAGACCCGCACCAGCGGCACATCCGAGGGCGTCAGGCCACCCGCCGCCGGGTGCCGGACGTGGTCGGCGACGGCGGCAAGCGCGGCCGTCCACTCGTCGGCCAGTTCCCGCACCGCCGCCTCATCGAGGATGCCGCTCGCGTAGCGGAAGCTCGCCTCCATGCGCGGGCCGGTCGCGGTGTCGGCCACGATCGCGTTGATGTCGATGACCGCGCCGACGGGCAGGGCCGGATCGTGCTCGATGTCGATCTCACCGAGATCGGCTGTCGGCAACCAGCTTCCGTCGGTCTGGTCGATCTGACCGCCCGCCGAAGCGCGCCCGAGATAGTTGAAGCCGATCTGGCCCATGTCGCCGGTGAGCAGTCCGGCGGTGTCCGGGTTGAGATGGCGCAGCATACCGAAGCCGATGCCTTTGTCCGGCACCGCGAGCAGTTGCTCCTTGACCGACTTCAGCACGTCGGCGAGGACCGCGCCGTCGGTGAGCGCGTGCGCGGTGTCGATGTCCGACAGGTCGATCGCGACGGGGTACACGCTGGTGAACCAGCCGAGGGTACGGGTGAGATCCGCTCCGGGAACGACGGTTTCCTCGCGTCCGTGGCCCTCGAGGCGGATGCGGGTCGTCGGGGAGTCGACACCGCGCCGAGCCCGCCACGCGCGCACGGCCAGCGCCAGCGAGGCGAGCAGGCCATCGTTGACGCCGCCGCGATACAGCGCGGGCAGCGTGGTCAGCAGCGCCTCGGTGACCTCGACCGGCACCCGAACCGTGATCGACCGCATGGTCGGCTCGGTGTCGAGTGCGCAATCGACGGCGCGCGCGCCGAGCAACGGATCCGGCGTGGCGAGCACCTGCTGCCAGTGGCCGACCTCGGCGGCTCGCTCCGCGCGGGTCGCGGCCTCGGAAAGTCCGTGCGCCCAACGCCGGAACGAGGTGCCGACCGCGGGCAGCGCGATCTCCTGACCCGCCGCGCGCTGCGCCCAGGCCACGGCTAGGTCGGGAATCAAGATGCGCCACGACACCCCGTCGATGACGTAGTGGTGCGCGGCGACGGCGAGCACGTCGCGCCCGCCGGTCCTGCGCAACCAGGTGAAGGCGATCATCCTGGCGGCCGCCGGATCCAGCGCACCCATCGCCGAAGCCATTGCTGCGCTGCCGATTCGGGTCAACTGGGCACCGTCGACAACGGGCACGTCGACTTCGGTCAGCAGTGCGTCGGCATCGACCGCATCGCTCGGCAGCGCTTCGAACCGCCACCGGCCACCGTCCTGCCATACCCGGGAACGCAGCACATCGTGGTGGTCGAGCACCGCCGCGATGGTCGCGACGAGTCCGGCGCGATCGATGCCCTCGGGCAGCGCGAGCACCGCGGTCTGGGCGAACCGGTCGCAGGAGCCGTTGGCAAGGAATTCGGCGAGCACCGGCGTCGGCGGAATCTCGCCGACGCCGCCACCGGGCAACTCCGCCAACACCATTGGGGCCGCGTCGCCGCAGACGGACGCGACGCGCGCCAGCCCCGCGACGGTCCGGTGTTCGAAGACATCGCGCGCGGTGAACACGATCCCGGCCGCCTTGGCCCGCGACACCAGCTGGATCGACATGATGCTGTCGCCGCCGATCGCGAAGAAGGAATCGTTCACCCCGACCGTCGCCACACCGAGCACCTGGGCGAACAGTTCGGCAAGCCGCGCTTCGACGGGACTCGACGGAGCGCGGGTCGGCGTCGTCTCGAAAACGGGTTCCGGCAGCGCCTTTCGATCCAGCTTGCCGTTGGTGGTCAACGGGAATTCGTCGAGCACGACGATCGCCGACGGCACCATGTGCGCCGGAAGAATTGTCGCCGCGTGCTCGGTGAGCCGCGCCGTGTCCACCGTGCGGCCCGGCGCCGCGAGCACATACGACACGAGCGCCGTCGATCCCGACGCCAGCTTCCTTCCGACGGTGACGGCGAACTCGACGTCGTCGTGCCCGCCGAGGACCGCGTCGACCTCGCCGAGTTCGATGCGGAAACCGCGCACCTTGACCTGGGTGTCGGCGCGCCCCACGTACTCGAGCTCCCAGCGCGCCGAGGGCGATGCGGCGTACCAGCGCACGACGTCACCGGTGCGGTACATCCGCGCGCCGGGAGCGCCCCACGGATTGGCGACGAATCGCTCGGCGGTGAGCCCGGCGCGGTTCCGATAGCCGCGAGCCAGGCCGTCGCCCGCCAGATACAGCTCACCCGCGACACCGGGCGGCACCGGGTTCAGCCGCGCGTCCAAGACCAGCGCGAACACGCCGTCCACCGGCGTACCGACCGTGATGCGCTGCCCCGCAACCAGTTCCGCGTACGAGGCGGCGATGGTCGCCTCGGTCGGACCGTAGGCGTTGAGGTAGCGGCGGCCCGGTTGCCACTTCGCCAGCAGTTCCGTGGTCGTCACATCGCCGCCGACACACAGCATCTCCAGCGTGTCCAGCCCCGCCGGGTCGACGGTGCCGAGCAGCGCCGGGGTGAAGATCGCGTGCGTGACCGCCTCGGTGCGCAGCAGATCGGCGAGTTCCGATCCGCCGACCACGGTCGACGGCACGATGACCAGCGTCGCCCCGACGGAGAACGCGCTCCCCCACTCCAGCACCGAGGGGTCGAAGCAGGGGGAGCAGAGGTGCAGGAACCGGTGGTGTGGCGCCAGCCGGTAGCGGCGCACCGAATCGCCGAGCAGACCGGCGAGGCCGCTGTGGGTCACGGTGACGCCCTTCGGCACACCCGTCGAACCCGACGTGTAGATGACGTACGCGGGATGCCGCATATGCAGTGGCGCAAGGCGATCCGCGTCCGTCACCGGGTCCGCCGACTGCGCGCGGCAGATCTCTTCCGTCGCGGGATCGTCGAGAATCAGCCAGTCCACGCCGCCGGGCAACCGATCGGCGTATTCCGCGACGGTGACGCCGAGCATCGCGCCCGAGTCGGACACCATGTGCCGCACCCGCTCCACGGGGTAGCCGGGATCGATCGGCACGTGCGCGCCACCGGCTTTGGCGATCGCGAGGGCCGCGAGCACCATGTCGGCGGAACGCGGGAGAGCGACGGCGACGAGACGCTCCGGGCCGACGCCGCGCCGGATCAGCGCGCGCGCCAATCGGGAAGTGCGCTCGTCGAATTCGCCGTAGCTGATCGACCGGCCACGGTAGCGGACCGCGACGCGGTCGCGGCCGAGGGCGACTCCGCGGGTCAGCAGATCCGGCAGCAGGGCGGTGTCGATGGCGCCCTCGGGGGCGACGCGGGTCAGCAGGGCGTGTTCGTCGGCATCGAGCAGCGGGAGGTCACCGACGGACGTCTCCGGCCGGTGCATTGCGGCTGTCAGTAGCCGGAGGAAGCGTTCGGCGAAGACGCGGATGGTCTGCGGATCGAAGAGTGCGCGGGAGAAGGTGAAGTCCGCGGCGATGCCAGCGGCGCGCTCGCTGATATGCAGGGAAAGATCGGGTTTCGCCGTGGAGGTATCGGCAGCCGATTCGGAAAGCGTTCTTGCCGTGTCATTTTCGGAATCGGAAGGTCGGCCGTTCGCAGAGAACATCGTTTGCACCAGCGGATGGCGCGCGTCCGACCGCTCCGGTTCGAGCAGTGCCACCAAGCCGTCGAACGGTAGGTCCGCGTGTCGGAACGCCTGTAGGTCGATGTCTTTCGTCTGCGATAGCAGGTCCGCGAAGGACATGCCGCCAGGGACTCGGGTGCGCAACACCAGCGTGTTCGCCGATCCGTCGACACAGGGCGTACCGATCGCGATGTCGTCGGTGCCCGATAGTCGGGCAAGCAATACCGCGAAAGCCGCGTGGACGACGGTGAATACCGTCGTCTCCTCCGCATCCGCGACCTGCCGCAACCGGTGGTGCAGCTCGGCATCGATCTCGAAGTCGATCCGGTCCTGCGCGGCCGCCTGCGCCGCGAGCCGCGGGCGATCAGTAGGCAGATTCAGTTCGTCGGGCAGCCCGGCGAGCGCGGTGCGCCAGTACCGCGTCTGCGCGATCAGATCGTCGCGCTCGTCCAGCGACTCCATCGTCTCCGCCAGCGTGCGCTCCGGCGCCGCGACGAATTCGCCGAGCAGCGAACGCAACCGGTCCGCGAGCGCCCGCGCGGTGGCGGGGGTGACGGCGTCGTTGCGGTGCTGCACCTGTAGTCGCAGTTCCGCGCCCAACTCGACCTGGATCGCGACGGGGTAGTGGGTGAAGTTGACCCCTTGCAGGTCGACGATTTCCAGCCCGTCGATCGTCCCGTAGGCCGCGCGCAAGCCGTCGGCGTCGACGGGATACGACTCGTAAGCCAGGATCGAGTCGAACAACTCGCCTGCTCCGGCGGCGCGCTGAATGTCGGCAAGTCCGACGTGGTGGCCTTCGAGCAGCGAAGCCTGTTCGGACTGAAGCTGTTTCAGCAGCTGCCGCACCGAGATATCGGCGTCGAACCGGACCCGAACCGGGACCGTGTTCGCGAAAAGGCCCACCATCTCGTCGACTCCGTCGAGCTGCGGCGGCCGACCGGACACCACCGCGCCGAAGACCACGTCCGTACGCCCGACGCAGGCCGCGAGCACGAGTCCCCACGCCGCCTGCACCACCGTGTTCACCGTGACCTCCGCCGCCGCGGCGAACGCCGTCAATGCCGCCGTCTCGTCCTGCGACAGGTCCGCGGCGCAGTCGCCGTAGCTGTCGACGGGGTGCGCCGGCGGCGCGAGGGACGCGGCGAGCATGGTCGGTGTCGTACCGGCCAGCGCGTCGCGCCATGTGCTGAGCGTGGTGTCCCGGTCGTAACGCGCGAGCCACGCGAGATAGTCGCGGTACGGCCGAATCCGCGGCAGCGGCGTCGAATCGCCGTCTGTCGCATAGAAGATCAGCAGATCCTTCATCAGCAACGGCATCGACCAGCCGTCCAACAGGATGTGGTGCGCGGTCAGCACCAGGTGCGTGCGCCCGGAATCCGTGCGGTACACCGTGAATCGCAACAGCGGCGGTGTGGCCGGATCGAATCCGAGGCGCTGTTCGGCGGCGAACAGCGTCGCCACGTCGGCGTCGGGTGTGTCGACGACCCGCCACGGCACGGCGAGTCCCTCGCTCACGAACTGAACCGGTGTGCCCTCGGCCGAGGAGCCGAACGCCGAACGCAGGATCGCGTGCCGATCCAGCATCGCCTGCGCCGCCCTGCGGAGCCGATCGAGATCGATGTCGCCGGACAGTTCCACCGCCAGCTGCAACAGGTAGGGGACCGCGCCGGGCGAAAGTTGGGTCAGGAACAGCAATCCGAGCTGAAGCGGCGAGAGCGGCAGCACGTCGGCCAGACCCGGCCGCTCCCGCCGCCAGGTGTCGAGCTCCGTTTGGGTGACCCGTACCAGCGGGACGTCCGACGGAGTCAGGCCACCGGCGGACTGGTCCTGCACGTGCCTTGCGAGCACGGTCAGTGCGGCGACCCAGTATTCGGCCAGCTCCCGGACGGCCGCCTCGTCGAGGATCTCCGACGCGTACGCGAAGGACGCGGACAGTTGAGCGCCGGAGTCGGTGTCGGTGACGAGCGCGTTGATGTCCACCACGGCGGGCGCCGGCATGTCCGGATCGGGCGCGGCCTCCGGATCGCCCCAGTCGGCGGTCGGCAGCCAACTCCGGTCGGTCAGCCCCTCCGGCATATCGCCCGCGGAGATCCGTCCGAGGTAGTTGAAGCCGATCTGGCCGAGCGCGCCGCCCAATTCCGCAGCGGTGTCCGGGTTCAGGTGCCGCAGCATGCCGAAGCCGATGCCCTTGTCCGGCACCGCGAGCAGTTGTTCCTTCACCGCCTTGAGCAGCGCCGCGGTCGCCTCGCCACCGCGCCAAGCCGCCTCGGCGTCGATGCCGGACAGATCGAGCGCGACCGGGTACATGGTGGTGAACCAGCCGACGGTGCGAGTCAGATCGGCGCCTGCGACGGTGGTTTCCTCGCGGCCGTGCCCTTCGAGCCGCACCCTGGTCGCCGCGGCATCGACACCCCTGTTCGCCCGCCACGCACGAGTCGCCACTGCCAACGCCGCGAGCAGTCCGTCGTTGGTTCCGGCCCGGTACAACTTCGGCAGCTCGGTCAGCACCGCCCGGGTGACCTCGGCGGGCGCCGCGACGGTGAAGCGCCGGACCGTGTCGGCCGTGTCGATGACCGGATCGAGCGGTCGCGCGCCCAACGGCGGATCGGCGATGGCGAGAGTTCGCCGCCAGTAAGGCAATTCGCCGGAGCGGTCCGCGGCGGCGTCGACCAGACCGTGCGCCCACCGCCGGAACGACGTGCCGACGCCGGGCAGGGCGATC
The DNA here is from genome assembly GCF_900215415.1 of Nocardia amikacinitolerans. Classification (NCBI taxonomy): domain Bacteria; kingdom Bacillati; phylum Actinomycetota; class Actinomycetes; order Mycobacteriales; family Nocardiaceae; genus Nocardia; species Nocardia amikacinitolerans. Next base: position 161,919 of record NZ_OBEG01000003.1, on the reverse strand, counting down.
CGCTGCCCTGCGGCGTGCTGGGCCCAGGCGGTCACCAAGTCCGGGATCAGGATTCGCCAGGACACGCCATCGATGACGTAGTGATGCGCGGCGACGATCAGGGCGTCGCGGCCGTCCGGGCGGGTCAGCCAGACGAAGGCGATCATCCGTCCCGCCGTCGGGTCCAGCGTGTCCAGCGCGGAATCGAACGCGGCGCTTGCTGTTTCACGCAGTGCGTCGATGTCCACGCCCGCGGCGACGTCGACGCGAGTCAGCAGTGCGTCCACATCCAGCGTGCCGGGCGGCAGGGTGTGCAGCCGCCACTGCCCGTCGACGGATCGGATTCGGGCGCGCAGCATGTCGTGGTGATCCAGCACCGCCGCGAGCGTGGTCACCAGGGCCGACCGATCGATCTGTTCGGGCAGCTCGAGCACCATGTGCTGAGTGAATCGGCCGACGGGCTTGCCGCCGGACAAGTAGGCGGCGAGCACCGGAGTCAGCGGCATCTCACCGACCCCGCCGCCCGGCAGCTCCGCGAGTACGGGCGCGGACTCCCCGCCGATCACCGCGACCCGCGCCAACCCCGCGACGGTGCGGTGCTCGAACACATCCTGGGGCGTGAACGAGATACCAACCGCCCTGGCCCGCGACACCAGCTGGATCGACAGGATGCTGTCTCCGCCAATGGCGAAGAACGAATCCTCCGCGCCGACCCGCCGCACACCGAGCACCTGCGCGAACAACTCGGCGATCCGGGATTCCACCGGACCCTCCGGCGCGCGCGAGACGGCCGCCTCGAACACCGGCTCCGGCAAGGCCTGGCGGTCGAGTTTTCCGTTGGGGGTCAACGGAATCGCGTCGAGCGCGACGAACATGGACGGCACCATGTGGCCCGGCAGCGAGGTACCGGCGAAGCGCGACAGCTCACCGAAATCGAGCGAAATACCCTCGCGCGGAAGGACATAGGAGACCAGGACGGTCGCGCCGGAGGGTGCGACCTTGCCGAGGGTCGCGGCATATTCGATATCGGGATGTGCGGTGAGCGCGGCGTCGATCTCGCCGAGTTCGATGCGGAAGCCGCGGATCTTCACCTGGAAGTCGGTGCGGCCCAAGTACTCGATGTCTCCGTCGGCGGTGCGGCGCACCAGGTCGCCGGTGCGATACATCCGCGACCCCGGCGTGGCGCCGAAGGGATTGGCCACGAACCGTTCCGCCGTGAGCCCGGGCCGCCCGAGGTAACCCTGGGCCAGCGCCGGACCGGACAGGTAGAGCTCGCCGGTCACTTCGGCGGGCACCGGACGCAGCCGCGCGTCCAGCACCACCGCGCCGATGCCGGGCAGTGCGGCGCCGATGGTGATCGGCCGGCCCGGCGCCAGCGCGGTGCTGCCGGTCGCGAGGATGGTCGCCTCGGTGGGGCCGTAACCGTTGTAGAAGGAGCGTCGCGCGTCCGCCCATCGCTCGACCAACGCGGGACCGAACGCGTCACCCGCGACGACGACGACCCGCAGATCGTCCAGCCCGGCCGGATCCACCGACTCCAACGCGGCCGGCGTGATCAGCAGGTGCGTGACGCGTTCCCGGCGAAGCAGGTCGGCCAGCTCCGGGCCGCCGAACACGGTCGGCGGCGACACCACCAGCGTCGCGCCGGAGCCGAAGGCGAGCAGCAGCTCGAGCACCGACACGTCGAAGTTCGGGGAACACACGTGCAGCACCCGCGCGCCGCCGTCGACCTCGTAGCGTTCCCGCGCGGCGGTGACCAGGCTCGCCAGGCCCGCGTGCGTCACGGCGACGCCCTTCGGCCGACCGGTCGAGCCGGAGGTGTAGATGACGTAGGCGGGATGCTGTTCGGTCAGCGCGCGGACCCGGTCGACATACGAGATCGGGTGCGCGGGCTGGGCCGCGATCCGCTGCCGGTGCGCGGGGTCGTCGAGCTCGAGCCAGTCGATGCCGGCGCCGAGGCGCCCGCGGTGCGTCGAGTCGGTGAGGCCGAGCACCGCTCCTGAGTCGGCGACGAGGTAGGCGATGCGGTCCGCGGGCAGGGTCGGGTCGACCGGCACGTAGGCCGCTCCGGTCTTGGCGACGGCCCAAACGGCCAGCACGGACTCGATCGAACGGGTGAAGCCGATGGCGACGACGTCGCCGGGGCCGACGCCGCGCTCGATCAGTTCGCGCGCCAGTCGCGAGGAGGCTTCGTCCAGCTCGGTGTAGGTGAGTTCGCGCCGATCGCCGGGCTCGCCGGTCGGGTCATAGCTGATGGCGATCGAGTCGGCCGCGGACTCGACCGCGGCGGTCAGCAGTTGGACGAAGAGCGGGCTACCCGACCTGCGACGAATTCGACCCCGAACAGCACGACGAACTCCATCCATCCGAGTACTACATCCCTCTCGCGTCCAGCCCGCAGATTTCGTCGAGACCCACGAACCCGGTCGGACGACCCGCTGCGAGCGGGCCAGTGTCTAACAAAGCAAGCGAGAAGGAATCGATTTACAGGGGGCATTTTCGGCAATTTCGGCCCCTATCAGACCACAGGTCGCGCCGTGATGAGATGTCAGCCACATTCGCCCAGGCAGGGGCACACCCGAGCGATTGCCAGATCTTAGCCAGACCTCCTGTGACCCAGACAGCTGGCCTTAGCCGGTTCCGCACCGACGGGCCCGTCGATACCACATCGCGGCGCGACGCGACGGCGATTGGACTCGTTCGAGACACCTTGCGTGGGTTGTACCAAGATCGCCTGGCGATTGCTTCAGCGCGTACCGGGACGGTCTCGCGGCCTATCGCCCGCCGGGCGAGGGGCGGATCACTTACTCGTCGACGCGGTATCGGGTGACGAATCGGCGCAGAATCTCCGGCGGAACCGTGATCGACTCGCGGTGGCCCAACTCGGTGAGATAGTCCGCCTCCTCGGGCGCGAAGTACCCCGCGTGGCGATAGGCCTCGATACGGATCGCGAGGCCGTTGCCGTCCAGCTCGGGGTGGAACTGGGTCGCGTACACGTGCCTGCCGGTGCGGATCATCTGCACCGGGCAGCCGGACGACCCCGCGAGCAGGGTCGCGCCGGGCGGCACCTCCTGACAGGCCTCCTTGTGGCCGACGAAGGCGCGGAACGACCGCGGCAGGTCGCGCAGGAGCGGGTCTTCGTCCGCGCGATCGGCCAGTTCGATGGTCTGCGCGCCCGCGGTCTCGCCGTATCGGTCGCCGCCGACCTTCCCACCGAGCACGTCCGCGAGAATGCCCAGGCCGTAGCAGGCGCCCAGGTACGGGAAATCGCGGCCGACGATCTCGATCATCAGCTTCTTCAGACGGGGCTCGAAGCGCCGCTGGTAGGGATACTTCTGGTCCTCCGGACTACTGACGTTGCTCGGGCCGCCGCCGACGATCACCGCCGAATAGTCGTCGAGGTCGATGTGCGGGAACTCCTCGTCCATCTTCACCCGCACCACATCGTCGGCTTGGAGCTCGCCGGCGCGCAGGATCGCGCGATACTCGTCGTCCGCCGCGGCACGCTCGGGCCGCAACTGCAAGAGCAGGCAGGGCTTGGCCATATACCGATTGTGCAAGATCGGTGACCACTGGCGAGGGAAGTCCGCACGGCCCCGAGTTTCGGTGGCCAACCTTTCCAGGTCAGTCGACCGGCGTGGCGCAGCTCGACGCGGCCGAATTGGTTGCGACGTACGTCACACACCGCTACCCTCCATTCATTCTGAGACGAATTGGTCTCAGATGTGGGCTTCGGCCCGCGAATGCTGAGGAAGAATATGGACTCTCCGCTCGTATCCGTCGGTCTGCCAGTGGCTTTGGCCGTGATCATGTTCGGCCTCGGGTTGTCGCTGACGGTCGCGGACTTCACCCGCATCGCCCGGAACCCGAAGACCGTGGCGATCGCGCTCGCCTGCCAGCTGGTGGTGTTGCCGATCGTCGCCTTCGGACTTGTGCTGCTGTTCGATCTGCCGCCGATCCTCGCGGTCGGCATGATGCTGCTCGCGTCCTCGCCGGGCGGGACGACCGCGAACCTGTTCAGCCATCTGTTCCGCGGCGATGTCGCGCTGAATGTGTCGCTCACCGCGGTCAATTCGATCATCGCGGTGGTCACGGTGCCGCTGGTGACCAACTTCGCCATCGACTACTTCGATCCCGACGAGGGCGCGGGCACGGTCGGCCTGCAATTCGGCAAGGTCGTGCAGGTGTTCGCGATCGTGCTGGTCCCGGTCGCGATCGGGATGGTGGTGCGGCGGCTGTCCGGCGCGTTCGCCGACCGGATGGACCGGCCGGTGCGCATCGGCTCGGCGCTGACGCTGACGCTGGTCGTCATCGGCACCATGGTCGCCGAGCGCGACAACCTGGTCGACTACGCCCTCGACGTCGGCGCGGTCACCACACTGTTCTGCCTCGTCAGCCTGACCGCGGGCTACTTCCTCCCCCGCTGGCTCGGCGTCTCCGACCGCCAAGCCATCGCCTGTTCGATGGAGGTGGGCATCCACAACAGCACCATCGCGATCACCATCGCCATCAGCGTCCTGGACAGCACCGAAATGGCCGTTCCCGCAGCGGTTTACGGCGTCCTCATGTTCCCCCTCGCCACCGCCGTCGGCTGGCTCCTCACCCGCAGCCAACCCCGCCCCGCCCTCGCCGAAACCAGCTGAGGTCCGTCGGCGGAGGACATCTCCCCGACCGGCACGGCCGCGCAATCGCCGCTCGCCCGCACGCGCACGGCTGCCGCCGTCGATCCAGCGCAACGTCGGCAGATCGACGGCTACCCCCGCGGCAGATCGTCGGCCGAGCCCTCGTTCGACCGAGCCGGGGCGGACAATCGGACCACGCCCGCGTCCAGATCCACGTCGACGCGCGGCTCGTGCACCTGTCCGTCGCTGTCCTCGCCGCCCTCGTCGGTCAGCTTGTTGCCGAACAGTTCGCCGATAATGCCCACGCCTCCACGATAGCCGCGGCGGCGGCGGGCAGTCGGGCGCTGCGGGAACCGGTGTCGGGGGTATGGGGGCGGGCATAGAGTTCTCGTATGACGAGCAACCCGTTCTTCGAGCGCAGTGCGCTGCCCTACGAGCTGCCGCCGTTCGCGGAGATTCGCGACGAGCATTATCTGCCCGCGTTCGAGCGGGGGATGGCGGAGCAGTTGGCCGAGATCGGGGTGATCACGGGCGGGGCGGGGAAGCCGACGTTCGAGGATACCGTTGTGGCGCTGGAGCGTTCGGGGGCGCTGCTGACGCGGGTGGCGAATGTGTTCTTCAATATCGTCGGGTCGGATTCGAACGAGCGGATCGAGGCGATCGAGGCGGAGGTCTCGCCGCTGCTCGCGGCGCACCGGGACGCGGTGTATCTGGATCCGAAGCTGTTCGCCAGGATCGACACGTTGTTCCGGGAGCGGGAGCAGCTCGGGCTGGACGCCGAGGAAGCGCGGCTGTTGGAGCAGTACCACATTCGGTTCGTCCGGGCGGGCGCTCGACTGGATGCCGAAGGGCAGGCGAGGTTACGCGAGCTCAATGCGGAATTGGCCACGGCGGCAACGGAGTTCGGGCAAAACTTGCTCGCCGCGACCAATGCCGCGGCGCTGGTCGTCGAGAGCGAGAAGGAGCTGGCCGGGCTCGGGTCGGCCGCGGTCACGGCCGCGGCCGAGAACGCCCGTTCGCTTGGCCGGGAAGGGGCGTGGGCGCTGCGCCTCCAGAACGTCTCGAATCAGCCCGTTCTCGCCGAGCTGGCCGACCGCGAGGTGCGGCGCAGGATGCTGGCGGCCTCGCTCGGGCGCGGATTCGGGGCGGAGGGTCGCAACGCCGACCTCGCCGTCCGAATCGCCGCGCTACGGGCCGAGCGAGCGGCGCTGCTCGGCTACCAGGACCACGCGGCCTACGCGGTGGCAGACCAGACCGCGAAAACCGCGGAGGCGGTGGAAGAGATGCTGGGTCGACTGGTTCCGCCCGCCGTCGCCAACGCCGAACGGGAGGCCGCGGAGCTCGCGACGGCCATGCGCGCCGACGACAGCGACGCCGAACTGCGCGCGTGGGATTGGCAGTTCTGGTCGGAAAAGCTGAAGGCGGAACGCTTTTCGCTGGACACCGAGGCGTTGCGCCCCTACTTCGAGCTCGAGCGGGTGCTGCGGGACGGCGTGTTCTTCGCCGCGGAGCAGGTTTACGGGATCAGCTTCGCCGAGCGCGCGGATCTGGCGGGCTACCACCCGGAGGTCCGCGTCTTCGAGGTGTTCGACGCCGACGGCAGCGCGCTGGGACTGTTCCTCGGCGACTTCTTCGCCAGGCCGTCCAAGCGCGGCGGTGCGTGGATGAACGAATTGGTCAGCCAGTCGCGGCTGCTGGGGACGCGGCCGGTGGTGGTCAACAATCTCAATATCGCGAAGCCGCCCGCGGGCGAGCCCGCCCTGCTCACCTGGGACAACGTCCGCACGCTCTTCCACGAGTTCGGGCACGCGCTGCACGGCTTGTTCTCGGATGTGCGGTTCCCGTTCTTCGCGGGGACCGAGGTGCCGCGCGACTTCGTCGAATTCCCCTCGCAGGTCAACGAGATGTGGATGGACCGGCCGGAGGTGCTGGCCAACTACGCCAAGCACGTCGAGACCGGCGAGCCGATGCCCGCCGAGCTGGTCGAGCGGATGGCCGAGGCCGCACGGTTCGGCGAGGGCTTCCGCACCGTCGAGTACCTGGCAGCCGCGTTGCTGGACTGGGCGTGGCACCGCGTGCCCGGTCCGGACGCGCTCGCGGATGTCGACGCCGAGGCGTTCGAGCGGCAGGCGCTCGAGAAGGCGGGGGTCGCCATGGAAGCGATCCCGCCCCGATACCGGACCGGCTACTTCGCCCATATCTTCTCCGGCGGCTACGCGGCGGGCTACTACTCCTACATCTGGAGCGAAGTGCTGGACGCGGACACCGTGCAGTGGTTCGAGGACGGCGCCGCACCCCTCCACGAGAAGGGCGAGATCTTCCGGCGCGAACTGCTCTCCCGAGGCGGTTCGGTGGACCCGCTCGCGGCCTTCGAATCCTTCCGCGGCCGCGCACCGGAGATCGAACCGCTCCTGACCCGCCGGGGGCTGGTGAGCTGATCCGCTAGGCCCACAAGACGCGGGAGTGGGTGCACAACTGTACACTGAGTTGCGCCAGGTCGGCGCCACGACCCGACGCGGTCAGCACCGCGGCCGAGCGCGCACCGTGCGACGCGCTCGGCGACGGCTGGATGCTCGCGGCGCCGATGGCCGGTCCCACTGAGCTGGAAGGGGTTGTGCACATGGGTTCACCGGGGCGAGTGACGATCGCGTACGCGTCGGCGGCGGAGATCGAGACCAACTACCCGCGGTGGTGCGCACTGGCGGGCATCGGCGACACTCCGCTCGGCGGCTACGGCCAGGAACTCGCGCAGGCGCAGCGGCGCGGTTTGCTCGCCTCCGCCGTGACACCGTCGGGCACCCGCGCGATCTCGGCGGCCGCGGGCAAGGGCGGGCTGGCCGGTGCGGTCGCCGCGCGCAGTCTGGTCCTGGTGGCCCAGCGCGATCGCGTCGTCATCGGCGGCCTCTACGCCGGGCCCGAAGCCTTTGTGGTGCACCGCCTCCAGCCGTGGGGCACCGCCGCGCAGGTGCGCGCGCTCGTCGGCCTGATGAAGGTGGGCGTGCTCGCGGTGGAGCCGGAGTTCCGTGGCACCGGCGTCGGCGCGAGCCTGCTGCGGTACGCCGCGGATCGCGCGGCCGCCGGTCGGGTCCGGCTGATGTACGGATCCTGCACCGCCGACACCGATGTCGACCGCCTCTGCGCGAACCGCGGCTACCGAGTGCTCGGGCCGGGGCAGAGCATCGACCTCTCCCCTGTTCTCGGCGTGCCCGCCGAACTCGACCCGGCCAACGGAGAACGGCTCGTCGCGACCGCGATCGGCGACGGCCCGCCCGTGGACATTTCCCGGGATGGCGCGCGCCACATGACGACGTAGCCGGACTCAGACGTCCCGCACGCCGACGTGCACACCTTCGGCGATACGGAACAGGTCGACGACCGCGAGGATCTCTTCCATCGTTGTCTCGGGCAGCCCCTCGACGGTCTGGGCGAAGCGGCGCAGGGCGCGGTCGGTGAAGCGGGCGACGACTCCGGCGTCACCGCCGTGGCCGAGCAGGTCGTTGTCCGGACAGGGGTGTGCGAGCGACATGTCCACTCCGTTCCGCCAGCAACGTTGCCGTGCAGTAGCCATCAACCGATGCTGCGAGTATCGGGCGGCGGAGCGGGCGCTGTCACTGGGCAATCGAGAGAAAGAACGACCGAAAGTTGGTCGCCGGATACAAAACGCACCGTTGCGGTCGGCCGCGCGGGACCTGACCAGAAGAATACTTCGTTTCTCATTGCGGCACAGCATGTTTCATGCGTGACAAGGCCAACAGCTCGAGCCCTCTCGCGGTACGTCATCGCCGCGCGGCCCTCGTCCGAAACCGGCCGTCCAGAATGGAACGTGAAAAACTGGACCCGGACCGACCGCACGGTGTTAATGTGGTGGCCGTCACATAGCTGCCAAGCGGCATGTGGCCCGCGTGAAGGTGAACGGTTCTCTCCGGAAATCCTGGGCGGTTCCGAGAAACCCAGGCGCGCAACCGTTCACGCCGCCACCGGTCCGACACCGGTGGCAGGCGCCCGTTCGGGGGACGGGCGATGCGACGCTGCCGACGCGGCAGCGGCACAGGTGGTCAGCAAGTCGGCGCGTCCGGAGACACCAGCAGGTCGGCCCATCGGGCCCTGCCGCCGGTGCGCGCCGTGGAGTGAGGTGTCCGAATGCTCGATACCCGACCCATCACGACGAATTTCCCCGGTTCAGTCACCCTTTTCCCGAACAAGTCCTCGGCGGTACCCGCGCAGGCCGCCGCGAACATAGCGCGCCTGCTGCCCAATCACCCCTTGGTCGGCATCACGGCCTGGGGACTCGACGGCCTCGAAGTCGTCGGCTGCTCCGATCAGCAGGCCGCGACAGTGGAGCAGGCCCTCCTCGAATTTCCCGATTCGCCGGGCATGGACGTCATCCGGCAGCGCGGAAGGATTTTGATCGCCGACCTCGCCGCGACATCGCGCTGGCGCGACTACTGCGCCCACCTGCGCGAACTCGGCATACGGTCGCTGTACTGTCATCCGCTCGTCTCCGACGGGCAGGTGCTCGGCCTGTTGAGCATGTACTCCCACCGCACCAACGCTTTCCGCGCGAAGGAGTGACGTGGACGCGGGGAGGGGCGCGCCCCTCCCCGCGTTCCGGGAACTCGTGCTACGCCGAGCCGGTGGCAATGGCGATGAGATCCGCGATGATTCCGGTCACCGTGTCGAGCACGTCGAGCACAGCGGAACCGAGATCGAGGATTTCCATCGTGTCTCCTCTTCCGTTGGGAACCCAGCCAAGCGTCGCACGCGATCGGTGACAAAGATCACATTCCAGCGGTGACACGCCAGCGCACGCTCGATCGCCGCGCTCGAATATCCGAAGCATCCTCGGTATTTCGGGCCTGCGCGCATTTACGATGACACCCGAACGATCAGAGATTCCTGAGCCAAGCGCGCACTATGTCGGCAGTCGGTCCAGGAGGCACGGTGACCATCTCGCAGGGCCCCGATCTACGTTCGACCTTTCCCGACGGCGGCGGAATTCCCGCGGAAATTCCGTCGTTCTCGTCGGCGCCGATTGCCAGGACGATGCTGATCGAGCGACTCGACGCCATCGTCGACAGCGACGAGCACCGAGTGCTGTTGGTTTGCTCGCCCGCCGGAAGCGGCAAGACGGTTTTGCTCGCCGACTGGGCCGGCAGACTGCGGGCGCGGACCTCGCGACGACCCGCGCTCGGCTGGGTCTCGGTGTCCGAGCATCCCGAGCCCGGGCTCACGCTGTGGCAGGCACTGCGCGATCAACTCGGTCTGCCGAACCCGCCGCAGCGCCTAACCGTCGACGCCCCCGGCTCCGACGCCGCTCACCTCGTCGAGGCGCTGACCACGCGTGGAACGCCGACGGTGATCGTCATCGATGACGCCCACCTGGTCGCCGAACCGATCGCACTCGCCGGGCTGGAACACTTCCTGCTGCACGCGCCCGCGACGGTCACCACGGTGGTCGCCGGCCGCTTCGACCCGCCGCTGCACTGGCATCTACTCGGGCTGACCGAACGATCGACCAGGTGGGGCGCCGCCGACCTCGCGATGACGAGCACGGAAGTCGCGGCGCTGTGCCGCGAACACCACTGCGAACTGGACGACGCCGAACTCGCCACGGTCCTCGATCTGACCCACGGGTGGGCGGCGCTGGTCCGCATCACCGCGATGTACCTGGCCGCCAACGCCGACCGCGCCGCGGCGCTCGGTGTCCTTGCCCGGCCGCCGCGCGCCGTCTCCGACTTCCTGGTCGGCGAGCTGATCGGCGCCCTGCCCGCGTCCCTGCGGCTGTTCCTCACCTACACCAGTGTTCCCGCCTCGTTCACCGAGCGGATGGCCGACGAGCTGATCGGCGGCGGCGCCACGCACACGCTCTACCAGCTGGACCGGATGAACTTCCCGGTCAGCTCGATCGCGCGGGGCGGCGACGTCTGGTTCAGCTACCACCCGATGCTGCGGGCGTACTTCCTCGCCGAGGTGAACCGGCTCGGCGCGCATGCGCGCGCCGAACTACACCTGCGGACCGCGAACGCGCTGCGCCACGCAGGGCTGCCGCGCCAGGCGCTGACCCATCTGCTCGCCGTCGGCGACCCGCGGCACCTGCGCGACCTGCTCATCGAACACGGGACGACGATGGTCCTCGACGGAGACGGCGCGACGCTGTTCGGCGAGCTTCAGCGCGCGCGGCCGAGCCTGCTGGACGATCCCTTCGTCTGGCTGCTCCGCGTGCTGGACGCGCTGTTCCACGGCACCGCCGCCGACGCACAGGCCTACCTGGACGTCGCCAATTCGCGCGCGGGCCGCCCTTCGTTCGTGCCCGCGCACTGGATCGATGCGCTCACCGTGGCCACGACGGTGGACGCGGCGGCCGCGACCGGAACCGTCTCAGGTGACCTCGCCGTGGCCGCCGTGCCGCCGACCGGCAACCCCGACATCGACTGCTACCTCGCGATTCAGTCGGCCACCGCGCTGGTGGTCGGCGGACGACTCGGCCGAGGTGAGGAGGCGCTGTCCCGCGGGCTCGCCCTGGCGCTGCACACGGGCCACCCGCGGCTCGCGCTGCGCGCGCTGACCCGCCTGACCTTCATCGCCTGCGGGCGTGAGGCCACCGCCGCGATGCGCGATCGAGCCGGGCGGGCGCTGGCCCTCGCCGCCGAGCACGGCCTGCTCGACACGCCGGACGCCGCGCAGGCGATGACGGCCGCCGGACTGGCCGCCTACCTGCGCGGCGAGGAACCCGATCCGAGCCACGTCGCGGCGGCCCTGACCCATCACGCGGTGCAGGACGGATCCGAGAGCCCGCTCGCGGGCTGGCACGGCTACGTGGTCGGGCAGCTGCTCGCCGTCGAGCAGGCCGCGGACCGACGCGCGGCCGTCGACGACCTGCGCCGAGCCACGCAGCTGCTGCTCGACAAGAACACCGTCCCCGCCGCGACGGCCACCGTGATTCCGCACGCGGTATGGGCGCTGCTGAGCGTGTCCGAGCCGTTGGCCGCCCAGCTGCTCGCCGAACGGGGCCAGCGGCTGCTCGGCGACCTGCCCGACGTCACCGTGGCGCGGGCGGCGGTCGCCGAGGCGGCCGGGCACAGCCAGGCCGCGCTGGCGCTCGTCGAGCCGCTGCTCGAGCTCGACGGTGCGGAAGACGCGCGTCCCTCCACCCTGGTCACCGGGTGGTTGCTGTACTCGTCCGCGCAGCACGCGATCGGCAACCGCGCGAAGGCGCGGACCGGACTGGAGAACGCGTTGCGGAACGCCGCCGCCGACCACCTGGTTCGTCCATTTCTCGACGTCCCGAACGCTATCGAACTGCTCGATGTGTACGCGGGCCGATTGGGTCGGCTCGACGCGTTCGGCGATATCGTCCGACAGAATCGCAATACCGCCAGGCGCTCGACCCACCCGGCGCTGACGGATGCCGAAATGACCGTCCTCAAACACCTTCCGTCCGGCCGCACCGCGCAGCAGATCGCCGGGGATCTCGGGGTCTCCATCAATACCGTCAAAACGCATCTGCGTTCGATATACGCGAAATTCGGTGCGAATTCCCGGGTCGCCGCACTCGATTTCGCACGGCGCAGCGGCGTGCTCTGAGGACCCCGTCGAATTCCGGGAATCTCATCCGCGGCGTGTGAGGCGAGCCGCGCGCTCGGCGCGCGAGACTCGACCATCACGCAGTCACAGGAAGGAGAGCCATGGCGGTCCCGACCAGGTACCAGTTCATCATCGACGGCGAACTGTCCGACCGCGCCCTGGCCGCCTTTCCCGACCTCGATGTCGCACCGTCGCGCACCGGCACCACCTCGCTGTTCGGCGCTGTGCCCGATCCGACCGCCATGCGCGCCGTGCTCGCCATGATCGACAACCTCGGCCTCACCCTGCTGGAGATGCGGCAACTGCCGGACTGAGGTGTCAGCCCTCGGCGTCCTCCCGGAACTGCGCGCGCTTCCAGTCGCCGTAGGGTTCGTCGCGTTCGCGCACCGCCTCGCGGAAGCCGACGGTAGCCGCGCGCAACTGGAAGGCGTAGCCCTCGCGGGTGTGCCGGGAGATGCCGTCGAACACGGTGCTGACCATTCCGGAGTTCGCCACACCCTGAGCGAGCAGCGCGCTGTTGAGCGCGAGCTTGGCCATGATCAGCTGGTTGATCGGCATGCGGGCGATGCGGGCGACGAGTGCCTCGGTGCGTTCGTCGAGCTCGTCGGCCGGGCAGGATTCGACGGCGAGGCCCCATTCGGCGGCCTGCTTGCCGCTGATGCAGTCGCCGGTGAACAGCAGCCGTTTGGCGAGTTGATCGCCGAGCCGGTGCGCCCACATGCCCGCCGCCGGAATGCCCCAGACGCGGGTGGGCGGGTAGCCGATCTTGGTGTCGTCGGCGCAGATGATCTGATCGGCGAACAGCGCGATGTCGGTGCCGCCCGCGACAGCGAAGCCGTGCAGTTTGGCCACGGTCGGCTTGTTGGCGTGCAGCAGGCTGGAAAAGCCGCGGTTGAAGCGGCTCATCATCTGATAGTCGACCATCGGATCCCAGGTGCCCCATGGGTTGTGGTTGCGCGCCTGCACGGTGGGATCGAGGACCGTGCCGTCCACCGGCGCCGCGCCGCCGTCCGGTGCGAAGCCGTTCTCCGCGAAGATCGACAGGTCGTAGCCGCCGCAGAACCCCTTGCCGCGGCCGGACACCAGGATCACGTGCACGCGCGGGTCCAGGTCGGCCCGCTCGACCGCCGCGGCGAGTTCGATCGGGGTGTCGGCGGTGATCGCGTTGCCGTGGTCGGGGCGGTCGAAGGTGATGCGGGCGACCCGATCGGTGACCTCGTAGGTCAGCGTCCGGTACCGGATGTCGGAGGACGCCTGTTCCCGGTCGGCGAACAGCGAGTCCTTGCCTTCGGTCAGGCCTTCGTACCAGGCGGCGGGGCGGGTACCCGCGTGATCGGTGTAGTCGGGCAACGGGAGAGTCCCTTTCGATCGGATGGAGTCAGAGCTTGGGCATCACGCGTTCGATGATGGACCCGGTGTCGACGCCGTGCGGCAGAGTTCCGAAGACGTCGCCGCGATCGCGGCCGAGCCTGCTCGCGGTGTAGCCGTCGGCGACCGCGGGATGTCCGTAGCGCACCAGCAGCGAGCCTTGCAGTACCTGCGCCATCTCGCCGACCACACGGCGGGCGCGGTACTGGATCGTGTCGAAGTCGGTGAACCGATCGCGCAACGCGGCGATCGCGGCGTCGAGCCTGGCGTCCGCGCCGCGCGCCTGCTCCACCTCGTCGAGGAAGACGCCGAGGGTTTCGGGCTGTTTGGCCAGCGCGCGCAGCGTGTCGAGCGCGGCGACGTTGCCCGAGCCCTCCCACACCGACATCAGCGGCGCCTCCCGGTACAGCCTCGGCATCCGCGATTCCTCGACGTACCCGTTGCCGCCAAGGCATTCCAGGGCTTCGGCCGCGTGGATCGGTCCACGCTTGCAGACGTAGTACTTGCTGGCCGCCAGCGCGATCCTGCGCAGTCGGTCGGCGGTCTCGTCACCGGCCACGGCTCGATCGGTGACCTCGGCGAGCCACAACGCGACCGTGGTCGCCCCTTCGGCCTCCAGCGCCAGGTCGGCGAGCACATTGCGCATCAGCGGCTGGTCGATCAGGTGGGCGCCGAAGGCGCGGCGGTGGGTGGCGTGGTGCACGGCCATGGCGACGCCCGCCCGCATCCCGGAGGCCGACCCGAGCGTGCAGTCGAGCCGGGTCAGGTTCACCATCTCGATGATCGTCGGGACGCCGCGGCCTTCCGCGCCGACCAACCAGCCGACGGTGTCGTCGTACTCGACCTCGCTGCTCGCGTTGGAGTGGTTGCCGAGCTTGTCCTTCAGGCGTTGCAGGTTGAAGGTGTTGCGGGTGCCGTCGGGCAGCACGCGCGGGACGAAGAAGCACGACAGTCCGCCCGGCGCCTGCGCGAGGACGAGGAAGAAGTCCGACATCGGCGCCGAGGTGAACCACTTGTGCCCGGTGATGCGGTAGGTGCCGTCCGCGTTCGGCACCGCGGCCGTGGTGTTCGCGCGGACGTCCGAACCGCCCTGCTTCTCGGTCATCGACATGCCCGCGATCAGCCCGCGCTTGGTCGACGGCACGCGCAGACCGGGGTCGTATTCCTTGGCGACGAGCAGCGGCTCGTACTGCGCAGCGAGCTCCGGGTTGGCGCGCAGCGCGGGCACCACGGCGTAGGTCATCGAGATCGGGCAGCCGTGGCCTGCGTCGACCTGACTCCACACGCTCATCTTCGCGGCGCGGACCAGATGGGGGCTCGGACCGCTGTCCGCCCACGGCGCGGCGTGCAGGCCGAAGCCGACCGCGTACTCCATCAACCGGTGGTAGCTCGGGTCGTACTCGACCTCGTCGATCCGGTGCCCGTAGCGGTCGTGGGTCCGCAGCACCGGCGGATGCGCCTCGGCCAGGTCGCCGAGTGTCTGGGCCTCGGCGCTGCCCGCGACCTTGCCGACCGCGCGCACGTCGTCGATGGCCGATTCGGCCCCCGCCCTGCGCAGGGCCTCCAGGATCACCGGCTGCTCCGCCGCGTCGAAATCCACCAACGGTGGAACCTGATTCGTCACCTCGTGTGTGGGCATATCCGTCCGTCCTCCCAGGTCTATTACAAGACTGCGTCACGCGCCGGACAATTGCAATACCCTGCGTGCGGCAGGCGGGAACCGTGGGCGGGTTGTGGCTAGCATCGGGGCATGGATTCGCGTGGTGCGCCGGTACGGAAGCTGACCGCGCGGTCGGCGATCCTGAGCGCGCTGCTCGGCGCGCATCCGGCCGAGGCGCCGGTCAGTTGGATCGTGCGGGTGTCGACCGGGCTCGGACTCCAGGAATCGGCGGTGCGCGCGGCGCTGACCAGGATGGTCGCGGGTGGCGATCTGGAGCGCAGGGACAGCGCCTACCGCCTCGCGCCTCGGCTGATCGAGCGGCAGAACCGGCAGGACGAGGCCATGCATCCGCCGACGGGCGAATGGGACGGCGCCTGGCGGCTCGCCATCGTGACGGTCGGCGCCGACGACTCGACCGACCGGGCCGCGTTCCGGGAAGTGTTGCGCGCCAAGAAGTTCGGCGAACTCCGCGAGGGCGTGTGGACCAGGCCGGACAATCTCGGCACCGAGTTCCCCGCCGCCGCGGCGCGCCGCCTGACGATCTTCACCGGCCACCCCGGCGAACCGGACCGCGAACTCGCCGAACGACTCTTCCAGCCGGACGCCTGGGCCGAGAACGCGCGACTGCTCTTGGCCGCCATGACGGCGGCGGACGCCATCGGCGACCGTTTCGAGATCGCCGCCGCGACGGTGCGGCACATCCTCAACGACCCGATGCTGCCCGCCGAACTACTGCCCCGCCGCTGGCCGGGCCGCGAATTGCGCGCGGCGTACCTGGATTTCCGCGCGGAGTTCGCGGCGTTCGCCGAGGCGTTGATGAGCGATGCCGCGCAGCGGAGCTGATCGACGGCCGGTCAGCTCGCCTCGCCGCGGTAGTCCTCACCCGCGATGAGCAGGTCCCGCAGTCGCGCCTCGGGCTCGAGCGCGATGCCGAGGGCGCGCAAGCGATGGTCGATCAACAGCCACGCCTCGGCGGTCAGCTGGTCGACCAGCGTCTCCCGTGTGCTCTCCCGGTGCGTCAGCCACCAGCGCACGGACGCGTCGATCAACCCGAGCAGCGCGATGATGAGCCGCTCCGCCGCGGCCCGGTCCGAACCGAAGCGCGGAATGTATCGCGTTGCGGCGGCGAAGATCTCGGAGGCGAAGGCGCTGCCGCCGATGCGCGGTTCGTCGTTGCCGCTGCGATAGTTGCGCTCCACGAGGAACCGGTACAGATTCGGATGCTCCCCTGCCCAGGCGACGTGTTCGGCGATGGGCGCGCGGATGACATCGATCGGCGTCCCGTCGACGTCGAAGGTGGCGCGGATGCGCGCGGTGAGTTCGGCGTGCGCGTGCCGCGCGACGGCGCGATCGAGTTCTTCCTTGCCCGCGATGTGCCGGTAGACGTGCGTGCGCACCAGCCCGGCGCGGTCGGCGATCTGCCCGATCGAAGCCTCTGGCCCGTGCTCTTCGATCGCCGCGACGGCGGCCGCGACGAGCGCACGACGGCGTTCGTCACCGCCCGGCCCGCGCGCGCCCGAGCGGCGGGTTTCGGCGGTATCGGTCCAGCGCTGTCGTCCCACGCGGCTCACCGTATCCGACCTCCACGGGCGCTGTATCCACTCTCCGCCTGCGCTGCGTCCAGCTCGAGATTCCGTCTTGTCCCAGCGCAACCGATGGTACACACTGTACCCGTAAACACTGGTCACAAGTATCGCCAGTAATACGCCGAGCCTAAGGAGTCTCGATGGCCGCCTACCGGTCGTGTTGGATGAACGACGACCTGGACGCGCTGCGCGAACTCGCGCGCGCCTTCTTCGAGAAGGAAGTCGCGCCCAACGTCGACAAGTACATCGCCCAGCACCACGTCGACCGCGACCTGTGGAACAAGGCGGGCGAACTCGGACTGCTCTGCCTCTCCATCCCGGAGGAATACGGCGGTGGCGGCGGCACCTTCGCGCACGAGGCCGTGCTGATCGAGGAGCAGGCCAGGGTGGTCGACACCGCGTGGGGCCAGAGCCTGCACAACGGCATCGTCGCGCACTACCTGCTCGCCTACGGCACCGAGGAGCAGAAGCGGCACTGGCTGCCGAAGATGGCCAGCGGCGAGGTCGTAGGCGCGATCGCGATGACCGAGCCCGGCACCGGCTCGGATCTCCAAAGCGTCAAGACCAAGGCGGTCCGCGACGGCGACGAGTACGTCGTCAACGGCTCCAAGACCTTCATCACCAACGGCGCACAGGCCGACCTGATCATCGTCGTGGTCAAGACCGACACCTCCCAGGGCGCGGCGGGCATCAGCCTGGTGCTCGTCGAGGCGGACCGCCCCGGCTTCCGGCGCGGCCGGGTGCTGGACAAGATCGGTCAGAAGGGCCAGGACACCTCCGAGCTGTTCTTCGAGGACGTGCGCATCCCGGTGAGCAACCTGCTCGGTGCGCAGGAGAACCAGGGCTTCATCCAGCTCATGCAGCAGCTGCCGCAGGAGCGCCTGATCATCGCGGTCGGCTCGGTGGCGGGCATGGAGACCGCGCTGGAGCACACGCTGCGCTACACCAAGGAGCGCGAGGCGTTCGGCCGCCCGGTCTTCGGCTTCCAGAACACGAAGTTCAAGCTGGCCGAGGTCGCCACCGAGGCGAAGATCGCGCGCGTCTTCACCGACGACTGCATCGCCAAGCACATCGCGGGCGAACTCGACATCCCGACCGTGGCGATGGCGAAGTGGTGGACCACCGACAAGGCCATGTCGGTCGCCAGCGAGTGCCTCCAGCTGCACGGCGGCTACGGGTACATGACCGAGTACCCGATCTCTCGCATGTGGGTCGACAACCGGGTGCAGATGATCTACGCGGGCACCAACGAGATCATGAAGGAGATCATCGCCCGGTCCCTGTGATCGCCCGCTGCTCGGAAGTGGTTTCCAGCGGCCGCGGCGCGTCCGAAAGACGCGCCGCGATCCGCCACGCATTGCGCTGAGATCCCGCGCCGAGGCGTTTGCCCCACGAGGAACCGGTGGCGGCGATGTCCGAAGCCGTCGCTGGCGTCACCTCGTCGATCGTGAGGCCGTGGGCCGCGTAAGGCTCGGCGAGAGCACGCAGCTCGTTCCCGCCGATCGGCGGCAGCCCGGAACCGCGGTCGTGCCCGGTGACCGATACGAGGATCGACAGGGCCGCGCCGGGCTTCAGCAACCCGGCGAGGCCCGCCACGACGACCGGGTCCGCGGTCACAACGCCGCGCAGCAGCGAACCCCACGGGAAGTACACGGTGACCGCGTCGGCGACGCCTTCCAGTTCCACGGGCAGGTGCTCGGCGGCGGCCGCCACGAACAGCGCGTTCGTGAGCTTGCCGCGCGCGGCCTTGCGGGAGGCTTCGATCATGCCCGCCGCGTTGGCGTCGACGCCGATGACCAACCGGCGCGGGTCGGCGGCGGCCGCGGTGAGAACCGCGCGTCCGTCGCCGGTACCGAGGTCGATCAGGACCGCCGAATGGCGTCCGATCAGCTCTCGGGCTTAACCGATGTCCACATCGCGGATCTTCTTGCCGATGACGATTCGCATGGGCGCGACAGTAACCGGACGCGTCCGGCGGCGCATCCGAATTTCCGGCGGGCGGCTCAGCCCCGCGCCGCGATCCTGGCTTGCACCTCGGGGCGGCGCAGCGGCGGCACCGACTTCGGCGGCACCTTGCGGTCCGGCAGCTCGGCGAGCAGGCGGGTCGTCACCGCGGCGATGTCGGCCACCGCGGCCTCCACAACCGGACGCGTCGCCGCGGACACGCTGGAGATGCCAGCTACCTTGCGCACGTATTGCAGCGCCGCCGCCTGGATCTCCTCCGGTGTCGCCGCGGGCTCCAACCCGCGAAGGGCTGTGATGTTTCGGCACATGCTTCGAGGCTACCGAGGTGGGGTGACATCGTCCCCTGCTCCGCCGAGCGCATCCGCGTAAGGTCGGAACGGTCGGTTCGGGAGTGGGCGTATCCCGCCTCCGCCACGGCCATGCGCGGCTGTCGGCGAACTCCGTTCGGTTGTGTCGAGAGGGCTGCGCGGTGGTCGTTGTGGCGGTGCTGATCGGCGTCGTGGTGCTCGCGGTCTTCGCCGGGCTGCACTGGTATCTGTGGCGGCGACTGGTGCGAGACACGACAGTGCCGGGGTCGCCTGGGCGACGGATCGGGACCGCGGCGCTGGTGGCGGCTCCGCTACTGCTGCTCGCCGCGTTCTTCGCCGAATCGGCCGGACTGCCGTTTCCGCTGGTGCAGGCCATCGCGTGGCCGGGCTATTTCTGGGGCGCGCTGTTCGTGTACCTCTTGCTCGCGCTGCTGGCGGGAGAGGTGCTGCGGCCGGTGTTGCTGCGGGTGTTCGCGCGCGAATCGGCAAGAGGTGCAGGCACTTCGACAAGCAAGCTCGAATCGGCCGATGCACCGGAACCTTCGACCGGACTCGGCGAAGGGCTCACCATGACAACCGGCGCTCCGCCCAGCGCCGTACGGCGCGACCACACGGCGGCTGCACCCGTGAGCGGCGGAAAAGCCGCAGCCACTTCGACCGGCCCCAGCGGCCAACTAGCCGCACCAACCGGCGACGCGACTACAGGAAGCGAAACAGGCTCGGCGGCAAGCACTTCGGTCGAAGGAGTCCGAGAATCCGCAACGGTCTCCCGACGCATCTTCGTCTCCCGCGCGATAGCCGGAACCGCCGCGCTCACCGCGGCGACCACCGTCGGTGTCGGCGCCTACGGCGTGCTGAACGGACCGCAGGTCAAGCGGCTGACGATCCCGCTGGCCAAACTCCCCCGCTCGGCCGACGGATTCCGGATCGCCGTGGTCAGCGACGTGCACCTCGGCCCGATCCTCGGCAGGGGTTTCGCCGAGCGCGTCGTCCGCACGATCAACGACACCCAGCCCGATCTCATCGCGGTGGTCGGCGATCTGGTGGACGGCAGCGTCGAAGACCTGCGCCCCGCCGTCGAGCCGCTGGCTCGGCTGCGGGCCAGGCACGGCGCGTTCTTCGTCACCGGCAACCACGAGTACTTCTCCGGCGCGGAGGAATGGATCGACCACGTGCGGGATCTCGGACTGCGCCTGCTTGCCAACGATCGGACCGAGCTGCCCGGCTTCGACCTGGCTGGCGTCAACGACGTGCAGGGCGAGCGCATCGGGCAGGGACCGGATTTCGACAAGGCGCTCGGCGACCGCGACCCCGCCCGCACGGCGGTGCTGCTGGCGCACCAGCCCATCCAGATCCACGACGCGGTGGCGCACGGCGTCGATCTCCAGCTGTCCGGGCACACCCACGGCGGCCAGCTGTGGCCGGGGAATCTCCTTGCGGCGCTGGCGAATCCGACCGTCGCCGGACTCGAACGCCACGGCGACACGCAGCTCTACGTGACGCGCGGCGCTGGCGCATGGGGTCCGCCCGTGCGGGTCGGCGCGCCCTCCGACATCACCGTCGTGGAGCTGGCCGCCGCCCGCGCCTGACGTTCCACGGTCTAGAGACAGTCGACGCTCGCACCGTCGGCCTCGATTCCGGCGAGCGTGCGAAGGACGGCGAGGGCGCCGTCGTGTCCATCGGGGGCCAGGACGGAGAACAGGAGTCGTTGCACTTCATCGGCTTTCGGTAGGAGCTGGGCGTACTCGCGGCGACCGGTGCGGGTGAGGGCGATCCGGCGTTCGCGTTTGTCGGCCGGGTTGACGGACCGTTTGATCAGGTTCTTCCGTTCGAGGACTCCGGCGGATTGCGCCATCGTGGAAGTGTCCGTGCTGATTCGTACGGACACCTCGTGCTGGGTCAGCGGCCCCTCCGCATAGACGACGTTGAGAATGGCGAATTGCGTTGGCGTGATCGAATCCCCGACCGTGGCGTGCCAGAGCGCGTTGTGGCGTTGGTAGAGCAAACGGATCAGATGTCCAGGCGTGTCCGGGAACACGTGGGGCACCAGCCGCGAGGTCAGTGAATCCATCCGCCGATTAGACCACGATCCGAACCGCCGACATCGCCGTTCTAGTCGTTCGTCCAATATCTTTCCGACCGATTCCCGCCAGACTCATACGTGTACGTACCATCTTGGCGCGTCGCCGATATCAACGAAAAATGCTGCACCACAACATCTTTCGACTTACAGAAGAGCAGTTCTACGGTTCGAGCCCCTGTTTCCAGGGTTGTCGCAGTACATCGCGCTGGTGTACCGTTCGAAATCGGTGCGGGAAGCGACGTCGGACCGACTGGTGTCGCAACGAATTCGCTACCTCGGGGATCTGCGTACGTGTATCGATTGCCGAACTACGGGGGTATTCGACAACTCGTGATCGAAATTCGAACCACTGCATAACTGCTTCATCAGGTGCTCACGGACAAATCCGGCCGACGCCGCCCTCGAGCGGCAGGTCGAATGTAAACGCGCGCGTTCACTCGCGTCCGAACAGTCGGCCGGATCGCGGAACAGGGTTGACGAATAATCAAAGGAACCAGAGCATGACCGCCTCGACAATCGAAATCGAAAGACCCGACGACGAGCTACGACCCGAACCACGGTCGACACCGGCCGCGCTCCCTCGGCTGCTCGGTGTGGCCACCGCCAATCCGCCCAACCGGTACAGCCAACGCGAACTCCTCGACCTGCTGAACATCACCGACGCGAAGATCCGCGGCGTCTTCCTCAACGGCGGCATCGAAACGCGCTACCTCACCTTGCCACCCCGTGATCACGAGGGCGCGTTCCGTATCGAGACCCAGGGTGAACTGCTGGCCAAGCACCGGACGCAAGGGGTGCGGACCGGCGCGGCCGCGGTTCGCGCCTGCCTTCGCCGCATCGGCCGAGACATCCGCGACGTGCGCTATCTGGTCGCCGTCACCACCACCGGCTTCCTGACGCCCGGATTCAGCGCGTTGAGCCCGACATCGATCCGGTGCTGATCGACCGGCTCCAGGCGATGGGTCCGCCGTGACCCGCGCCGCGCACCCGAACCCGCCACACCGGCGCACGAAGAAGGACGGACGATGACCGACGCACAGCCGAATTCCTTCCCGCTGAATCGCCGCACCCTGCTCGGCGGCGCGGCCGTCGCCGCGCTCGGAGCCGCGGGCATCGGCGGGTTCCTGTTCACCGAGAACCGCATCGGTCCGTGGCGCCTGACCGCGCGCGCCCTGGTGGACCGACTACAGGACACCGCGGGCGGCTCCTTCCCAGGCTGCCGCCGCAACCATGCCAAAGGGGTGGCCGTCGCCGGATACTTCGAGAGCAACGGCGGCGGTGTCGAGCTGTCGAAGGCTTCGGTGTTCCGGGCCGGTCTATACCGCCTGGCCGGACGGTTCTCCCTCGCGGGCGGCAACCCGCACATGCCCGACGCGCCGACCGCTCCGCGCGGACTCGGGCTGCGGCTGTTCCTGCCGGGGGGCGAGGAGTGGCGGATGGCGATGATCAACATCCCGGTCTTCCTGGACGCCACCCCGCAAGACTTCTACGAACGCACCCTGGCGTTCGCCCCCGACCCGGCCACCGGCAAGCCCGACGCCGCCACGATGAAGCAGTACCTGGAGAGCCACCCGAAAACCGCTGCCGCGCTGGGCGTCATCGAGCAAGGCGCGCCAGCGCCGACCTTCGCGGCCTCGGCCTTCTTCGGACTCAACGCTTTCCGGTTCACCGACGGCGAGGGCAGCACCGTCCCCGTACGCTGGCGGCTCGAACCGGACGACCCGCCTCCGGCGACCGGACCCGGCGGCGGTGACAGCGCCCTGTTCGACGGCCTCGTCGCCGATCTGAAGGCGAGGCCGCTGCGCTGGCGGCTCGTCGTTGTCGTCGGCGAGCCCGGCGATCCCACCGACGACGCCACCCGGATGTGGCCGAGCGACCGCCGCGCCGTGCACGTCGGCACGGTCGTGCTCGACCGCGTCGACACCGAATCGGCCGACAACGTTCAGGACGTCAACTTCGATCCACTGGTGCTGCCCAACGGAATCGAGCCCTCCGACGATCCGCTGCTCCAGGCGCGATCCGCGGCCTACAGCGAGTCCTACCGTCGCCGCGCCGGCGAGTCGAAACCCACCGGCGCGGTGCTGGTGCGGGAGGTCTGACGACAATGACGCTCGGCGAACTCACCACCGACACAACCCGTTTCGGTATTGCCGCCCGTATTCTGCACTGGCTCATGGCCGTTCTGATCCTGGCGATGATCGGCATCGGCGCGGCGATGGTCGGCTATCTCGGCAACTACGGCCGGTTGCTGAGCTGGCACAAGACCATCGGCTTGGCGATCCTGGCGCTGGCCGTGATCCGCATCGCCTACCGCCTGCGGCGCAGGCCGCCACCGCAGATCGACACCATGTCCCGGCCGGAGCGGCTCGTCGCGACCGGCTCCGAGATCCTGATGTACGCGCTGTTTCTGCTCCAGCCGATCATCGGGTGGGCGCTGGTGTCGGCGTCCGGCGTCCCGATCCGTGTGCTCGGCGGCCTGCGTGTTCCCGCGATCGCCCCCGCCGACGCCGAGCTGTACGCGGCGTTGCGCACCGCGCACAGTGCGCTGGCGTACCTCTTGGTGTTCCCGCTGACCGCACATATCTGCGCGGTCCTGTTCCACGCGTTGGTCTTACGCGACGGGTTGCTTCGTCGCATGACCTTCCCGTACCGCCGGTAGATGAGTGGTGCGGTCCGGCCGGTCACCGGGATCGTGCTGGCCGGTGCGACCCTGCGGGCGCCGTTGACCTGCGTCGGACCGCTGGTACCGGCCATCGCCCACGACACCGGGCTGTCCGCCGCGACGGCGGGACTGCTCACCGCGCTGCCGCTGCTGGTTTTCGCGGCGGTGCCCGCGGTGGTGCTGCACACCGTGCATCGCGGGGCCGAACAGCTCGTGCGGCTCGCCTTGGCCGCGCTGCTGCTGGGGATCGTGCTGCGCTCGATGCCCGGCTCGACGGGTCTGTTCGCCGGGACGGTGGTCATCGCGGCGGCGATCGGGTACGCCAACGTGCTGCTGCCCGCGATCGTCCGCGGCGCCGTCCCCGCCGCGCGGATCATGACGGTCACCGCGGGCTACGTGGCGGCGATGACCGCGGCGGCCGCCGTGTCGTCGGGGATCGCGGTGCCGCTGGCCGAAAACTTGCCCGGTGGATGGCGTTCCGCGCTCGCCGCCGCGGCGCTGCTGGTCGTCGTCGCACTACGGGCGTGGTCGGCCACGGAGTCCATGCCGAAGCCGCCGCGGCCCGCGCCCCGCGTACCGATGCCGTGGAACTCCGCGCTGGCCTGGCAGGTCAGCGTCTTCATGGGATTGCAGGCGCTGGGGTTCTACACCACCCTCGCGTGGCTGCCGAGCGTGCTGCACGACAACGGGACAGCACCGTGGGCAGCCGGATTCGCGCTGTTCACCGTCCAGATTCTCGGTCTGGCCGCCATCAACGCGATGCCGTGGCTGGCACGCACGGTCGCGGCCAAGCGGCGCCTCGCGTGACGGCCAGCGCGGTCGAGGCCACGGGATTCCTGCTGCTGGCCCTCGCGCCCGGTGCGGCCCCGCTGGCGATCGGACTGCTCGGCGTCGGGTCAGGGGCCTGCCTCGCCTCGGCGATGGCATTCCAGAGCGAACGCGCCGCCGACGCGGCCGCGGCCACCGTCCTCGCGGCCATGGCTCAAACCGTCGGCTTCGTTCTCGCCGCCCTCGGCCCGGTCCTGCTCGGCATCCTGCGCGACCACACCCGGAGCTGGGTCCCCGCGCTGCTGGCCCTCACCGCCGTCACCGTCGTGCAGGCGTTCACCGCGGCGCGGGCAGGACGCCCGGACACCGTGCGGCACTAGGCTTTCCGACATCGGGCCAGCGAGTCGCCTCGGGTCTGCCCGAGCGGGTCGGCGCACCCACCGGCATCACCTCATGGCGCAGGCCGCCGCGCGAATTCGACACGGCGGGGACGGGAATCGTGCGTCGCCGACGAAACGCGGCGCACCGCACAGGTGAGGTATACGATTCGGCAGGCGCCGCGAAAGGCGCTCGGCTGCGAGATCGTTGGAGGACCACGTGTCCGATGTGTTCGACGCCGTCGTGACCGAACTCGGCGCGAACGGCGGCGGCGCGGGCTTGCTCTCGGAGCTGGTCCGGCACCTCAGACAGAACCGGACGGCGCTGCGCGAGGAATGGGCGCGACTGATCACCGAGGCTCAGCTGCTGACCGCGATGACCGCCGAGGAGATGTTCTCCGAGGTCACCTCGGTCTACGACAACTACGTGGCGGTGCTGGAGACCGGTTCGGTCGAGGCGCTACAGGATTACGCGCGCGACCTGTCCGAGCGCATCATCCCGCGAGGAGTCGAGACCGACGAGGTCCTCGGCATCGTGCTGCTGCTGCGAGATGTGCTGGCGCGCTCGCTGTTCGAGAAGTACCAGTCCGATTTCGACCTGCTGAACCGGGTGCTGGACGCCTACGAGCCCGCGGCCAATCGCATCGCGAGCACCGTGGCGATCTCGTTCGTCGAGGAGCGCGAGCGCATCATCCGCCAGCAGCAGGAAGCCATCCGGGAGCTGTCCACCCCGGTGCTCCAGGTGCGCGAGCAGCTGCTGATCCTGCCGATCATCGGCGTGCTGGACGGCCAACGCGCGCGCCAGCTCACCGAACAGCTGCTGCGCGCGATCAGGAACAACCGCGCCAAGGTCGTCGTCATCGACATCACCGGTGTGCCGACGATCGACTCCACCGTCGCCAACCACCTGGTGCAGACCGTCGACGCCTCCGGCCTGATGGGCGCCAGCGTGATCATCACCGGCCTGTCCTCGGAGATCGCGCTGACCCTGGTCACCATCGGCCTCGACCTGTCGAAGATGAACGCGGTCGGCGACCTCCAGGGCGGTATCGAGGAGGCCGAACGCCTGCTCGGCTACGAGGTGAGCCGCAGCGGCGAGCAGGCGGCGCCCGCGAACTGACCGGTCGCGCTCAGTTCTCGCCGTCGCGACCGTAGCCGAGCCGCACGTCGTGCACGGCCTCGCCGCCCGACACCGTCACCCGGCTGGTCACCGGCGGATATCCGCGCGCGACAACGGTGTACTGCCCCTCCGGCAGATCGGGGACGACGTACCGGCCGTCGGCGTCGGTGCGCGCGGTGGCCGTCAGATCGCCCGCCATGTCCAGCAGCATGATCTGCACATCCGGCACGACGCGGCCGTCGGCCAGCGCCGATCCGGCGAGCACGGCGTTCGGTTCCATGTCGATGTCGTGGCGTAGCAGCCCGCTGTCCGGCACGGTGAGCGTGGTCGCGTGCGGGCGCATGTGCTCGGCGAGCGCGACCATCGTGTAGGTGCCGGAGACGACCCCGTGGCAGACGTAGGCGCCGTCGTCCGCGGTGACCGTCGCGCCGACGACCTCGCCCTGCCGATCGGTCAGCGTCACGGTGGCGCCGCCGAGCGGTTTGCCGCTGCCCGACGATTTGACCGTTCCGGAGACGGTGCCCGACCCCATCAGCTTCACGTCGAGTTCCTGGGGCCACGAGCCCGCGACGACGCTGACCGCGGTCGGCTGGTGCCCGGCCGCGGCCGCGATCAGCACGTATGTGCTCGCGTCCGGCACATCGATGGAGTAACCGCCGTTGGCGTCGCCCACCGCCCGCGCGACCTGACGCCCGCTCTTGTCGATCAGCGTCAGCGCGGCGTCGGGCACCGGATGCCCGTCCTCGTGCTGGATGCGGCCGAACAGCGAACGGGATTCCGCCGCGGCGGCGAGCACAGGTTCCGGTTCGGAGAAGACCTCCGCCGCGCCCGCCCATACCTGCGACTCCGCCCAGCTCTTCGAGTTGTCCGCACCGTCCGGCCCCGGCTCGGGCACGATCGGATCGTCTTGCAGTGGAATCTCTTTCATGAACATCAGCACAACGCCCGCGAGCACCGCGACCGCCGCCGCGACGTAGAACACGCCAGCCATCGCGTCGGTGAAGCCGATCAGGATCGGCGCGCGCAGGTCCGCGGGCATGGCGGCGAGTTCACCGGTGTCGCTTTGCAACTCGCCGAGCCGGGCGGTGTCGAAGCCCTCCGGCAGCTGCCCGCCGAAGGCGTCGACGATCCGGCCGGGCAGCAGATTGAACAGGATGGTCAGGAAGATCGCGACACCGAGCGTGCCGCCCATCTGACGGAAGAAGGTGGCGGCCGCGGTCGAGACGCCCATGTCGGTGCGCGGTCCCGCGTTCTGCGCGGCGATGATCAGCGTCTGCATGCACGCGCCGAGGCCGCAGCCGATCACCCCGCCGTACAGCAGCGGCTCCCACAGCGGGCTGTCGTAGTACACCCCGCCGTGCAACGCCGCGCCGAGCGCGATCAGGAAGCATCCTGCCACCGGCAGGATCTTGTACCTGCCGGTGAGCTTGGTGACGATTCCGGCGATCTGCGCGCCGATCATGATGCCGACCACCAGCGGCAGCATCAGCAGGCCGGCCTTCGTCGGCGAATATCCGCGCACCACTTGGAAATACAGCGGCACGAGCACGATCGCGCCGAACATCGCGATGCCGACGATGAAGCCGCCGACGATGGACACGCTGAAGGTGGAGTTACGGAACAATCGCAGCGGGATCAGCGCCGCGTCCTTCATCAGGAACTCCACGAACACGAACAGCACAAGCCCCGCCGCGCCGACGCCGTAGCAGATCAGCGCCCGGTCCGAGGTCCAGCCCCATTCCCTGCCCTGTTCGGCGACGATCAGCAGCGGCACAACGCAAATGGTGAGCGTCAGCGCGCCGAACCAGTCGATGCGGTGCGGCTGGCGCTGATGCGGCACATCGAGCACCTTGGCGACCACCACGAACGCGAGCAGGCCGATGGGCACGTTCACCAGGAACACCCAACGCCAGCCCGCCAGGCCCGCGAGCTCGTCGTAGCCGGAGAACAGCCCGCCGAGCACCGGCCCGAGCACGGTGGAGGATCCGAATACCACCATGAAATAGCCTTGGTACCGGACCCTTTCGCGGGCGGGGACGATATCGCCGAGGATGGTGAAGGCCAGCGACATCAGGCCGCCAGCGCCGAGTCCTTGGAACGCGCGGAACGCGGCGAGCTCGTACATCGAGGTGGCGAACGTGCACGCCACCGAGCCGGCCACGAACAGCCCGATGGCGATGAGGTACCACGGTTTACGGCCGTAGATGTCGGCGAGTTTGCCGTAGAGCGGCGTGGTGATGGTGGCGGTGATCAGATAAGCGGTTGTCGCCCAAGCCTGTTCGTCGAATCCGTGCAGGCTGTTTGCGATCGGCACGATCGCGACGCTGACGATGTTCTGGTCGAGCGCGGCGAGGAAGATGCCGAGCAGCAGGCCGGAGAGGATGGTGAGAATCTGCCGATGCGACAGTTGCGCGCCCGCCTCGGCCGCCAGATCCGGCTTCGGCGCCGGAGCCTGGGTGGTCGTATTGGTCATGTAGATGCCCTGGTTCTGATCGTCCAACGGTTGCGATCTTGCGTTCGGAACAAAGCGCATCCGGCGGCCGCGCGCGACCGAGCCATGCGCCACAAGCGATCTGCGTTGTCGTACTGATAGATCAAGGGGATGCTGCGACCCGGCGAGCTTACCGGTGGGCCGCGTTGGCTCGCTATCGAGGCCGAGGGTCGCGTCCCTACCCGGGCGCGGCGATTGCTGTTCAGTAACCGCAGGCGGTATCCTTGACCTTCGATACCAACGAGTCTCATAATCTCGCTCTCGGCTAGTGGATGGCAGCACCAAACCCCGTTCGGATCGGCAGGGTGGGCGATCGCCGGATCCGGCGGGTTCCAAGCAATGTGGACACCGACCGCGCGTCGTTCGTCGAACGGGGATTCGCATGGACGAGAACAAGACCATGGTGGGCGATCCGGAGCAGGTGGCCGAGCGGTACCGATCGCTGGTCGAACACTCCCCCGATGCCATTTGCGTACACGAAGGCGGCGTCGTCGTCTATCTCAATCCGGCCGGGGTTCGCCTGCTGGCGGCCAGGTCCGCGGACGAGATCGTCGGACGCCCGGTCAGCGACTTCGTCGCACCCGATTCGGTCGCCTCGACGCTGGCCCGAATAGAGGGTTCGCCCAGTACCGGCGACGCCTCGAAGCGGGCGGTCCTCACCTTGCTGCGCGCCGACGGGGCTCGCATCCCGGTGCAGACCGTCTCGGTGCTCACCATCTGGCAGGGCAGGCGCGCCTACCAGGTGGTGCTGCACGATCTGAGCGCTCAGCACGCGGCCGAGCAGGCCCAGCGCCGGGCCGAACAGCACTTCACCGCGATCGTCTCGCAGCTGGAAGAGGGCGTCGTGGTGATAAGCAGGCAGGGCATGATCGAGTCGATCAACCCGGCCGCAGTGCGCATATTCGGTTGTCGCGGTGTACAACTCGTCGGCGCCAGGTTCGACGCGCTGCCGTTGCGCATGGTCGACAGCGACGGCGTTCCGCTGCCGCCCACCCGTCATCCGGTCGCGCGCACGATGGCGACCGGCGAGCCGGTCACCCGCTTCGTCTTCGGCGTGGACGGCACCGACCATCACCGCCGCTGGCTGGCCGGTAACTGCCGCCTGCTCGAGCCGACCGACCGGAGATCGCCGGTGGTCAGCTCGTTCACCGACATCACCGCCACCAGGGCAAGCCAGCGCGAATTGCAGTACCAGGCCACGCACGACGGGTTGACCGGGCTGCTGAACCGGCCCACCATCCTGTCCGATCTCGAGACGGCCCTCGCCCACCCCGCGGGCGGTCCGCTGTCGGCGGTGCTTTTCGTCGACCTCGACGGGTTCAAGGCCATCAACGACTCGCACGGGCACGTGGTCGGCGACGTCGTGCTGCAAATCGTTGCCCAGCGACTGCTGCGCGCGGTACGCCGCGGCGATCTTGTCGGCAGGCTCGGCGGCGACGAGTTCCTCGTCCTGCTCGGCGGGCACGAGCTCGGCCCGGAGGCGGTCATCCAGCGGCTCGCCGCCTCGGTGGCGGAACCTATTGTCGCCCAAGGACATCGGCTCGCGGTCCGGGCCTCGATCGGCGTCACGCTGATCGTGCCCGGCGATCCGCGCACCGCGACCGAGATCCTGCACGACGCCGACACCGCGATGTACCACCAGAAGGCGCACCCGATACAGCTGGACGCAGTCAACCAATAGCCGCGCACGGGCGGAGCGAAGGCGGAGTACGCCCGGCAGGCGCTGCCGGACGGAGTCCGTCGACAGCCGCGCATGGCCGCAGCGAAGGCGGAGTACGCCCGGCAGGCGCTGCCGGACGGAGTCCGTCGACAGCCGCGCATGGCCGCAGCGAAGGCGGAGTACGCCCGGCAGGCGCTGCCGGACGGAGTCCGTCGATAGCCGCGCATGGCCGCAGCGAAGGCGGAGGTACGCCCACGCGGCTGGACGCGGTCGATCAATAACCGCGCACGGCAGAGAGGAAGGCGGTGACCGGTCAGGCGGTGTCGTTCGCCGGGTAGAGCCGGTGGATGGTGAGCGCCGCGGCGAGCATCCGCGAGTTGGTGGGGTCGGCGGGATCGATACCGGTCAGCTCGGCGATGCGGCGCAGCCGATAACTGAACGTGTTCGGGTGCACGTGCAGGCGCGCGGCGGCGGCCTTGCGGTCCGAGCCGTACTCCAGGTGCGCCTCCAGCGCCTCGAGCAGGTGCGGATTGTTCAGCAGCGGGGCGATGCGCTGGGCGAGCCGGTCGCGCGCCGGGCCCGGCCTGGTGAGCTGGTACTCGAGCAGCAGGTCGTCGAGGTGGTAGCGGCCGGTCGGGCGGTTGAGCAGCCGGGCGAGGGTCGCCACCTCGGCCGCCTGCTCCGCG
Organism: Nocardia amikacinitolerans; assembly: GCF_900215415.1. NCBI lineage: Bacteria > Bacillati > Actinomycetota > Actinomycetes > Mycobacteriales > Nocardiaceae > Nocardia > Nocardia amikacinitolerans. The sequence continues at coordinate 131,000 of NZ_OBEG01000003.1, read as the reverse complement.
GAGCCGGGGAGATCCGCACGCGGCACGCCGCGGGACTCGGCGAGATACACCGGGGTGCCGAACTGCTCGGCGAGTTCCGTGGCGAGGCCCCGATGGCGCGCGGCATCGGGGGCGATGGACTCGGAGTGGTTGGGCAGCAACGCGATTCCGGTTCCGCCGTCGAAGGTGACAAGCGCGGTGCCGTTGCTGAGCGCGTCCAGCGTGCGGTGCAGGATGCGGATACGGCGGCGGGCGAGCAGGTCGGCAACCGAGTTGTACTGGTCGTCCGGGCGCAGATGGATGGCGAGAACGGTGTAGCGGTCGGTCAGCGGCGTGTCCGCACGGGCGGCGAGCTCGTCGGCGGGTTGGCCGCGCAGCAGGGCGGCGCAGAGTTCGCGGCGTGCCTCGCGTTCGGCGTTGTAGATGGACTGCTCGACCTCGGTGTAGGTCTCCACGACGGTGATGTTGATGTTCATGAGCAGGTCGAGCAGCCGCGAGACGACGACGATCAGTTCGTCCTTCTCGTCGATCCTGGCGAGCGCGGCGGCCTCGGCGAGCACCGACTGCGCGGAACCGTGGATGGCCTCGATCAGGATCGCCAGCGGAAAACGGTCCTCGGCGTGCCGCTCGGCGACCGGCACCACAAACGCGGCGACCTCGGCCCTGCTGAACGCGCGCTCCTCCCCGATGGCCTGGAGCACGGCGCGCCCGCAGGCGTAGATGGTGGGCAGTACCTCGGCGGTGAAATGACCCGCGGGCAGCTCGGCGGCGGGCGGTGTGGCGCCGAGACCGGCGGCGAGCATCCGCTCGGCGATCTGGGGCCACCTGGTCAACAAACGGGCCACCAGTGGGAGGTCCCCGGTCACCGGGGGTGAAGCGACAGCCATGGGCCGATTGTTGCCGACGACAGGGTTGACGACAACGCGTCGGTCGCGACCGCCAAGAACTTTGTCACCGGCGACAACGGGCTCCGGATTTTCTTCGTCCGGCCGTGCAGTGACGACTTGGACCATTCGGTATTGAATTTTCATACCGCCACCGCGAGATGGCGCGCGTCACAGCTGATACCCAATTGTGTTCTGCGCCATATCGATTCCGGGGGGCGCAACGTAGCGGATGGGAAGTACGGAAATGTTTGCAACGAAGCAACGAGGCATACGCGCGCTCGCCTGCGCCGCGCTGATCGCGGGCTTGGCGCTGGCGCAGGGATCGGCCGCGGGGGTGACGTTCGCCGACCCGGCCGTGGAGGGGAGTGCCGAGTCCGCCGCCGCCCAGGCGCTGGCCGACGCGATCACCGCCGGGCTGCTGCCAGCGGCCGACGGACGGCAGCCGAAGGCGATCGTGGACACCGGCAGCGGCGGTTCCGGTTGGGCCAAGAGCACCGCTTCGGCGGCCGTCGGGGAGGGCCCGGAGATGTCCGCGGCGCTCGCGGCGTTCGCCTACGGCCTCACAAATCCCGACGCCGCGCCGCCCGGAGCCAACCGGTGGGACTGCAAGCCGAGCGCCGCGCATCCCCGCCCGGTGGTGCTGCTGCACGGCACCTGGCTCAACGCCTACGACACCTTCGCCTACATGTCGCCGCGACTGGCCAAGGCGGGCTACTGCGTCTTCGCCTTCAACTTCGGCCGCTCCGGGCTGATGGAGGGCGGCGGCATCGGCACCGTCCTGCCCGGCCGTTTCGGTGTAGGCCCGATGGAGGAGTCCTCGCGCCAGCTCGCCGGATTCGTCGAGCAGGTGCGCGCGGCGACCGGTTCGGAGAAGGTCGACATCATCGGGCACTCGCAGGGCGGCACGGTCGCCAATCGGTACCTGAAGTTCGACGGCGGCGAGGGCAAGGTGGACAAGCTGATCACCTTCGGCGCCACCCACCACGGCACCTCGCTGATGGGCATCGCCGCGCTGGGCCGCGCGATCAACAATCTCGGCGTCAACATCCTGGGCTTCTACGAGCCCATCGTCGGGCTCTCCAACATTCAGCAGGCCGTCGGCTCCGCGTTCTACGCGACGCTGAACGCCAACGGCGACACCGTCCCCGGCGTGGCCTACACCTCGGTCGGCTCGCGCTACGACGAGGTCACCAACCCCTACGACTGGACCTTCCTGCGCCCAGGCCCGGACGCGACGGTCGACAACATCACCCTCCAGGCGGGTTGCGAGCAGGACGTCTCCGACCACCTGACCATGATGTACTCGCCCCGCTCCACCTCGATCGCGCTGCGCGCACTCGACCCGACCGTCCCGACGGAACTGGCGTGCACCTTCAACCCCTGGCTGATCGGCGGCGGTGGCAGTCTCTGAGGCGACGCCGAGTTGGGTTGGCGCCCTCGGTATCCGGCTCGGCTCAGGCCTTGGCCAGATCCCTGGCGATGACCAGGCGCTGAATCTGGTTGGTGCCCTCGAAGATCTGGGTGATCTTGGCCTCGCGCATGTAGCGCTCGACCGGGAAGTCCTGGGTGTAGCCGTAGCCGCCGAAGACCTGCACCGCATCGGTGGTGACCTTCATGGCGGCGTCGGTGGCGACCAGCTTCGCGACGCTGGCCTGCCGCGAGTAGGGCAGGCCGGCGTCGCGGCGGCGGGCGGCGTCGAGGTAGGTGGCGCGGGCGGAGTCCACGGCGGCGGCCATGTCGGCGAGGACGAAGCCGAGGCCCTGGTGGTCGATGATGCGGCGGCCGAACGCCTCGCGTTCCTTGGCGTAGGCCACCGCGTCGTCCAAGGCGCGCTGCGCGAGGCCGGTCGCCACGGCGGCGATGCCGAGACGTCCGGAATCCAAGGCGCTGAACGCGATCGACAGACCTTGGCCTTCGGCGCCGATGAGCCGCTCGGCGGGCAGGAACGCGCCGTCGTAGGCAGCGGTGGTGGTGGGCACCGCCCGCAGGCCCATCTTCTCCTCGGGTTTGCCGAAGCTCAGGCCCTCGGTGTCGGCGGGGACCAGGAAGCAGGAGACGCCGCGCGATCCTTCGCCGGTGCGCGCGAACAGGGTGTAGTAGTCCGCCCGTCCGCCGTTGGTGATCCAGGATTTCGTGCCGTCGATCCGGTACCCACCCTCGGTCGCGGTGGCCTTGCAGCGCAGCGCCGCCGCGTCGGAACCGGCGTGCGCCTCGGAGAGGCTGTACGCGCCGATCATGGTGCCGGACAACATCTCCGGCAGCCATCGCCGCTGCTGTTCGGGCGTGCCGAAGACGAAGAGCGGGTGGCAGGAGAGGCTGTGCACGCTGACCGCCACCGCGACCGCGGCCCACCGCGCGGCCAGCTCCTCCAGCACCTGCAAGTACACCTCGTAGGGCTGACCACCGCCGCCGAACTCCTCGGGGTACGGCAGGCTGAGCAGCCCGGCCGCGCCGAGCGCGCGGAACGCCTCCTCCGGGTACTTCTCCTGCTTCTCGAACTCCGCCGCGTTCGGCTCGAGCACCTTGTCGGCGATCTCCCTGGTGAGCTCGATCAGATCGCGCGCCTCCTCGGTGGGCAGCAGTCGGTCGACAGGCATCTCATCATCTCCGCGGCGGGGGTGGTCGGCTTGCCAACACATTATGGCCAACATCCAATTGCATGCAAGGCAGCATGTACTTTCTAGCCGATATACTGCACGAATGGTTTCCGATCTGCCGCCGAACAAGCACCAGGAGAAGAGTCTGCGGACCCGCGCGCAGCTGCTGGACGCGGCGATCGACAGCCTCGCCGAGGTGGGCTACGGCGGCGCCTCCATCGCCGACATCACCGCGCGCGCCGGCGTCACCCGCGGCGCCCAGCTGCACCACTTCCACACCCGCCATGAGCTGTTCGCCCAGACCATCGGGCATCTCACCGAGCGCCAGCGCCAGGCGCTGCACCGCAAGCTACGCACGCTGCCCGCGAACTCCGCGGCGGGAGCCGTGCTCGTCGAGCTGGTGACGGCCACCTTCGCGGGCAAACTCGGCCGCGCCTGCGTCGAGCTCTACGTCGGCATCGCCAACGACCGCGAGCTGCGTCGCGAGATGCTGCGCGTGCAGCACGATCTCACCGTCGAACTGCTCGACCGCTGTGCCGAACTCATCGGCCGGGAAATCCCCCGCGCCCGCCTCGACTCCGCCTTCTGGCTCACCATCAACCTGGTGCGCGGCGCGACCCTCGACGAGATGGTCGGTCGCGACCGTGCCCGCCGCAAACAAGTGCTCGCCGACTGGACCGAGCTCGCCGAAGTGGCCCTGCGCCGGATTTAGCGCGGAACCACTCGGGTGCGGTCGCGGCCGCCACAACCACTTGGCTCGACGACGACCCTGACCGGCCGGGAAGCCGACAGCTCGACGCGCTGCCCGGCTGACCCGCGCGGACCAGCGAGTGGCCGGAAATGTCGATTTCTTGGCCGCAGGTCTGTCCTGTCATGGGGTCGCCCGCTCCTAGCGTTGTTCCACGACATCGGCGGGAGCGGAAGGCGTAGGTCCATGACATTCGACTACGACGTGGTGGTCGTCGGCTCGGGGTTCGGCGGCAGCGTGACGGCGCTGCGGCTGACCGAGAAGGGGTACCGGGTCGGGGTGCTGGAAGCGGGTCGCCGCTTCACCGACGAGGAGTTCGCCGAAACCTCTTGGCGGCTGCGGAAATACCTGTGGGCACCGCGCCTCGGCTGCTACGGCATCCAGCGCCTGGCGCTGCTGAAGGACACTTTCGTGATGGCGGGCGCTGGCGTCGGCGGCGGCTCGCTCGTCTACGCGAACACCCTCTACGAACCCCCGGAACGGTTCTTCACCGACCGGCAGTGGGGTCACATCACCGATTGGCGCGCGGAACTCGCGCCGCACTACGACCAGGCAAAGCGGATGCTCGGCGTGACGACCAACCCCGCGACGACCCAGTCCGACCGTGTGCTGCGCGAGGTCGCCGAGGACCTGGGCGTCGCCGACTCCTACCGCAGGACACCGGTCGGCGTCTTCTTCGGCGGCCCCGGCGTCCGGCCGGGACAGGACGTGCCGGACCCGTTCTTCGGCGGCGTCGGACCGGATCGGCGGGCCTGCACGCACTGCGGCGAGTGCATGACCGGCTGCCGCCACAACGCGAAGAACACGCTGGTCAAGAACTACCTGTATCTGGCCGAAAAGGCCGGTGCCACAGTGCATCCGCTGACGACGGTGACCGACGTGCGACCACGCGAGGGCGGCGGCTTCACGATCACCACGCAGCGCACCGGCCGCACCGTGCGCAAGCGGCGCCGCGAGTTCACCGCGGAACACGTGGTCTTCTCCGCCGCCGCGCTCGGCACCCAGCGCCTGCTGCACCGGCTGCGCGACACCGGCTCGCTGCCCGCGATCTCCGACATGCTCGGGCAGCTCTCACGCACCAACTCCGAGGAACTGCTCGGCGCCCGCAGCCGCCGCGCCGACGCCGATTTCACCAAGGGCGTCGCCATCACGTCCTCCATCCACCCCGACGCGGACACCCACGTCGAACCGGTGCGCTACGGCAAAGGCAGCAACGCACTCGCCATCATGGCGACGGTGATGGTCAGCGGCGACACCCCGCGGTTCGGGCTGTGGCTGCGCGCGCTGTGGCGCGGCCGTCGCGACGTGCTGCGAGCGCACAACCCGCGGCACTGGTCCGAGCAGACGATCGGCCTGCTCGTAATGCAGTCGGTGGACAACTCCATCACCACCTACACCAAGCGCGGTTGGTTCGGGCGCCGCACGATGACCACGAAACAGGGTGCGGGCCAGCCGAATCCGACCTGGGTGCCCGCAGGGCACGACGTCGCGCGCGGAGTGGCGGACAAGATCGACGGCTTCCCCATCGGCACCACCTCCGGCGTCCTGAACATCCCGATGACCGGGCACTTCATCGGCGGCTGCGTGATCGGCGACTCGGCCGAGACCGGCGTCGTCGATCCGTACCACCGGCTCTACGGTCATCCCGGCCTGCACGTCATCGACGGCTCGACGATCTCGGCGAACCTCGGGGTCAACCCGTCGCTGACCATCACCGCGCAGGCCGAGCGCGCGGTCTCGTTGTGGCCCAACAAAGGTGAGGCCGATCCGCGACCGGCGCTCGGCGCACCGTACCAGCGGCTCGACCCGATCCCGCCGCGTCGTCCGGTCGTCCCACCGAACGCGCCCGCGGCGCTGTGTTATTCGACCGCCGAGGCGGCACAGGGCCTTTCGACCGATACCGCGGCACCGGATCTTCCGACCGCGACCTCGGCACGGCGGCTACCGATCGAGCCGGTGCGCTGACCCGCACCGGCGACCGGGTCCGCGCCGAACGTCAGGCGAGCTTCTTCGCGAGCGCGCGACCCGCGGCGCGACCCGAGAAGATGCAGCCGCCGAGGAAGGTGCCTTCCAGCGCGTTGTAGCCGTGCACACCGCCGCCGCCGAACCCGGCGACCTCGCCTGCGGCGTACAGGCCGGGCAGCGGGGTGCCGTCGGGTCGCATCACCTGCGAGTCGAGGTTGGTCTGCAAGCCGCCGAGGGTCTTTCGGGTGAGGATGTTCAGCCGGACCGCGATCAGCGGACCCGCCTCGGGGTCGAGGATGCGGTGCGGCTTGGCGACCCGGCCCGCCTTGTCCCCGAAGTACTGGCGCGCGTTGGTGATCGCCATCAGCTGCGCGTCCTTGCTGTACTTGTTGTCGATCTCCCGGTCACGGGCGACGATCTGCCGCTCCAGGTCGTCGTGGTCGAGCTGGGGTCCGCGCGCGATCTTGTTCATCCCGTCGACCAGCTCGCGCAGCGTGTCGGCGACGACGAAATCGACGCCGTGCTGTTTGAACGCCTCCACCGGGCCTGGCGCACCCTTGGCCACCCGACTCTTCAGGGTGAGTTTGAGGTCCTTACCGGTGATGTCGGGGTTCTGCTCGGAACCCGACAGCGCGAACTCCTTCTCGATGATCGACTGGGTCAGCACGAACCAGGAGTAGTCGTAGCCGCTCGCCAGGATCGCTTTCATCGTGGTGTTGGTGTCGAAACCGGGGAAACACGGTGCGGGCAAACGCTTTCCGTTGGCGTCGAACCACAGCGAGGACGGCCCCGGAATGATGCGGATGGCGTGGTCGGGCCAGATCGGGTCCCAGTTGTGGATGCCTTCGGTGTAGTGCCACATGCGATCCCGGTTCACGATCGCGCCGCCCGCGCTCTCCGAGATGGCCAGCATGCGACCGTCGACATGCGCGGGAACACCGGAGATGAGCGTCTCCGGGCATGGCCCGAGCCGCTCGGTGGGCCAATTGCGCCGGATCATCTCGTGGTTGTGACCGATGCCGCCGGAGGTCACCACGACCGCCTCGGCCCGAAACTCGAACTCCCCCACCGCTGTCCGCGACGACGCTTTGCCGCGCTCCAGATCGGTGTCCTCCAGGACCGTGCCGCGCACGCCGACCACCGCGCCGTCCTCGACGATCAGCTCGTCCACCCGGTGCCGGAAACTGAAGCCGACCAGCCCGCGCCGCTCGCCCTCGAGCACCGGCTCCTGGAAGACCCGCACGACCTCGGGACCGGTACCCCAGGTGAGGTGGAAGCGCGGCACCGAATTGCCGTGGCCGTCGGCGGCCGCGCCGCCGCGCTCGGCCCAGCCGACCAGCGGAGTCACCCGCAAACCCAAGGCGCGCAGGTAATCCCGCTTCTCGGTGGCCGCGAAGCGCACGTACGCTTCGGCCCACTGACGCGCCCAGAGGTCCTCGTCGTCGCGATCGAATCCGGCCGAGCCGAGCCAATCCTGCAGCGCCAGTTCGTAGGAGTCCTTGATGCCGAGTCGCCGCTGCTCCGGGCTGTCCACGAAGAACAGCCCGCCGAGCGACCAGAACGCCTGCCCGCCGAGGTTGTTGCGGTTCTCCTGGTCGAGCAGGTGCACCTTGCGGCCCGCCTTGACCAGCTCGTGGGCGGCGACCAGGCCGGCGAGGCCCGCGCCGACCACGATCACGTCGGCCTCGCGCGCGAATTCGGGACTGCAGTTGGTCATGTTCATCCTTCGATTGGCGTGCTGTAGGCCAGCACGACGTGACAGAAGAGTTCGGTGCGCCGCCGCAGGGCGGTGCGGCTGCGCGGTTCCATCAGCACCTGCACCGCGGTGCCGTCGTGCACGGCCACCATGGCCTGGCCGAGCGCCTCCGGGTCCGGCACGCCGCGGCCGACCCGGCCGAGCGCGGTCACCACGGTCGGCATCAGCGCCGCGACGATCGCCTCCTCGCGGGCGGCCATCACCCGGCGCAACGTCGGCGTGCGCAGGGCGTGGCTGGTGAACTCGGCGGTGATCCGGTACCACGCCTCGTCCAGGGGGACGGCGCGCAGCAGCCGGTCCACCGCGTCGCGGAGGTCGGCGATGCCCTCGACGGAGATGTCGTCGAGGGCGATGCGGACATCGGCGAGCATCGCGGCCGAGCGTTCCTCCCACATGGCGAGGAAAAGCTCGTCGAGCGAGGTGAAGTTCGAGTAGAAGGCGCCGCGGGTGAATCCCGCGCGCTCGCAGACCCGCTCGACCGTTGCCCTGCCGAACCCGTCCTCGGCGAAGACCTCGTAGGCGGCGGTGAGCAGGCGTTTGCGGGTCGCGACCCGTCTGCGGGTGGCAGGGCGCGCCCCCGCGGTGGACGGCGCCATCGTCGACTCCTCTCGCCCGGTTCGATACACCGGCGTATTCGATACAGGAATGTATCAGGACTCGGGCGCGCCGAAATCCGAAACGGCGGAGAAGCGGGTTACCGGTCCGGCGGGGCGATCTTGCTGATCAGGACGTCCCCGTCGCGCGGGGTCACGGTGACGAACTGGCGATAGGTGCGCACCGCCGCGTCGGGGCGGGTCTCGGTGATCACGACGTCGAAGCGGCCGTCCGGCAGCGGCAGCACCAGCACGCAGTGGCTGGTTCCCACGGGAACCGAGGCGATGCCCGCGTCGATGACGTCTATGCGCGACACCGCCGCGTCGGGCGTGGTCGCCGCGCGCGCCGCGACACCGGACTTGGTCACGTAGTAGGCGTGCTGGAAGGCGAGGATCGCGTCGGGTCCGCTGGCCAGCGAGCCGGTGCCGTTACCGCGCACCAACTGGTCGGATCGGGTCGGCTCACAGCCGGGTCCGCCGCCGAGCACCGGATCGGCGACCGTGGCGGACTGGCGCGGTTCGGTCACCTCCGCGGCGTACACAAGCACCACCGCCACCGCGGCGAGCGACGCGCCGACGGTCGCGCCGCCGACGAGCCAGGGGCGCCGCCGGTTTCGCGGTCGCCCGCGCCGCGGCGAACGCTTGCCCTGCTGCCTCCGGAGCGGCTGGCCGACCTGCTGCGGCGGGATCATGCCCGGCCACAGCGGCGTCGTCGCCGCGTCCCTGCCCCTGCCACGGCGCAGCGCACCGCGACGCGCGACAGTGCGGCTGCCGAGATCGAACGCGTTCGACGCCATGACTCCGCCGCACCCTCCGTATCAATGCCATTGCGCAATAACAAGATTGCACATTTGCGCCGAAGATGACGGATGAATGGCGCAGAGAGGCTGAAGACCACACGGCATAATGTCGCCCGGGTGGGACCCGAGGCGACACGATCGGCGGGGCCGTGTCCGATCTCGATCGTTGGCGACAGAGAGGCACACATGCGCCGAGAGCAGGCGACCATACGTCCGACGGTGTTACCGAGAAGCGGTTTCGCCGAACGGCACCGCGCGACCCGCGAAGCGGTCCTCACGTCGCAGCGCGGCAGGATCATCACCGCGATGGTGGAAAGCGTACGGGCCAAAGGGTATTCCGCGACCACGCTCTCCGATATCGTCGGCAGGGCCCGGGTGTCGCGCAGCACGTTCTACGAACACTTCGCCAACAAGGAGGAGTGCTTCGTCGAGGCCGTGCACACCGGCATCGACATCGTCGCCACCCGCATCGCCGAGGAACTCGCCCAGCTCCCGCCGGATGCCGACGCCCTCGCCAAGATTCGCTCCATCGTGCACACCTATTGCGAAATGATCGTCACCGAACCGGATTTCGCGTGCGTCGTGCTGGTGGAGTCGTTCAAGGTGGACCAAGCGGCCGTGGCCTACCGCGACCTCGCCGTGGACCGTTTCGCCGAGCTCTACCGCGTCTTCTACCACCAAGCCCGCGCGGCCGACCCGTCCCTGCCCGAGCTGGCGGACGACGTCATCGCACTGATTCCGGAGGCGATCGGCGAGCGGACCCGCCGCACGATGGTCTCGCACGGACCGGCGAACGTACCCGAATTGGCCCCGCTGTTCGTGGATTTCGCGTCGACGGTGCTCGGGCTTCGCTGAATCAGAACAGCGTCATCGGCTCGTCCGCCACCGGCTCGGGCAGCGGGGCGAGTTCCGGGAGCCGGGCGCGGACCTCGTCGTGGAAACGCCGGGCCAAGTTCAGCGCGCCCGCGTTGTCGGGGGTGTGCAGGAATACCGTCGGCGAGCGCCCCTCGCGCAGCCAGGCGGTCACCGTGTCGAGCCAGGGACGCCACCCGGCGACGGTGCGCTCGACGTCGTCCCGCCCGTGGTACCGCACGATCGGGTATTCGGTGAGCGCGTCGGTGCGCCGCGGCACGCGCGGCTTCTTCGACCGCGCCTCCTGCTCCGCGGGGCCCGCCGCGACGCCGTCGAAAAGCACTGTGGTGTCGAAGGTTATCCACTCGGCGCCGACCCTGGCGAGCACCCGCTCCAGCGCCTGACCCGCGCGCCGGTCCTCGAAGAAGGCCGGGTGCCTGACCTCGACCCCGCACCGGTATCCCACGGGCAGCTCGCGCAGGAACGCCGCGAGCGCGCCGAGATCGGTCGGACCGAACGAGCCGGGCAGCTGCACCCACAGCGTGTGCAGGCGCGGTCCGAGCGGCTCCATCGCGCCGAGGAACGCGCGCAGTTCCCGTTCCGCGCCGGTGAGCCTGCGCTCGTGGGTGATCGGCTTGGGCAGTTTCAGCACGAAACGGAAATCGGGCGCGGTCTGCTCGGCCCATGATTCGACGGTGTGGCGCGCGGGGGTCGCGTAGAACGTGGTGTTGCCCTCGACCGCGGTGCAGCGCTCGGCGTACCAGCGCAACCGTTCCGCGGGTCCCAGCTGCCGCTCCTGCCATGCCGCGTGCGTCCACATCGCACATCCCACGTGAAGCCGCATGCCCGCGACGTTAGCGAAGGGTGGGGCGGGTGCTGTCGGCGGACTCGGTCTCGGACTCCTCGGGCCGCACCCTCTGCAACAGCAACACGACGAGCGCGCAGCCACCGGCGATCAAGATCGCCGTGAGGCCGGGCACCGCGGAAAGCCATCGGTCGGGATCGGCGTAGCGGCGCGGGATGTCCAGCTCGCCGCCGAAGATGAGACCACGGAGCGCGACGACGACGCCGGGCACGTACAGCAGCGAGAGAGCCAACACCTTGCTCGGGCTCTGGATCGGCTGCGCCGTACCGAAGCAATATCCGGTGATCAGCGCAAGCGCCAGACAGCCCGCCATGGTCGCCGCGGGTGTCGGGCCTTCGGGCCGTGCGGTCACCGCGGCGAACGCGCTCAGCGCCGCGGTCGCCGCAAGCCCGGCCATCGGCATCGGGCGGACCATCCCGAGCAGCATGCCGCCCACCGTGCAGCCGAGCAGCAGCGGCACTGTCCAACCGGAAAGCGCGGTGACCACGATGGCACCTCCGGACGCCGCGATGGCCGCGCTGAGAACGACGATCACCCCGTCGCGTCCTGGTAGCAGCAGCGCAGCGCCAAGTACGGTGACCACCGTGACGGCGGCGACGAGCAGCACCTCGAGCAGCGTCGCGCCGCGGTGGACCAGCCACTCCGAGCTACCGAGCGTGATGAGCAGGGTCAGCAACGCGGCGACGATCGGCCGCAGTGGCAGCTCGACCGCGATCACCGACTCCCGGCGTCGATGCCGGTTCAGCAGCGCGCACGCCAGCACCAGCGCGACGGTCGGCCAGAGCAGCCAGAGCGGCGGCGAGTCCGTCACGAGCCCGGCGGGCAACTCCGGCGCGATCGGATGCCCGATGCCCGGCACACTCAGGTCGCCGATCACGATGCTGGTGAGCGCGCCAAGGGTGGCCGCGCCCGCGAACACCATGTGCCGCCCCGCCGCCGTCATCAGCCCGCCGAGCAGCATTCCGCCCGCCAGCGAATCGATGTCGTTGAGCGTGGTGAGCGGGGCGAGCGCGGAGAAGCTGCGGCCCATGGTGTGGTTGATCAGCAGCACGACCGTGCCGAACAGAGCCACCAGCCACGCCACCACGGCCGAATCGGCGGTGCATGTGAAGACCGCGGCGATCACCGCGACGACGAAGCCGATCGCGGTCGCCCTCGGCAGGTTGTGGGCGAGCAGCTGCATCTCCACCGTCGCCGTCCCGCGGGCCCACGCCAGCGAGATCGGCGTGGTGAGCGCCAGTCCGCCGACCACGGCGGCGATGAACGCCGTGATCAGCTCGACCGCATCCGCGCAGCGTCGCACCAGGTCAAAGGTAGTTGACTATGTCTCCCGCTGATCGATTTAGGCGATGTGAGTGTCGAACAGCGGACGCGCGGCGGATACGACCTCGCCGACGGCCACCGCGTCCTATGCTGGAGCGCCATGGAACTGGACGACCGACCAGCCTTGCCGCTGCTGCACGCCCGCCTTCCCGAAGTCGCGGACGATCTTCCCTTCCGGCGGCTCGGCACGGCGCCGACACCGGTGCGACCGCTGCACGAGCTCCCCACCGGCGTCGCTCCGGTGTGGTTGAAGGACGAGAGCCGCTACGGCGACGGCGGCTGGGGCGGCAACAAGGTGCGCAAGCTGGAATGGTTGCTGCCCGAGGCGGTTCGCACCGGGCGACGCACCTTGCTCACGGTGGGCGGCGTCGGTACCAACTGGGGTTTGGCCGCCGCGCTGTACGGGCGTGAGCTCGGACTGCACACGGTGCTCGCGCTGATCGACCAACCGATCGACGAGCACGTGCGCGCGCAACTGGCCCGGCTCGAGGCCTCCGGCGCGGAGATCCATCGGACGCGCACCAAATCGCGCACCGTTCTCACCGCTCCCCTGCTCTACGCCAAGCACTGGCGGCCGGGCGCGGCCCCCTTCTACCTGCCCGCTGGCGGCTCCGCGCCGCTCGGCGTACTCGGCTACGTCGAGGCGGGATTGGAGATCGCCGCCCAAGTCCGCGCGGGTGTTCTGCCCGAACCCTCGCATGTCGTCACCGCGATCGGCTCCGGCGGGACGGCGGCCGGGCTTGTGCTCGGACTGCGGCTCGCCGGACTGCGCACCCGGGTGTTCGGCGTCGTCGTCAACGACACCCTTCGCCTCGACGCACCGACGCTGCTGCGGTTGGCGGACCGCACGATCGCCCTGCTGCGCAAACGCGGCGCGGTCTTCGAAGCACCCGCACTCACCACCGACGACCTCGAGATCACCCGGAACTGGCTCGGCCCCGGCTACGGCCACCCCATTCCCGCCGCCACCGAGGCGGCAGACCTCGCGGGCGACAGCGAGGGCCTCGCCCTGGAGCCGGTGTACACCGCGAAGGCACTGGCCGCCCTCCTCTCCCACAACGCCAAGGGAAGTTTCGGCACCGGCCCCGTGCTGTTCCTGAACACCAACGGCCCGCGCTGACCACCCAGCACCCGCAACGAGATACAGCGCACCACCTCGGCCGCCATCACCTGCGTAGTCGACTACTCGACAACGCGATGGCTTGCCCTGAGCCATGCGCGGGTCGCCGATTTCATCCCGCCGCGCCGCGCGGCACGATCCACCGGGCGGACTGCCAGATGACTGCGGGTCGGACGATTCCATTGGAATTTCGCCGGTTGATGTCGCCCACGCTCATCGGATGCGCAATGCCGTCCAGCGCCAGCCCGAGGTGCGCGTGTGCACAATGCGGCCCGCCATGGCGAAGCGTCGGGCGCCGCGGTCGTAGCCGGCGAAGACTTCCGCGCTGCGGGGGTCCACCGGTGTCACCGCGACGCGCGCCAGGACGGCGACACCGAGACCGCGGCCCGGTGTCAGGTCGCCCGCGATCAGGGTGCGGATCGCCGACACCACGGCGGGCTCCGCGACGGAGGCCAGTTGGCCGAGCGGCCTGCGCTGGTCCAGCACCTCCAGGGTGAGGCGCAGCGAACGCTCCGCGAACTTGCGCGACGAGGCGATCAGCTCCTCCTGTTCCGCGGCAGCGTGCGACTCCCGGACGACGCGCTGAACTCCCGCACCGGCAGTCGCGTCTCCGCGCGGGCGCATCCGGCAGGGCTGGGATCGCGGTGGCGCGTGGAAACCGCGCAGCGGCGGCTCGTTGTGCGGCGCGGGCGACAACGCCTTGCGCTCGTCGGACATCTGGCACCCCCCTTGAACTCGGCCTGTTTGCCCGCCGATTCTGCCCACCGCGGACCCGATCGCGCGCGTAGTCGACTACCCGAAATCGGACCGACCGGAATGGTCCGCGACCAGCAGCGCGACCAGGGCGCGCCGGACGGCGGCGGAGGCGGCGGCGCGGGACAGTCCGCGCCGTTCCACCAGGTGGTGCCGGAAGGGCCAGCCGACGGTGGCGTCGATCGCGTCGAGCAGCTGCTCGTCGCGTTCTCCGTCGCGGGTCAGTTCGGCGTCGAAAGCGCGCGCGAGCGCGGCGCGAATCCGCCTGTCGGTCAGCCGCATTCGCGCGTCCATGGCGGGCAGACTGTGCGATTCCAGCAGGCCGAGCACGCGGGGGTTGCGCTGGAGCGCGAAGATGTCGGCGCTCTGCTCGACAACCAGATCGATGCGCTCCGCCAGCGGCAGCGCGGGGTCGATGGTCCTGATCAGCGCCTCGACCTGTTCGGACTGCCGGTCGACGGCGGCGATCCGCAGATCGTCGATCGCGGGAAAGTGCACGAAGATGCTGCGCTCGGAGGCGCCCGCACGCTGCGCGATGTCCTTGGCGGTCGGCGCGAAGATGCCCTCCTTCACGGCGGCAAGCAGGGCGTCGATGATCGCGCCCCGGGTCTGTTCCGGATTGCGGCGCCGTCGCGCGCCGGTCGTGCCCTCAGCCATGACCGCATCCGATCACAGATCGCGCGGACGAGCGACGACCGGCCCGTCGTCCCGGCACGGATTCACTATTGCAGTATCACTGCAATAGTGCGTAGGGTCGACCGAAACCGCCGAGGGTCGGCAACTACGGGGCGAACGCCCACGACAAGCGAGGAGCGCGCATGGTCGAGCGGGAGAACGGCGAGACTTCGGGCCCGCGGGTGTCCCGCCGCGGCGTCTTCGGCGTCGGCGCGGCGGCGCTGGCGGCCGCGGGCGTCGGCGTCGGACTGGGCGGCTGCGCGGACGACGACCAGGTGCGCCCCTCGGCCACGCCGACCGACCCGAGCGATCACATCCGTGCCGCCAACCAGCGGGCCGCCGAGACCCTGCCGTTCTCCGACACCGCCGACTTCGCCGACGCCGACCGCGGCTTCGTCACGGCGCTCGAACCGGGCACGATCACCGACGACCAGGGAAAGGTGGTGTGGGACAACGACTCCTACGGATTCCTACGCGAACCCTGCCCGCAGTCGGCGCATCCGAGCCTGTGGCGGCATTCCCAGCTCACCGTGAAGCAGGGGCTGTACGAGATCGCGCCCGGCTTCTATCAGATCCGCGGCCTCGACCTGTCGAACATGACGCTGGTCGAAGGCGACACGGGCGTGGTCGTCATCGACCCGCTGATCTCCGCCGAAACCGCGGCCGCCGGACTGGCGCTCTACCGCGCGCACCGCGGGAACCGTCCGGTCACCGGTCTGATCTACAGCCATTCCCACGTCGACCACTTCGGCGGCGCGCTCGGCGTGACCACCCGGCAGGACGTCGCCGAGGGCCGCTGCCCGGTGCTCGCGCCCGTCGGCTTCCTGGAACACGCTGTCGCCGAGAACATCTACGCCGGGACAGCGATGGCGCGCCGCGCGGCGTACATGTACGGCGCCGCTCTTCCGCGCGGTCCGAAGGGGCAGATCGGGGCGGGCCTCGGCCAGACCACCTCGCTCGGCACCGTCACCCTCATCGAGCCGACCGTCGACATCGTCCGCACGGATCAAGAGGAGACGATCGACGGCGTCCGCATGGTGTTCCAGCTGACGCCGGGCACCGAGGCGCCGTCGGAGATGAACTTCTACTTCCCCGACCGCAGGGTGCTGTGCATGGCCGAGAACGCCACCCACACCATGCACAACATCCTGACCCTGCGCGGCGCGTTGGTCCGTGACCCGCACGTGTGGTCGAAGTACCTCACCGATTCGATCAACCGCTACGGCCGCGCCAGCGACGTGGTGTTCTCCTCCCATCACTGGCCGGTCTGGGGCACCGAGCGGATCGTGGAATTCCTTTCCGCGCAACGGGATCTGTACGGCTACCTCAACGACCAGACGCTGCGGCTGCTCAACAAGGGTTATGTCGGCGCCGAGATCGCCGAGCTGATCCAGCTGCCGCCCGAGCTGACGAAAACCTGGTCGACGCAGGGCTATTACGGTTCGGTCAGCCACAATGTGAAAGCCATCTACCAGCGCTACATGGGCTGGTTCGACGGCAATCCCGCGCACCTGTGGGAACATCCGCCGGTCGAGTCCGCCAAACGTCACGTCGAGGCGATGGGCGGCGCGAAAGAGGTGCTGAAGAAGGCGCAGCGAGCCTACGACGCGGGCGACTATCGGTGGGTGGCACAGATGGTGAACTACGTCGTCTTCGCCGATCCGACCGATACGACGGCAAAACACTTGCAGGCCAGCGCCTTCGAACAACTGGCCTACGGCGCGGAAAACGCCACCTGGCGCAACTTCTACCTCAGCGGCGCGCACGAACTGCGCAACGGCTCGTTCGGCACACCGATTCAAGCGAATTCGACGGATCTGCTGACCGCGATCAGCGTGGAGCAGGCGTTCGACGCCATGTCGCTGCGCGTCGACGGACCGAAAGCGTGGGGACTCCGGCTGGTCACCGACTGGCGCTTCCGCGACGAGGCCGATCGCACGCACCGCGCCGAACTGCGCAACGGCGTGCTCGTGCACTACGACCGCCGCCCCGACGACGGACTTCCCGCGCCGGACGCCACGATCGTCCTCACCCGCGCCGCGCTGTCGCGGGCGTTCCTCGCGGGCGGCGATCTGCGCGAGGCGGTGCGCAGCGGCGAGATAGCCATCGAGGGCAACGCCGCAGCGCTGGCGCAGCTGCCCGAACTGTTCGACAAGCCGGATCCCGGCTTCGCCATCGTCACCCCGTGACGGGCAACCGGATCACTGCTCGTCCACGACGCCGAGGACTTCCTTGCCGATCACACCTGCGAGCACCTCGGTCGAATACGCCATGAGCTGACCGGCTTCGGCGTCGCGCAGGTGCCGCTGGATGGGCGACGTCTTGAGATATCCGGACGCGCCGCCGACGCGCACGCCGAGCTGCGCGACGTCGACGGCGACCTTGTTGGCGAGGTATTTGGCTCGCCCGAGCGTGGGCAGGAACGCCGGAATCCCGTTGTCCGCCTGCCACAGTGCGCGCTCGTACAGCGCGTGCGCGGCGGCCAGTCTGGTCTGCGCGTCGGCGACCTCGTGCTGCACCCACTGCTGGTGCGACAGCGGGGCGCCGAGGATCACCCGCGACGCCGCGTGCTCGACCAAGGCGTCCAGCGCCGCGTCGGCGATGCCGAGCGAGAGGGCGGGCAGCCCGGCGGGAATCACCGCGAAATCGCCCGCGTCGGGCCGTCTTCCGCGGTACTCGGCGCGCAGCACGGTCCGCTCGAACGACAGCAGCTGGCTGCGGGTGGCGCGCAACCCGAGCGTGTCCCAGATCGGGATGATCGACACGGTCGCGTCCGGCACCACCCCGAAGAAGGTCGGCACGCCGTCGACGAGGGCGTTGACGAAAAGATAGTCGGCGATCTCGGCGCCGGAGACGAACCTCTTGGCGCCGGTCAGCTCCCAGCCGCCCGGCGCGGGCAGCGCCTCCTGCTGCGGCTGGAGGAAGCGGTTACCGCTGGCGGGTTCGGAGAGCGCGTTCGCGAATCGCTTGCCCGCCAAGAACTCCTCGGCGAAGAAGGGGCCGAGCGTTTCCGCGGTGATCTCCGCCAGCGCGACGCCCGCGCCCGCGTGCATGGTCCAGATGGTGGCGGTGGACGGGTCGGCCTTCGCCAGCGTGCGTACCAGCTGTCCGAACACCTGGTAGCTCAGGCCCGTGCCGCCGACGTGCTCCGGCAGTACCGCGCGATCGACCTCGGCGTCGCGCAACGCGATCAGGTGCTCGACGGCGATCTCGGCGCGTTCGTCGTAATCGGCTGCGGCAGCACGGAATTCCGCGGCGAGTTCGGTGACGCGGTCGAGCGCGCTTCGCTCGCTCGCGCGGACCGGGAAGGGGCTTGGTTCGGTCACGGGGCGCTCCGGTCGCGGCTCGGCGGACGTGTCTCGACAAGACTACGCAGCCCGCGCGGCACGCCCGCGCGCTTCACGGCGAGAGGGTGACCGGCGGCGGCTGCCAGCGGCCGTCGATCGCCTCGGGGCGCGGCGCGTACAGCCGCATGGTGAGCGAGAACGGACCTTCCGACGGGATGGGCAGCCAATTGCCCTGCGGCACCGCGGATCCGGGGTTGTCGTGCTGAATCGCCAGCTCGATCGTGCCGTCCGGTCCCGGCACGACCGGGACCTGATGGCCCACCGCGTAGATGCCCGCGGGATTGCGCACCAGGTAGCCCTCGGCGTCGTACGCGGTGAGCGACCAGAACGCGTCGACGGGCGGGGTCTGCCCGGCGGCGAAACGCAGCCGATACCGGGCGGGTGTGCCGTTGTCGTCCGCGCTCCCGAAGTAGGTGGGGTAGATCGCGTCCTGAGGTAGGTTGGCGCCGAGGCCGTTTCGCGCGACGGACGCGCGGTGCAGATAGTCGGTGCCGTACACGCCCGCTTGCGGATCGAAGGACCAGTCGTTGAACATCCTGGTCTCCGGATCGACGTAGACGTCGATGGTGCGCTTGGCATCGGTCGCCGCGGTCGTCAGTTCCGCGTCGGAGAGGCCGCGGACCCGGCCGCCCGGCGTGATCCCGATCTCGGCGAACCGCGCCATCGCGGGTTCGTCGGCCGGTGCGGGCCGATCGGTGTCCATGAGTGCGCAGAGCCGGTCGAAGAAGTCCCTGGCGTCCATGTCGGCGACCTGCTCGACCGGTGGCTGCGACGGTTCGGGCGGCGTGACCGGTTCGGCCGGAGCAACACGGCGGGCGACCCAGTCACCGAGCGAAGCCAGCCGTATCCCCCGCTGGATGTCGTGCACGCGCGATATGTCGGCGGCGCCTTCGACCTCGATGCGACCGAGCACCGAGACGGTGGGGGTCGGCATCGGCAGTGGTGTCAGCTCCTCGGGCAGGGCGCCGGACCAGTTCGGACCGATGATCACGTAAGTGAACGGCGGAGTGGTCACGCCGGGCCGCACCTGCGGGCGCACGCTGCTCGGGTTGTGCACGGTGTTGGTCCAGGCGTCCATGATCTGCATCAGCCAGTAGCGGCCGGGGTCGACCGCCGGGACCTGGAGCACGATCGGGCCGCCCGAAAGATCCAGCCACGCCGTGGAATACAGCGTGTCCAGGTTGTACCCCACCGCGCCGCGCCGATCCGGCGTCGCCAGCGCCGCGGCATGCTGGAAACGGTTGACCGGCGTGCTCGCCAGCGCGGTATCCCGCATCGCGTGCATCAGCACCAGCGGATAGCCGAAGATGTAGGCGTCGTTCGCGACGATGCCCGCTTCGCTCAGGACGGCGGGTTCCTCGTCCGTCGACCGGTCGCACGCGGCGAGGCCGATGGCGGCCGCCGTTGCCCAGCCGAGGACGGTGCGGCGCGTGATCTCGCGTCCCGCACCCGAGGAGTGCGCACCATCCCACTCGTTCATGAGTCTCCTCGCGAGGACGTAAGAGGGAGAGCCTCGCGAGTATAGCCAGATAATAGCCGACGAGAATCAGTCCGCCGCCCAGCTGAGCGCCTGGACGGGACAGCTGTCGACGGCGAGCGCCACCACCTCGACGTCCGGCGGCGATACCGACTCGACCAGCGGCTCGACGACGCCGTCCGCGCCGACACGGAACAGCGCGGGCGCCAGCGCCTCGCACATGCCGTGCCCTTCGCACCTACCGCGGTCGGCCGCGAGCCTCACGGCCGGATCCGTTCGAGCCGGATGGGCAGGCCGTCGGCGGGCGTCGGACCGGTCCCGGCCACCAGCGGCACCTCGTAGTCCGCGGGCACGGTCCAGCGGTAGTGGAGCAGCATCTGATGCAGCACGGCCTTGACCGTCATCCCGCCGAAGTAGAGCCCGATGCACTTGTGCGCTCCACCGCCGAAGGGCGTCCAGGCGAAGCGGTGCGCCTTGTCCTCGCGGCGCTCCGGCGCGAATCGCTCCGGGTCGAAAGCGGCTGCGTCCCGCCAGAATTCGTCGGTGCGCATCATCGTGTACGGGCCGCACATGATCAGCGTTCCCCGCGGCACGAAGTGGCCGAGAATATCGGTGTCGCGCAGGGTTTCGCGGGCCTGCTGGGCGACCGGGGCGTACATCCGCAGCGCCTCCTTGAACGCCATGTCCAGCGCGGGCAGCCGGTCCAGATCGTCGTAGTCGAGCGAATCCTTGCCGAGCGCACGGGATTCCGCGCGCAGCCGCTCCTGCCACTCCGGATGCCTGCCGAGCTCGTGCACCAGCATGGCGGAGGCGATCGTACTGGTGTCGTGGGCGGCCATCATCACGAAGATCATGTGCTGGACGACCTCGTCGTCGGTGAAGGTGTGCCCCTCCACGGTGCTGGCCCGGCACAGCACGCTGAACAGGTCGTTGCCCTCCCCCGCGCGTTTGACGGGCAGCTCACGGCGGAAGTACTCCTCGAGCACCCGGCGTCCGCGCAGCCCGCGCGCCCACACCCCGCCGGGCAGATTGGCGCGGACCAGCGCCGTGCCGCCGTGCACCGCGTCCTCGAAGGCATGCTCGAGCTTGGTTCCCTCGGGTCCGAGCGCGGCGCCGGCGAACACCTCGGTGGCCTGTTGCAGCAGCAGCTTCTTGATGGCGCTGTAGACGGGAAAATCGTTGGCCGGACGCCACTTCCGAATGCCGTCGCGCAGCAGCGGCGTGGTCAGCTCGAGATAGCCGACCAAGCGCGGCCGGGTGAACGCCTGCTGCATGATCCGGCGATGGAACAGATGCTCGTCGAAATCGCGCAGCAGCAGGCCGCCGCGGAAGAACGGGCCGATGAGCCATTCCCAGCCGCGCTGCGCGGAGAAGACCTTGTCCCGGTCAAGCATGACGACCTCGAAGGCCTCCGGACTCCCGACGGTGACCACCGGCCTGCCGAGCACGCCCATCCACTGCACCGGACCGAATCGTTCGAAACGCTTGCGCGCGAACTCGATCGGATCGGCCAGGGTGTGCAGGGTGTATCCGATGCCCGGCGGCCCGAAATCACCAAGGGTCGGGCGCAATCCGCTGCCCGCAGGCGGCTCGGCCAGTGGACGCACCCTGGTCGGATAACGGCGCACGAAACGGACGCCGACGCGCTGGACCCGCCAGGACAGCCGGGTCCGCAGCTGCCTGGCCCCGTCGGACACCGCACTGACTCTTTGTGGCACGAGAAGACTCATGGCCCATCCCTTCGCGACGCTGCGATGGATCGACGATATCGGAAACGTGCGTTTCCGTAAACGTTTGTTTCCCAACTTGTGCTGTGCCAAGCTGGCCGGGTGACTCGCGCATTCACCGGCACTTACCGCGGGGTGTCCAGCGCCGAGCGTCGCGAGGATCGGCGCAGGCGGCTGCTCGATGCCGCGCTGGACATCGTCGGCACGCAGGGCCTCGCGGCGCTCACCGTGCGCGGGGTCTGCGAACAGGCCAAGGTCGGGCCCAGGTTCTTCTACGAGGCGTTTCCCGATCTCGACGCACTTGCCTCCGACCTCCTGCTGGAGGTGCAGCGTTCCGCGCTCGATCGCGCGCGCGTGGCCATCGCCGAGACCGAAGGCCCGCCCGCGCGGCGCATCCGGGCCGCGGTGGCCGCACTCATCACCGAGCTCACCGACGACCCGCGCCGGGCGAAGATCGTCTTCGCCCAGGCCTACGGCAACGAAGCGCTGATGCGCGCCCGGTTCGCGGGCATGCGCACGGTCGCCGC
Organism: Nocardia amikacinitolerans; assembly: GCF_900215415.1. Taxonomy (NCBI): domain Bacteria; kingdom Bacillati; phylum Actinomycetota; class Actinomycetes; order Mycobacteriales; family Nocardiaceae; genus Nocardia; species Nocardia amikacinitolerans. The sequence goes on along the minus strand of NZ_OBEG01000003.1, from coordinate 109,009 downwards.
CACCATCATCGAGCAGACCCGCATCGTCCTCGATCTCCCCGCGGGACAGGAAACGGCGGTCGCCGCGACTTCCCAGCTCATCACCGGCGGCGCCGCCGAACTGGTGCTCGTCTGGCTGGACGGCGGGCTCGACATCGATCGGGACGGCCTGATCGATCTGCTCGCCGATTTCACCATCGCGATGATCGATCGGCTGCCCGAGGTGGCCGGGCGGCTCAACGGCACCGCCTGATCGCGCACGATCGCGCAGCCAACCGAACACGTTCGATCACGCGCGGTGATTGCCCAGGATTTGCGTGTGCTGATACTTCCTGACCAGATGTAACACCCTACGGGCCCATAGCGGTTGAATCATGATGCTGGCGAACGTGTTTCACCACGTCGACCGGACGGTTAGGCCACGGCGGCCGGGTCGGGGCTATACACTGTTTTGCAGGTCAGTTCTCCTCGTAATTGCCGAATTGACCTCGGACACAAGATGTCCCGACCTATGACCGGCTGTTCTCTTCTGATTACGTAGGGAGGCAAGATGATCGATCACAGCTCACCGGTCCGGCCGACCCGCGTCCCCACCGGAGGTGCAGGATGATCGAGAACGCGTACGCGGCCGAGGCGGCAGACACCACCGAACCGCGTCAGCGCACCATTACCGACCCCGACGGCCCCGGCGGGCGTCTGCGGGGCAACCGCATGTGGACCGTCTCGGCGGTCGTCGTCGAGGCCGACGGCCCGAGTCCGCGCCACGGCGTCGTGGCGGGCGCCGATCTCGGCGACGCGGCCGAGCAGTTGTGCGAATACTTGCCCGAGACGGGCTCCGACGAGGACTACTACCTGGTGGCCAGGCAGGTACCGTTGGTCGCACACGGCCCGCGCAGCGGCGGCCAGATTCCGCGCCGCACCTGGGTCAGCCCGATCCAGCGCGACGACGACACGGGCCAGGCGACCTACGGGCGCTGGACCCGCGCCGAGGAGCACCCGCACTTCCGGCTGCACGGACCGCTCGCCACCAACTGAGTCGGCGGATTCACGCCGAGCGCCGCATCCGGTGGTCGGCCACGTGCACCCGGTTCGAGCAGCGTGTCGAGCAGAAGCGACGCCGCCCGTTGCGGGAGGTGTCGACGAAGACCACCGCGCAGCCCGGCCGCGCGCAGCGACCGATGCGATCGGGGTCTTCGCAGAACAGCGCCGCGAGCCCGGCCGCCGTATAGGCCTTCACCCGCTCGTCGGTCGGCGCGTCCTCGTGCGCGTAGTGCAGGTGCGGCGGGCGACCGTCGTGCGTGGAAATGTAAGGGCGACTGGTCGTTTCGGCCAGCAGCGCGTTGAGCTGCGGCACCGAGGGCGCGTCGAAGACCTCGGCGAGCCGCGCGATCCAGCGGCGCAATTCCGCGGTCTGCCTCGCGTCGAGCGAACCCAGCGGCTTGTATCCCGCCGCGTCGAGCACCTCGAGCAGGTCCATTTCCGGGTCGGCGTTCACCAGCCGGGCGGCCAGCTCCGCCGCGGTGCCGCCGTAAGGGTTGAAATGCACAAAGCCATTACATCAGGCTGAAACCATGTCCGCCACATGCCCTTCCTGCGCTTGGCCCTCCCCCACCGTCGTGTCCGCGCACGGCGCCATCCGGTATCTGCGCTGCGTGTGCGGGCGCTGGTTGATCATCGAGGACGGCGCGGTGATCGCCGCGGCGGGCGACAGTTCGCTGGTCGAACCGGTCCGGTGATCCGCCCGGCGCGGCCTGTGCGGCGAGCGTCGGCCCCCAGTTGGCCGAACCAGTCCGATGATCCATCGGGCGCGGTCCACGCTGCGCGAGCGACGGCACACAGTTGGCCGAACCGGTCCGATGATCCGTCCGGCACGGTCGGCGCAGCGAGCGACGGCCCCCCAATTGGCCGAACCAGTCCGATGATCCGTCCGGCACGGTCGGCGCAGCGAGCGACGGCACCCAGCCGGCCGAACCAGTCCGATGATCCATCGGGCGCGGCCTCGGCCGCGAGCGACGGTAGCCGTCGGCCGAACCGGTCCGGTGATCGGTCAGGCCCGGCCAACGCGGCCAGCGACAGCACCCAGCCGGCCGAACCGATCCGATGATCCATCGGGCGCGGCCTCGGCCGCGAGCGACGGTCGCCGTCGGCCGAACCGGTCCGGTGATCCGTCAGGCCCGGCCCGCGCGGCCAGCGACAGCACCCAGCTGGCCGAACCAGTCCGACGGATCCATCAGGCCCGGCCCACGCGGCCAGCGACAGCACCCAGCCGGCCGAACCAATCCGGTGATCCGTCAGGTGGGGTGCGGCCCGCGCGAACGACCCGCCTTGTCCTGGTACATGGCGGTATCCACCGCGTGCATGAGCGCGTCGATCGCGTTCGGCCGGTCGACCGCGTACACGGTGCCGACGCTGGCGCCGATGTGCACGGGATGCCCGGCCACCCGCAACGGCATCGCCAGCGCGGCGCGCAGTTCGTCCGCGACCGCCGCCAGCTGCGGTTCTCCCGCGCAGCGCTCGATCAGCACGATGAACTCGTCGCCGCCGATGCGGGCCGCGAGTCCGGCGCGCGGTTCGGCGGCGGCGCGCAGGCGCTGGGCCACCTCGTGCAGCACGCGATCGCCTACGGTGTGCCCCCACTCGTCGTTGACGGCCTTGAAACCGTCCAGGTCCAGGTAGCACAGGCCGATCGGCGGCACGGCGGTCGCGAGCCGGTCGAAGAACAGCAGCCGGTTGGGCAGGCCGGTCAGGTCGTCGTGGTGGGCGTCGTGCCAGAGCTGGTCGGCGAGCTGCTTGCGTTCGGTGACGTCGACGGCCACGCCGATCAGGAATTGGATCCGCCCGTCCGCGTCGCGCACGGCCGACATCGACAGGTCGATGTGGGCGAGTCCGCCGTCCGGGCGCACGTGCGGGGTCTCCAAGCGGAACCGATCGGTTTCCCCCGCCAGCATGCGCCGGAACTGGCCGTAGGCGTGGCCGATGTTGGCGGGCCCGAGCAGGTCGGCCACCGACCGGCCGGGCATCTGTTCCAGCGGCAGACCGAGCATCTCGGCGAAGGCGGCGTTCACCGCGAGGACGTGTCCGCTGACGTCGACGGTGCCGATGCCGACCGAGGCGCCCGTGAACACGGCCTCGAATCTGGCCTCCGACAGCTGCCGCCGCACCTCGGCGTCCCGCGCCGCGGCCAGCGCCGCGCCGAGAGTCGACTCCTGTTCGACCAGCGCGGCGGCGCGCAACGCTCCGGTGCAGCCCGCGGCGAACTCGGCGGCCACGGCAACGGCGCGATCGCGCACCCGTTCGTAGTCGGGGGTGCCGGGCGAACAGATCTCCTCGACCATGTCGCGGCAGATCACCTCGATCGAACGGCTGACCACGAGCGGGTCGCGATAGTTCGCGGCGACCAGCACCACCGCCGCGTCGTGCGCGTTGCGCAGGTCGGCGTCGCCGCGGAGGGTGGCGACGAGGAGTTCGGCGAGATCGGCGAGCATCGCCTCGGTCTCGGTCCGCGTGAGCGTGGGGGCGACGACGCCGTCGAGCGCGTCCGCCCATCGCAACGCCAGATCACGCAGACCCACTACTCTTTCCGCCTCAGCCTTTGCGACCCACGCCCGCCAAGCCGAGCGACCGGCCGGGCGCCTCGTGGTGATCGCGCTCGGATTCCGGGCGCCAGGCGGGTAGCTCGACCACGCCCGGTTCCACCAGGTCCCATCCGTCGAACATAGCCGTGATCGCCGCGGCGGGGCGGAAGTAGACCCCGACCTTGCTCTGCTGGGCGGCGTTGGCGCCGAGCTGGGCGGCGTCCTCGGGCCGCAGCTCGGAGGTCAGGTGCGAGATCGCCAGGTAGGAACCGCTCGGCACGGCGTCACGCACCGCGGCCACCCGCTCGGCGGGCGCGTCGTCGTCGGAGAGCAGGTGCAGCACCGCGACCATCAGCACACCGACCGGCTGCTCGAAGTCGATCAAACCGGTCGCGCGGACTTTTCCGAGCAGTTCCTCGGGCTTGCGCAGATCGGCCTCGATCGCCGCGGCGCGGTCGTTGCCGCTCAGGATCGCCTTCGAGTGCGCGACGGCGACGGGGTCGATGTCGGCGTAGAGCACGCGGATCTCGGGGTCGAGTTTCTGGGCCACCTCGTGCACGTTGCCCGCCGTGGGTATACCCGAGCCGATGTCCAAGAACTGGCGGATGCCCGCGTCGACCAGGAAGCGCACCGCCCTGCGCAGGAAGGCCCGGTTGCTCAGCGCGACTCGCGGCAGGTCGGGAACCAGCTGCTTGCCGAGTTCGGCGGCCTTGCGGTCGACATCGAAATTGTGCGAGCCCCCGAGCAAGGCGTCGTACATCCGTGCCGGGCTCGCCTGTTGCATATCGACGCCCTCGGGCGCCCACGCCGGCCTGTCCATCGAATACCCCTTTGTGTCGGGCCTTCCGAGTGACCGGAAGGCGCGCACCGCGCGGGTTTTTCGGTCGATCACCCGGGAGGTGCGTCCGCATCGTAACCGCAGGTCCGAACGACAGTGCACCGCAGAAGATCACAGTTGCGCACCACGGTGGCGCGCCCGGGAGCGGATACCCGCGCGGCAACCCTTCTACACCTACCGATGCAGACATGCGCATGTCTGCAAGGTAGGTTAGGCTATGCGACGGCAGCCGTCCGAAACGGAAGGAACGTTCGACCATGGGGGATCAGTGCGGGTCGCCGCGCCCGACGAACATCGCGGCGGAAGAGCGCGAACGCGCCGGGGATCGTCGGCACTCCCATGATCACAGCCACGATCACGGCAACGGGCATCACCACGATCACGGCGTGTCCGCCGACTCCGACCCGCGCTGGCTGAGCATCGCACTGGCACTGATCGTCGCGTTCATGGCGGCGGAGGTGGTGGTCGGTCTGCTCGCGCACTCGCTGGCACTGATCACCGATGCCGCGCACATGCTCACCGACGCCGCATCGATCGTGCTCGCGCTGATCGCCATCCGGCTGTCCAAGCGGCCCGCGCGCGGGCAGTACACCTACGGCTACAAGCGCGCGGAGATCCTTTCGGCGCAGGCCAACGGCATCACCCTGCTGCTGCTCGCGGCGTGGTTCGTCTACGAGGGCGTCAGCCGGCTGATCCATCCGCCGGACGTGGAAGGCCCGCTGGTGTTCTTCACCGCGCTGGTCGGCATCGTCGTCAACATCGTCGCCGCGTGGTGCATCAGCCGAGCCAACCGCACCAGCCTCAACGTCGAAGGCGCCTTCCAGCACATCCTCAACGACCTGTACGCGTTCATCGGCACGGCCATCGCGGGCGCGGTGGTGTGGTTGGCGGGCTACCCCCGCGCCGACGCCATCGCCGCCCTCGTGGTCGCCGCGCTGATGGTGAAGGCCGGGTGGGCGCTGGTCCGCGAATCGGGACGGATCTTCCTGGAGGCCGCCCCAGCCCACCTCGACCCCGACGCCATCGGCGCGCGCATCGTCACCCTTCCGCAGGTCACCGAGGTGCACGATCTGCACGTGTGGGTGATCACCTCGGGCGAGCCGTCGCTGTCGGCGCACATCTTGGTCGACGATCGCGCCGACTGCCACGCCGTGCGGTTGGACATCGAGCGCGTGTTGCTCGCGGAATTCGGGGTGGAGCACACGACGTTGCAGGTCGACCATGTGTCGGAGTTGGACGCGGTGGCGGCGGATCTGCACTGCGCGGAGCCGCACGGGCGGGTGCATCGGTCTCGAGGCGGTCGGCGTCAGTGGTCGGGTAGCCAGTTCCCGTGAAACCCCATCGGAATACGGACGGGCAGGTGCACTTCCGCGATCGGTCGGGCGGCCGGGTCGGCGGCGTCGAGGATCGCCAGGTAGCTGGTGCCTCGGGAGCGGTCGTGGACGAAAGTCATCAAGTATCCGTCGTCGCTGTCCGCCGCGCCGGGGCGTGCGACGAAAGCCGCTTCACCGCAGGTGTGTCCGGCGGGCAGTCGGTGCGCTCGGCGCGAGACTTCTCCGGTGAAGTCGTACCGGTAGATTTCCGAATGGTTCGGTTCGGCCTCCATCGAGAAGCTGGTGACGTACCCGAAGCGGTTGTACTGTCCGACATCGGCATCGGCGACTCGCGGGTATTCGATCGCCGCGTCGTCGAGTGGTTGCTCGGTGGCGGTGCCCGTGCGTAAGTCGAGCCGCCAGCGGTGTAAGCGCGGGAGTCCACCACCGACGTCGTCGGGACCACCTCGCCACAGCGTAGGCACCCGGCAGCCGGTGATCGTGACCGCGCCGTCCGCCTCGAAAGCGTTCATGGTGTGCCACACGTAGCAAGGTTCGACGTCGAACCACCGCACTCGCCCGCCTTCTCTGCGCATGACGCCGAACCGGGCGCCGTGCCGGTCGTCCCATCGCCAAGGCATCCGAGAGGCGGCGCGGTCGAACACCACAGGAAGGTCCATGAAGATCGCGTAGGTTTCGGTGATGGCGAAGTCGTGCATCATCGTCGCGCGCGGGACGGGCACCACCTGCGCTTGGAGCAGCTCGCCGGTCGCCGCGGCGCGGTAATAGGTCAGATACGGCGGACGCTGTTGGACACCGAAGAACAACAACTCCCCGGTCCTCGGGCAGATCTTGGGATGCGCGGTCATCGGGGTGTGCAGCGCGTCGGCGAAGGTGAATGGTCCCACCGTCTCCAGCTCCGGCGTGATCTCATACGGGAATCCGCCCTCCTCGAGTGCCAGCAACCGACCCGCATGCGCGACCACGTGGGTGTTGGCCGTGCTGACTCGGTAGTCCACCGTTCCGCTGTCGCGGTCGACCGCCAGGGCGAGCCGGGACTGCCCCGGATGTGCGAACAAGGGGGTTCGCACGTACCGGTTGCGGTACCAGCGAGCACGTCCGTCCCGCAACGCCACCGCGTGGACCATGCCGTCGCCGGAGAAATAGTGCGGCGACCAACCGGTGCGCGGGTTGGGCCCGTTACGCAGGTACACCCCGTTCAGGTCTTCGGGAATCGCTCCGACAACCATGGCCGGTTCCACCGTCACCTCCTCGGCGATCGGCGCGTTGTTTCCCGAAAGATGCAGGGGCGCATCGGCATTGTGCGCGGTCGACATGAGGGGTTCTCCTCTTCGCTCGATGGGCCGCCCCAGCATGCGGTGACAATTCGTGAAGAAACAGTCTTGTTCTTGCCGCCCGCGTCAGCCGGTTCGAGAACGCGCAGCACAACGCGGTGCGAGACCAGTCGGCCGGAACGGATGGTGTCGCTCGCACCGCTCGTCGGCCGTTACGCCGCGCCGTCCAATCGGCGGGCGAGGTTGCGCAGTGCCGCGTCGGCTCGTCTGCGCATCGTCCGCCGAGCGAGCGGTAGCGCGATTAATCGGACAGCTGGGTTGTCGGTGCGGCTGAACATGCGCCAGTGGATCGTGCAGGTCTCGGGTCCGGTGCTTTCGAAGTCTATTTCCATGCGCGGCAACAGAAATGGCATGTTTCCTTCGGTGACAAGGCGACGTGGCGGACTGGCTTCTTCCACTCGAATCAAGACCCGCCGACGTCCACGCAAAGGCACCGCGACCGTCTCTAGGTACTGCTTGCCTGGCTCGTCGAACGGCAGATCATTGTGCGCGGTGATACCGAGTACGCCGGGGAACCAGTCCGCGAAGTTCTCCAGATCGGCGGCATAGGCGAACGCCCGCGCACACGAACAGGACACGGTGGTCTCGGCGCCGGCCAGCAGGTACATATCGAACTCCTCGAGGTAGTGCTGGCCGAAGGCTAAAGTGTCGAGGTAGGTCTACAGTCAAGTGAGAAGCCCTGATGCGGATCGGCGAACTGGAAACACGCACCGGCGTGGGCAGGCACACCTTGCGCTACTACGAACGCCAAGGACTGCTCGGCGACGTGCACCGCTCCAGCAACAACTACCGGGAGTACCCCGAGTCCCTCGTCGGGGAAGTGCGGCTACTGCGCAGCATGCAGTCGCTGGGCTTCTCGCTCAACGAGATTCGCCAGATCCTCGAGGGAATACGTAGCCGCGACATCGACTGCGCCGACGGCGCTCGCTTGCTGGCCGACAAACGAGTCCGCGTAGAAGAACAGATCACCGCTCTACGAGAAGTGAGCCGCGTACTCGCCCGAGAACAGCAACGCCTCGAGGCCAATGCACGCCACCGTGGCAAACTGCCCAGATAACCGCGGGAGGTAAGCCGGGGGATCACGGTTCAGCGTGGAGCGGACACCCGCGGCTCGGTGCGCTCATCCCGGATCGCTTCCCCCACTTCCTCCACCGCGGTGCGCAGCATCGTGCCGTACTGGTCCTCGCCGAGCGCGTGCAGGCATCCGCGGGCGGCCTCGATCTGCTGCCGGGCGGCTTCGAAGGAGCCGAGGCGGCGGTAGTTGTCGGCGAGGTTCAGGTGCAGGGAGGGGTAGAAGCAGCGCACCTCGAGCCCCGCGTTGTAGCGGCGGACGCGTTCGTCGGTGAGGCTGTCGGCGGCGTCGAGCGCGCGGATGTCCCAGGTGAGGGCCTGTGCGGCGTCGTCGTGCAGGTCGGCGAGGTAGTGCGCGAGGGTGCAGCGGTGCAGGGGATCGCCCTGCGGTCCGAGGTCGGCCCAGAGCTCGGTCAGCATGGTGCGGGCAGCATCGCGGTCTCCCGCGCGGCCGAGCTCGACAGCGCGGGTGATGGCTTCCATGGTGGTGTCGGTCTGATCGGTCATCGGGTGTGGTTCTCCTTGCTCGGAACGAATGTGGGCATGACGAGAGTGGTGAGATCACCGTCGGTCGCCGACCGGACAACGACGGGCTGGTCGGCCGCGGCGAGATCGAACATCAGGTCCGGTCCGAGCGCACTCGCCACAGCGGAGCGCAACACTTCGGACCGGAACGCGAGTTCCATCGGTCCTCCGGTGACAACAGCGGGTAACCGAGTGACGGTGATGATCCCCGCTGCTGCGAGGCCGGACTGGTCGGTGGCGCGCGCGATGGCGTCAGCTGAACCGGCGACACCGGTGGGCGGCCGGGTTTCCGTGGCGGCAGCCGCGACCGCGAGGTTGGAGCCGTCCATGGCGCACGAGGTGGCGTCAGCAGAGCCGGCGGCTACGGCAGGCGAAAGGGCATCCGTGGCGGTAGATGACACCCCGAGACCGGACGGGTCGATGGTGCACACCACGGTGTCGTCCGCCGTCTCCAGCAGCTCGAGCAGGGCGGCGCGGGCTACCAGCATCCGGGTCTGGACCGGGGGTAGTCCGTCGAGGACCGCGCGGTAGTCGGGGAAGGGTTGCTCGATTCCGTCGCAGCGGTGCTCGATTTCTCCGCAGACGAAGGCGATACCGGAGTCGCTCGGCGCGAGGACCACTTCCTCGATCGAGTCCAGCCATGGGCGCAGCGCCGCGAGCGTCGCGGCTTCGACTACCACCGACCACTCCTCGCCGCCGTCCCGCAGCGGTGCGAGGGTGCGTGTCGAAAGCCGGTAGCGGTCGGTGGCGGTGAGGGTGAGTGCGGTCGAATCCGCTTCCACCAGCACCCCCGTGAGCACCGGCACGGTGTCATCGATCGCTGCGGCCGTGCCGACTTGCCCGATGGCGCGCGCCAGATCCGCCGCGGGTACCGCGATGCCGCGCCCGGCGCCGAGGGCCCGCTTGACCTGCGCCGCCACCCGAGCGGCAGCGTCGGCCCGGCGCGCGAGCTCGGCGACGTGCGCGTCGAGCAACCGTTCGGCGCGGCTCGGGTCACCCGCCAACACCTCGGTGATCGCCTCCAACGACAGCTCGATGCCCCGCAGCCGCCGAATCAGCACTGCCCGCTCACACTGCGAGCGCGTGTAGTACCGGTATCCGGTCACCGAGTCGACCTCGGCGGGCACCAGCAGTCCGCAGTCGCCGTAGAACCGCAGAGCGCTCGCCGTCAGCCCGCTGGCCCGCGCCAACGCTCCGATGGTGATCAACTCCTCGACTCTGGAACTCCGCACCGAGCCATCATGGAGTCTCAACCAACATGAAGGTCAACCGTGTCGGCTACGGGGCGGCAGGCGGGCGGGCCAGTGGGTCTGGGCTGACGGCGGGTGCCCAGCGCGAGACATTGCAGCATTCGGCATGACAGGTAAGCGGCAGTCGCATGGGGCCAGTGCGTGCGTCTGGCGGGCGTTGGGTGACTCTTGCGACGCATCAGCAGCGTTCGGTCTCGAGCGGAAAGGCGAGCGCGGTCGGTGGGCGTCGGTGAGCCGGGTGGTTCGGTACGGCTGGATCGCGTGTGGGGTTGCGTTGGGGACGTGATGCCCAGGGGTTGGCGGGCCCGAATAGCTTGGCCTACCCATGTTTTCCTCTGAGCAGTGCTGGGCGCGTTGGGTGCCGTACCCGGCTTACCTCCCGCAGTTCGCGGGCGTGGGTTCGAGTTCCGGCGTGGTCGACCGGCTGTGGTTGCGCTTCGGAGTGGTCGTGTTGGGGTTGTGGTGTTGCGTGTGGCTAGGGGGCTTCCACCATTTGACTACCGTCGATAGAGAAATGGATTCGACGGTAGTCATATGGCGGATAGTTGATCTTGATAAGCAACCATTTGACTACCGTCGATTTCGGGTCACATTTGGCGCCCGGCGCTTTCGGCTCGCAATCCGCCGGGCGGTTTAGGGTCGCATTCCACCGCGCGATTTCGGGTCGCATTCGGGGCCTGGCGCTTTCGGATCGCATTCCGCCCGGCGCTTCCGGCTCGCACTCCGCCCGGCGCTTCCGGCTCGCACTCCGCCCGGCGCTTTCGGGTCGCATTCCGCCCGGCGCTTTCGGGTCGCATTCCGCCCGACGCTTTCGGCTCGCACTCCGCCCGACGCTTTCGGCTCGCGCTCCGCCCGACGCTTTCGGCTCGCACTCCGCCGGGCGATTTAGGGTCGCATTCGGGGCCTGGCGCTTTCGGGTCGCATTGGGGGCCTGGCGATTTCGGGTCGAAGGTCAGGGTTGCGCCGGGATCTGATGATTGGCGTGCCGATCGGCGCAGTGGGTGAGCAACATGCTGCGGCGCAAAGCCTTTGAGCGGCCGACGCCTACTCCCACTCGAACCGCAACCGCTCGTCCCCGGTCAACCCCACCGCATCTCCCTCCACCTCACCCCGCCTAGCGCGGCTCAGCTTGTCGAACGCACTCACCACCATCCGATGCTCCGCGCGCCGATAACGCCAAACCCCCATCACCTCCCCGTCGACCAGCACCGCCCCCGGCGCGGACAACGCCCGCCACACTTCCCGCCGCCGATCACTGTCCGGAACGAGCAGAGCCCGATCGGCTTGCCGCAGATACGGATCCCCCGGCGGAACCAGCACGACACCCTCCGGCGCACCCGCCCCCAACACCGCGTCGACGAGCGACTCCGGCATCTCGTACCGCCGGTCGTCCACCTGCACCCGCACCAGCGTCCCCGCCACCTCGCGCCACACCTCGTCGACACCGACGCCGAGCCAATCGCGGAAGAGGGGGCGGGTGGTGGGGCCGTTCACCCGGAAGAACGTGCGCAGCAGGGCGAGGCGCGGCTGTTGGACGCCGACCGCAGGGTGATCCGGGGTCGGGTACAGCATGGTCGCGCGGTCCACCTCCGGGCCGAGCACGATCTGCGCGTGGCAGCCTGCCGCGCGGAACAGTCCGTCCGGCACGTGCGTCGCGCGGCAGCGGTCGCACCAGCGCGTCAGCCCGGGTGACACGCGCGCGGTCACCGCGGTGCTGGCGGCGGATTTCGGGGTCGGCCGGGTGACGACCGCGCGCAGCGCCGCGGCGACCTCGGCGACGGCCTCGGCGTGCGCAGCGCCGCCCTCGTCGGAGGCGCGCGGCGCGAGCGCGTCGCGCAGCACGTCCAGCTGGGCGAGCCGGTGCGCGTGCGGTGCGCCGCGCAGAGTCCACCAGCTCACCAGCGGCCCGGCCGGATCGATGGCCCGCGACAACGACGTCGACCCGATGCGGTCCGTGCGCTGACGCAGTGAGTACGCGGCGCCGCCGAAGCGGCCGTCCTGGAATCCGAGTAGCAGCAGGTCGTCGAGCAACCCGCCGTTGGTTCGCCCGTTCAGTCCGTGGCCGCGCCAGCGGTAACCGAGCCACTGCGCGCGGCCGATGGCGATCGCCTTGGCCATCGCCCCACCATAGAACCGCGACCGTCAGTACTCGTCGGTGCGCCAGGTCGACACCGCCCAGATCACCACGATGCTGAGGGCGATGATCAGGATGGACCAGTACGGGTAGTAGGGCAGCGACAGGAAGTTCGCGATGATCGCGAGCGCCGCGATGACGATCGCCGCGACTCTGCCCCAGGTGCTTCCGGTCATCAGGCCGATCGCGCAGATCACCAGGATCGCGCCGAGCACGATGTGGATCCAGCCCCACGTCGAGATGTCGAACTGGTACACGTACTCGGCACCGACGACGAACAGTTCGTCGTCGACGACGGCCGAGATGCCCTCCAAGATCTGCAGTACGCCCACGGTCAGCAGCAGGATCGCGGCGCCGATGGAGGTGCCCGCCGCGATGCCCTGGCGAACCGGGTGCTGGGTTCCGGGTGTGGTCATCTGCATTCCCTTCCGCGAAGGAGAAACCTGGATGTCCATCCCAGCGGGTACACCCGCGGAATACCTCACCCGTTTCGGGTGAGGATTCGCGATCAGCGCGCGGCGGCGAGCACCGGCACCTGGTCAGCGCGCGGCGTCGGCTTCAGCGTCTTGCTCAGGTTGGTGCGCAGGGTCGTTGCCGAATCCAGCAGATAGTTCTGCCTGACCTTCCACGGGTGCCGCTCGCCTTGGCGCGGGAACTCGTCGATGGAGCGCTGGATGTAGCCGGAGGCCAGATCGAGCAGCGGATGCTCGGTCAGCACGTGATCCGGCTCGGGGACGACGGCCGCGTAGTCGTTGGCGTCCATGTGCCGCAGCACCTTGCAGACCAGCCGGGAGGTCAGGTCGGCGCGCAAGGTCCACGAGGCGTTGGTGTACCCGATGCAGACCGCGAAGTTGGGCACGCCGGTGAGCATCGCCCCCTGCCAGACGAACTGCTCGGACAGCCGCACCGGAACGCCGTCGACGTGCGGCGTGATGCCGCCGAAGGCGAGCAGCCGCAACCCGGTCGCCGTGACGATGATGTCGGCAGCCAGCACCCGTCCGGACTTCAGCCGGATGCCCTCGGGCACGAAACTGTCGATGTGGTCGGTGACGACCTCCGCCTTGCCCTTCTTCATCGCCTTGAAGAAGTCGGCGTCCGGCACCGCGCACAGCCGCTGGTCCCACGGGTTATAGCTGGGTGTGAAGTGCTCGGCGACGGCCTTCTCGTCTTTGAGGATGCGCGTGGTGAGACCGGTGAGCAGCCTGCGCGCCGACTCGGGACGACGGCGGCAGTACTGATAGAAGCCGATGCTGAACAAGATGTTCTTGGTGCGGATCACCCGGTGCGCCAGCCGAGGCGGAAGCAGTTCGCGGATCTTGTCGGCCTGCTTGTCGCGGCCGGGGACGGCGCTGATCCAGGTCGGGCTGCGTTGCAACATCGTCACCAGCTCGGCCTGCTCGGCCATCGAAGGCACCAGCGTCACCGCGGTGGCGCCGCTGCCGATCACCACGACCCGTTTGCCCGCGTAATCGAGGTCTTCCGGCCAGAACTGGGGGTGCACGATCCGCCCCGCGAAGGTGTCGGCGCCGGGGAACTCCGGGGCGTGGCCGCGCTCGTAGTCGTAGTAGCCCGCGCAGGCGTAGAGGAAGCCGCAGGTCATGGTGCGCTCGACGGTGTTGCCCGCCGAGTCGCGCTCGGCGAGGGTGAGGGTCCACCGGGACTCGGCGCTCGACCATTCGGCCGAAAGCACCTTGGTGCGGAAGCGGATGTGCCGATCGATGCCGTTCTCGGCCGCCGTCTCCCGGATGTAGCGCAGGATCGAGGGCCCGTCGGCGATCGACTTCGCGTCGCGCCACGGCTTGAACGGGTAGCCGAGGGTGAACATGTCCGAATCCGAGCGAATTCCCGGGTAGCGGAACAGATCCCAGGTGCCGCCGAGCGCGTCACGCGCCTCGAGCACGGCGTAGCTCTTGCCGGGGCATTCGGTCTGGAGCCGGTAGGCGGCGCCGATGCCCGAGAGGCCCGCGCCGACGATCACGACATCAAGATGGTCCTGCGCGACTGTCATGGCCTCCAGTGTGCGGATCCGAGCGGCCACGTTCTTGACTCCACGCGACAACTATTTGATTCTGGACGACATGTCCGCTATCCGGTCCGCAGGCTTGCGCGGCTTCCGCGCCACCGTCGCGGAACTGGGCGGCAATGCCGAGGAGTACGCCGCGGCGGTGGGCCTGCCCGCCGCCGCCCTGGACGCCGACGATCTACTCGTCTCCGACCAGGCCGTTGCGGCGGTCCTGGAGTTGGCCGCTCATTGTCTCGCCTGCCCCGACCTCGGGCTACGCATCGCCCACCGCCAGGACTTCGACATGCTCGGCCCGCTTGCGCTGGCGATCCGCAACTCCCCCACCCTCGCCGACGCGCTCGAATGCTCCTCGCGCTACCTGTTCGTGCACGCGCGCTCGCTGAGCCTGACTTTGGCCGACGACCCGTACGGCGACCGCGGCGTGATCGCGCTGCGCTACGGCGGCCCGCCGGATCTCCCCGCCCCGGTCCAGGGCACCGACCTCGGCCTAGGCTTCGTGCACCGCGCCATCCAGCGACTGGCCGAGGAGCGCTACGGCCTGCGTTCGGTCGAACTGCCCTACCACCCGCCCGCACCGCTGAGCGCCTACGAGGAGTTCTTCGGCGCACCGGTGCGCGTCGGCAGGCCCGCGGCGATCCTGCGAGTGCCGAGCGCCCTCGCCGACCGGCCGCTCTCCGGCGTCGACCAGAATCTGCACCGGCTGGCCATGGCCTTCCTCGCCGAGCAGGCCGCCGACGGCGGCGCGTCGATCGTGCCGAGGGTGCGTGCCGCGCTGCGTCAGCTGCTCGGCACGACACCGCCCGAAATCGGCTCGGTGGCAAGGCTTTTCACTATGCATCCGCGCACCCTGCAGCGCAGGTTGGCGGCGGAGGACACCACCTTCGCCGCCCTGCTCGACGACGTGCGCCGCGACGAAGCCCGCCGCTACCTCACCACCACCGACATGCCGATGGGCCAGATCGCCTCGCTCCTCGGCTTCGCCGAACAGGCGACCTTCACCCGATCGTGCCGTCGCTGGTGGGGGTGCACACCGACCGCCCTGCGCCGGGCGGACTGACTACGCCGCCTTGCGCACCTTCTCCACGGCGTCGAGGAAGAACTTCTCGAACGCGGCCTCGTCCAGCGAGTCCTTCAGCGCGGCGACGCGCACCACGACGGTGGTGCCGCGCAGCACGGCCATGCCCTGGTAGGCGGTGGACGTGAGCGGCTTGCCCGCGCCGACGGTCGAGGTGCTCACCGACTTGTAGACGATGGCCTCGGCGCCGTTCAGCCCCGCGGGCGCGTCCATGTTCTCCACCTTGACGACCGAGGTGATCTGCTTGCCCTCCACCGTGGAGGTCGCGCTCACCTCGCCGCACTTCTTGTTGCCGTCGGTGATCTTCGCCAGGTCGGCGGTGCGACCCGCGACGAACTCGACGAACATCAGCCCGGCCTTCTCGTCGGTGGCGCCCGCGACGGACGCGTCGGCGAGCAGGTCCTTGGTCGCCGTGCCGAGGTCCTGCTGAGTGCTCGCGCACTCCGCCGGAGTGATTGTCGAACTCTGTTGCGTACCAGCGAGATCGGCGGCCGCCGTCTCCAGCCGGTCCTTGGGCAGATCGACTTTCTTTGTACCGGCAGGGAATTCGGATTCCGACAGCAGTAGCTGGTCGCGCGGAGTGGTCGGCGCGGCCGAATTCGACGCCGCGTCGTCGTTCCCGCCGCAACCGGCGAGCAGCAAGACGCCCGCCGAAATCCCCGCCAGCAGGCGTGCCCCTTGGTACCGCAGTGTGATCATGCCGGTCAGCATGCCAGTACCCGTCCCGCGCGGCAGCACCGGTCCGTGCTACGCGCGCGACGAACAGGCGGCCGGTTCCTTCGGCAACACGTGGGCCAAGACGATGTCGGCCACTCTCGGAACGGGCACCGTGGTCACCACCTCCAGGGTGGCGTCCTCCCGCAGCGCCGGTTCGACCGTCTCCAGATAGCCGAGCGCCTCGGCGAGTTCGGCCGGATCCTTGCCGTAGGAATTGGTCGTGCGAGTGGTCAGCCGGTGTTCCAAGACCTCCGCGGGTGCGCTGAGCAGCACGATGTGGTGGAAACGCGGATAGAACAGCGTCTGATTGCGGGTCGTGCCCTGGACGAACAGCGCGCCCGGTTGCGATTCCGGCGCCGAATCCAGCAGCGCCTCGATTCGGTCCGGCCGCCAGAGGGTTTCGCCGTCCACCGTGCGGTGGTATCCCCCGTAGTCGGTGTCGACGGTCCGATAGCCGCGCGCGGCCAGCTCACGCAGCAGTGAGGACTTGCCTACGCCCGACATTCCGGTGATCAGCACGCGCCGCACGAGAATCGACGGTATCCGTTCGGGTCATCCGTCGTGGGTATTCCCGTCGGCGCGCCGCCGAGCGAAGGACCCGGCGGCGCGGCGCGGACCAACCCAGCCGCCCGCAGCGAACCAACCCAGCGGCCCAGCACAAACGTCCCAGCAGCCCAGCGCGAAACGTCCCAGCGGCCCAACGCCAACCCATCCAGCGGCCCGGTGCCAACCCACCCAGCGGCCCATCGCGAACCAACCCGGCGGCCCGGCGCGAACCAACCCGGCGGCCCCCGCGCGAAACGACCCAGCGGCCCAGCGCGAACCAACTCAGCGGCGTGGTGCGAATAGTCCCAACGGCCAAGCGCGAAACGACCCGGCGACGCGGAGCTAAACATCCCAACGGCCCGGCGCGAACAATCCGGCGGCGCCGCACGAAGCGACCTAGCGGTCCAGCACGAACCAACCCAGCGGCCCGCAGCGAACCAACTCAGCGGCGCGACGCGAAGCGACCTAGCGGCCCAGCGCCAAACGACCCAGCAGCCCAGCGGCCCACCGCCAAACGACTCAGCGGCGCGGCGCTAAACATCCCAACGGCCCGGCGCGAACAATCCGGCGGCGCGGCGCGAACCAACCCAGCGGCGCGACACGAAACGACCCGGCCCAGCACGAACCAACCCAGCGGCCCAGCACGAACCAACCCCGCTGCCCAGCGCCAAACGACCAAGCGGCCCAGGGCGAAACGACCCGGGATGCGGAGCGAAACATCCCAACGGCCCGGCGCGAATCAACCCAGCTGCGCGACGCGAAACGACCTAGCGGCCCAGCGCCAAACGACCCAGCGGCCCACCGCCAAACGACCAGCCGCGCGGCGCTAAACATCCCAACGGCCCAGCGCGAACCAACCCAGCGGCCCAGCGCGAACCAACCCAGCGGCCCAGCGCGAACCAACCCAGCGGCCCAGCACAAAACGTCCCGGCGGCCCAGCCCAGCACGAAACGTCCCAGGGCCCAGCGCGAAACATCCCAGCGGCCCGGCGCGAACCAACCCGGCGTCCCCCGCGCGAAACGGCCCAGCGGCCCAGCGTGAACCAACCCAGCGGCGCGACGCGAAACGACCCAGCGGCCCAGCGCCAAACGAGCCAGCGGCCCAGGGCGAACCGACCCGGCGACGCGGCGCGAAACATCCCAACGGTCCGGCGCGGAACTGTCCGGCGGCGCGGCACGGAACTGTCCGGCGGCGCGGCACGGAGCATCCGGCGGCGCGGCACGGAGCATCAGGCGACTCGGCCCGGACAAGCTCAGGCGGCGGGGATCACCTCTAGGAGACCGGGATCGGGCGGCATAGACTTCGGCGCGAATATCGACTCGGAAGGGGTCGCATGGACACGGTCCGAGAAGTAGCCGAAGAAGGTAAGCGGCTCATCGACCTGGCCTGGCTCGGCGAGCTCACCCGCGACGACGCGGTGCATCGGTTCGTTCAGGTGGGCGACGGAATGGTCTGTCCGGTCACGGCGGGCGAGATCATCGACGACGGCGTGCGTTGGCTGGACGCCAATGCCACGCGACTACGGTTCCTCGGCTGGTGCGCCCTCCTCGAAGTACCGCTGCTCGGAGGTTTCGCCGTGCTCTCGCTCGGCCTCGGCGACTATGTCGCCGCGCTGCTCGCGCTCGCACTACTCGGCGGCATGCAGTTCGCGCACCGCAAGCTGATACCGCACCCGGTCCCGATCCGCCGCCCACGCCGCGTCCGGCACTGACGCGGCACCGGAGCTCGTCGGCCTCAATGCTTTTCGACGTGTGATCGACGCGCGCCTCGTACCGTGAACGGCACGTGCGGATCGTCCCGCGGTTGGGGTTGCCGACTCGTGGGAGGGCGGCCGTGTGCATCGCGGATTTGCGAACGGTCGAGGACGAAGACCTGTCCGCCGACGTGTGCGTGGTGGATCAGGTCCGCCGGACCGACCATCGCCACCGAACTGACGAATTCCGCACTGCGCCCGCTGATCCTGGAGAGCGGCAGCGGGCGAATCCTCGGCGCTCGCGACCGATGCCATCGGCAATGCCGTCTGCTGCTCGCCTCCCGCGCGAATCCTCGGCGCTCGCGGTCGGCCGGTGCCATCGGCAATGCCCG